>NZ_FMVT01000017.1 GCF_900102505.1 Paracoccus tibetensis | reverse complement strand
AAGCTAAGAGACGAGCTCCTGAACGGCGAGATCTTCTACAGCCTTGCCGAGGCAAAGATCGTCATCGAGGGCTGGCGCAAACACTACAACACAAAGCGCCCACATTCATCCTTGGGATATCGGCCTCCGGCTCCAGAGGCCATGCAATGGCCGGCTCCGCCATCCGGAGCCGCTTCGCCGGCCACCTCAACCATAGCGCCAGGATCTGTCATGCACTAAGACAAGAGATGGACCACCTCATCGGGGCAGGCCACAGGCCAAAGCGTAGGAAGCAAGTCCATGGACATGGTGTGTCCTTCTGCCCACCGGCCCCGCCTCGGATTCGGATGATCCGACAGGGGGGCTATCGCAAGATCGCGGGTGACGCGGCAATGTCGATGAACCACGTCAGCAACGCGCAGCCATGGCGTGCCTCCGAGAGGGCCCCACTTGCACGCCGTCCTGAACTACCGTTTCATGGCTTTAACGGATGGAGGATGGTATGAATCACGGCCCGCTGTCTCGGACGCGTATCCTGCTGACCCTCGGCAGTCTCTGGCTGGTCCCGGGTGCCCTGCAAGCGCAAGATTACCCGCATGCGGAGGAACCCATCGGCACCATCGACGACGTCTATAACGGCCACCTGACGCCGGATCTGGCAGTCAGCACCTTCCGCAACATCGACCGTCTCTTCCCGACCAGAACCATCCCGGCTAGCAACAGCCCCCGCGAACTGCCTGAGGCCCTTGTCGACCTGCCGGACATGGTCAGCTATCAGGTCGATGGGGCGACCTACGACCTCTACGACTTCCTGTCGCTGGACAATGTCACCGGAATGGTCGTCCTCAAGGATGGCGAGGTCGTCTACGAGACCTATCAGCGCGGCAACACGCCCGACACCCGTTGGATGTCGATGTCGGTGGCCAAGTCCATCACCTCGACGCTGGTCGGCGCCGCGATCGTCGATGGCCATATCGACGGACTGGACGACATGGTGGTGGACTACGTCCCCGCACTGGCCGGCAGCGCCTATGACGGGGTCAGCATCCGCGACATACTGCTGATGGCATCGGGCGTCGAGTGGAACGAGACCTACACCGACCCCGCATCGGACCGCCGCGACCTGCTCCGCGCGCAGATCGAGCAGCGTCCGGGCGCCGCGATGGAGGTGATGGCCGCCCTGCCCCGCGCGCATGAGCCTGGCACGCACCACACCTATTCTACCGGAGAGACGCAGGTTCTCGGCGAGGTCGTCCATGGCGCGGTGGGCATGCCGCTGGCGGACTATCTGGCAGAAAAGATCTGGCAGCCCTACGGGATGGAGGCCGACGCCAACTGGTGGCTGGACAGTCCCGACGGGGTTGAGATCGGCGGCAGCGGCCTCTCGGCAAACCTGCGCGATTTTGCCCGCTTCGGGCAGTTCTTCCTGGAAGGCGGGGTGATCGACGGCAGCACCATCCTGCCAGAAGGATGGACGGAAACTGCCGGACAGCCGCAGGAGCTGAAGAGCGGCGATACCATCGAGTATGGCTACATGTGGTGGCCAGGCTGGACCGAGCCGTCCATCGCCGACGGTGCATTCGCCGCCATCGGCATCCAGGGGCAGAACATCTACATCAACCCGACTCGGAACGTCGTGATCGCGACGCACATGGCGCAACCCAAGCCCGTGGGTCGAGAGCCCGTCGACCCCCTGGTTGTGTTCGACGCCATCGCGGCTGCGCTGGACTGATGGTCAACGGGCATCCTTCTTCGACACGCCGCCTGGTCTTCTGTGCATCAGTTGCCCTTTGCAAAACCACCTCTCTCGCAGGACGGTTCGGGACATCGAGCAGGAAGGAAGCGTCATGATCGACGATGCCGATCGGCAGCATCTTCAGCGCTGCGTCGATCTTGCGGCTCAGGCGCTGGAGAGCGGGAACGAGCCATTTGGCTCGGTGCTCGTCTCTTCCGACGGTGACGTTCTGTTCGAGGATCACAACCGCATCGGGGGAGGCGACCACACGCAGCACCCGGAGTTCGCCATCGCCCGATGGGCCGCGAACAACATGGACGTCCAAGAACGGGCCACAGCAACGGTTTACACATCGAGCGAACACTGCCCCATGTGCGCCGCCGCCCATGGCTGGGTCGGACTTGGTCGGATTGTCTATGCCAGTTCGGCAGCCCAAATGACGGAATGGCTTGCCGAACTGGGTGTTCCCGCGTTCCGGGTCCGGCCGCTACCAATCAGCGACGTAATCCGCGATACGACCGTTCAAGGTCCCTTCCAAGAGTTTGCATCGCAGGTCCGTGCGCTCCACGTCCGATCACACAAAGTTCTCGGCTAGCTCCGGTCATACTGCCGCCGATCTTAATGGGACCATCCAACCGGTGATGCCCGGGCTGCAGATCACGACTTCGCTCATCTAGCTGCGCCCTGCGCGAACATCTGGTCTCGAGACGTTGCGCTACGTGCCTCGAAGACCGACGACGAGCGGAGTCGAGTTTCCGTGTCCGGTCGGCTCCCTCTGCGGGCCTTAGTTCGCGCGGTGCGCTGACTAAGATGATGCCGATCGAGCCCACTCGCCAGCAGCGCACTTGCGCAAAACCAGGTCTTATCATCAGTCATGACGATCAGCACGAGGAAGCTACCGTGAATGAAGAGATCTGGTTGACCATTGGGAGCGAGTTCTCCGATCTCCCGGACCTGTCGACCATCACCCGCATCACAGTGCGGTTGATGATCGCCGCGTTGCTCGGTGGCATCCTCGGCTACGAGCGCGAACGAAAGAAGCGAAGCGCCGGCATCCGAACCCATATGTTGGTTGCTGTGGGCGCAGCACTGTTCGTCATTGGCCCACTGCAAAGCGGCATGCCCATTGAGGACATGTCGCGTGTTCTGCAGGGCGTTGTGCAGGGCATCGGCTTCCTGGGTGCCGGAGCCATCATGGTTCGTGCGAAGCAGCGCGAAGTCGAGGGCCTGACGACAGCCGCGAGCATCTGGGCGACCGCCGCCATTGGCGTCATCGCCGGCTTGGGGCTTGAGGCAACTGCGATTTTATCTGCAGGCATCGTTCTGATCATCCTCGGCGTGATACCCGTCATCATGCCGAAAACTTTCGAAGCGGATCCACCACCCGCCGGACAAAGTGACGACCGCTGAGGCACTGTTCCGGCCGAGCATGCTGCGGATGCAATGAGCGGCCGGTTTAGAGAAGCTGCACGGCAGCTCCTCACCGGGCCGACCGTCCGCAATGGGCCGGTCGCTCAATTAATTTCGAGCGCCGCCTTTGGTGTAAATCGACGCAAGCCGACACAATAGGCGCACCGCGCTACGTCCACCGGCCGCCGCGGAATTTTGGTCAGGCACTCCTTGTCGAGCCTCTCGTGAAGCTGCAGAGCAGGAACACTAAATCGGTTGCTCCCACTATCTGCCACTTCATGCCCGGGGGAGGAGAGCCTGACCGACCACCTGCCCATCCAGCATCGTCACGCAACAACTGAGCCGATAACCAGCCCTCGTTCACTGAGCCGGCTGCGGCCAACCGCTCGTCGCATTGACCTTGACGCTAGATATCGAAGTTGCTCGGCAGGACGATCATATCGCGGATGGTGACGTTCCGGGGGCGCGTCAGCATGTAGATAATCGCGTCGGAGACCTCCTCGGGCTCCATGAGCGCGCCGGTGTCCTTCATGTGCTGCAGCCGCTCCGGCTCCCAGTCCGACAGCAGCGCGGAGACGACGGGGCCGGGCGAAACCTGCGCCACGCGCACGCCATGGCCCATCAACTGGCGTCGCATCGTCTGCACGAAGCAGGTCACCGCCCATTTCGAGGCGGAATAGACCGGCTCGACATGGATCGGCGCGTGTCCGGCGATGGAGCAGGTGACGATAATGTCGCCCGACCCGCGGGCAGTCATATGCGGCGCGATGGCGTGGACGTTCTTGATCACCGCGTTGACGTTGAGGTTCAGCATCCGGTCGATGGCCGCGGGGTTCGTGTCCACAAGATCGCCGCCGATATAGCTGCCCGCGTTGCAGAGCATGATGTGCACCTCGCCGACCTTTTCGAGGACCTCAGGCACCATGGCATCGCAGCTCGCAGGATCGAGCAGGTCGGTGACCTGCGAGACGGTGTCGCCGCTCAGTTCCAGCCCCAGCTGCTCCAGCGCGTCGGCGTTGCGGTCGATCATGACGACGCGCGCGCCGGCTGAGAGCAGCGCTCGCGTTGCGGCAAGGCCGATACCCGAGGCGGCCCCTGTGATCGCGGCAGTCTTGCCGCTGAGGGTTACGGACATGTTCTTCTCCTTGAAATGCATATAGCTTCAGACGGCCAAGAAGCCGCCATCCAGCGGCAGCACGGCCCCGGTGATTAAGGCCGCGTCATCCGACAGCAGCAGGCCGATGCTCCGGGCGACGTCTTCAGCCTCGGCGAACTTGCCCATCGGGTGGCGGGCCATCATCGGGTCCTTCTTGGCGGGATCGCTCCAGGCAGCGGCGGCAAGTTCGGTCAGCGTGACGGTGGGGGCAAGTGCCACCACACGGATGCCGTGGGGACCCAGCTCGCGCGCCATGACACGCGTGGCACCCTCCAACCCGGCCTTTGAGGCCGCATAGACGACGTGCTGGTCAAAGCCACGATGGCCCGCGATGCTGGTGACGTTGACGATGGCTCCACCACCTCCGGCCGCGATGCGGGTGCGGGCGAAGGCCTGCGCGCAGATCAGCGCCGTCCGCAGGTTGATGTTCATGACGGTGTCGTAGCCAGCGTCGGTCATGTCGGTGAGGCTTTCCAGCACGTTGGTGCCGGCGCAGTTGACGAGAAGGTCCGCGGTGCCTGCCTCGGCCATGGCGTGGCGTGCCTCGGCGGGATCGGAGAGGTCCGCAACAATGCCACGGCAGCGCTCGCCCAGGCTGTCGAGGTCTGTCTTGGTGCGGCTGATGGCGACGACATCAGCGCCGCGGGACGCCATCAATTGCGCGGTGGCACGGCCAATGCCCTTGCCCGCGCCTGTGATGATGACGGATTTTCCGGTAAACTGCATGCGATCCTCTTGTGTGGTTCAGGGCATCTGGGCGCGGATCTGCCGCGCGGTGTCCTGCAGCGTGACGAAGGCGCGGTATCGTGCGTCGTGCAGGGCACGCAGCTCTCCGGTCGCAGGCTCGAAGGTCTGCGCGACGCGCGACATGGCGGTCATGGTGCTTCGCAGGTCCGGGTAGGCGTCGGCCGCCACCGCGCCCAGCATGGCTGCGCCCAGAAGCACCGGCTCGTCGCATTCGGCCGCATCGACCGGCAGGCCGGTCGCATCCGCCAGAAGCTGGCGGATCAGCGGATGGCGGCCTGCGCCGCCGCTGATGGCGATGCGGCGGACGGGCGCGCCGTGGGCGGTCTGCGTCTCAACGATCTGGCGCAGCCCGTAGCCGAGGCCGCAAAGCCCCGCGACATAGAGCACGACGAGCGAGTCGAGGTCAGTCTCGATCCCCTGGCCCATGATGACCGCGCGGGCCTGAGGATCGGCGAAGGGCGCGCGGTTGCCCAGGAACTCGGGAACGACATGCAGATGGGCAGCCCTGACGGCGGCTGCAGCGGCATCCCTTGCGCGTTCGGCCAGCCATTCGGGCAGCGACATCCTTGCTGCCCGCGCCTCTGCCTCTGCCGCGTCATGTGCGGGATGCAGGGAGATGAGGTGGTCGATGGCCGCGCCCGCGACAGACTGCCCGCCCTCGTTCAGCCACATGCCGGGCACCATGGCCGAGTAGTAGGGTCCCCACACCCCCGGCACGAAGGCCGGCTTCGCGGTGGTGGTCATCGTGCAGGACGAGGTGCCGAAGACATAGCCCACCGCATCAACCGGATCACCCGCCGCCGCGACCGTGCCGACCCCGCCGGCATGCGCATCTATCAAGCCCGCCGCAACCGGGGTGCCGGCCCGCAGCCCCATCGCCCGCGCGGCCTCGGGCAGAAGCCCGTCGCCAAGGCGTGTTCCCGGCTCGACGATCCGGGTTCCGATGCGCGCGAATTCCGCCGCCGCCAGATCTCCAAGACCCACGGAGCGGAAGTAGGCGTCGTCCCACCGCTGCTCGTGGGCCAGATAGGTCCATTTGCAGGTGACCGTGCAGATCGAGCGGGCTTCGCTGCCAGTTGCCTTCCAGGTGAGGAAGTCGGTCAGGTCGAAAAAGTGGCTGGCGGCAGCATAGACTTGGGGACGGTTCTCCTTGAGCCACAGCAGCTTCGGCGTCTCCATCTCGGGCGAGATGCGGCCGCCGACATAGGCCAGCACACCGTGATCGCCCGCGTTGATCCGCGCGGCCTGATCCTTGGCACGATGGTCCATCCAGACGATGATGTCGCGCTCGGGGTGGGCTTCGTCGCCCACCCCGCCGGGCAGATCGCCCGCGACCACCAGCGAGCAGGTCGCGTCGAACCCGAGGCCTCGGACGGCGCCCGGATCGATTTCTGAGGCACCCACCGCCTCGGCCACCGCGTCGCAAACGGCCTCCCAGATCTGTGCGCTGGACTGTTCGGCGATCTCGCCCGAGGGGCGGTGCATCGCGATCTCGCGCTTGGCGCTGGCGTGGAGGGTGCCGCGCCCGTCGAAGACCCCGGCCCGTGCCGATCCGGTGCCGACATCGACGCCGATGAACCAGCCTTCCATCAGCGCCATTCCCGCCCGATATAGATCGCCAGCAGGATGATGAGGCCCTTGATGACGTCCTGCATGTAGGGGTTGATGCCCATCAGGTTCAGGCCGTTGTTCAGGATGCCCAGCAGCACGGCGCCGATCAGCGTGCCGAGGATCAGCCCCCGCCCGCCCGCGATAGCCGTGCCGCCCAGGACAACCGCCGCGATCGCGTCCAACTCGAACCCCACGCCCGCGTTCGGCTGCCCGCTCATCAGGCGCCCCGTCAGAACGATTGCGGCGATGGAGGCAGTGAGGCCCGAGATGCCGAAGACGGCCAGCTTGACCATCCGCGTGCGGACCCCCGACAGGCGCGCCGCAGTCTCGTTTCCGCCGATGGCATAGACGTGACGGCCGAAGGCCGTGCGCTGCAGCAGCACCCAGGCCAGCAGGTAGACGACCACCATGATGATGACGGGCACCGGCACGATGCCGATGCGGCCGACGCCGAACCAAGACACCCAGCCCGGCAGCCCGCTGATCGGGTAGCCGCCCGAATAGATCAGCCCCAGCCCCCGCGCGATGCCCATCGTCGCCAGCGTCACGATGATCGCGGGCATCTTGCCCCACGCGACCAGCGCCCCGTTGAAGAGCCCGAGGCCGACGCCGACCCCCACCGCCGCCAGAAGGCCGATGCCGCCATGCAGGCCCATGTTCACCATCAGCCCGGCCGCGATGGTCCCGGCCAGTGCCATGACCGCGCCCACCGACAGGTCGATCCCGCCGGTCAGGATGACGAAGGTCATCCCCACCGCCAGAATGCCCACGACCGAGACCTGCCGCAGCACGTTCAGGATGTTGTTCACGGTGAAGAAGTTATCGCTGGCGAAGGCCATCAGGGTCGAGACGACGATCAGCCCGACCAGTGGCAGCGCCAGCGGAGAATGCAGCAGCCAGTCCAGCGCGGACTGGCGCGCGCGCGCCTTGGCGGGGGCGCCAATATTGGCGTCATGCGACATGATGAACCTTTCCGGTGGTGGCGTGGGTCATGATCTCTTCCGACGTGATGGCCGAGCCCTCGACGGTGGCGACGATGCCGCCGGACCGGAAGACGCAGACGCGGTCCGACATGCCGATCACCTCGGTCAGCTCGGACGAGATCATGATGATGGCAAAGCCCTGCGCGGTGAAATCGCGCATCAGCTGGTAGATTTCCGCCTTGGCGCCGACATCGATGCCGCGCGTCGGCTCGTCGAAGATCAGGACGCGCATCTGGTGGTTCAGCCAGCGGGCGATGACGACCTTCTGCTGGTTCCCGCCCGACAGCGTGTCGACTCGCGCCGCCGCGCCCTGCGCCTTGACGCGGACCTGGTCCATCGCGGTCTCGGTGCAGGCGCGTTCCTTCTTGAAATCGATGAACCAGTGGCCGCGGCGATACTTGCCGTAGTTGTTCAGCGACACGTTCTGCAGGATCGAGAAGCTGGTGATCAGCCCCTGCTCCTTTCGGCTTTCGGGCAGCAGGCCGATGCCGTGCATCAGCCCGTCCGCGGGATCGCGCAGCCGGCGCTCGGCCCCGTCGATGCGCAGCTTGCAGCGCGCGGCCGGGTATTCGCCTAGCATCGACAGCACGGTCTCGGTGCGTCCCGATCCGACCAGCCCCGCGAAACCCAGGATCTCGCCCGCGCGCAGCTGGAAGCTGGACACCGGGCCGCCGCGGCGCAGCTGCAGCTCGGTCACCTCCAGCACCACGGGGGCCGCGGGATTGGGCAGGGGCTTGGGTGGGAAGCTGTTCTCGATCCGGCGGCCGACCATCATCTCGACCAGCTGGTCGGTAGTGACATCGGCGACGGCGCAACTGCCGACATATTCGCCGTCGCGCAGGACGGTGATGCGGTCGCAGATCTCGAAGATCTCTTCCAGATGGTGCGAGATGAAGACGATGGCGACGCCCGCCGCGCGCAGCTCGCGCATGACCTTGAACAGGTGCTCGGTCTCGGACGGTGTCAGGGTCGCCGTCGGCTCGTCCAGAACCAGGATGCGGGCGTCCAGCGACAGGGCCTTGGCGATCTCGACGAATTGCTGCTCGGCCACGGACAGGCGCGCGATGGGAACGTCCAGCGGCAGGTCGACCTCGAGCTTCTTCAGGATTTCCTCGGCGCGACGGCGCATGGCGCGGCGGTCCAGAAGGCCGAGGCGGTTCTTGATCTCGCGCGCGAGGAACATGTTCTCGACCGCGGTCAGATAGGGGATCAGGCTGAATTCCTGGAAGACGATGCCGACGCCGGCGGCGATGGCCTCGTCGTAATTGGCGAAGCGGCGGTCCTGCCCGTCGATGCTGATCGTGCCGGCACTTGGCTGGATGATGCCGCTGACGATCTTCATCAGCGTGGACTTACCGGCGCCGTTCTCGCCCAGAAGCGCGTGGACCTCGCCAGCGCGGACCTCAAGATCGACGCCGTGCAGCACCTCGATCGGGCCGAAGCTTTTGCGGATGTCCTTCAGTGCCAGCATCTCGTGCCTCCCCGTGATCGGCCGCGCCCCGAGAAGGACGCGGCCTTTGCTCTTACCAGCTGAAGTCGGCCGCATTCTCGGCATCTACCGTGCGCACGTCGATCGGCACCTCGGTCGGCACCACGCGGGCGCCCCAGTATTGCGCCAGCGCCATGCCGAGGCCGACGCGGACCTGATCGCGCGGGAATTGCGCCGTCGTCTGGATGAACGGCCCGCCCTCGGCAATGGCCTGCACCGCTTCCGGCGCGCCGTCGACCGAGGTCAGCTTGATGTCGCGACCCGAGCCTTGGATCGCGGCCAGCGCACCCATCGCGCCACCGTCGTTGACCGAGAAGATGCCGGCCAGGTTCGGATGCGACTGGATCATGTTCTCGACCACGCCGAGCGCGACCGAGCGGTCCTGGCGGCCGTTCTGCGTGTCGACGAGCGTGATGCCCTCATGCTCTTCCAGCGCGGCCTTGCAGCCCTCGACCCGCTCCAGGATCGGAACGACCGGAATGCCGTCGAGGATCGCGACCTCGCCCTGCCCGCCAAGCGCCTCGGCCAGGTAGCTGCAGGACTGGTAGCCCGCGTCGCGGTTCTTCGAGCCGACGAAGCTGTCCACCGGGCCGTTCGCATTCGCGTCGACCGCGACGACGATCACGCCCTGATCCTTGGCCATACGGACGGCGGCCTCGACGCCCGCGCTGTCGGTCGGGTTCAGCAGCAGGATGTCAATGCCCTGCTGCAGCATGTCCTCGACATCCGAGATCTGCTTGGCGACGTTGTGGCCGGCATCGGTCACCACCACCTCGGCCCCGATCGAGGCGGCGGCCTCGTTCAGCGCCTCCTGCATCGAGACGAAATAGGGGTTGTTCATCTCCTGAAAGGTCATGCCGATCTTCAGGCTGTCCTGGGCCATGGCCATGCCGGTCGCCCCGGCCAGGCCAAGCGCCGCGATGGATGCGCTTTTCATCAGGTTCTTCATGGGTTCCTCCCTTGGGTCAGTGACAAGTCATCCCGGTCCCCTGCACAGGCAGCGGCGGTTGCGGGAATTTCGTGGTGGCGGCGGGCTCAGCTGGCCATGCGGATGGTCCGGTTGGCGGCGAAGGTCGTCCGGAATTCCGAGGGCGACATCCGTTTCAGCTTGAGGAAATGGCGGTTGAAGTTCGACAGGTTTGAAAAGCCGACCTCGAAGCAGATATCGGCAACCTTGGCATCCGGGTCCGAGAGCAGCATGTGGCAGGCTAGATCGATCCGCAGCTCGTTGCGGTAGCGCACGAGGGTGGTCCCGGTATGCCGCTTGAACGCCCGGGAAAAGGCGCTCTGGCTCTGGCCGGTCACGAGCGCCAGCTCGGTTTCGCTCAGCGGCTCGTGCAGGTTCTCTCGCAGGTGGCCGATGGCGCGGTTCATCGCATTGTCCTCGACCCGCGCCATGCCAATCACGAAGCTGAGGCTGGCCAGCGACTGCGACGAGGGCGCGTTCACCAGAAGGTCCAGGACCTGAAAGAACAGCCCAAGCCGGCGGGCGCCCCGTGCCTCGATCAGATCTAGCATCAGCGGCCTGACAGCGGCGCTCGTCGCGTCGTCGAACAGCAGACCGCGGCGGCTGCGGTCCAGAAGATGGCGCGCAGCCTCCATCTCAGGAAAGGCGGAGCTGGCGCTCTGGATGAAGGTTTCGGGAAACTGGATGACCACTGTCCGGAGGGGGATGACCTGGCCGGGATCCGTCGTGCTGATCCAGTTCTGCGGCAGGTTCGGCCCCGTCATGATCAGCTGGCCGGGCCCGAAATCACCGACGTGATCGCCGATATAGCAGGTCCCTTTTGTCGCGATGACCAGATGGATCTCGTATTCCGGATGGTAGTGCCAACGAACGGTGCGGAACGGATAGCCATGCGACCACGCCGCGAAGGATTCGCCTTTGCGGATATGAACAAGTTCCAGATCTGGCTGCATCGGCTCCTCCCTTCCGCGCCAGGTCACGACCGCGACGCGGCCCTGCCCCTCCTCGTAGCGCTTTTCCTGAGTCTACATCTTGAAGCCCCGCCCCTCTACGACGAGGCAAAGAAGATGCCGATACTTTTATGACGCTTTGCGGCCGGAATTTACCAGCCAAATCCTGCTGGAGACTGCGCAGCCCGCGGCTCATGCGGCAGCGCAGCGTGGAACTGCTGCGTTGCGGCCCGCTCACCGCAAATTAGATTGCGCAAACACCGCCAAGAGATACATGAACAGACGCGTCAAAGCAGATACATTCCGGGACCGATTGTCGCACGAGACAGAGCCGGCCGCAGCCGGCCCGGTCTGGCGGGTGGCGGCGCTCAGGCCTTCGGCATCTCGATCTGGATCTTCACGTCGCTTTCCCGCCCCTCGGCGGCGCGGTCGAAGGCGGCGATGCTGTTGGCAAACGGCACCGTGGCCGAGATCAGGGGCTTCAGGTCCACTTTGCCCGCCGCGATCAGCGCGATCGCCCGGTCGTAGACATTGGCGTAGCGGAACACCGTCTCCAGCCGCAGCTCCCTGGCCTGAAGGCCCACGATGTCCATCAGCACCGGATCGACCGGCATCCCCACCAGCACCACCGCGCCCCCCGGCCGCGCCAGCTGCGGCAGGCCAAGCACCGCCGGCGCCGCGCCCGAGCATTCGAAGACCACGTCCGCGCCCCAGCCCGCCGTCGCCGCGGCGATAGCCTCGGCCGCGGGGACGCGGCGGATGTTGACCGTCTCGATGCCGGGATAGGCGCCGATGATGTCCAGCTTGGGCTGGGCCAGGTCGGCGACCAGCACCTTGGCGCAGCCCCCCGCCAGCGCGGCCAGCGCAGTCATCATCCCGATCGGCCCCGCCCCCAGCACCATGCCCACATCGCCCGGCTGGATGCGGGCGCGCAGCGCGGCCTGCATGCCGATGGCGAAAGGCTCGACCATCGCGCCCTCGGCGAAGGTGACATGGTCCGGCAGCTTGTAGGTATAGGCGGCCGGGTGGACGACATGCGGCGTCAGGCAGCCATGGACCGGCGGCGTCGCCCAGAAGGTCACCTCGGAATCGACATTGTAGATCCCCATCTTCGCCGCGCGAGAGGCCGGGTTCGGGATCCCCGGCTCCATGCAGACGCGATCGCCGACCTTCAGATGGCGCACCCCGGCCCCGACCTCGACCACCGTTCCCGCGGCCTCGTGCCCCAGCACCATCGGCGCGGTGACGACGAAAGGGCCGATCTTGCCATGGGTGTAGTAATGCACGTCCGAGCCGCAGATGCCGACCGTGTGGACCGCGATGCGCACGTCGTCGGGCCCCACCGCCAGATCCAGCGGAATGTCCCGCAGCGACAGATCGCCCTTGCGTTCCAGAACCAGCGATGTCGGCATGTTGCTCTCCCTTCCAAACGTTTAAACGTGCCGCAGCCTTTTGCCCGGCGAAAATGAACGACAACAGCATCACGCAGACGTCGTAAATTCCCCTGACGAGGAATAGCGCCGAAAATTCGTGGAGACGGAATAATACTATATGCTAGCGCATGGCCACCGACTTGAGGCCACCGCCAGCAGGGAATATACGCGTAGATTGAGACAACAGTGAATTTTTCGAGGGCGAAGACTGAACCGAGCGAAAATGTCACCCGTTATACCTCCCGGCGCACTTTAGGTCCGCATCATGCTTGGTGACTGCTGGTAGCGCGGCGGCGGCGTCATCCGGAAAAACGGGCGCAACGCTGTTTTGGTCGTAAAGAGGCCACGATCGCTCTCAACGTGGCAAGCACTAATGTCTGGTTTGCGGAAGCAACAAGGGGCATCTGTCGAACGACGACCGTCGGCTTTGGGCCCCGTTCCACCAAGTGATCCTTCTTCGGAACCAGCGCTTCCTGGCGAGAGTGGGCTTACGTGTAGACGTCACTGATTGCGCGGCTCAGCTCCCTGCCACTTGCTTCGCCACCCCCACGACCGTGCAGCGCAATCGTTCGCCCACGAAGCACGGTTCTGATCGGCCACCCTGTGATCTCCATCCCCTCGTAGGGGGTGTAGTCGCAGCCATGGCTGAGATCGGCCTGACGGATTGGCCGCGTCAATGTCGGGTCCCAGAGCGTGAGGTCCGCATCAGCCCCGATCGCGATGCTGCCCTTCTGGGGATACAGGCCGTAGAGCCGCGCCGGATTGGTCGAAGTCAGCGCCACGAAACGCTGCAGGCTGATGCGGCCCTTGGTCACGCCCTCGGAGAAGAGGATCGGCAGCCGGGTCTCAACGCCGGGAATACCGTTCGGAACCCACTTGAACGAGGTGCGAGCACGAGGATTGTCCTTGCTGGCCTCACCTTCAAAGCGGAAGGGGCAATGGTCGGACGAGAAGATGTCGAAGGTCCCGTCGCGTAGCCCCTGCCAGATCGCCGCCTGGCTGTCGGCGTCCCGCGGCGGGGGCGAGCAGACGTATTTCGCGCCCTCGAAATCCATGTTCAACCCGCGCAGGTCCTCGGCGGTCAGGGCGATGTATTGCGGGCAGGTCTCGGCAAAGACCTTCAGGCCGCGGGCGCGGGCCCACTGGATCTGCTCCATCGGGTCGCGCCCCGAGACATGGACGATGACAATGGGCACGTCGATCAACTGGGCATGGCTGATGGCGCGGTGCGTCGCCTCGCGCTCGGCGATCTGGGCATGAGCCTCGGCGTGGTAGTAAGGCGCGGTTCGGCCTTCTGCCTCCAAGCGCCGTGTCAGGTGCTTGATGGCGTCGTGCCCTTCGGCATGGACCATGACCAGCGCGCGCTCGCGGCGGGCGACCTCGAACACGTCCAGAAGCTGGGCGTCGTTCAGAACCAGATCGTCATAGGTCATGAAGACCTTGAACGAGGTGTAGCCGTCCCGCACCAGCGCCGGCAGCTCCTGCCCCAGCACTTGCGGGGTTGGGTCACTGATGATCAGGTGGAAGGCGACATCGGTGTGGCAGTTGCCTTGCGCCTTGCGGCGATAGTCCTCGACGCAGGCGCGCAGAGACTGGCCCTTGATCTGCAGCGCGAAGGGTAGAACGGTGGTGTTGCCCCCCGCCGCCGCGGACCGTGTGCCGCTGGCGAAATCGTCGGCCATGGTAGTCCCGTCCGAGGTCGGCTGGTCCAGATGCACATGCGCGTCGATCCCGCCCGGCAGCACCAGAAGGCCGGTTGCGTCGATCCGTTCGGCCCCGGACAGGCCGGTGCCGATCTGGGCGATGCGCCCGTCCTTGATGCCGATATCGGCAGCATAGCTGTCGGCCGCCGTGACGACGGTGCCGCCGGCGATGACGAGATCCAGATCGCTCATGCCGCCTCGCGCGCGACGATCTGCGCCAGCGCCTCGGTTAGCCTGTCCACCTGCTCGACGGTATTGTAATGCACCATCGAGACGCGCAAGACGCCGCCGTTCCCGTCCTCGCCTAAGTGCTCGACCAGCCGGCGCGAGTGGAAGTCGCCGAAGCGCATGGCGATGCCGTGATCGTCCATCGCGCGGGCGACGGCGCCCGAATCCACCCCGTCGAACTTGAACGCGATGGTGGGCACGCGGGAGCTGCCGTGGTTCACCGCCTCGCCGATAATGCGGCAGTCGTTCCGCGCCGACAGCCAGCCGAGCAGCCGTTCCGTCAGCGCATCCTCCTGCGCGGTGATAAGGTCGAAGGCGGCGGTCAGCAGCGCCCGATCGTCTCCGGAAGCGCCGTGGTGGCGGGCGAGGTCGGTGAGGTAGGACAGAATGCCGTCGGTGGCATAGGCAGCCTCGTAGCTGGAATTGCCCGGCTCCAGCTTGGCGCTCACCTTCTCCTTGCCGTAGAAGTAGTGATAGAGCCCGTCCAGCTCGGCCAGCAGATCGTATTTGCCATACATCAGAGCGCCATGCGGGCCATAGGCCTTGTAGAGGCTGAAGACATAGTAATCGACGTCCCATGCCCGCACGTCGATCAGCCGGTGCGGCGCATAGGCGACGGCATCCACGCAGATCCGCGCGCCGCGTTCATGAACGAAGCGCGCAAAGTCGGCGACCGGATGGACCTTGCCGAGGATGTTCGAGACATGCGTGACGCAGACCAGCCGCGTGCGTTCGGTCATCAGCGGCGCCAGATCGTCCAGCTGCAGGTCCATCGTCGCGCTGTTGAGCGGCCAGACCTTGATGGTGACGCCGAACTCCTCCAGCCGCCGCCACGGACCGATATTGCTCTCATGATCGGCCATGGTAACGATCACCTCGTCGCCGGGCGCTAACTGGCGGCGCATTGCCTGCATCAGGTTGCCCATCAGCACCGTGGTCGAGGGGCCAAAGACGATCTCTTCGGGGCGCGCCGCGTTCACCAGCGTCGCCGCGGCCTGCCGCCCGGCCATCAGCGCCGCAGCCGCAGCCTGGGAGACCGCATAGCTGCCGCCGATCTGGACGTTACGATGGGTCAGGAACTCGACCATCCGGTCCAGCGCCGGCTGCGCGATCTGCGCGCCGCCCGCGTTGTCGAAGAACACCCAGTCCGAGGCCAGGCCCGGAAACTGCGCCTGCACCCAGGCCATGTCCAACTGTGTCATCATCTAGTCTTTCGCTAATGGTTCAGCACGGCGCCGAGGAAATCACGCGTGCGGGGTTCCTGCGGGGCCGACAGCACCTGTGCGGGCGGTCCCTGCTCCACGATTTGTCCGGCATCCATGAAGATCACCCGGTCGGCGACCTGCGCGGCGAAGCCCATCTCATGCGTGACTACGATCATGGTGACGCCGGTGCGGGCGAGATCACGCATGACGTCCAGCACCTCGCCCACCATCTCGGGATCGAGTGCACTGGTCGGCTCGTCGAAAAGCATCACCTGCGGCTCCATGGCCAGCGCGCGGGCGATGGCCACCCGCTGCTGCTGGCCGCCGGACAGGTGCTCGGGATACTTGTCCGCCTGATTGCCAATGCCCACCCGGGCCAGCAGACGGTCGGCCTGCGCGGCCGCGTCAGCGCGCGAGGTGCCACGCACCCGGCGCGGGGCCAGCATGACGTTCTGGCGCACGGTCAGATGCGGGAAGAGGTTGAACGATTGAAAGACCATCCCCACCTCTGCCCGCACTTTCGCCAGCGCCCGCCCCGAGGTGACGAGCGTGCCGTCCACCCGGATCTCGCTGCCCGGATCGAAAGGCTCCAGCCGGTTGATGCAGCGGATGAGGGTGGACTTGCCGGACCCTGAAGGGCCGATGATGCAAACCACCTCCCCCTTGGCGACGTCCAGATCGATGCCTTTCAGCGCCTCGAACTGGCCGTAGGACTTCCGCAGGTTGCGGATGCTGACAAAGCCCGCCATGTCAGCGCCTCCTTGCCGCGAAACGGCGTTCCATGCGCGAGACCAGCGCCACGAGCGGCCAGAGGAAGGCGACATAGATCGCCGCGGCTACGATCAGCGGTGTTGGGTTTGCGGCCAGCGCCTGCGCCTGCGTCGCCTGTTTCAGCAGATCCGGCATGGCGACGACCGAGGCGAGCGCCGTGTCCTTGACCACGTTGATCGAGTTGTTGGTCAGCGGCGGGATCACGATCCGCACCGCCTGCGGCAGGATCACGTCTGCCATCGTCTGCCGTCCGCTGAGGCCCAGTGCCGCTGAAGCCTCGAACTGGCCCTTGGGGATGGCCTCAATGCCGGCGCGGAAGATCTCGGCCGTGTAGGCGCCCGACACCAGCGTCAGCGCGGTCATGGCCGAGGCGAAGGGTGACAGCCGCACCCCGACGAAAGGCAGCGCGTAATAGACGATGATCAGCAGAACCAGCAGGGGGATCGAGCGGAAGACGTCGATATAGACCCGCGTCAGGAAACGCACCGGCGCGGGCGCGTAGAGCCGCGCCATCGCGAGGCCGAGGCCCAGCACCAGTCCCGCAACAATGCTGGCCGCGCCCAGTTGCAACGTGATCCACAACCCCCGAAGCAGCAGCGGGAAGGTCCGCCGCATGACCTCGGCGTTCAGGAAGGTATCGAAGATGTCCATGAGCGTCCTTTCGGGTCCGGGCCGGGCCCGGACCCGGGTCTTCGGATCAGTCCAGCGACGGCATCGGCAGGACGGTGACGGTGGACGAGCCCTCGTCCGGCGCGACGCCAAACCATTTCTCGTGCAGTTCAGCCAGAACGCCCTCGGTCTTCAGATCGTCGAGGACCGCGTTCACCTGGCTCGCCAGTTCGGCGTCCTTGGCAAACATCATCGAGTATTTCTCGCCGGTCGGGATGCGCTCGACCACGGCGAGGTTCGGCTTGTCGACGACGTAATACTGCAGCGCCGGGATGTCCGAGATGTAGCCGTCGATCCGCCCGGCCGTCAGGTCCAGCATGGCCGGGGCCAGCCCCTCGTAGCGGCGGATGTCGGAGAAGCCGTATTCCGCCTGATGCTCGGTCACCCACATGTCGCCGGTCGAGCCGGTATCGACGCCGACGACCTTGCCCTCCATCTCGTCCAGCGACTTCGGCCCCTCGGCCAGCGCCGTCAGCGACTGGTCGCTGTCATAATAGGGCTGGGCGAAGCTGACCGATTGCAGCCGCTCGTCCGTGATGGTGATCGACGAGGTGGCGATGTCGATCCGCCCCGACTGCACGGCCGAGAAGAGGCCGTTGAAGGGAATGTTCACCGTCTCGACCTCGGCGCCCATGCGCTCGGCCACGGTGGCAACAAGGTCGATCTCGAAGCCGACGAACTCACCGGCTTCGTCCTGAAACTCCCATGGCACGTTGCCGATATTTGCACCTACCGTCAGCGTCTCTTGCGCTGCTGCCATCCAGGCAGACCCGGCCAGCGCAACTGCTGCCGTCATCGTCATCCGCGCGCCATATCCGAACATCTGAAGCTCCCCATTGTTGTTATTCAATTGACCGGACTAACCGGTCTGACCAGTATCAGCATGAGATGCGCTGCATGGCAACAACATTGACAGGTTCCCGCATTGCCGGAAGAAGACTGCCAACAGGAGAGGCAAGACTGGTGATGTGGGACAAGGGACCCGTGGCGCAGGGCGTGGCGAGCCGGCTGCAAGGGATGATCCGCTCGGGCGAGCTCAAGGCCGGCGACAAGTTGCCCTCGCAGCGCATCCTGTCCGAGCAGTTGCGCGTCTCGCGTCCAACATTGCGCGAAGCGTTGTTGACGCTTGAAACCCTTGGCCTGATCCGGACGCTTCCCGCCCGCGGCACCTTCGTGCTGGACCCCGCGGACCAGCCGCTGCGGACAGGTTGGCGTTATGAAGGGGCGCATGACCTGCACGACGTGTTTCAGACCCGAATCGTGATTGAGGCAGAACTTTGTGCCCTTGCGGCTCCGGCAATGACGGCAGATCTTGCAGCCGACCTCGCCACGGCATCGCAACGGTTCGAAGAGGCGTGGCAGAAGGGCGATCTTGTGGCGCATGTCGAGGCCGACCTTGCCTTGCACCGAGGCATCGCCGATGCCTGTCCGAACCGCATGCTGGCGAATATCTATGCGAATATGCAGCATCTCCTCAGCGAGACACAGCGCCAGCCCATTCCGAACACTGACCCGGACCGCATGCGAGAGTCTATCGCCGAGCATCAGGCCATCGTGGCAGCTCTGAAGGCTGGCGATCCCGATGCCGCGAGGACGTGCATGCGCTCACACATCCAGAACACCGCGCGCTGTGCCGGTGTGTCTTTGGACTAATCTGGCTTTGTCAGTGCTGCGCACGTTTATGCATCTGCGACCAAGTAAACTACGGACCGTAGCGCTGTTGCAGCAAGCACGAACGGCCGCTCCTGGGAAAATGACACAGTGAACCATGTGCCGCCCAACGGCAGGTAAGGGCCGAGTGCGCCTAGACCGTGCTCAGCCAAGCACATTCGTCCACACAGCTCCTGTAGTGTGAAGCAGATCGGCATGATAAGCCGTGCCTACAGTCGCAAGAGCCGCAGCAGGTGAGGCCGCGCGAAAGCAGTCGGCTCATGGCACCGTCGCCCGCTCGCCGGGACCGTGACCACGGTGACCGATTTGAAAGGCTCGCATGCCAGCATAGGTGCTAAGTCTTCTGCATCCTCTCCCGCACCTCTGCCTCAATCTGCGAGAGGCGCAAGGTGCTGAACTTCTCGAGGATCGCTGAAGTAGCCGTGTCGATGCTCTCCGCGATCGTTTCGTTCACCGACTGCTCGACCAGGCAGGAAGGCCTGGGATTCGAGAAGCCGAAGGCGAAGAGATCGGGCGAGCCGAGTGAGCGATAGACGTCCAGCACCGTGATCTCCTCCGTGCCCCGGGTGATGCGCCAGCCGCCGCCATGGCCTCGCTCAGCCTCGACATAGCCGCCGTCGCGAAGACCGGCCATGATCCGCCGCACCACCACCGCGTTCGAGCCAAGCATATCTGCGATTTGCTGCGAGGTCATCGGCGCGTCGGTCTGCGCCATGTGCAGCAGCACATGCAGCAGGCGGGATAGGCGAGTGTCTTGGCGCATCGGAATCCTCAGGTCGTGTAACTTTAGGCATTACATGATGTAGACCGAATGTGCTATCAAGACACTCATGTAGTTACATGAGTCGCCCCACATGGACATCCACCCTGACCGCACCGCCACGCGCAGCTTTGCCCCGCTGCTGATCGGCATGGCCATGACCATCGTCGACATTCCGATGGTGGCGATTGCGATGCCGGGTATCGTCGTCGATCTTGGCCTTGGCACCAGGGCATTGGCTCTGCTCGCGGGGGCTTATTCGCTGGTCGTGGCAATGATGATGCTGCCAGCGGGGCGCGCCGGCGACCGCTTCGGGCGGCGGCGTGTCTTCCTCACCGGGGGCGCGCTGTTTCTGATAGGGGCGCTTCTGTCAGCTCTGGCACCGGGAGCCGTGTGGCTGGCGGGGGCGCGGATGCTGCAGGGCATCGGCGCGGCCGCGCTGGCCCCTCAGGCCCTGGCGATGATCCCACGGCTCTTCGCGCCTGCCGCCCAGCCCGGAGCCTTTGCGCGGCTGGCGATGACCGGTTCATTCGCCTCGGTCTGCGGGCCGCTGCTGGCGGGGGCGCTGCTGGTGGGCGCGCCGGACTGGCTGGGCTGGCGCGCGATCTTCCTGGCCGAGGCGGCGCTTGCGCTGACCGTGATGCTGCTGGCGGGACGGCGCCTGGCCCCGCACAATGCCGCCGGCAGCGCCGCCAGCCGCCCCGCCGAGGTCGCCAGCTTCGCCGCGATCATCCTCTGCCTCGTCGCGCCGCTGTCTCTCGGTCCCGCTTTTGGCTGGCCGGTGCCTGTCTTCCTCATGCTGGCCGCCGCTCTTCCCTGTGCGGCCCTGTTCGTCCGTCTGACCGCACGGGCCGGACCCGCAGCCCTGATCCCGCCCGCGCTCCTGCGGGCCCCGCGCTTCCGCTGGAGCCTCGTCTTCCTTTTATTGGCCGTCTCAGCCCCTCCCGGCTTCTTCGTGGTCCTGTCGCTGGCCCTGCAGAGCGAGCTGGGCCTCAGCCCGCTGCAGACGGGGCTGGTGACGGCAGGCTTCCCGGTCGGGGTGGTGACCGGCTCTTGGGCGGCCGCGCGGCTGCCCCTGCAGCCGCTGGCGCGGGTGGCGCTTGGCACCCTGCTGCTGTGCGCCAGCTTCCTGCTGATCCACGCGATCCTGTCGGGGCTGACGCCGACGCGCCTCTGGCCGCTGCGGGCGGGGATGCTGGCGGCAGGGGCGGCGATGGGGCTCACGGTGACTTCGGTCATGCAACTCGGCATGTCGGGCCTGCCGAAGGCGCTGTCCGGAGCGGGGGCCGGGACCATGCAGACCATGCAGCAGGTGAGCATGGCCGCCTCCATCGCGCTGAGCTTTGCCATCTACGGCCAGGCGCTCGAGACGCGGCCGGGGCTGGAGGCGGCCGCGGCGATGATGTGGCTGCAGATTGGCACGACCGGTGCGGCGGCGGCGCTGGCCAAGGCGCTGCTGCGCGGAACCATTTTCAACCGAAGAAAGGCAGAAACATGATCAGTGACCCACAACAGGACCCCAACGCCTTTTGGGAGGAGTTCTACCGCACCAAGCGCACAACATCGACCGGCCGCGCCACCGCTGCGCTTCATCGGATCGCGGCCGGGCTGACGCCGGGCTTGGCGCTGGACCTCGGCGCCTCGCATGGCGATGACGTGATCTGGCTGGCCCAGCAAGGCTGGCTGGCGCGCGGCTGCGACATCTCCGAAACGGCCGTCGCCCGTGCCCGTGCGCGCGCTGCTGAGTTGGGTCTGGAACAGCAGGCGCAGTTCGAGCGGTGCGATCTGTCGGTCGCCCTGCCCGAGGGCGAGTTCGACCTGATCACCGCGCTTTACCTACAGTCGCCCGTCGCCTTGTCGCGCGCTGCGATCCTCAGCCAGGCGTTCGGGCGGCTGCGTCCGGGTGGTCATCTTCTGGTCCTCTCGCACGCAGCCCCACCGCCGTGGAGTCCGGAGGCAACACCCTCCACCATCTTTCCCACAGTCGGCGAGGAACTGGCCGCCATGGATGCGCCGGCGGCCGAGCTTGAGGTGATTGCCGCCGAGATCGTCACGCGCCTGGCGCGCGGCCCGGATGGCAGAGAAGAGATGCTAGAGGACAATCTCGTGCTGGTCCGGAGGCGCACTGCTTAGGTGCTGCACCGGACGAGTTGCAATGGCACCGCCTGAGGCGCCGCATCCTCTAGGGGCCGCGCCGGCTCCGCGGCTGGTCAACCATGCCGGCTTGTCGCTCCGTTTTTAAGGAGAACCTCTATGAAGCTCTACAATTTCTCTTTCGGCCCATACCCGCAGAGACTGAACATCTATCTGGCCGAGAAGAACCCACACAACGTAGACCAGATCATCTTCAGCGAGCCGAACCCGTCAGCCGATGTTCCGCCCGCGAGGATCAAGGCGCTGACCGCAACTGGTTCTCTGCCGATCCTCCGAGATGACGACGGCACGGTGGTAGAGCAGTCGCTCGTGATCCTGGAATACCTGGAGGAGCGGCTGCCAGGGCCTGACATGCTAGGTGCGACCGCTGCCGCAAGAGCGCGAACGCGTCAACTCGTGCAGGCCTTTGACGAGGCCATGACCTTCTTTGCGCTTTGGGCGCGGCATGGAAGTCGCCTCGGCGTGGGAAAGGTGCCGATCAGCATGGAGCTCGCGCAAATCTGTGGCAGCCGCTTCTTTGACCAGTTGCGGTTGCTGGACCGGATGATTTCCGCTGGCGAGTTTGTAGCGGGAGATCATGTCTCCATTGCGGATTGCATGGCCATGGCAACCCTGCAGTATGCTCATGATTTCTATGGAGTGCCCGTTCCGCCGGATTGCGAAAGACTGACCGCCTGGCTCGACAGCTTCTCACTGCGGCCAAGCGCCCGGCGCCCGCCTTATCCCGAGGCAAAGCGCGCGCGAGCGCTTGGGCTGATGGAGCAGACCGGGGTGACGCCGTAGCCTGGGGAAATGCGGTGGCGGTCGGGGAGGCGCGGATGGAAGCTGCTGACGTAAACGGCGATGAAGCCTCACATTGCTTGGCCGGAACGCCATGTGTTGGAAGCTCGCCTTCCTCCGCCGCGACTGCTCCGCCTGAGCGCACCTCTGCACGCGGACTGCAGCGCTTTATCGCCGGCCGCACGCTCGTCAGCGGGGACGGGCCGGTCTGGACCGACCTCTTCGTGCAGGTCCATTCACGGCTCAGCCACCAGGAGCCCTTTCTCGTGCCGGCGGTTGCCGAGCCGCTGATCGTGTGGATCATTTCGGGGGAGGCCGTTGTCGAAGAACGGGATCTGGGAGGGGACTGGGCTGCATGCCACGTAAGGACCGGCGATTTCTTCCTGACGCGCTCGGCAACACCCTACGAGATGCGCTGGCGCGCCATCGGCGACGCGCCGTTCCAGGTCATGCACCTCTACCTTTCGGTTGCGGTGTTTGAGCGGGTTGCGTCCGACATGCTCGGAGGCGATGCGCCTCCCGCGCTGCGCGACGTCGCGGGCGCGCGCGACGCGCAGCTGTCGCATCTTCTTGCGTTGATCCACCAGGAGCTGACGGCAGAGGGTCAGGGCAGCGAGATCTTCATCCACAGCCTCGCCCGGTGCCTCGCCGTTCACCTCATCCGTCACTACGCTGCCGCGGAGCTCGACCAGGATCAGCAGACGGCGCTGCCAGGCTTCCGGCTTCGTCAGGCCATCTCCTATCTCCAAACCCATCTGGCCGAGCCGTTCAGCCTTGCGGAAGTGGCAGCAGTCGTCGGCATGAGCGAGTTCCACTTCAGCCGCCTCTTCAAGAAGGCGACCGGGATGTCTCCTTCGCGCTACCTCATCCGCCAGCGGATCGCTCGCGCTCAGGTGCCGCCGACTGGATCAGGCTGGACCTGGACGATCACGCGACGCTTGATGCTGCCGCGGCGGGAGGCTCGAAATTCTGGTGAACAACGCCGGGATCTTCGATCCCGCTGACGGTGCCCCCGGCGCGGCGTCCATCGGAGCAGTGCGCCGCGTGATGGAGGTCAACTTCATCGGCGCCCTTGCCATGACGCAGGCAATGCTGCCGCTGCTGCGGAAGTCGCCGGCCGCGCGGATCGTGAACCTGTCCAGCTCGCTCGGCTCGCTGGCGCTGAACGGCGATTCCTCCTCGACCTACTACGCGCAGCAGTTCATCGGCTACAACGCCTCGAAGGCGGCGATGAACATGCTGACGGTGCAGCTCCACGAGGCGCTGAAGTCGGACGGCGTCAAGGTGAACTCGGTCAGTCCCGGCTTCGTGAAGACGGATCTGACCGGCTACGGCACGATGAGCCCCGAGGGAGGGGCGCGCCTGCCGGTCCATTTTGCGCTTCATGCCGGCGAAAGCGGCCTCTTCGTCGAGCCGGACGGTCGCAGCCCATGGTGATGAGAGCAGCGGCAGCTGGCAGCAGGTGCTCGCTGCCACCGCTCCTCAGGCGTTCGGGAGGCGGGCGATGACCTTGATCTCGAAGTCGAAGCCGGCCAGCCACGTCACGCCGACCGCGGTCCAAGTCGGGAACGGCGTCTTCGGGAAGAAACGCTCCTTCACCGGCATCAGGATCGGAAGCTGCGCCTCGGGGTCCGTGTGGAAGGTCGTGACGTCGATGATGTCATCGAAACCGCAACCCGCGGCCTGCAGCACCGCCTCGAGATTGGCGAAGGCACGCTCGACCTGGCCGAGGTAGCTGTCTTCGGGCTGGCCATCCTCGCGGCTGCCGACCTGACCGGACACGAACAGCAAATCGCCCGAGCGGACGGCGGGGGAGTAGCCATGCGCGTCATAAAGCGCATGGCGAGCCGAGTTGTCGGGGTAGATGGCGTCGCGTTGGGCCACGGGTCTTTCTCCTTTGATGAAAAGCTGTCTTGGGCCTGAGGGAGCGCGCTTCCCTCGGGGCGCGATTTCAGATACGTTGCGTATCTGGAAGCTAGCTACATACGCAGCGTATGTCAACCGGAGCGGACGCGGGAGATGCCATGGCGGGGCGAACACGGGCAGAGATGATGGAGGACACGCGGCGCAAGCTAGTCGCCTCGGCGCGCGCGGCATTTGCCGGAAAGGGCTTTGCCAGCACCTCGATGGACGACCTGACGGCTGCTGTCGGGCTGACTCGCGGGGCGCTCTACCACAATTTCGGTGACAAGAAGGGGCTTCTGGCGGCGGTCGTGGACGAGATCGACGCCGAAATGGCGGGCCGGGCGCGCCGGCTTGCCGAGGCGGAAGCGACGGCGTGGAACGCGCTTCTGGCCGAAGGTTGCGCCTATATCGAGATGGCGCTCGACCCCGAGGTGCAGCGCATCGTCCTGCGCGATGGCCCGGCGGTGCTGGGCGATCCGGCGCAATGGCCGAGCCAGAACCGCTGCCTCGACGCTACGCGCGCGGCAGTGGCCGAACTGAAGGCCGAGGGCGTTCTGCGGCCGGTGGACGTGGAGGCGGCAGCGCGCCTCCTGAACGGCGCGGCCCTGAACGCGGCACACTGGGTGGCGGCCTGCGAGGACCCCGCGGCAATGCTGCCGAAGGCGCAGGAGGCGTTCCGGATGCTCGCTGAGGGACTTCTGGAGGAACACGCATCGTAGCTCTTGAAGAAGACACGTGGTGCCGAACTTTGATGAGCTATTCCGGACCGAACTGCCGGCGAAGATCACACTCGGCATCGGCGGTCAAAACTGCCGCCGATAGCATCAACGTCCAGTCCCGGATACTGCAGGGCTTGATAGAGCCGCCCGCTCGAAATGAGTGGACTATCGTTCTGCAGGCCTCAGGCATTCCTACCTTGCGCATGTAAAGCGATCGCTTTACATCGCACGCCATGAGCAAGCGCGACGAGATCATCACAGGTGCCATGAAGACCTTCGAGGAGCATGGCTTTCGCGGCATCGGCGTGGATGCGGTGCTACTGCCTTCCGGCGCGTCCACGCGGACGCTCTACAAGCATTTCGGATCACGTGACGGTCTGGTCCTGGCGGTCGTCGAGCAGCGGCACCACGCTTTCATGGAGCGGCTGCGCGAGGACCCTGAGAGCGGCGTCCCTGGGCTCTTTGTGGCGCTCGCCGTATGGCTGGCCGAGTTCGGCGCCCGCGGCTGCATGCTGCTGCGCGCCCATGGCGAATATGCCGGCGACAGCGCAGAGATCGCCGAGGCGGTCCGCGTGCAGAAGACCGAGTTCCTCGGTGAGATCGGCCGCCGCGTCGAGCTTGAGCTGGGCCGCCCTGACGAGGCGCTTTCGCTGCAGATCTGGCTGCTCTTCGAGGGCGCTACCGCCGCCGCCAGTGTCGCCGGCTTGGATGTCGTGCAGGCCGCAGGTGAGGCCGCCGCGGCGCTTCTGGCCAATGCGAGGCGCAAGTGAGCCGCCGCAGCACGGCCGGGCTGGTTGCGGCCGGCTTTGCCCTGACCGCTTTGGTCTACGGCCTTGCGCGCTTCGCCTATGGGCTGCTTCTGCCGCAGATCAGGGCCGAGCTGTCGTTGAGCACGTTGGCCGCAGGTTGGATCGGCAGCGCGGCTTTCGCCACCTATTGCATTGGCATCCTCGCCGCCTTCTTGGCCGTGCCGCGATGGGGGCCGCGGGTTGTCGCCGCTCTCGCCGGGCTCTGCGCGACCGTTGGGCTGGCGCTGGCGGGGCTTGCAGGCTCGGCACTGGCCCTTGGCGCTGCCATCGCACTGGCCGGCATCAGCACGGGCCTCGCCTCGCCGCCACTGGCCGCTGCGGTGAGCCGCCATGTCACTGACGCGGGCCGGCCGCTCGCGAACGGCGCCATCAACGCTGGCACAGCGGCCGGGATCATCCTTTCCGGCGTCGCCGCACTAGCCTTCGCCGCGGCCTGGCGCGAGCTCTACTTCGGCTTCGCCGGCATCGGCGCGGCGGTCACCCTGTGGCTGTGGCGGGCGATTCCGGCCCAGGTTGATGAGGGCGGGGCCCCGAGTGGACTTCAGCTGCGCCGGCATGGGCTGGTTCCGCTCGGTCTCGCCGCGCTGGCGATGGGAGGTGCCAGCACGGCCATCTGGACCTTCGGCGCTGACATCCTGCGGGAAGAGCTGGGGTTTGCTGGCAACCGCATCGCGCTGGCCTGGATCGTTCTCGGCGCGGCCGGCCTGGCGGGGCTGGTGACAGGTGTCGCGACTGACCGTCTTGGCCTCGCCCATGTCCACCGGCTGTCGCTGGCGCTAATGGCTGTCGCGGTGATCTGCCTTGCGGCGGGCGGTGCGGCTGCCATCCTGCCCTATTTCGCCATGGGACTGTTCGGAGCAGGCTACATCATCTCGTCGGGCACGCTTCTGCTGTGGGGGATCACGCTGTTCCCAGACCGCGCCGATCTCGGCCTGGGACTGCCGTTCCTGATGATTGCAGCGGGGCAGACGGCGGGCGCGCCGGCTTTCGGCGCGTTGCTCGACATAGCAGGTGCGCCGGTGGCCCTTGCCGCTGCAGCGTTGCTGATGGCGGGCGCCGCCTTGCCGGCGCCCGCATGTCACGGCGTCGTCACTGCAACGGCTGACCCCACCTGCGCCTCGTGACTCCGACATTGCCGCAGGAGGATCAGGCGCGGTCCGGCTGGCGTTCAAGCTTCTCCGCCGCCTCGCGCAGCGCCGTCTGAAGGGAGGCGGCGAGCCTCGATATGGCCGGATCGGGATCCTCTGCCGCTGCCGCGAAATCGTCCGCGATCTTGCGCAGACCGCCCGGCGTGCCGCCGAGGCCGAAGCATAGTCCGACCATCATGTGGACAGCTATATCCGCCAGGTGATCAACCTCGGCCTGTAGTTCAGCAAGCCGTATGTCGGTGTCGCTCATTGTCCTCTCCGGCGCTTACGAGGCCTGAGCATCTTGGTGCCTGAAGCTACGGCAAGATTACCTGCGCCAAGTATCTCATGTAGGCCCCCGCTTTTTGCAAGGCCACGGCAAGAGCCTAGTCGAGAACCGTCACGGGACCGATCTGGCCGTTGTAGCTCGCGCATATCGAATAGCGGCGGAAAGTGTATCCCTCTGCTACCTTATCCCAAGTGCCAGAGGAGCGCATTGCCTATCCATGTGCCATAATTCCGGATGCCCTCCCTATGAGATCATTGTTCGCCAACGCAGCCAGTCGATCTCGCTGCGGCATGCTTGAACGGCCGCTTAAGGGAAGCTGCACCGCAGCACCTGAGCGGTGTCGACCGTCCGTAATGGGCCGCAGCGTGTTCGAAACCTGGTTCTCCGGCGGCGAGCGGAAGCACGGTCTAGTGTCTGGCCCGTTCCCGTCTGTGCCGGGCGTAGTTCGCGCACTGTGCTGGCTAAGAGGATGCTGATCGCCCCCCCTTTTACCAGCGGAGCACTTGCGCGACCCCGCATTTTTTCATCAGTCTCGGCGACCAGCACGAGGAAGCGACTGTGAAAGAAGAGATCTGGTTGACCATCTTGAGCGAGTTCTCGGACATCCCGGACCTGTCGACCATCACCCGCATCACGGTCAGGTTGATGATCGCAGCGTTGCTCGGTGGCATCCTCGGCTATGAGCGGGAACGGAAGAAGCGAAGCGCCGGCATACGAACCCATATGTTGGTTGCTGTGGGCGCGGCACTGTTCGTCATCGGCCCCCTGCAAAGCGGCATGCCCATCGAGGACATGTCGCGGGTTCTGCAGGGCGTTGTGCAGGGCATCGGCTTCCTGGGTGCCGGAGCCATCTTGGTTCGTGCGAAGCAGCGCGAAGTCGAGGGCCTGACGACAGCCGCGAGCATCTGGGCGACCGCCGCTATTGGTGTCATTGCCGGGCTGGGGCTTGAGGCGACCGCGATCTTATCTGCAGTCATCGTCCTGATCATCCTCGGCGTGATACCCCTCATCATGCCGAAAGCCTCTGAGGCGGATCTACCACCCGCCGAACAAAGCGAAGACCGCTGAGGCACTGTTCCTGGCGAGCATGCTGCGGATGCACTGAACGGCCGGTTTAGAGAAGCTGCACGGCAGTTCCTCACCGGGCCGACCGGCCGCTATGGGCCGATATGCGTTAAGATCCGTGTAGAGAAGTTCCGGGCGTGCTGTGTGATTCATTCGGGTGCGTCCCACTGCATCCTTCACCACACACCTGCAGGAAGGCGCGCTGGCCATCAGGCACTGACGGAACCCATAGCCGTCCGCCGTGCCTCAGCGCTCGGTCAGCTGCCCGTAGTCCAGCATCATGTAGCGTGCGGGCTCGTTCTTCTTCTCGCTGCCCTCGTCGCTCATGATGAGAAGGCGCGGCTCGCCGTCGATTACGATCGAGTCGATTGACTCGACATTGTTGAGGTTGATGATGTCGGGCAGCGCGATCGGCTCTGGCTGGACCGCGGGGTTGCCGCTCCACCGCCACAGCTGCGAGAAGCGGTTGCCGTCAAACCCCTCCAGCTCGTTGACGATAAGAAATGCGTCCAGAACCGCGTCGTATGACAGCGCGCGGATGCCGCCGCCCTGCAGCTCCAGCAGGATGGGCGCGCCGAAGCGGGGGCGGGCGCTGCCGTTGAACATCTCGTCGGGGTTCTCGATCACCACGATGATGCCCTGCGTGCCCGCCATGGGCGCGCGCAGGCCGACGTAAAGGTGGCCGGACTGGCGCACAAAGGCCAGCCCCTCGATGTTCAGCGCGTTCATGTCGATATGCTGACCCGTCGCCTGCAGCACCGCCTCGCGAAGCGCGGTGTCGGCCGCCAGCGTGTCGCGCAGCCCGCCGAAGGTCGCGATGTCGCTGACGCCGTTGCCGGTAATGCGGAAGCGCAGCATCTGCTCGCGATCCGCCTTGCGCTCGCCCTTCTGGGTCAAGCTGTGCGAGGTCGTGGCGTAGAGGTATCCGTCCGCATCGATGGAAAGGCCCTCCAGATCGGTCAGCTTGCGCCCGAAGGCGCGCATCATCCGCACGTCCAGGGCATTATCCTCGACCAGCATGCCGGTTTCGTCGATGGTCAGGATGTTCAGCGCGCGAGAGGCCTCGTCCTCGACCACCAGCAGGCGGCCGTCGGGCAGCTGCTGGACGGCCGAGGGTTCGTAGATGTCGTCGAAAGTCCCGATCCCCAGGTTCCGCAGCCGCACCGACGCTTCGCTCTGACGGGGAACATGTCCAGCGACAGCTTCAGCAGCAGGAAGGACAGCATGGTTGCCAGAAGGCCCCACCGAAAGACGGTGTAGCTCATGTTCAGCAGCCGGAACTTGCGGTCGGCGACCAGCCCCAGCCAGTAAAGCTGGTCGCTCATGCTGTAATAGATCCGCTCGCGGTTGCGCATCATGTCCTGCATCTCGGCCCAGTAGGCTTCGGGCGACAGGCGGACACGCTGCTCGTAGATGAAAACGTTGGTCGGCCCCTCGACCGGGGTGCCGTGTCGCGGGCGGGTCATGTAGGCGCGCAGGTCACGCAGCCGCGCCTCGCGCCGCCGCACCGCCAGCGCCCAGTCCCGCAGCCCGGTGAACAGGTCGCTGCGCTCGGGCGAGGCCGAGAGCAGCGCAAAAACAATGGACGTGGCCGCGGTGACAAGAAACACCCCTGCAGGAAACAAGAAGGCCGGGGACGAGGCAAAGATGAACGCGCCCGAGATCATTAGCGCCGAGATGATGAACCCGTTGAGCGAGATCATGATATTGGCCTTCATCGCCGCCAGGGCGATCGTGTCCAGCTCGGCCCGATAGCTGTTGCGGAACATCGTCTCGACCGCCTTCTCGGTCCCGATGGGCTTTTCCTTCTTGCGCTTGATGGCCGGCGCTTCAGGCGCAGGGCTTTCAGCCGCCTCGTCCAGCGGCTCAGTCTCGGCATCAAGCTCGGGGGGCATGTCGGGGGCGGGGGCATCCGGGTCCGGGATCAACCCGGTGCGCGCGTTGTCCTTGTTCTTGCGCCCCTTTGCCATCCTGTCCCTTTCATCGGTGCATCTTCCGCTTGCCATGAAGACACCGCGGGGGCGGCGAGTTCCGTGCGGCTGTCACGAAGTTGTCACATGTCGATCCGGCATGTGGGAAGAGAAATCGGCGGCATACCCTCAGCTTTGGACGCCAGCGTCCACAGCCGCACCGTGCCCGAAGTCGGGTCTGAGCGCGCCAGCTCAACAGGTGCGCTGAGCATCACCCCGCGGCGCTGCGGCCGGTCAATTTCGCTGCGCCGAGCTCTAACGTCCGCTTCGGGGAAGCTGCACTGCAGCGCTTGGAAAGGGTCGACCGGCAAGAATGGCCCGGCCGCTCACGCTGCACCTGCATTCGCTGCGGCTACCGCGAATGTCGCTGATGGGCTCTTCGCGTCGATGCTGCGCCGACTGCTAACCGTCCGCTTTCATCAAGCTGGCGAGCCCGAAGGGCAGACTGCCTGACAGAAAAAGCAGAACTATGTGCCACAGAACAGCTACCCATCATCTGCATCGGGCTTGGGATAGGCTTCTTCTCCCTCCCCTGGATCAAGTCGTCGCCCCTACCGATGGATTATCCCCATATCACAGAGCGCGCGACAGAGTTCGTCGTGATCATCGCGTTGATGGGAGCGGGCCTGAAGATCGACCGCATTTTTGGCTGGCGGCGCTGGATCATCACCTGGCGGCTGATCTTCGTGACCCTTCCTCTGGGACTTGTGCTGATCACGCTGCTGGGCGGCGTGTGGCTTGGGCTCCCGTGGGTCATTGCACTACTGCTTGCTGCTGTTCTTGTTCCCACTGATCCCGTCCTCGCGTCCGATGTTCAGGTGGGTCCTCCTGCCTCCGGCGAAGAGTACGAGGTGCGTTTCGGCCTGACTTCGGAAGCAGGCATCAACGACGGTGCCGCCTTTCCCTTCGTCCACCTGGCCATCACCCTCAGCCTGTTGACGGCGTCCGGAGAGCCTTGGCTGTGGGAGTGGCTGACCTTTAACATCATGTGGGAGATCAGCGTCGGTATCCTCGGCGGCTATCTCGTCGGCCGGCTGTTCGGCTGGATCACCTTTCACATCCCTGCAGAAACCAAGCTTGTGAAGACCGGCGATGGGCTGATCGCCCTGTCGGCCACGTTCGTGTCCTACGGGCTGACCGAGTGCCTGCATTCATATGGCTTCCTGTCGGTCTTTGTTACGGCGCTGACCTTCCGGAACTCGCATCGATCCCACGACTTCCACGAGGAAATGCATGACCTGACGGAGCAGATCGAGCGGCTCACGAGGCGTTGTTGCGCTAATTGGCTGCGGGCTGAGATGACCCTATCGCGCTTTGCGTTCAGCCAACGGCTGTGATCTCGGCCCTGCCGAGTGCGTTGTAGCTGTTCATGATGGCGATGCGGATCTGGATTTCTGCAGTCTGTCGATCCGGGTCGCGTGAGGCGATGCGTTCGCCGAAGGCCTTGAGGCAATTCATCCGCGCCTCGACCCGGCTTCGGACGTGGTAGCCGACCGAACGCTTCCAGTTGGCTCGTCCGAGGTGTCGTGTCTGGTGCAGGATGTCGTTGCGGACGCGTGCGGCCGGGCAATCCTTTTTCCAGGCGCGACCGTTCCGGCGGATGGGGATGCGCGCTTCGGCCCCTCGATCAACGATCGCGCCATGGCATCGTCTGGTGTCATAGGCGCCGGCAGCCGTGACCGAGCCAATTTCTTCATCCTCGGGGATCCGCGCAAGCAGGTCCGGCAGCAGCGGGCTGTCGCCCTGTCGGCTCGACGTGAATTCAACGGCCCGGACGTCGCCAGTCTGAGCATCCATGCCGATATGGACTTTGCGCCATTGCCTGCGTCGAGACGCACCATGCTTGCGCGCCTGCCACTCGCCATCGCCACGGAACTTGATACCGGTGCTGTCGATCAGCAGGGTCACGGGACCGTCCGGGCGGCGGTAGGGGATCTGCACAGCAAGCCGTGCCTGACGTCGGCAGAGCGTGGAATGATCCGGAACCGGCCAGTCCAAGCCCGCCATCTCGATCAGGCTGGCGACCAGCCCGACCGTTTGCCGCAGCGGCAGGCCGAACAGCACTTTCAGCGTCAGGCAGGTCTGGATCGCGCTCTCGGAGAAGGTCTCCGGATGACCACGCTTGCCCGTCTTCGTAGCATGCCAGGCTATCGTCGGGTCGAACCAGATCGACAGCGAACCGCGGCGGCGCAGGGCGGCGTTATAGTCAGGCCAGTTCGTCGTGCGGTAGCGGGGAGAAGAAGGCTTCGGCATGTCCCGAAGCTAGCATGCAGGATTCACGACGTGAATCCACCTCACTGATAAGTGCAACAACGCCTGTGAATGGGACAACGTGACGCACGGCCAGATCAGCACATAACTCCCGCCAGCAGTTCGTGGAAGCATCGTCCGGGCCGACCTGCCTTCAGCCCGACAGGATCCTATGCTGCAAGGCCAAATAAGCCTGACCGTGATCCTTATAATCAAACCTGCAGCGTCGAGCGCTCCTGGAGGGGAAACTCCAGAACGAAGCGGGTGCCCGGTTCAGCGTCCTGCCATTCGGGCGCCCCGCCCAACTGGCTGCCAAGGCTGGCGATGAGCTTCATGCCCAAGCTCTCGGCACTTTCGGCATCAAAGCCTGGTGGCAAGCCCCGCCCGTGGTCAGAGACAGTTAGCCGCAAATGCGAAAGGTCAAGTGACTGAATGGTGACGCACACCGTTCCTTCGCCGTCGCCGTATGCGTATTTGAACGCGTTCGTCACCAGCTCATTGAGGAGCAGGGCCAGTGGCACCGCTTGATCGGTGGCTATCTCAACCGGAGCAATATCCGTGCTAAGAGTCTGGCGTTGCGGTGCTGACGCGCGGATCAGCTCGCACAACTCGCTCATGAACTCGGCGAGGTTGATCGTGTGGACCTCGTCAGCCCTCCACAGCCTGTCGTGAACCTGTGCGATCGTCGTCACACGGGTGCGGGCGTCGTCCAATGCCTGTTGCAAAGCGGCGTCGGAAGCCCCACGTCGTTGCATGCTCAGAAGGCCTGCGACCATTGCCAGGCTGTTCTTGACGCGGTGGCTGATTTCCCGTGTCAGCACCTCTTGGTGGGCCATCGCTGCCCTCAGGCGCGCCTCACTCTCCTGCCGGGCCTCCTCGACCTGCTGCCGCTCAAGCGCCACGCCGAGAAGATTAGCAAAGCCCTGCAGGAAAGCCAGGTCTGCAGACGTAAAGCGTCCAGGGATTGGACTGTCCACCTCAAGTACGCCGTAACGGCGGCCATCGCCTTCGATCAGCACATTGATCGCCCGCTTGATCCCGTGCTCCACGAGCAGAGCCGGGGTCCGGAAGCGGGTCTCCTCGGCCAGGTGGTTCGAGATGATCGGCTCGCTGGTGCGGAAGGCATATCCCACTGGGCTCTCGGTATCTGCCGCAATGCGGGCATGTCCGACAACACCGGGCTTCCAGCCGACACCGGCCTGCACGACGAACTGCTCTTCCTCGGGCAGGTACTTCATCACCTTGCAGAAGTCGCTGTGAAGGCCAAGGGCGCACAACCGCGTGGCTTCCTGCAGCAGCGCCGCACCATCATGGATCTGGAGCGCGTACCGGCCCAGCTCCGAGGTGAGCTTTTGCTGCCGGAGCCGGTAGGCCAACTCTTCTGACGTGTTGCCACCCTCTTCGGGAGCTACAGCGGGGGCGGAGCCGTCTTCGTCGTGCATGATGCTGTCCTAGAATAAGACCGAGCCAGTTGAACAACTTGGCGCCGTGCCATCCTCTGCCCATGAACCTCGTGGGTCCTGACGCCTCGCGAGACAATGATGCCAGTCATCAGCCGCAGGCTCTTTGGCAGATGTCCTTGAAACGTGCAAGTGAAAGACCCGCGCGCCCGCGCGCACCGAGAGATGCAAAGCTGAGTGCCCGGCGCAGGTGCCGCCGCCATGCAAGAACAGGCTGATGTCGTTTGACCACCCCGCCGATCTTCAGCTTGACGACCCATCGGGCGTTAGATGACTGCGTCGAAAGCGACATCGAACGCGGTAGTCACAGAAGCTCAATGAGAGGATTGGCATCGTGGGTTGGTGCCAAAGATCGGCGCTCCGAACGTGCGTGCTCAACATTGCCGCCAAAGCGGCAGGTGCAGGTCCGCGAGAACTGGGTTGAAACAGCTCTTGCTGTGCATCCTCTGCTATGGCGTTGCCCTGGTTGATCACCTCGATGACAATCTCGTTGCTGCCGGACCATCACCGCACAACGACAGGGGTCCGAGGAGCGCCGTGTTTGATGGCGTTGGTCACCAGGTTCGAGACAGCCTGAGCAAGACGCGCGGGATCACAAGTGACCGGACGGTTGACGTCGAGCTCGACCATGATGTCGTGATCTGCTGAGACAAAGCGGATTTCATCCACAACCTGCGTGATTGCGCTGACCAGCGGGGCATCAGGCTGAGCCAAGATGCTGATCCCGCCCCCGAGGCGAGACTTTGCGTGAAGCATGATGTTCTCGATCAGCTCGTGCATCCGGTGCAGCGATGACTGCATGAGGCGGGGGAGCTGTCGGGCTCGGTCTGACAAGGGCTCCTTTTCCAGTTGCCGCACCCCCGCCGTAAGTGCTGCAACAGGAGCGTCCCGAAAAAGCTGCCGTCGCCACGAAATATCGGGACCGAGGCGTAGCTGACAATGCCGAATGCAGCTGCAACAGGATGATCTCGATACGCTGCTTCCGCAGCGGCATCGCTGAAGATGATCATCTCCGAGGTCTGGCGTACGGCTCGACAGAATGTCGAGTTGATCTCAATCTCATCGCCTTCCCGGATGCCGAAGTTGAGATCGTCAACCGTCCGGCAAGCGAGGGAACAAAGCTCTTTGCCTCTTGGTTCAGCTGCAGAAGGCCTCACCAGGAGCAGCACGTGAGCACACTCAACCTTGCGGGGCGGCGCATTTTCGTTGTTGAAGACGAAGCATTGCTGGCGTGGGACATCTGCGCACAGATTGAAGCTTGCGGTGGAGTAGTGATCGGCCCGGCGATGTCGTTGGCCGCCGCTCACGATGCGCTTCAGGAGAACTCCGACCTAGACGGGTCTGTTCTCGACATAAGGCTGGGAAAGGAAATGGCTTACCCGCTGATTGAGCCTCTTGAACATGCCGGTGTCCCGGTTGTCTTTGCCAGCAGCGAGAGCCGAGAAGGGATCCCCAGCAGGTATGCCCATATCCCGCTGTTTCGTAAGCCAATCGATTTTAGACAGGTGGCAAAGCAGCTTTTCACCGGAAGGTAGCTGTTCTGCTGTCGAACCCGCCTAGCTCCGCATCCTCAAATCAGGCGATACTCCTGTGCCCGCTGCAGCGCTTCGGCGGTCGTACGCGCGCCGAGGCGTATCCGAACACTGATTAGACGTGCCTTGAACGCACTTTCGGTGATGCCTAGGGCCGCTGCAGCAGCTGCATGGCGATCACCGCGAGCAACACAGCGAAGGGCCTCCTGTTGCGCACGCGTCAAAGATGCAGGAGGTTCGGTCAGGTCATGGAGTTGCTGTACCAGACCGGGGATCTGGACGATTTCCTGGTCAGTGAATTCACGATCCACTCTGGCGAAGCTGGTGATCGATCTGGATGTCAGGGGTCCGTGCGAGACGGTCAAGCCGAAGCACAGGCCGTGTGCAGCCGCATCCTTCAAGATATTGAACGGGTCAGGTACAGGAAGCTCGGACCAGCGACATGCGCCGGTCGTGGAAAACCCCCAAGCAATGGTAGGGTCACGAAGCGTATAGCCGCTCTTGAGATAGTGCGTTGACCACTTCTCTGAGTATGTCTGAAATTGCAGCAGGGGAGCAGCCAGTCGGATGTGCAAACCGATGTAGTAACCTGCACTGGCGAGCTTACCGAGCTGGTGAAGGCGGCCGTTGATTTCGCTTCGAGACAGCATTCAGGTTCACATAAAGCGCGTCATGGCGCGACGAAGCAGTTATAGCATATCGCCGTAGTTGAAAAACAACTGCCGTGACAATTTTCCGAAGCAGGTGGCTGATGTATAATCCATCTCAAAGGAAGATGGCCTGAGCCCGACAAAACGGGCTCAGGCCCAGTGGCAGCTTCAGCGGCTTGTAGGATCAGTCCGGTCGTCTTCGATCTCGACCTCAGTATGCTTGACTGTGTCGGTTACGGTCTCCTGATGAGTGTCGCTGACCTTCCGCAGGGCTATTTCCTCGACAACACGCGCCTCTTTCGAGACAACGGCTTCCTCGCGATGCTCCTCAGCCTCAATGGTGCGGTCCTGGAAAGCATCCGCCCCAGTAACCGGGCGGTCGACGACACGGCGCTCAAGCTCAACGCGTTCGTCGCGCAGCTCAACCGTTTCGCTCACCGGCTCTTCAACGGTGTAGGCCCGAATGCGGACACGGCCGTGGCTGGTGTCGCGCTTGCCGATGCGCAGGCGCTCCTCAACCACCGGGATACTCTCGTCCGAGCTTTGGGCGCCTTCCGTCAGGACGCTGCTGCGGTCTGTGTAGCTGCCCCCGGCCGATGCATGGTTGCCCGAGCCGCCGGCACCCGAGGCGTAAGGGCTGCTCTCGTAACCACCCCAGCCTTCCGACCGCCAGCTCTGCTCGCGCTCGTTCAGGTCGATCGTGCCTTCGTCGTCAAGGATGTCCATGGCCAGGTCATAGTCGGCCGATGCAAGGCCGGTAACAGTGACAAGGCAGCTCCCGCGCGACAGGCCCTCGGCATAGGTGTAACGGTCTTCGTCGGGGAAGAAGAAATCGCCTAGGCTGTCCCAGAAGCCCTTGTCGCTCTCAGCGGTGCGGCCGGTGGTGCCGGCTTCCGAGCCTTCAACCATGCGGATCTGCGAGCTGGAGAAGCCGGCATCTTGCAGGCGGTCGACAGCGCGCTGCGCTTCGTGCCGGCTGTCGAACATGGCCGAGACCGAGCTGGACGAGCCCATAGACGGGGTATTGCTATCATAGGTCATCATGATCTTCCTTTGTTGAGGGATTAGGTTGATCCGTCGCCGGTACGCGCTCGACATGCGCCACCTGGCGCCGGGTGCTGACGGGGATCTCAGTCTTCTCCTGGTGCTGAACGCGCCTTATATGGAGCTCTTCACGCAGATAGAGCTCGCGCGTTATCACGACGCGCTCCTCCACCACAGGAATGATAGTCAGGTCGCCCTCGACAGCGATGTCCGGAACGGCGTCGATCTTGCGATCCACCGGAACCCGAACGACGTCAACCTCGGTGCTGTTCAGCTCGATGGGAATGATGGTGTCGACGGTCTCGGTCTGCGTCGTGACTTGGACGCGCCCGGTAATGCGGCTCTCCTTGTCGACGTGCAGCTGCTCGGCGATCAGAGAAATATGGTTGTCACTGAACTCGTCCGCCATCCTGTTCCTCCCGCTGGCAGGAAAACAGGCAGCGTCAGACAAAGTTCCTCTGCTGTCCGGCTCGCGTGCGGCGACGTCCACAAGCAATCTCTAAAGTCGGCGTTGCCCGACCTTCTTCAGCTTTGCACATCGCCAAGTTGCAAAAGGGACCAGTTGATAACTGCAATCCTCCGCCCATAGCAAGCCACGACCGCCCGCACGTGCTCGGGCTATGGAGGCATCTTATGGTCGCTCCAGCTTACCTTCGGCTGCTGCGAGAACGGCTTGCGTCAGACCCTGTAGCCGATCTACAACCAGACGGCTGATCTGCCAGAACAGCGGCACGTCGAAAGTGGCCCTTGGCACGAGTTCGACCAGCGCGCCCGACGCAAGATGATCCGCCACGAGCATGGCCGGGTTCAGGCCCCAGCCAAGACCGGCACGGCAAGCATCCACGAAGCCTTGAGTGGATGGCAAGGAGTGGCTGGGGAGAGTGGCGGACTGGCCGAAGACTTGCCTCACCCATGCCTGCTGGAGGTTGTCCTTCGAGTTGAACCTCAGCGCGGGAGCTTCGGCCAGGGCCTGAAGTGTCACGTCATCCGGAAAATGCCGCTGCATGAAGTCAGGACTCGCCGTTGCATGGTATCGCAAGCGACCGAGACTGACCTGCCCCCCGGAACGTCCTTCGGTTTAATGTAGAGTTTGCTTCATCACGAAGGAGCAGACGACATGAGGAAAAGCCGCTTCACCAAGGCGCAGATCATCGGGATGATCAAGGAGCAGGAAGCCGGGATGGCGACGGCGGAGGTCTGTCGCCGTCACGGTCTCAGCCCGGCCACGTTCTACAAGCTGAAAGCCAAGTATGGCGGCATGGATGTGTCCGACGCGCAGAGGTTGAGGGCGCTCGAGGACGAGAACGGCAAGCTCAAGCGTCTGCTGGCGGATGCGATGCTCGACAACGTCGTGCTGAAGGATCTCCTGGGAAAGCCCTGACGACACTGAATGCGCGGCGGGGCGCAGTGGTCAAGGCGGTGCGGGGTCATGACATCTCGCAACGCCGGGCCTGCGTTCTGGTCGGTGTCGATCCGAAGACGGTGCGGCGCGAGCGCCCACCCGACAACCTGGAGATCCGCAAGGCCATGCAGGAGGTCGCGGCGCTGCGCCGCCGGTTCGGCTATCGGCGGATCGGTCTGCTGCTGGAGCGCAGGGGCATGCTGATGAACCCGAAGAAGCTGTATCGGCTCGATCGCGAGGAAGGGCTGTCGGTCCGGCGGCGACGCGGCCGCAAGCGGGCCCGACGCCCACGCACGCCGATGCCCTTGGCCCTGATGCCAAACCAGCGCTGGTCGCTGGACTTCGTGGCGGACACGTTCGGGGCGTCCCGCAAGTTCCGCATCCTTGCGGTGATCGACGATTGCTGCCGAGAAAACCTGTGCCTGATCGCCGACACCAGTATCTCGGGCGCAAGGGTCGCGCGCGAGCTGGATGCGCTGGTCAGGGTCTACGGCAAGCCTGCCTGTATCGTCAGTGACAACGTCCTAGGTCAGGATGCATTGATTTCCGTTGCGCTGCGTGATTCACGGTCCGGAAACGGAGCGGTGACATGAGCGACCTTTTCTGGCTGACCGACGCGCAGATGGCACGCATGGCCCCATTTTTTCCAAAGTCGCACGGCAAGCCACGCGTTGATGACAGGCGAGTTCTCAGCGGGATTATATTCATCATCCGCAATGGCTTTCGCTGGTGTGACGCACCTACCGTCTACGGGCCTCACAAGACGCTTTACAGCCGTTGGAGGCGTTGGAGTGGGAAGGGCATTTTCGCCCGGATGATGGCTGGTCTCGCTGCGAGCCACGGCGAGGAGAAGACCGTGATGATCGACGCCACATACCTGAAGGCACATCGAACAGCGACCAGTATGGCCGTTAAAAAGGGGGGCGTGGACGCCTGATCGGCCGCACCAAGGGCGGCATGAATACCAAGCTGCACGCCATTTGCGACAGCCAGGGACGACCGCTCGACCTGTTCATCACCGCCGGACAGGTGAGCGACTATATCGGCGCACGGGCGCTGCTGAGCGGCCTGCCAAGCGTCAAATGGCTGCTTGGCGATCGCGGTTATGATGCTGACTGGTTGAGAGACGCGTTGCAGGACAAAGGGATACGCGCTTGCATCCCCGGTCGGAAGCAACGCAAGGCGCCGGTCAAGTATGACAAGCGACGCTACAAGCGGCGAAGTCGCATCGAGATCATGTTCGGCAGGCTCAAGGACTGGAGGCGCGTGGCAACTCGATACGACAGATGTCCGAAGATCTTCCTCTCGGCCATCGCCCTAGCAGCAACAGTCATCTATTGGTTATGAATCCTGACCCTAAAGGAGCTGTAATATAAATTATGTCACAAGCTGCATGAATGACAATCCGCTGGCCGGTAACACGAGTTAACAGGATCTGATCGTATCCCCCATGAAGGCGAACGGATGCTCGCTGCTACACGCCATTGACAGGCGCTTTTGGCCGGGCATATTTGCCCGGTATAGGAGTAGATCATGTTGACCTATAGCCCCGAAAAATTTGCTTCGCTTTACGCGACTGATATCGGTCAGCAGATCTGGGCGTTCCTGGGGCAACCGGAAAACATTGCCCGGCTTGAAACAGCGTCAGAGTTGCGAAAACCCGCCGTCGAGGGACTGGAGGAACAACTTCTTGCCAAGTTTCGAGAAAATGTTCTTGCTGATCGTGTGAAGCAGATGATCGGTCACATGGTCCGACAGATCCTTGAGCAGCGTGGCTGGGTGCTTGACCAAAGCGACGTAAAGATACAGTCCGTCCCGTTCAGCAAAGCCGCGCGCTATCGCCGAGTCGACTGGATAACCTTCTACGCTTTCAGAAATACCAGTGATCCGCGGGACGTCGTTATTACCGACAGGCGGCAAAACCCGCAGTTGCCGGACGACGCGCGGTGGAGCTATTACGCCACCTTTGCCAGCCCGCTGAAGGCTGCAGTGGCATTTGGCGTAGACGATATCAAACAGCTCCGGCAGCAGATCTACACGCAGGGTTTTCGGCGGGTGCGCGTCGAACGAGTGCTGCGGCGCGCTTGATGGAGGCCCACCGATGACCAACCTTCCTGCTGCTACCCTTGCTGCAGCTGACTTTTATGATAAGCACTATGTGGGCGCTGAACCGATCTTCCTTCAGCCTGGCATGAAGCTCATGCTTGGCAACTCAGAGCGGCCAAGGCATTGCCGTTTCTGCGGCAATAACGAGCCAGCAGTCAGTTTCAGGGACGAGGCGCACGCATTACCGGCTGCGTTCGGCAATACGGGACTGTTCAGCAACTACGAATGCGACACCTGCAATCACCTGTTTGGCGAGGGCATCGAGAACGATCTCGGTAACTGGTCCAAGCCAATGCGCACCTTATCGCGCATCAAGGGACGGAATGGAGTCCCGACGATCAAAAGCCCTACCACAGGGAAAGGTTGGCGTGTCGAGTACACTAACGAAGGCTTCCAGCTGAAGCAATATGAGGACGATCCCTTCTTCGAGATTGACGAAGAGGCGAAGCAGATTAGCTCTGAGCTGCACCGCGACCCCTATATCCCGGTGGCGGCATTGAAGGGGCTCGTCAAAATCGGCCTTACCCTGATACCCGAGGTCGAGACGCAGCATTTTTGCGAAACCTTCAATTGGGTTCGCGACACTGATCACACACGCGACTTCGTTGCCGAACTGCCGGTTATCCGCACCTTCATCCCCGGTCCAATGCGCAACGATCTCATCGTGCTCATGCTTATGCGCCGGCGAGCCGGCGTCGACACCGTCCCCTATGCGTTCTTCACCTTCGCCTACGGTAACGAGGTTCTCCAAGTCTTCCTGCCGTCTCCGTCCCAAGACAAGTGCATCCATGGCAACCCCCTGACGCTCATGCCATTCCCCGCTCCCGGGGCGCTGTACCCTGCCCGGCACGGCCAGCCGCGCGTCAAGGTCGAAACCCTGACCGGCCGCGAACCCGTCAGAGGCGAGAAGGTCCGAGTGGTACTCGGCTTTGAGGGGTCATAAAGAAGACGCCTGACCGAGCCAGAAGGGCCTGATCCATGACCGTCAGAATAGCAATTGCCATATGTTCGCGTTGCGTTCTAGTCAGCGACGGTCACGGTGTACCCAGCAACGGCAAGCTCTCCGCAGACGCGGCACGAGCTTTATATTGATTCAGGAGCAGGCGCGGCCCGGCCTTGTTGAGGAAAATGATGATTGATTACAGCAAACTGAGCCGCGAAGACCTCATCCGACTGCTACTTGAGCGCGACGGTGTGGACATAGGCGGCATCCGGCTGACATACCCGGGTCAGACCCCTCCATGGCAAATCATTCGACAGTTGAAGCCTCGCGCACAGCGGATCGAGAAGAAATTTTGCGTCGGCTCTGAAACACAGCAGTCAGAAAACATTCTTCTCGAAGGGGAGAACCTTCAAGCGCTGGTCAGTCTATACAAGTACCGTGGCCAGGTTGACCTCGTACTAACCGACCCTCCTTACAACACCGGCTTGGACTTTCGGTACAACGATCGTTGGGACGAGGATCCAAATGATCCCGACCTAGGAAGGTTGGTTCCGGCGGATGACGGGTCAAGGCATTCCAAGTGGCTCCGGTTCATGACACCACGCCTATGGATGATGAAAGAAATGCTTCGACCTGGAGGAGTCCTTGCGATCTGTATTGATCATCGAGAGCTCTTTCGCTTGGGTATGCTGCTCGATGAGATGTTTGGAGAGGCGAATCGTATCGGAATAATCAATTGGCAAAAGTCATATGCGCCGCGAAACGATCAGCGCCAACTCTCTACAGCAACTGAATATGTCCTTGTCTATGCAAAGAATGCGGAACGGGCGAAGACTGCTCTCCTCCCACGCACTGAGGAGATGGACAAACGCTACCTCTCGCGCGATGGCGATCCTCATCCATGGAAGCCCGGTGATTTAACGGCGCGTGGTGAGGAAACGCATCTTTCCATGATCTACGCGATTCAATCGCCATTCACTGGTCAGCTGCACTATCCCACCGCGGGCCGCCACTGGAGCTCCGAAAAGCGGCGAATGAAAGCATATTTGGAAACTTGGGGATCAAAGTACGTTGAACGCGACATCGGCGATGGTCGCCAAAAGGCTTTGCTCATTAAAGGCGCTCCAATTCCGACCGAAGAGTCGTTTTCGCCCGAGCACAAAGCACTGGAGGCTGCGCGTCGAGCTGCTGAGAAAATAAGATCCGGAGTCTGGCCTGCTGCGCATTGGCGCGACAATGGTCAGGGCACCTTCGGTATGAAGAAGTATTTAAAGGACGTAAAACAAGGAATTGTTCCGACGACCTACTGGTCTGACGATGATTATGAGGAGCCGTTAGACATCGGAACAACCTCATGGGATCACGAGCATTCTGGCCATAGTCAGATTGGCGTTAATGAGCTTACTTCGATCGTCGGTCCTGGCCACGGGTTTGAGACGGTCAAACCAATGAAGCTGATCAAGAAAATTATTCAAATCTGGTGCCCGCCCACAGGCATTGTGCTCGATCCGTTTGCAGGATCGGGCACAACTGCGCACGCAATCATGGAACTGAATGCTGAATCAGGAGCCAATCGGCGTTTCCTGCTTATTGAGCAAGGCCGCCCGGAACGTGGCGATGCCTATGCTCGTACGCTTACCTATGAGCGTTTGAAGCGGGCTGTGACCGGAGAACGAGTTAACAAGAAAGGTGTGACCGCGATCTCTGCAGCGCCGATTTCGAGCGGCTTCCGGTTTTCAAAGCTGATGTCGCAGGTCGACGCTGCGGCGGTTTTGGCACTTGAGCGAGAAGAAATGGTCGACCTGCTGTTGACCTCTTACTGGGATCAAAGGGACAGGGCTGCTGCTCACCTGAGACGATTGCCCGCAGGAGCACATTTGCACCTGTTCGCGAAAAGCGCGCGGGGTGAAGGCTTCTTCCTAATATGGAACGGTCCAGATCAGGCTTCCGTACTCAATCGCACCTCGTTTCGAGCCATCGTCGCGGAAGCGAAGGCTGAAGGGCTGGCACAACCGTTCCACGTCTACGCGCGAATATCGACTTACAGTGGTCCCAACGTCGAATTTTACCAAATTCCAAATCGGATCCTTGATGCGCTTGGGTTCAACGAAGCGCTACACCCCTACGGAGTCGGATCAACCCCAGATGCCGGCGAGGAGACAGTCGCGTGAGCATCGAGCTACTTCCCTTTCAGACTAAAGCGTCTAAACAAATTGTCGCTCGCTATGCGCTTCTGGTCACCGACAAGAAGCGGCCTATTGAGTATATGGGGTGGCCGACGCCATTCTACCAAGCGCTCGCGTCGCTCACAGGGTCCGGTAAGACAGCCATTCTTGCCGATACAGTTTCGTTGCTGCGTGCGGGCATGCATCTCGAACCTATCGTGCTGTGGGTTTCGAAATCCAAAGCTGTCGTCGATCAGACTTTCGCCAATTTCGAGGCGGGCGGGAAGTACGAACATCTGATCCCCCAGTTTACCGTCGGCTACTTAAGTGAAGCCAAAGTGGATCAAATCCTAGACGACACGCAGGCGTGCATCCTGCTGACTACGGTGGGCAGCTTCAATCAGAAATCGAAAGGCGACGGCAAACTCAAAGTTCACCAAAAGGACGAGGACGAGAATGACGGAGCACTCTGGGAAGTCCTTGCTGGGAGAAAAGCTTCTAGCGCATCGGAGCGGCGTCCGCTGATCATCGTATATGATGAAGCACACAATTTATCCGATCAGCAGACGGATCTGCTCCTTGAACTTGAACCGGACATTATCTTGGCGGCCTCAGCGACGATGCGCACCCCAGGTAAATTAGGACAGATTATCGATCGGCTCAAGCAAGTAGGTTGGAGCGCTGAGGCAACTTCTGATTCCGAAGATAGTGCGTCGCGCTGCTTGATCACTGCCATTAGATCAAAGGAGCCAGTCAACGCTGGCTTGGTAAAACGACAAGTTGTTCTCGGCGGCTACGACACCGAGATGGAAACTACTCTCGATGACATGCTCGAGGACTTTCAGCTTGCCACGCTTAAAGCAGACGAACTCGAAGCCGGCTTCCTGCCGAAAGCGATCTACGTTTGCCGCACAAACATCAGTCAGGATGATGGAACGGCAGATAACCCTCACCGGCCGTTCAACCAACGCAAAGCGCCTCCTATCTTAATCTGGCGGTACCTAACTGAAGAAAAAGGTATTTCTGGAGACGAGATTGCCCTCTATTGCGATCTGAAAATGAATCAGAAAGATTATCCATCCCCAGAAGGATTCAACCTCTTCTCAGGCGGAGAGGACGACTTCGCGGTGTTTTCTCAGGGAACCTATCGGCATATTATCTTCAACCAGAGCCTTCAGGAGGGTTGGGACGATCCGGCCTGCTGTTTTGCCTATATCGATAAATCTATGGGGTCGGCTCTTCAAGTCGAACAAGTCATTGGCCGCGTCTTGCGTCAACCGGGGGCCCGTCATTATCCTGACCCTCTGTTGAATACGGCGAATTTTTACATTCGCATCGACAGTAAGCAGGAATTTCCAAAAATACTTGAAGTGGTTCGCCGAAAGATAGCTTCAGAGATCCCGGACGTAAAGCTAGAGGGTTTCAGCGATGCACGTGACCGGCGGCGGTCGCGTGTTGAGCCGAAGATAAGCCTCACGATCCCAGAAATACACATAGATGCCGATGAGGCCGTCGCTCCACTTACTAAAGCTATATCCTCCATACACGACTATACGACAGATTCCGTGAATGTTCAGGGCGCGGGCGAGCTAACACGCGCGATTCAACAAATCGGTGATGGCTCCAAGCCATCGATCGAAAAATATGTCAAAGCTCACTCGAACCGTGTCATAGCGCGCTGGCTCGTTCGGAGACACATGCAGTCTCGGTATCCCGAAGCAGTCAAGACAATCGATTGGGCCGATCCAAAGTTTGAAGCACGAGTGGAGATTACGAGTGTTGCCGCTCAACAGTTGCGCGAGGATGCCGAACGGCTTGTCGATACATACCTATCTCATGCGGAGTTGGCATTCGAAGATTCAAATCCTTATACCGTAGGGGCAGTGTATGTTCGTCCAGATGCCGCTCAAAAATTTAGTTACTCGGTCCATGAGAGCTATAGCGATCTCAACGCGCCAGAACTTGCGGTAGCCCACGAGATTGATGCTACGGGACACACCTGGGCCCGCAATCCAGTGAACGGGGGATACTCGATTCCTCTCTTGGACAAAGGCGACAGTCGGCGTTTTTTTCCTGATTTCCTTGTGTGGACAGACAAGAAGATTATAGCGATCGATCCTAAAGGTGGGTTTCTCCTTCAAACGGAAGCTGGTCGCAAGTTGTTGGCTATCCGGGACGAAAAGGGCCAGCAACGCATTTTGGTGCGGTTTATTACCGAGGGGACCTGGTCGGCGGAGACCATGAAGCAGACAGGTAGTTTCGGCTTTTCCGTATGGCGAATGACAACAACCGGTCAGATCCGTTGTACGACCCATGCAGATGTAGCCTCAGCTGTTAAAAAGGCTTTGGAAACTAAATGAGAAGGCGCGCCGTAGCAGATGATGCTGGTTGATGCGCCTTTTCCAATTACCGGAGATAAGCCTGTTCCGGGCAACAGTGTTGCGCTGGATGGCCTACCGCTGAGTAACGTTCCGAACCTCGCACCTGTAAGCCGTGTGTTCAGACAGCCTCGGCCGCGTGAAGCCCGGGGCGAGCGGTAGCGGGTGGTGATCTTGGCGTAATTGCATTTCGCCCCAGAAAGGCTGCGAAGTCTGGCTTGCTGTTTGTCTGCATCACCGCCGTGGAGGCAGTGTCAGAAAAACGACCGGTTTTCTTGCGAACTCCTTGCGCAGCGAAAACCAGACGCTAGCAGACCTATGAACTGCCAGAAAACCGGTTGCGGAAATCTATGGCAGGTTGCAGGGTGTTGGTGATCTTTTCTTGCGGGGTTGAGAAGTGCTCATCGGCTACATCAGGGTCTCGAAGTCGGATGGCACCCAAACACTTGCCCCGCAGCGTGACGCATTGCTTGCCGCTGGCGTCGAGCCTGACCGCATCTATGAGGATCTGGCTTCCGGTCGGCTCGATGCACGACCTGGCCTGAAGGAGTGTCTGAAGTCACTTCAGCCGGGCAACACGTTGGTGATCTGGAAGCTGGATCGCCTTGGCCGCGATCTACGCCACTTGGTGACCACTGCCGAAGCCCTCCGAGATCGAGGCATTGGGCTGAAGGTTCTGGCCGGAGCTGGCGCGCAGATCGACACGACCACCGCGAACGGCCGGCTGGCCTTTGGCATCTTCGCCGCTTTTGCGGAGTTCGAGCGGGAGCTGATCGTTGAACGGACACAAGCTGGGATCGCGGCCGCGCGGGCCCGCGGCAGGCTTGGAGGACGGCCCCGTAAAATGGATCGCACGACCTTGAGCATGGCCTTGACGGCCATGTCCGACCCAAACGCTGTCGCCAAAGAGGTTGCGCGCCGCCTCGGGATCACGACGACGACGCTCTATGCCTATGTCAATGGTGACGGGAGCCCGAAGGCTGCAGGACAAGCATTGCTTGACGCTGTGCCGCTGCACCCCGTTCGTAGTTGATGCAGTTGCATGGCGAGCATCATCTTTGCTGCGCTCAGCTAGCGGGATGATGCCGCGTTTCTATACGTTCCGGCGATACCAGAGATATTGCCTCGATCTCCGGATCAACCAGACCAGAAGAACACCCACGACGAGCGCGGCATCCCAACGACCAGCCGCCGCGGCATTTGCCGCTGCAAGAGCAAGAATTGCAGGAATGAAGATGCCCAAGCCGCGACGCCGGTAGTTCGCGCCACATGCTGCGCAAACCGAATATCCCTGCCGAACCTCAGTGCCACAATGGCCGCAAGTTCGGGTCAGATCATGAGTTTGATGAAGTTGGGTCATGCTTTTCCTCAAATTTCATTGCGAGGCGGCGCTGGCGCGCGTCACAGCGCGCCTTTAGCCGCCGCCAAACAGCATTGTATGCGCTGATGACCTTTGCCCTCTCTGCTTCAATCAGGTGCAGCTCCTGGCGCTCATCAGGCGTAAGATGACTTCTCCACGACATAAGCTATAGTATGCTAATTTTCCGCATACTGCTACCGTGTATCGTCTGATTTTGGCGCTGGTCGGGCATATGGCTTGACGAAGTGGGGGGGACGCGCGGTAAGGCTGTGTTCACTTATTGTTCTAAGGCCACCGTGTCATGCACCTCCGACCAATCAAGATCACGCTCGTAAATCGAGAGGTGCCGCTGGCCTCTTTCCCTGTGCCTGCTGGCTTTCCCTCGCCAGCGGCAGACGATCTTGAGGACACGGTTGATCCGATCAAATGGGTTGTGCGGCATGAACACGCGACGTTTTGGTGGCGCGTTTCCGGCGATTCACTAGAGGCCGAGGGCATCCTTGACGGTGATCTGATCGCTGTTGACCGCGCCGGGCGCCGCCGCAGTGGCCGCGTCGTCCTGGCTCTGATTGACGGCGAAATTACCGTCAAGAAGCTCGCGAAGAGGGGCGGCCTGTGGTTTCTGGACCCTCGCGCGCGCAGTGACGCCTATGAGCCGATCCCGGTAACGGAGACGACCGAGATTTGGGGCGTCGTTGCCGGCGTCGTCCGGCGCCTTCCGGTCGAGTAGAGCAGGTGCTTGAAGCCTCTTCAGCTCCAATCGCACTCATCGACTGCAACAACTTCTATGTCAGTTGCGAGCGCGTTTTCGACCCGGCCCTACACGGCATTCCGGTCATCGTCCTGTCGAACAATGACGGTTGCGCCGTAGCCAGGTCGGACGAGGCCAAGGCCCTCGGGATCAAGATGGGTGCCCCCGTTTTCAAGATGCGTGACCTGATGGAGCGCCACGGGGTAAAGGCCCTTTCCTCAAATTACACCCTCTACGGCGACATGAGCCGGCGCGTGGTCGAGGTGCTGCACAGCTATTCGCCGCGCCTGGACGTCTACTCGATCGACGAGACGTTTGTTGACCTGGCCGGCTTTGGCGACCGGATGGAGGCTCATGCCGTCCGAATGCGCGCCGCTGTCCGAATCGAGACAGGGATACCAACCTGCGTCGGCATCGGGCCAACGAAGACCCTTTCGAAGCTGGCAAACTATGCCGCCAAGAAGAACCCGATCTTTTCCGGGGTCTGCAACCTGATGAATGCAGACGTGCGGGACTATGTGATGCGCCGCATCCCGATAGGCGAGATCTGGGGTGTAGGGTCTGCAACCGAGGCCAAGCTGACCGCGCAGGGCATCAGGACGGCGGCCGAGTTGCGGGACATGCCGCTCGCCCTCGGGCGGAAGATCGGCACGGTCGTTCTCGAGCGCCTGGTGGCCGAGCTGCGCGGCATCCCCTGTGTCGATTTTGAGGACGTGCCGCCGCAGCGCAAAGGCATGGCCGTGACCCGCTCCGCGGGCACGCCCATGACGAGCTTCGATGTGCTGGCCCAAGCCATCACAGCTCATGCCACCCGCGCTGCCGAGAAGCTGCGCCAGCATGGCCTTGTCGCCGGCACGCTGACAGTTTTCTACCACACCAATCCGCATAAGCCCGACAGGCCGCAGCACTCCGCCTCGCGCAGCATCCGCCTGCGGCCAATGTCGAACCATACCTTCGATCTGGTCGACGCTGCAGTTAGTGCCGCGCGGCGGGGCTGGAAGGGAGATCCAGCCGGAAACGGGCACGCCTACACCAAGGCCGGGATCATCCTTGATGACCTTCTGGCCGAGGCCGACCGACCTGCCATGCTTTTCGCGCCGGATCAGCCGCGCGATGCGCGGCTGACCGCCGCCTTAGACGCGATCAACGACCGCTTCGGAAAGAAAACGATGGTGCTGGCACAAGAGGGTTATAGTCGATCCTGGGCAACGAAGTCAGACCACCGGTCACCTAGGTGTTTGATCCCAGGGTTTGATGGTGCGATCCTTTCTCGTGAATGGAAGGAAGCATTATGGGCCAGGTTCGTCATGGAAGCGCCACGACC
>NZ_FMVT01000023.1 GCF_900102505.1 Paracoccus tibetensis | reverse complement strand
AGTTTCCCGAAGCGGCTTCCCGAAGGATCAACTTCTCGAGCGTGAGGTCCGACACGGCCTTCCGGAGCCGCTCGTTCTCCTTCTCCAACTCCTTCAGCCGCTTCACTTGGTTTGTCTTCAGCCCGCCATACTCTTGACGCCACCGGTAGTAGGTGAACTGCGTCACGCCAATTGAGCGAACCGCCGCGGCCACAGACTGACCCTGCGATACCAACACATCGACTTGCCGGAGCTTCGCTACAATCTCTTCGGGCTTGTGCTTCTTCTGGGGCATTGCTTGTCCTCCATCTGGCTCGAAAGCCTACTTCAGGGAGGACCACTTTTCAGGGGGCAGGCCAGTGCTGGAACTGCACTCCAGCAAGGCTGACCGCAAGAGTGTGCTGACTCAGCTTGGCCGGTCCTGGGACAGAGCCACTGCTGCTCGAGCGCAGGAATGGGTCCGGGTTGCCGAGGACCTGCGCCTCACGCGCGACCAGCTGAACGCTTATGTCGACGCGCTGCATCGGCCTGGCACACAAGGCTTCAGTGTCTACCAAGCCATCGGCAAGGTTGCTGCCGGCATTCCGAGCTTTGCCTTGCGTTTTGACAACAAGGATTGTCACGACGAGGCAAGCTGGCAGCGTTTGCGAAGGCTGGCCGCCGATCTGGGCACGCGCCAGCGAATCGTCGCAGACCTGGACCCTGCCGGGCCACTGTCACTGCTGGATCGCGCTGAATGGTCCTATGGCTGGCAGGACCGCTATCTTGAGTGCGCCCGTGCACTACGTCTTGCGCGAGGCGCAGCACGCGATGCCCAAGAAGCCTTGGCGCAGCGGCTGGGCCTGTCCCCGACGGAGGCGGAGCATCCGGATATTGCCGCCGCCCTTGTCGGGCTGGCAGCGCAGCGACTGGACAAGCCCGCCGTTTCTCCCGAGGCGCTGCGCGACCCCAATGAAGCCCGCGCCGGACTTGACGCTCTAAAGGATGCCTTGTCGCGCGCAGCCCAGGCCCGGTCCACACTCTCGGCCCGCTACCCCGATGAGGGTTTGGCTGACATGCCGCTGGACGCCCTGGAACTGCAGTGGCGCGAGGCACAGAGAAAGTCCTGGCCCTTTGCCGGCTTTGCGCAGAAAAAGCTCCGCACGGTGCTGCAAAGCTATGCAAGCGCGGGTCAGGCGGATCCTGCACGCGACCTTTCGGCACTGAAGCAACTTCTGCGCGCACGGCAGGACATCGCCGCCTCAAGCCTGCAGTCGCTGCCTGGATTTGCGGGCGAGGAGTCGGATGCAGCCCGCATTGCTGCTCAGATCGATACGGCATCCGCTTTCCTGGATCTTGAACGGCACTTGCGCGCCGCCGGCCTGCCTGCCGCGCGGCTGGAAGCACACCGGCCCCAACTGTCCCATGCCTCGGGCGGCGACTTCTCTGGCCTGCTGCAAGCCCTGCGCGACACAGCGAATAGGTCCGATCAAGCCGCAGCGGCCTTTGCCAATGCAGGAGGCGCCCTGGCACAGGAATGTGACACCCTCCTGGCCGGACTGGAGCCTCTACAGAGCCGGTTCGGCGACTGGCTGAAATGGCGCGCCTGTCGAGCCGAGGCCATCGGTGCCGGATTGGAGCCGCTGGTTCGCGCCTTGGAGGAGAAAGCAGATATTCCCGATACCGTGCGTGCTTTCGAGCAGGCCTATATGGCCTGGTGGCTGCGGCTGGCGATGGATGCCGAACCCTGCCTGCGTGGCTTTGCGCATTGGGAACATGACGCCCTGATCCGTCGCTTCCGGGAACTTGATGATGCCTTGGCCAATCTCGCCTCCGACGAGGTAATGCGCCGCTTGGGAAATGATCTTCCCACGCGCGACTCGGTTCCGCGGAATTCGGAACTGGGGGTTCTGCGGCATCAACTGGGATTGCAGCGCCCGACGCGGGCGATCCGCAGCCTGATTGCCGACATGCCGACGACGTTCGGCAAGCTGGCACCATGCGTGCTGATGTCGCCCTTGTCGGTTGCCCAATATCTGCCCGCCGGGCAGGCGCAGTTTGACCTCGTCATCTTCGATGAAGCCTCGCAGATCTCGACTTGGGATGCCATCGGCGCAATTGCCCGCGGGCGCCAGGCGATCATCGTGGGTGATCCGAAGCAGCTTCCGCCGACGAACTTCTTTGGGCGCAGCGATGACGGCACCCAGGAAGGCGCTGAACTCGCGGAATTCGAAAAGGACATGCCGTCCATCCTGGACGAGGTGGCGGCTGCAGGCATCCCCACCCATCGATTGAACTGGCATTATCGCAGCCGGGACGAGGCGCTAATCGCATTTTCCAACCATTACTACTATGACGGCGGCCTCGTCACGTTCCCCTCGCCCGACGCTTCTCGCAATGCCGTGCGGCTGCACAAGGTCGAGGGCATCTATGGGCGCGGCACAGGGTCAATCAATCCCGTGGAAGCGCGTGCAATCGCTGATTTTATTCGCAAGCGCCTAACGGAATGGCTCAGGCTGCCTGAGAAAAAGCGCCCTACCTTCGGCGTGATCACCTTCAACGCACAGCAGCAGGGTCTGATCCTTGACTTGCTCGATGCCGAGCGCAAGGCCAACCCCGATCTAGAATGGTTCTTCGCCGACGAGCGGGAAGAGCCAGTGATCGTCAAGAACCTGGAGAACATCCAGGGCGATGAACGCGACGTGATGCTGTTCTCGATCACCTTCGGGCCGGACCAGGCCGGCAAGTTCACCATGAACTTCGGCGCGATGAACAAGGACGGCGGCGAAAAGCGCCTGAACGTTGCCATCACAAGGGCCCGGGCGGAACTGCATGTCTTTGCCTCGATTACCGCCGATCAGATCGACACCACACGGACACGCGCCCGCGGAGTTGCGGATCTCAAGGCGTTTCTTGACTTCGCTAACCGGGGACCGGTGGCCCTTTCCGCGCAGGACAGCGGCTCGGTCGGACCTGCGGACTCACCCTTCGAGGAGGCGGTGCGGGACGCCTTGGCCGCCAAAGGGTGGGAGGTCCACACGCAGATCGGGGTGTCCGGCTTCCGTATCGACCTGGGCGTGCGGCACCCCGATCACGCGGGCGTTTGGCTGGCCGGCGTGGAGTGTGATGGAGCGCGTTATCATTCCTCGGCAACAGCGCGCGACCGGGACCGGATCCGTCAGGCTGTCTTGGAAGGTCTGGGCTGGAAGATACTGCGGATCTGGTCGACCGACTGGTTCCGGGCTCCTGATGCCACGATCACGCGTATTGACGGCAGCCTCCAAGCCATTCTGGAAGCTGACCGGGCGCGCCGGGCTGCGGAAGATGCGCCGCAGGAGCCAGTTGACGAAGACGCCGCTCCTTCCGATGAGCAAATGATCAAGCCGGCAGCTGCACCCGGTCCGCAGCAAGCAGGCGTCCTAGATTATGATGTTATTGTCGAGAAGCATGCGGTTCTTTTCGCTGAACAAGCATCCGTCGGCGCCTCGGCACCAGCCCCGTCGCGAGGAGTGCAAATTAGCCCCGAGCGCTTCTTTGACGAAAGCTACACCCCCGATCTCCGCAGCCTGATGCAGCAGATCGTCGCGCTAGAGGGCCCGATACCCGATAGCTCCCTGGCAAGAAGAATTTCCAATCTTCATGGCTGGCAGCGCACCGGCGCCCGCATTCAGGCACGCCTCGCTACGCTGCACGACAGCTTCGACGTGACGGTTGAGGATGATGTCAGGTTCCTGTGGGAACAGGGCAGCATCAGAGACCGTGTGTCTTACCGCGGTATGGGCAATCGATCGCTGCGGGAGGTATCGAGGTTCGAGATCGCGAGCGTCATTGATCGGGATGAAGCTAGGATATCTAAAGCTGAAGATCCAAATCTGGAACTTGCCCGCCTGCTAGGCATCGCACGACTCGGCAAAGAGGCCAGGGATTATCTGCAGCTTTGTCGAAATTGGCGACAAAGCACGTTATCAACAAGCAGTAACCCTTAGTGCTGGACTATGAGTTCGGCTGCTCAATAAGTTAGAAGGAGCAAAGGCAAGGATTCAGATGTCAAACTTCTTCGTGCGCTTGTGTGTCGGGCTGGGTCTGGCGCTATTGATCTTATCGATTCTAACAGGAGCCTTTGCTTTGGATCAGAACGGCTTCCCAATCCTAAATAGTTCAAACCTCTCATCTAGAGGGTGGTCGCTCCTGTTCTTAGGTGGGCTGATCAGTGTCTTTACCTATGACAGTAAGAAAGCGATTGTAGGCAGAAGCACCTAGAATATGGTTTAGCAGCAGGATTGATCATGCAGATTGCGAGCGTCTCAATTAGAAACTACCGATCCATCAGAGCTTTGGATCTAGATTTCTGTGAAGTGACAGCTCTGCTTGGGAGCAACAACGCAGGAAAATCAAGTGTCCTGCGCGCGCTTCAAATTTTCTTTGAGGCAGCTCCGAAACTTACTGATGACGATTACTACCACCGCAGAGCTGAGGAAATTCAGATCTCGGTGATATTTAAGAACCTCGTGCCTTCAGAAATTGCGGAATTTGGTGGTGCCGTTAGCAACGGCCTGTTGAGCGTAACTCGGACGTTTAGGCAGGATAGGGCTGACGCTCACCTGCATTATTCGGTCAATGCACCTGCCTATCCTGCATTTGCAGCGGTGAGAGCAGAACAGAGCAAGACAACGAAACGTAGCCTCTTTAACAGGATTGCTGATGAAACTGAGGGACTTGACCGCGCTTCAAATGCAGAGGAAGTCGAAGCTTTGATGTTAGCGTGGGAGGCCGCCAATCCAGGCTTGCTTCAGCTTGCCTCAATTAGAGGATTCTTTGGTGCGCCTAACGTCGCTAGTGGAAAGCTTGCAAAGAAGACGTCGGTTCACTATGTTCCTGCAGTTGCAGACGCAGGCGAAGAAACTTCCGGCGCAAAGAAGAGCCCAATAATCAATCTTCTCTCTGAAATTGCGCGGCAGGTTTACGAGAACCAGCGCGAGGTCGTTGATTTCATTTCCCGAAGCCAGACCGAATTCTCCGAATTGGTAAGCCCTGAACGATTTCCACAGCTCGCCAGTATCAGCGACCGGCTAACGTCGACAGTGCAACGATACTATCGCGACTCAAGGCTTATGGCTGATTGGGCGAGCAAAGAAGGACTAAAGGTTTCGTTTCCTCAACCATCACTGCGCATTGAAGATAACGGATTTGTTAGCGGGCTGGAGAATGTTGGGCACGGGCTCCAGCGAGCCGCGTTATTTTCAGTGATCGAATTTCTTGCTAGTAAAGTTGATAATGATGGAGAAGGATTTGATGAAGCGCAGAGCGACATCGTTCTCCTAGTAGAGGAGCCGGAGATATATCAACATCCGAGCAAGCAGCAAGTCATCCATGATGCATTCCACCAGATCTGCAAGGACTTCAGCACCGACTCAGGAATCAGGTTTCAAATAGTTTTTTCCACTCATTCGGAAAAATTCATTGGAATGAACAAATTCCAGTCTGCGCGCATTCTTCGTCGAACTTCAGTTGAGGGCGAGGAGCAACATGGATGCTCCTCGGTTAGTGTGTCGCGTGCCAGTCAATTCTTTGCTGAGGCTTTAGGTCGCGATCCTCTTTCCGACGCTTCATTTGAATCAAAAATGTACATCTTCAGCCGAGAGATATGCGAAGGGTTTTTTGCGCAAAAAGTCGTTCTTGTCGAAGGTGTCAGCGATAGGGCAGTATTGGAGGCAGCTTATCGGGCTGTTGGTCGACAGCCGGAGGCTGAAGGAATTGCCATCATCTCCGTGGACGGCAAGACGAAAATGGATAAGCCGCTGTTTGTTTTCAATAGTCTTGGAATTCCTGCATTCGCTGTTTTTGACTCTGATCGATCCAAGTCGAATAAGAAGCAGAAAGTCAATGCGAACGTGATGATTCAGAGAGTTTTGGGGATTGCACAGCCGGTTGACTTCCCAGACGGGTGTTTTGAACGGTTTGCGTCATTCTCTGATAACATGGAGGCGCATCTGAAGGGGCTCAATTGCGAAGTATGGGAGCGCGAAGTTCAAGCCTACAAAGACGAATACGGCTTCGATTCCGATGATATATGCAAAACACCATGGGTTGCTCAGCAGATCTGTGAAAAACTCGTTGAGGGTGGGGCAGAACTAGATAGGTTTAAGCGGATCATTGAGAGCGTGGACGCGCTCTGAGCGTTCTTGCCGCTGCTTCACGCTGCTATGACAGTTGATGCAGAGGTTTTGTAGCTGCGCCCATCAATACGACAGCGCCTTTTTGCCCCGTGCTTGGCCCTATGGTCTACATGCTCTGCCGGAACGCCACAGAAGGCGCAGAAGGGATGCTCCCGGAGGAACTCGACCTAGTGCGAGTTTCGACCACGCTCGAGCATGCCGTCCAGAACTTGCCCCGGGGCCGGGCGCCACGCACCGCTTGAAGCTGCAAATGGCTCAGGCTGTTCAAGCAAACGCAGCATGGTTGAACTTGAAGAGTTGCACGAAGTTCTCTGGCCCCCGCGGGATTTTTTCGGCTCAAGCACCGCTAGTTTTGAGAATGGCCGCAGACTTCCTCAACGGCAGTAAGCCTAGGGTCAGGATTCATAACCAATAGATGACGGGAGCCGCGTGTGCGATGGCAGAGAGGAAGACCTTTGGGCAGCGGTCATAACGGGTCGCGACGCGCCTCCAATCCTTGATCCTGCCGAACATGATCTCCATGCGGTTGCGCCGTTTGTGGCGTCGCTTGTCATACCAGCGTCTTGCGCTGCTTCTGACCGGGAATGCAGGCGCATATCCCCTTGCCGCCTCTCTCAGCCAGTCGGCATCATACCCGCGATCGCCGAGCAGCCACTTGACCTTTAGGCAGGCTGCTGAGCAGCGCCCGTGCGCCGATATAATCACTCACCTGCCCGGCGGTGATGAACAGTTCAAGCGGTCGCCCTTGGCTGTCGCAGATGGCACGCAGCTTGGTGTTCATACCGCCTTTGGTGCGGCCGATCAGGTGGCCACGCCCCCAATTTGACGGCCCTTCTGGTCGCTGTTCGATGGGCCTTCAGGTATGTCGCGTCGATCATCACGGTCTTCTCTTCACCGTGTTGGGCAGCAAGCCCGGCCATCATCCGGGCAAAAATGCCCTTCCCGCTCCAACGCCTCCAGCGGCTGTAAAGCGTCTTGTGAGAGCCATAAGCGGCGGGTGCATCACGCCAGCGCAAGCAATTGGGGATGATGAAGATAATCCCGCTGAGAACGCGCCTGTCATCAACACGTGGCTTGCCGTGGGACTTCGGGAAAGAGGGGGCAAGGCGCGCCATCTGCGCATCAGTCAGCCAGAAAAGGTCGCTCATGTCACCGCTCCGTTTCGGGCCGTGAATCACGCAGCGCAACAGAGATCAATGCATGCTGACCCTAGAGATTGACTGTCAGGCCAAAGATCCGTGCGACACCGCTTTTGCCAACATCTATCATTATGAAGTAAGCAACATGAGGTAAACGAAATGGTTGAACTGGTAAGAGATGTCAGGCTGATCCGGATCCTGCGCTGGCGATCTATGGTGCAGAACTTCTCAATAATCGGAGCAATCTTTCTCGCTGCCGGACTTTATCGTCTGGCGGAAGACGATTGGATCTTCAGCAGGCTGACTGCGATCTATCTTCCAGTCGGGATCACACTTTGGGCAGGAGCGCTATGGCTCCTCGTGCGTGGTCCAATCATCTACGTCGACAAAGATGGTGTAACAGAAAACGACGTTTAGGGACCTCTCGCTGCCGCGCCCGACGGGCGCGGTTTTCTCATGACGGGCCTTTGGCAGAGTGCATTGTGCGGCTTCGTTCTTTGAACCTCTGCCGGGAAAAGGAGCTGTCGGTCCAGGACTGCCGCAATGGCGTTGAACACGACGAGCAGATCGAGCGGCTTACGAGTCAAGGGCATCGGTTGCGCCATGTGCGTGGCGATCACGACGTTCAGTGCCGGGTTGATGTAGATGTTCTGTGCCTGAATGCCGATGGCGGCGAAGGCACCGTCGGCGATCGACGGCTCGGTCCAACCCGGTCACCACATGTAGCTATATTCGACCGTCGTGCCGCTGATCAAATCTTGCAGCTGCCCTTCGGTCTCTGTCCAGCCCTCGGGCAGGATGGCCTGGCCCTCGCTCAAAGCCATCCAGGAAGAACTGCCCGAAGCGCGCGAAGCCCCTGAGGGTCGCGACAGGCCGCTGCCGCCGATCTCGACCCTGCCCAGGCTGTCTAGCCACCAGTTGGCGTCGTCCTACATCTAGGAGTGATGCCAGATCTTCTCCGCCAGATAGACCGAAAGCGGCTTGCCGACGGCGCCGTGGACGACCTCGCCCAGAACCTGCGTCTCGCCGGTGGAGTAGGTATGATGCATGCCCGGCTCGTGCGTGCGGGGTAGGGCGGCCATCACCTCCATAGTGGCCTTGGGGGCGCGCTCGATCTACGCGCGCAGTAGGTCGCGGCAATCGAAGTCGGAGTCCGCGCTGTTGCCAAACGGCTGTCAGTTGGGGTCGCCGTGCCGAACCGGACGTCGTTGTGGTAGCGCCACGGCTCAACAAGATTTCCGTTTCTACCGGCGGAAAGAGGAACATCTTTTCACTCAGGCCGTTTTCATCCCATGGTTGTATCGCAACTCAAGGACGAGACATGCGCCGGATCTTCCAGAACACCACCGCAATAGCTGCCTGCCTGTCCCTGCTGGCCCCACAGATGGCTGCAGCCCAGACCGCAGATGGCACCGTGCTGCTGCCGCCGCCGGGGGAAACCCTGCCCGAGGCGGATGCTGCGACGACCGAGACCGAGGCGACCGAAGCGACCGACGTGGAGGCCGGTATGGAAGCGGAGGCAGATGCCGAGCCCGAGGTTGAGGCAGATGCCGAAGCCGATGCTGCCGAACCCGAAGCCGAGCTTGACGCCGGGGCCGGTGCCGAGGCTGAGGTCGATCCGGATGGAACGGTCGACGCTGCGACTCAACCTGGCGGTGAGGCGGACGCTCCGGCCGACACCAGTGTTACGGGTGAGGCCACCACGACGACCGAGACCGACGCTGCCGCTGCCGCTGCGGTCGAAGCCGCCGCGGTGGAGCCTGACGCGACCGCCACCACCGACACGGAGACCGCCGCACCAACTGACGCGGCTGAGGTCGATGCCACTGCCGACGCCAGCGTTGAACCGCCCCCCGAAACCAGCGGCGAGGCGACGGCGACCGCCGGCGACACGGCCACCTCCACCGCTGGTGTCGCGGCGTTGGACGGCTCGGCCACTGCCGAGGTGACCGAGGAAGAGATCACCGAAGAGAACCGCCGTGCCTCGACCGAGGACTTTTCGACCCGGCTGGAAGCTGGTGCCTCGGCCGAGGCCAGCCAGACCGCGGCCACGAGCGGCGGTAGCGGCCGCAACAGCGATCTGGCTCGTGCGCTGCTGCTAGGCCTGGGCGGCGTTGCCGTGGGCGCGATGCTCAGCAACAACCGGCAGGTCGCCTTGTCCGCCCCGGATCGAATCGTCGTGACCCGTCCAGATGGCACGCAGCAGCTTCTGCGCGACGACGTGGTCCTGCTGCGCCAGCCCGGCTCGACGGTCGCGACCGAGACCTTCGACGACGGCTCGACCCGCACCGTGGTCACCCGCGCCGATGGCAGCCAAGTCGTGACGATCCGCGACGCCGACCTGCGCGTCTTGCGCCGCACGCTGGTATTGGCTGATGGCACGCAGACTGTGCTGCTGGACGACATGGCAACGGCCGCCTCGGTCGATTTCGCGTCTCTGCCGCAACCTACGCAGACCACCAACCCCTCGCTGGCGCAACTCGACGAGGCGCAGCTGCGCGAGGCGCTGATGCGTCGAGCGGGCTTCGACCAGCGCTTCAGCCTGACCCAGATCCGCGATGTCGAGCAGCTGCGCCTGTTGGCCCCGGCGATCGATGTCGAGACCATCACCTTCGAGACGGGTTCCGCCGCGATCCCGGTCGATCAGGCCGAGTCGCTGGCCACGCTCGGCAATGTCATGCGAGAGGCGATCGAGAGCAACCCGATCGAGATATTCCTCGTTGAGGGCCATACCGACACGGTCGGCGATCCAGCAATGAACCTCGCGCTGTCGGACCGGCGGGCGGAATCCGTAGCCCTCGCACTGGTCGAGCGGTTCCAGGTCCCGCCGGAGAACATGGTCGTCCAGGGCTATGGCGAGCAGTTCCCGAAGGTCCACCAGGAAGGCGATGTGCGCGAGAACCGTCGTGCATCGGTCCGTCGCATCACCCAACTTCTGGCCAGCTCGTCGCAGTAAGCGGTTTGCCAGCCATCCGGGCGGACCCTTGAGCGGGGGCCGCCTTTTCTAGGTTCATGACCAAGCATGCGGGGCGGCGGCAGCCGGTTAGGCGACCCTGCTCGGGCGCTCGCCCTCTTGATCTTCTCGGCTCACGAATGACATGACTGGTCCGATCCGCCTGCGGCCCATGTTGCGGTAGCCGAGATGGGGCCGCTCGGCGTTGTAATGGACGAGCCAGGCGTCGAGGGTCGCAGTTGGCCTCGAAGATACTCCGCGGAACGTCGAGATGTTCGATGCCAGTCTCGCCCTCCAGCGCTATGAACATCAGGCGCTTCGGCAGGTGCCGGTAACGCTTCGGAACAATGTGTCCATCCTAAGCGGCTCGCGATCCCGCTGAACCCCGCCTGACTGAACGGGCTTTCGAGAGGTCGTGCGGCTGGTCGCCTGACCCAAGTTGGCGCTGAGGCGCGCTCTACCTCAAAGGGTTCAGGCTTCTGCGACGTCAACGTGCAGGAGACTTCGGTGAAAGTAGCAGTGACGGTTCTTGATGCGATCCCTGCACGCGAGCAGGAAAGGGCAGGGACCGAGCGTAGGTCTGGGCGATCCTGATTGCCGCGTCAAGGAACGGGCAGCTTCTGGCAGCGACCCGTTCCAGCACCTCCGGGTCTATCTCCCGAAAATGGAGCGCAGGGCCGACCTCGACCGCGTCGTCAACTTCGGGTCGCTGTTTCCCGAAGCATCACGGATCTCCTCCAGTCAGGCTCGCTCGTTCAAGGTCGTCGGCGTCCCGAACACCTCAAGCATGGCGACTGATGCGGTCTTCCCCACGGCCTGTTCGAGGTCGAGGCGCATCAGGAACGCTGGGGCGGTCTCGAGAGAACGGGCGAGTGCGGGGACCCTGTCCAATGGGATCTTCGATGCACCCGACTTAAACATGCTAATCAGGTTCCCGCTGGCGAATCCCGCCTCGTGCGCGATCTGCCTCTGGGTCTTCTTGTGCGCAAGAAGCTCGGTCTGGCGGCGCAGGAAAATCGCGGCCGGGGTGGTTTCGAAGGGGTTGGTCATGCTCTGCTCTTTCATCTGTTGCGAGATGAGACGAGCTTTTATGGCCATGCCGGCGCCTGTTCTTGGGAGCTGCAAGTGGGTGCAAGGGAAGCGCGAAGTCTTGGCATTAGCGCATTGAGGTGAAGGGGGTGCTCAGTGAACCCGGACCCATTTCTTGTCGGACCCTCCACTCCCGGTGGCAAGCTCACCTCCTCTTTCAGTCGTCCCTCTGCTGCAGGAACAGGTAGGTGGGCAGTGGATGTTCTGGTCGTCGTCCTCATGGGATCGCCCTGCGGTCCAGTTGCCGGCACTCATGCTCGCCAAGGCAGGGCGGCGGCATCGCGGCGGCCCAGCAGCAGCTCGGCCAGCGCGCAGAGGGCGATCAGCAGCAGCGTCGAGAGGACCGAAACGGCGGCGGCGGCGGTCGAGTTGCCCTCGTATTGCAGGGAGAAGACCATGACGCCGATCGTCTCGCGCCCCGAGGACCACAGAAGGGCAGACAGCGTCAGCTCGTTCATCGCCGTCATCAGGATCAGGACGGCGCCGGCCAGCGCCACGGGGGCGACCGAGGGGGTGAAGATCCGGCCGATGCGGCGCAGAAGGCCGATGCCGGCGATGCGGGCGGCCTCGTCCTGCGCGGGATCGCCGGCCGAGGCGGCGGCAGCGACGGGGCGCAGGACCAGCGGCAGGAAGCGCGCGAGATAGGCGATCAGGATGATCGCCCCGGTGCCGTAGAGCGAGATGCCGATCAGCGGCAAAGGCGGCAGGAAGGCCAGGATCATCGCCAGCGCGACGACCGTGCCGGGCACGACCCAGGGCGCGTCGGCCGTCAGGTCCAGAAGCGCGAGGGCGGGGCTGGGGCGGCGCGTCGCCAGATAGGCCAGCGGCAGGGCCGCGGCGGTGCAGATGGCGGCGGCCAGCGCCGACAGGACCAGCGAGTTCTGAAAAGCCCGCAGGACAGCGGGATTGGCCAGCACGCGGCGGTATTGCTCGAAGCTGGCGATCTCCAGCGAGAAGGGCACGCCGATGGCCGGCGTGAACGAGGTCAGGACCAGGGCGGACAGCGGCAGGATCGCGATCATCAGGACGCCCGCCCAGATCAACGCCTGCGCCCAGAGGGGGGCCGGGCGGGTCGGCTGGAACGCGCGCCCGGCCTCGACCGGCACGCGCAGGCGGCGCATCGCCGCGCTGCGCAGCAGCAGCGCGGCGACCGCCATCAGCGTCAGGATCAGCGCGAGAACGGCGACCTGCCCGGCGACTGAGGGGCCGAAGCCGTTCAGCCGCTGGTAGATCAGCGTCGTCAGCATCGGCACGCGGCCGGGGATGCCCAGAAGGGCGGGGATGCCGAAATTGCCGACCGCCGCGGTGAAGGCCAGCAGCGCCCCCGCCAGGGCCGCGGGATAGGTGAGGGGCAGGATCACCCGAAAAAGGATGCGGCGGGGCGGGATGGCGGCGATGCGGGCGGCTTCGATCAGGTCGGCGGGCACGCTGCGCAGGGCGGCGCGGACGGCGATGAAGACCAGCGGCATGTGCTCGATCCCCATGACCAGCGCGATGCCGAAGCGGGAATAGAGCGGGTTCCCGGCCCCCGGTGCGGGCGCGAGGCCGAGCGGGCGCAGGATCGGGGATTGCGCGCCCATCAGCTCGATCCAGGACAGGGCCAGGGTCTGAGAGGGGATGATGAGCGGCATCAGGATGAGGAAAGACAGCGTGGCGCGCAGGGGCATTCTGAGCAGCCCGACGGCCAGCGCCAGCGCGACGCCGAGCGTGGTCGAGACGGCGACCGAGATCAGCGACAGGGTCAGCGTGTTCCAGAAGGCCCGTCCGGTCGCGCGGGCGGCGAGGGTGTCGCGCAGGACGCCCAACGCCTCGCCCTCCCGGCCGGGCTGGAAGGCGGTCAGCAGCAGCTGGCCGAGGGGCCAGATGGTGATGATGCCAACGTAAAGGCAAAGAAGAAGGGCGAGCATCCGCTCGCCCCCGCCGGTTCTGCGGTCGCCGAAAAGGCGCCCGATGGGCAGTTCAGCCGCCATAGAGGTCCGCAAACTCCTGCTTCACCGCCTCGCCATCGGCCAGAAGGCGGGCGTTGTCCGCCTCGATCAGGGTCAGGCTGGCCAGGTCCGGGTAGCCCTCGGGCGCGGACAGACCGGCGCCGAGCGGGAAATAGCCCTGCGCCACCGACTGCTCCTGCGCGGCTTGGCTCAGCTGCCAGTCCACGAAGGCGCGGGCGGCGTCCGCCGCGTCGGTGCCGGCGAGCATGGCGACCGGCTGGGTCACGGCCGTCACGCCCTCGGACGGGAACACGAAATCGACCGGCGAGCCCTGCGCTTTGGCGTTCATCGCCATGTATTCGACGAGGACGCCGTAAGCTTTCTCGCCGCGCGCGACGGCCTCGAGCACGGTGCCGTTGCCCTGGCCCGCGACGGCGCCGTTCTCGGCCAGCGTCTCGAAATACTCCCACCCGAACTGCTCTTGCTGGACCATCGTGCCGACATGAATCGCCGCCGCGCCGGAATAGAGCGGCGAGGGCATGATGGTCTGCGCGGCCGCCTCGGCTTCGGCCAGATCGGCCCAGGAGGTCGGGGGCGTTTCGACCAGATCGGTATTGTAGACGATGCCGGTGGTGATCAGCTTGGTCGGGAAGAACATAGAGTCGGCGTCCAGCAGCGCCGCGTCAATGCCGTCCACGGGCGCCTCGGGATAGGCCATCAGCCGGTCCTCGGCCTTCAACTGGGTCATCGCCACCGCGTCGGCGATCAGCAGCACGTCGGCGGGCGAGCCGCCGGCGGCGAACTCGGCCTGCAGCTTCGCCATCACCTCGGTCGTGCCCGAGCGGAACAGCTCTACCTCGATCTCGGGACGGGCCTCGTTGAAGGCGGCGATGACCTCGGTCATCTGGTCCTGCGGCTGCGAGGTGTAGATGGTCAGCGTCTCGGCCAGCGCCGGCAGGGCGAGTGCAGAGAGGGCGGTCGAGAGAAGCAGCGTGCGGGTCATGGTGTCCTCATGGCTCAACGGAAAGGGCGGCCGGAAGCTCCGGCGGATCGGCCCGCCATGCGCCGTCCTGGCCGCGGTGGTAGCGGATCAGGGCGCAATTCGGCGGGCGGATGAAGGGCACATCCAGCAGGGCGGTGATCTCGCGCGCGGTGCCGGAATGGCCGATGAGCAGGGGCGGGGCCTCGCCCGCCGCAGGGCCGGGGATGGCGGCGCAGGCGGCCGTGACGCGGGCGCGGAAGGTTTCGGGGCCTTCGCCGCCCTCGGGCCCGGCGTTGCGATTCAGGATCGCGCGGGGCTGGCCTTCCCAGATGCCCCAGTTGCGCTCGGCCAGAAGGGGTGCGAGCTCGGCGCGCAGGTCGGGGCGGCGCTTCAGGAGGGGCTCGGCGGTCTGGCAGGCGCGCAGCATCGGCGAGACTTGAAGGCGGCCGAGGGGCAGCGCCTGCCAATGGCAAGCGGCGGCTTCGGCCTGGCGGCGGCCCTCGTCGTCCAGCGGGGCGTCGGTGGCGCCCGCGATCAGGTCGGCGGCGTTATGCGCCGTCCGGCCGTGGCGCAACAGGAAGAAGACTGGGTGCAGGAACAGGCTCACCAGGCGAGCCTTTCGCCGAGGGCGAGCGGCCACGCCGTGCCGGCGCGCAGGTCCGCCAGCGCGGCCTCGTCGCAGAAGGCGGCGAGCATGGTGCGCGGGGCGGCCTCGGCCACGAGGGCATCCGCCTGAGTCAGGGTCGGGTGCACGTTCCAGCGGCGGAAGAGAGCCTTGCCGGTTTTGAGCAGCGCCTCCCCCGGGCTGCCTTGCGCGAAATGGCCGGTCAGGACGATCCGCGCGCCGCCCGAGGCCGCGATGCGCGCTGCCAGCGGCTGCGAGGTCCCGCGCTCGGCGTTGGGGCCGGCGGCGATCATGATGCCGTGGAGCGGGCCGTCGGGGTCCAGATCGCCCGCCCGGTGAAGGCTGTCCAGCATCGCCTGGCCCTGCGGCGTCAGCCAGTCGCTGTGATCGGCCAGCGTCCGGGCGACGCGGCGATGGGCCGAGCAGATGCGGACGGTGTGGCCGGCGGCGAGGAAATGGGCCGCGATTTCCAGCCCTCGGCCGCCGGCGGGGCAGGGGAGCAGCAGCGGCCGGTCTGCCAGCGCCTCGATCGCGGTGATCTGCCGCGCCAGCGGCTCGTCGGCCGTGCCATAGGCGCAATCGAGGACCAGCGCGGCCGCTTGGGGCAGGGGGTCGTTGCGGTAAAGCAGGCTCTCGCGGCTGAGATCGCCGGAATAGAGGACGCCCTCCTCGCCGCCGATCCGCATCCAGACGGCGCCCGGCGCATGGCCGGCGGCTCCGGTCAGCAGCGGCAGGCCGAGGATCTCGGTCCGGCCGTCCAGCGGGGCGGCCTCGGTCAGGGGGCCGTCCTCGGCCAGCGCGATGGTGGGGCGAGGGGCGTAGAGCGGCGGGGCGCCGAGCGTCTGCCACTGCTCCAACCCGCCCGTGTGATCGACGTGGCCGTGGCTGAAGAGCACCGCGTCGATGGTTGGCAGGTTCGACAGGTCCGGCAGCCGCGCCGCGTCGGGGCCGCGGCCGAGGTCCAGCAGCAGGTTGCGTCCGTCAATGCTCAGAAGGAAGCAGGCCGGGCCCTTGACGCCGATGCCCGAGATGGCGCGCAGCTCAGGCATGGGCGGCCTCGGGCAACGGTGCCGGGGCGGCGGCGGTTTCTTCGATGACCCAGCCTTGGACGATGTCGATCCCGATCTCGGCGCCGAGGGACAACGGCTCGGGCAGGCTGAGGCTGAGAAGGTCCAGCTCCGCGTCCCGCGGCAGGACATGGGTCAGCCAGGTGCCGTTCTGGAACGAATGCGACAGGACCTCAGCCCGAAGATGTCCCGATCCTTGAGCGAGGCGCAGGTCCTCGCGGTGCAGGCAGAGCCAGCCTGGGCCGGGCGCGGCGCGGCCCGGCAGCTCAAGCCGCCCGTTCCCCAAACGGATGCGGCAGCGACCGGCATCATGTGCCAGCACCTCCACCGGCAGGGTGGCGCCATGGCCGATGAAGCGGGCGACCATGGGCGTCGCCGGGCGGCGGTAGAGTGTCTCGGGCGTGCCCATCTGCGCGATCCGGCCCCCGTCCATCACGGCAATATGGGTGGCGACGGCCATAGCTTCGTCCTGGTCATGGGTCACGAGGATGAAGGTCGTGCCGGTCGCGGTGTGGAGGCGCCGGAACTCGGCCAGCATCCGGTGGCGCAGATGGGCATCGAGATTGGCCAGCGGCTCGTCCAGCAGCAGAAGTTGCGGGCTGGGGGCAAGGGCGCGGGCCAGGGCGACGCGCTGGCGCTGGCCGCCGGACAGCTCGTGCGGGCGGCGGTCGGCCAGGTGGCCGAGGCCGACGGCCTGCAGCATCTCGGCCGTGCGGGCGCGGCGTGGGGGGCCGGGCAGGCGGCTCTGCAGGGCGAAGTCGACATTGCCCGCGACGGTCATGTTGGGCCAAAGCGCGTAGGACTGGAACACCATCCCAAGCGCCCGCGCCTCGGGCGGGACATGGACCGCGGGGCCCGCGACAGTGCGATCGCCCAGCTGCAGCGTGCCGGCGTCGGCCAGTTCCAACCCCGCAATCAGCCGCAAGAGGGTGGTTTTGCCGCAGCCCGATGGCCCCAGCAGCGCAAGGAACGCACCGGCCGGTAGCGCGAGGTCGATCCCCGACAACACCGGGCTGCCGCCGAACGATTTGCTAAGGCCCGAGGCCCGTATCTGCGTCATGACCGTTCCATTCTGATAAGGCGATAGGGCGGTGATATGACACCCCCGTGAAGGCAGGGTGACACTTTCTTGATGCACGGGCGAATCCCGCGCAGCAACTCAACGAAGGCGGCTTTTGAGTCGTCAGTGGAACTGCGGCAAACGGCCAGACGGTGCTGCTTGGTGGGTGCCAGACATTTGGCGTGACTACCGAAACGCGCACAGGCCGCGTCACCCGCGATCTATGGATAGCGATTAGAGCTTCAGATCATCGGAAGACCAGGCAAGGCTGGTGGACAGGAAGATGCTCCATGTCCATGAACTTGCTTTCGACGCTCCGGCCTGAGCGTCCTGCTTGGAGCAAGGGGCTCATCGTTGGCCAGAAGCGCTCCCTGCTTCCCAAACATGTATGGTCTATCTGTGTCCGGCTCGTGATGGCGGATAATCGACGTGACTTGGCGTTGGTCAATGTGGGCGTCGGCAGCAAGCTTCGAGGCTGCGCCGTGATCTGCCTGACCTTTTGCATGAACAATTGGCCGCGCATGTAGCGACTGCGACGTCGGTTCCTCTCAGTTGGCTCAGAAAGACATCTCAATGATGGTCTTGCACCCTGAGGCGGCAGCTTGCAGCTTCGCAAAGGTGTCAGGCGCGGCGTCAAGCGTGATCCGTTCCGTGATCAGCTTCTGGGGACCGGCGCCCTGTCCGGGACGAAGAGCCTCCAAAGCCATTTCGAACTCGGCCATACTGAAGAAGGCGGACATCACCAGCGTCACCTCTTTGTGCAGAGCAGCAAAGCCATTCCAGCTGTCAGGCCCAATGCACAGACCGACGCCGACAACCGTGCCGCGTCCCGCCACCAGCGCAACCGCGCGGTCTATGAGACCCGGTCGCCCGACGCATTCATAAACCACCTGCGGGAAGACGCCGTCTTGTGCCAGCCGGTCCGCCAATCCATTGTCCGAGATCTCGAAGCGCGTTGCCCCAACGGTTGCGGCGAGGCCGGCCTGATCTGGACGGATGTCCGCGACGACGACTTCGGCCGCGCCCATGCGACGGGCCCAGAATGCCACGAGCAGACCGATGGGTCCGGCACCAAGGATCAGAACGTGCGCGCCGGGACGGGGGCGGGCGCGCAAGACTGCATGCAATGCGACTGCGCAGGGTTCCGCTAGGGCCGCATCAGGTAGAGCCACGTCATCTGGCACGATCCTGCATTGGCGTGCGGCGACGACGGTCTCTTCGGCGTAGCCGCCGCCGATCAACCGCATCTGCGGGCACCAGGCGGGCTCCCCGTCGCGGCACGCAGCGCAAGCGCCACAACCGCGAATAGGGCAGACCGCGACGTGTTGGCCCACCTCGAGCGTCGTGACGTCGGCGCCGACCTCGCTGACCGTGCCCGCGAATTCGTGGCCAAGCACTGCGCCCGCGGCAATGCCGAAGGTCTGCGGGGCATGGGCCATGTGCAAATCCGAGCCGCAGATCCCGCAGGCCGCCAGGGACAGGCGCACCTCATCCGCCGCCAGCGGGGCTCCGGGTGTTTCGGAAAGGCGCAGCGGCAGGTCGGGGCCTTGGTAGATAACGGCCCTCATGGCCGCGGCTCCAGTTTCCGGCGGGTCGGGAACCACGGGATCTCGACAAAGCGGCTGAAAAAGCCCCACAGCCCGCCGCGCAGATAGAGCGCGACGACCATCGTCAGGATTCCCAGCACGATCAGGTAACTGGCGCCGTAGGCCCCGAACCATTGATGCGCGAAGTAGTAGATCAGGGCGCCGACCAGCACGCCCTCGATCGTGCCGATCCCGCCGATCATCACGATGAAGATTGCGATCGAGGCCCATTCGGGGCTGAAGGCGGCCGAGGGGGTGATGCGCAGCTGCGACGAGAAGTAGATCGCGCCTGCCAGCCCCGTCCCTACTGCCGCCGCCACGAAGATCAGGAAGCGCAGCCGCCCCACGTTCACCCCTTGGCTGGCCGCCGAGACCGGATTGTCGCGCATGGCGGTTAGCGCCAGCCCGTAGCGCGAGCGTAGCAGCAGGTAGCTTCCGCCCACCGTCGCGACCAGCATGAGTGCGCAGAGGATGCAGATGGCAATGTTCCGCTCGAGCGCAGTATATTGGGTCATCACGCGCAGGCTCATGCCGGCCCCGGAATTGACATAGGACAAGTTGGTGAAGATCAGCCGCACCACCTCAGCGACGACCCAGGTGCCGATGGCGAAGTAGGGCCCATCCAGCCGATGCAGCAGAGCATAGACCGGAACGGCCAGCAGGGCCGGCGCCGCCAGGCTGCAGACGATGGCTACGAAGGGGTTGATCCCGAAGTTCTGCGCCAGCACGAAGGTGAGATAGGCGGCGACGCCGCTGAAAGCCTGCTGCCCGACCGAGACGAGGCCGGCATAGCCTGCCAGCAGGTTCCACATCTGGGCGATGGCGATGTAGCAGCACAGCTCGACCACGGATCGGATGGTGCCCTGGCTGGCCCAAAAGGGCAGGCTGAGAAGCGTCACGATCAGCCCCGCGCCTATGGCCAGGGCAAGTCGGCCCGACAGGGTCTGAGTGCGAACGGAGATGCGCGGCGGGGCCGGGGGGGACGGGGTATCCGCCATGGCTATTTCCTTCCGAAGATGCCCTGCGGGCGCAAGGCCAGCACAATTAGGAACACGATATGGCCGGCAAGCGTGCCGAAGCCCGGGTCGATGCGGTAGCCGATGGACTGGCTGATCCCGAGGACCATGGCCCCCCAGAATGCCCCCCAGACCGATCCCATGCCGCCGATGATGACCGCCTCGAAGGCGAATATCAGTTGGGCAGCGCCGTCGGCCGGTGCCACCGTGGACCGCAATCCCTGAAAGACTGCGGCAAAGCCGAGGATCGCGACAGCGAGGGCCGTCGCCAGGGCATAGACCGTGCGGGGGTTGGTGCCCACCATCGCCGCCGCCTCGACATCCGCCGCCGAAGCCCTCAGCGCGCGGCCGAACCGGGTCCGCGCCATCAGCCAAGCGAGGCCCGCTGTCAGCACCAGGGCCGCACCCAGCACGATCACCGGCAGGACGCCCACGAAGAGCGGGCCTACCTGCCAGCTGATCTGCTCGATGCCGCCACCAGGCAGGGACCGGGTGTCGGCCGACCAGATCTGCAGCATCGCGTTCTGCAGCGCGACCGAGAGCCCGAAGGTCGCGATCAGCGAGGGCAGCGGGTCCTCGCCCACCACGCGGTTCAAGACGCTCCGCTGCAGCACCCAGCCCATTGCCGCCGCCAAGGGCACTAGCAGCACCAGCACCGTCCACGGCCCCACCCCTAGCTGCGCCGACAGTGAGATCGCGATCAGCGCCAGCAGCACCACCAGATCGCCATGCGTCAGGTTGACGATCCGCATCACCCCGAACATCAGCGCCATGCCGAGCGCGTATTGCGCGTAGAGCCCGCCCAGCAGGACGCCCTGCATCAGCCCGTCAAGCCACAGCATCCGAGCCTCCGAAATAAGCGGCCGCGATGGCCTCGCGCGTGATCTCGGACGATCGGCCGGTCAGCGTGACCCGCCCCTCGAGCATGCAGTAGAGCCGGCTGGACGCCTCGCGCGCTAAAGTGATGTCCTGCTCGACCAGGATCATAGCGGTGCCGGCGGCCGCGATCTCGGGAATGACGGCATAAATCTCGCGGATGACACGGGGCGCGAGGCCGAGCGAGATCTCGTCGCACAGCATCAGGCGCGGCTGGTTCAGAAGCGCCCGGCCGATTGAGACCATCTGCTGCTGGCCGCCCGACAGGCGCTGGACCGGCTGGTGGCGCTTCTCCCGCAGAATTGGGAACAGGGTGTAGATGCGCTCGAGCGTCCAGACCATCCGGCGGCCGCGCAGGTTGTCCAGCGCGACCCGCAGGTTCTCCTCGACCGTCATGTCGGCGAAGAGGCGGCGGCCCTCTGGGACGATGGCGACGCCGCTGGCGACGATGCGGTGCGGGGCGCGGCCGCCGATGGGCGCGCCGTCCAGGCGTATCATGTCCGGCGCGACGGGGGTCAGCCCCATGATCGCCCGAAGGAAGGTGGACTTGCCCGCGCCGTTCGCCCCGATCAGCGCCACCGTCTCGCCGGGCGCGATGTGGAAGTCGATGCCGAAGAGGGCCTGAAAGTCGCCGTAGAAGGCCGTCAAGCCGTGAGTGGACAGAATGGATGTCATGCCTCGATCCCCATATAGACCCGCTGCACTTCGGGATCGTCCATGACCGCGTGGGGTGTTCCCTCGGCGATCAGCTCCCCGAAGTTCAGCACGATCATACGCGTGGCGACCGCCATGAGGGCGTGCAGCACGTGCTCGATCCAGATGATCGTCACGCCGCGTGCGTGCAGGCGGCGGATGAGGTCGACCAGCTGCTTGCCCTCCTCGCTAGTCAGCCCGCCCGCGATCTCGTCCAGAAGCAGAAGCCGCGGACCGGGCGCCATAGCGCGCGCCAGCTCCAGCCGCTTTCGGTTCAGAAGCGTCAGCTGGCCGGCGGGCGTGTTGGCATGGGCCCACAGATCGCATTCGCGGAGGACCTCGGCGCAGCGGTCATAAGTCTCGCTTTCGCGCTTGCGGCCGGCGAATGAGGCCGAGACCAGCAGGTTCTCGAAGGTGGTCATCTTGCTGAACGGCATGGGGATCTGGTAGGTGCGCCCGATCCCCTGCTGCGCCCGCCGATAGGGCGGATCGGCGGTTAGGGCCCGGCCGTCGAAGTGCAGCGTCCCGGCCGAGGGCGCGTGATCGCCCGAGATCAGGTTGAACAGCGTCGTCTTGCCCGCGCCGTTGGGGCCAAGCACGCCCAGGACCTCGCCCCGCTCGACGCGGAAGTCCAGATCGTGCAGCACCTGGATGGCGCCGAAGGACTTGCCAAGTCCCTCGGCGACCAAGATCGGCGCGGCCGTGCCTGCCTGCGTCGCGGTCATGCCGTCACGACCAGTCCAGCAGCTTCATCTCGGCCTCGGGCTCGAAGAGCGCGTTGACCGAGTTGTCGACGATCTTCAGGTCGAACGGGAACTCCTCGCCCTTGACCCATTGCCCGCCGAAGATCGCCGTGGCCGACACGTTCGGATGCGGCCCGGTCGCGAAGTTCACCGGCCCGATCAGCGTCGTCAGGTCCGTCGCGGCCAGCGCGTCGCGGATCGCCGTGCGGTCCAGCGGGTCCGCAGACCGGCGCAGCGCGTCCAGCGCCACCTCCCAGATGGCGTGGCTGTAGCCGAGGGGTTGGGTCCACTGCCGCCCTGTCTCGGCCTGCCAGGCGTCCGCAACCTCGCGGCTGGTCTCGCCCGTCAGCGAGCTTTCGAAGGCGAAGGCGGGGGTCCACCAGACCTCAGAGGACATGCCGTCGCCCAGATCGCCCATCGCCTCGATCCCGGAGGGGAAAAGTAGCGCGGCGGCGACGGTGATGGCCTTGGGCGCAAAACCCTGCTGCTTGGCCTGGTTCACGAAGGTCCGCAGGTCGTCGACATAGGTGATGCCGCCCACGATCTCGACGTTCTCGGCCTTGAAGCGGGCGATCTGCGCGCTGAAGTCGTTGGTGCGCGGCTGGAAGAAGCCGGGCTGGACCACCTCGTAGCCGGCGGCCTGGGTCGGCACCGGCAGGCCGTAATCCTGGTTGCCCCAGGTCTCGCCATCGGCGTTCTGCGGGAACAGCAGGCCGACCTTCTTGTTCGTCTCGATGCGGTCCCACAGGCCGACGAAGGTGTTCAGCGCCTCGTCGAGGCCCCAGAAGAAGTGATAGGTCCAGTTGAACGGCTGGTCCGCCCCGCCGCGCGGCATGATCACGGCCTGCCAGGGGGCGCCGGTCGACAGGCAGGGGCATTCGAACAGCTCGGCCTGGTCGGCGGCCGGGTTGATCGTGTCCGTCGTCGTCGCCGGGATCAGCAGATGGACCTCCTGGTTTAGGATCAGGTCCGCCGCGACCTCGGCCGAGCGGTTGGGGTCGGACTGGCTGTCGCGCACGATGATCTCGACGTCGTAGCGCTGGCCGTTGACCTCGAGCCCGTCGGCCAAAAGCGCCTCGATCCGCGCGACGGTGAAGCCGTCGGTCGCCCCGAAGAGCGCGAGCGGCCCGGTCAGCGGCGTCAGGAAGCCGATCCGGATCGTGCCCGCCGACTGTGCCCGCACGGCGCGGGGCAGGGCAAGCGTCGCGGCGGCGGCGCCGAGGCCCGCCAGGACCGCACGGCGCGAGGTGGTGCAGCCGCGCAGGGCGGCCATCGTGGTCTTCATCGTCTCTCTCCTCTCCTCCGGGCAAGGGGCCCGTCCCGTGTCGTCCGCGCGCGCCCCTCCTCGGGCGCGCGCGTCGCTTTGCCGTCAGGTGATGCGCAGGCGCGAGCCTCCGTCGATCGCGATCTGCGCGCCCGTCACGTAGGACGAGGCGGGCGAGGCCAGATAGAGCGCCAGCCCCTTGATGTCGTCTAGGGCGCCGATCCGCCCGATCAGCGACTGCGCCTCGAAGGCGGCGCGGTCGGCGGGGTTCTTCAGCCGGCCACCCGCGATGTTGGTCATGAAGGGGCCGGGATTGATGCAGTTGATCAGGATGTTGAAGGCCCCCAGTTCCATCGCCATGTTGCGCACGAAATGGTCCACCCCCGCCTTGGCCGCCATGTAGGGGGTGCCGACGATCGCCTCGTTGATCTGCGAGGCGACCGACGAGGTGACGATGATCCGCCCGCCGCCGCCCGCCTTCATGTGGATCGCCGCCAGCTTGACCGTGTTGTAGACGCCCGTCAGGTTGACCGCGATCACCCGGTCCCAGTGGGCGTCGCCGAAATTCTCGATATGGCCGTCGGGGTTGCGGTTCCCGAGCGGGTCCATGAAGCCCGGCCCGGCGTCGATCCCGGCATTGGCGAAGACGACGTCGATGCCGCCATGCGCCTCGGCGACCTTGCGGAAGGCCGTCTCCATCCCCGGGCGGTCGGTGACGTCGGCGATCTGGCCCCAAGTCCCGCCGCCCAGCTCGGCCGCGGCGCGCGCGATCCCCTCCGCGTCCACGTCCAGGATGCAGACCCGCGCCCCGCGCTCGGCCATGATCTGGGCATAGCCCAACCCGATGCCGCTGGCGCCGCCGGTCACGACGACCGACTTGCCGGCGACGTCGAACATTTCCTCAAGGCTGGCCATTCCCGTCCCTCCGTCCTGTCGCCACGCACGGCCCGTCCACCCCCGCCGGATGCCTCCGCGCCGAGCGTGTCGCCTGTGCTGTAAGGCACTCCCCCTGGTCCGCGGCGGGCTGTCGCCGTGGATGGTTCCACTACGAAAACGGACCGCATTTCTGTCAAAGCGATTTTCCGGCGGAGGGGCCCGTTCGGGGCTAGGTATCTGTCTTTGTTGGCGATTATTGGGATTTCGCGCCTTGGACGCGATCGCGCTGGCGCCGCGCGAAGCTTACGATATGATGAGGCGGATTACTCAAATGAGGAGGGCGGTTCGTGAAGATACCCATCAAGTTCGACCTGATGACGGATCGCGGCGCCAAGCCCTCGGTGCGCGAGCTGCTGGCCTCGGTCAACTTCAACCCGGCCAAGGGGACGATCGACCTGGGCGGGGCGCGGATCATCATGCAGCGCGCCAATGTCGGGCACATCATGCGCGACGAGCTGCGCGCCCTTCTGGGCGAGGAGGAGACGCGCGTCTTCCTGCTGCGGCAGGGCTATCTGGCCGGCCGGGCGGATGCCGACTTCATGCGGCAGACCTGGCCGACGCTGGACATCGGCGACGCCTTCACCGCCGGCACGCGTCTGCACACCTTCACCGGCACCGTCCGGGTCGAGACGGTCCACAACGACTTCGACTTCCGGCGCGGGCGCTTCTCGGGCTCGTTCATCTGGCACGACAGCATCGAGGCGCTTCCCATCGCCGAGAAGGGCCTGCGCACGGCCGATCCCTGCTGCTGGACGCTGGTCGGCTATGCCTCGGGCTACGCCTCGGCCTTCTTCGGCAAGCCCATCCTCTACAAGGAGACGACCTGCATCGCGCAGGGCAAGGACCATTGCCGGGTCGTCGGCAAGCCGCTCGAGGAATGGCCGGCCGACGATCCGGCGGTGATCCGGTTCCGCGACCGCGTGCTGGCGCGCGAGACCGGCGCGCCGCGCCCCGCGCCCCCGGCCCGGGCCCGCGCCGCCGCGGCGGACCCGGTCGCCGCGCCGGTCCAGGACGCGCTGCAGCTGCGGGCGCTCGCCGGCCTGCCCTGCATCCTGATCGGCCCCGAGGACAGCGGCCGCCGCCACGCGATCGAGGCGGTCCTCTGCCCGGGAACCGAGCCCGACTGGCTGGACGGGGCGGACCTGACGCTCGCGCGGCTCGAGACCGCCCGCGAGGCCGGCAAGGCGCCGCTTCTCATCGACGGGGTGGATCTCTGCGCGCCGCAGGTCCAGCGGCGTCTGGGGCAGGGGCGCATCGCCTTCCACGGCACGGCGACGACGCCGCTGTCGCAGCTTCGCGCCGATCCCCGGATCCTGTCCGCCTTCTTCGGGCTGCTGGCCGTGGGCGCCGTCGCGATGCCCGCCTTCGGCAGCCGCCCCGAGGCCGACCGCCGCGCCGTCGTCGAGGCGATCGCGCTGCGCCTCGCGCGGCAGATGCGGGCGCGCGCCCCGGACGAGGCGGTCCTGGCGCGGCTGGCGCGGTCGGGCGCGCTGGCGGGCCTGTCGCAGGTGACCGGCGCGCTGCGGCACCTGATGCTGACGGACGAGGGGCCCGAGGCGGCGCTGGCGGCGGTGACGCGCCCGCCGGCCGATCCGCATGCCGATCCGCGCCTGACCTCGTGGATCGCGGACGCGCTGGCCGGCGACGGCCTGAACCTCGACGCGCTCGAGGCGCAGGTGCGCCACGCCGCCCTCGCGACGGAGGGCGGGAACCTCGCCGCCGCGGCGCGCAAGCTGGGCCTGACCCGGGCGCAGCTCGCCTACCGGATGAAGGCGGACGGTGCGCCGTCCTGATGATTTGCGAAGGCCGCCTGATGATTTGAAAACATTCGCGCGGGGGCGGCCTCGCGGCGGCGCGGCAGATTCCTTCGTGCGACCAGCGGTTTAAGCCGCCGGGGCGGCCGCGCCCCCCGTTGTCTTTGACAGCGGGGGGCGGGTGGCCAATCGTTCGGTCTCGACGTCAGCATTGGGAGGAGAGACCGATGAACCTCGAGAGAAAGATCACCAAACTGCCGCCCGAGCCGCATCAGGCGATGATCGAGCGCTTCGGCCGCGAGGGCGCCTACATCCCTGGCGACGACCGCAACCCCTGGGTGCCCTTCGGCGAGCATGCCGCGATCAAGCACTTCGCGTTCGACGTGCGCACAAACACCGCCGCGAACATCCTGTGGGTCAAAGGCGGCGGCCGGATTGGCACCCATAAGCACCACGGGGTCGTCAGCGCGATCACGCTCGAGGGATCCTGGGGCTATTACGAATACGACTGGACGGCCCGTCCGGGCGATTTCGTCTATGAGCTACCGGGGACGGCCCACACGCTCTACTCGGACGATCCGAACGGGATGAAGGCGATGTTCTGGCTGAACGGTCCCATCGACTTCTATGACGATGAGGGAAAATTCGAGTTCACGGCCGACGTCTTCTGGTTCATCGACCACTATACCAAGTATTGCGAAGCGAACGGCATCGAGATCGATCAAAACATGTTCATCTAGCTGTCCAAGGCCGGCCAGCTCCAGTTGGCCGGCCGCAAGCTTCAGTCATCATGCGATTTGCGCGCTTATAGTAGTGGCATAGGCAGCTTGGATCAGGCCGTCGCGCAACGTGAACTGAGTGATAATGCCCTTCGTGCGCCGTGGAGCATCTTCGAGTAAAGCGACGATATCTGTCGTGGAGCGCGCAATCTGTTGCCTGTGCCCCGGTCTCTTCGTGGGTCTGGCCGTAACGACGCAGACCACGAGGCGAGCAGGCCGCTGCGCCCCTACCTCCTCGGCATCCCCACCGGGCGGGCTGCGCGTTTCTGAGCGGCGATGCGGAAGGGGGCGTTTGGTGCGCCGTAGCCGTCGTAGCCGCCTTTCCGCTCGACAATCTCGAAGAAAAACCCATCCCCGCGCGGCTGGCTGTAGAGCTGGAAGAACCGCCCGCTTGCGTCCTCGTCATACATGATGCTGGCGGCCTGCATCTTGGCGATCAGCGCCGAGTCTAGGCCGAACCGGGCCTCGATATCGGCATAATAGTTCGCGCCGATCCTGAGCGCGGCAAAGCCCCGCTCGGCCAAGACCTCGGCCGTGGCGAAGATGTCGTCGGTGGCAAATGCGACGTGCTGGACCGAGGCGCCGAAGCTGTCCTCGATGAAGCGGCCGGCGAGGGTGTGGCGCGCCTCGGCGCCGTTCAGCGTGACCCGCAGGCCACCCGCGCGGATCGCCTGGCTGCGCACCAGCCCGTCGGGATCGGCCACGTCCACCATCGGCGCCTTTCGGGCGTCGAAGATCGCCGTGTAGAAGAGCGACCAGCTGAGCATTTCGTCATAGGCCATGGTCTGGCCGATATGGTCGATGCCGGTGATCCCGGCGCCAAGCTCCGCGGGGGAGGCGGCGAAGTCCACCTGCCAGATGCCGGCAAGGTCCGCGCCCTCGTCCAGAAGCCGCAGCACGCTGCCGCCGACGCCGCGGATCGCCGGGATCCGCAGCTCGCCCGCGGCCGGCTCCTCGCCATGGGGCTGGGCCAGAAGGCCCGTGGCGCGGGCGAAGGCCGCCTGAGCATCCGGCACCATCAGCGCGATCTCAGAGACCGTGGTGCCGTGGGTCAGGTAGGTGCTGTGGGTGAAGCCCGCCTCGCCGGTGTTCACCAGCACGTTCGCGCGGCCCTGCCGCCAGAGCGTCACGGGCTTGGACACATGCGCCCCCGCCCGCGCAAAGCC
>NZ_FMVT01000016.1 GCF_900102505.1 Paracoccus tibetensis | reverse complement strand
CTCTCGATCCGCCGCTTCCTGCGCCCGGTCTGCTACCAGAACCTGCCCGACGCGCTGATCCCCGCGGACCTGCGCGAGATCTGAGCCCTCACCGCCCAGGGCGGCGCATCAGCCGCCCGAGGGTCCGAAGCGGTGCCGTCAGCCGCCAGGAGGTGCTGGACTCCAGCGCGGCGACGCGGCGGCGCGCCGCCTCGGCCGCGGCCTCTGCCGCGGTCAGGTCGGTGCGCAGGCGCTGGACCTCGGCAGCGACGGCATCGGGCGAGAGCAGCGCCTGCGGATCGTCCAGCGCCAGCGCCAGACGCAGCCGCGCCGCGAACTCCTCGGCGCGCGGGGCGGCGAGGCGGCGCAGCTGCACCGACAGCGCCTGCACCTGCCGCTCGCTCGCAGCTAACTGGCGGGCGAGTGCGGCAACCTCCGTTTCGCCGTGCGAACCGGCTTCCTCGGCCAGCGCGCGCACGAGGCGCAGCGCCAGCGGGTCGAAAGGCCAGGGCGAGGGACCGGCCGGGCCCAAGGGAGGCTGGCCCTGCCGCGCCAGCATGGCGTTGGTGGCGGCGATGTCCGCGGCCTGCGCGGCGGCGACATCGGCCAGTTGACGGTTGGTGGGGAAAATCCGGCCCAGGTCAGGCGCGTCCGGCTGCGGCGCGACGAGGTCGGCAATGCCGTTCAGGGCGAGAAAATGCGCCGCCACATCCCCCGCCGCCTCGGCGTTGAAGAGCCGAAGCGAGGCGCCGATGGCCGCTTCCCACGCCGCAAGCTGGTCCGCAAGGGCAGGGCAGGTTCCCTGCGCCTGAAGCCAGTCGGCAAAGGCGGGAACGGGACGCGCCGCCATCCTCTGCCGCAGCGCCCATCCTGCATAGCAGCCGGTGAGCCAGCGGTCGTGGCGGGGGACGTAGCCCTGCACCTCGACCTCGTGGCCAGTCTGCGCCAGGCGGCGCAGCGCCGGCACCGTGGCGGCAGCGCAGAGATCGCCGTTGCTCCAGATGGCGAGACGGCCGCCGGCGTCCTGCGTGTCGTCCAGTGCCCGGGAGAGCAGCGGGAACAGCGCGTCCGCGGCCTCGGCCGGATCGGCAGATACCCCGCCCGACGCCTGCCACGGCGCCGCGCCGCCCCCCGGAACATGCTCCAGCCATGCGCCAAGAACGGCCACGCCCGCCGCGCGCAGCGCGTGCCGGGACGCCTCGAGCCGCGCCGCGAGGGCGTCCGATCCCGTGCCGGGAAGGCCGATATGCACGATCAGCTTGACCATCTAGTTCCTCGCCTCGTCCGGCTTGTGAAGGAAGACCGAGGCGAGGTTCATGCGCGCGGCGATGGCGGGCCAGAGGCGCTCGATCAGGTGGAACTCGGTCCCGTCCGTCGGGATCGGCTCGTTCGGCCAGGGGTGGTCCTCGCCGAAGAGGGCCAGCATCTCGCGGGCGACCGCGGCGTGCGTCCAGAACATGTTGCCGACCGGAAAGAGCAGCGGCGCGGGCGGGAAGGGGCCGGGGAAGGCGTCCGCGATCCGGCCGAGGCTGCGGTGGCTGTCGTTCCAGCCGACGACATAGGGATCGAAGGGCGCGACCAGTCCCGTGCCGGGCTCGGCGATGTGCAGAAGGGCAGAGGACAGCGCCCGCTCGCTGCCGAGGCAGATGCGGTGCAGGAACCGCTTCCAGACATCGCCGCGATCGGTCGTCTGGAGCGACTTCTTCTGGTGGAGATGGCACCAAATGCCGTCCCCCCCTGCCGCCCCGCCGTCGCCGAACAGGCGCAGGAAGGGCAGGATGTCGCGGCCCTGGTTCGGCATCAGCAGCGTCTCGATCCTGAGACCCTGCGCGGCGGCGGCCTCACGGGCCTGCGCGGCCTTGGCCGGCGCGTCTGTCGTCACGACGATGCGGTCGGCGCGGGCGAAGGCGGCGAAGTCGCGGAAATCTGCCCCGAGATCGTCGGTGTGGTAGGCATGGACATGGATCGAGAAGCGCGGCAGCCGGGGGTCGTCGGCCGGAACCTCGGCATAGGTCTCGACCCGCATGCGCCGGTGCATCCAGCTGCCTGAGGCGGCCACCGCCGCGCGCGCGTCCTCGATGTCGCGCCAGAGGAGGCGGCGGCCATAGCCCAGCATCTTCTCGCGCTCGCGCCGGCGCAGGGGGCGGTCGGCCTCGGACGTGGTGAAGAGCAGGGGGCTGTCGATCGCGCTTGCGCCCAGCACGAAGCTGCGCTGGCGCGCCAGCCGGTCCCGCAGCGCCCGGTCCAGCCGGAGAAAGAGCGACGGGTCCGGCGCGGGGTCTTCAGCCGCCACGTCGGGACCGTCCGCCTTGCGCGGCAGCTCCAGCAGCGCCCGCACGGCGGCGGCAGGATCGAGATAGGGCGTGCAGCGGATGCGGGGCGAGGCGCAGTAGCGGGCATCCGAAAAGCCCGTGGCGCCGTCGAAGCAGACGACGCTCGCCCCGTGCCGCAGCGCGTCGAAGACGACGTTGGGCAGCGGATCGAGCCGCGAGGACAGGAACATCGCATCGGCCGCATCCAGAAGCACGGGGTAGAGCGGTCCGGCCGGCAGGAAGAACAGGTTGCCCCCGGGCCGGCCCGCCCCGACCTGCCGCATCTGCACGTCGAGATAGACGCCGAAATGGGGGTCCTGGTGGTTCTGCCCGTCCCCGATCCAGACGAAGACCGCGTCCGGGTCGATCCCGGCGGCGATCTGCGCGGCCTGCACGAAGATGTCGGTGCCCTTGCGGATCTGGATCTTGCCGGCGCCGCAGATCAGTCGGACATCCGTCAGATCCCGCTTCAGCACCCGCGACAGCTCCTGCCGCGCCGCGGTCCGGCGGGCGGCGCCGACATTCCCCTCGACCAGCGCCTGCTGGGGGATGATCGTGCTGTCGGTCCGGGCGTCGAAGCCGACATCGTCGAAGCGTCCGCGCCAGGTGTCCCGGACATGGTCCGAGCCGAAGACCAGGAGGTCTGCAAAGGTCGTCATGCAGGCCATCTTCCAGGCGTCGGTGTTGTCCGCGTATTCGTGGATATAGGCCGCAAAGGGAATGTTCGCGGCCACAAGCGGATGGACGAAGAGGACGCTCTCGACCGAGTTCAGGATCGCCCGGTCGATCTGCCGGAAGGCCGGGAAGGGGACATAGGGCAGCTCGCGCAGCGGGTTCTTCAGGACCTGCACGGCGCAGCAGTGGGGCAGGAACGCGTCCAGCAGCGGGCCGGCCTGATGGGTCGCCACGATGGTGTTGCAGCTGAGGCTCGCCTGCCGCGCCAGGTCCAGCCCCACCACGGGCGCGCCGGTGCGCGACAGCTCGTGCACGCAGATCAGCACCGTCTCGCGCTCGGGCAGGAAAGGCTGCGCACCCAGATGCAGCCCCTTGCGCAGGTCGGCCAGCGCCCGGTGCCGGCCCTCGATGGTGGCATAGCGAAGGTAGTGCATCAGCGGGTTCATCCGCGCGCGGGCGATGTCGGGATGCCAGTCGAGATAGGCCTGCATCGAGAAATCGGCCACGGTCACGTCCACGGGCGCGCCGAGCTGGATCAGCTCGAAGGCCAGGTGCAGCGCGTCGGGATCGCCGGCCTCGAAAAGCGCCTTGAGGTCCGGGTGGATGATCAGCGCGGCAAGGCCGGCATCGATATGGGGCGCCTTCTCGCGAAGCTCGCTGTAGCGGCTGCGGTGGCTGCGGTCCGACGGGTCCGCGCGGAAGTCGGGATCGACGCGGAAGTCCGGCCGCTTGTTTGTTCGCTCTGGTCCGGCGATCTCGCGCCAGAGCTGGTCGGCGCTTTTCATGCCGCGTCCGGTCCGGCCGGAGCCGAGGCGGCGGTCAGGGCGGCCGCGAGGAAGTCGAAGCGGCGCGAGTCGCTGAGCGGGCGGCCGGCCAGCTCGCGCGTCAGCACGGGCAGAAGCGGATCGTCCGCCGCGCCGGGCGACAGGCGGAAGGCGGTGATCTCGCCGTTGTCGCCGATCTGCCACGCCACCTCCCGCCCCTCGTCCAGCGCGGCAGGTGGGGTGCCCGTCCGGCGGTAGCGCAGCGCGCCCCAGGGTGCGGGCAGGTGGCGGAGCAGGCGGACGGCGTCCGCGAGGAGGGCGAAGGCCGAAGGCTCGGGCAAGATGTGCTGAAGGCGGATGATCCGCCCGCCGACGCGCCCCGGCGGCTCGGGCAGGTCCAGCCCGTCGAAGGCGCCGCCCGGACCCGCGAGGACCAGCATCCCGGCCTCGGCCAGCGCGTCCCGCGGCAGGTCCTCGGGGCGGCAGGGTAGGTCGGCGGCGTGAACGATGGTGATCATCCGGCCGTTCCCCCGGCTGTCGTCGTCGCGCAACTATCGGCCCCGCTCGAGCCCATTGCAAACGCAACTTGGCCCGGTCGGGGGCGGGGCCTCAGTCCAGCAGCTTCAGCAGGTAGGCGCCATAGGCGTTCTTCGAGTAGCGCATGGCCTGCGTGCGCAGCTCGTCGGCGGTGATCCAGCCCGCACCGAAGGCGATCTCTTCGGGCGAGCCGGTCTGCAGGCCCTGCCGCGTCTCGAGCGTGCGCACGAAGTTGCCCGCGTCCAGCAGGCTGGCATGGGTGCCGGTGTCGAGCCAGGCGAAGCCCCGGCCCATCCGCTCGACCTGAAGCGCGCCCTCGTGCAGGTAGGTCTCGAGTAGGGTGGTGATCTCCAGCTCGCCGCGGGGCGAGGGCTGAACGGCTCGCGCGCGCTCGGGCGCGGTGCCGTCGAGAAAGTAGAGACCCGTGACGGCGTAATCCGAGGGCGGCACCTCGGGCTTTTCCACGATGGCGCGGGCGCGCATGTTCTCGTCGAAATCGACGACGCCGTAGCGTTCGGGATCGGCGACGTGATAGCCGAAGACGGTGCCGCCGGAGATGCGCGCATCCGCGGCGTGCAGCATCGGCGGCAGGCCGTGGCCGAAGAAGATGTTGTCGCCCAGCACCATTGCCGAGGGCCTGCCGGCCAGGAAGTCCTCGGCCAGGATGTAGGCCTGCGCCAGCCCGTCGGGCGAGGGCTGGATGATCCAAGTGAAGGCAAGGCCCCACTGGCTGCCGTCGCCCAGCAGGCGCTGGAACTGGGCCTGGTCCTCGGGCGTGGTGATGATCGCGATCTCGCGGATGCCGGTCAGCATCAGGACCGAGATCGGGTAGTAGATCATCGGCTTGTCGTAGAGCGGCAGGAGCTGCTTCGAGACGCCCATCGTGATCGGGTAGAGCCGCGTGCCCGAGCCTCCCGCCAGGATGATGCCTTTCCGTGTCGTCATGCCGTCGTCTCCAGCTCTTGCAGCACGCGGGCCAGCCCCGCCTGCCAGTCGGGCCGCGCGATCCCGAAATCCTGCGCGATGCGGCTGCAATCAAGCCGCGAGTTCAGCGGCCGCCGGGCCGGGGTGGGATAGGCCGAGGTCGGGATGTCCACCACCTCGGGCGACAGCCCGGCGCGGGCGAAGATCGCGCGGGCGAAATCGGCCCAGGACACGTCCGGCGCGCCCGCGAAATGGTAGAGCCCGCCCTTCGAGGCGTCGTTTCGCATGGCGCCGATCATGGTCAGCGCCGCGGCGGCGATGTCGGCGGCCGGGGTCGGCCCGCCGACTTGGTCGGCGACGATGGTCAGCCGGTCCCGCTCGGCCCCGAGGCGGAGCATGGTCTTGACGAAGTTGGCGCCGTGGCGGCTGAAGACCCAGGAGGTCCGCATCACCGCCCATTGCCCGCCCGCCTCGCGGATCGCCGCCTCGCCGGCCAGCTTGGTCGCGCCGTAGACGCCCAGGGGGCCGGTCGGCGCATCCTCGGCGCGGGGGGCCTCGCCGCTGCCGTCGAAGACGTAGTCGGTCGAGACGTGCAGGAAGGGAATGCCAAGCGCGGCGCAGGCGCGGGCCATCGCGGCGGGGCTGTCCGCATTCACCAGCCGCGCGGCGTCGGCATCCGTCTCGGCCCGGTCCACGGCGGTATAGGCGGCGGCGTTGACGACGGCGGCGGGCCGGGCGGCGGCGATGGCCGCGGCGCAACCCTCGGGGTTCGTCAGGTCGGCCTCGGTGCGGCCGAAGAGGCGCGCCTCGGGCGCCAGCGCGGCGAGTTCGCGCGCCAGTTGACCGCTCTGCCCGAAGACGAGGAGGCCGTTCATGCCGCGCCCAGCCTGGTGCCGACGCCCTCGCGCGAGAGGAGCGGCTGCCACCAGTCGCGGTTCGCCAGATACCATTCGACGGTGCGGCGCAGCCCCTCCTCGACCGTGACCGAAGGGCGCCAGCCCAGCTCGGTACGGATGCGGGTCGGGTCGATGGCGTAGCGGCGGTCGTGGCCGGGCCGGTCGGCGACGAAGGTGATCAGCTCGGCATGGGGCGCGCCTTCGGGATGCAGCTCGTCCATGTGGGCGCAGATGGTGCGGACGAGGTCGATGTTCTTCGCCTCGTTCTCGCCGCCGATGTTGTAGCTGCGGCCCACCGCACCCTTCTCCAGCACCAGCAGCAGCGCGTCGGCGTGATCCTCGACATAGAGCCAGTCGCGCACGTTGCCGCCGTCGCCATAGACCGGGATCGGCTGGCCGGCGAGCGCCTTCAGGATCACCACCGGCACCAGCTTTTCCGGGAAGTGGAAGGGGCCGTAATTGTTCGAGCAGTTGGTCAGAAGCGTCGGAAGGCCATAGGTTTCCGCCCAAGCCCGCACCAGGTGGTCGCTGCCCGCCTTGCTGGCCGAATAGGGGCTGCGCGGATCATAGGACGTGTCCTCGGTGAACTGCCCCTCTGGCCCGAGCGAGCCGAAGACCTCGTCGGTCGAGATGTGGTGGAAGCGGAAGCCCTCGGGCCGGCCCGCCGCGGTCCAGTAGGCGCGCGCGGCTTCCAGAAGGTTGAAGGTACCGATGACGTTGGTCTGCACGAAGGCGTCCGGCCCGTCGATCGAGCGGTCCACATGGCTCTCGGCGGCCAGGTGCATGATCGCGTCGGGCCGGTGCTGCGCGAGGATCCGGTCCAGCGCGGCGCGGTCGCGGATGTCGGCCTTCTCGAAGGCATAGCCCGGCGCGTCCGCGACCGAGGCGACGTTCTCAAGGTTGGCGGCATAGGTCAGCGCGTCGAGATTCACGACCTCATGTCCCCGCGCGACGGCAAGGCGCACCACCGCCGAGCCGATGAAGCCGGCCCCGCCGGTCACGAGGATCTTCATGCCTCGGCCCTCGCCGGCGCGCCGCGCCTACAGGTTGTGGAAAACATCATCGCCTCGTCACCTAACCCTCGTTCAGGTTGTCTAGGCCCAAGCGCAGGGCTTGTCAGCCCGCCGCATGCATAAAATGAGCCGTTGCAGCGCGGCTGCCGCAGTGCAGGGCAGGGCGGCGCAACGAATGGGGCGCGGGCCGCGTTCACCTGACGCGCAACCGCAACCCGCAGGAGACATCATGGCCGGCAAGACGCTGCATGATCTGGCAAAGGCGATGGGAAAGATCGACTTCGCCATGCTGACGACCAGGACCGAGGGCGGCCAGCTGGCCACCCGCCCGATGAGCAACAACAGCGAGGTGGAGTGGGACGGCGACAGCTACTACTTCACCTATGACGACACCCGCACCGTCGCCGACATCACCCGCGACAAGCATGTCGCGCTGTCCTTCCAGGGCCGCGCCGGCATCCTCGGCGCGCCGCCGCTGTTCGTCGCGGTCGAGGGCGAGGCGCGGATCATCCACGACAAGGCCGCGTTCAAGGAGCATTGGTCCGCCGATATCGAGCGGTGGTTCCCCGACGGGATCGACACGCCGGGCATGGCGCTGATCCATGTGCACGCCGTGCGCGTCCACTACTGGGACGGCGAGGAAGAGGGCGAGGTCAAGGTGCCGCAGGGCTGAGCCAAGCCTCGCGCCCAAGACTGCGGCAAGCCTCGACCAGCTCGGGCTTGCCGATCACGAAGCGCAGCTTCGCATCAAGCGGCGTTCTGGCCCAGTCCACCGTCGAGACGGCGCCGAGCGCCGTCAGCACGGGCCAGGCGCCCATCACGTCCCACGCGCTTTCGCCATAGCCGACATGGCCGTCCACCTCGCCCGTCGCCAGCTCGATCAGCGAGATGGTCGTGGCGTTGCAGTGGCGGAAGACGATGCCGAGATCCTGCATCAGCACGCGCAGCATCTCGATCCGCTCGGGCGCGGGAACCGACTGGCCCAACCCGACGCCGACCAAGGCGCGGTCCCGGCTGAAGCCCGTCAGCGGCGGGAGCGGGCGGCCGTTCAGCAAGGGCGCCGCGTCGACGCCGCCGGACAGCGTCACGCCCATCGCCGGCGCGTGGACGATGCCGGCGACGGGCCGGCCGTCCTGCATCAGCCCGATCGACACCGCCCAGTCATCAAGGCCGCGCACGAAGTTGAACGTCCCGTCGATGGGGTCGATGATCCAGACCCGCCCGGACGTGCCGCGCGTGTGCCCGCCCTCCTCGCCCAGCACCCCGTCCTCGGGGAAGGCCTGGCGCAGGCGCTTGGTCACCAGCGCCTCGACCTCGCGGTCGGCGATCGTCACGAGGTCCAGCGGCCCCTTCTCGGCCACCGCATCGCGGCCGAGGTTGCGGAAATGCGACAGGGCCAGATCCCCCGCCTCGTGGGCCAGCGGGGTCAGCACATCGAGCATGGCAGCTCCTTTCGGCGCGCGGCGGGGCAGGGACCGCCCGTGCTTAGGGCAGCCGCGGCGCCCCGGCAAGCCGCGCGGGCCCCGGTCGCGCCGCGCGGTGTCGGCGCCACTAGCGCAGGCTGTAGAGGAAGGTTAATACTGCACTTAAACGTGTGCCGCACAAGGATTGCCATGTTCCGCAAGCTGACATTCGCGCTGGCCGCCTGCCTTGCGGGGGCCGCCGCGCCGGCCGCGGCGGCCGACGGTTTCTTCGCCCAGGCCGACATCGGCGATCGCACCCAATCCGCCGTCGCCACCGCCAGCCGCGGCGCGCTGAGCTACGGGACGACCCTCTCGAACTACGAGGGCGGCCGGTCCGGCACCACCTTCCTCGCCTATACCCTGCCGCTGGAGGCGCCGGCGACGGTGCGGCTAGGCCCGGCGGTGGGCCTGCGCCGCAGCGACGGCGAGGCGCGCGAGGTGGAGGCGGGGCTGCGCGTCGCGGTCGACCGGTGGACTGCCACGCCCTTCGGCTCGATCTACGGGCTGGCCGAGGCGAGCAGCGTGCACAGGTCCTGGTTCGTGCTGGGGCAGGTGACCTTCGCGCCTGCCAATATCGGGATCGAGCTGTCTCGCGGCGGCAGCGAGGACTACCACGAGACCACGCTGGCGGTGCAGAAGCGGCTCGGGCAGGGGCCCGTCAGCCTGCGCCTCGGCTACAAGCTCAGCTCGGACGAGATCTTCGCCGGCATCTCCATCAACACCTTCTGAGGCCACATGACCGATCTTCCCCGCCTGACGCTGCGCAAGGCCGCCTTGTTCTTTGCCCTGGCCTGTCTTCTGGTGATGCTGGCCGTGCCCTCGATCTTCGCCGTCTTGCGCGGCGACCGCTTCACCGACAGCACGCTGGACTACGCGGCGCGTTTCCGGACGCAGGCGGCGACGCAGGAACTGGCCCGCACGCTCGAGCGCGACTGGCGCGACCTGAGCCACCTGGCCGAGCAGGTCCCGCAGCTCGACCCCGAGGGGCTGGGCCATCTGCTGACCGGGGCCAGCGGCGACGGCAGCCGCATCTCGTGGCTGGGCTTCGCGGATCTGGGCGGCAATGTCGTGGCCGCCACCAACGGGCTTCTGGTCGGGGTGGACGTGAGCCAGCGCCCCTGGTTCCGCGGCGGGCTGAGCGGCGGCTTTGCGGGCGATGTCCATGACGCGCTGCTGCTGGCGCAGCTTCTGGGCGGCGAGGGCGGCGAGCCCTTGCGCTTCATCGACCTGGCGCTGCCGGTGCGCAGCCCCGCAGGCGATCCCGTGGGCGTTCTGGGCATGCACATCAACGCCGCCTGGCTGACGGCCGAACTGCGGGAATCGGCGCAGCTCTACGGGCTCGACCTGTTCCTGCTGAACCCGGCGGGCGAGGTCTCGGCCGCCTCCACCACCGAGGCCCCGAGCGCGCGCGAGCTGCAGATCCTACGTGCAGCGCAGACCGGCGTCGCCTCGGGCGGGCGCGAGACCTGGCCGGACGGGCGGGATTACTTCTCGTCCATCGTGCCGCAGGTCGGCTATGGGGATCTGCCGAATTTCGGCTGGCGCATGATCGGCCGCCTGGACGCGACGCAGCTGAGCTTCGGCGTCGACCTGGTCCGCAACGGTGCCCATTACGCGTTGCTGCTGATGATCGCCGCCATCGGCCTGCTGACGGTGCTGTTCGTGCGGGCGGTGCTGGTGCCGATCAGCCGGCTGGCGGATTCGGCCGGCCGCATCTCGGACGGATCGCAGGAATATCCGGCAAACTCGCGCGTCACGCGTGAGGCGGCGCAGCTGTCGGTCGCGCTGACGCGGCTTCAGCAGGACCGCATCAGCGACCAGAACTGAACGAGAGGCGGCGGCTCAGCCCCGCGATCAGCCCGCCCAGCTGCGCCCGCGCCGTGCCGGGCGCGGCGCCCTCGGCATAAAAGCGCACCAGCAACGCCTCGCGCTGCTCGACCGTCGGCAAGAGCCGCACGCGGATGCCGTCCACCGTCGGCGCGATCACCTCGACCGCGATGTCGCCGGCGTCGCGCAGCCGCAGCTTGCCCTGGGTGCCGACCGGATAGGTGCGGCCGCGCAGCCGCGCCTCGTCCATTGTCAGGGTGGTGATCCAGTGGCGGCGGATGTCGCCCTCGGTGACGAAGATCGCGCGGTCCGGGCGGTCGGCGATGTGCCGCTCGCGACGCGGCAGCTCGACGCAGGCGAGGACGGTCATCGACAGCACGAAGACGTTGTAGATCGTCCAGAACAGCACCACCCACTTGCCGTCGCCCGCGTCGTGATAGGCGAAGCGGTCCACGAAGATCCCCAGCAGCAGCCCGACGATCGTCAGCGCCAGCAGCACCGTGAAGGGCGCCATCATCCGCCATTGCACCGTGATCCGCGTGCGGTCGCCGCCCTTGGCCGTGACCGAGAAGGGGTGCCCCTTCGGCTTGAAGAGGCCGGTGAAGGCCGCGCGGCTGATGGGAATGGCCCCGATCAGCTGGCCCACGTCGTGCAGGATCGGCACCACCATCCCCGGCATCAGCACCCGCTGGACCATCTGCGACCACAGGAAGAAGGTGCCGAAGATGCTGAGCACCTCGGCCAGCTGCGCGTCCACGACGATGGTGCCGAAATACCAGTAGAGCAGGGGATAGACGACGACCGCGATGCGGAAGGGAAAGCTGGTCGTCCAGAAGAGGACCGAATCCGCGACGCTCCAGCGATCGCGCAGGCGCAGGTTGTTCTTCGACAGCGGCCCAAGGCGCGAGCGGGCGATCTGCATCAGCCCCAGGCACCAGCGCGCCCGCTGCGTGACGTATTCCTTCAGCCCTTCCGGGGCGAGGCCCTCGGTCAGCGGCTCGGACAGGTAGACCGACGCCCAGCCCTTGTCCTGCAGATCGAGGGTCAGCATGAAATCCTCGGTCACGCTCTCGGTCGGCAGCCCGCCGATGTCGCGCAGCGCCGTCCAGCGGCAGACCGAGGAGGTGCCGCAGCAGAAGGCGATCCCCCAGCCATCGCGCGAAGGTTGCATGTGGTCGAAGAAGAACCGCTGCTCGTCGGGATAGGAGTGGCTGATCCCCAGGTTGTGCTGGATCGGGTCGGCGTTGAAGAAGTGCTGCGGCGTCTGGACCAGCCCGACCTTGGGGTCGTGGAACAGCGCGAGGCAGCGCGAGATGAAGCCGCGATGGGGCACGAAGTCCGCGTCCAGCACGGCGACGAAGTCGGGCGGCACCGGGTCCTCGGCCAGCCGGTCGAGGCAGTGGTTGATGTTGCCCGCCTTCGAGCCCTTGTTGTCCGGCCGGCGCATGTAGCGCACGCCCTGCGCGGCGCAGTAGTCGCGCAGCCAGTCGCGTCGGCTGTCGTCGAGGATCAGTACCTCCTTGTTGCGGTGCCCAAGCGCGCGGGCGCCGACGATGGTGCGCTCGAGAACGTCCTGCTCCTCGTTGTAGGTGGCGATCAGGATGGCGACGCGCGGCTCAGTCTCGCCCCACCAGCCGGCATGGGCGTCGGCCTCGTCCGAGCGCAGCTTGATGCGGGACATGATGACGTAGGAGCTGACCGTGCCGACCATCGCCAGCAGCTCGAAGCCGAAGAGCGACCAGCTGGCCAGCATGTCCAGCGTCCAGCCCGCCGGGGCCAGCGTCTCGGTCCCGCGCCACCAGATGTAGCGCATCGCCAGCAGGAAGGTGACGATCAGCAGAAGCGCGCGGTGCAGGTTGTTGCGCACGTCCACCCAGGACGACAGCGTCAGCCCCACCCCGAGCGCCAGCAGCAGGTGGGCCGTGCTGGAGCCGAGGGTCGAGAGAAGCGGGAAGTCCAGCATCTAGGGCAGCAGGCGGCGCAGCCCGTCCAGCGGCCGGCCGTCGAAGAAGGCGCGGCCGGTGCGGCCGATCATGCAGCCCTCGACGCCAAGCTCGGCCAGTTCGGGCACGATCAGCGCGACGTCGTAGCGCTCGAGGTGACGCTCACTCGGGGCGACGGCGAGGTTGCGATAGATCGTCTCGGCCCCGCTGCCGGCCAGGCGTGCCACGGTCGCGCCATAGACGGTGGAGGTGCCGCCGAGCCGGAACTCGGCCGCATCCCCGACGGCCAGCGAGTTGTAGACCCTTTCGGTCACCGAGGCGGTGACCAGCGTGCCGCGGCAGTCCACCAGCCGCAGCAGCGGATCGCCGCGCTGGACATTGACGCCGCTGGCCTGAAGCACCTCCCACAGAAGGCCGGTGACGGGGGCCTGCATCTCGCCGCCGGTCAGCCCGTTGACGCGCCGACGCTCGCGGTCCACGCGCTCGCTGACCGCAGCGACGCGCTCTTCGGCCTCGGCGAGGCGCGTCAGCAGGGACGAGATCTCGCCCGCCAGCTCGACCGCGCGCTGCTCGGCATTGGGTGCATCGTTGTAGCCGTCACCGAGGAAGACGTCGTCCTCGGCCGCGCGCAGGGCGATTCGCAGCACCTCGACCCGCTCGCGGGCATGGTCCAGCGTCAGCGCATCCAGCCGCGGCTCGGCCGGCAGGCGGTCGATGCCTTCCTCGACCGCATCCAGAAGCTGCTGCTGCGCACCAGTTGCGGGCCCGCCGCCGGCCTCGAGGATGGCGAGGCGCGCCTCTGCATGGGCCAGGCGGGCGCGCAGCTCCTCCAGCCGGCAGGCGCGGAAGATCTCGGTCCGTTCCAGAAGCGAGGCGCGGACGGTTTCGGTGTCGGCCAGCAGCGCCTCGATCTGGACGCGCGCGGCCTCCTCCAGCCGCGCCTCCATCAGCAGGTCGTCCAGCCGGACGCGATCGACGACCGGGTCCTCGATGCTGGCCAGAACCTCGCCCGATGTCACTCGCGCGCCCAGCTGGCGCGGCGCGACGGTCAGGTTACCGGCGACGGTGGCGCGCACCGTCACGACGGGCGCGTTCACCACCGCATCCGCGCTGGCGCCCGACATCTGCTCGCCCACGATGATCCACAGCGCGACGACGATGACCAGCAGGCCCAGCAGAAGTCGTCTGTATCTCATCGCGCGCTCCGAGCTTCGTTTACCGTGCAACCTAAGGATGTCGCGGCGGATCGTCACCCGCTTTTGTGCAGTCTATGGCAACGCAACCGGGAAGCGAGGCTTCTCGGGCACAGGCGGCGCGCCCATGCCCCGAGGCTAGTGGTTGTGGCGGGGCGGCGTGCCGGCGATGCGGCTGAACTCCTCCGCGCCGCGGATCGTGGCGCCCGCATCGAGCTGCGTCACCGTCTCGCGGTAGAGCCGCTGCCAGGGCGTCGCCGAGGCGGGCACGGCGGGCAGCCCTTCCGTCTTGCGGCGCGCGATCTCGGCCTCGTCCACCAGCATGTCGCAGCGGCCGTGGTTCAGGTCGATGCGGATGCGGTCGCCCGTCCGCAGGAAGGCCAGCCCGCCCCCCGCCGCGCTTTCCGGCGAGGCGTTCAGGATCGAGGGGCTGTCGGCCGTCCCAGACTGCCGCCCGTCGCCAAGCGTCGGCAGGCTGCGGATGCCGCGCTTCAGCAGGCGGTCGGGCGGCTGCATGTTCACCACCTCGGCCGAGCCGGGCCAGCCGAGCGGGCCCGCCCCCCGGATCACCAGGATCGAGTTCTCGTCGATGGGCAGGTCGGGGTCGTTGATCCGCGCGTGATAGTCCGCCGAGCCGTCGAAGACGAAGGCGGTGCCCTCGAAGACGCCCTCGTGGCCGGGCTGGCAGAGGTAGCGGGCGCGGAAGTCCTCGGAGATGACGCTGGTCTTCATGATCGCGAAGTCGAAGAGGTTGCCCTTCAGCACCAGGAAGCCCGCCCGGTCCATCAGCGGCGCGTCGAAGGGGCGGATCACCTCGCGGTCGGTCGCCTCGCGGCCCTGAAGGTTCTCGGCCATCGTCCGGCCGGTGATGGTGGGACAGTCGGCGTCCAGCTTTCCCGCCTGCATCAGCTCCCACATGATGGCGGGCACGCCGCCGGCGCGGTGGAAACGCTCGCCCAGATAGGCGCCGGCCGGCTGGACATTGGCCAGCAGCGGCACGTCGTAGCCGTGGGTCTGCCAGTCGGACGGCTCCAGCGTGACGCCCGCGTGCAGCGCCATCGCCATCAGATGCGGCTGCGCGTTGGTGGACCCGCCGATGGCCGAATTCACCCGGATCGCGTTGAGGAAGGCCGCGCGAGTCAGGATCTTCGACGGGCGCAGGTCCTCGCGCACGATCTCGACGGCGCGCAGGCCCGTGCGATAGGCGATCTGCCCCCGCTCGCGATAGGCCGCCGGGATGGCCGCGCAGCCGGTCAGCGACAGCCCGAGCGCCTCGGCGATAGCGTTCATGGTCGAGGCAGTGCCCATCGTGTTGCAATGCCCGATGGAGGGCGCGCTATCGAGCGCGGTCTGCAGGAATTCGTCCCGCGTGATCTCGCCCGCCGCATATTTCCGCCGCGACTGCCAGATCACCGTGCCAGAGCCGGCCAGCTTGCCCTCGTGCCAGCCGTCCAGCATCGGCCCGCCCGACAGGACGATGGCCGGGATGTCCACCGTCGCCGCCGCCATGATCGCCGAGGGCGTCGTCTTGTCGCAGCCGGTGGTCAGCACCACCCCGTCGAAGGGATAGCCGTAGAGCAGCTCGACCAGCCCCAGATAGGCGAGGTTGCGGTCCAGCGCCGCCGTGGGCCGCTTGCAGTTCTCGAAGAGCGGGTGGGACGGAAACTCGATGGCGATGCCGCCCGCGTCGCGGATGCCGTCCCGCACGCGCTTGGCAAGGTCCAGATGGTGGCGGTTGCAGGGATTGAGATCGCTGCCCGATTGCGCAATGCCGATGATCGGGCGGCCCGAGCGCAGCTCCTCGGGGGTGGTGCCGTAGTTCATGAACCGCTCCAGGTAAAGCGCGGTCATGTCGGCGTGGTCTGGGTTGTCGAACCAGTCCTGCGAGCGCAGGCGGCGGGGGCTGTCATCGGTCATGGCGATCCTTGCGGCGGTCTTCAGCGGACTGGCGGATTTCTTTCGGTAGGATTGTCTGATAAATCCCGAACATCAACCCCGCCAGGAGACGGCCTGATGAGCGAGTTCACCCCGATGAGCCGACCGCAGCACCTTCCGGCCCGTATCGCCGCCGCGCTGTCCCTGCAGATCCGCGAGGGGGCGCTGAAACCCGGCGACCGCCTGCCGACCGAGCTGGCCCTGACGCGCAGCTTCGCCGTCAGCCGGACCGTCGTGCGCGAGGCCATCGCGCAGCTGCGCAACGAGGGCCTGATCGAGACGCGTCAGGGCGCCGGCGCCTTCGTCATCCAGCGCCCCGCGCGCCATATCCGCCTCGAGGACGGTCGGATGGAGCCGCATGCCTTCCGCGACCTCTTCCAGCTGCGCCTGCCGCTGGAGATCGAGGCCGCCGGCCTTGCTGCCACGCATCACGGCCCCGAGCACCTGGAGCAGCTGGACGCCGCGCTGGCGCGCATGGCCGCGCCGGAGGCCTCGGGCGACGACGTGATGCTGGGCGATCTGGACTTTCACCGCGCCATCGCCGCGGCGACGGGCAACGCCTATTTCGTGCAGTTCCTCGGCGCGATTTCGGACCGCATCCTGCACACCATCATCGATTCGCGCGCCCGCGCCCGCCCCGAGGAGATCGGCCCGCAGGTCGAGCGCGAGCACCGGGCGCTGCGCGCCGCCATCGCCGCCCGCGATCCCGTGGCGGCGCGCGATGCGATGCGGGCGCACATGCTCGGCTCGGCCGAACGGGTGGCGCTGCGGCTTCAGCTCTACGGTTGAGGGCCTACGGGACTGGCCTCTGCGCCCGGATCATGTAATGTTGTCTGACATATCTTCTGCCAAGGAGCCGCCCGTGGCCGCCGACCTGACGCTGAGTGCCGACATGCTGCTGCCTGATGATCATGCCGAGGCGCTGCTTCTGGGCCGCGTCTGGTCCGAGGCGGAGGGCGGACCCTGCCCGGTGCTCATCCGCAACGGGCACGCGCTGAACCTCGTCGCGCTTTCGGCCACCATGTCGGGCCTGCTCGAGCGGCCGGACCTGGCCGAGACGCTGGCGGCGGCGGACCTGCCGGACCTCGGACCGCTCGACGGGTTCCTCGACGGCAGCGCCGGGCGCCTGCTGGCGCCGGTGGACCTTCAGGCGATCAAGGCCGCCGGCGTCACGTTCGCTGACAGCATGCTGGAGCGCGTGATCGAGGAGCAGGCGCGGGGCGACGCCGCCCGCGCGCAGGAGATCCGCGCCCGGCTGGCCCCGGTGATCGGGGACAACCTGCGAGACCTGCGGGCAGGCTCGGCCGAGGCGGCGCGCGTCAAGGCGCTGCTGCAGGAGATGGGGATGTGGTCGCAATACCTGGAGGTCGGGATCGGCCCCGACGCCGAGATCTTCACCAAGTCCCAGCCCATGTCGGCCGTCGGCTGCGGCGATCTGGTCGGCATCCACCCCATCTCGGAATGGAACAACCCCGAGCCCGAGGTGGTGCTGGTCCTGCGCTCGGATGGGACCATCGTCGGCGCGACGCTCGGCAATGATGTGAACCTGCGCGACGTCGAGGGGCGATCAGCCCTGCTGCTGGGCAAGGCCAAGGACAACAACGCCTCCTGCGCAATCGGGCCGTTCATCCGGCTGCTGGATCGGGGCTACACCCTGCACGATGTCGAGACCGCACGCGTCACGCTGCGGGTCGAGGGGCAGGACGGGTTCGAGATGACCGGCGAAAGCCGGATGGAGGCGATCAGCCGCAGCCCCGAGGACCTGGCGCGGCAACTGAGGAACCGCTCGCACCAGTATCCCGACGGGGCCGTACTGTTCCTCGGGACGATGTTCGCGCCCGTGAAGGACCGGCGCGGGCCGGGCCTCGGCTTCACGCACGAGACGGGGGACCGGGTCGAGATCGCCTCGCCCCGGCTTGGCCGGCTGGTGAACCGGGTGGCGCGGACGGACCAGTGCCCGGAATGGCAGTTCGGCACCCGCGCGCTGATGCAGAACCTGATCGCGCGGGGGCTCGGGGCGCAGGTCTGACCGCGCCCCGAGAGCGCCTCAGACGAAGCGGCTGACCCAGTTCTCGACCCGCTCCTGCCGGCCCGAGCGGGGCTGCGGGTTGAGGTTCGTCTCTTCGACCCGGGCCGCGATCTCGTCCAGCGACTCGGACTTCAGCATCGCCTGCGACGCGTCGCTGTCCCAGCCCGCATAGCGCTCGGCCCGCATCTTCTCGAGCCCGCCATCCTCCAGCATCGCGGCGGCGGCCTTGAGGCCCCGGGCGCAGATGTCGATGGCGCCGACATGGGCCAGCACCAGGTCCTCGGGGTCCAGCGACTGGCGGCGCACCCGCGCGTCGAAGTTGGTCCCGCCCGTCTCGAAGCCGCCCGCGCGAAGCACCTCGTAGTAAGCCAGCGCGACTTCGGGGACGTTGTTCGGGAACTGGTCCGTGTCCCAGCCCGACTGATAGTCGTTCCGGTTCATGTCGATGGAGCCCAGAAGCCCGAGCGATCCGGCCAGCGCCAGCTCATGCTCGAAGCTGTGGCCGGCGAGGATCGCGTGGCCCTGCTCGATGTTCAGCTTGACCTCGTTCTCGAGCCCGAAGCGCTTGAGGAAGCCGTAGATCGTGCCGACGTCGAAGTCGTACTGGTGCTTGGCCGGCTCCTGTGGCTTCGGCTCGATCAGGATCGCGCCCTTGAAGCCGATCTTGTGCTTGTACTCGACGACCTTGCTGAGGAACGCCCCGGCCTGCTCGGCTTCGCGCGTCAGGTCGGTGTTCAGGAGGCTCTCGTAGCCTTCGCGTCCGCCCCAGAGGACGTAGTTCTCGCCGCCCAGCTGATGCGTGACGTCCATGCAGGCCTTCACGGTCGCGGCGGCATAGGCGAAGATCTCGGGGTCGGGGTTCGTCGCCGCGCCCGCCATCCAGCGGCGGTGGCTGAACATGTTCGCCGTGCCCCAGAGCAGCCTGGTGCCCGTCTGCTGCATCTTGCCGGCGAAGACGTCGCAGATCTCTTCCAGATTGCGGCGGCTTTCGGCGAAGCTGCCGCCCTCGGGGCGGACATCGGCGTCGTGGAAGCAGAAGAACGGCACGTTGAGGATGCCGAACAGATCGAAGGCCGCGTCGGCTTTCGCGCGGGCGGCGGCCATGTCGTCGCCATACCACGGCCGCTCGAAGGTGCGCCCGCCGAAGGGATCGCCGCCCTCATAGGCCAGGGAATGCCAATAGGCGACAGCGAGGCGGAGGTGATCCTCCATCCGCTTGCCCATCACGACCTCGTTCGGGTCGTAGTGGCGATAGGCGAACTCGTTGTCGCTGTCCGGCCCCTCGAACTGGATCGGGGCGATGTCCTTGAAGTAGCTCATGCTTCAGTCCCTGTTGGAAAATCTTTTCAGCGCGCGGCCCAGGCCAGGCCCCGGCGCAGGATGGTCTGCATCTGCGGATGGTCAAGCTCGGCCGCGTTGTGGCCAAGCGCGGAGTAGAAGACGCGCGCCGCGCCGTAGTGCTTCTTCCAGAAGACCGGCATGACTACGCCCTTGATCCACGGATCGTGGGCGCCGTCGAAGGTGGTCGTGGCCAGCACCTCGATGGCGGGATCGACATGCAGGTAATACTGCTCGGAGTGGTAGTCGAAGTCCTCGATCCCGGCCATGATCGGGTCGTCCCCGCCCGTGACGTTCACGCGGTAGTCGATGAAGTTGCCAGGATGAGCGACCCATTGGCCGCCAGTCATGTACTGGTAATAGGGCTCGGCGCGGAACGTGTCGCCCATGCCGCCGTGAAAGCCGCCGAGGCCGGTGCCCGCCGCGACGGCGGCGATCAGCGCCTTCAGCCCCTCGGGCGCGACCTGCACCTGGGTCATCATCGGCACGATCAGGTCGAAACGCGTGAGGTCAGTGGAGGTCAGGATCTCGGTGCCTTGGTGGGTTTCCACGTCGAAGCCGTCCTCGCGCAGCATCGCGGCGAGGCGCTGCGTGCAGGCTTCGGGCTCGTGGCCGTCCCAGCCACCCCAGAAGATCAGTGCGGATTTGGTCATGCGGTCTCCGGGGTAAGATGGGCTAGGGCGCCTGCGCACATCGGCTCGGGCCGCGCGCAGGTCGAGGTGAGGGTGACGGTGCGTCCGCTTTCGGCCGCCTGCAAGAGCGATGCGATGACGTCCAGCACATGCAGCGCCAGATCGCCGCTGGCCCGGTGCGGCCGGCCGGTCAGGATCGCATCGGCCATATCGGCCAGGCCGAGCGCGCGGTGGTTGTCGCCGCCGAACTCGTGGTTCGAAAGCACGGCGGCCCAGCCATCCGCGCCGGACAGCATCACCTGTCCGTCGAAGCGGTTGGGGTCGGGGATCTTGATCGAGGCCTTGGTCCCGTACAGCTCCAGCGGGCTGTGCCCATGGGCGCGAACGTCGAAGCTCATGGCGATCTGGATCAGGGCGCCGCTGTCGAACTCCATGACGCCCGCCACATGGGTCTGGGCATCGACCGGGATGCTTTCCCCCGCCCGCGGCCCCGAGGCGATGGTCCGGCTGGCGCGCAGACGCGAGGCCATGCCGCTGACCGCCCGCACCGGACCGAGCAGGTTCACCATCGCGGTGATGTAATAGGGCCCCATGTCGTAAAGCGGCCCGGCGCCCGGCCCGGCATAGTAGAAGTCCGGGTTGGGGTGCCAGCGCTCATGCCCTGCAACCATCATCACGGCCGTCCCGGCGATGGGCTGGCCGATCCGCCCCGCATCCACCACCGCGCGCGAGGTCTGGTGCGAGGCGCCGAGGAAGGTGTCAGGCGCGCAGCCGATGCGAAGGCCGCGCGTGGCCGCCGCCTCGGCCAGCCGCTTGCCGTCCTCCAGGCTGACGGCCAGCGGTTTTTCGGAATAGACGTGCTTGCCGGCCTCCAGCGCCGCGAGGCCGACCGCCAGATGCGCGGCGGGGACGGTCAGGTTCAGGACGATGTCGATGTCGTCCCGCGCCAGCAGCGCCTCGGGGGTCAGCGCCTCAAGCCCATGCGCCTCGGCCTTGGCGCGGGCGGCGGCCTCGTTGAGGTCGGCGACCGCGATCAGCTTCAGCTGCGGGAAAAGGCGGGCGTTCTTGAGGTAGATCTCGCTGATGACGCCGCAGCCGATGATGCCCAGTCCTAGCGCGCTCATGCGGGCTCTCCCATCCGTTGTCCGTTCTTGTCGAAAAGGTGCATGTGCCCCGGCTCGGGGGCGATGCGGATCACCTCGCCGGCGCGGAGGCGGTTGTTGCCGGCAAGGCGCACGGTCATCGGACCGACGCCCTCGACATCGGCGTGAACGATCGTGTCGGCGCCAAGAGTCTCGACCACCAGCGCGCGGGCGGACAGGCCTTCGGGGGCAATCACCAGATGCTCGGGGCGGATGCCTGCCGTCTCAGCCTCGGGATGGCCGACCGCCGCGCCGGGCATCAGGTTCATCTTCGGCGAGCCGATGAAGCCGGCGACAAAGACGGTCTGCGGGCGGTCGTACAGCTCCATCGGGGCGCCCACCTGCTCGATCCGGCCAGCGTTCATGACGACGATCTGGTCGGCCAAAGTCATCGCCTCGACCTGATCATGGGTGACGTAGATCATCGTGGCGTCCAGCGACTGGTGCAGCTGCGCCAGTTCCACCCGCATCTGCGTGCGCAGCGCGGCGTCGAGGTTCGAGAGCGGCTCGTCGAAGAGGAACACCTTGGGCTGGCGCACGATGGAGCGGCCGATGGCGACGCGCTGACGCTGGCCGCCCGAAAGCTGCGCGGGCTTGCGGTCGAGATAGGGTTCCAGCGCTAGGATGCGCGCGGCCTCGGCCACGCGGGACTTGCGCTCGGCCGCGGGCATCTTGGCGAGCCGCAGGCCGAAGTCGATGTTCTGCGCGACCGTCATGTGCGGATAGAGCGCGTAGGACTGGAAGACCATCGAGATGCCGCGCTTGGACGGCTCGTCCAGCGTCACGTCATGCCCGCCGATCATCACGGCGCCGGAGGTGGGTTCCTCGAGGCCCGAGATGATGCGCAAGAGCGTGGACTTGCCGCAGCCCGAGGGGCCGACGAGCACGGTGAAGGAGCCGTCGGGGACCGTCAGGTTCAGGTCGGGCAGGACCGTGTGGCCGCCGAAGGATTTTGAGATGTTCTGCAGCCGGACTTCAGACATGGCTCACCTGCGGCCCGCCGTTCAGCGGCTGATAGGTGAAGTCCAGGAAATCCGCATGGCGCCCACGTCCGGACGTGTCATGCGCGCAGATCCCGATGAAGGCGCCGGTGAAGTTGTTGCCCGGCCCGTTCCCCGCCTCGTCCGAGATCGTGGACTGGTCCAGCGTGATCCCAAGGTCGGTCCAGTCGCCGTCGGCCTTGTAGCGGAAGCGCAGGGTCATGCCGTCCACGTCGCAGCCTAGTTGGATTGGCCCATCCGGCAGCGGGATGGGCGTGATCGGGTAGGTCACGCGGGCATCGGGCCAGTCGGCGGCGCAGCTGTAGACGGTCAGGACGCGCTGACCGCCCTCGTTCGCGGTGACGGCCAGGTAGTGGAACTTGAAGCGGCCATACCAGGCGATGAGGCCGGCGAAATGCTGGTAGTCGCCCGGCTCCATCTCCAGCGTCGTTTCGGCGCGGAAGCTGAGGGCGGTCTGACGGCGGGCCAGCAGCGCGTGCTCGAAGGCCGAGCCGGGGGACTCGCGGCCGATGATCCGCAGGGCGCCGGGACGCTCGGTCAGGCTGAAGAGGCGATCCGCTTCGGGTGTCCGCAGCCACTGGAAGGCCGCGGGCAGGGCACCGTCGAAGGTGACGCGGGGCGCGTCCTCGGGGAAGGGGTGCGGGGGCAAGTCGCAGGGGGCGGTGTCGGCGGGAGCGTTGCCGCCATGGGCCATGCGGGGGAATTTGCCCGCGGGCCAGTCCAGTTTCTGGATTGCCGTCTCACGCCCGAGAGGCGAGCGGCGCACATCATCGGCATGGATGCTGCCATTGCCGGCGGGCAGGCGCCGCGTCTCGTTAAGCGGGCGCGAGCAGAGATGCACCATGTAGAACTGGCCGTCCTGCGTCTCGACGATATCTGCATGGCCGCAGCGTTGCAGCAGGCCATCCGTGCCGCGCGCGGTCAGGACGTGCTTGGCGGGGTCCGTCTCGTAGGGCCCGAACAGCTCCTTCGAGCGGGCCATGGTCACGGCATGGTCGTATCCCGTACCGCCCTCGGCCGTCAGCAGGTAGTAGTAGCCGTCGCGGCGGTAGAGATGCGGTCCCTCGGTCAGCTTCAGGTCGGTGCCGCGATAGATGTTGCGGACGGGGCCGACGAGCTTCCGGTCCTCGTGCGAGTATTCCTGCATCACGATCCCGCCGAAGCGGTCGCCACCGGTCTGGTTGTGGTCCCAGATCATGTTCAGCAGCCACTTCCGCCCGTCCGCGTCGTGGAACAGCGAGGGATCGAAGCCCGACGAGTTCAGGTAGATCGCGTCCGACCACGGCCCCTCGATGCTGGAGGCGGTGACCAGGTAGTTGTGACTGTCCTTCCACGCCCCGTCCCGGCGCTTCACGTCGGTGTAGATCAGCCAGAACATCCCGTCCGCATAGGTCAGGCACGGCGCCCAGATGCCGCCGCTGTCGGGATCGCCGCGCATGTCCAGCTGCGCCGCGCGGTTCAGCGGGCGCGTCACCAGCCGCCAGTTCGCCAGGTCGCGCGAGTGGTGGATCTGCACGCCCGGATACCATTCGAAGGTCGAGGTGGCGATGTAGTAGTCATCCCCCACCCGGACGATCGAGGGGTCGGGGTTGAAGCCCGGAAGGATCGGGTTCTGGATCATGGGTCTTATCCTTTGACCGCGCCGCCCGTCAGGCCGGCGACGATGTATTTCTGGGCAGCGAGGAAGAAGACGATGGCCGGCACGATGGTCAGCGTGACGAAGGCCAGGGTCAGGTTCCACTGGGTGACGTATTCGCCGCGGAACTGCATCATCCCGAGCGGCCAGGTGAAGACGTCGCGCGAGTTGAGGACCACCAGCGGAAGAAGGAAGTTGTTCCAGCTTTGCACGAAGACGAAGACGCCCACGGTCGCCAGGATCGGCGCCGACAGCGGCAGGGTAAAGCGCCAGAAGAAGCGCACATAGCCGCAGCCGTCGATATAGGCGGCCTCGAACAGCTCTTTCGGAAGCTGGGCGAAGAAGGTGCGGAACAGCAGGATCGCCAGCGACAGGCTGAAGGCGGTCTGCGGCAGGATCACCGCCCACCACGTGTCCAGCAGCCCGATGTCGCGGACCTTGATGAACAGCGGCAGGATCGCGGTGGCGAAGGGGAACATCAGGCCGAGGAGGATGTAGGAGAACAGCATCCGCGAGCCGAAGAACCGGATCTGCGCGAAGACGTAGGCCGCCGCCGCCCCCACGATCAGCGTCAGCACGACCGAGCCGACCGAGATGATCATCGAGTTGCGCAAGTAGCGCCAGAAGGCCGGGTCGGTGATGATCTGGCCGTAGAACTCGGTGTTCCACATGGCGGGCAGGCCGAGCGCGTTGGTGCGGATCTCGGCATTGGTCTTGAAGCCGCCGAGGATGGTCGCGATCATCGGGGCCAGCACGAAGCTGGCCACGATCAGCAGCAGCGTCACGCGCAGGATGTTGCGGGTCATGCCTCGGCCCTCTTCATGAAGATGCGCTGGTAGAAGACCGCGACCGTCACCGCGCCGACGAACAGAATCACGCCCACCGCCGAGCCGAAGCCGATGTTCAGCCGCGTCAGGCCGAAGGTGTAGAGATAGGTCACGATGGTATGGGTCTGGTTCGACGGGCCGCCATTCGTCAGCGGGATGATGACGTCGAAGACCTGCAGCGCGCCGATGATGGCGAAGAAGGCGCTGACCGCGATGGCGGGCTTGATATGCGGGATCTGGACGTAGCGGACGACCTGCCTGCGCGAGGCGCCCTCGATCTTGGCGGCCTCGATCTGGTCCTGCGGCACGCTTTGCAGCGCGGCGATGTAGATCATCATGTGAAAGCCGAAATATTTCCAGACGATCACCGTCATGATCGCCATGAAGGCGAGGTCGGGATCGGACAGGATGAAGACGTTACCCAGCCCGAGGCTTTGGGCGATGGAGGCGGTGACGCCGTAGTTCCCGTCGAAGACAAAGGACCAGATCAGGCCGGCGGCGACCTCGGCCAGGATGTAGGGCAGGAAGAAGACCAGACGGAAGACGGCGTTGGTGGGCGTCTTCTTGTAGATCAGCAGCGCCAGGAACAGCGCCAGCGGCATCTGGATCAGCAGCGAGATGGCGACGATCTTCAGCGTGTTGCCGACGGCGATGTGGAAGACCGAATGGTTCAGGATCCGCTCGTAATTCGCGATCCCGACGAAGTTCGAGGGAGTGCCGTAGCCGTTCCAGTTGAAGAACGAATACCAGGCGGATTCGCCCAGGGGCAGCGTCACGAACAGGGTGAAGAGGATCAGCGCGGGCGGCAGCAGGATCAGCACCGCCGTGACGCGCCCGTTCGAGATCGCCCGCCGCATCCGGGCGGAGGCAGGCAGCCGCCTTCCGGCGTCAGCGAGGGTCATGCCGCGCTCCTGTCAGTCTTGGGAAAGGGTGGGGGAGGGGCGGCGAGGAGGCCGCCCCCTTGGCTCAGCGGAAGTCCCAGGATTCCTGGACCTGCGTCGCGGCCGCTTCCGGGGTGATGTTCCCTTGTGCGAGATCGGCCGAAATGTCGTTGATCGTCGCGCCCACCGAGGCCCCGAGATACTGGTCGAGGAAGATCTGGTGGTAGCTGCTCGCCTCGATGTTCTGAGCGACCTGGACGTAGAACGGGTTCTCCATCCCGTCCGAGGTGCCGACGGCGATCGGGATGAACAGCTGCTGCGCACCGGCCTCGCGCTGGTTCTCGGCGTTCATCATGAAGGCCAGGAACTCGACGGCCTCCGGCTCGGCATTGGCCGTGACGGCCCAACCGTTGATGCCGCCAAGCGTCGCGTCATTGCCGCCCTCGGCCACCGGATCGGAAACCGCGGGGAAGCTGATGATCGCCAGCTGGTCGTCCGGCAGCCCCTCGCCGCTGGTCGAACGCTCGCGCATGGGCAGGTAGTCCCAGTCCCCCATCAGGTGGAAGACGCCGGCGCCGTCGGCGAACATGCCGCTGGCGGTCTCGTAGGTGGTGCTGATGTAGCCGGGCTGGAACGGCTCCATCTCGGCCAGGGCTTGGAACTTGCGGCCCGCCTCGATGAAGGCCTCGTTCTCGAAGCCGCCGTTCTCGCCGGCCATGGCGTCGGTCACGACGTTCGGGCCGCCTTCGCGCAGGGCCAGATAGCTCCAGTAGAAATGCAGCGGCCACTTGTCCTGCCCGCCCGCCACGATCGGCGTCAGGCCGGCATCCTTGGCCTGCTGCACGGCGGCGAGGAGATCGTCCCAGGTCTCGATGGCTTCGTAGTCGATGCCGGCCTGCTCGGCCAAAGCCGTGTTGGTCCAGAAGACGACCTCAGTGGCGTATTGCGGCAGCCCGTAGAGCTGGCCCTCGACCTCATAGGCCTGAAGCCCGGCCTCAGGGATGGTGTCGCGGAAGCCCTCGGGCAGGTGGTCGTCGATGGGCTGCAGGAAGCCAGCCTCGACCTGCTCGACGACGGTCTGGCCGCCCCAGCTGTAGAAGATGTCGGGCGCCGCGTTGGATTGCAGAAGCGTCGGCAGGCGGGCCTTGTAGGCCTCGTTCGCGACATACTCGAAGCGGACGGTCACGCCCTCGTTCTGCGCCTCGAACTCGCGGGCGATGCCCTCGAGATACGCCTCCTGCTCGGGGTTCACGACGACCCGCAGCACGTCGATCTGGACCTGCGCATGGGCGGCATGACCCGCGATGACGGCAATGGCGGCGGCCAGGGCCGCAGTAGGATATTTCATGGTGTCCTCCCCATCTCCGGCTCCTCAACCGGGTTCTTCTGACGATCTCTCGCAGAATATTGACATACGTATGTCAAAGCGGGCGGCAGCGCAACCGCGATTCAGCCGCGCGGCCCTCAGGGCAGGTTGTCGCGCAGGAAGACCTCGATGCCGATGCGGCCGGCCTCGGGCTCGACCGGCTTGCCCGCGATGAGCGCCTGAAGCAGCGAGACGGCCGCCGCGACCTCGCGGGCGTGGTCCTGGCGGATGACGGCGTCGAAGCTGCCATCCAGAAGCGCCTGCCGCGAGTGGGCGGTCAACTCGTGCACGACGGTGGCGGGGCGGGGGGTCCGGCCGGCCATTGCCCGCGCCACGCCGCGCGTGCCGGCGCCGAGGCTGTAGATCCCGACGACATCCGGGTGGCGATCCAGCACCGCGCCCAGCTCGGCCGCGACGATGTCCTGATCGTCCAGCGCCTCCAGCGGCGGCAGGATCTGCTGCTCGGGAAACTCGGCGCGCAGCACCTGCTCGAAGCCCAGCCTGCGCTCGGCATGGTCGCGCACCAGCATCGAGCCGGCGACGATCACGATTCGCCCCGGACGGCCCCGGCAGAACCGGCCCAGCAGGCTTGCGGCGGTCCGCCCGGCCTGCACGTTGTCGATGCCGACGAAATGCTGACGCCGGGAGGAGGGGAGGTCCGAGACCAGCGTGACAACCGCCACGCCCTTGTCTCGCAGCTCGGCCAGCGCGGCGCGCACCACGGCGCTGTCGGTGGCCACGACCGCCACGCCATGCGTCTGTGCCGGATCGACCTCGCGCAGCGCCGCGGCGAGCGCCGCGTCATCGAACGGAGGCACCGTCGCCACCTCGAGCTGCGTGAACTCCCACGCCGCGGCCTTCCGCGTCAGCTCGCGCTCCAGCCCGCGCATGAAGCTGTTCGACCCGCCCGGCAGGATGAAGAGCAGCCGGTCCTGCCGCCGCCGCGCAAGACTTGCCGCGGCGAGGTTGCGCTGGAATCCCAGCTCGCGCATGGCCGCGGCGACCCGCGACTGTGTCGCCTGCCGCACGCCTGTGCGCTCGTTCAGGACCCTGTCGACGGTCGAGAGGCTGACACCGGCCGCACGGGCGACATCGTGGATCGTGGGGCGGCTCATGACGAACGCGGCACTCCTTTGACTGAGGCTTTCTGAAGAACGTATGTCAGAATAGCGCCGCAGCACAGCCGCTTTGTCGGCAGAAATGCAGCCGCGTCAGTCATGCAGGATCAGGCCCGGCGCAGGGTGCGCGCGGCAATGCGCCAGCCGCGTCTCCAGCGAGCCGAGGTGAAGCTCCAGCCTGTGCCCGTCCGGATCCAGAAAATACACCGAAGCGCCCTCTGAGCGGTTCTCTTTCCAGATCCGGGCCGCCGCGCGGATCCGGCGGGTAAGACCGTCGAACTCATCCTCGCGGGCGCCAAATGCCAGATGCGTGTAATCCTCGCGCCGCGCCGTGCTGGTCTTCGGGTCCAACGCGAGGCACAACCACAGCGCCCCGGCCGAGAGATAGGCCCCCTTCGGCCACTTGGCGCGCAGGCGAAAGCCCAGCACATGCGTGTAGAACACGATCGACCGCCGCAGATCCGCCACGGCCAGCGTCACGTGATTGAGCCCGGTGATGGTTGGATGGGACATTTCGGCTCCGTCTTTGCTATGGGCGTACAAGGACGTGCTAACACGGCGGCACGATAGCCACACGTCGCGCATGCCTGCGTGTAGATGGCGCAAACATTCCTCCGCCAAGCGAAAGTCCTCACCACTCGGCGATCGGCCGCAACTCGGAAGACCGCGTGCCAGATCCACCATCCGGAGTCGCTTCGCTATCAACCTCAACATAGCTCCCAAGCCAGTAATGCACTAACGTCTAGACGAGACCAAGTCTGCGTGGCGGGCCGGCGGATTGAGGCAGAGCGAGAGGTAACCGGTTGCCGGGATAGTCTCTCAAATCGGCCAATACAGAATCCCAATAAAAGGTGGAGCCAAAGCGGTGGAACATTATCTCAAGTCACTCAGACCGGTTCAGCTTCGACTAATTGCCAGCATTGGGCGGCTTGGGAAACTTCGTCTCGCCGCTGACGCATGTAACATGACGGTTCCGGCCGCATCTCGCATGCTGACCGAGATTGAGGGGAAGCTTGGCTTGTCCTTGTTCGAGCGCGATACGAAGGGCATGAAGCCGACAGCGCTCGGGCGAGTTCTAGGACACCACGCGTTGAAGGTTGTCCACGATATCGATCAACTGGCACATGATTTTATCGCCCACCAAGCAGGAACAGCCGGATTGGTGCGGATCGGCGCGGTGACCGGTGCCGCGCTTGCGGCCGTCATTCCCGCAATCCTCCAGCTCAAGCGGCACGCGCCGCTTTTGAAGGTCTCGCTTGACGTTTCTTCCTCATCGCGTCTGATGTGGGGGCTCGAACGTGGCGAATACGACTTCGCGATCTGTCGCCTCGAACGCGGCGTGAATGCAGGTGCCTTCGAAATATCGCCCGCGCGGAATGAAGCGGTGCTGCTGATGGTGCATGGCGGGCACGAGCTGCGTCACCGGGACCATCTGCTGCTGGCGGAGGTCGCGGACTACCCCTGGACCATGCAAGAGCACGGCGCGCCTATTCGGCATGCAATCGAGTTGGCCTTCCGCCGCGAAGGTGCCGACATGCCCCAGAACCTGATCGAGACGGCGTCGGTAGTAGCGATCATGGCACTGATGCGCGACTCTGATGTCATTGCCGCCGTGACGCAGGAGGTGGCTGACCTGCTGCTTAAGCCCCCCTTTTCGGCCGACCTGGTGCTGCTGAAGACGTGCAACCCGATCGCGATCGAGCCCTATCACGTACTACGCCCCCGCGATCGGAGCCTGTCATCCGGAGCCGAGCAGATGCTCGCGCTGGTCAAACAGCTGCTGGATGAGCCGAGTGTTAACAAAAGTGGTAAGTCAGATATCGTCTAACTCAATTGCGAGGTAAGGCGCCGTTCCCGTAACTTCTTTGGTGACAGATCAGAGGGAGGGACATGTGAAGAGCCGCGCAACAATCCATCGGGATTTTAGTATCGCTCGCATCGATGACCGGCTGTATTCCGCGTTCATCGAGCATATGGGTCGAGCGATCTACACCGGCATCTATGAGCCCGATCACCCTACCGCCAACGCACAGGGCTTTCGCAAGGATGTGCTGGAGTTGGTTCGGGCGTTGAACATCCCGGCGATCCGATATCCGGGCGGCAATTTCGTGTCGGCCTACAATTGGGAAGACGGGATTGGCGCCAAGGAGCAGCGACCGGTCAGGCTGGACCTTGCGTGGCGCTCGCGTGAGACGAACCAGGTCGGCATCAACGAGTTCGCCGGTTGGGCAAAGGACGCCGGGATCGCGATGATGCTAGCAGTCAACCTCGGGACTCGTAGCATTGAAGAGGCGCGCAACTTCGTCGAGTACTGCAATCATCCTCAGGGCACGTATTGGAGCGACCTGCGACGCCAGCATGGGGTGACTGAACCTTACAACGTCCAGATGTGGTGTCTGGGCAACGAGATGGATGGGCCTTGGCAGATAGGTCATAAAGAGGCCAAGGAATATGGTCGCCTTGCGGACGAGACCTCCAAGGCCGTGAAGGCCTTCGGCAAGGGCATCGAGACGATCGTCTGCGGCTCATCGAACGATCAGATGGCGACCTATCCGGAATGGGAACGGCAGGTTCTGGACGAGTGCTACGAGAACGTCGACTACATCTCGCTGCACAAGTACTTCGGCAACAGCAGCCACAACACGCTGAACTACTTTGCCAAGATCGACGAGACCGGCCGGTACATCCAGGCAATCGGCGGAGTGATCGACTTCATCAAGGCCAAGAAGCGCGCCAAGAACGACGTCTATATCTGCTTCGATGAATGGAACGTCTGGTATCACAACCGCGAGCAGGACAGCCGCAACTGGCGCGAGTGGGACTGGCCCGAAGCGCCCGAGCTGCTGGAGGAGGATTACAACCTTGAGGATGCCCTACTGGTCGGCGGGCTGCTGAACGAGTTCATCCGCCGGTCCGACCGCGTCAAGATCGCGGCCATCGCGCAGCTTGTGAACGTGATCGCCCCGATCCGGGCGGAAAAGGGCGGCAAGGCCTGGGCGACCGCGATTTACTTCCCGTACCAGTTTGCCAGCCTCTTCGGGCGCGGAACGGCGCTGAACGTCGCGGTGGACGGGCCGCATTACAGTGCGGATGCGGCGCAGGATGTCAGCTATCTGGACATCGCGGCGGTGCGGGCGACGGATGGCAAGTCATTGACCATCTTCGCGATCAACCGCAGCCCCGACGAGGCGATGGATATGGACCTGGCGCTGCATGGCTTCCAGAACGTCAGCCTGATCGACCACCAGGTCCTGGGCGGCGACGGCACCGGCGCACGTGAAGCCAACACCAGCGCCAACCCCGACCGGATCAAGCCGCGCCAGGGCGACAAGCTGTCGGTGGACGACGGTGCCGTGAAGGCTCAGCTTGGGCCTCTTTCCTATAATCTGATCCGCATCGCTGTGGAGTGACATGAGCATCAGCGAGAAGCAGCAGGTCGTCACCGAGACCGGCGTTCAGCTTGACGCGGTCACTAAGGCTTTCGGCGCGATCGAGATCATCCGCGGCGTCGATATTCACATCGAGAAGGGCGAATTCGCCGTCTTCATCGGCCCCTCGGGCTGCGGCAAGTCCACCTTGCTGCGGATGATCGCGGGGCTGGAGGACACGACCTCGGGGACGATCCGCATCGGCCAGCGCGACGTGACGGAAGAAGACCCGGCCAAGCGAGGCGTTGCGATGGTTTTCCAGTCCTACGCGCTTTACCCGCACCTGACGGTGTTCGAGAACATGGCCTTCAGCCTGCGCCTTGCGCGGGAAAAGAAGGACGTGGTGCAGAAGAAGGTGCATGAGGCAGCCGCCATCCTGCGCCTGACCGACCAGCTTCAGCTGAAGCCCAGCCAGCTGTCGGGCGGCCAACGCCAGCGCGTCGCAATCGGCCGCGCCATCGTCCGCGCACCCGAGGTGTTCCTGTTTGACGAGCCGCTGTCGAACCTGGACGCCGAGTTGCGCGTCCAGATGCGACTGGAGCTGGCGCGCCTGCACAAGGCACTTGGCGCGACGATGATCTACGTCACCCATGACCAGGTCGAGGCGATGACGCTGGCCGACAAGATCTTCGTCTTGCAGGGCGGTCATGTCCAGCAGTCGGGCAACCCGCTGGATCTTTACGAGAACCCGTCCAACCGCTTCGTTGCGGGCTTCATCGGCTCGCCCGCGATGAACTTTTTTGAGGCGACCGTTTCGGGGCACAGCGATGCCGGCATCACCGTCCGGCTGACCGATCAGAACGATCTGGAGCTTCTGCTCGACGTCTCGGCTCGGCCCTCTGTCGGGTCGGGCGTCACGGTCGGCATTCGGCCCGAACATCTGGCCTTGACTGATGGGCCAGGCCTGCGCGTCGCCGTCGACGTCGCCGAGGAGCTGGGCGGCGTGTCCTACCAGCACGGCGCGCTGGAGGGCGGCGGCGCCGTCGTCTTTCAGCAGGACGGCATCCGGCACGGGATGAGGGGAACGGTGCAGACAGTCACCCCGCAGCCCGGCCGCATCTACCTGTTCGCCAGCAGCGGGGAACGGCTGCGCTGAACAGTACGACACTTCATCTTGTCTTCTGGAGGAGGAGAAACAAAATGACAGGCTCTGTTTCGAAGGTACTTGCCAGCGCTGCGCTGGTCATGGGCATGTCCGGTCCGGCCCTTGCGGTGGTTGAACTGGAATGGTGGGACTTCCTCGCCGGCGGCGACGGCGTTCGCATGAAGGCGCTGATTGATCGCTTCAATGAAGAGCATCCCGAGATCAACATCACGGCTACCACCTCGGAATGGGGCCTGCCCTTCTACACGAAGGTCCGTACCTCGGTCGCCGTCGGGCAAGGCCCCGACATCATGACCTATCACCTCTCGCGCCTGCCCATTGCGTTGGAAGAGGGCGTGCTGTCGCCCATCACCGACGAGGACCTGGAGACCGCCGGCCTCAGCCGCGACGACTTCATCGCCTCGGCCATCGAGGCGGCGCAGGACGATGACGGCCAGTTGATGGCCGTACCTTTCGACGTCCACGCCATCGTCGCCTACTACAACCGCACCGCCCTTGAAGGAACTGACTGGCTGGACGCGGATGGTAACCTGACCGGCCTCGACTCCATTGAGGACCTGACGGAGATGCTCACCTGGGCCAAGGAGAACGGCTTCTCTGACCCGCTCAGCTTCCAGACGGAAGGTGGCGGCGGCACCTGGCGGATGTTCTACACGCTGCTGCGCCAGCAGGACGGCGAGCTGATCACCGACGGTGAAGTGCTGGCAGGGGACAATCTCGACAAGGCTGTGCGGGCGATCCAGATCCTGACCGACTGGCGGTCCGAGGGGCTGATCCCCGAGCAGGCCGCATATCCCGCTTCGGTCGCGCTCTTCCAAAGCGGACGTGCGGTGCTGCATATCAACGGCGTGTGGGAGGTGCCGACTTTCAACGACGCGACCGAAGCCGACACGCTTGGGTTCGAATGGTTTGCCAACGAGGTGCCGCAGCTGCTGGACCGTCCCGCGACCTGGGCAGATTCGCACGCGCTGGCCATCCCGAACGACGCCAACATGTCGGCGGAAGAGCGCGAGGCAGCCATGACCGCAATCGGCTGGATGCAACGCAACTCGCTGGCTTGGGCGGATGCGGGACATATCCCTGCCTACAGCGCCACCGTGGAAAGCGCCGAGTACCAAGAGCTGCAGCCGAACGCGACATATGCCTCGCTCGCTGACAATGCCGAGTTCGACCCACGCTCGACGATCGCGGGGGTGGCCTCGCCGATCTACGACTCGATCAACAACTTGGTGGCGCCGGCGGTCCACGGCTTTCTTGAGCCGCAGGACGCGGCCGAGCAGATGAAGCAGGAACTGCAAGCGCTGCTCGATTAACGTGTTCGGCCGGGGGCGCTGCGTCCCCGGCCCATCTTCCGCGACGAAAAGGCCCCCATGTCACGCATCAGACGCAAGCAGCGCGAAATGCGGTCGGCGATCATTCTCGTCGCGCCGTTCATGATTATCTTTGCAATCTTCTTTCTTTACCCAACGATCAAGGTGGTGATGCTCAGCTTCACCAACGCGCCCCTGATCGGCGACGGAGACTGGGTGGGGTTCGACAACTACGCGAAGCTTCTGACCGACCGGCTGTTCCGGACCTCGCTGTGGAACAACCTCTACTTCGTCGTGCTGACCGTGATTCCGACAACTGTGATTGCGCTGCTGATCGCGCTGGCCGTCGGCCAGTTGAGGGGGCGGATGCAGGCGCTGGTGCTGACCCTGTTCTTCCTGCCCTACATCCTGCCGGTGTCTGTGGTGACGCTGATCTGGTCATGGATGCTGGATTTCCAGTTCGGCATCCTCCAGCCGCTGATCGCTGCCGTGGCAGGACGGCCGGTCGCGGTCTTCCGCGACCCTAACTGGGTCATGCCAATGATCGCGCTGGTCACGGTCTGGTGGACCAACGGCTTCAACGTGCTGCTCTTCATCGCCGGCTTGCGCAACATCCCTCAGGACCTCTACGAGGCCGCCGCCCTTGACGGCGCAACCCCATGGCAGCGATTCCGCCGCATCACTTGGCCCTTGCTCTGGCCCGTCACGACGCTGGTCCTGACCCTGCAACTGATCCTGCAGCTGAAGCTCTTCGACCAGGTCTACCTGCTGTCCGCCGGCGGGCCGTTCAACCAGTCCTATGTCGTGCTGCTGCAGATGTACCGAGAGGCGTTCCAGCTGAACAATGGCGGCTACGCTTCGGCTGTCGCGATGGTGCTCTTCGCCATCATCGTCATCCTGTCCGTCCTGCAATTCCAGCTGCTGAAGATCAGAGGCCGCCGATGACCGCCAAGCGCGCCCGCAACGTCGCCTTTGTCACGCTTGTGCTGATCGCGGCCTTCATCTGGGTTTTCCCGCTCTACTGGGCGCTGACAACCTCGCTGCGGAGCGAGTCGCGGATCGTGTCGGATGCCGGCGTCCTGCTGGACGAGATCAACTTCGCCTCGTACCTCTCGGTGCTGGCGACATCGCAGCTGCCGCGCTGGTACCTGAACTCGGTCGGCACATCGCTGATCATCACCATCACGGTGCTCTTCACCGGGATGATGTGCGCCTACGCGCTGTCGCAGCTGCGCTTTCCGGGCCGCAAGCTGCTGTACCTGCTGATAGTGGCAAGTTTCATGGTCCCAATCCCGGCGCTCTACGTTGCGCAGTTCATCCTGATGAACGATTTGGGCCTCGTGAACAGCTGGGGTGGGATCATCATGCCGCAGCTTGTCGTTCCCGTCGTGATCATCGTCTACAAGCAGTTCTTCGACGCCATCCCCCGGGAGATGCGCGAGGCAGTGCTGCTGGACGGCGGCGGAGAGTTCACGCTGCTCTTCAAGCTCTACCTGCCGCTCAACTGGGGCATCACCGCGGCTCTTGCCATCATCACCTTCATCAGCGCGTGGAACAACTTCTTCTGGCCGTTTCTTATTGCGTCCAGCGAAAGCATGATGACGATCCCTGTTGGCATCACGCAAGTCTACGACACATTCGGCATTGCCTATGGCCGGATCATGGCACTGGCTCTGTTGGCAGCTGCGCCGGTGATCCTCGCCTACCTGGTGTTCCAAAAACGCGTGACGGAAGCGGTCATGATCTCGGCTGGTGTTAAAGGATAGCTCACGTTTGATGGGCTCCTACTAACCGGCTTTGGCGCAGCGCCGCCGCCAGCGTCGGGGAATCCCGTGCGTGAAGTGAGGTGAATCGGGATGAACGAAAAGCCGACAGATAGCGGTACGGAACAGCTGTTGCACGAGCCGCAGATGCACTCGCTTTCCAATGTCATGTTCAGCGGCAAGGTGCATGGCGGTGTGCTGCTAAACCGTCTCAACCTAGCAGAATTTGGTTGCGCCTGGTGATATGTAGTGACTCAAGGTGAACAAAGATTGGCAAGGGACCTCGATGACCGTGGACAGGGGCGCTTGCAAGGCTGCCGATCAGCAGGGCGGGAAACAGCAGCCAGTAGTTGATGCGCTCAGCCGCACCCCAGAACTCGGGCGAGGACCAGGCAAAGCGCGCAAGGATGAAGCCAAGGTAGATCAACCCGAAGATCGGCCAGATCGTAACCAGCATGACACGCCCTCGCCGGCTCAGGCCGAAGTGGTGCTGCGGCGGCTGCGGCGCTCGGCCATGACGGCCTGGAAGTTCGACATCAGGATTATCCCGCCGCCCAGGACCACCCACAGGTCGATCGCCTCGCCATAGAGCGAATATCCGACCACAGCCGCCATCGGCACCCTCAGGAAGTCGATGGGGATGAGGATCGAGGCGTCCAGCCGCTTCAGCGCCTGCGCCTGCGAATAATGCGCGGCAAGCGCGCCGATCCCCGCGACCAGCATCCAGGGGATCGAGGCGGCTTGCACCGGCTGCCAGTCCGTCACCGCAAAGGCCAGGCCGAGCGGCAGCTGGATCAGGATCATCCAGACGACAATGGCGCCGGGCGAGCAGTGTTGCGTCAGCCGCTTCACCAGGATCAGCGACATCCCATATGCGGCCGCGGCGGCAAGCACCAGCAACGCCGCCGGATCGACCATGCCGACGCCGGGGCGGACGATGACCATGACGCCGATGAACCCGCCGACCGTCGCCAGCAGGCGCGGCCGGCTCAGCCGTTCGCGCAGCAGCAGCCAGGCGAACAGCGTCACCCAGATCGGCATGGTGAATTCCAGCGCAAAGACCGAGGCGAGCGGCAGCAGCACGATGCCGATGGTCCAAAGATACTGGCCGGTGAAGTGGATGACGTTGCGCAGCAGGTGCAGGCGCAGCTGCGCCATGCGCCGGACCTCGGGAAAGAGCGCGCGACCGACGGCGAGGATGACCAGCAGCCCAACCAGCGCGCGGAAGAACAGGACCTGCCGGATTGACATGGTAGCCGCCATCTCACGCGAGCCGACGGACATGCCGATGAAACTGCACATGCTCAGCGCCATCCAGGCGAGGCCCGGCCCGAACTGCGCGACAGGGGGAATGATGGCGGAAGGGGCGCTGAGGCTCATGGCGGTGCTCTTTGTGAGGGGATGTGCCGGCGCTGCCGGCATTTCACCATGTGGCATCGAAGTAAAGCTGCCCCCGCTGATGCCTCAGACGATCCCGCCGCCGCCCGCCGCCACGGCTGGCCGCGTCTTTGCCGCGCCCGCACGCCAGCCCGAGGAACGATATGCTGCCACCGGATCGATCGCCGCCCCCTTACGAAGCCGCCCCATCTGCAGGATCGGGTCAACATCCGTGCGGAAGGCCGCGCGCAGAGTGGCCGCGGCCATCAGCGCGTCGTTCTCGGTCCGGTAGCCCTCTAGCGCGACACGATCCACAAGCGAGGCCTGCACGAAGGCGCGCTGGATCTCGATGGCCGAGACGATCAGGCTCTCGATCGGGTCGGTGACGTTGTGGCTCTGGTCGATCATGTGCGACAGGTTCAGGCCGGGCATGTCCTCGAGTTCCACCAGCTCGTTCCAGACCAGGAACAGGCGGAACGGGTCGATGGTGCCGCTGTCCAGATCATCGTCGCCATACTTGCTGTCGTTGAAGTGGAACCCGCCTAGCTTGCCCGCGCGGATGAGGCGCGACACGATCATCTCGATGTTCACGTTCGGCGCGTGGTGGCCGAGGTCCACGAGGCATTGCGCCTTGGGCCCAAGCTCCTGCGCCGTAATCAGGCTTGTGCCCCAGTCCTGAACGACCGTCGAGTAGAACGCGGGCTCATAGATCTTGTGCTCAGAGAAGAGGCGCCAGTCGTCCGGCAGCCCGGCATAGACTTGGCCCATCGCCTCCATGTAGCGGTCGAACTGGCGCGAGAGCGAGGTCTGGCCGGGGAAGTTCGACCCGTCCCCGATCCAAACACTCAGCGCGGTTGAGCCGATCTGCTGGCCGATCTCAATGCATTCGAGATTATGCTCGACCGCCTGCCGGCGCGTCGCGGCGTCCGTGTGGGACAATGAGCCGAACTTATAGCTGTGCGCCTGGTCCGGCTGGTCTTGGAAGGTGTTCGAGTTCATGGCGTCGAAGCCAAGCCCCACCTCCTCGGCCTTCTCGCGCAGGAGGGCGGGGTCCTCCTTGTCCCAAGGGATGTGCAGGCTGACGCGGGGCGTGGCGGCGGTCAGGGCGTGGATCACGCCGCAATCGTCCAGCTTGTCCATTATCCCGCGCGGCTCGCCCTTGCCGGGGAAGCGCGCGAAGCGCGTCCCGCCGGTGCCGGTGCCCCAGCTGGGGACTGCGACGTCGAAACCAGCGGCGCGGGTTGTCAGCGCCTCGATATCCACGCCGCGGCGGGCGAGACGGGTGCCGAGCGCGTCGTAGTCGGCCTCAAGGTCAGCGTGGCGCGAGGCATTCTGCGCCTCGATTAGGTGCTTGTCGATCATGGCTTACCTCGTGAAGGCCTGGACGTTGCCGGCGTCCACGTTGAGGATGTTGCCGGTCGATTTGGCCGAAAGGTCCGAAGCGAAGAAGTACGCGCCCTCGGCAATGTCCTCGGGCAGGACCGAGCGTTTCAGCATCGAGCGGTTGCGATACATCTCCTCCAGCCCGTCCTTGTCGGTGCCATACGTGCTGGCGCGCTGGTCCAGCCACTCTCCCTCCCAGATCCGCGAGCCGCGCAGGACCGCGTCGGGGTTCACAACGTTGACCCGGATGCCGGCTTCCGCCCCTTCCAGCGCCAAGCAACGGGCCAGATGGATCTCGGCCGCCTTCGCGGTGCAGTAGGCGCTGGCGTTCGGGCTGGCGGCGAGGCCGTTCTTCGAGGCGATGAAGATCACTGACCCACCTATGTCTTGCGCGCGGAAGGTCTTGAACGCCTCGCGGCTAACCAGGAAGTAGCCGGTCGACAGGATGTCCATGTTCTTGTTCCAGAGCGCCAGCGAGGTCTCCTCGATAGGTGCCGAGGACGCGATGCCGGCGTTCGACACCAGGATGTCGATCCCACCGAACTCTACCGCCATCTCGGCATAGGCGCGGGCGACCTGAGTCTCGTCGGTGACGTTCATCTGCACGCTGCGCACCAAGTCGCCGCCGAAGCTGGCCGCCAGCCCCTCATGCGCGGTCTTCAAGGCGGCCCTGTCGATGTCGGCCAACATGACGCATGCGCCTTCGCGCAGGAAGCGCTCGGCCGTCGCCGCACCGATGCCGCCCGCGCCGCCGGTGACCAGCGCCACTCGTCCGGCCAGCGACTTGGGCTTCGGCATCCGCTGCAGCTTCGCCTCTTCCAGCAGCCAGTACTCGATGTCGAAAGCCTCCTGCTCGGGCAGGCCCTGATAGGTGCTGACGGCGCTGGCGCCGCGCATCACATTAATCGCATTGACGTAGAATTCGCCCGAGATGCGGGCGGTGGCCTTGTCGAGGGCGAAGGTCAGCATGCCGACGCCGGGAACCAGGTAAACCACCGCATTCGGATCGCGCAGTGCCGGGCTGTTGGGGTGCTTGCAGCGATCGTAGTAGGCGGCGTAATCGTCACGATAGGCGGCGACGGCATCGCCCAGCCCGGCAATGGTGGCATCAAGATCCGGGTTCGCCGGGTCGAAGTCGATCACCAGCGGGCGGATCTTGGTGCGCAGGAAGTGGTCGGGGCAGGAGGTGCCCATCGGCGCCAGCGTCTCCAGCGCGTTCGAGCCGACGAACTCCAGCACGGCCGGCTGGTCGTCGAAATGGCCGACCTTGTGGCGGTCCTTCGAGATGAGGCCTCGGATCACCGGCATCAGCCGGGCCGCGATGTCGCGGCGCTGCGACGCGTCCAGCGTAGGCACCTTGGCGCCGCCAAAGGCCGGCTCGCCGGCGGTGCGATCCTCCAGCCAGGCGGCGGCTTTGTTGATGATCTCCAGCGTCGTCAGGTAGCAGTCCTTGGCGTCATCCGCCCAAGTGAAGAGGCCGTGGCTTTCCAGCACCGCACCGCGCATGCCGGGGTTTTCGGTCGCCAGCTTTTCCAGCCAGAGGCCTAGCTCGTAGCCCGGCTTCTTCCACGGCAGCCAGCCGATCTCGCCGCCGAAGATCTCGGCTGTCAGCTCTTTCGAATTGACCGAGGCGGCGATGGCAATGATTGCGTCGGAATGGACGTGATCGACATGGCGGCGCGGCACGTAGGCGTGCAGCGGCGTGTCGATGCTGGCCGCGCGCGGGTTCAGCGCGAAGGTGCAATGGGGCAGGTAACCGACCATCTCGTCTTCATGGGCCAGCCCGCGATACTTGCCCTTCAGCGCGCGCAGCTTGTCCATGTAGAGCGTCGAGAAGCCGTCCATCTTCATGGACCCAATATCGCCGCCCGAGCCTTTAACCCACAGCACCTCGAGCTGCTCGCCGGTCAGCGGGTCCGCCTGCATCACCTTGGCCGAGGTGTTGCCGCCGCCATAGTTGGTCACGCGCTTGTCGGACCCCAGAAGGTTCGAGCGGTAGAGCAGCTTTTCAGGCTCGGTCATGGACGCGGTCCTGGCATCGTCCCACAGGTTCTCGAGCCGCTGGCGGGCGAGGGTCTCGGTCATAGAATCCTCCCGATTCGAGCGGCGCATGCCGCCTCTGTCGCTTTTCCGTTAGCGGGTGGGCGCGCGCCAAGTCAATCACTTTCGATCAGCTTCAATCATTATGCAGGTGCATAAAGCGTTTCTGCGCGCGAAAATGATTGACAATGCGCGGGAGTGATGGAAACTGCTGGCAAGGGGAGACACCATGCTGGAAACAGAGCGTCATCGCATCATCCTGTCGGCGGTCCAGGAGCGGCCCGTCGTCAGCGTGGCCGATCTCTGCGCCCTGACCGGCGTTTCCGAGGCAACGGTGCGCCGTGACATCGCCCAGCTGCACCTGACCAAGAAGCTTCGCCGCGTACGGGGCGGGGCCGAGGCGGTCCACCCGCCGCAATTCGTCGGCATCAACGCCCGCCCCTTCGCTGTCAACGAAACGATCAATATCGCGCAGAAGCGTGCAATCGCGCAGGCGGCGGTCGATCTGTGCGAGGATGGCGACGCGATCATCATCAACGGCGGGACGACCACCTTCCAGATGGTCCACCCGCTGACGACGAAGCGGCTGCAGGTCTTCACCAACAGCTTCCCGATTGCCGAGCATTTGCTGAAGCAGTCGAAGAACACCGTCCTGCTGCCCGCCGGCGCGATCTATCGCGAGCAGAACATCATCCTGTCACCCTTCGACGCCGACGGCAGCAGCCATTTTTACGCCAAGCGCATGTTCATGGGCTGCCGCGGCCTCGGCCCCCTTGGCCTGATGGAGGGCGATCCGTTGCTGGTGCAGGCCGAGCAGAAGCTGATCGGGCAGGCGGATGAGCTGGTGGTCCTGGCCGACAGCTCGAAGTTCGGCCAGCGCTCCAGCCTGTTGCTGTGCTCGCTTGCCCGCATCCATACCGTCATCACCGATGACGGCATCGACGATCGCGCCGCCGCGATGCTGCAGGCGGCCGAGATCCGGCTGATCGTGGCGCCCGTCGCCGCACCGGCCAGAAAGAGCCGCGCGCAGGAGGAATGACGCGCGGCACCGCTCATAGGGGAGGAAAGATGAGCATGTTGAGAAAGATCCTGACGACGGCCGCAATGGCTTCGGCGCTTATGGCCGGCGCCGCGCAGGCGGAGCCCATGCGGATTGCCCTTGTCGCCAAGGCGCTCGGCATCGGCTTCTTCGAAGCCGCCAACAAGGGCGCCGAGGAAGCCGCGGCCGAGCTGGGCGATGTCGAGATCATCTATACCGGCCCGACCGACACCACGGCCGAGGGCCAGATCGAGGTGCTGAACAGCCTGATCGCGCAGCGCGTAGACGCCATCGCGGTCAGCGCCAACGACACCGACGCGCTGGTGCCGACCCTGAAGCGCGCAATGGAGCGGGGCATCACGGTCATCAGCTGGGACAGCGGCGTGGCACCTGAGGGCCGCGAGATGCACCTGAACCCGTCCTCGGCCCCGCTGATCGGCAACACGATCATCAAGCTGGCGGCGGACCACCTGCCGGACGGCGGGCAGGTCGCGGTGCTGTCGGCGACCTCGACCTCGACCAACCAGAACGTCTGGATCGAGGAAATGCAGAAGGTCATGGGCGATTACCCGAACATCGAGGTCGTCGCGACGGTCTATGGCGACGACCTGGCCGACAAGTCCTATCGCGAGGCGCAGGGTCTGATGCAGAGCCACCCGGACCTCGACGCGATCATCGCGCCGACCAGCGTGGGCATCGTGGCGGCCGCGCAGGCCGTGACGGATGCCGGCAAGGTGGGCGAGGTGAACGTGACCGGCCTGGGGCTGCCCTCCGAGATGGCGGGGCATGTGAAATCGGGCGCATCGCAGAGCTTCGCGATCTGGAACCCGATCGATCTGGGCTACTCCGCCACGATGATCGCCTATCATCTGGCGAAGGACGAGGCGACGGCCGAACCGGGCGCGACCATCTCGATCGGCCGCATGGGCGAGGTGACGCTGGACGAGAACGGCGAGGCCGCGATGGCCGACCCCTTCACCTATGACGCCAGCAACATCGACGAGTTCAGCTCGATCTTCTGATCGCTGATCCCCGGCGCGTCCTCGCGTGCCGGGGCCTTTGCGCAGGACATATCCCATGCAGGCTGAACCCACGGCGCCCGTGCTGTCCTTGCGCGGCATCGTCAAGACATTCCCGGGTGTCAAGGCGCTGGACGGCGTCCGGCTGGACCTGTTCCCCGGCCAGGTCACCGCGCTGATCGGCGAGAACGGCGCCGGCAAGTCGACTATCGTGAAGGTCCTGACCGGCATCTACCAGCCGGACGAGGGGCAGATCATGCTGGACGGCCGCCCCGTCAGCTTCCCGGGCGCGCAATCGGCGCAGAAGGCCGGCGTCACCGCGATCCACCAGGAAACGGTGCTCTTCGACGAGCTGACCGTGGCCGAGAACATCTTCATCGGCCACGCGCCCCGCACTCGGTGGGGCCTGATCGACCGCCGCGCGATGCGGGCCCGTGCCGCCGAGATCCTGCGCAGCATCGGCGCCTCGATCTCGCCCGCCGCGCGCCTGCGCGATCTGGGCATCGCCAGCCGGCACCTCGTCGCCATCGCCCGCGCGCTGTCGGTGGACGCCCGGGTCGTCATCATGGACGAGCCGACCGCCGCCCTGTCGCACAAGGAAATCGCCGAGCTTTATGAGCTGGTCGAGACGCTGAAGCGGCAAGGCAAGGCCATCCTCTTCATCAGCCACAAGTTCGACGAGATCTTCCGCATCGCCGACCGCTGGACCGTCTTCCGCGACGGCGCGTTTGTCGGCGAGGGCGCGATGGCCGGCACCTCCGAGGCCGAGCTGGTTCGCCTGATGGTCGGGCGCAGCGTCGACCAGATCTATCCCAAGCGCCCGGCGACGATCGGCGCGCCGGTCCTGACGATCGCCGGCTACAGCCACCCCACCGAGTTCGAGGACATCACCTTCACCCTCCACGCTGGCGAGATCCTGGGCTTCTACGGTCTGGTCGGGGCCGGCCGGTCTGAGGTGATGCAGTCGCTGTTCGGCATCACCCGTCCGTCCAAAGGCGCCTGCAGGATCGAGGGCCAAGTGCGCGTACTGCGCACGACCGCGCAGGCGGTGGATGCGGGCATCGTCTATGTCCCCGAGGATCGCGGCGCGCAGGGCGCCGTCAAGGGCTTGCCGATCTTCCAGAACGTCACGCTGCCTTCGCTGCCGCGCACCAGCCGCGCCGGCTTCCTGCGGCTGGCTGAGGAGTTCAAGCTGGCGCGTGAGTATACGCAGCGGCTGGACCTCAGGGCGGCGAGCCTCGATCAGAACATCGCGCTTCTGTCGGGGGGCAACCAGCAGAAGGTCGTCATCGCCAAGTGGCTGGCAACGAAGCCGCGGGTGATCATCCTGGACGAGCCGACCAAGGGCATCGACATCGGCTCAAAGGCCGCGGTCCATGACTTCATGTCCGAACTGGCCGGGCAAGGGCTGGCCGTGATCATGGTCAGCAGCGAAATCCCCGAGGTTCTGGGCATGTCCGACCGCGTCATCGTCATGCGCGAAGGGCGCCTGGCCGGCGAGTTCACCGGCGCCGCTATGACGCCCGAGAACCTCGTCCGCGCCGCCGTCGGCATCAGCCAGCAGGAGGCCGCATGACCATCCTCAAGTCGCGCGAGGCGATTCTCGCGCTCGCCATTCTGGCCCTGCTGGCCGTCATCGCCAGCCGCTTCCCCGCCTTCGTGACGCCCGGAAATCTTGCGCGCGTGCTGACCGACACCTCGCCCCTGATCCTTCTGGCGCTTGGGCAGATGACGGTGATCCTGACCAAGTGCATCGACCTGTCGGTGGCCGCGAACCTTGCGCTCTGCGGCATGGTCGCGGCGCTGATGGACGGGATGGGTGTGCCGCTGGCGGTGATCCTGCCGGCCGTCATCGTCATGGGCGCGGCCCTTGGCGCGGTGAACGGGCTTCTGGTCTGGAAGCTCGGCATCCCGTCGATCGTTGTGACGCTTGGCACGATGACGATCTATCGCGGCACGATCTTCCTCTTGACGAACGGAGCCTGGATCAACGCCCACCAGCTGAGCGATCCCTTTAAGGCGCTGCCGCGCATGGTCGTCCTGGGCCTGCCCATCATGGCCTGGATCGCCGTTGCCGCCGTGGCGCTGCTCGGACTGGCGGTCGCGCGGCTGCCGCTTGGCCGTGCGCTTTATGCGGTCGGCGGCAATCCTCATGCGGCGGGCTATGCCGGCATCTCGGTCGGGCGCACGCAGTTCGCGGCCTTCGTGCTGGCCGGCGCCTTGGCCGGGCTGACTGGATATCTGTGGATTGCGCGGTATGCTGTCGCCTATGTCGACATCGCCCGCGGGTTCGAGCTAGACGTAGTCGCCGCCTGCGTCATCGGCGGCATTGCTATCGCGGGCGGCGCGGGCACTGTCGGCGGCGCAGTCATGGGTGCGCTGTTCCTAGGGATTATCAAGAACGCGCTGCCGGTCGTCGGCATCTCGCCTTTCTGGCAGATGGCAATCTCGGGCAGCGCCATCCTGATTGCCATCGCCGTGAACACGCTTGGCCGGCGGGACCCGGGGCGCATCATCCTTAAGCAAGCCGAGGCGCGGACATGACCACGACCACAGCACCCCGCCAGATCCCCAACCGCCTGACCAGCCCTGCCGCCCGCGCCCTGAAAAGCTGGGAGAGCCTGCTGCTGGTCGTCGCCGTCGCAATCTTCCTGATGAACGCAATGGCCTCGCCCTATTTCCTCGACCCGTGGAACCTCAGCGACGCCAGCTTCAACTTTACCGAAGAGGCGATGATCGCCTTCGCCATGGCGATGCTGATCGTCGCAGGAGAAATAGATCTGTCCGTCGGCGCGATCATCGCGCTGGCCTCGACCGCGATGGGCATGGCGATGAGCCTTGGCGCCGGCACGCCGCTGATCGTGCTGGTGGGCCTTGGCACCGGCCTTCTCTGCGGCGCGTTCAACGGCGCGCTGGTGGCGGGGCTGGGGCTGCCCTCCATCGTGGTGACCATCGGCACGATGAGCCTCTTCCGCGGGATCAGCTACATCGTCCTGGGCGACGCGGCCTTCACCGGATACCCGGCCAGCTTCGCCTGGTTCGGGCAGGGCTATGTCTTCTGGGTCATCACGGTCGAGCTGGTGATCTTTACCATCGCCGCGCTGGTCTTCGGAACGCTGCTGCACCGCACCAGCTTCGGCCGAATCGTCTATGCCATTGGTAACAACGCGACCGCCGCGCGCTTTTCCGGCATCCGCGTGGACCGCATCCGCTTCATCCTGTTCCTGCTGACTGGCCTGATGAGCGGTGTTGCGGCGGTCTGCCTGACCTCGCGCCTCGGCTCGACCCGCCCCTCGATTGCGACAGGATTCGAGCTGGAGGTGGTGACCATCGTCGTTCTGGGCGGGGTCAGCATCCTCGGCGGCTCGGGCACCATCCTTGGAGTCGTGCTGGCGGCCATTGTGATGGGGCTGGTGACGTTTGGCCTCGGGCTTCTGAACGTGCCGGGGATCGTGATGTCCATCGTCGTGGGCGCGCTGCTGATCGGCGTGATCGCCGTGCCGCGCCTGATTTTCAAGCTGAGGACCTGATGCCCCGCTACGCCTTCCGCATGATGCTGAACCCCGGTGCCGCCGACGAATACCGCCGACGCCACGATGAGATCTGGCCCGAGCTGGTGGAGTTGCTGCGCGCCGCCGGGGTCAGCGACTACTCGATCCACCTGGACCCGGAAACGAACGCCCTCTTCGGCATGCTCACGCGCCCCGAGGATCACGGAATGGACGATCTGCCCGCGCATCCGGTGATGCAGCGCTGGTGGGCGCATATGGCCGACCTGATGCTGACGCATGGGGACAGTGAGCCGGTCGCAGTGCCGCTGGTTCAGATGTTCCACCTGCCATGAGGCGCATCGCCGTTCTGGACGTCGGCAAGACCAACGGCAAGCTTGCGCTGGTCGATGGCGAGACGCTTGCCGAGATCGCCGTTCTGACCCGCCCGAACCGCGTCCTGCCGGGCCCGCCCTGGCCGCATATGGACCTGGACGGGCACTGGACCTTTTTCCTGGACGGACTTCGGCAGATGCAGGAGGCGCATGGGATCGACGCCATCTCGGTGACGACGCATGGCGCGGCGGCGGTGCTGCTGGACGGGCAAGGCAGGTTGGCAGTGCCGATGCTGGACTACGAGCATCCGATCCCCGCAGATCCTGCCTATAACGCGCTGCGCTCTAGGTTTGCCATCACCGGCTCGCCGCGCCTGCCGGGCGGGCTGAACCTCGGCGCGCAGTTGCACTGGCTGATGGGCCGGCCGGAGGTGGCGGCGCGTGTCGCGCATGTCGTGACCTATCCGCAGTACTGGGGCTTTCGGCTGACGGGCGAGCTTGCAAGCGACATGACCTCGCTCGGCTGCCACACCGACCTGTGGGACCCGTGGCAGGGGCAGCTGTCACCGGTGGCAAAAGCGCTTGGACTGGAAAGTCGCATTGCTCCCGCCCGCCGCGCCGATGAGGTGCTGGGCGGCGTCACGCCAGAGGTTACGGCTGCGACGGGCATCCCCGCCGGCACGCCGGTGGCGGTGGGCATCCATGACAGCAATGCCTCGCTCTATCCGCATCTTCTCGGGCGCACGGGACCGTTTGCGGTTGTGTCGACGGGAACCTGGGTCGTCTGCATGGCGGTCGGCGGGCAGGCGGCCGCGCTTGACCCTGCGCGGGACGTGCTGGTGAACGTGAACGCGCTTGGCCAGCCGGTGCCCTCGGCTCGGTTCATGGGCGGGCGGGAATACGAGATCATTCGCGCGGGCAGCACAGCCGTGCCGGACGCTGCCGACCGGGCGGCGGTGCTGGGGCAGGGGGTGATGCTGTTGCCCTCGGTCCAATCCGGCTGCGGCCCATTTCCCGGCCGGCAGGCCAGCTGGACTGCCGAGCCTGCGACCGAGGGGCATCGGATGGCGGCGCTGGCGTGGTATCTGGCGCTGATGACGCGGATTTGCCTCGATCTGGCGGGCGCTGCGGGGCCGGTGATCGTCGAGGGGCCATTTGCCCGCAATCCCGACTATCTGGACATGCTGGCGGTGCTCAGCCCCGACGGTATTGCCACGGCCGCCTCGGCCACGGGAACCAGCACGGGGGCCGCTATGCTGTGCCTGCCCGATGCCCGCGCGCCCGAGACACGGCCTTGGCCGCGCCCGGAGGGCGAGGCGCTGGCAGTTTACGCGCGGGCCTGGTGGGCGGCGTGTCAGACGTAGCCAAGCGCGGCCGAGGCCGCGCGTCCGGCCTCGGTCAGGAGGCGCACATATTCCGCCTTGCGCGACTCGTCGAAGCGGACCAGCGGAAAGGCGATGCTGATCGCCGCCACCGACTTGCCCGCGTGATCCATCACCGGTGCGGCCATGCAGCGCACGCCGGCCTCGGACTCCTCTATTTCTTCGGCGTAGCCACGGGCGCGGGTGGCGGCCAGTTCCTCGCGCAGCGCGTCGCGATCGGTGATGGTGCGGGGCGCGAGTTTCTTCAGCTCCATCGCGGCGACGCGCTCCGTGATCTCGTCCTCGTCGCGAAACGCCAGCAGCGCCTTGCCGAGCGAGGTCGAGTGCAGCGGGTTCCGCTTGCCCAAGGTCGACTGCATCGACAGGTTATAGGCGCTGTCATACTTGTGGATATAGGCGACGCGCTGGTCGAAGTCGTCCATGACGCCCAGGTTGATCGACTCGCCCGTGGCGCGCGACAGCTTGCCCATCTCGCGGTCGCAGACCCGCAGCAGATCCTCCTGCCCGCGCAGGATGCGGGCGCCGAGGCCGAACAGTTTCAGCGTCAGGGCATATTTCTCTGTCTCGCGGTCCTGCTCGACATAGCCGAGGTCAAGCATCGTCTGCAAAAGCCGGTGCGCCGTCGTCTTCGAGGTCATCGCCCGCTGCGCGATCTCGGCCAAACTGGCCCGGCGCTCTTCAGCCAGCGACTCAAGAACCGCGAACACTTTCAGCACGGCGGCGGCATTCTCAGTCTTCTGCGGTCTTGGGGCCATTACGGTTCTTCTTATTTCGGAACACCGTTCTGAAAAACAAGGGATGCGGCGTCCTGTCAAGCAATTGCTGGTGCAGCGGTACGCATAATGGCAGTTGATTTGCGAAACGCGCTGTGCTTCTGTCAATTCCGGAACGACGTTCCGAAAATGGAGGAAGACTGATGCACCCGATTCTGCGGCAGAAGGACCGCTTCATCTCGCGCAGCGAAGCCGCGGGACTGATCGAGCGCCTGGCCGACAACCTGGTGAACATCACCGATGACACGGGCGAGTTCCTCTTGCGGCTGGAAGACGGGCGCGTGATCGACACCAAGGGCTGGGCCGGGTGGGAATGGACTCACGGCATCGGCCTCTACGGGCTGCTGCAATACGGACAGCTGACCGGCAGCGACAAGGCTGCCCGCATCATCCGGGACTGGTTCGACGCGCGGCTGGCCGAGGGCACGCCGACGAAGAACATCAACACCGTCGCCCCCTTCCTGACGCTGGCGCATCTCTACGAGCGTGACCGCAACCCGATGTGGCTGCCCTACCTCGACACCTGGGCCGAGTGGGTCATGCATGAGATGCCGCGCACCCACGAGGGCGGGTTGCAGCACATCGTCTATAACAGCGTGAACGACCAGCAGCTCTGGGACGACACGCTGATGATGTCGGTCATGCCGCTGGCGAAGATCGGCCTCGTGCTGAACCGGCCGCATTATGTCGAGGAAGCCAAGTACCAGTTCCTGCTGCACGCGCAGTATCTGGCGGACACGTCCAGCGGACTGTGGTTTCACGGCTGGACCTTCGACGGCAACCACAACTTCGCCCGCGCGCTCTGGGCGCGGGGCAACAGCTGGATCACCATCGTGATCCCCGAGTTCATCGAGCTGCTGAACCTGCCCGAGGGCGATCCGACCCGCCGCCACCTGCTGTCGCTGTTCCAGCGGCAGGCGCGCGCGCTGAGGGAGATGCAGGACGAAAGCGGCCTGTGGCACACGCTGCTGGACGACAGCGGCAGCTACCTCGAGGCATCCGCGACGGCGGGCTTTGCCTATGGCCTGCTGAAGGGCGTGCGCCGCCGCTACCTGCCCGCCGACTACGCCCCCGTCGCCGAGCGCGCCATCAAGGCCGTCATCGACAACATCAGCCCGGAGGGCGAGCTGCAGAACGTGTCCTTCGGCACCGCAATGGGCAGCGATCTCGACTATTACCGCCAGATCCCGCGGACCTCGATGCCCTATGGGCAGGCGATGGCGATGCTGGCCCTGGCTGAATACCTGCGCGGCTACATCTGACGCGCGATCTTTGAGGGAGGAGAGAAGAATGAACAAGACCCTGACCGCATTGGCGCTGATCATGGCCGCCGGCGCCGCCCAAGCCGAAACGCTGCGCTTCGGATATGCCCAGAACGCCACCCCCACCGTCGAGGCGATGGAGGAGTTCGCCCGCCTCGTCGAGGAGAAGACCGCCGGTGAAGTGACCGTGCAGTTCTTCCCCGACGGCCAGTTGGGCGGCGAGCGCGAGATGGTCGAGATGCTGCAGGGCGGCGCACTGGACATGACCAAGGTCTCGGGCGGGCTCTTGGAGAGCTTCGCCCCGGTCTATGGCGTCTTCCCGCTGCCCTTTCTCTTTGACGACCAGGACCACTTCTACCGCGCGATGGACGGCGCGGCGATCATGGACCCGATCTACCAGTCCACCGCCGATCTGGGCTTTGTCGGGCTCACCTACTACAATTCGGGCGCTCGGAACTTCTACACGGTGAACCGCCCGGTGCAGTCGGTCGAAGATCTCGCCGGCCTCAAGATCCGCGTGCTGCAAAGCCCGACCGCGATCCGCATGACCGAGCTGCTCGGCGCCACCCCCGTCGCGATGGGGCAAGCCGAGGTCTACACCTCGCTGCAGCAGGGCGTTCTGGACGGGGCCGAGAACAACGAGTTCGCGCTGACCATCGCCCGCCATGCCGAGGTCGCAAAGCATTACACGCTGGACGGCCACACGCGCATCCCCGACATCCTGCTGATCGGCACCGCCGCAATGGACCGCCTGTCCGAGGAACACCAGACCGCTGTCCGCGAGGCCGCCGCCGAGTCGACCGAGTTCCACAAGTCGGTCTGGGATGAAGCGGTCGAAGCCGCCGCCACCGAGGCCCGCGAGCAGTTCAACGTCGAGTTCCACGAGGTCGACGTTGCGCCCTTCCGCGACGCCGTGGCGCCGATCTATGATGAGCTGCCGGCCGAAAGCGCCGCCGTCGTCGAACAGATCCGCGGCGCCGAGGGGGCCTGATGGACCGGCTGCGGCGCATCCTTGACCTGGTGGTCGGCGGGCTGTGCTGCGGCCTTCTTCTGGTGCTGGTCGTCGTGCTGGCCTGGCAGGTCGTCAGCCGCTACGCGCTGAACGCCCCCTCCTCGGTGACCGAGGAGGTGCTGCGCTACGGCGTCATCTGGATGTCGATGCTGGGGGCCGCCTATGCCGTAGGGCAGGGCAGCCACCTGTCAATCGACATGCTGCGCGGTTGGCTCTCCCGCCGCTGGCAGCTGCGTCTGGAGGGGCTGGTGGTGTTGGCCTTTTCCATCTTCGCGGGGGTCGTGCTGATCTGGGGTGGCATGCGCGGCGTCCAGATTTCGGCCCGCCAGACCAGCGCGGTGCTGCGCATCCCGATGAGCTGGGTCTATGGGGCGCTACCCGTCAGCGGCGGGCTGATGCTGCTTTACGCGGGCCTGAACCTTGCCGATCTGCTGCGCGGCCGCAGCCACCATGTTCCCGCCGAGGACATGGCCGAACTTCCCGGAGAGTGACATGGCCGGAACCGCAAGCCTGATCCTGCTGGGCGTCTTCGGTGGCCTTGCCCTGCTCGGCATCCCGCTGGCGCTGGCGATCACCGCCGCCGCCATCGCCGCGCTCTTGCTGGTGCTGCCCTTCGACATGGCGCTGTTCACATCGGCGCAGAAGATGCTGGCCAGCCTCGACAGCTTCACGCTGCTGGCCGTGCCGTTCTTCATCCTGTCGGGCGTCATCATGAACTCGGGCGGCATTGCGGTGCGGCTGGTCGATTTCGCCAAGCTGCTGGCAGGCCGGGTGCCGGGCTCGCTGGCGCAAACGAACATCGCGGGTAACATGCTCTTCGGCGCGATCTCGGGCTCGGCCATCGCGGCCTCGACCTCGATCGGAGGGGTCATGGTGCCCATGCAGAAGCGCGAGGGCTACGATCCGGGCTTCGCCGCCGCCGTCAACATCGCCAGCGCGCCGACCGGCATGCTGATCCCGCCCTCGACCGCGTTCATCATCTACTCGCTGGTCGCCGGCGGTGCATCCATCGCGGCGCTGTTTCTGGCGGGCGCGGTGGCGGGCGTGCTGTGGGGGCTGGGGCTGATGGTAATGACCGGCCTCATCGCGCGCCGGCGCGGCTGGCGCGGCGATGCGAGGCCAACGATGCGCGACGCGGCCCAGGTCACGCTGCGGGCGCTGCCCAGCCTCATGCTGATCGTGCTGATCATCAGCGGCATCATGCTGGGCATCGTCACCGCGGTCGAGGCCTCGGGCATCGCCGTCATTTACACCATGCTGCTGGCCTTCGTGATCCACCGCACGGTGCCCTTGCGCGCCCTGCCGTCCTTCCTGATCGAGACGGTCCAGATGACCGGGACGATCATGTTGCTCCTGGCCGCATCCGCGGCGCTCAGCTTCGCAATGGCCTTCACGGGCATCCCTGCCGCTGTCAGCGCGCTGATCCTAGCGATTTCGGAGAATCCGCTGATCGTCCTTCTGATCATCAACATCCTGCTGCTGGTCGTCGGCTGCTTCATGGACATGGGTCCGGCGATCCTGATCTTCACCCCGATCCTTCTGCCCATCGCACGAGAGGTCGGCATGGACCCGGTACATTTCGGAGTGGTGATGGTCTTCAACCTCGCCATCGGGACGATCACGCCCCCCGTCGGGACCGGCCTCTTCGTCGGAGCGGGTGTGGCAAAGGTTCGCGTCGAAACAGCCATCCGCGCGCTCGGCCCATTTTACCTGCTTCTCTTCGCGGTGCTGCTGCTCGTGACCTATGTGCCATCGGTCGTCATGTGGCTGCCGCGTCTTGCCGGCCTCTGATCCGACCTCCTTTGAAAGGACCCCTGGTGACCCATGTCGAGACCCGCCACGCGATCCACCCGGACCACGCCAAGGGCATGGACACCGCCCAGCTGCGCCGGCATTTCCTGGTCGAGGGGCTGTTCGCAGACGGCAGATCCGCCTGACCTACAGCCACTACGACCGCTTCGTCGTGGGCGGCGCGGTGCCGGACGGGGGCAGCCTGACCCTCGACCAGATCGCCGAGACGAAGACGCCCTCCTTCCTCGACCGCCGCGAGATGGGGATCGTGAACATCGGCGGGCCCGGCCGGATCGAGGCCGCGGGCGAAGGCTGGGACCTGGCCGAGGGCGACGTCCTCTATCTCGGCATGGGCGCAGGGCCGGTCACCTTCTTGGGGCAGGGGCGGTTCTACCTCACCTCGGCCCCGGCGCACCGGGCGCTGCCGCACCGGCTGATCACCGTGGCCGAGGCCAAGCATGTCCACATGGGCGCGGTGGAAACCTCGAACAAGCGCACCATCAAGCAGTTCATCCACCCGCTGGTGATGGAGTCCTGCCAGCTGGTCCTCGGCTACACGACGCTGGAGGACGGCTCGGTCTGGAACACCATCCCCTCCCATGTCCACGACCGGCGGATGGAGGCCTATCTCTATCACGGCATGGCCCCCGAGGCGCGCGTCCTTCACCTGATGGGCGAGCCGCAGGAAACCCGCCACCTCTTCGTCGCCAACGAGCAGGCGGTGCTGTCGCCCTCTTGGTCGATCCATTCCGGCGCGGGGATCGGCGGCTACACCTTCATCTGGGCGATGGCCGGCGACAACGTGGACTACACGGACATGGACTTCATCCAGCCGGAGGACCTGCGGTGAGCCACTTCTCGCTGGAGGGCCGCACCGCGCTGGTCACCGGCGCCAATACCGGCATCGGCCAGGCCATCGCCGTGGCGCTGGCGCAGGCGGGGGCCGAGGTGATCGCCTCGGGCCGGCGCGACTGCCACGAGACGCTGGCGCTGATGGGCCAGGTTTCGAAAAAGACTGGCCGCTCGCTGCGTCTCGACTTCGCCGACCCGATGGCCGCGCGCGAGGTCTTCGCGAGCGAACGCATCGACATCCTGGTGAACAACGCCGGCATCATCCGCCGCGCCGACGCGGTGGACTTCTCCGAGGCCGATTGGGACGCGGTGATGGACACGAACCTCAAGGCGCTGTTCTTTACCTGCCAGGCCTTCGCCAAGGCGGCCCTGCCGCGCGGGATGGGCAAGATCGTCAACATCGCCTCGCTTCTGTCCTTCCAGGGCGGCATCCGCGTGCCGTCCTACACTGACCTGCCCCAATGAAGTGGTCCGGTTTCAGTCTTAGTGCATGAGGGGCCAAGGAGCTATGGTGGGGGTGGCCGGCGAAGCGGCTCCGGATGGCGGAGCCGGCCACTGCACGGCCTCCGGAGCCGGTGGCCGATAGCCTAAGGACGAATGTGGGCGCTTTGTGTTGTAGTGTTGGCGCCAGCCTTCGATGACGATCCTTGCCTCGGCCAGGCTGTAGAATATCTCGCCGTTCAAGAGCTCGTCCCTGAGCTTCGCATTGAAGCTCTCGCAGTAGCCGTTTTCCCAAGGGCTGCCCGGCTCGATGTAGGCCGTTCTGGCGCCGACGGCGGCGATCCATCCACGAACTGCTGTCGCT
>NZ_FMVT01000013.1 GCF_900102505.1 Paracoccus tibetensis | reverse complement strand
AAGCTAAGAGACGAGCTCCTGAACGGCGAGATCTTCTACAGCCTTGCCGAGGCAAAGATCGTCATCGAGGGCTGGCGCAAACACTACAACACAAAGCGCCCACATTCATCCTTGGGATATCGGCCTCCGGCTCCAGAGGCCATGCAATGGCCGGCTCCGCCATCCGGAGCCGCTTCGCCGGCCACCCCAACCATAGCGCCAGGATCTGTCATGCACTAAGACAAGAGATGGACCACCTCATCGGGGCAGGCCAGCTTGGCAGTATACAGGCTCAGTACATTGCGGGGAAAGAACCGTAACTCAACCACCTCACCTGTCGATCAAGTCCGCTCCTACCAGAGCGGTCTATGAGCGCGCCGGCCCGGCATCGGTCCGAGGCCTCTTGTTGTGCAAGCCCCGCACATCGCCGCTCGCGTTTAACGCTTGATCATAGTCCCGCTTTTGTTCTTATGAAGGCATTCCCGTCCGCTTCACACTCACCTGCAACCGCTGCGGCCATGCAGCCAAGGTGACCTTTGATGCCTGGGAGGATGATTTGGCCATATATCGCCGAGCCGTGTACAGCATCTGCGGCGCCAAGCGATTTCGCTCCATTGGGATGCACCGCGTTGAGTTTCTGAGCACAGCCGAGGCCGAGCGGCAGCGGATCGAGCGCCAGACGGGCGGGCACTAGCTACTGCCTTCTGCATCACGGGCCAAAGCTGTTTCTGACTGCTGCGACAGCCCAGAACAGAAAGGCTTCTCCAAATATCCCGCCGACGAGCAACCGCGTCAGCATGGCGGAGCTGCCACAGGAACAAGCGACGTAGAGTTGAAATTTACAATTTGTACGAGTGCTTGCGGGCGCGAATGGCGGAGGCGGTGGTGATGACACGTAGAAGTACCTTCCGCGCCACGACACGAAGATCGAGGCGATCAAGGCGGGACAGGTCGAGAGCCTCTGGGTGGTGGAGTAGTTAGGACGGCCTATCGCCAAGGCCCGAAATACCATCGGGTCGGCCTCTTTCGCGCCCAACGGCGAGCCCAAGGGAGCAGAGGGGCGCATCGCGATCCTTATAGCCGCCGGCCGCGACCGGGACCGCGAGGTCGCGATGGCGCTTGTCGACGACCATACTTGGCCTTTAATTCAATGACCGTTGCATCGCTGACGCCGTGTCCGCGGCACAGATCAGCGACCGAGCCCCCCACTTCGTGCTCATTTAGAATGCCGATGATCTGATCTTCAGTGAACCTACTGCGCTTCATCTCTGGTCTTTTCGATTGGGTCAGAGCCTAACTCAAACTGAAAGAGGTGCAGGGGGCAACGTCACGGTTCATCCTGCGTGCCGGATGGCATTCAAACATCGCTGAAGAGCAGCCCGGTCTTGGTACCAAGCTCCTCAAGGACCTTTCCCCACAGCTGTCTGAAACCGAGAAGTCACAAATCCAGCCTTCAATCTTCAGTCTTTCCTCCACAACCCTTACGTGTGTATACAACGCTCGCGTTCACTCGAAGCTGTGCTTGATCACTGGACGCTAGGAACCGTGAATGCTCCCGCACCGTGCGGCCATCCATCGTTCATAAAGGTCTAGCGATCCTATCATTCGGTTCGCGTTACAGGAGTGCTACGCTCTGCTCTAACGAACAACCGGCTCTTCAATGCCGCCTTACAGGGGCCGGAACATCAGGCGGCTCGGAAAAGGTATTTCCATATGGCGACCACCGCCAACGATCCTGCACTTGCCGTCTATGGCTTCTGGGAGCCTTATCCCGAAGATGGCTGGCTGATGTCAGACTGGCCTGCTGGTCAGTCCAGCATTCTACACTGGTCCACAAACAACGTCCGTGTGACGACAGATGGCAACGTTGAGCTTGTCCTTGGCAAGGCTCCGGCCGGCTCCGATTTTCCTTACCATGCGGGCGAGGTCCAGTCGGCCGAGTCTGCCACCACGGGTACCTGGAGTTGGACCGTGCAGACCCCGGACATGGTCCCCGGTGCGGTCTTTGGGCTCTTTACCTACAAAGCCGACTGGGCGAACCAGCCTTGGGTCGAGTTTGACTTCGAGTTTGTTGGCTCCGACACGACCCGCGTCCAGCTTAACATCCACATGCTGAACGAGAAGGGCGAGCACATCACCCTCGACCATCACGGCCAGAAACCGATCTTCATCGACCTGGGCTTTGACGCGTCCAAAGGCGTTCACACCTACGAAGTCACTGTAACAGAGGAAAAAGCAATCTTTTACATCGACGGCAAGATCGTCGGCGAGTTCAGCGGCGCCGATATGCCGGGCGGCGTTTGGCAGCTTGGTCCAATGAAGAGCTACATTAACCTCTGGGCAGTCCAGCCCGAGCAGGAGATCTGGGCCGGAAAGTGGGTTGCGCCGGAGGAACCCTTAGTGGCGACGATTATCGGCGCAGAGGTTCGCGCCGGCGAGTACACTAGCAACTATGTCGATCCTGGCACTGAATATGCCCCACCGGCTCCCATTGAAACAATGGACGAGGACGGCAATGTCACGGCGTCGTTCGACCGCTCCTTCGTCGCCGCCGATCATGTAAAGAACGTCGCACTCTCAGGAAGCGGCCATATCAACGCTACGGGCAACGCTCAAGACAACCGCGTTACCGGCAACTCCGGCAACAATGTCCTGGATGGCGGTGTGGGTGCGGACACTATGGAGGGCGGTCTGGGAAACGACACCTACATCGTCGACAATGTCGCTGACCTAGTTATTGAGGCGGCCGGCGGGGGCACGGACACGGTGCGGGCAGGAGTCTCTTATGTGCTTGGCGCACACGTAGAAAACCTGATCTTGACAGGAACGGCAGACTTGGATGGCACTGGCAACGCGCTGAACAACCACCTGACCGGCAACGGAGGTAACAACGTCCTGGATGGCGGCCTCGGCGCCGACACCATGACTGGCGGCGCCGGCGACGATACTTATGTGGTCGATAATATCGGAGACCGTGTCATCGAGCAGGCTGGTGGCGGTTCTGATGCCGTGCTGGCATGGATCGCTTACGCCCTGACGGATCATGTCGAAGATCTTATCTTGACCGGAACCTCACATATCAATGGGAGCGGTAACACGCTAGATAACCGGATCACAGGGAACGCGGGGAACAACCGGCTCGACGGGGGCAGGGGTAACGACACTCTCGATGGCGGCGCGGGCAACGACAGCCTTACTGGTGGAGAAGGCAACGACAGGCTGAGCGGAGGTCTCGGTAAAGACGAATTGACCGGTGGACTTGGCGCCGATCACTTCGTCTTCCGGTCGGCCGCAGAGACTGGTCCGACTGCAGCGCAACGGGACGTGATCACCGATTTCAACAGAGCCCAAGGCGACAGGATCGACCTCTCGGAGATTGATGCGATCGCGGGCCTAGCGGGCGATCAGGCCTTCCGCTTCATCGCTACGGCCGGCTTTTCGAAAACGTCAGGCGAATTGCGTTACGAGCACAACAAGAACGTGACCCTGGTTCATGGCGACACCGACGGAGACGGCATTGCTGACTTTACAATAGAGCTTTCGAGCAAGATCGCTTTAGTCGTGGACGATTTCATCCTGTAATCCTGTCCTCGCCGTGCGCATCAAGGGGGTTGCGCACGGCTTCTCGCGCTTTCCCAAAAGACGAATGAGCGGCCCGCAGTCGCGTCAGGATCTTAGAGCCAGAAGCGTGGCATGGACATATGGTCCGCTCGGGGCGAAAGGCTCGATCATGAGCGTTCCTATCCGAAGCCACGAGCACAGCATGAACGTGAAGATGATCGATGGCCACAGGATCGGATCGGCCAACAGAGTTGCCTCATGAGATCACGAGGTCGTTGGTACCTCATGCTGCGATCAATGGCTTGCGACTAAAATTTTGACCATTCCCGCTGTGGCAGTTCTAGGAGCATCGGTTTTCAGCAGGGCAGATAGAACGAGCGCGAAGCTCCATCTAAAGCGGAGCAATTACCGTCTGCGGAACAGCACGAGTTTGTTGATCCCCGATGTGCTAGTGTAAGTCACCTTGTCCATCAGGGTCTGGATCAACCAAAGGCCTCGGCTCGACTCGGCGAAGGCATCGCCCGGCTCTGACGCTTCATCCAGAACATGGGCTGGAATGGGGTGGCCTTGATCTTGCAGTTCCAAAGTTACGCCTGCCCCGTCAGATCTCAGAGCGATGTCCAACCACTCTCCGGCAGTGATGCCTCCATGTTGGATCACGTTGTTGGCGGCTTCAACGAACGCCAGTTCGAGGGCTTCGCCACCCTCCACTCCTATCTCACCAATGCTCAGATCGCGAACCCGCTCTGCGGCGGCACCGACCTCTCCAAGTTCGGCAGCCATTTGGAACTGCACGGCGAGAGGCATGGGAACTAGCTTTCTAACTGCGCCACTGCTTCGTCGACCGAGTCGTGCAGCGAGAACACCCGGTTCATCCGGGTGAGAGAGAACAGGCGGCTGACCGAACTGCCGATCGATGCAACGGCGATGCCGCCTTGTGGACCAAGGCGCTTCAGGCACGACACAAGGGCGCCAAGACCAGAACTGTCCATGAATTCGGTCGCGGCCAGATCGATGACGATCAGATGCCGGCCTTGATCGATGCGCGAGATGATCTCTTCGCGCAGGCGAGGCGCCTTGTGCGCGTCGAGACGCTTCTCGTCAATCGACAGGACTAGCACATTCCCGCGTTCCTGTTCACGCACGTTCATGTTCGACCTCTGCCTCCAGAATCAAGACGGTCACGTCGTCGTCCAAGGTCCCCGAGCCCCGCCAGTTGCGCAAGGCCGAATCCAAAGCGTTGATCAGCGCCCCCGTCGTGTCGTGTGCATGTGCGGTCACGATTTCGATCAGCCGCTCTTGGGAAAAGAACTGGCCATTCAGGTCCTCGGCTTCGGTCAAACCGTCCGAATAGAGGAGAAGTCGGTCGCCGGGTCTCAGATCGAACTCGATCACGTCGTATGTCGCATGCGGTATGATGCCCACCGGCAGTCCGCCGTCACCGATCTCGCGGACATCGCCCGTGCGGACGATGAGCAGCGGTGCTGGATGTCCGGCCTGGACGAGCCGTCCCTTGCCGGATGCAGGATCAATCTCGCCGAGGATCATCGTAAAGTAGGGAAAGCTGTCCGGCCATTCGGCGTTGATGGATGCAACGAGATCAGCCAGTCCCTCCCCTGCCCGGCGTTGCAAGGCTGCCTGCGCGATACTGTGATGCGAGGCAACGGAAATGAGCGCTGCCGGCGCGCCATGTCCGGCAACGTCGATCTCGAAGAAGTCGACAAGGCCATCCGAGCGGCGCACGACGTTGAAGGTGTCGCCGGCAATGAAGCGTGACGGCCGGAAGTAGCTGTAAAAAGACAGGCCCCCCAACCGCGCCGACGGCGGAAGCAGGGTCGCCTGCACCACCGCGGCGGCCTCCAGGTCCAGCTTCAGCTGACGATAAGCTTCCTTCAGTCGGTCGTGGAGTGCGAGCCGCTCATCCTGCAGGCGCCTTCGCCTCATATCGTTCGCACGGAAGACGCGCAGCGCATCTGTCATGGCGGTCATCTCATCCTGCCGCGTTGAGGCCGGCAGCGCAGTGCCTTGGCGTCCTTCGGCAAGCTCCAACATGGCGGTCCTGAGCTCGGACAATGGAGTGACGATGCGTCGGCGAACAACCAGGACGCTTGCAACGACTGCCAGTGCAGCGAGAAAAAACAGACTGCTCCAGAAGACACTTCGCTGGATCGATTCAGCACGAAGTTCGAAGAGCTGTGCGCGGGACGCGCTAAAGAGCAACGCCAAGAGGTCTCTCAACCCGTCTTGCAGGACAGCGGCTTCGGCAAGGGCAGGGTCAGCGGCTCCTGTCCGCTGGACGGCTGCGACCTCTGCGGGACGGTAGAGCGCGTAATAGCGCCACTCGATGGCCTGCACCTGGTCTGCGATCTCGCTGCCGAGAAGCTCTGGATTGCCACGCAGGACGGCGAGTGCCGTATCGATGCGAACGGCGTTCCGCTGGATCTCTTCACTCGCGTTGTCGCCCGCACGGCCTGCCGCATTGAGGGCCAGCATCGTTCGCGACCGGATGAGATATTCGAGAAGCGTGCTTGCCTGGCTGCGCAGGCTGAAGGCCAGTGCCGTCACCGGATCGGCAGGCTGTTCGCGGACCAGCAACGCGATCCGTGCCGCGCTCAGACGATTTACGGCCGAGACGCCGAAGAAGTTGAACGCCGCTGCAGTTGCTGCGCGCTCTTCCGGCGTCTGCGCAGCATCGACGGCAGCCCGATGCTGCGCCAGCTCGTCTCGGATAGAGAAGACTTCGATCGGGCCTTGGCCGTCGTCATCCTGCTGGGTGATGGCAGCGATGCGGTGGTCGGTAGCTTGGCGCAGAGGAACAACGTAGATATCGCTGCTTCCAGCCAGCGACAGCACCGTCTCGCTGCGCTCCACCGCGAGAGCCGCCGCCATCTGAGCCAGCTGCTCACGCAGCAAGTTGGAGGCCACGAGGCGGTCCATCTCGCGCCTGTCCTTCATGCTCCCGAGCACCTGCACCGCGACGACGATCATCAGGGCGCCGCCGAGAAAGCCTGTCAGCCCGAGAAGGGTGTTCCGGATGGACAGATGGGTCAGGGGCACGGCTGATGAGATCTCGAACTGCGATGTGGCGCAATGCTAGGTGACACAAGGAGAGATGGAAAGACGGTGCCGTCTACAAATGGAGCCAGTGTCGCCGCTTGTTCATGCCCGCTTTCCGTGTCACTTTCGCTAAGCATTCGCGTCCGTTTGGAGGGCTGGGTGGACTTTCCATTGGGTCCGGACGAGACCGCGCGCCTGCGCGCTCTGCTCGACATGGACATCGTCGACCGACAGCGAGATCCGGAGCTCGATGCGCTCTGCGATGAGGCGCGTGCAATTTTCCTTGTGCCACATGCTTTGGTAAGCCTGATCGATGCAACGCGCCAGGTGTTCCTGGGCCGAAGCGGACTCGAGCGGTCGGAGACGCCGAGGTCGATGTCTTTTTGTAACTACGCCATTCTGGGGGATGACGTCTTCGTGGTCGAGGATGCTCATGCCGATCCGCGGTTCATGGACAACCCACTCGTGACAGGCGAACCCTTCATCCGGTTCTATGCGGGTGCCCCGCTCGTCTACCTGAAGGACATCCGCCTCGGCGCTCTGTGCCTGCTGGACAGTCGACCGCGCAAGTTCACGCTCGGCGAACGGGCTGAACTTGCTGCGATGGCTGAAGCTGCTGTTTCGATCCTGGTGTCGCGCGCATTTCCTGATCGACTTGAGGCGCCGCCTCGCTAGCTGCTCTGACCGGCGAACTGCCTTCCCAGCAGCACAGGGATGTCCCGTGGCGGCCTGTTCCGTGTTCGCCGTGCTGCACGGACAGGCACTCTTCCGATCACAGGGGGTTGATGCTGCGACGCCTCCCGTTACAGTTTGACGACACGAAGCGCCTTTTCGAGGGGGGCGAGTGAGCCGGCTACTTGCATTGCAGGACGCGTGCCGGCCTCAGGATGAAGGACAAGGCGCGGCCGATGACGTTCTATTTCCAGCGGTTCGAGCATCGCAGCCCCCGTCCACCGATACCCCACTCGCCGTGGCGCGAGCGGCTCTACCAGTTCCTCGCGACCATCGCGCTGGTGCTCGGGGCCTGGTACCTTCACTGGCGCTGGACGGCCAGCCTCAACTACGAGGCGCTGTGGTTCGCAGTACCAATGGTCTTGGCCGAGACGCTCGCCTTTATCGGCCTGATCCTGTTCACCGCAAACATCTGGAAGACCCGCGACACGCCGATCTCCCCGCCTCCAGCCTCGATCCGTGAGTGCGTGGAGGAGGGGGACGCGCCCGACCGGCCCGTGGCGGTCGACATCTTCTTCACCACCTATGACGAGGAGATCGACCTCGTGCGGCTCGGCATCCGGGACGCGCTGGCGCTGCGTTATCCCCATGCAATCGATCTGCGCATTCACATCCTCGACGACGGCCGCCGCCCGGAGATGGCGGCGATGGCCTCGGCTGAAGGGGTGGGCTACATCACCCGCAGCACCAACTTGGGCTTCAAGGCCGGCAACCTGAGAAACGCGCTCGAGGCGACCTCGGGCGATTTCGTCGTCATCTGCGACGCCGACACACGCCCCCTGCCAACACTGCTGGAACGCACGCTCGGCTATTTCCGCGACCCGGACGTCGCTTGGGTCCAGACGCCGCAATGGTTCTACGACCTGCCGGAAGGCACGCCCCTGCCGGAGGCGCTGCGCCGCTGGCTGGGCGGGGTCGGCGCACTGCTCGGCCGGGGGATCGAGCGGATCGCGGGGCCGATCCATGTCGGCAACGATCCGTTCGTCAATGACCCCGAACTGTTCTACCAGATCATCCAGCGCCGCCGGAACTGGGCGAACGCGTCCTTCTGCTGCGGCGCAGGGTCCATCCACCGGCGCGAGGCGGTGATGCAGGCGGCGCTGACCGCCTATGCCGAGACGATCGAGCGGCAGGCCCGCCACGACGAGAGGCAGATCCGCAAGCTCACGCGCGAGGGGGCACTGGAGGAGAGCACGCGCGCGCAACTGCGCGGGCAGGCGGCGCTGGAGACCGAATTTACCCCTTACAAGTTCCATGTCTCCGAAGACATCTACACGTCGATCGTGCTGCACTCGGACCCCAACCGGACCTGGAAGTCGGTGTTTCACCCCTGGATCGAGACAAAAATGCTCTCGCCGCGCGACCTGCTGTCGTGGACGATCCAGCGATACAAGTATGCAGGCGGGACACTGGACATCCTGAAGAACGACAACCCGCTCTTCCGCCGCGGGCTCTCCTTCTGGCAGCGGGTCATGTATGGTGCCACCTTCTGGTCCTACCTTGCGGGGTTGTGGAACCTCGTCTTCCTGGCTGCGCCGATCATCTATCTCTTCTCCGGGATTGCGCCGGTCTCCGCCTACTCCGTCGATTTCTATAAGCACATCCTTCCTTTCCTCGTCGCCAATGAGATCGCGATGATGGTCGGGACCTGGGGCATCGCGGGCTACAAGGCCAAGCTGTGGTACCTGTCCTTCTTTCCGCTGAACCTGCGGGCCATTTGGGCGGTCGTTCGCGGCGAGCAGATCAAGTTCAAGGTCACGCCGAAAGCCCGGCAATCGGGCAGCTTCCATCGGCTGGTTCTGCCCCAGATCGGGATCGTGATCCTGACGCTCGCCGCCTTCGGCTTTGCGATGACCGCTTTCTTGCTGGGTTCGGAGACCTACACGGCAGGTGGTCTGATCGCCAACGGCTTCTGGGCGGCAAACAACATCATCGCCATGAGCGGCATCATTCTTGCAGCATTCTGGCAACCGGATGATGAGGACATCACCGAACGGACAGAGGAGGCCGCGGCATGACGTTCCGCGCAGGGTTATTGGCCGCCCGAGGCCATATCGTGTTTCTTCTGGGCCTGGCAGCAGCCTTTGGGATCATCTTCGCGCTGGAAACGTGGGACGCTCCTCATGGCGCTGCGGTCGCCGGGCCTGTCGTCGAGGCTTCGGCAGATATTCCTGAACCCGCCCATGCTCCGCTGGACGCGACAGAGATGCGCGCGGCCGAGATTGCCTGGGCCTATTTCGCTAGGAACATCCGGCCTGAAACTGGGCTTGCGGATGCTGTCGCGAACTTCCCGGCAACCACCATGTGGGATACCGGCTCGTTCCTTCTCGCCGCCGTCGCGGCAGAAAGGCTCGGCATCCTGCCGCGGGCCGAGTTCGACACCATCGTTGCGCGCGCGCTGGAGACGCTCGCCTCGCTGCAGCTTTATGCAGATCTTCTGCCGAACAAGTCCTATGACACCACGACCCTGGCCATGACCGATTATGCGAACCTTCCGGTTGACGGCGGGATCGGGTGGTCGGCGCTGGACATCGGTCGCCTACTGATCTCGTTCGACGCGATAAGACGACACCATCCACGCCATGCAGAGGCCGTGCAGGAAGTGCTGAACGCTTGGCAGATCGATGCGGCCGTGCGGGACGGGGTGTTGATCGGGGCGCAGCCTTCCGAGGATGGCGGGCTCGTGCTTTTGCAGGAGGGTCGGGTTGGGTACGAACGCTACGCCGCCAAGGGCTTTGCCCTCTTTGGCTACGATGTCCATGCTGCAATCCGGCTTGACGACACACTGCGCTGGGTCGAGGTGAGCGGCGTCGATATCCCGACCGACGCTCGTGGCGACGACTTTGGCGGGCATGTCTTCACTGTCAGCGACCCGTTCATCATGGACGGCGTGGAGTTCGGCTGGGACACCGTGACCCGCGAGCTGGCCTGGCGCGTCTATCGGGCGCAGGAGAACCGCTATCGCGAGACGGGAATTCTGACCGCGGTAAATGAAGACCATATCGACCGGGCCCCCCACTTCATCTACAGCACCGTGCTTGGTGATGGTGTGCCGTGGGCGGTCCTGACGGACAATGCAGGTGACGCCTCTGGATTTCGCATCCTGAGCACCAAAGCCGCGCTTGGCTGGCACGCTCTCTACCAGACAGATTATACCACGCGGCTTGAGGCGGCTGTGGCAGACCAGGCGAGTCCCGAAGGCTGGGCAACCGGCCCCTTCGAGGAGATCGCCGAGCTGAATACCGCGCGCGCGGCAAATACGAATGGCGTGATCCTGACTGCCATGCATTACCGCGCCTTCGGCCCCCTGCTTCATCCGATCCGCGAGGGCCGTGAGCTGGACGCCCGCGTCGAGCAGCAGCAGACCGCACCACTGCGGGCGGGGTCGAGGCCCGAGGCACGGGTCGAGTGACGGTTGCGCCGATCTCGCCACACCTTCATGGGTATGCCCTTGCCTACCCGGGTGGCGACGGCGGGCGGGATCTGCGCTTCGACTTCCTTCGGGGCTTCGCCATGCTGTCGGTGATCGCCGCGCATCTTGAGATGTTTTCCTGGTTCAACTTCCTCTTCTGGGAGCGGCTGGGCTTCGTCTCGGCTGCTGAGCTGTTCGTGGTCGCCTCCGGGCTGGTGTTGGGCGCCGTCAACCGTCGCGTCTTCGACAAGAACGGTTTCGAGCAAGTGACGATGCGGGCTTGGCGCCGCGCCTTCATCCTCTATCGCGCGCAGGTCGTGGTGATCCTGCTGGTGACTGCGATCGCGGCGCTCGGTGTTCTCGATTTTACGGCGCTGACCACATTCACCGACCGCTGGGCCGGCACCACCTATCTGCTGACCCCGGAGCCAGCGGACCCTTGGATGACGCAGCTCGGGCAAGCCGTCCTGCTGCAGCGCTCGCCGCACCAGATCCAGATCCTGAGCCTCTACATCGTACTTCTCGCAATCTGCCCGCTGCTGCTCTGGCTGTTGCGCGTTCGGCTGCTGGGGATCTACTTCGCGCTCACTTGGGCGCTGTGGTTCTCGGAGTGGCTGGCACCACCTGACCGGCTGCTGCTTGGGATGCAGTTTGAATACGCGTTTCCGCCGCTGGCTTGGCAGGTGCTTTTCACGCACGCTCTCGCTGTCGGGTATTTTCGCGCGGAGAATGCCGCCTGGCTCGCCAGCGCTCCGAGGCGTGGCCTTGTCATCTCCTTAAGCGTCGCGCTGTGGTTCGGGTTTCTGCTGCTGGCGCAAGCCTCGCCCAACCCCTCTTTCCCAAATTGGGCCCGCCTGCCGCTTCTCGCCCCTGACGCTTTTCTTTCACTCTATGATCGGCATTTTCTGAAGGATCAACTTGCCCTGCCGCGCCTGCTGAACGTGACGGTCTTCTTCGTGGCCTTCTATGCGCTGCTCACCTGGTTCTGGCGCCCGATCGCACGGGCCCTCGGATGGCTGCTGATTCCGCTTGGAGAGTCCAGTCTCTACGTCTTCCTGATGCACCTGGTCTTCGTCCTGCTGATCGACCAGTTGCCGGGCTATTTCGATCATGTGCCGAGCTTTGACGCCGTCTGGCCGGGCGAGATCTGGGTGGACACGGTGCTTTATCTCGCCACGGTTCTGGGGCTTTGGCTGATGGTCCGGTCACGCTTCCTGTTCGGGATCGTGCCGAGATAGGCCAGGCGCGCGCTCAGAAGGTGTTGACCGAGAACCCGACAAAGACCTGGTTGCTCATCAGAAGATAACCTGCGCGCAGGCTCACCGGCGTTTCTCCGAGGCGCTTGCTGATGCTGAGGCTCGCGTCGTTGTAGAGCGTGCTGCCGCCGCGGGAAAGGCCGATGGTTATGCCCGGATCGGCGAATGTGGTCTGGGCCTGCAGGAAGAAGGACCGGTTGACGCTCCCGACGCTGGCTTGGAGGAAGGTGCTGCCCCAGCTTGTGCTATGGTATCGCTGGACCCCCGCCGTCAGTCCCAGGCTCACCTCTGACAGATCCCCACCCCCGAATCCGAGCGCGGGGCCAGCCGAGAGCGTCAGCCCCTCGACCCCCAGATCCCATGGCAGTCGGCGCGTGAGGCTGAGGCCGGCGCTGACTCCGTCCTCGTAGTCGGTCACGCTGGCGCCGAAGGTGAAGTCGCCGCGCGTTGCACTGAGAACGCCGTTGGTGGTGCTGCTCGAGATGTCGACACCCCAGTATTCCCCATCTGCTTGGGCTGCAGTCGCAAGCACCGAGGCGGCAGCTGCGGCCAGAACGGCAGATCGCGCCGCCGTTGCAAACTTCATCATGGTCATGCGGCGCCTTACTTGATGCGGGTTCACGGGCAGAATAGCGACGCACGCGGGATCTACCATCCCGAGCCGCATGGCCAAGCAGATCTGCGCCGGCAGACCTGCCATGTGAGCGCGCGCTCGATCGTCGCAGGGTAGTCGCGGAAGGCGCCTGAAGCGAGAGTCGCCTCTATTCAGCCTCAGCCATGCGCTGCATGGCCTCCCGCAGACTGTCGAACCATTGCTCAGCAACCCGGCGATAACCCTCCTCGCTGAGGTGAACGCCGTCCGTGGCGCGATCTGCCTCGGTTGTGCCACTTTCCACCAGCGTCACACCAAGGGGCAGATAGCGGTCCGCCACCAGCGCCTCGAGCCCCTCGTTGAAGATCCTGACCGTGTCGTTGTTCGTGCGCGATGGATCGCCGTCATCCCAGTAGTCGCCCCCGACCTCGGTCAGCTTCATCAGGTGGACCTGCGGGCTGCCCTCGATCTGGACGATCTGGTCCAGCAGAAGCTCGATCTGCTCCAGCATGACTTCTGCGCTCTGGCCATGCCGGACATTGTTCGTGCCGACCAGCAGCAGGATGATGTCGTTCTCGGTCATCTCCGCCTGCTGGATGAAATGAACCACCGCCGGCTGCTCGCCGCTGAAGATCTCGTAGGTGATGCCGCCGCTGTTGACGGTCTCGTTGACGAGCTGCGTGAACCAGTCGATCCGCCGGCCGGGATAGCCGTTGTGATCGGGGTCCGGGATGTCGCCGTCGGAGTCGAGGCCGACGAAATCGAACGAGATGCCCTCGGCGATCAGCAGGTCGTAGAGATAGCCGCGATAGCCGCCGCGGGAGTTCGGGTTCTCGTACATGCCATAGGTGTTCGAGGCGCCCAGAGGCATGATCTTGATGACCTCGTCAGACTGGCGGGCCTGCACTGCGGCCACCGGGAGACAGCGCCCTTGCGCCGGATCAAGATTGGCAAGCCATGCAAGCGGTTCATCGACAGGGCGCAGGATCGGCCCTTCCGCCTTGAAGAACAGCGTCTCCAGCATGATGCCGTTATTGTTCGCGGTCTGGGTGGGGATCGAGCCGCGGCCGTCTTCGTAGACGCCTTCGAAGAACCCGCGGTCCGGGTCGAACTCGGTCGAGATGTGCGCGAAGAGCGCGTCGGTATAGGGCGTGTCCCACAACGCCCAGAGGCCCAGTGCGCCCTTCAAGGCGACCGCCGCGTGCTCTGGCACCCATTGACCCGTCTCGGTGATCGTCGCCCAAGGCCGGCCGTCGCTGAAGATCGTGTCGTAGACAAAGAAAGGCGCCTCGGCGAGCTGATGCTCCGTCCGGGCCGTCAGGATGCCGGTGGCCTCGAACCGCCGGGCCTGGACTTCGTAGATGTTCTGCGCCGCGCGCGCGATCCACCCCTGCACGTCTGCGCCTGCGGGATCACCAAAGCCGAACTCCATCCCCAAAAGCGCGTAGCTTTCCGTGACAACGTAATTGTGCGCGCCCAGCACGCGCGGGTCGCGGCTGTCATAGGGGATCTCGACCCCGTACATCCAGATCGAGTCGTAGGGCTCGGGCTGCAGCGCCGGATCAGCGTCGAAGCCCCACAGCTTGAACGCCTCGGCCGAATACTCCTCGTAGCCGAGGCGCCCCTCCTGCAGGTAGGTGACGTCGCCGCCCCCGTCGAGCGCCGAGCCGTAGAGCACGCCGTCCTGCAGCAGCCGGCACCAGTTCCAGCGGCTGAGGATGTGGTGGGCGTCGGGCTGGCGCTCGGGAAAGCGCTGCTCCACGATCTTGAGCCACACCATCAGCCGCGCGATGTCGATCGCCGAGCAGCCGATCTCACCCGGGTTGTTGAGGTAGTCCGTCGGAACAGCAGTCCGGGTATCGTAGGCCTTGTTCGGGCAGTCGAGCCGGAAGAGGTCCAAGCTGCCGAGCGTCCGCAGCAAGCGGTCGAGCCTGCTGTCCAGCTCGGCATCGGTGATGATCCCAAGCCCGTGTGCGGATACGGATGCGGCGATGGCCGAGCCGGTATCCCATAGCGTCACAGATGGGTAGTTGTGCGAGGCGTTGACGAGGCCGGTTCCCGCCTGCGTGTTGTTTTCGAAGTAGACCCAGGCTTGGCGCGCCATCGCCATTTCGGCCTCGGTCAGATCCCCTCGACGCGGAGGCGCGAGCGGCTGCGTCTCGGACAAGGCCCGCTCCGGCCACGCCTCAGTCTGGGCCCACACGGGAGGGGGCGTCAGGATCTGAAGGCCGGTCACGGCCCCGGTCAAAATGGAAAGGACTGCGCTTTTTCCCGTGGAATTTTCGCATGAAGTAGGAACAGGATAAGTCATTCGCCACGTGATAATGATACCAAGAGAATAGAGCATGGTCCCCATCAGGCAGGCAAGCACCCCGGCAACGAATATCTCCCGAAGCGCGTGCTGTGTGCTGATGGCCATGGCGGTGCTGTTCGCTCCTTGCTGGGCGCATGAGGTCTTGCCAGTTGACGGCCCTGACGGCCGACTGTGGCTCGTTCAGGGAGGCGAGGCTCGGCCGCCGCAATCCCGTGGCAGCTTCCGAGAGCGCAGCGAGGCGACGGTTCCCGAGGAGCCAAACATTGTTCTTGGCGAGGACGAGGCGCGCTGGATGCAGGCGGCATGGGCATATTTCGGCGGTCCGCCGGCCGCGCCGGCTCCCTCCGCTGCCTGGACATCGCCCCCGGCAGAAGCCGCAGGCGACAGTGCCCCGGATGGCGCCCCACTGACCAGTCAGTCGACCGTTATGCAGCCGACCGGGGAAGCTCAACAGCTGCTGGTGGCCGTCCGCAGCGGCACGACGGTTGCGACTCCGTGGTCCATGGCAGACCAGATCACGGCGCTCCTGATCGCACGCCGGCTCGGCTACATCGACGCCCGCACCTTCGATCGTCGCTTCACTCGGATGGTTTCGTTCCTGGGCCAGATGCAACTGACTGCCGATGGAATGCCGAACCGCTTCTATGACGTCTCCACCGGAGCGGCCTTGGATGGCAGCTTGCAGCCCGGGGTCGCAGGATGGTCAGCTGTGGACACGGGCAGACTGCTTCTCTGGCTGCGAATCGCCGCCGAGGAACATCCGCAGTTTGCACCGTTCATTCGCAGAGCGGTGGCGCGGCTAAGTGTATGTCGGATCATCTCGGAGCGCGGACAACTCCAGCTTGGAACTGCTGGCGGCGAAGGCATCCAGCTCAGCCCTGAGAGTGGCCGCGGCTATGACGCCTACGCCGCGCAAGGCTATCGGGCCTGGGGTATCGAAGTCCCGGTGCCGGCGGTTGCAGAAAGCTATCCGTTCCAGACCGAAATCGGTGGCGTCCGCTTCGCCGTGTCCGAGGACACCACCAACCAAGCCCCGGTCATGAGCACACCGCCGGCCTATCTTGGCTTCGAGTTGGGCTTCGAGCCGTTGGGCCAAAGTGTCGATGAGGTGGCGGGAGGACGATCTGCGGCCGACGCTATGGCGGCTGTCGCCGAGGCGCAGGCCGCTCGATACGCGGAAAGTGGCAAGCCGACCGGACGGTCTGACTTTCGCCGCGGCGAAGATCCGACCACGGTCTTCGGGACCGTCCTGGCGCAGGGCTATCCATGGTCCGTAAGCGCGCCCGACGGGACACTGCGTGCGGAACTGCCGCTTGTGACCACGCGTGCGGCTTTCGCGCTCAACACCTTCGCAGAAGATCCGAATGCGCAGCTGCTCCTGATGCTCGTCGAGGAACTCTTTGATCCAAGCTCAGGGTGGTTTGAAGGGCGATATGAGGCGACGGGGGCCTATGAGGAGACGCGTACCAGCGCCACCAACGCATTTGTCATGGAGGCACTGGCGTACCGCCATCTGGGGCCGCTTTATCCAGATGCGGCGCGACCACGGGATCTCCAGCCATTGGCGATGACGCGTGATGGGACTTGCCGGCTGCCGCTCTCTCTAACTGCGGGCACTCCATGATCATCCACTAATGTAAAGAAGCGGGGGGTGAAGAGGAGAGGCAGCTCGATCACAGGCATCTCGCTGTCGATGATCACCCTAGGACCAACGCACAGGGGCAAGGGTAGCGGCTAGGCAATGCTCAGGTCGCCCGCTTGCCACAGGCTTACTGCCTAACGGACCACCGATTGTCCTCCGGAGAGAGTGGCATCTTCCCAGGCTCTGCTGGCAACACTTCAGATTCCTCACCGATCAAGCTTGAAGGCGGCTTCTTATCTATGGGAGATCCCGACCTTACTATACCAGTCCCACGCTCCAGTTGGTCACCACACCGCCTTGGAACTGACAGCTTGCGATTAGACTTTGTCCATAAGAGATGCCGCGTCAGGATTCCCTGCAAAGTCCCCGATCATGGGTGAACTAATATGGCAAAGCTCAGGCAAAATAATGATGCCTTTGAAAAGCTCGTCGACGCGATTTACGCCGCAGCGGCCGATCCTGTTTGTTGGCGCGAAGCTCTTGATGGCCTGAGCGACAGCCTTGATGGCGCGGCCTTCATATTCAGCTCCTTTGATCATAACCATCTCTTATTCGCTAGGACCCATCGCCTTGATCCCGGCCACGATCGCGTTCTATTGGAGGCCTTTGCCTCGCCCGCCACGAACCCGTTTGTTAATGCAATGCCTCGACTGCCTGCGGGTAGGATCATCCCGCGAGAGAAAGTTATTGACAACTGCACTTATGAAAGGAGCTCGATCTACAATGAGGTCTTCCGGCCTCAGGGTCTGCGTCACGCGATGGTCTCCTGCCTCCATCGCGACACGACCACCTTCATGCCGCTTGGCGTGTTCCTAGCCCAGGGAAAGGAACTTCAACAGGCGCATGTGCGGACGATGTCGCGCATCGCACCGCACTTGAGGCGCGCGATTCAGCTGACGGTGAAGCTGGAGGAAGCCAAGACCATGCGCCGGCTCGCAGAGGCAGCGATGGATGTCGACCGCGAGGTGATGTTGGTCCTTGATACTGCCGGAAGGATCGTTTTCGCGAACCGCGCGGCGACCGTAGAGCTGGCAAGGCAGGAAGTAATCTCTGGCAGGGGCGGCAAAATCGCTCTCCGGAGTGAGGCCTTGCAGCGCATAATGATGAACTTGGTGTTTGAGGCTGCCAGCGGAGTCGGTGCCCGCGGCGGAAGCTTTGCGCTCCTTGATGCGACGGGTGCCGCGGTGCGCGGCGTCACGATAATGCCGGCACCGCCGGAAGGTTCGGGTAATGTATTGCACAATAAAGCCGAGGCGATCCTCCGCATGATCGACTTGACGGCTGGACGGGCACCACAGCCGGCAAGGCTTCACGGAATCTTCGGATTTACAGAAGCGGAGGCAAGGCTAGCGGCCGACTTGTCTCGGGGGCTTGCGCCGGAAAGCGTGGCCGAGCTCCGCGGGGTACGGATCAGTACGGTCAGAAGTCAGATCCGCTCGATCCTCGACAAGACAGGGCAATCACGACTTGTCGACCTCGCGCGCCTACTTGAGCGCCTAGCATGATTCCACTGCGCCGTTTCATCAAGCACCCTCTCTTTGACGTGTGAGCTGATCAAAATCAACTAGAAGAGATGTTCTCATCATCAATTTTGAGGATGTGCGAATTGCATTGCTGCAGCAACATCAACTTGCCGCGTTCTTCAGGGTGTGTGACATGTTACGAGTATCTCCTTACTCTTGCACCTTGCGGCGAGCTCATCGCCGGACCTCCCGCGACAAAGGGTTGCTCCTCCAAACTTCCGGAGAGATCCGGCGATGAGTAGGCCTAGGAGCTGCTGAGGAAGTAGTCAGCACTCGATCTGGGTTTCGGATTGTGTTTCAACCGAGTGAACTGGCCTCGGCTTCGAACGTAAATGCGTGGATGCTCCCATTGGTGCAAGGACCTCTTCAACCGTCAGGCGTTTGATCGGGTGTTCACATGTGTCAGGCTTGGTTGTGCGGATTTTGTCGGCTGTGGCCTGCCCCAATCCATTGGTCTGGTTTCAGTCTTAGCAGGCCGCAAAACTCCGGTCTCGACGCTCATCGGCGAACATGATTCACCGGCACTACGGCAGAGGTGGAGTTGGTGATGCATGGGATCGAACTCGGAACACAAAAGGTCAGCGGCAGCGTATGATGGTGGCGAGAAGCAGTAGATCGTCGTCTATGACGAATTGAGACAGAAGGAGGGCACTGATCAGGACGGCGAGGCCTCACAGCTTGATCACCTGATGATGCTGACTAAGCCAACGGACCCTCTATTTCGATGGTCATGTGCGACAGGTCGTGGATGTGCGCGAGCTTGGCCCGATAGGCCGAAAGAGACAGCGGTGATGCCGACCGGATGACGGCGATGGCCGCATGCTGTCCAGGGCCCAATTGCCAGACATGAAGGTCGGTGACCTTGTCCGCATCGGTTTCCACGGCGGCGCGGATCTCGTCGGGCAGGTCTTCGCCATAGGGAATGTAATCCAGAAGAACCCGTCCCGTGTCGCGGATCAAGCCCCAGGGGCACCGTCAACTTGCGGACTGGCCGAAGTTTTGGTTTCCGGCTAGCCTTTGCAGATGCTGACCAATCGCGCTGCTCTGTATGCCGGCCACCGCTATCCGGCGGTGGTCATTGCTCACGCCGTCTGGCTTTACTTCCGCTTTCCGCTGAGCCTGAGGATGGTCGAGGAAATGCTGGCCGAGCGCGGCATCGTGGTCAGTCACGAGACGATCCGCCGGTGGGGGCTGAAGTTCGGCGCTGCGTACGCCGCCGAGATCCGTCGGCGTCAAAGGGCGACGGGCGACAGGTGGCATCTTGACGAGGTGGCAATCTCGATCGCCGGCAAGACGCACTGGCTCTGGCGTGCCGTCGACCAGCAGGGCGTCGTGCTCGACATTCTCGTCCAGAGCCGCCGCGACGCCCGGGCCGCCAAGCGCCTGCTGCGCAAGCTGATGAAGCGGCATGGACGCGTTCCGCGGGTCATGGTGACCGACAAGCTGCGAAGTTACGGCGCGGCGGCAAGGGCCATCATGCCCGGCGTCGAGCATCGCCAGCACAAAGGTCTCAACAACCGCGCGGAGAACAGTCATCAGCCCACCCGACGACGGGAACGGATCATGAAGCGCTTTAAGTCGCCCGGACAGGCGCAGCGGTTCCTCGCCATCCACGACCAGGTTGCCAATCTCTTCAGAACGCCAACCACCGCCACCGCCGATCACCGCAGACAAACAAGACAGCAGGCTCACGCGGTCTGGGCCGACGTCGTGACGGTTGCCGTCGCTTGACGCACCGCCGAAGTAGGCGCTCTACGATCTGAGGGCGCAAGTTGACGATGCCGGCCGGCCTATAACGAAGCGCTCAAGCGCCGTGGCTCGCTGACCATCTGGTTCGATTCCGCCATGACTTGGGAGGCCACGCCCACTGGCAAGCGCGGTCGCCAGCCTGACTAGAGCGATGCTGCCATCCAGACCTGCCTTACAATGAAGGTTCTGTTCGGCATGGCGCTCCGGCAGACGACCGGGTTCGTGGAGAGCCTGCTACGGTTGATCGGCCTGGACTGGGCGGTGCCGGATTTCAGCACGCTGTCCCGTCGTCAGAAGACCCTCGCGGTGAACATCCCGTATCGCGGCTCTAAGGGGCCGCTGCACCTGCTGATCGATAGCACCGGCATCAAGGTCGAGGGCGAAGGTGAGTGGCACGCCCGCAAGCACGGTGGCCCCAAACGGCGCGTCTGGCGCAAGATCCACCTCGGTATCGACGAGGAAACCCTGGAGGTTCGAGCCGTCGAGATCACCGGAAGCCACGTAGGCGATGCACCGATCCTGCCCGACCTGCTCAGTCAGATCCCGGCAGGCGAGGAGATCGGCAGCATTACCGCGGACGGCGCCTACGATACCCGAAAGTGCCACGATGCCATTGCGGATCGCGGTGCTCATGCCGTCATACCTCCTCGCAAGAATGCGAAGCCGTGGAAGACCCTCACTGCCGGAGCCATCGCCCGAAATGAGGCCCTGCGCGCCGTGAAATATCTCGGCCGTGCTATCTGGCGAAACTGGAGCGGATACCACCGACGAAGCCGTGCCGAAACGAAGATGCACTGTATGAAACTGCTGGGGCAGCGCCTCATGGCTCGGGACTTTGACCGACAGGTCGCGGAGGTCCAGATACGCATCGCCGTCATGAACGGCTACACCGCGCTCGGCATCCCTGTCACAGAAACCGTGGGATGAATCCGGCTGGGGAAAGGGGAACCTCGGACATCAGAGGCTTTGTGCAACAGAGCCTCGTGCGGGGCATGTTCATGGTCGCAAGGGCAATGTCAGCCCTGTCCGCCCGATCGCCGTGCCGATGGTCGCGGTACTGGACGACGATCCGCTATCGTTCACGATTTTTCCTTGTGGTCATGTGCGAGATCGCTTTGACTAGCCCGCCGATGGGCAATGAATCTGTTTGAGGCTCATTCGAGCATTCTGAGGGGGCATGTAGCACAGGGTCCGAGTGCTGGTCATCAACACAACCAACAGGCGGGAGATCAGGCCGCAGATACAATCTAGCGCAGCCTACCCCCGGCCATGGCGCTGAGGCGGTGGTGGTTGACCTGCCCGCGGCGCCTCTGGCAATCCAGTCGCCCGCCGACCATGCCATCGCCGGGCTGCTGGCCACCGCGCGCATCGAAGAGGCCGCAAGGCAAGGGTTTCACAGCGCGGTTCTGGCATGTTCGACGACATCGCCATCGCCGCTCGCGGCCGCCTGCCAATCCCGATCAGCGGCGCCCTAGATGCCAGCCTGACCATCGCCCGAACTTAGGCCCTGAGATACCCCATCGTCACGACATTCGAGGCTGCGGTTCACGGCATCCGCGCCCTCGTCGCGCGGGATGGCATCGGTGGGGACTGCGCGGTGCGCCGCAGGGATCGGCTTCAGAACGACCGCCCAGTTGTCAAATATTACGCTGGCGAAGCTGCAGGAAATCATCGACACCTCGGTCAGCGGCGACGGCGCGGAGGCGATCATCCTTGGCTCAGGTGCCTTGGCCGGCCGAGCCCCTGTCCTCGCCGAGGGGATGGACCTCCCGGTGATCGACAGCATCGAACCCCAATACGCCTCGCTGCCGTAAGCGCCGCTATGTCACGCCAAAATTTAAAGCACCGCACGCCCGTCGTTGGATTGCAGCTCAGGCAGGGGTCGGCACAGCAATGGTATCAGCGGCCGACCAGCTCAACCACACGTCGGCGCCGGGCGCGATTTGCGGGATGTCTCGGTCTCGTGCGATAACCTTCCAGTACGAGCCATCGATGTCTACAAGACAGGTTGCCATGGCACCCGCGAATACATGCTGGGACATGCGGCCCTGGATGGCGTTCTTCCCAGGTGCAGGAACCGTGGCGACGCTCAGCGCTTCCGGCCGTACCGCAAAGCTGCCTGCGCCGGAGCGGCATGGCAGTTCAAGGCCGGCCACCCGAGACGGCGGGAGCCAATTGGCCTCGCCAAGAAAGCTGGCAGCGAACGCATCTACAGGACGTTCGTAAACCTCCCGCGGCGGGCCGACCTGCACAATTCGACCGTCTTTCAGTATGCCGATGCGGTCCGACAAAGTCAGCGCCTCTTCCTGATCGTGGGTCACGAAGATCGTTGTGATGCCCACTTCGCGTTGGATACGGCGCAGCTCCAGCTGCATGTCGACGCGCAGGGTCTTGTCCAGCGCCGACAGCGGCTCGTCCAGCAGCAGGACGCGCGGGCGGGTGACGATGGCGCGGGCCAGTGCGACGCGCTGGCGCTGGCCGCCCGACAACTGGCTGGGACGGCGCTGGCCGAGATGGCCAAGCTGCACCAGCTCCAGCGCCTCGGCAACGCGCCGGCGCTCTTCGGCGGCGCCGACTTTCCGGACGCGGAGGCCGAAGCCGATATTGTCGGCAACGCTCATGTTCGGGAACAGCGCGTAGTTCTGGAACATCATGCCAATGTCGCGCTTCTCAACCGGGACGCGCTGGACCTCGCGCTCTCCAATGCGGATGCTGCCGCTGTCGGGGAAGTGGAAGCCCGCGATCGTGCGCAGCAGTGTCGTCTTGCCCGACCCCGAGGGACCCAGCAGCGCGAAGAAGCCGCCATCGTCGAAAGTGATCGACACGTCGTCCAGTGCCTTTGAGGTGCCGAAATGCTTGGTGACGGCAGTGACGTCGACGCGGGACATCAGCGTTCTCCTCCGAAGCGGGAATAGCGGGTGGCGATGAACATGATGGCCATCGACACGGTGATGATGATGGTCGAGATCGCGTTGATCTCGGGGGTGAAGCCCTTGCGGATGGCGGTGTAGATGAGGACCGGGAGGGTGCTGTCGCCGGGCTGGGACAGGAAGTAGCTGACCACGAACTGATCGAAGCTGACCGCGAAGGCGAAGAGCGCGCCGGCCACCATCCCCGGCGCGATCCAGGGCAGCGTCACGCGGCGCAGGACCGTCCAGCCGCCGGCGCCCATCGATCGGGCGGCCTCTTCCAGGGTGATGTCGAAGCTGGACAGGCGGGCTGTGACGGTGACTATGACGTAGGGCAGGGCCAGCGCCACATGGCCGATGATAACGGCTGGCGTGCCGCGCCCAAGGCCAATAGCGAAGAAGAAGATCAGCATGGCCGTGCCGGTGATCAGCCACGGGATCGCGATGGGCGGAAACAGCAGCAGTTGCAGCACCTTCTTGCCGCGGAAGTCATAGCGGAACAGCGCGATCGAGGCCGCCGTGCCAAGCGCCGTGGCGATGAGCGTCACCACCAGTGCGATCGAGACCGAGCGCAGGGCGGCCGTGATGATCTGGGGGTTGCCCGCCATTTCGGCATACCAGCGGGTCGAGAAGCTGAAGGGCAGCTGGTAGAAGGGAGAGGCGTTGAATGACATCGCCGCCATCACCATGATCGGGGCGTAGAGGAAGACCAGGATCAGCGCCAGCCACAGCCGGCCCAGAACGGGAAGCAGGGGGCGTCTCATAGCCGGGCCTTTCGAAGGATGGGGCTGGTCAGCGTCAGGATCAGCAGCACCACCGCCAGCAAGATGAAGGACAGCGCGGCGCCAAGGGGCCAGTTGTAGACGGCGACGAACTGGTCCTCGATTACCGTGCCGTAATAGGTGCCCATGCGGCCGCCGAGGATGCGTGGCTCCATAAAAGAGCCGACGACGGGCACGAAGACCAGCACTGCCCCGGCCAGAAGCCCGGGCAGTGACAGGGGCAGCAGCAGCCGCCACAGGATCGTCAGCGTCCCGGCCCCTATGGAGCGAGCGGCGTCGATAATATCATCGTCGATCGCCTGCAGCGCGAGATACGAGGTCAGGATGACATAGGGCAGGTAACTGTGGACCAAACCGATCACGACGGCATGGGTAGTGAACATCAGGTTCAGGCTGACGTCGAAAGGAAGCACTGCGTTAAGCCCCAGCTCAAGCACACCATTTCCTCGCAGCACGATTGCCCATGAGAAGATGCGGACGAGCGAGTTCGACCAGAAGGGCAGTATGACCAGCAGGAACAGGGTCTCACGCGCGCGGCCGCGGATGGTGCGAGCGAGGACCAGGGCGCAGGGATAGCCAATCAGGATGCAGATGACCGTGACGGTCAGGCCCAGTTGCAGCGACTTCCAAAGCAGCGTGGCATAGACGGGATCGGTCAGGAACAGACGGTAGTTCTGCAGTGTCAGAGACCAGTCCGGCCCGTCCTGCGGCAGGGCCGTCAGGACGCTGAAGAACAGCATGGCGGACAGCGGCAGGAAGACCGCGACAGTCAGCCACAGATAGGCAGGCGAGAGCATGGCGATCAGGCGCCGCCTGTCCCCCGTGGCTGTGATTTCGGCCATTTCCGTTCCTCTTGTCGCTGAAAGCGGCGTCAGGATGGGCCGGGCGCCCGAAACGCCCGGCGCGTCTTCACTGGGCGGCCTTCAGGCCTTGCCAGATCCGCAGGTAGGTCTCGCGCGTCTCATCGCTGAGTTCGCCCTGGAACCTGACGCGGGCGGCCACCTCGGGATCGCCCAGAACGCGGCGGTTGAAGGCATCCTCGGGCAGTGCGGCAGCGGCATCGGCATTGGCCGAGGCGGGCGCGCCCTCGGCATCCCATTGCACGTAGAACGCGGGGTCGATCATCCAGTCGATGAATGCCAGAGCGGCCTCCTGATGGCTCGAGCTGGCAGGGACGGCAAGCGAATCCAGCCAGCCGATGGCCCCTTCCTCGGGGACGACGAACTCGACCGGCAGGCCAAGCGCGGCCGAGCGCGCCGCAGATCCCGACCAGTAGGTGGCGATGTCCAGCTCGCCCGCGGCCATGAACTGGTTCCAGTCGTTCTCGCTGCTCCAGAAGGTGCGCAGCTGGGGCAGCAGCTCGGCCAGCTTGGCCTCGGCGGCGCCCAAATCGGCGATCTCGTTGATGTCCTGCCCGGTCGCCAGAGCGGCCAACTGCATCGCCTCAAGTGCGTCGTCGCGGATCGAGACGCGACCCGCATGCGCGGGGTCCCACAGCGCCTGAATGCTGGTCGGGGCCTCGGGGATGGCCGAGGTGTTGATCGCGAACGAGGTCAGCCCCCACGTCCATGGCACCCCGTAGACCTCACCGTCGATCATCAGCTTCGGATCGGCCGCAAAGCCTTCCGGGATGCCGGTGTAGTTCGGCACCTCGGCTGTGTCGATGGCCGTGACCAATCCTTCGCGCACGGCCTGCGGCATGAAGACCGCGTTGATCATGACCACGTCGTAGGCGCCGGGATTGGTGCGCAACTTGGTCAGCATCTCCTGTTCGCTGTTGAAGTATTCGTGGATCACGCTGTGGCCGGTGGCCTCCTGGAAGGCCTCGCTCGCAAAGCTGGTGTCGGTGCCGTAGCCCTGCCAGTTCAGGACGCGGATCTCGTCGGCCTGCGCGCCGGTGGCCAGCGCCAGCGCCAGGATCGAGAGGGAAGAACGTGCGGTCGTCATTCAGTTTCCTCCTTGTTGGTGGTGATGCACCCGTTTCGGGTGTCATTGGCTTGGGTTCTGAGGATGGCCTCGACCTCGACGCGCGCCGGGGCGGTGGCGGGGCCGAAGCGGGTCGTGGAAAGGGCGGCGGCGACGTTGGCGTAGCGCGCCGCCGCCAGCGGCGGATCGCCGGAGATGAGCCGGGCCATGAAGCTGCCGATATGGCAGTCGCCGGCACCGTTGGTATCGACCGGCGCCACGTGATGCGGGGGAACGCATTCAAGCGCGCCGCCTGTTGCCAGCAGGCAACCGGCGGCGCCTTGACGCAGCAGGGCGCCACCCCGGCGACCGGCGGCAAGCGCGAGGGCGGCTGCGGGCGCATCGGCACGCCCGGTGAGGTGGCGCGCCTCGTCCTCGTTCGCGCTGATCCAATCGGCCCGCGCCATGACCTGCGCCAGCACGCCGGACGGGATCAGATGCGCGACCGGCGAGGGGTCGAAGACGACCGTGATTCCGGGGCCGAGGGCGGCGATCCAAGGCGCCAGCGCGTCCCGTGCCCGGTCGTAATGCAGCACGTAGCCCGACAGCAGGACATGGTTGACGTCCGGCAGGTCCAGCCCGGCAAGGTCGGCCGGCCGGATCGTCCCCTCTGCACCGGGATGGCTGACGAAGCTGCGCTCTCCGCCCGGCTCGAGCAGCACGACGCAGCATCCCTGATCGAGGCCCGGGAGGCGCCCCTCCATGGTGCCAATCCCCAGCTCCTCGAGCCGCATCGCGACGGTGTCGGAAAACGGCCCGGTTCCGAGCCGGCGGCCGAGGCGCACATCGGCCCCGGCGGCCCGAGCGGCGGCCATGGCGTTGAAGCCGCCGCCGACCTCCATCGCAAAGTCCTCGGCCGCCTCCTCTTGGCCCGAGACGGGCAGGGCGCGCACCTTGTAGATCATGTCTACCACCGGGGCGGTCATCTGCAGGATAACGCTCATCGCGCGGCGCCCTCGGTCACCTGGCCCCGCAGCGCAAGCAGTTCGGCCGCCAGCCCGTCCAGATCCAGTTCGTTCGCCGCCACCACCTGAGCCACTGCCGTCGGGGGCAGCGCGCCGTAAAGCGCGCCCGCCATCGCGCCCACCATGGCGCCAATCGTGTCGGTGTCGTCGCCCGCATTCGCCGCGATCAGCAGGCCCTGCCAGACGTCTTCCCCAGTCAGCGCGAGGATGCCGATGGCGGCCGGGACGCTTTCGTGGCTGGCGACAGAGGTCCCGGTCCCTGCCAGCAATGCGTCCTCGTTCCCCTGCGCCGCCAGGTCCAGCGCATGGCGGATACGGGCCTCCATCGCCGTCTCACCGACCTGCTCGCCGCATGGCTGCCCGGCACGGCAGGCGATCAACGCCTGCGTCAGCGCCTGATTCAGCGGCTGCCCGGCGATCCCGCAGGAGACGATCATCGCGACCGCCGAGGCGGCCGCGATCGCCTCGCCCGTATTGTGAGTGACGCGGCAGGTGCGGGCGACACGGGCGACAAGTTGATCCGGATCGGGCGGGGTCATGATGCCGATGGGGGCAATCCGCATCGCCGCACCGTTGGTCGTGCCGCGGCGACCCGTCTGCTCCGGCGCCTCGCCGGCCAGCAGCGCCTCGATGGCCCTGCGGGACGAGGGGCCCAGAAGGTCCGAAAGGCCCTTGGCCTTGACGTCCGCTTCCCAGTCCAGAAGGTCCTGCGCCCATGCTCTGTCGTTGAACCCCGCCGGATCGGCGATCAGGCGGCGGGCCAGAAGAATCGTCTGCTCAGTGTCGTCTGTCACCTGCGCCGCCCCCAGCCCATGCGACACCGGATGGCCGGGGAATGGCGCGACGAAACCGGTTATGCGACCATAATGGGCGCGGATCGCCTCGCGCGGCAGGGTCTGGGCGGGCATCCCCAAGGCATCGCCGATGGCAAGGCCCGTCAGGCAGGCTTGCGCGCGGTCGAGGGCGGAGGGCGCGAGTGGCATCGGTCAGAACCTCATATGCAGGCCGAACAGCATCGGGTCCAGCAGGCTTTCGACATATTCAGCGACATCGCCCGCCGCGGTACGGGTCAGGCGACGCAGGTGCAGCATTGGCTCGCCGGGTTCGCGGCCCATCAGGGCGGCATCTCGTGGCCCGAGAGCGGGCAGGACATTGGCCCATTCCTCGCCCGCGGCGGGCGAGAGGCGCTGCGCTTCGAGTGTGCGGCTGAGCGATCCATCCTGCAGCCCCTGCGTCAGGATCGGTTCGAAATCGTCGCGCCACGGCACGCGTGAGCGTTCCAGCGTCAGCGCGCGCCCCGTGTCCTGCAGAAAGCGCAGGCGATCGACCGCCAAAACCTCGGCGTCGGAAAAATCCGGGGCGTCCAGTTCCATCGGCTGGCGTGCGATGGTCAGGATGCGCGTGCCCATGCGCGTGCCCGCGTCGGCCAGAGCAAGACTCCAGCCGGGGCCGCTGTCGATCACCGTGCCGCCATAGGTCACGAACGACCCGATGCCGACCTTTGTTCGGATCAGCCCTTTCGCGGCCAAAATCCCCAAGCCTTTGCGGACGGTGCTGCGGGAGACGGAAAACCGTTCCACGAGGGCGCTTTCGCTGGACAGGGCATCCCCGTCGAGCAGCGAACCCGAGCGGATCTCGGCCTCCAGCACGTTGGCGATCTTTTCGGACTTTGTCCTGAGCATGGGGCGCATCCGCTGTCTGAACCAGGAAATCTTAGACAGGTTCATACAGGTATGTCACCAACTATTTTATCGGCTTAGTGGTAAAATAGAAAGCGGTTGCCGAAACGGCAGCCGCTTTGGCCGGAGTGATGTATGCACCTGTCTACTTTGACAGGCTGTGCAGCCATGTCAGGATGTCGTTGCTGTCCGTCACGTCAGCGTATTTCTGGCCCATGTCAAAGAGATTGGCCTGATGCGGCGCCGCGGCTCGGTCGGCGCAGCAATCGGCGGGCACCAGGACGTTGAAGCCCGACTGAACCGCGTCCACCACGCTCGCGCGCACGCAGCCCGAGGTCGTGGCGCCCGTCACGATCAGGGTGTCCACGCCTGCCCCGGCCAGCAACCCGGTCAAAGACGTGCCGAAGAAGGCCGACGCGCCCTTCTTCGTGATCACCACATCATCCGGTTGGATGCCCGTGCATTCGTCGATCTGCACGAGCCGGCTGCCCTCCAGCAACGCCGCCATGCCGGTCGCCTTCTTGAGCCAAGGCAGCTTGTCCACCTCGCCTGGATGATACGCGATGGTCGTGTAGATGACAGGGAAACCGCCAGCTCGGGCGGCATTTGTCAGGACGCGCGTTGCGGCGATGGGGCCGGCCATGTCGGCGGCGGTGGGGTATCGCGTGTCAGTGAAGCCATAGGTGAAGTCGACCACCAGCACGGCGGGGCGCTGCCCGCGCGGGACCGGCCGGCCGAAGCCAGCCTGATCATAGACCTGTTCCTGGGACATGGGAGAACCTCAAGGGGATGGCCCCGCGCGGCGGTTCGCGGGGCGGGCGGGTGTCAGCGGGCCAGCTGGATCTCTTTGACGACGATGTCGCCATCGACCACGACGGCCTCGTCATCGAGGAACAGCGAGCAGTTCCGCATCGGGATGTCCAGGTGGCAGGCCGTGTCGTTCGGCCCGCCCAGCTCGTTGTTCGGCCCGGTCGAGAACATGACATTGCCGTAGAAGCTGCGCGGCTCCATGCCCATGCCGCCCTCGAAGCTGCCGGGGACGAAATTGTGCCACTTTGCGTTGGGGTTCATGCCCCAGCCCACATGGCTCATCCCGAAGCCGCGCTTGTCGTTGAAGGCCGCCATGTAGCCCTTGACGATCTCGGCCTCCAGCCCGCCGCGGATGTCGGTGATCCAGCCCTTTTCGATCGTGTAGGTGATCGGCTCTCGCACCATCAGGTTCTGCGGCAGCAGGATGTCGCCCGGCGCCACCACGATCTGACCGTCCACCCCGTCATCGTCCCCGCCTGTGAAGACGAAGCCCGAGGGCCAGTGATCCCACCGCCCCGGCGTGTCGGTGCAGGCATATTCCGGCACCGTGCGGTAGGTGTTCAGCTTGTAGGTGACGTCGGTCCCGTGGGGCGAGGTGATGCGCATGACCTTGGCGCGGTCCAGCATGTCGGCGGCGATGGTGACCTTCTCGCGCAGCTCGGGATAGGGCAGCATCCGGGCCAGCAGCTCGGGCGGCTCAACGGCGGTCAGGATGCGCGTGCCGGCGGCCTGGATGGCGAACTGTTCGGGGCTGAACAGCAGGAAGATGCAGTCGATCAGCATGTCGCAGTTCTTCAGCGCCTCGACGGCATCGGGCATGGCGGCAAGGCCGGTCTGGCCCACCGCCCAAGCGTCGGTCGGCAGGGGCGCGGGCAGGCGCATGTGATACATCTTGGCCCCGAGCCGCTGTCCCGCGGCAATGAAGGCCTCGGCATAGGCCAGCCGGTCCGAGCCCTGCGTCAGCACGATCAGCTTCTCGCCCTCGTGCACGCCCGACATCTTCAGCTGATGCAGGCAGATTTCCGTGAAGCTGGTATGGTCCATCTGCGTCTTCCCTGTTGGTTATGCGTTGAAATTCATGACGGCATCCAGAAAGCCGGGCAGGTCGTCCCAGGGGATCATGTGCCCGGCGCCGTCCACGATGCGCGTCTCAAGGTTCGGGATGAGGGACTGGATCTCGGCCAGGTCCTCGGGCTGGATGACGGGGGCGCCGCCCGCGACGACCAGCCGGACGGGCAGGCTGAGATGCGGCATGTCCTGATGCACGTCGTCGGTGTGAAAGCCGTCATAGGCGGTCTTGATGGCGCCGTAATGGCAGGTGTGCAGCCACTCGGCCCGCAACGCGACCTGAGCGTCGGTCCATGTCGGACAGAAGGCGCGCATCTCGGCGGCTGAACAGCCGCGCTGCGCCAGCCGGATCGAATCACCATACCACGGCCAGGCAGACGGATAGGCCCGCCGCCCCGGACCGCTGACCGGCGGATCGACGAGGATCAGCCCGCCGAAGGTGCCCGGCGCGCGCCGCTCGGCGCGGATGGCGATGCGCGCGCCCATCGAATGGCCCAGCAGCACCGGCTTCTCCAGCCCGCAGGCCGCGACCAGCGCCGCCGCGTCATCGGCCAGCGCGTCGACGCCGTAATCCAGATCGCCCGCCTCGCTGAGGCCGCGTCCGCGCACGTCCAGCACATGCACGTCGTAGCGCTCGGCCAGCCGCTCGGCGACGAAGCCCCAGGTAATCGCCGGAGAGGTGATGCCGGGGATCAGCAGCATCTGCGGGCCGGGCCCGGCATAGCGGATCAGGTGCTGGCGGATGCCATTGGCGTGGACGTTGTAGCCCTGTGGGGTGATGCTCATCAGTAGGCCCCCGACAGCAGCGTCCCGCCGCCCGGCACGCGGGTCGGCAGGTCCAGCGCGCGCAGCATCGCCCAGACCGTCGCGGCGGCGGCGGTGATCACCGGCTTGCGCGTCTGCGCCTCGACAGTCGAGATTGCCGCCAGCGAGGGCATCTGAACGCAGGCCGACAGCACGATGGCGTCCACGTCCGAGACATCCATGCCCGCCACGATGCCCGGCAGGTCCATCGGATCATGCGCCGCGACCGCCAGATTGTCCGAGATCTCCAGCGCGCGGTAATCGCCGACCTCGATCCCCTCGTGGCGGATGTAGTCCACGACCATCTCGGTCAGCGGCTTCATGTAGGGCGTGACGACCGCCACCCGCCGGGCGCCGATGGCACGGATGCCGTCGACCAGCGCACCGGCCGAGGTGATGACCGGCGCTGCGGCGTCGTTCTGGGCGGTGACGCCGTGCAGCCGCTCGGCCGACGCGCAGTGATACCCATGGCCCATCGACATGATCGCCACAAGACAGGCATAGCCCATGACATCGACCCGGGCATCCGACAGCTCAAGCGCGCAGCGGTCGCTGTCGGCATCCATCGCGGCCAGTTCTTCGCGGGTGACATGCTTCATGCGCATGCGCGAAGAGTGGAAGGTGAACCGCTCGGGCGCCACCATCTCGCGGGCACGCAAGAGCGCGGGGATTTCCGTCTCCATCGTCACGTTGGAGCTGGGGACGATCTGGCCGATGCGGATGGGTCTCATGGGTCCTGCCTTCTGGATGAGTCTCCAAAGGCTAGGGCGCAGTACGCCAGAGGTTCAAGAAGAATCGTATGCGTGCACCCAAACTTTTGCGCATCGCCCGCGATCTGTGCAGTGGCGGCTCAGCTGATCTTGCGCAGGAGGGCCAGCAGCATGTCCTGCTCATACGGCTGAAGCGGCGCCAGCGTCTGCCGGGTGATCTCCTGCATCAGAGGCACGGCCTCGGCGAGAAGCGCGCGCCCGGCCTCGGTGGTGGACAGCATGTGCCGCCGCTTGTCCGTGCCGTCGGGACGGCTGACGACAAGCCCCCGCTCCTTGAGGCGCGAAACAACGCCCTTGGTCGTGGCGGCATCCATTGCGACCATGCGGCCAAGGGCGTTCTGGGACACTGGCCCCGGCTCGGTCGCCAGGCGGTGCAGGGTCGAGAACTGGACCGGAGTCAGCAGATTTCCCAGCTTTTCAGTGCAGATAGCGATATGGGCCTGATGCGCCTTGCGCAGCAGAAAGCCGATCTGATCGTCCAGACGGTATTCCGAAAGCTCCTGCCGCGTCATATGCCGTTCCCTTGCCGCCGCCCCCTTGCGGGGCAAGATGTCCTTAACGCGGCAGGGCGCTGTTCGCCATGGCCCGTCGCCGGCCAAGCCCGTCAAGGTGGGTCTGCCCGGAAAACGAGCAGCAGAAGGACGCCGCGCCGGCAGTTGGGAAAAATGTTTGTGTGCATTCGATTCATCAGGCAGGCTGAGGCATGAGGCACTGGATCGCGGGGCGAGGATGGAGCGGCTGGACTTTACGCTGAACGGAAAGGCTGTCGCGGTGACAGGGGCGGCGCGGCTGACGCTTCTGGACGTGCTGCGCGATCGTCTGGAGCTGAACGGGGCGAAATACGGCTGCGGCCTTGGCCAGTGCGGAGCCTGCACGGTGCTGGTTGACGGCGCTCCGGCCAGATCTTGCGTCATGCGCGCGGCGCGGGTGCAGGGGCGGGCCGTCACGACGCTGGAGGGGCTGGCCGCTCCGGACTCGGGCACGCTGCATCCGGTGCAGCAGGGCTTCATCGACGGGCAGGGCGCGCAGTGCGGCTATTGCCTGAACGGCATGGTGATGACCGCGGTGGCGCTGCTGGCCCGCAATCCCGACCCGACCGAAGCCGAGATCCGGCAGGCGCTACGCGACAACCTGTGCCGCTGCGGCACCCATCTCGAGATTGTCGCCTCGGTCCGCCACGCCGCCCGCCGCATGGCCGAGGCGGCCGATGTCTGAGCCGCTGCCCGGCCTGCTGTCAATCTTCGACGATCGTCCCGAGGGGCGCATCAGCTTTCTTCAGATTGACGAGACGGGCCGCGTCACCGCCCGGAACGGCCATGTCGATCTGGGCACCGGGATCGAAACTGCGCTGGCCCAGATCGTCGCGGAAGAGCTGGACCTGCCGCTGAGCGATGTGCGGATCGTCCTTGGCGATACCGCTAGCACACCCAACCAGGGCCCGACCATCGCCTCCGAGACGATCCAGGTCGCCGCACATCCTTTGCGCTTAGCGGCCGCGCAGGCCCGGCAAGCGCTTGCGGGCCTTGCCGCCCGGCAGTTCAACGCGCCGGCCGCGGAGATCACCACCGAGGGCGGTGCGGTGCACTGGCGCGACGCCTCGATCCACTATGGTCCCCTGATTGCCGGCACGCAGCTGACGATGCGGCTGGACCTCGAGGTGCCGGTGAAGGACCCGGCCGACTATCGCATCGTCGGGCGGCCGATGGGGCGCGTGGACCTCCCTGCCAAGCTGACCGGCGCCTTCACCTATATCCATGACCTGCGCCTTGACGGGATGCTGCACGGCCACGTCCTGCGCCCGCCTTATGCCGGGCGCGACAGCGGCGATTTCGTCGGGCGCAGCCTGATCGGGGTCGACCGAGCCTCGGTCCAGGGGATGCCCGGCCTGGTCGACATCGTGGTCGAGGGCGATTTCGTCGGCGTCGTCGCCGAGACCCCGCAGCAGGCGCAGGCGATCGCCGAGGCGCTGCGTGTCGATTGGCGCATGCCGCCGCCACTGCCGCCGATGGAGCCGCTGGCGCAGACGATCAAGGACCAGCCGTCCACTCCGCGCCTACTGGACAGCACCGGGGACTTTCCCCGTGGCCTTGCTGAATGCCACAGCACGCTGGCGCGCACCTATCTGTGGCCCTTCCACGAGCATGGCTCGATCGGGCCTTCCTGCGGCGTGGCGGACTGGCAGGACGGCGCGCCGGTGGTTTGGTCGGGAACACAGAACCCGCACATGCTTCAGGGCGATCTGGCGCTGCTGGTCGGTCTTGCCCCCGAACAGCTCGAGGTGCGGCGCCTGCAGGCCGCGGGGTGCTATGGCCGCAACTGCGCTGATGATGTCTGTGGCGATGCCCTGCTGCTGTCGCGCGCCGTCCGCCGTCCGGTCCGGGTGCAACTGACCCGCGCCCAGGAACATCTGTGGGAGCCGAAGGGCGCTGCCCAGTTGATGGAGGTGCAAGGCGGCATCGGCCTCTCGGGCGATCTTCATGCCTATGGCTTCGACAGCTGGTATCCCTCGAACCGGGGGCCGAACCTGGCGCTGCTGCTGACCGGCCGCATCTCGCCCGAGCCGCATCATGCGATGATGGGCGATCGGACCATCGTGCCGCCCTACCGCGTGCCGCACAAGCGCATCACCTGCCACGATCTGGCGCCCATCGTGCGGGCGGCCTGGATGCGCGGCGTCTCGGCCCTGCCCAACACCTTCGCCCATGAGAGCTTCATCGACGAGCTGGCGCATGAGGCGGGCGAGGATCCGGTCGCGTTCCGCCTGCGTCATCTGGACGATCCCCGGCAGGCCGATCTCGTCCGCCGCACCGCGGACGAGGCCGGCTGGCAGTCTGGCCGCGGTCCGCGCCTCAGGCGGCAGGGCCGGATGGCCTATGGTCAGGGCTTTGCCTATGCCACCTATGTCCATGGCGCCTTTCCGGGAACCGCGGCGGCCTCGGCGGCCTGGGTCTGCGACGTGGCCGTCGACACCGAAACGGGCGAGGTCACGCTGACCCGTGTCTTTGTGGGGCAGGATCAGGGCCTCGTCATCAATCCGGACGGCGTGCGCGCGCAGATCCATGGCAACGTCATCCAGACCGCCAGCCGCACCCTGACCGAAGAGGTCACCTTCGACGCCATCGCGCCGGTCGCGAAAAGCTGGGCCAGCTATCCGATCCAGAGCTTTGCGCAGGTTCCCGAGATCCGGACGATGCTGGTCGAGCGGCCGGGCGATCCGGCGCTCGGCGTCGGCGAAAGCGCCGCCGTGCCGGCCGCCGCCGCCATCGCGAACGCGATCTTCGACGCCACCGGCATCCGCCTGCGCGAGGCGCCCTTCACCCCCGAAAAGCTGCGCGCCGCGCTGGCCGCGAACGTCGCGGCGGCGCTACCAGCCCCGCCGCGCCCGGTGCGCAAGCGGCGCTGGCGCGGCATCGCGGCACTTGGCGGGGCGCTGACCGCCGGCGCGCTGGCGCTGCCGCTGCATTCGGCGATCCCGCTCAGTCGAGCGCCATCGCCGTCGCAGTTCACTTCTGAGACGCTGGCCCGGGGTGCCGAAGTCTTCGGCGCAGCAAACTGTGCCGGCTGCCATACGGCCCAAAGCGGTGCGCCCTCTGCCGGCGGCCGGCCTATGGAAACGCCCTTCGGCACCGTCTACAGCACGAACCTGACGCCTGACCCGCAGACCGGGCTTGGCCAGTGGTCCTATGCTGCCTTCGAGCGGGCGATGCGCCACGGGATCAGCCGCGACGGCAAGAACCTCTATCCCGCATTTCCCTACACGAACTTCGCGCGGATCGACGATGGCGACATGCAGGCACTCTATGCCTATCTCCAGACGCTGCCGCCGGTGCGGGCGGAAACGCCCCGCGCTGCGATGCTGACGCCGGTCAACCTGCGACCCGTGAACGCCGTCTGGAACGCCATGTTCCATGACCCGGCGCCGCTGACCCCCGATCCGGCGCAGAGCGAGGCGTGGAATCGCGGCCGCTACCTGGTCAAGGCGGCCGGCCATTGCAGCGCCTGCCACACGCCGCGAAACGCCCTTGGCGCCGAGGATGCCTCCCGCGCCTTTGCCGGTGCGATGGTCGGCACGGACTGGGCGCCGCCCCTGGCGGGGCCCGAGGCAGGGGCGCGGGGCTGGGATCAGCCCGCCTTTGCCGCTTATCTGCGGGACGGTCATGCACCGGGCATCGCCAGCGCCTCGGGCAAAATGGCCGAGATCGTCGCCAGCCTCGGCGCGGTGCCGGATGCCGATATTCAGGCGATGGCGACTTACCTCGCCAGTCAGGTGACCGACGCCCCGCCGCTGCCCCGAATCGAGGCGGAAGTGCCGCCCGGCCCGACCTCGCGCCTGTTCGAAGCCGCCTGCGCCAGCTGCCACCTGCCCGGCCTGTCGGGTGCCGAGACAGCAGCGCAAGTGCCGCTGACGATGTCTTCGGCGATCCGCGCGCCGCAGCCAGACGCGGTGATCGGCGTTATTCGGGACGGGATCGAGGCGCCCTTGTCTCTGCCTCTGCGCGACATGCCGGCCTTTGGCGCCGAACTGGACCAGGCGCGGATCGCCGAACTGGCGAATTATCTGCGTGCCCGTTTTGCGCCGGACCTCGAAGCCTGGCGCTGATGCGACTGATATTTAGGCAGAGGCCCGACAATTTTCGTCTGCGACGCGAGAATAAGTTGCGCCTTAGACTCATTCGCCTACAAACGAACTAGACGTACTTGATGGGAGATAGCCACGTGAACGCCATCGATCGCATCGACATTGCCGTCATCGGCGCCGGCCTCGGAGGCGCGGCAGCCGCTGCCCTGCTGATCGAAGCTGGCTTCGAGGTGCATGTCTTCGAACAGGCGCCTGAATTCGTGCGCCTCGGGGCCGGGATCCATATCGGTCCGAACGTGATGAAGATCTTTCGCACGATCGGGCTGGAAGACCGGCTTGCCGCGATCGGCGCCCATCCTGACCACTGGTTCTCGCGCGACGGGATGACGGGGGAATACCTGTCGCGGATCAAGCTTGGGGATTTTGCCAAACGCGAATACGGCGCGCCCTACATCACCATCCATCGCGGCGATCTCCACGCCGAGCAGATCGCCATCCTGCCAAAAGATCGCCTGCATTTCGACCACGGCCTGACCGATCTGGAAGAGCGCGAGGACCATGTTCTTCTAACCTTCGCCAATGGCCGGCAGGTCGCGGCGGGCCTCGTGATCGGCGCGGACGGGATCAACTCGCGCATCCGGGAAAAGCTGCTGGGCGTCGAGAAACCCCGGTTTTCCGGCTGGATCGGGCATCGCGCGCTGGTCGACATGGACAAGCTGCGCGCGACCGGGCTGGACTATGAGCGCTGCGTCAAATGGTGGTGGGACCAGTCGCGCCACATCATGGCCTACGCTACAAAGGGCGACGGAAGCGAATATTACTATGTCACCGGCGTGCCCGTGGACAGCTGGGATCACAATGCCGGCTTCGTCGACAGCTCGCGCGAGGAGATGGAGGCGATCTTCGGCGCCGGCGCCCATCCCATGGTCCGCGGCCTGATCGACGCCACGACCGAGGTGACGAAATGGCCGTTCTGGAACCGCGACCCCATGAGCCTGTGGAGCCAAGGCCGGCTGTGCCTTCTGGGCGACGCCTGCCACCCGATGCGCCCCCATATGGCGCAGGGCGCCTGCATGGCGATCGAGGATGCGGCAGTTCTGACCCGCGCCCTGTCCCTGACCGGGACCGAGGATTACCGCACCGCCTTCCGGATCTATGAGGAGGCCCGGCGCGAGCGGGCGACCAAGGTCCAGACGATCTCGAATGCGAACACCTGGCTGAAGCAGCCGGAAGATCCGGCATGGGTGTATGCATATGATCCAATGACCGTTCCGCTGCACTAGGGCCGGGACGCGCGACCGATCTGCGCGTGCACGCGCAGGTCCAATCATGTGAACGAGGAGGTCGGGCCCGCCGGGCTGAAGACCGCCCATCACCAACGGGGAGTTGAACGAATGTCCCGCAGCCTGTCGCTGAAGCTGGTCAGCCTGGTTATCCTGGCCTGCTATCTTGTCCCTTACGCCCTCATCGGTCACATCGCCGCCTGGTATGGCAGCTTCCTCTTCTGGACCCTGGCCGGTGTGGCGATCATCATCCTGAACATCACCGCCACGGCCGGCTTCACGGAGAACGCGGAATGACCCTCTCGCTCGTCATCTGGGGCATAGCCATCTACGTGGTGCTGTCGCTTGTCGTTGCATGGCTCTCGCGCTCTGGCCCGACGACGTCCATGTCCGGCTACTTCCTCGGCGACCGGGGTATGGGCGGCGTCGTGTCGGCGCTGAGCTATTCCGCGACGACCTATTCGGCCTTTATGATGGTAGGCCTCGCCGGGCTGACCTATCGCGGCGGCGTCGGCGCGCTCGGCTTCGAGATCGTCTATTTTGCCGGGGTCACGCTGGTCGCGATCTTCGGGCCGCGCTTCTGGCGCGCAGGCAAGCGCCACGGCTTCGTCACCCCCTACGAGATGCTGGGCACGCGCTATGGCAGCAAATGGGTGGCGATCCTGGCCGGGTTGACCAGCCTCGTCTTCCTGATCCCCTATTCGGCGGTGCAGCTGTCCGGCGTGGGCTACCTGCTATCGGGTATGACGCAGGGCCAGATCAGCTTCGGCACGGGCATCCTGATCGCCACGGTGCTGGCGATCCTGTTCTCGTATATCGCGGGCATCCGCTCGGTGATGTGGACCGACAGCCTGCAGGCCGGCGTGATGATCGTCGCGTCCAGCGCCGTCTGCGTGCTGGTCGTGGCCGAGCTTGGCGGCTTCTTCACCATGTTCGAGCGCATCGCCGAGGCATCCCCCGCCATGCTTCAGGTGCCGGGACCCGGCCTGTTCAGCTTCGCGACCTTCCTCGGCATGACCCTGCCATGGTTCTTCTTCGCCATCTCCAACCCGCAGGTTAGCCAGCGCCTGTTCATGCCGGCATCGCTCGGCGCGCTGCGCCGGATGCTGATCATCTTCCTGTGCTTCGGGCTGGTCTACACGCTGGTCTCGGTCATCTGGGGCTTCTCGGCCTTCCTCGCCTTCCCGGATCTGGAGCGCCCTGATCTGGCGACTTCAATGCTGCTGTCGTCGGACTTCGTGCCGCCGGTGCTGGGCGTGATCGTGATGATCGGGATCATGGCGGCCGCCGTGTCGACCATCGATTCGATCCTGCTGACGCTGTCCTCGATCTTCTCGCGCGATGTCTACGCCAACCTGACCGGGGACCGCGATGACGCACGGCAGCTGAAGATCGGCAAGTTCGTGATCCCGGTCATCTCGCTGCTGGCGATGGGCTTTGCTGCGATGGAGTTCAGCATGATCGCGATCCTCTCGGTGGCGACCTCGGTCGGACTGGTGGTAATCGTTCCAGCGACCATTGGCACGTTCTTCTGGTCGCGGGCCACGGCGACGGGGGCGATCGCTTCGATCATCGGCGGGGTGGTCTTCGTGTTCGGGATGTATCTGACCGGCAACTCACTGATGGGACTGAATGCGGGCGTTCTCGGCTTCCCGGTCGCGGCGCTGATCTTCATCGGCGTCAGCCTGGTCAGCCGCCCTTCGCCGGACGAGGTGCTGGACGGCTTCATCGACCCCCGCCCGCAGCCCATGGGCGCCGCGAAGACGGCCTGACATTTCGCTTCCCGGACAAGGCGGGCCCGCATCGAAAGATGCGGGCCCTTCGCATCGCACGCTTTGCAAGGCCCGGCCGCGCCGTGCCATAGCAACGAAAGCTTCTGAACGGGGATTGCAGGCATGAGCGGAAAGAACCGGCGCGACGCGGGGGCGGACAGGCCCCCGTGGGACGAGGGGGCCTATGACGTCACACGGCATCCGGCCCAGCTGGCACGCCGCCTGCATCAGCGCGCGGCGCAGCTATTCAACGCCGCCTCGCCGGAGGCCAGCCTGACGGCGCCGCAATTCGCGATCCTCGCGACGCTGCTTCAGACGGGCCCTGCTTCGCAGGTCACCTTGGGCGAACAGGTGTCGATGGACCCCTCCACGACCAGCGCCATTATCCGCAAGCTGCTGCAAACCGGGCTGATCACCCGCAGCCAGTCCAGCGAGGATCGCCGGATGCATGTGATCGAGCTCAGCGCGGCAGGTCGGTCGCTTGTCACCGCGCATCTCGCGATCAGCCGGCAGGCCGGTCGCGATCTGCTGAAGCCCCTGTCCCCGGCCGAGCAGCGGCGCTTCATGGACCTGCTGGACCGGCTTCTGAACAGCGATTGAGCAGACCAGCTGATTTCCGGGCAACGGGACGCAGGGCTGGCACAATGGTCGCAGAAATCCCGGATGGCCATTTCAAATTAGTGCGTATACGCACTATCGTGAGGACAGCCAACCGCAATGGGAGCCGCCAGATGACCACTCTTGTCCGCAACGCCTGGTATGTCGCCGCCTGGTCTTCAGAGGTCGACGACACGCTCAGGCGCTTCGAGATCCTGGGCGAGCCGGTGCTGCTGTATCGCCGCATCGACGGCTCGGTCGCCGCGCTGCATGACCGCTGCCCGCACCGCCAGTTGCCCCTGTCCATGGGCAAGCGCATCGGCGACCGGGTCCAGTGCGGCTATCACGGGCTGACCTTCGACAGCGACGGCAGTTGCACGCGCATCCCCGGTCAGGACAAGATCCCGCCTTCGGCCTGCGTCGCCAGCTTTCCCATCGTCGAGCGCCACGACATTGTCTGGATCTGGATGGGCGACAAGGCCCGCGCCGATGAGGCCGACATCTTCTACATGCCCCAGATGTCCGATCCCGCATGGCATGCGCATCAGGGCGGGGCGCTGCACATCGCCTCGAACTATCTCAACGTCGCAGAAAACCTCGTCGATCCGGCGCATGTCAGCTTCGTGCATCCGACGACGCTTGGAAACTCGGCCTCCGAGAACGTGCCGGTCCATGTCGTGACCGAGGGCCGCGCGATCACCGCCTGGCGCTGGATCCGCGATGCCGAGCCGGTGGGCTTCTTCAAGGCTTTCGGCGGCTTCGAGGGCAATGTCGACCGCTGGCACTATTACCACCTGCATCTGCCGTCGCTCGCGGTGATCGACTTCGGCTCGGCCGCGGTCGAGGACCGCATCGCCGAGGATGAGCGCGACCGGGGCAACCGGGTCTTCGCGCTTCATTTCATGACGCCGGTGGACGAAAACCGGACCGTCGATCGCTGGATGCATCTGCGGAACACGGCGGTCGACGATGCCGAGGCCTCGGCCCGGATCGACGCGCTGCTGCAGAAAGCCTTCGCCGAGGATGTCGCGATCCTGGAAGCGGTCCATGCCGAAGAGCGGCGCCCCCAGCACCGCCGCCCCATCCGCATCGCCATCGACCGCGGGCCCATGGTCTATCGCAAGCGCATCGGCGAGCTACTCGAACGCGAGCGGACCGAGGACATCTCGGCCGAGCCGACCCCGGCCTTCGTCTACCATGACTGAGGCGGCGCCCGATTTCCGCCCCTTCCGCGTCACGGGTCGGGTGCCCGAGGCGGAGGGCGTCGTCTCGCTGTGGCTCTCGCCCGAGCGGCCGGGCGATTGGGTGCCGTTCCGCGCCGGCCAGCATCTGGGCCTGTCTCTGGACTGTCCGGGGCGGCCGGTGGCGACCTATACGATTTCATCCGGCCCCGCGGACACGGGACGTTACCGCCTCACCGTCAAGCGCGCGCCCGGCGGGCGGGGCGGCTCGGGGCATCTGCACGGGCTGGCGGTCGGGGCGCGGGTCATGGTCGCACCCCCGCACGGCCAGTTCCACCTGGATGACGGCGACGATCCCGTGCTGCTGCTGACCGCCGGCATCGGCATCACGCCCGCCATGGCCATGCTGCACGATCTGATCGCGTCGCCCGGCCGTCCCGTCGTGGCGATCCATGCCGCGCGCAGCGGCGACGACGCCCTGATCGCCGAATGGCGCAGCTTTGCCCGCGCGCCCGATGTCAGCCTTCACCTTGCCCGGACAGGGGCCGCCGCCGACCTGCTTCCGGGCGATCTTCTTGGCCGGCTGGACCGTCAGGCGCTTCGGGCAAGGCTGCCGCAGGATCGGTGGCTGGCCTATCTGTGCGGGCCGTCCGGCTTCATGGACGCGATGAGGGCGCATCTGCTGGCGCTCGGCCTGCCCGACGCCCGCATCCAGCAAGAGGTCTTTGCCGCCATGCTACGCCCGACCGCCGCTGCTGCCGGCCCCGGCGCGGTCAGCTTCGCCAGCCTTGCAGCGCCGGTGGCTTGGCCCGAGGCGGGAACGACCCTGCTGGAGCTGGCCGAGGATGCCGGCCTGTCGCCGATGTTCGGCTGCCGTGCCGGCCTTTGCGGGGACTGCCGCTGCCGGCTTCTGTCGGGCGAGGTCGAGTATCTGACCGACATGACCGAGGACCCGGGCGAGGGCCATGTGCTGCTGTGCTGCAGTCGCCCCAAGGGCGATGTCCGCCTTGATCTTTGACGAGCTGCCTGAAACCGCGGCCTTGGCCGGGGGGACTGCGCAAAGAAGAAGCGGCGCTTCAAAATATGTTTGCATACGAACGAGAATATGCCAGCATTCGTCCAAGGATCGGGCATAGAACCCGGCAAGGCTCATCACCAGAACAGCAACAGGGAAGATACTGCGATGTCCAGACACGCGACCACTCTCTTCGCGGCCACGGGAATGCTGGCGGCGCTCATCGCGCCAAGTGCCGCACTGGCCGAGTATCCCGAACGACCGATCCATATCGTGGTGGCCTGGCCCGCGGGCGGCGGGCATGACATCGCCGCGCGCCTTCTGGGCGCCAGCCTGTCCGAGCAGGTCGGCGTGCCCGTTGTGATCGACAATGTCACCGGTGCAGGCGGCTCGACCGGGGTTCGTCATCTGGAGCAGTCGGATGCGGACGGCTATACCATCGGTCTGATCGGGATGCACGCCATCTCTCAATCCTTCATGAACCCCAATGCCACCCGCCTGGATGCGCTGGAGCCGGTGGCCTATATCAGCGACGACCCGGGCGCGCTGCAGGTGACGGCCGCGACCGGGATCGAGACGCTGGACGGCTATATCGAGGCGGTGCGCGCCGATCCAGGCGCGCTGATCAATGGCAACGACCCGCAGGGCGGAAACAGCTTCGTCTTCGCCAACGCCTTGTCCCAAGCCATCGAACAGCCCATCGTGCAGATCCCGTATCAGGGGCATGCACCCAATGTGACCGCCCTCATCACGAACGAGATCGCGTCGGCCACCTTGCCGATCCCGCCCGTGCTCGAGCATTACCGCGGCGGCACCGTGCGCATTCTGGGCGTCATGTCGCCCGAGCGTCATCCCATGCTGCCGGACGTGCCGACCTTCCGCGAGCAGGGGGTGGATCTGGTCGCCAATGACTTCGTGATGATCGCCGCGCCCACGGGGCTGGACCCGCAGATCGCGCAGACGCTGTCGGCAGCCATCGTCTCTGCCGTGGAAAGCCCGACCTTTGCCGAGCCCGCCGAACGGAACGGCATGGTCCTGCGCCCTGGCGATGCGGAAATGGCCGCGTCCGAACTGCAGCGGCAGGTCGATTTGATCTACCCGCTGCTGGAAAGCGCCGGTCTGGTCTCGGCCGAGCTGGCGCGGCAATGACCGAAGAGGGCGTTCTGCCGCCGCGCCGTCGGCATCTGGCGGGAGGCCTTCTGCTGCTGGCAACCGCGCTTGTCGGCGGGGCGGCCCTGCAATCCAGCCGCGCCGCCTTCACCAATTTCGTGATGCCCGCCGATCCGGGGCCATTCGCGCTGCCGGCGCTGTGCCTGCTGGCCGTCGGCGCGACCGGGGTCGGCCTGCTGATCGCGGGCTTGCGCGCGCCCCGCGATCCGGCAACGGCCATAGGGGAAACGCGCAGCCTGATGCCGCTGCTGTTTCTTGCCAGCGTCGTGGCCATGCCCGTGCTGATGGCGCATCTGGGCACCGCGCCGGCCGTCGCGCTGTTCACCTTTGGCTGGATGATGGTCATTTCGGGCGGGCCGCCCGCTGGCCGGCTGCTGCGGTCCGCTCTGGCCGGGCTTGGCACGGGCCTTGCCGTCTACGTCATCTTCATCCGGCTGCTCACCCTGCCGCTTCCCAGCTGAGGCACTTTGATGACCGCCACCTTCCTCGACGTTCTTTCGGGCTTTGCCACCGATCCGGCGATGCTCGCGCTGCTGGCGCTTGGCGCGCTGCTAGGCCTCGTGCTGGGGGCGATCCCGGGCATCAGCTCGACCATGGCGCTGGCCGTGATGCTGCCGGTCACCTTCGCGATGGAGACCGGCGCCGCGATCCTGTTCCTGATCGCGATCTTCATGTCCAGCGTCTATGGCGGCTCGATTTCGGCGATCCTGCTGAAGCTGCCGGGCACGCCCGCCGCGATCTTCACCCAGGTCGAGGGTTACCCGATGGCGCGCGCCGGCCGGGCGGGGCAGGCGCTCAGCTACGCGCTGATCGCCTCGAGCATCGGGGGCCTGATCGGGCTGGCGCTGCTGGTGACGCTGACCCCGCTGCTGGCCAGGGTGGCCACGAACTTCCGCTCGCCCGAGTTTGCGGCGGTTGCCCTGTTTGGCCTCGTGATGCTGTCCTTTTCGTCCAATGGCTCGACCATCGTTGCCACCGTCATCGGCCTGATCGGCGTCCTGATCGGGATGATCGGCTTCGATCCGCTGACGGATGCGCAGCGCTTCACGATGGGCCAGCCGGCGCTGCAGGCCGGCATCTCGCTGGTGCCCGTCATCATCGGTCTTTTCGGTCTGGCCGAGGTGCTGCGGGCGCTGTCGCTGCCCGGCGACCGGGTGCTGATGCGGCCCAGCATCGGGCGCATCACCGTGCCGCTGCGCGATCTTGCCGGCCGCGTCAGCCCGATGCTGCGCGGCTCGGTCATCGGCACCTTCATCGGGGCGATCCCGGCTGCGGGCTCGGCCGTCGCGGTGTCGATCGCCTACGCGGTGGAAAAGCGCCTGTCGCCGAACCGCGCCGGCTTCGGCAGCGGCGAGCCGGACGGCCTCGTCGCGCCCGAGGCCGCCAACAGCGCCGGCGTCGGCGGCTCGCTGATCCCGCTGATGGCACTCGGTGTGCCGGGGGATACGATCACCGCGGTCCTGATGGGCGCGCTGCTGCTGCACGGGCTGCAACCTGGGCCCACGCTGTTCGCGGCCAATCCGACCTTTGTCGCGTGGATCTATGCCTCGGTCCTGCTGGCGCTTGTGGCGACGCTGGTGGTGGGGCTGGCCAGCCTGCGCTTCGCGGTCCTGATCACGCGCGTTCCGCCGCGGGTGATGCTGATCGTCGTGGCCGTCTTCTGCGTGATCGGCGCCTTCGCGATTCGCAATGACATGAACGATGTCTACGTGATGGCGGCGTTCGGACTGCTTGGCTGGGTGTTCCACAAGTTGAACCTGCCCGCCACGCCGCTGGCCTTCGGTCTGATCCTGGGGCCGATCCTCGAGGAGAACGTCCGCCGCAGCCTGATGATCAGCCAGGGCGACTGGTCGGTCTTCATCTCCCGACCGGTGGCCGGAGGCTTCCTGCTCATCTCGTTGCTTCTGGTGATCGGACCTCCAGCTATCCGGTACAGTCGTAAACTGACAGCAGTGTTAGAGTGAGCAAGGGCGACGATGATCAGAGCGTCCAGCTGCGGAAACCCGTCGCTGCGCCACAAGTCGCACAGAACGGCCTGAACGTCGATGAATCGACGTCGGGAAGCGAGCCACGCTCCGCTCGAAGCGCTCGATGGCGGCCAGAAGGGCGGCAGTCAGGACGTGCAGCTTCATCGGCAGGTTTCTAATGCAAGTGTTGCGCCACTATCCGACGCAATGCGCGCCAGGGCCATTCTCGAGGCAGGGGACGCGCGGAAACCCGCCCTGATGACGGCGCGCAACAGCAAGTTGCTGGCTAGATTTTGAAGGGCAGGGGCATTTCGTGTTACGGTCGGCCTACGAGGGGAAGTCCAGCATGCACGTTTCAACGGCACAGGTCAGCCGATGCTCGGCGGGCGTCGATAGATCGGACGCAGCGCCGATGACGGACAAGCTAGCCGTTCCCCGCCAGCCGACCCTGAAGAGTGAGACCCGACAGACGAACTGGCGCCGTTCCAACTTGCTCAAGTACAACGCCCACCTGGCCGTGCAACGGTCCCTCGTCTCGGGTGTCCTGCAAAAAGGCGCCTGTGAAGTGTGCGGCAGCGACAAGGTGGATGGTCACCACGACCGCTACGACGAGCCGCTGAACGTCAGGTGGCTGTGCCGCCGCCATCATGTCCGGCTGCATCAAGGGGGCGAGGACATGTTCCCGATGAGGCAGCGACCGAAGTAAGCTTACCGCCCCCGGACCGCCGCGAGTGAACTCACGCCGAAGCGCAAACTTCTGTTTTTTTCTTTATTTCAATCTATTGCTGATGGCCATGAGGTTGCTTTCGAAGACCTCCGCGGGCGTCCGGTAGCCCAGGCACTTGCGCGGCGTGGAGTTAAGGCTCTGGCAAATCGACGTCAGATATCGATTTGTCAGAGCCGTTGGTTCGGTCGAACGGGGCAGGTGCTTTCTCAGCCTGCCATTCGTGTTCTCAACAGTTCCTTTTTGCCACGGGGCCTGCGGATCACAGAACCAGCTGACGAGACCGATCCCATCCGTCAACCGTCGCCAGGCAGAGAATTCGGTTCCGCGGTCGAAGGTGATCGACTGGCGTGCCTCGGCGGGCAGGGGGGCGAGCCCTGCGATCAGCGCTTCCATGATTGGCTCGGAGCGGCGATCCTCATTGCGCATGGCAACGGTAAATCGGCTGACCCGCTCGACCAGGGAGGTGACATTCACCTTGCCGTTTTCCTTGCGGAACATCATCAGATCGCACTCCCAGTGGCCGAACTGCTGACGCTCTGCAACGGTCAAGGGCCGGTGGCACAAGCTTTGGCTGTCCTGGATGTGACTACGCTGATATCGCCGGTGCGTCCGCGGCCTGCGGCGCCTGCGATGCTCGGGCAGGTGACGATAGAAAGCTTCCTCAATCCCAAGCTTCGAATAGGCGAAGCGGTAGATCGTTTCATGGCTGACGCGTATCCCGTGCTGCTCAAGCCGCATCCGGCCGGCGATCTGTTCGGGAGACCAACCCGCCTTCAGCGCACCCTCGACTGCTGCTTTCAACTTCGGGTTGGCGACCAGCTTTCGGTGAATCGCACGGCGGCGCTCATACTTGTCCTGAGCATTCACCGCGTAGTAGCCGCTATACTGCGGGAGTTCGGCGTCCTGATACGTATTCCGCTTCAGCTCCCGATAGATTGTTGAGGGCGGACGCGAAAGGCGATCTGCAATTCCTGGCACCGGCATCTTGCCTTCAAGCCATTTGGCGATCTTTCGACGCTCATCGAAACTCAGGTGCTGGTAGTGGGTAGCCATTCGCCAATCTCGTTGCAAATACCTGTATTACTTTGGCATTTGCACTTCGTTTGTGAATCCACCGCGGGAGGTCCGAATGAGCTGTAATTTGATTTATGTAACACAGAGTGGCAGGTGGCCTGCCGCCATGATCTGTCCTTTATGCGGGACCTTCCGGTAATGGGCGCGCCTGCAAAGGTCCCAGACCACGCATGGGCTTGGAACAGTCGAAGGGCGGAAAGCGGTCGTTCGCTGCGGGTGCGAAATTCACAATTTGACAAGCGAGAGCGGTTACTCACCCGTCCTCGGCATGTTTATAGCAATTTGGGCCTGCGCCGCGATCCGGGTCCGTGCCGCGATCTCGACTTCGGCCTGCAAGTCTATCCCGGCTTCGGGCGCCGTCAGCGTAACGACAAGCGCGTAGCGCGCCTTGTCGAGATAGCGCCCTTGGCCCGGTCGGTCGCGCCACCAACCCATTACCGGATAGATCGCGAGCTGATCGCGGGAAGCGAGTTCGACTGCGGTGCCGGACCAGGTATCGCAGTGAATCGAGCCGGCGGCGATCGACTTCGGGCCGAACGCCCAATTCGGATCGTCTTCGGCTGCTTGAATCCGAGCTCCCATCTCCGCGTTGCGGCGGCGCTGGAACTCCGCGTTGGTCTCTCTGGGGCGCTTGAGGTCGAAGCGCAGCCCGAACGAGCGGTAGCGCGCCGGATCCAACATGGCGCCTTTCAGCGGGTATGGCTCCACGAAGTAGGAGAGCGTGACCTTCAATTCGACCAGACAGTTCTCCAAGGTCTCGAGGGTGCGGGTCGGCCATGGCAAGTCGTAGTAATGTGCGGATCCGAAGGTGACTGGTCCTACCCGCCTCATCGCATCACGACGACTGATCTCAGGTCGGTCGAAGGGCTGGATGTAGGCTTGTGAGACGAGCGCAAGGTCAGTCGATGCGGAGGCCAGGGCCCGGGACAGGTCGGGCATGCCGTAGCCAAACCTTCGACGGAGGGCACTTCGTTCAGTCTTTCCGATGGCGCTGCTCCAACGGTCTTCCGGTGCGACATGCATCTCGAGGGCGCGCGCTACGCCCGTCACGTCATCGACGAAGTCATCCCAGCACCAGAGACCCCACCATGTCGATCCGTTGGCATCGGTCGGAAGGGTCCCGGGGTCCTCACGCCATAGGTCTAAAAGCTCCGTCGGCGAGAAGCCGTCGATGGGTTCCATCTCCGAATAGAGAGGCGGGCGTTCGCGATCGTTGAGTTCGCCAGTTAGATAGCTCTCGACCCGTTCGCGCAGATAGGCCTGTGCATCCTCATCAGCCATGTGCAGGACCATGGTCCGGCGCCCGTTGGCTTCGCCTGCAGCGCTTTGGCGAACGCCCTTCTTTGGTTTCTCGAGGTCGAGCTCGCGGGCATTGGGATGGAGAATGACGGTGACGAACGCACCTCCACCTGGCTGGACGCCGTGCGGAAGGGTGTCTGGGGCCGGGCGGCGTGCCTCGGCGGCCGTGAGAGAGGCGACCAGGCCGGCGCTCAAGCGAGGACCGTGTTGGTCACGGTTACGCGTGAACGTCCGACCTCCGGGAGACTGATGCGCCTTGTAAGAGCTGGTAGTCAGAAAAGGCGAGATGTCGATGTGCGGACGGTCGTAGTCGGCCATAGATCAGCGAGCCGCCTGTTGGTCGCCCCTGAAGACGTCGCGCATCTGATGCCGCGCTGCCAGCTGCTCGAGCAGGTCGTGTGTACGGATCGTATCCCGCTCCGAGAGGAGGGCAGCTTTCGCAGCTTCATCGGCGGCCCGGGCGAGTTCCGCCTGGCTTAGCCCGCGCCCGGCCTCCACGACCCGGTCCCAAGATATTCTCGGATACTTCATCGGCCGAAGATGGTTGCGGATCACCTCTCGGATCTCGTCGGGCGACGGCATCTCGAAGAGCAGAACATCGTCGAACCGGCGCTGCAGCGCGGGATCGAGAAGTTCAGGATGGTTCGTCGCCGCGAGGATGATGCTGTCGGTAGACGCGGGCTCTTCCATGAACTGCAGAAAGCTATTTAGAACGCGTCGCATCTCGCCGACATCGTTGGTCGCGGCGCGCTTGCCGCCCACGGCATCGAACTCGTCGAAGAGATACACGCCGCGCCGCCGGATCGTTTCGTCGAACACGAGCCGAAGCTTGGCTGACGTTTCGCCCATGAAGCGAGTTATTAAGGCTTCGAGACGGACGACGAGGAGGGGCAGGCGCAGTTCGCCAGCAAGCGCCTCCGCCGTCATCGTCTTGCCCGATCCTGGAGGTCCGGCGAAGAGCAGGCGACGGGAGGGCACACGGTTGCCCTCGCGGAGCCAAGAGCGACGGCTTTGCTGAAGAACGACGCCATCAAGTCTCGCGCGAACGGAGTCGGAGAGCACGACTTGAGGCAGACGAATGGTCGGCTCGCGGAGGTCTAGAAGAGCCTCGAGATCGCCGCGAGGCTGGGCGAGTGCTACCCGCACAGAGGGTTTGTCGCCACCGCCCCGACGCACGTCTTCGACCGCAGCGCGCAGCAATTCGGCATTGGTGCGCCGTCCCTGCCGCGCTTCGGCAGCAGCAATTTGAAGGGCGATCGCGAGGAATTGGTCCTCGTCGCCTTCAGCGCGGCTGCGCAGCATGGAAAGGATCTGCTTTGTGTTGGACATGGTTGCTCAGTTTCCGCTCACGGTAGACACACTGGTGCGAACTTCCAAGCGGATATATAGCTGCCAGAGCGATGAGCCAGTCTGAGCCTTCCTTAAGGCAACGGATTGTCAGGCAGAAGGCCTTCGCGTTTGTATTCGGCGTTGCCAGCTGTGCGCGACCGGCGCCGCGCCGCGGCACGGCTCTTTCCAACCAACGTCAGCTAAGGGCCGGTCGCTAGCGCTGCACCTGCATTCGCTGCAAAGCATGCAGATGTCGCGTAAGGGCTCTTCTCGTCGATGCCGCCTGGCGCAGGACGGCAACGATGCGGGGTTACGCCGCCGGTTGCTCCTCCGCAACGACCGTCTGCGGTCACACCATCAGCAACGTCCTGGGTGGGAAACGGCCTTCCGGCGGTGCGGCCAGCCAGAGGCATTACGTCACAGGAGCGGTCATTCGGCATCCGTGCTCCGTTACATGCACCTAGTCCGACACGAAGTGAGTTGAAGAGGACTTTCCCTGCGTCCGGTGCTTGAGATTGACCGAGTGCGAAAGCAGTCATTGGAACGGTCACATGGGCGAATTTAAAAACATGTAGACTATCGGAGAGTTCGCGAGTGGCCAGAGGATATCAGCTCAGGCCGACGAGGACCGTCGGCTCGAGCCATTACTTAGCTCATTTCCCGGGTCTGTCCGGCCAATATTTCCTAGACTGATGGTACTCAAGTGATTCTCCTACCTCCGAGAACTCAAGAAGGCTTCCGACCTTCTCCATGAGGACATCGCGAACTTCGGCAGGTGTCGCAAAGAAGAACTCTTTGCGAGCATTCACCGCATTCAGAGCCTTTTCTCGAAAGTGGGTGTGAAGCTCATTCTCCAATGACACGGCGTCTTCGGAAAAGAAAAGGGCGTGAACATCGAAGCGAAAAGGAACGGATGCGCCACCAAGCTCCGTTATACGATCGTTCGGATCAAGCCGTCTCGTCAATCCAATCTTGACAACATTCGCGCCGAACGCCCCCCGGTTCGAGATGACGTAGACATATCCAGATCTTATATTTGCTAGGCGGAATTCGTTCTGCTTGATGGCATCTTCCAACGCCAAAAGGTTCGCCTCCAAGTCGGGGTTTCTCTCTCCTTTCTCCCGAAGTGCCTCAATGGCGTTCTCAAGGTGCTGCTTCTCCTTCGCCAGCCGCTCACGCTCCTCGGCGAACTCCTTCTCAATACGCTTCTCCTCGCGAATTTTCGCCCGGTTCTCCTTCTCCGCTTCCTTTTCTTCCTGCTTCTTCATTAGCCAGTCGGCCGTCAGCTCGACCTCTCGGATCCGGAGGTCATGGTACCGCGCGCTGATCTGCATCTCCATGATCTTGCCCAGATTTGCGATAGCCTTGCGTGACGCCTCGAGCCGCTTCTTGGCTACGCCGGGGTTTCCGGTGCGAAGTGAACGGATGCAGTTATCGCATTCGGCGTTGTAGGCACGGAGCATCAGCCTTCCCAGGTCGTTCGACAACTTTCGGCCTGCCGCCAAAGAGTTTTCGAACGTGAATGTCGACGAGACCTCAATGGCCCCTTGCTCCCGCACGATCTTGGCGACCTCAACCTCGATCCGCTCGAGTTCGGCTCTGTATCCTGCGCCATTCTCGAGGGGATGATGGTATCGGTAAATACCGATGTCCTGCAGGACTCTCTGGTCGTCGAGGGAGATGGTTTCCTCCACAGCCGTTGAACTATCGGCCAGCTGCGCCCGCAGCATTGCCACTTCGGCCTTCAACGCGGAGAGCTCGTTGGGCGGCACTTCTGCGCCCGTCGAGTTGTTATCCATCTCGACCGCTGGCGCTGCCTGAGGCGTGTCGTTGGCGTCCAATACCCAGAGTTCCCATCCCTTGGGCATGGCAGGCCAGTTCGGGTCGGGCTTCCAGTCCTTTGGGGGCGTCCACCCCTTTGGTGGCTTGGGCCACCCAGGAGGCGGATTAAACGTCCGTCCTTTCGTCACGACTTGCGTACTCCTGTCACGTCGACGGCGATGAGGGCGACGGGGTCTTTGGAAATCGCGGCGCCTAGATGCTTCAGCGTTGCCAGCGGGATAAGGCCGGAGAGATCAAACTCCATGAATCTGTCACGCTCGGCACTGACACCTACGAAGGGAAGGAAACTGAGCCGCCCCGTGGCAGGGTGCTGTGCCTTTGTGCCGACCTCGAGCGAGATTGTCCGGATCAGCCCGCGCCTGTCCGCCTCGAACACCTCGTGGAGCGACCTGATCGCGACCTGATGCAGGACACTGGCATACCGTTTCTTGATCTCCACCTGGGACAGTGGGACCTCGCGTATTTCGTCGGATGTCTTTAGGTATTTGTACTCCTTGATCGCCGGAAAGCTGTCTGGGGTCGGGATCGTCACGCTCATCCGCAGCTCGGCTGTCTTAGGTTCGAACGAAAATTCATGCGTTACCTCGAAGTGATCTGGATAGGTTGAATTCTCCACTACGAGCGAGATGTACTCCTTAACCGCCTCGGCGTCTCCATAGGACAGGTTCGCAATGAATTGGTCGATGGAGTGGTTGTGATCGTCCAGTTCCTGCCGGAAGCGATCTTTCTCTACGGCCAGCGTATTAACCCTCTCGACCTCTGCCTGTTCATAAGCAGCAAAATCGGTTTCGTACTTTTTAGTCAAAGACGAGACACTACTTGCCCACTCCGCCTTTTGCGTCTCGTAAGTTTGCCGCGCTATGGCACGCGCTTCCTCAAACTTTCGCTTCTTACCGAAGAAACCTTTGGGCTTGGCTGGTTCAACGTATGTCGGTTCGGGTGGAAGCTTTGGTCGCTTTGGAGCGACCAAGGGAGTCTCCAAATCAGGCACGTCAAATGGTGTCGTATCAGAAGGCTTTCGAAGAGTTTCAAGGTCTATATGGTCATCGACGTCGATGGTGGCGGCCAGTAGCCCTTCGAGATCATCCAAGACTGCATCGATTTCCGCATTTAGTCGTTCGACCTCGGATTGCTGGGCTGCGGCATGTGCGGCCTTTACCGCCTTCTCGTAAGCCTTCCGATGGCGCTCATCCGCGATTATTGCTTTCTGCACTTTGGCTTCATGAGCCTTCGCCTGCTGAGCTGCCTCTCTCCGCTCGGCGAGGTCACGACGTTCCGCAGCTTTTGCACGACGTACACGATCTTTTTCCGCGGCCTTCATAGCCTTCAGCGCGACGCTCAAAAAACTTTTGGCCAATGGTAATCATCCCCTACTCGAAAATGCGTGTTCAAGCTTATCCCACCACGTCCCGCTGTCTACGACTGGCTTACCATAAGCTGGCAGCGCGAAGCATCAGTGTGGTTTCGGAGCCGTCAGGTGCGGCACTTGTCACAAGTCAGCTGTGGGAGAGCCGCGCCGCAGCGATGCCCTGTCTGGTGGACGGCAGGAACGGGCTCACCACGTCGATCTATCACGCCTTCTCAACGTCAGCTTCCGAAGTCAGCCACCTTCCGATGGCCGAATACAGCAGCTAAGGCACTGTCAGAAAAACCAGCGGTTTCCTTACGACTCAGATTCATAGCAGCAGCAGCCTCGAAAAGTGTCAGAAAACCCGTTGCGGAAATCTATGTCAGGTTGCAGGGTGGCAGTCATGCTTTTCTGGCACGTCGTGAGGCGGGCGGGGCACTGAGATCTGTGCGGCAGATCACGCTGCATTGAGCGGCAGCGGCCGCTCCGCGCGCAGCACGGCAGCAGCCGGTCGATGTTCCTGACAATTTCAAGGCGGAGCGCTCACGCTGCACCCGCAGGCGAACGGGCGAACCGCATCAGTGTCGTACGATCGGACGGACAGGCGCCGTTGCTCCCGAACCGGCCATTGGCACTCAACGCGGCAGGTTGACCGGCTCGACCCGAGCAAAAGCACCGTCCTGCGCCAGCGTCTCGCCCTCGGCCGCGAGGTGTGTCAGGCGACCGGCACGGGGCGCCTCGACCGGTGTCTCCATCTTCATTGCCTCGATCACCGCGATCTGCTGGCCGGCCTCGACCTCCGCGCCGTCGGCGATCTTCCAAAGCGAGAGGATGCCGGCCACCGGAGCGGTGATGTCATTCGGCTGCCCGGTCGTCGCGGGCTGCGAGGGTTCACCTAGCGCCGCCGCCGGCAGCAGGCTCTGCGGCAGGGCGAGGTCGTGGCGCTTGCCGTCGATCTCGATGGCGAGGCGCAGCATGGGCGCATCCTCGGGCGGGACGACGCGGGCGGCCGGGGTGATGGCTGCGGCGAGGCGGCCCGCAAAGTCAGTCTCGATCCAGCGGGTGTAGACGGCCAACTTGGTCGTGAACTCCGGCGCCTCCAGCACGGCGCGGTGGAAGGGCAGGACCGAGGCAACGCCGTCGATCCGGAACTCGCGCAGGGCGCGGCGGGCGCGGGCGATGGCGGTGGCGCGGTCGGGGCCGCTCACGATCAGCTTGGCCATCAGCGAGTCGAAGGCGGCGGGGACCTGCGCCCCCGCCTCGACGCCGCTGTCGATGCGGATGCCGATGCCGCCGGGGGCGGACCAGCGGGTGATGGGGCCGGGGGTGGGCAGGAAGCCGCGGCCGACATCCTCGGCGTTGATCCGGAACTCGATGGCATGGCCCTGCGGCTCGGGCACGGGGCCGTCCGCAAGGAGGGCGCCGCCGGCGATGCGGATCATGGCGCGGACGATGTCGATGCCGGTGGTTTCCTCCGTCACCGGATGCTCGACCTGCAGGCGGGTGTTCACCTCGAGAAAGCTGATCGTGCCCGTCTCGGACATGAGGAACTCGACGGTTCCGGCGCTGGAATAGCCGGCATGGGCGCAGATCGCGCGGGCCGCGTCATGGATCTGGGTGCGCTGCGCGTCCGTCAGGAAGGGGGCCGGCGCCTCCTCGACCAGCTTCTGGCTGCGCCGCTGGAGCGAGCAGTCGCGGGTGCCGAGCACACGGACGGTGCCGTGGCGGTCGGCCAGCACCTGCGCCTCGATATGGCGGGGGCGGTCGAGGAACTGCTCGACATAGCAATCGCCGCGACCGAAGGCGGCGGTCGCCTCGCGCGATGCGGCCTCGAAGAGGGCCTCGACCTCATCGAGGCTGCGGGCGACGCGGATGCCGCGACCGCCGCCGCCGAAGGCCGCCTTGATGGCGATGGGCAGTCCGTGCTGGCGCGCAAAGTCCAGCGCCTCGGCGCCGCTGGCCACGGGGCCGGGGCTGCCTGCGACCAGCGGTGCACCGACCGCCCGCGCGATCTCGCGCGCGCGGATCTTGTCGCCAAGCGCGTCGATCACCTCCGGCTCGGGGCCAATCCAGATGAGCCCGGCGGCCTGCACGGCGCGGGCGAAGTCCGCATTCTCGGACAGAAAGCCGTAGCCCGGATGGACCGCGTCCGCGCCGGCACGGGCAGCGATGGCCAGGATCTTGTCTGCATTCAGATAGGTGTCGGCAGGCCGCTGGCCGTCCAGCGCATGGGCCTCATCCGCCGTCCGCACGAAGGGCGCGTCGCGGTCGGCATCGGCATAGACGGCGATGGCGGCGATCCCCTCGTCGGCACAGGCGCGGATGATGCGCAGGGCGATCTCGCCGCGATTGGCGATCAGGATGCGGCGGATCGGGGTCTCGGGCGCGTCAAGAAACATCGTCGGGCTCCGGCGTGAGGGGGGCGAAGGGGGCAAGGGCGGCAAAGCGGATGCGCGCGCCGGGGGGAAGCTGGCCGGCCAGGTCCAGCGCCGACGGATGAAGCGTGGCGATGACCGGATAGCCGCCCGTCAGCGGGTGATCGGCAAGGAACAGGACCGGCTGGCCGGTATGGGGCACCTGGATGGCCCCGGTCGCGGTGCCCTCGCTCGGCAGCTCGGTGCTGTCGGGGCGGGTGATCGGCTCGCCCGAAAGGCGGATGCCGACGCGCGACGATTGGGGCGTCACCAGCCAGTCCTGCGCAAGGAAGCGCGCGACGGTCTCGGGCGGGAACCAGTCGGTGCGGGGGCCCATGACGACCGGCAGGGTGACGGTCTCGCCGGCGGCGGGAAGGTCCGGCTGCGGCTCGGGGGGCCAAGTCGCCTCGGCGGGGGTGCCGGCGGCGCCCAACGCGTCCCCCGCGACCAGCGGCGCCGGCCCGAGGTCCGCCAGCGTGTCGCGCGCGCACGACCCCAGCACCGGGTCCAGCGCGAAGCCGCCGCGCAGGGCCAGATAGCTGCGCATCCCGCGGGCGGGGGCCTCGATCACCAGCTCGTCGCCCGCATCCAGTGCAAAGGCCGCGCCGGGCGGGACAAGATGGCCCGCAGCGACCGCCTGCCCCGCCCCGGCCAGCGCCAGCGTCAGCGCCGTCTCGGCCTGCAGACGGACGGGACCGAGCGTGATCTCCAGCGCGGCGGCGTGCGGCGCATTGCCCACGGCCCGGTTCGCCCGCCTCAGCGCGCCCAGATCAAGCGCGCCCGAGGCACTGACCCCCTGCCCCGCCTGCCGTGCCCGTCCCGCATCCTGCACGAGGATCGGAAAGGTCGTCTGCAGGATCCGCAGGCCCTTGGCCTGAGGCGCGGGCGGCACAGTGACGGGATGCACCTTCGCCTCGCCCTCGAGGAAGCGGACCCCCATGCCGGGGCGCAGCAGCGCCGCCGGATCGCGGGTCAGGTCGAACATCGGCAGCCGCGTTCGCCCGATCAGCTGCCAGCCGCCGGGGCTGGCCTGCGGATAGATGCCGCAGAACCGCCCCGCCAGCGCGACCGAGCCCGCCGGGATCGCCTGACGCGGCGCGGCCCGGCGCGGCAGATCGAAGCGCGGGTCGTCCCCGGTCATATAGGCAAAACCCGGCGCGAAGCCGCAGAAGGCCACCTGCCAGGTCGCGGCCTGATGGGCGGCGATCACCTCGGTTGTCGTCAGGCCCAGATGGCGCGCGACCTCGTCCAGGTCCTCGCCGTCATAGGTGACGGGGATTTCCACCGTGTCGGCCGCGCGCGGGGCAGGCGCGGTGCCCGGCGCGGGCTGGCGGGCACGGATCTTCGCGGCCAGCGCGCCATCCGCCGGGGTGCCGGGGGCGCTGCGGATCATCAGCGTGCGGGCGGCGGGCACGATCTCGGCGATGCCGGGCACGGGGTCGGCCAGCAGCGCGTCCATCAGCGCCAGCGTGGCGTCGAGGTCGGGCAGCTCGGCCAGCAGGATCTGCGGGCCGATGGGCAGGAAGCGGATCATGGCGCGAATGGGGCGATGGCGACGCCGCCGGCCTCCAGCGCGGCGCGAAGGCGGGCGGCGATGGCCACCGCGCCGGGGCTGTCGCCATGCACGCAGATGCTGTCCGCGCCAAGGCGCAGAAGGCTGCCGTCCTCGGCCTCCAGCACCCCCTCGCGCGCAAGGCGCAACATGCGCGCGGCGATGATGTCGGGATCGTGCAGCACGGCGCCGGGCTTGCTGCGCGAAATAAGCGCCCCCTCCGGCGTGTAGGCGCGGTCGGCGAAGGCCTCGGCCACGACGCGCAGCCCTGCCGCGCGGGCGCGGCCGAGGATCGAGGCGCCCGCGAGACCCATCAGCACCAGGCCCGGATCAGCACCCAGAACCCCCGCGATGACGGCATCGCCCTGCCGCACATCCTCGGCGGTAGTGTTGTAGAGCGCGCCATGCGGCTTGACATAGCTGACCCGCGTCCCCGCCGCCCGCGCCAGCGCCTGCAGCGCGCCGATCTGGTAGATCACGTCCGCCGTCAGATCATCGGGCGCGACATCCATCGCGCGGCGCCCGAAGCCGCTGCGGTCCGGGTAGCTCACATGCGCGCCCACCGCGACGCCCCGCGCCGCCGCCTCGTGCAGCGTCGCCAGCAGCCCGCGCGGATCCCCGGCATGAAAGCCGCAGGCGACATTGGCCGAGCTGACGATGTCCAGCATCGCGGCGTCATCGCCCACTCCCTCGCCCAGGTCGCTGTTCAGGTCGATCTGCATGGACATCCCCTTCCGGCTGCGGCGTTGCACGGAAAATGCCCCAATCCGTGCCTTCACGTCAACGATCATCTGACACACTCAAATTGATTGTTGAACAACTTAAGGTCCGCGGCCGGAGGATGAGCGCAAATTGTCCGTGCCCGGCGCTTGTCCTGCGCGCAGTCCCCAGCCATGATCACCCCAGCATGACCAAGGCCCCGATCCCCCCGATGAACCCAATGGACCCCCGCGGCCTCGCCGAAGAGACCGCCGCGCGGCTGCGCGCCGATGTGATCGCCGGCCATTTCCGGCCCGGCCAGCGCCTGTCCGAGATGCGGCTGGCGGCCGATCTGTCGGTCTCGCGCAACACCCTGCGCGAGGTGTTCCGCCTGCTGACGCGCGAAGGGCTGCTGGTCCATGCGCCGAACCGGGGCGTCTCGGTCGCAGTGCCCTCGATGGCCGGGGTGCTCGACATCTACCGTGTCCGCCGGCTGATCGAGGTGCCGGCCTTGGCCCAAGCCTGGCCGCGCCATGCCGCCGTCCCGCGCATGGCCGAGGCGGTGACCGAGGCCATCGCCGCCCAAGCCGCAGGCGACTGGCGCCGCGTCGGCAGCGCAAACATGGCCTTTCATGCGGCCATCGTGGCGCTGACAGACAGCCCGCGGCTGATCGCCTTCTTCGCCCAGGCCGTGGCCGAACTGCGCCTGGCCTTCGGCCTTCTGGACAGCCCCGAGCAGCTTTACGCCCCGTTCCTGCACGAAAACAGCATCATCCTGGACCTTCTGACAGCCGGCGAGACGGCCGAGGCGGCGACGCGCCTTGCCAGCTATCTCGACCGCTCCGAACGGGTGGTGATGACCGCCTTCGCCCGGCTGGAAAATGGCGCGCTACGGGGCTGAGCCCGTCTCGGCCTGCGCAGGATCCTGGAAGAACTCGTCCGTGCTGGCGGCCTGCTGCTGCAGGCAGCCGCGGAACCACTCGATCTCGCGCGCGATGGCAGGCTGCGTGCTGCTGACCACGTGGAAATGCGTCACGATCGCCGGCTCGAACGGCCGCGCCACCAGGTTCTGCCCCGCCCAGAGCCGATAGGAGAAGGGCTCCACAATGGCGACGGCCAAGCCCTCGTTCGCCAGCGCGTAGATCGACTGCGAGGTGTTTGCCTCGAAAGTCGCCGCATGGGGAATGCCTGCCATCAGCATGTCCAGCTGGCTCCAATCGGCAGGCCCGTCCGGCAGGATCGTGACGATGGTCTGGCCCGCCAAATCCTCGGGCCGGATCACGGCCCGGCCCGCCAGCGGGTGATCACGCCTCAGGACGCAGATCTGCCGGGTCGAGCCGAGGTAGAGGCGGCTGAGGTTGGGCATGACCGGGATCTGCGAGCCGAGCGCGACATCCACGGCGCGACTTTGGACCTGCAGCATCACCTGGCTCAGACGGTGGGCGCGCAGGACGATCTTCGTGTCGGGGAAGCGGCTGCGAAAGCGTTTCAGCGCCAGCGGCAGGACCGTCGCGGCCAGCGAATGCGTAACCGCTATCCGCAGCTTGGCCGAATCCTGCCTGATCTCTTCGGCCGCGTTCTCAAGGCGCGAAAGGCCAAGGAAATTCTCCTCGACATGGCCGAAGAAGCGCAGCCCCTCGGCGGTCGGGCTCAGAAGACCCCTGCGCCGGTCGAAAAGCTGAAAGCCCACCTCGGATTCCAGATCAGAGATCAGGCGGCTGATCGCCGGTTGCGAGACATGCATCATGTCGGCCGCCGCCGTCATGCTGCCATGTGAGACAACAAGGCGGAATGCCTCGAGCTGGCGAAAGCGGATCAAGCTTCGGTTCCCTTAATAATGTTTCAGCATGGCATCTAACTTAAAAGTAATTGACGTTATAGCGGGTTCTTGCCGATTGTCTGGCTTCACCGCAGAAACAGCGGGCAGAAATGTCATTCTGGAGGGCGCATACTTTTCAGATTGTTCGACAAAGCGGCGGGGCGCGAAGCAAACGCATCGTCCTGCCGCAGCGGGCGCTATCTGTCACCGCCCGGATAGAGAGGGACCGCATGAACCGACCCCAGCACCCGACCAGCCCTCCGCCGCTTCTGACGGTCGAGGATCTGAGCGTCGCGTTCGGCCAAAACACGGTGATCGAGAACCTGAACTTTGCCGTCCAGCCGGGCCGGACGCTGGCCATCGTCGGCGAGAGCGGCTCGGGCAAGTCGGTCGCCTCCATGTCGATCCTGCGCCTCGCCGATATCGCGGGCGCGCGCTATGCCTCGGGGCGGATCATGTTCCAGTCGGCGGCGGGGCCTGTGGACCTGCTGACGCAGAGCCAAGAGCACATGCGCAAGCTGCGCGGGCGCGAGATCGCGATGATCTTCCAAGAGCCGATGACCTCGCTGAACCCGGTCTTCCCCATCGGCGACCAGATCGCCGAGGTGCTGATGCTGCACGAGGCGATGCCCCGTCGCGCTGCGCTGGCCGAGGCCGAGCGGCTGATGTCGCTGGTCCGCCTGCCCGATGCCGGCGCGCTCCTGAAGCGCTATCCGCACCAGCTGTCGGGGGGCATGCGCCAGCGGGTGATGATCGCCATGGCGCTGGCCTGCCGGCCCAAGCTGCTGATCGCGGACGAACCAACGACCGCGCTGGACGTGACGATCCAGGCGCAGATCCTGACCATCCTCAAGGACCTGCAGCGCGAGCTGGGCATGGGGCTGATCTTCATCACCCATGACATGGGGGTCGTGGCCGAGATGGCCGACGACGTTGTCGTGATGTGGAAGGGCCGCAAGGTCGAGGAAGGTCCGGTCGAGACGCTCTTCGCCGCGCCGAAGCACCCCTACACCCGCGCGCTGCTGTCCGCCGTCCCTCGGCTTGGCGCGATGACCGGCGAGCCGCTGCCCAAGGTCTCGCCGCTGACGGTCTTCGACGGCGAGGCGCCGCGCATCCTGGGCGAGGCGCGGGTGCAGGACACCGCGCGCTATGAGGCGCCGCTGCTGTCAGTGCGCGATCTGTCGGTGCGCTTCGACATCCGCAAGGACTGGCTGGGCCGCGCAACGCATTACTGCCCCGCCGTCAGCGATGTCAGCCTGGACATCTATCCCGGCGAGACGCTGGCGCTGGTGGGCGAGTCCGGCTCGGGCAAGTCCACCATCGGCCGGACGATCCAGCAGCTGCAAAAGGCCGCCGCCGGCGAGGTGCTGGTCGAGGGGCGGCCGATGTCGGCAATGTCCCTGGCCGACCGCCAGCGCCTGCGGCAGGAAATCCAGTACATCTTCCAGGACCCCTTCGCCTCGCTCGATCCGCGCAAGACGGTCGGCCAGTCCATTGCCGAACCGATCGAGACGCATGGCCTTCTGGCCGGCCGGCGCGAGATTCGCAGCCGCGTCGGCGATCTTCTGGAACGGGTCGGGCTTTCTGCGGACGTTGCGGGGCGCTATCCGCACCAATTTTCCGGCGGCCAGCGCCAGCGGGTCTGCATCGCCCGCGCGCTGGCCTCAAAACCCCGCCTCATCATCGCGGACGAGGCGCTGTCGGCGCTGGACGTGTCGATCCAGGCGCAGATCATCAACCTGTTCATGGACCTGCAGCGCGACGAGGGGCTGGCCTATCTGTTCATCAGCCACGACATGGCCGTGGTCGAGAAGATGAGCCACCGCGTCGCGGTTCTCTATCTGGGCCAGATCGTCGAGCTGGGCAGCCGCGCGCAGGTCTTCGAGACGCCCGGCCACCCCTACACGCAGCGCCTCCTGTCGGCAGTGCCGGTCGCCGACCCGACCCGCCGCCCCGAACGCACGGGCCTTGCCGGCGAGATCCCGTCCACCACGCGCCGCGTCGGCGATGCCCCGGCCCTGAACAAGCGCATCGAAATCGCGCCCGGCCATCTGGTCGCCGCGTCCTGAAGATCCAACCCGGAGGTTTGCAATGAACAAGAAAACGCTTTCCACCACCGCCATGGCGCTGCTCCTGTCGGCCGGCCTTGCGCTGCCGGCTGCGGCCCAAGGCACGCTGACCGTCTCGTCCCCGCAGGATCCCGGCAGCTGGGACCCGATCGACACGTTCCTGGTCAACTGGGCCTCGGTCGCGACCAACATCTATGACGGGCTGACCTATCGCGGCCCTGACATGGAGCTGGTTCCGGCCCTTGCCACGGGCTGGGAAGAGCTGGACGAGGGCACGCGCATCCGCTTCACCCTGCGAGAGGGCGTGACCTTCCACAACGGCGAGCCCTTCAACGCCGAGGCCGTCAAGTTCACCTTCGACCGCCTTCTGGGCGACGAGGGCGCGGCGGGCCCGCAACAGTCGAACTACACCTCGATCGACAGCGTCGAGATCATCGACGACTACACCGTCGATTTCCATCTTGGCGCGCCCGACCCGGTGCTGCTGACCAAGCTGGCCGGCTACGGCGCGATGATCGTGCCGCCGCAATATGCCAGCGAGGTCTCGGAGGAAGAGTTCAACCTGAACCCGGTCGGCACCGGCCCGTTCAGCTTCGTCTCCTACGAGCCGCGCATCGGCATCAATCTGGAAGCCTTCGAGGATCACTGGGGCGGCGCGCCGCAGCTTGCGAACCTGAACTATCGCTTCATCACCGAGCCTTCGACCGCCGTGGCCGAGCTGCAATCGGGCGGCGTCGATCTGGTCATCCCGCCGACCATCCCCATCGGCATGATCTCGACCATCGAGCAGGATCCGCGCCTGTCGGTCGTCTCGACCCCCGGCCCCACGGTCTACTCTCTGCGCTTCAACACCCGTGACGGCATCACGGCCGATGAACGCGTGCGCCGCGCGCTGATCATGGCCGTGGACCGCGACACCATCGTCGAGGCGATCCTGGGCGGCGAGGCCAGCGTCATCGCCTCGCTTCAGGGCGAGCTGTCCTTCGGCTTCGATCCGGCGCTGGAGCCGCTGCCCTATGACCCCGAGGCCGCCCGCGCGCTGCTGGCCGAGGCCGGCGTCGCGCCCGGATCGCAGGTGCAGATCGACATCCGCGGCAATGACGCGACCTTCAACGAGGTGGTGCAGGCGATCTCGGCCTATCTGGCGCAGGTGGGGATCACCGCCAGCATCCAGCCCTACGAGACGAACGTGCTGCTGAACGACATCATCCCGCAGGGCCGGACCGGTGCGATGTTCCAGCAAAGCTGGGGCGGCTGGACCTTCGATTACGACAACACCGCCTATTCGATGTATCACAGCGGCGAAAAGTGGAACCCCTATGACAGCGACCCGGAGCTGGACGCGCTGCTGGAATCGCAGCGCCCCATGACCGACCGGGACGCGCGCGAAGAGGTGCTGCACGAGATCGCACGCTACACCGCCGAGCGGGCGCTGGAGATGCCGATCTACAACCTGAACGCCATCTATGCCGTCAGCGACCGGGTGCAGAACTTCGTGCCCGCCCCCGACAGCCGCCTGCGCCTGACCGACGTCACCGTCGAGTAAGCGCCGCGACCGCCGGACCCCCGCCCCCCACGCGGCGCGGGGTCCGGCACCAAGCCAGAAAGGGACAAGATGACGGGTTTCCTGTTCAAGCGGCTGCTTCAGGCCGCCTTCGTCGTGATGGTCGTCACGCTGATCGTCGCATGGGCCGTGCGTCTGACGGGTGATCCCGCGCTGATGCTGACCTCGGGCTCGGCCAACGTGACCGAGGCGGACCTTGCGCGCATCCGCGAGGGCCTCGGCCTCAACGAGCCCTTCCTGGTCCAGTATTTCAACACGCTGGCCGGCCTCTTCACCTGGGATTTCGGCCGCAGCTTCGTCGGCGGCACGCAGGTCTCGCTGCTGATCGCCAGCGCGCTGCCGGCAACGCTTGCGCTGGCCTTCGCCTCGATGGCGGTGGCGATCCTGATCTCGATCCCGCTCGGCATCCGGGCGGCGGTCTCGCGCGGGAAATGGGCCGACCAGCTGATCCGCATCACCTCGCTTATCGGGCTGTCCTTTCCGAATTTCTGGCTGGCGACGATGCTGGTCCTGATCTTCTCGATCACGCTGCGCTGGCTGCCCCCCTCGGGAATGAGCGGCTGGCAGAGCTTCATCATGCCCGCGCTGACGATGGGCGTGATCCTGACGGCGACGAATGTCCGCCTTGTCCGCACCACCATGCTGGAGGTGCTGCAAAGCCAGTACATCATGGTCGCCCGCGCCAAAGGGCTCAGCGAGCGCACGGTGCTTTACAAGCACGCCCTGCGGAACTGCGCGATCCCGCTCATCACCTATATGGGCCTGCAATTCGGCGGGCTGCTGGGCGGTGTCGTCGTGGTCGAGCGGGTGTTCAACTGGCCCGGCATGGGTTCGCTGGCCTTCGACGCGGTCGCGGCGCGCGACTACCCGGTGCTGCAATCGGTCATCATGGTGCTGTCGCTTCTGATCGTCAGCGTGAACCTGCTGGTGGACATCGCCTATGGCCTTGTCGATCCGCGCATCCGGACGGAGTGAGCCCATGGACCAGACGAAATCCCGCTTCCTCTCGCTTGATTTCTTGTTGGGCGCCGGCCTTCTGGGCCTGATCTGCACCGCCGTCCTGGCCTCGGGCTGGCTGTTCCCGAATGTCGGCGCCATCGACCTGACCGCCCGGCTGGTGCCACCCTTCGCGCGGGCCGACCATATCCTCGGGACCGATCCCCTGGGCCGCGACGTGCTGGCGCGCGTGGTGGCGGGGGGCTGGATCTCCTTGCAGGTGGGGGTCCTGTCGGTCGCGGGCTCGGTCATGCTTGGCGTGATCGTCGGGCTGGTCGCGGGCTATTACCGCGGCATCTGGGACGTGATCGTGATGCGCTTTGCCGATGTGCAGCTGGCGCTGCCCTTCATCCTTCTGGCCATCACCTTCATTGCGATCATCGGCGGCAGCCTGACCAACACCATCATCCTGCTCATCGTCTCGCAATGGGTGCAGTATGCGCGGCTGGTGCGCGCGCAGGTGCTGGCGCTTCGGGACCGCGAGTTCATCCTGGCCGCCCGCGCCATCGGGGTGAAGGACCGCCGCATCCTCTTCAGCCACCTGCTGCCGAACCTTCTGGGGCCGGTCGTGGTGCTGATGACGCTGAACGTGGCGAACAACATCCTGCTGGAGAGCAGCCTGACCTTCCTCGGCCTTGGCGTCGATCCGACGATCCCAAGCTGGGGCGGAATGCTGGCCGACGGGCGGACCTATCTGCAAAGCGCGTGGTGGGTCAGCGTCTTTCCGGGCCTTGCGATCCTGCTGACCGTGCTGGGCCTCAACCTTCTGGGCGACTGGCTGCGCGACACGCTGGACCCGACGGGACGGACCGGACGATGAACACGCTTCTCACCGCCGCCCCGCCCCGCACGCTGGACCGACTTCTGGCCGAGGCCGGGGCCGGCCCGTATGCCCTGTGGTGCTTTGACGACCGCGCCGCGCGGCAGGCGGCCGAAGCCGCCTTGGCCGCCCGCGGCGTCTCGACGCATATCCGCAGCGCCTACAAGCCGCTGCTGCACGCCTTCCTTGAAGAGATCCCGCTTGAGGGCCTGACCGAGGCGGCCATCACCTATCCTGTCCATCCCGATGCCGACCCCAAGCGGTTCCGGCTGGAGACCTATCCGCTGGCCGCCCTGCTGCCCGATGTGCGGATCACCCTGATCCCCGGCGGGCCGGCGCTGCATTACGATCTGGACCTGACCTACGGTGCGATCACCAAAACGCGCCGCGTCTTTGCCCCGAACCGCCACCATGTCGCGGTCAGCGGCCTGCCGGCCCTCTCGCCCACCGGCTGGATCGTCACCCCCACGCGCGATGAGCGGCTGGAAACCGATCTCGAGGCGCTGTTCGACGCCGCCATGACGGCGCTTGCCGGCCGCGACTGGTCCGGGGCGGACGGAACCCCCGGTCCCTATTTCGACCAGCTGGTCTTCGACGTGACGCTGCCCGCCCGCGACGAGCCGCTTGCGCATGGCGACGAGGTTCTGTCGCTGGCCGAGGCGCTGCACGAGGATCTGTATTTCTCGTCGTTGGAGTATTTCCAGCACATCTCGGGCCGTCCTGCGGGGGATCGTGGGCTGCAACCCGGCCAGATTGTCCCGCGCGTGCGCTGCGGCCCCGAACCGCGCCTCGAGGTCAGGCTGCAGCCCTTCCCGAAGTCCATGCCGGCCGCGCACACCGAGCCCCCTGCGCTGGACATGGCAGGTGCGCCGCTGACTCCCTGCCAGATCGCGGCCAGCCTCGCCTCTCTGGGTGGCGAGGCTTTCACGGCGACAACACGCACCGGCCGCGCCCTCGAGGCGCGCCAGTTCCAGGGGGCCGGCGCGCCCGTCATGATCAGCGCCGGCCAGCATGCGAACGAGACGACCGGCATCGTCGGCGCCCTGCGCGCCGGACGGCGCCTTGCGGCGGAGGGCGCGGCCTTCACCCTCTCGCCTCTCGAAAACCCTGACGGCTACGCGCTGCACCAGGCGCTGATCGCGGAAAACCCCCGGCACATGCACCACGCCGCCCGCTACACCGCGCTTGGCGACGATCTGGAATACCGCGAGGAGCAGGGCATCCTCTACGAAAAAGCGATCCGCCACGAGGCCGAGCGTCGTTCGGGTGCGAAGCTGCACATCAACCTGCACGGCTACCCGTCGCACGAATGGACGCGGCCGCTGTCGGGCTATGTGCCGCGCCATTTCGCGATGTGGACGCTGCCCAAGGGATTCTTCCTGATCCTGCGCCACCACCCGGACTGGGCCACCCAGGCAGAGGCGCTGGTCGATGCGGTCACCTCTCACTTGGCCGCCATGCCCGGCGTTCTTGAGGAGAACGCCCGCCAGATCGCGCTTTACGAGGCGCATGCCGGCGAAACGGGCTTCCAGATGATCAACGGCTTTCCCTGCTTGATCGGGGCGGATGCGCGCCACCGCGTCCCGGTGACGCTCATCACCGAATACCCCGACGAGACGATCTACGGCCCGGCCTTCGTGCAGGGCCAGACGGTGCAGATGGAGACCGTTCTGGCCGCCCGCGCCGCCTGGCAGCGCCTGCACCGCCCGGCCGCGATTGCCTGAGGCACAGGCGGGGGCCGCTTGACGCCGCCCCCGCCCGCGTTCCAGATCGCGCCATGTTCGGCTTTCGCGACATCGAGATCATCCGCGCCATTGTGCGCCACGGGGGCTTTCGCGCCGCCTCGGACGGCCTGGGGCTGGCGCAATCGGCCATCTCGCGCCGGGTGCGCCACCTCGAGGACCGCATGAAGATCGCCATCTTCGAGCGGGACGGGCGCGGCGTCCGCCTGACCGCCGAAGGCCGGCGCCTCTGCGACGAGGCCGAGCTGCTGGTCGCCCAACGCGACCGCATCCTCGAGGAGCTGACGCAGAACGTGATGGCCGGCGTCGTGCGCCTTGGCGTGGCCGAGACGATGACCCATACCGTGCTGCCGCGCATGCTGACCGCGCTGCGCGCCCGCCACCCCGAGCTGCGCTTCGAGATCTCGGTCGAGACGTCCGAGCAAATGGGTGCCCAGCTGGCGCAGGACGGGCTGGACGTCGCGATCATGCTGCGCGATCAGGCCCCGCGCGGGATCAACATGACGCCCCTGCCCCCCGTCAGCCTGGGCTGGTTCGGCTCTCCGGTCCATTTCGCGGTGCCGCAGCCGGCGGGCATCGACGTGCTGGCCGCGCTGCCCATCGTCTCGTTTCCCAAGCGCACGACGCCGCATCGGCAGGTGGTGCAGCTTCTGTCCTCGGGGCGGCGGATGCCGGTGGCGGTGCATGGCTCGGCCTCGCTGGCGACGGCGCTGCACCTTGTCAGCCAAGGCTTCGGCATCGGCACCATCCCCCACGACATCGTCCGCTCCTGGCCTCATGCGGGGCTTGAGGAGATCGCCGTCCGCCCAGAGGCACGCCTGCCCGACCTGGAATTCGCGATCTGCTACGTGCCCGACCGCAACGAGAAGATCGGCCGCGAGGTGACCCGCGCCGCGGTCGAGGCCGCGCAGCCATGCCCCCTCGAATGATCGCGCCAGAAGATCATTATCGACATCAAGTGAGTTGTTGATCAAATCAGTCCGGCCCGGTCACAATGTCCTCAAGCAAGACCCGGGGTGTGCATGAACCAGCTTTCCCAAGACCTTCGCGACCCGGCGACGCTGCGCCGCCTGATCCGCAGCGGCGGCCATGACGGACCCACCGCCGGGCTGTGCGGGGACGCGCTGCAAGCCAACCTCGTCATCCTTCCCGGCGCCGAGGCTGCGGATTTCCTGCGCTATTGCCAGCAGAACCCTCGCCCCTGCCCGCTGCTGGCGGTGGGCGCGCCTGGCGATCCGGCGCTGCCGACCCTGGGCCGCGACATCGACATCCGCACCGACGTGCCGCGCTACCGCGTCTGGCGCGACGGCGTTCTCGAGGCGGAGCCGACCGACATTTCGGACTGGTGGCGCGATGACATGGTCAGCTTCCTCATCGGCTGCTCGTTCAGTTTCGAGGATGCGCTGATCGCCGCCGGCATTCCTGTGCGCCACTCGGCCGCCGGGCGGAACGTGCCGATGTACCGCACCAGCCTCATGACCCGCCCCGCCGGACGCTTCGGCGGCCCGCTGGTCGTCAGCCTGCGCGCCATGCCCGCCGCCGACGCGATCGAGGCCGTCAGGATCTGCGCGGACTTCCCGCTGGCCCATGGCGCACCCGTCCATCTGGGCGATCCCGCGCTGATCGGGATCGCCGATCTGGACGCACCCGATTACGGCGATCCGCCGGTGATCGAGCCGGGCGATCTGCCCGTTTTCTGGGCCTGCGGGGTGACGCCCCAGGCCGCAATCGAGGCCGCGCGCCCCGCGCTGGCCCTGACCCACGCGCCGGGCCACATGCTGGTCACCGACATTCCGGCGGCGCGGGCCGAACGCATCCTGACCAGCCCCGGGACGGGCCCCGGTCGGGCGATCTGAACAACAAGAAACCAACAGGAGAGAACCCATGAAAAAGACCATCGCCATCCTGATGACCGGCAGCGCGCTGGCCGCCCCCGCTTTGGCCGAAGAGCTGTCGGTCGTGGGCAGCTGGTCGAACCTGCCGCTTTACCAGCAGTTCGAGACCGTCTTCTGGAACGAGCGCCTGCCCGAGCTGACGGACGGCCAGATGACCGCCCAGCTGACCAGCTTCGACCAGATGGGCATCGCGGGCGCGGACGTCTACCGCATGCTGGGCGACGGCGTCTTCGACGTGGGCGCCACGGTTGCCGACTATACGGTGGGGGACGCGCCCGAACTGGAAGGCCTGGACGTTCCCCTGATCGCCACTGACGCCGCCGAGGCGCAGGCCATGGTCGAGGCCGCCCGCCCCATGGTCGAGGACATCATGCGCGACCGCTTCGGGGCGCAGGTGCTGGGGATCGCCCCCTATCCGCCGCAGGTCGTCTTCTGCCGGGGCGATGTCGCCTCTCTGGCCGATCTGCAGGGCAAGAAGGTCCGCGGCTCGGGCCGGATGACGACCAAGCTGCTGGAAGCGCTCGGGGCCGAGGGGATCAACATCGCCTTCTCCGAGGTCCCTGGCTCGCTCGAGCGCGGCGTGATCGACTGCGCGGTGACCGGCGCGGGTTCGGGCTATTCCGCCGGCTGGTGGGAGGTATCGGACCACCTGCTGACCCTGCCGCTTGGCGGGTGGGACCCGGTCGTGATCGCGATGAACGCGGATCGCTACGACGCGCTGACGGCCGAGCAGCAGACGATGCTGACCAGCGCCGTGGCCGAGGGGCTGGAGGCCCCCGCCTGGCAGGCCGCCCAGGGCGGGCTTGAAAACGACATCGCCTGCCTGACGGGCGATGCGTCCTGCGAGGGCAGCCGCGCATCGATGACCGTGGCCCCGGCCAGCGAGGACGACATGGCGCGGGCGCGCGAGATCCTGGTGGCCGAGGTTCTGCCGGACTGGGCCTCGCGGGCGGGCGGCGATTGGGCGGCGCGCTGGAACGAGACCGTCGGCCAGACGGTCGGCCTGACCATCGACCGCTAAGCCCATGGCCGATCACATCCTTGGCGCGCTGCGGCGCGCCAACAGGGCCGTGGCCCTGATCCTGGGCGTCGCGCTGATCCTGACGGTCGCCTTCATCCTGACCGACGTGGCGCTGCGGGGCCTTGGCCTCGGCTCGCTCGGCGGCTCGGACGAGCTGTCGGGCTATGTCATGGCGGCCGTCGCCAGCTGGGGGCTTGCCTTCGCCCTCTTGGAACGGGCGCATGTCCGCATCGACGTCATGCGGCTGAAGCTGCGGGACACGGGCCGGGCTGCGATGGACATTCTGGCGATGATCGTCACCAACGGCGTCGTCCTGCTGATCGCCTTTCAGTGCTGGCCGGTCCTGCAAAAGACGATCGAGCGCGGCTCGCGCGCCAACACGCCCTTGGAGACGCCGCTGTGGATTCCGCAGGGCATCTGGTTCGCGGGCTGGCTGTGGTTCGCCCTGAGCGCCACGATCATCACGCTGGTCGCACTGTCCTATCTTCTCGCCGGGCGCCGGGACGCGCTGGACGCCACCATCGGCATCGGATCGGAGGTCGAGCCATGATCTGGACCGTCGCCATCTCTCTGCTGGGCCTGATGGCCCTCTCCATTCCCGTGGGGATCGTCCTGTTCCTGCTGGGCATCGGCGTCGCGCAGTTCTATTCGGCCTTTCCGCTTCTGCGCGGGATGGGTCAGATGATCTGGTCCTCGTCGGCCTCCAGCACGCTGATCGCCATCCCGCTCTTCGTGCTGCTGGGCGAGATCCTTGTGCGCGGCGGCGTGGCCGAGCGGACGTATGCCGCGCTGGACAAGTGGCTGTCCTGGCTGCCCGGCGGGCTGGTCCACGCAAACATTGCGACCTCGACCATGTTCTCGGCCACGTCCGGGTCCTCGGTCGCGACCGCCGCGACCGTCGCCACCGTCGCCATGCCGCAGGCCGAGCGGCTGAACTACGATCCGCGCCTCTTTTCCGGCGCCATCGCGGCGGGCGGCACGCTTGGCATCATGATCCCGCCCTCGATCAACCTGATCGTCTACGGCTTCCTGACCGAGACCTCGATCCCGCAGCTGTTCCTGGCGGGGCTGATCCCCGGCCTGCTGCTGGCGCTGGCGTTCGTCGTCGTGACGGCGCTGATCTGCATCGTCCGCCCGGCGCTCGGCGGCCCCTCGCGCAGCTTCGAGTGGTCCGAGCGGATGCGCAGCCTTGGCCAGCTGCTGCCAATCGTCGCGCTGTTCACGGTGGTGATCGGCTCGATCTATGCGGGCTGGGCGACGCCCACGGAATCGGCGGCGATCGGGGTCGCGATGGCGGCGGTGATCGCGGCGTTCGGCGACGGGCTGGGCCGCCGCGCCATCATCGAGGCGCTGGAGGGCACGATCCGCATCTCGGCCATGATCATGCTGGTCATCGTCGGCGCCTATTTCCTGAACTTCGCCATGACCTCGGCGGGGCTGGGGCGGCAGCTGTCGGACCTGATCGGCGGCTCGGGGCTGTCGCCCTTCGGCACGCTGATGCTGGTCATCGCCCTCTACATCGTGCTGGGCTTCTTCATCGAGACGCTGGCCCTGATGGTCGCGACCATTCCCATCATCGTGCCGATCATGGCGGGCCTTGGCTATGACAAGGTCTGGTTCGGCATCCTGTTGATCGTGCTGGTGGAAATGGCGCTGATCACGCCGCCCGTGGGGCTGAACCTCTTCGTCGTGCAGGGCGCGCGGAAGCGCGGATCCATCAACGACGTCATCATGGGCGTCATCCCCTATGTCTTCGTCATGGCCCTGATGGTGGCCGCGCTGATCGCGCTGCCGGGCCTTGCGCTGTGGCTGCCCTCGGCCTTCTGAAAGGATTTTCCGACATGAACTTCACCTGCAACGGCGCGGCCGTGGACATCGCCATCCGCCACATGGTCGTCGCCGGCTGGACCGGCCGCGACGCCGCCGCCATCCAGCACCATATCGAGGAACTGGCCGCCATCGGCGTCACGCCCCCCTCGGCAACGCCGCTCTACTACCGGGTGGCCGCGGGGCTTCTGACCCCGTCGGCCCGGATCGAGGCCGTCGGCCCCGACAGCTCGGGCGAGGTCGAGCCGCTGATCGTCCAGTCGGGCGGGCGGCGCTGGCTGGGCCTCGGCTCGGACCACACCGACCGCAAGCTCGAGGCCCATTCGGTCGCCTTGTCCAAGCAGGTCTGCGCCAAGCCCTGCGCGCCCGAGCTGTGGGAGTGGGGCAGCGTTGCGGACCGCCTGGAAGAGATCGAGCTGGAGAGCTGGATCGACAAGGGGTTGGGCTGGCAGCCCTATCAGTCCGGCACGCTCGCCGCGATCCGGCCCCTGACCGACCTGATCGCGGGCGCCGACTTCGACGCGCTGGCGCAGGATGGCGGCGCTGCGATGATGTGCGGCACCTTCGGCGCCAAGGGCGGCGTGCGCCCCGCCGCGCGCTTCCGCATGGAGATGCGCGATCCTTCGAGCGGCCGCAGCATCGCTCACGAATATGCCACCGATACCCTGCCCGAGGTCGCATGACACCCCTTCTGCTCCGCGTCACGGACGCGCTGGACCGGGCCGAGGCGCTGCCGGATCGCGGCGCGATCTTCACCCAGCTGGACCGTCCCCGCATTTTGGCCGAGGCGCAGCGCCAGCAGGCCCGCGCGGATGCAGGCGAGGATCTGTCCCTCTACGGGATGCTGATCTCGGTCAAGGACCTCTTCGACGAGGCGGGGCAGGTCACCGGGGCGGGCTCGCGCCTGCTGGCGGACCGTGCGCCGGCCGAGGCGGACAGCACCGCAGTCGCGCGTCTGCGGCAGGCGGGGGCGGTGATGTTCGGGCGGACCTCGATGTCCGAGTTCGCCTATTCCGGGGTCGGGCTGAACCCGCATCACGGTACGCCCTCCAGCGTGCTTGTGCCGGGCGGGATCCCCGGCGGTTCGACCTCGGGCGGGGCGGTGAGCGTCGGGCTGGGGCTGGTGGATGCGGCCATCGGCACCGATACCGGAGGATCGCTACGCATTCCCGCGGTGGCCAACGGCCTGTGGGGGATGAAGCCCAGCCAAGGTCTCGTGCCGGACAGGGGCGTGCATCCGCTGGCGCCCAGCTACGACACGCCCGGCCCCATGGCCCGCGATGCCGAAACTTTGCAGCGCGTGCTGTCGGTCATGGCAGGCCGTCCGATTATCGCGCCGCCCGCCGGTCCGCTGACACTGGCGGTCCCGCATGGCGCCTTCACGAATGATGTGTCTGCGGAGATAGAAGCCTGGTTCTCCGCCGTAACGAAGCGGCTTCGTTCAGCCGGGCACCAGTTGCAGCCGGTCGACATGACGCCAATCGGCGACAGGATCGGCTTGAACCGTATTATCGTCGCGGTCGAGGCTCATCGCCACTATGCTGCAGATCTTGACCGGCTGGAAAAGGTAGGCGACCCCCGCGTGCTGTCGCGTATCCGCTACGCGGAGACGCTGTCGCTTCAGCAGATCGAAAATGCCTACGGCGAACGCGCCGAGATGGTCAAACTGTTCCGGCAGCGGATGGAAGGACATGATGCTCTGGTAGCTCCGGCGCTTTCGGTGATGCCGCCCACCATTGCAGAGGTCGAGGCCGACTTTGACCGTTTCAATGCCGCGATGCTGCGAAACACGTCGCTCATCAACCTGGTCGACGGGTGCGCCATCGTTCTTCCGTCGGATGTTTCCGTTGCGCCCTGGTCGCTGACGATGCTCGCTGGCGTTCACGGCGCCGATGCCGAGCTATTTGCAGCCTGCAGGTGCATCGGTCGTGGAGACGCCGTCGATAAAAATGGGGCTGAGTAAGTTCACGCCAGAATTACCTCGCCTCAGTCTATGTCTCTCAGCGGCCGCATCTGGCTGTCGCGCAGTGTAGCCTGCCATGGCATTTCGAGGTGCGGTGTCGCAGCTGGCGGCCCAAGTCGTCAAGATAGGATCAGAATGATCTGCTTGCAGCGATCTTGGGCCTTTATCGATCCGACACATGCGTGAGCGCAAAAGTGTAGCTGATAGTGAGCTGCGCGATCTGAATTGTACAAGGCTGCGCTGCAACCTGCGACCGCTGCCTGCTTCGGTAGAAGCAACTCAACAACCCGCCGGACCGTGGCGCGCGACTGTGGCGCTCAAAGCGATGACATCAAAAGCAACTGCCCAACTTGCTCGTCGCTGCAGCTCCCATGCTGTCTAGCGCGCCCTCCTGCAAACTTTGTGCCATGATAAACCCGTTGGGCAGCAGTCACTCAAGTCTCAATGCATAGCAGCAACGCTCAGCGTCCTCGGAAAGTAGGCGACGCGAAGAGTTACGCGCGCGGAGATCTACTTCGCAATAGGCACAGCACTCCGGCAACGGAGTCGCCTCAGTCCAGCGATTTCACACGTGCGCCGACGTGCGCAGTTAGCGTTTCAGGTTTGATCTGATCGTCGCTGGCACGGCCACCCTCGTTAAAGACCACATGGACGCATGCTTTTATCCGTGGTCAACGCGCAGGCCGCCAACATGATACAGGTTTCAGGTGCCTAACCTACTGGCGTGCTCGATGTGGTTTGGAAGCATTCTGTCAACGTATTGTTGGACCCGCGTCCCTTGGGGACCTAGAAGGCCTGCAGCCACCCAGACAACGGTCGAGCACTTGGGCAATAAGGTTGCATGTAGAGCCCAACTTCCGACCGGAAAGTAGTGAAAAAGGCTTAACGTGCGGCATTTCGGAAGTCGCAATGGCAAGTTGCCCATTGAGGTCTCGAACTGGCCATGGGAAATCCCCAGTCAAGCGGCCTGCACATTTAGCGAAGACCCTCGGTCATGACGACAAGCGCAAGCTGGCCGGGATCGGGCAGGCCCTTTGACTTCTCGGCGAAGATCCGCGCCCGGCCCGCCTGGTTCTGCCTGTTCCGGAAGGTCTCGACCGTATCCCTCGCTGCCGCAATCGCCGTATCGAGTGCGGCGCTGCTACCTTCCTGCAACGCCTTCGCCTGTGCATCGATGCCATCAAGCACCGTTTTCTCCCCGAGCGACGACTTGCCCCGAGCAAGCATGGCGTCACGCGCAAGCGAGAGCAGGCCGGCGATCTCGGAGCTGTCGAGGCTTGTCCGCCCTTTCGTTTCCTTTGCAGCCGCCATGAGACCCGTCGCAACAAGCGTGCCAAAGGACGAGGACGAGACACTTTGGAACGTCTTCGCCATCTCGTAGAACGCCTTGCCGACATCTTCCGGCAGATCGAGCGTGGCACAAGCATCGAAGCCTTCGGAGACGGTGATCCCAAGGTCGCCATCTCCGAGCTGCGCGTCGGCGGCGCAAAGCTCTTCCCGCTTGCTCTTGGAATGGGCGGCTACTCTTCTGAGCGCCGACTTCAAGTCGCTGGACGTGATCTGCATCTTCATACCTTCCAGAACGCGCAGTTTGACGGCGCGCGCAGCAACACTTCCAGCTCATCATCGAGCTTCAGGATGCTCAGCGTCGCCCCGGTCATCTCCATGGAGGTCGCGTAGCGCCCCACGAGCGGCATCACGATTTTCACGCCCAACTCAGCGAGCCTGGCTGCCAACCGCCGATACAGGATGTAAAGCTCTTCGAGAGGCGTGGCGCCCAGAGAGTTCACCAGAACCGAGACACGGTCTCCGGCGGTCAGCGGCCGGTCCTTCTGGAGCGTGTCGAACATCTCGTCGAGGAGATCGTCGGCCGACTTGATCGGCCCCTTCCAGACGCCGGGCTCTCCGTGGATCCCCATTCCCATCTCCATCTCGTCATCCGCGATCGTCGAGGTGGGCTTGCCGAGCTGCGGGATGATGCAGGGAGTCATCGCCATTCCCATGGAGACGACATTGTCCGATGCCTTGGCTGCGAGGCGTGTTACCTCGTCCAGGTCCGCCATCCGCTCGGCCGCGGCGCCCGCGATCTTGAAGGCGTAGATCATGCCGGCAACGCCACGTCGCTTCTCTGCCTCATCCAGGGAGGCTGAGACGACATCATCCGCCACGGCATGGGACCTGGTGCGGATGCTGTCCTCGAAGTCGACCATTTCGGCCGCCATGTCAAAGTTCATGACATCGCCGCCGTAGTTCCCATAGAGACACAGCACCCCTGCCCCGGCATCTACGGCACGGATCGTCTCGGCCATCTGCTCAGCGGAAGGGCTGGCGAAGACGTTGCCGATGGCGCAGCCATCGAGCAGTCCGTTCCCGACATAGCCGGTGAAGACCGGGAGGTGACCGGAGCCACCCCCCGTGACGATCCCGACCTTTCCCGGCTTCTTCTCGCCTGCCCTGACGATCACCCTGTGAGCATGCGCGCGGTAGATTTCGGGATGCGCAGCAACCAAGCCATCAAGCATCTCGTCGACGTAATTCTGCGGATCGTTGAGTATCTTTTTCATGCGGGCACCTCAGTAGCTGCGCGCCTGAGGAACAACCTCAGCCGCGGCGTGCAAATCGCTCAGCATATCTTCCCGCGCCTGCCGGGCAGCTGCGTAGACGAGACCGACATCGCAGGGTCCGACGATGAACTGGTAGCCGGCGTCACGCAACTGGGTGTAATTGCGGCCCCCACCGAGGATGGTGCCCAGCTTCACGTTCGAGTTGCGAGCTGTCACTTCGATCTGCTCCTTCGCCTTGAGCAGGTCCGGATGCTCCAGCTGCTCCAGGATGCCGATCGAGCCGGACAGATCGTTCGGTCCGACAAAGACCATGTCGATGCCAGGCAGCGCCCCGATTTGCGCGACATGCGGGACGGCGTCGATGTGCTCACACTGGACCATGAGCAGGAGATCATCATGTGCCGTGCGCGCGTATTCGGCCCACCGACCATAGTGAGAGGCGCGCACGATGGGAGCCGCATAGCCGCGGCCGCCGAGCGGAGGATAAAGGCAGGAGTGGACGATGGCCTTGGCGTGCTCGACCGTGTTCACCATGGGCACGATGATAGAGCGCGCACCGCGATCGAGCGCGCGTTTCAGAGTCGTGTCGTTTCCATCGGGAACGCGCAGGATGGCCTCACCGCCCGCCGCCTGCACGGCTCTGATCAGGCCGAGGCCTTCTTCGAGCGGAGCCGCGCCGTGCTCGCAGTCGATCACGACGACATCCCACCCGGCGTTGACGACGATCTCGGCCACCTCAGGCGAGCCGGTATCGATCCAGCAGGCGGTGACAGTTTCGCCGGCCTGCAGCCGTTTCTTGATTGCATTCGTCATGCTTCGTAGCCCTTGTGGTTCACTTGTTGGGGAGGTGCGATGATTGTCCGCACGGCGCGGTAGAGGCACAGGCCCCAGATCAGGATTGTCGCGAGGCCGAGAACCATCGCGATGTCGCGCGAGAAGAACTGGGTGAAGTCTCCCTGCGCCTTGATCATCGAGGTCATGAAGTTCTGCTCGAGCGTCTTGCCCAGAACGACGCCGAGGATGGCCGGAGCAATTGGGATTCCACCCAGGATCATCAGGAAGCCGAGGATCCCGAGGGCAATGATGATCCAGATCGAGAACACCGTGTTCATGACGGCAAAGCCGCCGATCAGTGACAGTGCGAGCACCAGCGGCATCAGCAGGCTCTTCGGCATCCGCAGCAGCTGACTGGCGAGAAGGATTGCGAGCGCGCCTGTGAAGATCATGAAGATGTTGGCGATGAGGAACGCACCGAAGAGCGTGTAGACGATCTCGCCGCTGCGCTCGAAGATGTCTGGGCCCGGCGTGAGGCCCTTCATCATGAGAACGCCAATGGCGATGGCAGTGACGCTGTCACCCGGGATCCCGAAGACGAGGGCTGGTGTCCAGGCGCCGCTGACGGCGGCATTGTTCGATGCACCACCCGCGACGATGCCTTCGTCATGGCCATGCCCGAATTTCTCAGGCGTGCGCGAGAACCGTCGGGAGAGCGCGTAGGCGATCCATGCAGCGACATCGGAGCCTGCCCCCGGCAGAACCCCGATAAGAACCCCGAGCGGCCCGGACCGGACCACCGCGGCCCATCGTGTTCTGATGATGCCAAGGGCATTCTTGATGGCCGTCCAGAGCGGCTCCATCCGGAGTGGGATCGGCTCCCCTGCCGGATTTCTTCGGACGAGCGCGGCTCGGAAAAGCTCGGTCAGGGCGAAGAACCCAATCATTGCCGAGATGAAGTCGACGCCATCATAGAGGTCATAGAGACCAAATGTGTATCGCGGCATACCGACAGCGACGTCGATCCCCACAGTCGCGATGGCGAGGCCGATAAAGAGGCTGGCGAATGTCTTGGCCGGCGGTGCGCTTGCGACGAAGACCGCGCAACTCAGTCCCAGGGCTGCCAGCCAGAACATCTCGTCACTGGAGAAGTTGGTCGCGAACCGCGCGAGCATGGGGGTCGCCAAGCTGAGGGCGATGACCCCGATGATGCCCCCACAGACTCCGGAAAAGAGCGACACGAACAGGATGGTCCGCGGGCGTCCATTATGCGCAATCGTGGAGCTGTCGGCGACATAGGCGGCCGACGCTGGTGTTCCGGGGATCCTGAGCAATGCGCCACTGATGTCCCCGGCGAAGATACCCGTGGACGTTGTGGCAACGATCGCCGCGATCGCGGTTACCGGATCCATGAAGAAGGTGAAGGGTACCAGAAGCGCCACTGCCATCGTCGCGGAGAGACCTGGCAAGGCACCGACCATCGCCCCGTAGAGCGTGCAGATCAGGATGGTCAGCAGGAGGGAAGGATCCATCAGCCTGACCAGGATGTCGTAGAATTCCATGTTCTACCTCACCAGGAATACGGCAAGAGCACGCCCCAGGGCAAAGACACCCTCATGACCGAGTAGAAGACGAAGTGGAGGATCAGCGTTGCGGACACCGCCAGGATGCTCGACGCCCACCAGCTCGCTCCGAAAAAGAGCGCGACGGTGAACAGCAGAGCAATGGTCGACAGGTGGTAGCCCAGTGGATCGAGCGCGAGGGCATAGCCAGCGATCAGCGCGACGAGCAGCCCTATCCGGCCAAGCCCGCGCCAATCCATCGTCAGACGATCCGGCTGGCTCTGCCGCAGGGCCCCGAGAAGGATGAGCATGCCAGAGAACGCCATGCCGCAGGAGACGATCTTGGGAAAGAACCCCGCGCCGAACTGCAAGCCGGCGGCAGGGGAAAACCCCTGCGCGCCAACGAACATGGCGATCCCGGCGAGCATCAGGACCATGCCGGTCACTGCGTCGCGGGAGACATCCATAGTTACTCCTGCGCCCCGCCAATGGCTTCGATCGTGCGACCAAGGCTCTCGTCATAGCTCGCCATCAGTTCGCCGAGTTCTGCAGCACCGCCCCAAACAACCGGTGCCCCGAGGGTAGCCCGGAACTCCGCCCACTCATCAGAAGCGACGATTTCTCCGAGCGCTGCCTCGTAGCTGCAGGCGATGTCTTCGGGCATGTCCTTGGGACCGGAGACGGTGGTGTAGGCTGCCAGCGTCCAGCCGCTGTCGAGTTCCTCGGCCGTCAGCGGGACATCGGGGAACGTGTCGCTGCGCGTATCGCTCATGTAAGCGAGAGCGCGGATCTCACCTGCCTCGACCAGCGCCTTCCCCTCGTCAAGCGACGGCGTCACCATGTCGACGCCGCCGGCGAGCAGTTCCTGGAGTGCGCTTGCCGAACCCTGCGAGGGAACCCAACGGATCGCCTCCGGATCGAGTCCCTCTGCTTCCAGCATGCCCGCCAAGGCGAGGTGCCAGATCCCGCCTTGCGAGGTGCCCGATGCCGTCAGCTCGCCCGGGTTTTCCCGCGCGTAATCGAGAACCTCCGTCAGCGAGGTGAAGCGGCTATCTTTACCCACGAGCACGCTCGCTGCGGGCTGATTCATCAAGGCAAGCGGCGTGATGTCTTCATAGGTCAGGTCGGTGAGGCCAAAATGGTGCATCGTGTTGATTTCGACGGTCACGGCACCAATGGTCTGGCCGTCCGGCCGCGCCCGCGAAATTGCCATATGGCCGGTCACGCCATTCCCGCCGGTGCGGTTCACGACGTTGAACGGAACGCCGAATCGATCCTGCAGCATGGAGGCCAGTTGACGCGCGTTGGTGTCGGTTGTGCCTCCTGCGCCCCACGGCACGATGAAGTTCACCGGACGCTGCGGTTGCCAGTCACATTCGGCACTTGCAGCGCTGCCCAGGCAGATCGCAGCAATAGCGGCGGCGGAAAAAGCGGTCTTGCTCATCGTGTCCTCCCAGACATTGACATGGGCCTTGGCCCGACTCCCTGTTGAAGGCTGTCATAGGAATGCCATTTAGTCTATCGTTTTACTAAATCGATTGACCGGCGGGGATCTTCTTGTGAATGATGCTATCCTGCAGGCAAAGGAATATCGCGCATGGCGCCACGCGTGACATTGAAGGACATCGCGAATGCGACAGGGCTATCGATTTCGAGCGTGTCGCTCGCTCTTCGGGGCGATAGACGTTTCCCTGTAGAAACGCTGACCCGTGTCCAGCAGGCTGCCCGATCCCTCGGCTACATTTATAATCAAGCAGCAGCCGATTTGCGCACATCTCGCAACAACACGGTGGCTGTGTGCCTCGGAGAGCTGTCCAACCCCATCTTCAACGACATGTTGATCACAGCCGAGAAAGAGATCGACCGCCGAGGCAAGAGGCTTCTGCTTGGCATCTCGCGCGAGTCCCGCCAGCGCCAAGCGGATTTCCTCAAGCAAGCACTTCAGATCGGCTGCGAAGCACTCCTCATTTGTCCGGCTTACGAAACCACCAAGAAAGACCTTGAAGATATCCTCTGCCACGAAGGCAAGCTGATTGTCCCTACGTGCCTCTTTTTCCGCGCCGTCGAGGGCTTTTCTTCTCCCCAGGTCGTCGCCGATGAATATGAGTCGGGTCGCTTGGCGGCTCGCGCAGCGATCGAAGCGGGTCACCGCACGGTCTACTGGCTTGGAGGCGGGCACGGCACCAGTCCCGCTCGCCTCCGCCTGCAAGGCGCACTGGATGAGTTGGCTGGATGTGGCTTGCAACCGGCTGGCATCATTCCAGGAGCGACGTCGCGGGCGTTCGGCTTTGAGGCAGCAACAGGAATTCTTGAAGAGCGGCAGTCTGGCGAGGTTGCCTTCTTGTGCTTCAGCGACCTCATAGCCCTTGGTGTTCTTTCGGCTTGCAGAGCGAAAGGTCGCGAAGTCGGCGTCGAAGTTTCCGTGATTGGATGCGACGACATGGATGAAGTCAAATATGCCATCCCGCCCCTCACTACGGTGCATATCGACCTTGATCAGATTGTTGCTGCCGCGATGAAAGCTGCACTTGAAGGTGGCCAGCCTCAGATTACCGCCTACAAACCAGAGATCGTAATCCGGTCCACGCTCTGCGGCCTCAGCCCTCTCGCTTCGCCGCCTTCAGCCCAATCTCGATGAGCTGACGGATCGCCTCTGACTCAGATGCGATGCGATGATCAAAACGAAAATCCGCAATTTGCTGGACCTGACCCTCGGTCAGTCCGATCAGCTTCTTGATGGGGTATGCGACGGGCTTTGACATGACGTGGAACTATATCCTCACATTGCCGTTGACGACGGCATATAGAGCATATATTATATAGCGAGCTCAAGGAGGGATTTGGCCCCCTCCCCGAACTCTAACCGCAGTCGATCTCTGGAGGATCAACCATGGCTAATCGCAGCCTTACCATGCCTTTTGGCGTGACGGAACCGGCACCGCGCCACTTCATCCACACTCCGATCTCGCGGGCCTTCTCGGGGCTCGTCGCGGCCCTGGCCGATCATGTCGAGGCCGAGCGCGACATCAGCGCGGCCGACAGCCGGGATCCGGGCTTTGCCACTTGGCTCCTTGATGCCGAGGCGGCGCGCACGGGTGTCCTCGGCCGGATCGACGCGATCCGCAGCGCCGAGGTGATCCGCCCCGAGGACCGGCCGCTGCGGCACATGGCGGTGATCTGCTACCTGCTGATGCAGGCGGGCTCGAATGCCGAGTTCCTTGAGGCACGGCAGGTCCTCGACAGGGCGCCTGCCCTCTTCGCCTGCCCCGGTGATGGCGCAGTGGCCTGGCGCTGCCGACAGATGCTGCGGAGCACGCGCCTGCGCATCCGGGAGATGTCGGCCCTGCCCTGCCATATAGATCCTTGCGAAATCGAGCCGGACGTTCCGGAGATCGCCGCGCCGGTCCCGGCCTGACCCTTCCCCCTGCTGATCCGCGCTGATTGCCGTCCCGACCCTGTCCAGGGTTCGGCCTGATGGTGCCTGCGCCCTGCATATCCCTCGCGCGGACGGGTCGCGCGAGGGCGGGTTTTCCAAATCTCAGCTCCTGGAGGCATTCATGCCCCGCAAACCCCGTTCCGCCGCGGCTCGCCCGGCGATCGCTCCTTCCTGTCCACCCGTCGCTCACGGGGCCCACGCCGCCCCGGGCACCATCCCCATGGAGGGCGCGCACCTGCCGGTCCACCGCGGTTCCTTGATGCCCGGCTGGATCGCCGCGGCCGAGGCCAAGGGCTTTGACATCGCCGCCCGCGTCATTGATCGCCTGCACCTGGCCCTGCGTTGCCGAACCTGTGGTCATGTCTTTGCCTGCCGGATCTCCGTGCTGACGAGCACGCAGCCAATCTGCCATGCCTGCCTGGAGGCCCGGCGCGCCGAGACCGCTATCCGCGCGGCGCTGGTCTATCTGGGCCGTGATCCGCAGAGCACCGCCTACGGGTTCTACCGCGCCCGCTGCGGCCATGTGCTCCGGCGCCAATACGAGATCATCATCCGCATGGCCGAGGGACGGTCCGGGCTTCGCTGCGAGACCTGCTTTGCCGCCCGCGAGGCGGCCATGGCCGCCCGGCGCGGCTGGACGCGGATCGGGCCGGACCCGGAGGGCAACCCGAACTATCACCTCTACCGCCATGCCTGCGGGACCGAGCGGCGCCTCGCCCGGGCAAACCTCTCCTGGGGCCAGGTCGACTGCCCCGGCTGCGGGCAGAGCTGGAGTGCGCGGGAGAGCCGGATCTACCTCCTGGATCTGCGCCATGACGGCCGGCACTTCCTGAAGCTGGGCTATTCCGCCCATCCGACCAAGCGCCACCGCCACCAGCTGGGCCTGCCCAGGGGGGCCGCGGTGCGGGTGCTGCGCGAGCTGGTCATGCCCACCGGCGCCGCCGCCTGCGCGGCCGAGACGCGGTTGCATCGCGATCTCTGCCGGGCCTTTCCCCATGCGGTCGTTCCGCAGGCCGAGTTCGCGGACATGCTGAACGTCACCCGCGAGATCTACCGCCCGAGGCTCCGCACCGAGATCGAGGCGCGGCTCGACGCGTTGGCGGCACAGATCAAGGCCGCGCCCTCCGGGAACGCAGCCGTCAGCGAAGAAGGCGGCGCGACCCGCAGCGCTGCAGAAAGCGCACCCGTCAGCGTGGCACGCATCGCGGTCGCCCTCGCATCCGACGCGCCCTCCGGAACCTAACACGCGCCACCCGGCCAGATCCTCCGCAGGGCGGCCACCGCCCTGCCCTCCTTCCTCATGCCCGGAGCCGACCCATGCCTGACTGGCTGCCCCGCTTCTACACCGCCGCCGCGCTGATCGACGCGCGCCCCCTCACCGCCGAGGAGATGCCCGAGCATGTCTTCGAGGCCCTGGTCGAGGGCCGCATTGGCGAGATCGACCTCGAGGAGATCGACGATACCGTCCCCATCGAAGAGCCCGAGATCAGCTTTGCCGAGACCCGCCCCGGCCTCGCGCAGCGGCCGCTCAGGGCGCTGGCGCTGGCACGGCTCTGCCGGGCGCTGCCATTGGCCGAGGATCTGGCCCGGTGGCTGGCGCCGGGCACCATCACCGTGATCGCCTGCCGCCCCGCCGGTCTCGCCGGCGATCTGGCCATCGTGCTGGCCCAGCTGATCGAGGCCGAGCACCCGACTCGCAAGCTGAACCTCGTCTGCAGCTCCGGCCGGGCCCATGCGCCCGAGACCAAGCCGCTCGATGCCGTGGCCGGCTTCTGGAAGGACGCGCTGGCCGAGGGGCGCGGCGCGCATCTTCTGATCCTCGGGGATGCCGCGCAGCTGCCGCGGCGCATGGCGCGGCTGCTGCCGCCGGTGCTGCAGCTCGGCCCCCCGGACCGGGAGGTGGTGGCCGCCGCGCTCAGCCTCGGCGATCCCGGTCCGCTGACGGGCGACTGCGCCCTGCCGCCCGATGCGGCGCTGGCGCGGCTTGGCGCGGATGCCTGGCGCCTGGCGCTGCGGCTGCCGGACCTCGCCGGCCGCGCCGCCGAGCTGCGCCGGCTGACCGAGGTGGCGGCGGCGGGCACGAAGGAGGCCGGCCCGGTGCTCGAAGACCTCTGCCTCGACGGGCCCGTCGCCGCCGCGGCCCGGCGGCTGGTCGCGGACATCGCCGCCTGGCGCGCGGGGCGCATCGCCTGGTCGCAGATGACCCGCTCGCTTCTGATCCATGGCGAGCCGGGCACCGGCAAGACCTGGCTGGCCCGCGCGGTGGCCGGATCGGCCGGGCTGCCGCTCGTCACCGCCTCGCTGGCGGAATGGCAGGCGGCGGGCCATCTTGGCGACATGCTGCGCGAGATGCGCGCCGCCTTCGCCCGCGCCCGCAGTGCCGCGCCCTGCGTGTTGATCCTCGATGAGCTGGATGCCGCCGGCAGCCGCGCCTCGGGCGATCGGCATGCCGTCTCCTACCGCGCGCAGGTCATCGCGGGGCTGCTTCAGGAACTGGACGGGGTCCTGGGCCTCGAGGGGGTGCTGGTCCTCGCCACCACCAACGACGCCCGCGCCATCGACCCTGCGCTGCTGCGCCCCGGCCGGATCGACCGGGTGCTGGCGCTGCCGCGCCCCTCCCCGGCGGCGGTGCGCGCCATCCTGGCGCGGCTGGTCGCCGCGCTGCCGGTCACGCTGCCCGGCGCGTCGATCGGCGGCGCGGATCTGGACCGGCTCTCCCGCCGCGCGACGGGGCGCAGCCCGGCCGAGCTGGACGCCGCGCTGCGCGAGGCGCAGAGCCGCGCACGCGAAGCGGGCCGGCCCGTCGCCGCAGCCGACATCGCCGCCGCGCTCGGCTTCGGGCGCGAGGACCCGGCAGTGCTGCGCCGCGTCGCGGTTCATGAAGCGGGCCATGCGGTGATGCTGCACCATACCGGGCGGGGGCGGATCACAGGCGCGCGGATCGGCATGGGCGGCGGGCATGTCGCGGTCGAGGACCTGCCGCTTCTGGACACCCGCGCCGGGCTCGAGGACCAGCTGGCCTGCTGCCTGGCCGGGCGCGCCGCCGAGGAGCTGATCCTCGGCGCACCCACCACCGGCGCCGGCGGTGGCGCCGCCTCGGATCTCGGCCGCGCGACGCAGCTGGCGGCCGAGATCGAGCGCGGCTACGGCCTTGGCGCGGGGCTTCTCTGGCAGGCCGATCCCGGCGCAGCGCTGGCGACGGACCCGGCGCTGGCGGCGCGGGTCGAGGCGCATCTGCAGCGCGCGCTGCGCCGCGCCCGCGCCACGCTCATCGCCGAGCGCCCGCGGCTGGAGGCGCTGACCGCGCGCCTCCTCGCCGAGCGGGTGATCGAGGGTGATCCCTTCGCCGCGCCGCGCACCGCGCCGGCCGACCCGCGGTGGGGCGCGGGGGCGGGCGCAGACGCCGCGGCCGTCACCGCCCCTGCTGCTGGCAGCCCCACCCACCCTGCCAGCACGGAGGCGCGTCATGGCGGCGCGTGAGCCGGCGGATCCAGCCCATCAGGCGCTGACCGAGGCGCTGGACGAGGCGGCGGTGCTGCGCGACCTGCTGGCGCTGGTCTTCTGGGCCGCCGAGGCCGTCCCCGGCCCCATGGGCGCCGGCCTCGCCCGCGGCGCCATGATGGCCCAGGACCGGCTCGAGCTGCTCATCGCCCGGATCGAGGCGGCAAGGTCGCAGCTGCGGCCGGCGCCAAAAAGGCGCGGATAATGGGCAAAGGCGGCGGCAGGCGGCAGGCGGCAGGCGGCAGGCGGCAGGCGGCAGGCGGCAGGCGGCAGGCGGCAGGCGGCAGGCGGCGACAGGGTTGATGCAGGTGGCGACGGTGTCAACCGTGGTGGCGCTGGCGCCGCGCTCAGGTCCCGGGGGCGCTGGCGGCGCTGGCGGCGCGCTCCGCCTCGATCGCGGTGACGAAGGCCGCCAAGGGCATGCCGAGCGCCAGCGCGATGCCGTCGACCGTGGCCAGGGTGGGCTGGTATTTGCGGGTCTCGAGCAGCGAGACGTAGCGCGGGCTGACGCCGGCCTTATGGGCCAGCTCCTCCTGGGTCATCCCGGCGGCGAGGCGGTGCCGGCGCAGGACGGTGGCGAAGGCGGAAAGGAGGGCATCGGCACGATCGGTCATCCCGATCCTAGACCTGAAAGAACCCGAGTCGCGCCACGAAGTATACTATGGAAATAGAAGCATCCTGTGAATAAGATGCGCGAAGCCCTGACCTCTGTCACAAGCCCTGGCCCCATCCTCGCAGCCGAGAGACCCCGATGCCCGAGACTCCGCCTGTTGACGCCCCCATGCCGCGCCTGCCACCGGGCACGCCGCGGCTCCGTCCGCCCGCCGCCGGCTGAGCGCCGAAGCGCCGCGACAGCCTCATTTGCTTGCCCTGCAGTTCGTCCTGCCGCGCTCAGCAGCCCGGTGGCCTGATGCCGGCTGCCCGTTCCCTGCCACCACCCGAGGATGACCCTGATGACCTGCCTCTTCCTGAACCGCTCCGCCACCGTGCTCGCCCCCATCATGGCTGCCGCCCTGACCGCCGCCGCTTTCGCAGCTCCCGCGCAAGCCACGCCTGCGGCGCCGGCGACCACTGCAGAGGCCGATGCCGCGGCGCAGGCCCGCGGGGCCGAGCTGGCACAGGGCGTGGAGCGGATCACCGAGCCCTATCTCGTCACGCTGCACTGCACGGCCCGGATGAGCGAGGTGTTCGGCTTCGAGCGCGATGCGGCTGCAGAGGCGGCCGGAGCCGCCTGCGAGGCCAGGGCCGGAGCGCGGCTCGCCCAGATCGCCGGGGAGCGCGCCAGCCGCGCCCTGGCCGAAATCGAGGCCGCGCCCGCCACACTCGAGGCGGCGATCGCCGCGAATGGCTACGCGCCTGCCGACGACGCCTTCGCGGCGATCTCCGCCAGCGCCGCCTACCGCGCGGCCGCGCCCGAGATCGACGCGGCCATCGAGCAGGCCCGCCGCGCCGGCGCGGCCAAGCGCGACGAGGTGCTCATTGCCGAGCGGGACCGGCTGGACGCGGCCATGGACGCGCTCGATCCCGCGCGGCACGGGCCGTCCGATCTGCCGGACTGCGCCGCCTTCGACCGGGACCAGCCCTGGCTGCGCCCGCTTCTGTCCCATTGCCGGGACCTGTGGCGCAGCTTCGAGGCCCGTCACACCCATCTGCGCTGCGAACGGCTCTTCGAGATTGCTCCGGCCGAGCTGCGCACCGGCGCCTTCGATGTCGGCGGCGGCGAGACAATGAACGCGACCGCACTCCTCTGCGATTACGGCTTCGAGGCCGAAGCGAGGACGCGCGGCGGGCTCTTCTCGACCAGCCGCACCGAGCTGAGCCTGCAGCTCGGGCCGCTGGAGGCGCCGCTGACCCTGACGGGCACGCTCCACGGCCCGGACGCGACGGGGCTCTGGCAGCTGCAGGCCCTCTCCCTCAGCCCCGGCCGCCTGGCGCGGGACCTTGACCCCGACGCCCCCGAGACCCTGCGCCACTGCCTCGCCGATCCGGCGCGCTGCCAGGACTGACATCCACCCTTACCCACCCCAGCACCACGGAGACGACCATGACCAACATCTCGACCAGAGCCGCCCACCGTTCCGCGATCCCCTTCCCTGCCCTCCTGCTGCCGGCGCTTCTCCTGCCCGGCGCGCTGACTGCGGCGCCCTATCTCGGCCGTTGCCAGATGGGCGAATGCATCCATGTCGATCGGGTCTCGCGCCAGGTGGTGGGCGAAGGCAGCGCCGCGGTGCCGGGCGACCTGGTGATGGTCGCGCTGCGCACCGCCGTCTCGGCCGCGCCCGAGGCCGATCCCGCCACCCTGGACTGGGAGGCAACGGCCCCGGTGCAGTTCTTCTGCTCCGAGACCCGGCCCGCCTTCCGATTGGGCGACGGCAGCTATCAGGGTCTGGATCTCGTGACCCCGGTCGGCGCCACCACCTTGGTCACCGCAATGTATCTGCACACCTGCCACCCGGAGGCGGATCTCGCCGATGACCCCTTCGCCGCAGCCGCCGCGCTCGGCTACGGCGCCACCGGCACCGAGGTCTTCGCCGACCTCAACGCGCTGACGGCGCGCTGACGCGCCGCCCGTCCACCCTGCCCGAGGCGGCGCATTCGGGCCACCTCTCTCCGCCCCACCCCTTTCCTGAAGGCCCGCACCATGCCCCACTCCCGCCGTCACCGCATCCTCGCCAGCAGCGCCCTCGCCCTTGCTTTGGCCCTGATCGCCGGTCTCATTCTGATGACACAAGGCGGTGCCCTCGGCAGCGCCGATCGCCGCCTCGTCGACCGCCATCACGCCACCATGGAGCGCTGCATGGCGGACGGCATCTCGATCACCGAACGCTCGATCGCCTGCGTCGAGATGAGCCGCATCCGCGACGACATCCGCGCCCGCGGCCTCTGCTTCGATCTCACCGGCGCGCGGCAGAGCTACCAGGATGTCTACAGGTGCCAGGAGTGATGTCGCCCCGGTCGCTCAGTCCCGTCGGGACGCGATCGGGCTCAGCCCGGGGAGAGGAGGGCGGAAATGGCGTTTGCAAACGCGTGTTTATGCAACTGTTGTTTTTTATAATTTTAGATTTTAAACTTAAAAAAACTCAACTAGATAAAGGTTTTTTTAATTTTAAAATCCCTGTGTTAAAATTCGGTTAGAACTTGGTTAAAGAACTTTTTTTGGTAAAGATGTTCAAAAACCTAAAAACGGCTCTGCACTTTGAGAAAACGCCGAGAAACAGGAAGCCTTTCCAATTGCAATTTCAACTGCATTCCGGAAACGAAAAAGAACTGACCCGCCAGAGGATCCCGGCATCCCGCTGACGTTGCAGGCGGCAGGCCAGCCGGGAAAACGGCGCATGCTTGCGTCGCCGAACAGGGCATGATCCAGTCATCTGCGAAAACTGACGTTGCCGGCCAGCAGGGGGACAAACGAGGTTCGGCCGGTCATCGCCCGGGCCCGTGACGTGATCCCAAGGCACAGGTTGGCAGCATGTGGGCTGGGGCGTCTTTCAACGATCTAAGCCGATCACTGAGAAGCGTGACGAACCTCGCTTCTGATAGTGCATTTCCTTGCCGTTGAAAACGAGGCTGGGGATGAGGGTGTCCGGCGTTGACATGCGCGCCACGTCATCCGTCGAAGTCTCGGTCTGCCGGAACTTGCACCACCAGAGATGGTTCATCGCTGGAGGTTGGTAGCGGAGCGATCTTTCGATCGCAAGCGGCCGAGGGACCGTGCCGCAGCCTCACCTTCTTTCCTCTGGCGGCCTCGGTGGCGCTTGGCTTTTTCGTGGTCCTGACGATGACCCGGCATAGCGGATCGCGCCCCACCCCGCTGCAGACGGGCTGATGACGGCGGGCTTTCCGGCAGGAGTCGTGGCAGGCTCATGGGCGGCTTGGAACATTGCTCGGCCACCGCTGGCGCGGTTGGCGATCGGGGGCCTGCTGCCCTGTGCCAGCTTCGTGCTGAGCCAGGCGATGCTGCTGGGGCTGACCCTGTGCGTCTTTGGCCGCTGCCAGTCGGAATGCTGGCGGCAGGTGTGGCGATGAGGCCTACTGCCTCCAGTCGCCGGTCGCCTTGGCACGCGCCGCGATCCTCAGCCACGCGGCTCGGCAGCTACGCCGGGACGGTCATCTTCTGGCCCTCTCGCACGCGGCCCCGCCCCCCTAAGCTTTGGAGGCAGCACCCTCCGCCCCGTTTCCCACCTTCGACGAGGAACTGGCCGCCATCGGCGCGCCTATCACGCGCCTCGAAAAAGCACTCGACGGCGCCGAAGCGATGCTGGAGCGCAACCTTGTGCTGGTGCAGAGGCGCCCGGCATAGCGGGAGCCAGGCGTGGGCCGAACGGCCGCCGCTGAGGCATCGGAGCATGGCGAGCAACAAGACGCTTTGCGTTCCAAGACGCCTCCGGCCTCCGATAGGTGACGAGCGGGCCAACTCTTGGTGACTGCCGCAGCGGGCATCTGTCGCGCGCTGCGGCGTCTCATCAGGCGGTCGGGATGCGGGCGATGACCTTGATCTCGAGGTCGAAGCCTGCGAGCCAGGTGACGCCGACGGCGGTCCAGGTCGGGAACGGTCTTTCCGGGAAGAAGCGCTCCTTCACGGGCATCAGGATGGGAAGCTGCGCCTCGGGGTCCGTGTGGAAGGTCGTGACGTCGATGATGTCATCGAAGCTGCAGCCGGCTGCCTGCAGCACCGCCTCGAGGTTGGCGAAGGCACGCTCGACTTGGCCAAGGTAGCTGTCTTCCGGCGAACCATCCTCGCGGCTGCCGACCTGGCCGGACACGAACAGCAGATCGCCGGAGCGGACGGCGGGAGAGTAGCCGTGGGCATCGTAAAGCGCGTGGCGGGCCGAGTTGCCCGGGTAGATGGCGTCGCGTTGGGCCATGTGTGTTTCTCCTTTGGCGGGTTGTGGTGATAAATCGGCGGCGATGCTTCCCCTGCCGAGGCAATTTAGATACGCTGCGTATCCAGCAGCTATTTACATACAAGTCGTATGTCAATAGCTGCAACGAAGAGGATGCCATGGCCAGACGGACCCGCGCCGAGATGATGGACGACACGCGGCGCAAGCTGATCGCGTCGGCACGTGCCGCTTTCGCGGAAAAAGGGTTTGCCGACACGTCGATGGATGATCTGACGGCGGCGGTCGGGCTGACGCGCGGGGCGCTCTATCACAACTTCGGCGACAAGAAGGGCCTCTTCGCGGCCGTCGTCGAGCAGATCGACGCCGAGATGGCGAGCCGGGCGCGCGCGCTTGCCGAGGCCGAGGATACGGTCTGGTCTGCGCTTCTGGCCGAGGGCTGCGCCTATATCGAGATGGCGCTCGACCCCGAGGTGCAGCGCATCGTCCTGCGCGATGGCCCGGCGGTGCTGGGCGATCCGGCCCATTGGCCGAGCCAGAACCGTTGTCTCGATGCCACGCGTGCGGCCGTGGCTGAATTGCGCGCGGCGGGCATTCTGAAGCCGGTCGATGTGGAGGCCGCATCACGTCTGCTGAACGGTGCGGCGCTCAATGCGGCACTCTGGGTAGCGACCTGTGATGACCCCGCTACGATGCTGCCAAAGGCGCAGGACGCATTCCGAATGCTCGCCGGGGGACTTCTGGTGGACTGAGATACCGATAAAGACCACCATCGGCATTCCTGAATGAACATCTTCAGTTCATCGCCGATCTTATTGTAGCTGTCCGGCATGGCAGATCCTGCAGAGACGGGATCGGCTCGATGAGCAAAGCGGATGTATGACTGCGTTTACCTTGCTGGACGCTCGTTGAAGATCGCAGCATGCCATATGTTCAAGCCCGACATGCTTGGTCACCGCGCCTGCCAACACGCGACGGTTTCTTCATCCCAGACCTTACATAACTTCGGAGCAGAAGCTTTCAGTCTGCGGTGTCAAGGCCGAAGGCAGGAGCCGCGGATTTTCGTAGGCCGCCCCACCTGGAGCTGGACGCCTCGGCTCACCCGGTCCAAGTGAGGCGCGGCGGTCCAAGCTGCGGTCCAAGGCCTCATCCACAGGCTCCGCTGCCACAACGGTCGCAGCTGGCTGAGAGAAAGGAGCTACGATGCAGCTTTGTGTCCACGGTTTGCATGCTGGACCGCGCGGGTAAGAAAAAAACTTTTTACTCGTAATGATGTCCGCCGGCGGGTGGCCGAGGAAAAGATATCCCTTTCTGCATTGAGAAAACTTCCAGCCACTCCTCTTAGTTGAGGATCGTATTATAGTAGGCGAAGATTTGTATCGAATGTCATGACCTTATCAGCTGACTGGAAAGACCCTAAATTCCTTTCACAGCGAAAGTGAAGGAAAAGTGAAGCGGCTGTCAACGGATCGAGATGTGGTCCAACGGTCCAATGGTCCAGCCAAATCTTCTTTCACCATGTTTCATAAACGCCAAGACATGATGTGGCGGAGCTATGGGAGTGGACGATTTGGTGGCAGGCACGTGGCATTTCATGGGGAGGCGTGAGATCGATGCGGTTCTGGCGCGACATTTTCATGAGAAGTGGGGCGTCAGTGCGGATTAGGGCATTCCTGGGGCGGTCGACCTCGCTGACTTCGTCGCCGCGATCCGGGAGGAGTTGGATCCTGGTTTTATGTGTCTCCAGGGCAGTGGCGTCATTTCTACAGGTGATGGAACCCCGGTATCGGGGCTGATCAGGGTTCTGCGCACTGGTGCGCGTGATGATAAGTCCGGCCATGTTATCGAGGTCGCGTTCGTCGCACATGACGGCACGCTTCAGCGCCTGACCCTCGAGAACAGCGCGCTCAACGGAACTGCCGGCCTGAACAGGCTGACGGACCACGGCTTCAAACTCCTCGGCAAGGCGTCCGATTTCAGGCATCTCCTGCGCAGCTGGAGAGGCGCGCCGACGGTTCGGCGCACCGATCGCACCGGCTGGATGTCCGGACCTGGTGGCGACATTTACATGCGCGCGGACGGGAACTCGATCCCGCATAATGAGGATCTCGGATCGGCGCCGTTGTTGGTGAACCCCGACCATTCTGCCCGAATGAGACGCGGAAGCTTGGAAGGGTGGCAGGACCAGGTGGCTCGCCCTGCCCTGGGCAGCGATCCACTGGTTTTAGGGATCTGTGCGGCAGTTGCCGCTCCGCTGCTCAAACTGGCCCGCATCGAGACGGCGATGTTCAACCTCCACGCAAAAGGCCCAGTTGGGAAATCCCTTGCCGTGGCCGTCGCGACCAGCGCAGATCGCGCGCCCGCAGGCAGTGCGAGGTGGTCGTTGGAACCGGCACTCCTCGAACAGATGATCCGGCGCACGCATGACGGGATCCTGGCGCTCGATTCACTTCCGGAAAACCTGACCGGCAAGCTGCTCGGACATCTGACCGGCCTCGGGGAAGACGGCTTCTACACGCAACATGACCGGGACTGGAGGGGAGTAACTCTGTCAACGTCCGAGTCATCCTTCCCTGCGCTGCTGAAACGGCACAGGAAGGTCGTGCCTGCCGCAATGGTTTCGAGAATCATCGACATCCCGGTCGACATCGGCGCCCATGGCGTGCTCGGATCGGTTCACGGCCATTCCGATGTCCGAGCTTTCGTCTCGACCATCGGATCTGGGCTCAAGGCGCATCACGGCCATCTGCTGCCCGCCTTCATCCAGCGGGTCATCAACGACCGTGCCATGATCTCGCACACCCTGCCCGCGCGACTTGACGCCGCCGCGGAACGATTGCTGCGAAATGGCCAGATTTCGATCGTCGCCGGTGATGGAGCAAGGCTTGAGGCACTCCGCCGGCTGGCGCTGGTCGCGGTCGCTGGTGAGATGGCCATTGAATATGGCCTGCTGCCGTGGCCGGCAGAGACAGCGGAAGCCGCAGTGCTTGCGATGGCGGTCCGCTGGCATTCGGCTGATCTCCCGAAGTTCGGCCTCGACGCTGTTCTGCAGCGCCTTCGGACTTTTCTGAAGACGTCAGAAACCGCTTTCAGACACCTGTCGACCGCGGGTCCAAAGATCACCTCGGACAAGGAGCTTGGTTGGCAGGATGACACTTACTACTACCTGACGACGAAGCAGATGAGGCGCGTTGAAGGTCTGTCAACGGCCGTTCCCGAACTGGTGGCGCAGGGCATCATAGTTCCGGGAGGGCAAGGAAACTCTTGGCAGTTCCGCATGGGAAGGCAGTTCAACCCACGTCCAAACCTCTATCGTATTTGCAAGCAGAAGTTATGACAGCATGATGCGCTTATGACGCTGGCCGTGGCTTCTGGCAGCTCCGTGCGATTGGGTCGGTGGAACAACTTGGAGGGAGATCGTCCCAACGATAAGCGGGCACTCCCGTGTTCATACCGGGATAAGGCGCTGCCAGGTCACATTGACAAGTGGCGCACTCAGAGGCGGATCGAGGTTGTACCGATGAAGCCCAGAAAGCTCCCTGCACTCTTGTAGTGGCTGGTGGCGACGCCGCGGTGATCGCTTTCAGATTGTTCAATCAAGGTTCATCAAGGTTCAATCAAGGTTCAATCAAGGTTCAATCAAGTTGTGAAGACGATACAGTTACTGGTCAATGCCGATACGTTTCTTTGGTGTCTTGCGCCTCGGGATAACGGGCAACACACATCGAATGTGCACAGAATTGGCGAACGTTATCTCGACGTTATCCCGGGCCAGCAAGCAGAACGCTTGGCGTTGGCAGGTTGTCGGCTACAATCATCTTGAAGCCAGTTTAGGCTCCAGACTCATTGATCGTCAAAGCCAGAAGATGACGGTTGCGGCGAGGGCGACGGCGGAGAGGAAGGTTTTCGCACATCTGTCGTAGCGGGTCGCGACGCGGCGCCAGTCCTTCAGCCTGCCGAACATGATCTCGATGCGGTTGCGCCGCTTGTATCGCCGCCTGTCGCATCGGACAGCCTTGCCGCGGGACTTCCGGCCCGGGATGCAGGGACGTATCCCCTTGTCTTTCAATGCATCCCTGAACCAGTCGGCATCATAACCCCGATCGGCGATCAGCCATTCGGCGGCAGGCAGGCTGCTCAGGAGCGCCGCAGCACCAGTGTAGTCGCTCACCTGGCCA
>NZ_FMVT01000031.1 GCF_900102505.1 Paracoccus tibetensis | reverse complement strand
TGGTTGCGGGGACAGGATTTGAACCTGTGACCTTCAGGTTATGAGCCTGACGAGCTACCGGGCTGCTCTACCCCGCGCCATTGGTGTCCTTGATCGGAAGTGACGTCGTTCGAGAGAGATGCGTTTCTTTCCAGGTCTGGCGGTGACCTACTCTCCCACGTCTTGAGACGCAGTACCATCGGCGCAGCGGCACTTAACGGCCGAGTTCGGGATGGGATCGGGTGTTTTGCTCGCGCTAGGGCCACCAGACCGGGAAAGAAACGCTCAGCGTGCGGGGCCTTTCGGCGCCCGCGTGTTGTCCAAGGATGTTCCTGGGAGGAAGTCAGGGCTGCTGTTGCAGCTGGTCTGTCTTCTTCCGGATCAAATCAAGCCTATCGAGCCATTAGTACCGGTCAACTGAATGCATTGCTGCACTTACATCTCCGGCCTATCGACGTGGTGGTCTTCCACGGCTCTCAAGGGAGACCTTGTTTTGAGGGGGGCTTCACGCTTAGATGCCTTCAGCGTTTATCCTGTCCGGACATAGCTACCCTGCACTGCCGTTGGCACGACAACAGGTCCACCAGTGGTCCGTCCACCCCGGTCCTCTCGTACTAGGGGCAGCTCCTCTCAAGTCTCCAACACCCACGGCAGATAGGGACCGAACTGTCTCACGACGTTCTAAACCCAGCTCACGTACCTCTTTAAATGGCGAACAGCCATACCCTTGGGACCTGCTCCAGCCCCAGGATGAGATGAGCCGACATCGAGGTGCCAAACGATGCCGTCGATATGGACTCTTGGGCATCATCAGCCTGTTATCCCCAGCGTACCTTTTATCCGTTGAGCGATGGCCCTTCCACTCGGGACCACCGGATCACTATGGCCGTCTTTCGACTCTGCTCGACTTGTCAGTCTTGCAGTCAGGCTGGCTTCTGCCATTGCACTCAACGAGCGATTTCCGACCGCTCTGAGCCAACCTTCGCGCGCCTCCGTTACTGTTTGGGAGGCGACCGCCCCAGTCAAACTACCCACCACGCAGGGTCCCGGACCCGGATAACGGGCCGCGGTTAGACATCAAGAGTGCGAAGGGCGGTATCTCAAGGATGGCTCCACGGGAACTGGCGTCCCCGCTTCAAAGCCTACCGCCTATCCTGCACATCGCAATCCTGATGCCAGTGCGAAGTTGTAGTAAAGGTGCATGGGGTCTTTCCGTCTAACCGCGGGAAGTCTGCATCTTCACAGACAATTCAATTTCGCTGAGTCCACGTTTGAGACAGCGGGGAAGTCGTTACGCCATTCGTGCAGGTCGGAACTTACCCGACAAGGAATTTCGCTACCTTAGGACCGTTATAGTTACGGCCGCCGTTTACCGGGGCTTCAATTCAAGGCTTGCACCTCTCCTTTTAACCTTCCGGCACCGGGCAGGCGTCAGACCCTATACGTCGTCTTGCGACTTCGCAGAGCCCTGTGTTTTTAGTAAACAGTCGCCACCCCCTGGTTTGTGCCCCCGACCGATAGTTGCCTACCAATCGGGCCTCCTTCTCGCGAACTTACGGAGGTATTTTGCCGAGTTCCTTAAACGTGGTTCTCTCAAGCGCCTTGGTATTCTCTACCAGTCCACCTGTGTCGGTTTCGGGTACGGTCTTGTGGAGGGCTATTTCCAGGAACCCCTAAGCAGCCCGATCAATCCGTTAAGATCGAACTACCCTCGGGATCCGTCACCATCTCCTGGCCCAGGAATATTAACCTGGTTCCCATCGACTACGCCTTTCGGCCTCGCCTTAGGGGCCGGCTTACCCTGCTCAGATTAGCTTTAAGCAGGAACCCTTGGACTTTCGGCGACAGGGTCTCTCACCCTGTTTGTCGCTACTCATGTCAACATTCTCACTTCTGATCACTCCACCGGATGCCTCACGGCCCGGCTTCACAGTCAGAACATTGCCTCCGCTGATCCCGAGAGATCAGAAGAGGCAGCGTCCTATATCACAGAACGCTCCGCTACCACGCATCCCGAAGGATGCATCCAAAGCTTCGGCTCGTGGCTTGAGCCCCGTTACATCTTCGCCGCAAGACCTCTTGATTAGACCAGTGAGCTGTTACGCTATCTTTAAAGGATGGCTGCTTCTAAGCCAACCTCCTGGTTGTTTTGGAAGTCTCACATGCTTTCCCACTTAGCCACGAATTGGGGGCCTTAGCTGTTGGTCAGGGTTGTTTCCCTCTCCACGACGGACGTTAGCACCCGCCGTGTGTCTCCCGGATAGTCCTCTCGGGTATTCGGAGTTTGCTTAGACTCAGTAAGGCTGTGGGCCCCCATCATCCATGCAGTGCTCTACCCCCCGAGGGATACGTCCGAGGCGCTACCTAAATAGCTTTCGCGGAGAACCAGCTATCTCCGAGTTTGATTGGCCTTTCACCCCTAGGCACAAGTCATCCCGACCTTTTTCAACAGGTGTGGGTTCGGACCTCCAGTTGGTGTTACCCAACCTTCATCCTGCTCATGCCTAGATCACTCGGTTTCGGGTCTGATCCGTCTGACTAAATCGCGCATTTAACACTCGCTTTCGCTGCGCCTACACCTAACGGCTTAAGCTTGCCAGACAGACCAAGTCGTTGACCCATTATACAAAAGGTACGCCGTCACCCCTCAAGGGGGCTCCGACTGCTTGTAGGCGTCCGGTTTCAGAAACTGTTTCACTCCCCTCGTCGGGGTGCTTTTCACCTTTCCCTCACGGTACTGGTTCGCTATCGGTCAGCAAGGAGTACTTAGCCTTCGAGGGTGGTCCCCCGATCTTCAGACAGGATTTCACGTGTCCCGCCCTACTTGATACGTCCCATCGAGCTTCCCATACGGGGCTGTCACCCGCTATGGCCGATCTTTCCAGATCGTTCTGGTCACTCTCAAGGCTCGGCTGGTCCGCGTTCGCTCGCCACTACTAGCGGAGTCTCTATTGATGTCCTTTCCTCCGGGTACTTAGATGTTTCAGTTCCCCGGGTTCGCTTCTTGAACCCTATGTGTTCAGGTCCAAGATACCTGGTTAGCCCAGCTGTTGATCTGCCGCGAACGGCAAACAACAACCAAGCTTCAGGTGGGTTTCCCCATTCGGAAATCCATGGATCAAAGCTTATTCTCAGCTCCCCATGGCTTATCGCAGAGTATCACGTCCTTCATCGCCTCTTGCTGCCAAGGCATCCACCAAACGCCCTTATCGCGCTTGACTTGATCCGGAAGAAGAAAGACCCAAAGGCCCTTCGCACCGCGGTCCTTTTGTTGCCCCGCGGCGGTCGCTTCCAGTCAAAAACATTCGTACATTTTTCCCGCATGATTTGCCGAACGGCAAACCGTGCTTGTTGGTTAGTTGTACTTGACTTGGACAACGCTGCCGTTGGTCTTGCGACCACTTCATCCTTACGCGGATGAAGCCGACAACGCTGATTATCTCTCTGAACGATGTGAAGTGGATCCCGAAGGATCCGTGCGTCCGACAGGACGAGCAAAGCCTGGCACCAGGATTTGCTGATCATGTCGGATGTGCCTGGGTGATGGTGGAGCCTGACGGAGTCGAACCGACGACATCCTGCTTGCAAAGCAGGCGCTCTACCAACTGAGCTAAGGCCCCATATCCCTGCCCTGCGGCAAAGGTAATGGTGGGTCGAGGAGGACTTGAACCTCCGACCTCACGCTTATCAGGCGTGCGCTCTAACCACCTGAGCTACCGACCCATAACAGGCCGGGCGCCGGGCTTCGCCCCGCGCGGCTCTGACACTTGATTTCCTGAAGAGATATGAGGACGGCCTGGCCGTATGTGACGCCCTGATCTCGGGCGTCTGCTAAGATGATCCACGAGGATTGCAAGCAATCCTGCCAGGATCGTCCTTAGAAAGGAGGTGATCCAGCCGCAGGTTCCCCTACGGCTACCTTGTTACGACTTCACCCCAGTCGCTGATCCTACCGTGGCCGCCTGCCTCCCCGAAGGGTTAGCGCAGCGTCGTCGGGTAGAACCAACTCCCATG
>NZ_FMVT01000003.1 GCF_900102505.1 Paracoccus tibetensis | reverse complement strand
CGCCCTGGATCTGGTCCTCCTCCAAGAGCGGGAACTTCGCCTTGGCCTCGGCCGCCGAGATGATGCTGACATTGGTCCCGAACGCCTTGCCGCTGTCCACGCGCCGCTTCAGCTCGGCCATGCGCGCGTCGTCCCCGACCCGCGCGACCTCGAGGCCCCCGATGCGCTTGTAGTTGCCCATCTTCTCGTAGAAATCCATCGAGTACATGGTCGTCCAGCAGGACAGAAGATCGTGGCTGGTCGCATAGCAGAAGTCCGAGGCATGCGCCGTCGAGCCCACATCCGTCGGAACCCCCGACTTGTCGATCCCGACAATATCGTCCCAGCCATTCTCCACCAGGTGATGCGCCACCGACGCACCGACGATCCCACCAAGACCGACAATCACGACACGGGCACGAGACGGAAAAGATGACATGGCGGATTCCTTGACTGCGGATGCGCGGCCCCTCGGGCCAATCGCCTCGTTCTGCCGGATCGGCGGGCCGCGCGGCGGCCTGTTTGCGACCACGGCAGGGGCAGGTTACGACATTGCGGCAGCTTGCCACTTCCGCTTCGCGCCCTGCCCGCCTATCCCTGCCGGCATGAGCCGCGCCCCTGCCGAACCCATCGCCGCCCGCATCAGCCGAGAGTTGGCCGACCGCATCGTCGCCGGGCAGATCGCCGCCGGCAGCCGACTGCGGCAGGACCATGTCGCGGTCGAATTCGGCACCAGCCATGTCCCCGTGCGCGAGGCCTTCCGGCGGCTGGAGGCGCAGGGCCTGGTCGAGAGCGAGCCGCGCCGCGGCGTCCGGGTCTGCGGCGTCAGCTTGGACGAGATGCGCGAGATCGCCGAGATGCGCGCCGCGCTGGAGGTGCTGGCCCTGCGCCACGCCGCGCCGCACCTGACGCAGTCGATCCTCGACGAGGCCGAGGAGGCGACGCGCGCCGGCGACCGGGCGGGGGACGTGCAGGCCTGGGAAGAGGCCAACCGCCGCTTCCACCGCCTGATCCTGTCGCCCTGCGCCATGCCCCGCCTGCTGCGCAGCATCGACGACTTGCAAACGGCAAGCGCCCGATTCCTCTTCGCCGGCTGGCGGGCCGAGTGGGAGACGCCGACCGACCGCGACCACCGCGCCATCCTCGCGGCGCTGCGCGAGGGTGATCTGGCCGCGGCGACGGCGGTGCTGGCGCGGCATGTGCAATGGATCGGGCAAGGCCCGAAGCGGCGTCCGCCGCTGGTGCGCTGACGCGTCGGCAGCGGCCGCGCCTGCGATGTCTTGCCACGGCGGCCGATCCATGCGTTCTTCCAGAGATAGGACAAGAAAACTATCTATAATCTGGATGGACCTCATGAAGAGCAATGTCGCGGCCCTGCCGCAATTCAGCCCACTGGACCTTCAGCACCGCTCGGCGGCCTGGAAGATCCTCGCTGTCGGTGTCGGCAGCCTCATCCTGACGCTGTCGTCCTGGATCGTCGTGCCCATGGTGCCGGTCCCGGTGACGATGCAGACCTTCGCCGTGACGCTGATCGGCGCGCTCTACGGCTGGCGTCTCGGCGCTGCGACCGTTCTGGCTTGGCTGGGGCAGGCGGCGGTCGGTCTGCCGGTGCTTGCCGGCGGCGCGGGCGGGCTGCCGCATTTCTTCGGCCCGACCGGCGGCTACCTTCTGGCCTTCCTGCTGGCTGCGATGGTGACCGGCTGGCTGGCCGAGCGCGGGTGGAACGGGCGGCGCGTCGGCCTCGCCTTCGTCTCGATGCTGGTCGGCAACGCGCTCTGCCTCGTGGTGGGGGCGGCCTGGCTTGCGACGATCATCGGGCCGAAGCAGGCGATCATCGCCGGCGTCCTGCCCTTCATCGTCGGCGGCATCCTGAAGTCGGGCCTTGCCGCCGTGACGCTGCGGGTGATGACCCAGGGCCGCAAGTCCAAGGCATGACGGTCCGCCTGCGCGCGCACCATCTTCTGTGCGTGCTGACCTATGTCGGCAGGGGATATTCCCCTGCCTTCACACGGAACATGACGGCGATCGCCCGGCGCCTGGCCGGCGGCGAGCCGGCGCTGATCGTCGAGGGCGCGGACGACATCTGCCGCCCGCCGGACGCCGCGCCGCAGGACCATTGCGATGGGCCTGGGGTGCTGGAACGCGACGCCCATGCCCGCGCCCGGATCGAGGCGCTGCTGCGCCGTCCGCTCGCACCCGGCGACAGGATCGTTCTTGACGGCCCGACGCTGGCCCGGCTGCGCGCCGCCTTCACGGCGGGCGACCTCCGGCCGGCCTGCGGCGGCTGCGAATGGCAGCAGCTTTGCGGCGAGGTCGCGGCAACGGGCTATCAGCAGGCGCTGCTGCCGGCCCGCTAAAAGAGCAGCGCGGCACCTCCGATCAGGGCCGTCATCAGGCCGATGAAGATCGTCCAGTGCAGCAGCACCTCTGTCCAGCGCATGCTCTGATGCGGCACGGGCGGGGTCGGTTCGTTCTCATGAGTCATCGTCTGCGTCCTTGCACGACAGGTCGGGTCGGCCGCCCGCAACGTTCGCGGCGGCGGTAAGGTCTGTCAGGCAGGACGTGACGGAGGGGCGCGCGGCGTCGCCGTCAGGTGGCGCCGCCGCGAAAGCGCGCATGGGGCGGCGAGGCTCGCGCGGCGGGTGCGCGCAGGCCGCAGCTGCCGGACTGGCGCGACCCCGTCGGGAAGCGGACCGTCCGGGCCTGCAGGGGCGAGGACGCGCTCCAGCACGGCCTGCCCGGCGGGCAGCGCAAGCTCGGCTAGATCGTGATGCGGCGCGGCCAGTCCGCCCGGCAGCACCGGCGCAGGTCCGGGACCGCGCAGGCCGAGCGCGACCAGCAGGACGATCACGACCGCCGCGCCCAAGGCAGGCAGGATCCGCGTCATCTGATGCGCCTTCTGGGTCATCCGGACCGTGCCGCCCATGATTGGAAGCTGCACGCAGAGATAGCAGCAGCAGCAGCTTCTTCAAGATGCGCCGAGAACGCAGCCGGCCTCCTCAGCAGGCGCCTGATCTTTGTTAGCCGCGCAGGCAAATTCATCCTTTCTCAATGCCGGCCCGCTACCGCTTGGGATCGGCCGGGGCAGTGGGACCGGTCGCAGGTCAGAAAAGGACAGCGCGGCAAATGCAGCAGGCAGCGGTTGAGCAGTGGGGCGATCACTCCCTGGGGGCTGTGGACAGGGTGGCGCAGGATGGCTCGGATGCGTGGCAGCTGGACGCCGCGCAGCGCGACAGCGTGAAGGCGGTGGCGCAATCGGTCGGCAGCCTGGCGGTGACTCTGGCCGAGGTGTCGGGCGACGTTCAGGATGTCAGCCGCCTCGTCAGCCAGAACCGCGACTTCTTCGAGGTGATGCAGGGCCGGATCACCTCCATCGCCGCCTCGGGCGCGCAGGTCGCGCAGGTGGCAGGCCATGCGCTCGACAACGCCGCCACCGCCGAGACGCGTGCCGCCGACACCCATTTCCGGCTGACGGAACTCGTTGCCTGCGTCACGAAGCTGACCGACCGGGTGGCCGAGATCTCCACGCGGCTCGGCGAGGTCTCGACCACGCTCTCGCGGGTCTCGAAGGTCTCGGACCATGTGACGCGCATCGCCCGTCAGACGAACCTCCTGTCGCTCAACGCCTCGGTCGAGGCGGCACGGGCGGGCGAACAGGGCCGCGGCTTCATGGTCATCGCGCGCGAGGTCAAGGAGCTGTCGAACCAGGCCGCGCAGGCCACCAGCGAGATCGGCGACACCCTGGCGGAACTCGGCGGCCAGGTTCACGAGGCGATCACCACCGCCAGCCATGCAGACGCCCTGGCCGCAACCATCCGCGCCGAGACGGGCGCAGTCAGCCACACCATCGAGACGCTGCCGCAAACCTTCAGCCAGATGCGCCGCGTGCAGGAGGAAATCCTGGACGCCGCCCGGACGATCGGCACGGACATGGCGGGGGCGGATGCGGATGTCTCGACCATGACGCGGAGCGTGGCCCTGGCCGCATCCTCCATCGCGCAGGCCTCGGACGCGCTGGCCACGCTGACGGACACGTCCGAGCAGCTGATCATGGACGTCTCCCATCTCGGGGTCGAGACGGTGGACAGCACCTTCATCAAGACCGCCCAGGCCGTCGCCTTGCGGATCTCGTCCGCCTTCGAGGAGGCACTGGCGCGCGGCGACATCTCGGAGGGCGCGCTCTTCGACAGCCACTACCGCGAGATCAGGGGCAGCGCACCGCTGCAGCATCTGACCGCCTTCACCGATCTTACGGACCGGCTGCTGCCGCCCCTGCAGGAACCGGTGCTCGATCTCGACCGCCGGGTCGTCTTCTGCGCGGCGATCGACCGCAACGGCTACATCCCGACCCACAACCTAAAGTTCAGCCAGCCGCAGCGTGCCGGCGAGGCCGAGTGGAACGCCAAGCATGCCCGCAACCGCCGCATCTTCAACGACCGTGTGGGCCTGCGCGCGGGACGCAACCGCCACCCGTTCCTCCTGCAGGCCTATCGCCGCGACATGGGCAACGGCGAGTTCGCGATGATGAAGGACGTCTCGTCCCCGATCATGATCCATGGTCGCCACTGGGGCGGGCTGCGCCTCGCCTACCTGGTCTGACGGCCGGCACAGCCCCCATCGCCGCTGCCAATCTCCGCATGGTCCTTCATGAAGGTCAGCCTCCAAGATCATTTACATGCGCCGCGCGCTGTCGTTCCTTGCGCCCTGGCCGACTCGCGGTGCTGACCGCCGGCCGTGAGCATGATCAAGGGAGGGCGACATGCCGACATCGCTGGTTCTGGAGCGCAAGGGCGAGCTGTCGCTGCGGGACCTCCCGCTCGAGCAGCGGATGGGGCCGGCGGATGTGCGGATCGCCGTCCGCACCGTCGGCATCTGCGGCTCGGATGTGCATTACTACACGCATGGCAAGATCGGCCCCTTCGTCGTGAACGCGCCGATGGTGCTGGGGCATGAGGCGGCGGGCACCGTGGTGGAGGTCGGCGCCGAGGTGCGCCACCTCAAGCCCGGCGACCGCGTCTGCATGGAGCCGGGCATCCCGAACCCGGCCTCGCGCGCCGCGAAGATGGGGATCTACAACGTCGACCCGGACGTGACCTTCTGGGCGACGCCGCCCGTCCACGGCTGCCTGACGCCGCATGTCGTGCATCCGGCCGCCTACACCTACCGCCTGCCCGACAACGTCTCGTTCGCCGAGGGCGCGATGGTCGAGCCTTTCGCGATCGGCATGCAGGCCGCCCTGCGCGCCCGAATCCAGCCGGGCGATGTCGGCATGGTCGTCGGCGCGGGCCCCATCGGGATGATGACCGCCCTCGCCGCCCTCGCCGGCGGCTGCGCCCGCGTCTACGTGGCCGATCTCGCCCAACCCAAGCTGGACATCATCGGCGCCTATCCCGGCATCGAGACGATCAACATCCGCGGCATCCCGGCCGCCGACGCCATCGCCGAAGCCACCGGAGGCTGGGGCGCCGACGTCGTCTTCGAGTGCTCGGGCGCCGCGCCCGCCATCCTCGGCCTGCCAAAGCTCGCCCGACCCGGCGGGGCCGTGGTGCTGGTGGGCATGCCGGTCGATCCGGTCCCGGTGGACATCGTGGGGCTGCAGGCCAAGGAACTGCGGCTCGAGACGGTCTTCCGCTACGCCAACGTCTACGACCGCGCCATCGCGCTCATCGCGTCGGGGAAGGTGGACCTGAAGCCGCTGATCTCGTTGACCGTGCCCTTCGCGGACAGCATCGCCGCCTTCGACCGCGCCGCCGAGGGCCGCGAGACGGACGTCAAGATCCAGATCGAGCTGCCCGCCTGAGCAGGCACCCGCCTGCGGGGGGGCGCGGCCGAGGGCGCCGCGCCTTCGTCTGCCTCAGTCCTGGCGGCGCCAATGCGCGATGGCGGCTTCGGCCACGTCCTGATCCTGCGCTGGCGTGCCCGACGAGATGCCGACCCCGCCCACAACCTCATCCTCGAACAGAACGGGCAACCCGCCGCCCACCACCATCAACCGGCCGCCGATGGCCGAGTTGATGCCATAGGCCGGCGCGCCCGGCTGGCTTGCGCTGCCGTAGTCGTGCGTCGCCTTCTTCGCCGCCGCCGCGGTGAAGGCCTTGTCGATCGCGATGGTGGTCGAGGTGACCTTGCCGCCCTCCATCCGCTCGAACGCGATCAGTTGGCCGGATTCGTCGGTGACGGCGATGCACATCGGCACGCCGATCTGTTGCGCGCGGATGGCAGCACCGGCGATCAGCCGGCGCGCGTCGTCCAGATCGAGTCTGCGGATGGTCTTCATGTGCGGGTCTCCTTCCAGCGTCGCGCCCTGTCTGCACGAAAGCGCATCAGGCACAACCCCGCGCCGACATGAGCATGCATGAAGAAAGGAGGTTCAGTGGTGAGCCCAACAGGATTCGAACCTGTGACCCACTGATTAAAAGTCAGTTGCTCTACCAACTGAGCTATGGGCCCAACACGAGGGGGTACCTAGGGGCGGTGGCCGGGAGCGTCAAGCGCAAAAATGAAGCTTCTGGCGGAATCGCCGCATGGGGCCTATATCGCCCGCCATGACCCAAGCTGATGGCGGCCTGCCCTTCCTGAAGATGCACGGCCTTGGAAACGATTTCGTGGTTCTTGACCTGCGCGGCGGCCTGCCCCGGCCTGCGGCAGGGCTTGTCACGCGCATTGCCGACCGCAACCGGGGCGTCGGCTTCGACCAGCTCGCGGCAATCGAGGATGACGCGGAGGCCGATGCGCGGCTGGTGTTCTGGAACGCGGACGGCTCGCTGTCCTCGGCCTGCGGCAACGCGACGCGCTGCATCGCGCGTTGGCTGATGGACGAGACCGGGGCGACGCGCCTGCGGCTGCGGACGGATCACGGGATGCTGCTGGCCGAGGATGCCGGCGGCGGGCTGACGCGGGTCAACATGGGGCCGCCGGTGCTGGACTGGCAGGTCATCCCGCTGGCGCGCGAGGTGGACATCGACCATCTGCCCATCGACGGCGATCCGGTGGCGACCGGCATGGGCAACCCGCATGTGACCTTCTTCGTGCCGGATGCGGAGGCGGTGGACCTTGCGAGCTTCGGGCCGGCGATGGAGCATCACCCGCTTTACCCGCAGCGCACCAATGTCGAAGTGGTCGAAGTGCTGTCGCGGGACGAAATCCGGCTGCGGATCTGGGAGCGGGGGACGGGGGCGACGCTGGCCTCGGGCTCATGCTCTTGCGCGGCGGCGGTGGCGGCGGCGCGGCGGGGGCTGACCGGGCGGCGGGTGCGCGTACATGTGCCGGGCGGAAGCCTGATGATTGACTGGCGCGAGGATGGGGTCTGGATGGAAGGGGCGACCTCGGTCGTCTTTTCGGGCGTGCTGACGCCGGAATGGATGGCATCGTGAGCGCGCCGGTCTTTTCCACGCTCGGCTGCCGGCTCAACGCCTACGAGACCGAGGCGATGCGCGAGATGGCCGAGGCGGCGGGCCTGTCGGGCGCGGTGGTCGTCAATACCTGCGCGGTGACGGCCGAGGCCGTGCGCAAGGCCCGGCAGGAAATTCGGCGGCTGGCGCGCGAGAATCCGGGCGCGCCGGTGATCGTGACCGGCTGCGCGGCGCAGACCGAGCCCGAGACCTTCGCCGCCATGCCCGAGGTCACGCGGGTCGTTGGCAATCACGAGAAGATGCAGCCCGAGACCTGGGCGGCGCTGCGAGCCCCCGACCTGATCGGCGAGACCGAGAAGGTGCTGGTCGACGACATCATGTCGGTGCGCGAGACGGCGGGCCACCTGATCGACGGCTTCGGGCGGCACCGGGCTTATGTGCAGGTCCAGAACGGCTGCGATCACCGTTGCACCTTCTGCATCATCCCCTTCGGGCGGGGCAATTCCCGCTCTGTGCCCGCCGGGGTCGTGGTCGAACAGATCAAGCGCCTCGTCGGGCGGGGCTTTCACGAGGTGGTGCTGACGGGGGTCGACCTGACCTCGTGGGGGGCGGACCTGCCAGGAACGCCTCGGCTTGGCGATCTGGTCATGCGCATCCTGCGGCTGGTGCCGGACCTGGCGCGGCTGCGGATTTCTTCGATCGACTCGATCGAGGCGGACGAGAACCTGATGCTGGCAATTGCGACCGAGCCGCGGCTGATGCCGCATCTGCACCTGTCGCTGCAGGCGGGCGACGATATGATCCTGAAGCGGATGAAGCGGCGGCATCTGCGGGACGACGCGATAGCGTTTTGCGACGAGGCGCGGCGGCTGCGGCCGGACATGGTCTTCGGCGCCGACATCATCGCAGGCTTTCCGACCGAAACCGAGGCGATGTTCCAGAACTCGCTGAAGCTGGTCGAGGACTGCAGGCTGACCTTCCTGCATGTCTTCCCCTATTCGGCGCGCAAGGGCACGCCGGCGGCGCGGATGCCTGCGGTGCCGGGCCGGGCGATCCGCGAGCGTGCGGCGCGGCTGCGGGCGGCGGGGGATGCGGCCCTGCAGCGGCATCTGGAGGCGCAGGTGGGGCGGGTGCACCGGGTCTTGACCGAGGGGCCGCGGCTTGGGCGGACCGAGCAGTTCACCGAGGTGTCCTTTGCCGAGGACCAGCCGGAGGGGGCGCTGATGGCGCTGGCCCCGCGCGCGCATGACGGGGCGCGGCTGCTGGCCTGAGGTCGCAGGGGGGCGCTGCCCCCCGTCCTGCGGACTCCCCCCGGGATATTTGGGCACAGAAGATGGGGGCTTGTGAGCCGGGGTCTTGCGGGGCAGCCTGCGGGAAACGGAGGGCGCGATGATCCTTTACAGCCATGACAGCGCGGCGGGGCACGCGACGCCGGAGGGGCATGCCGAGCAGGTGGCGCGCTACGGCGCCGTCATGGCGGGGCTGGAGGGCCTGGCGCTGGACCGGCGCGCGGCGCCCTTGGGTGCGGATGCGGATGTGCTGCGCTGCCATCCAGCGCGCTATCTGGAGGCGCTGCGTGCCGGGGAGAGCGGCTCGCGGATGCTTGATCCGGACACCTTTCAGGGGCCGGGCTCGCTGGAGGCGGCCTTGCGCGCGGTCGGCGGGGCCTGCGCGGCCGTCGATGCCGTGCTGGCGGGCGAGGCGGAGGCGGCTTTCGTCGCCATGCGGCCTCCGGGGCATCATGCCGAGCGCGAGACGGCGATGGGGTTCTGCCTGCTGGGGACGGCGGCCATCGCGGCGAAGCGGGCGCTGGAGCATCACGGGCTGGGGCGCGTGGCGGTGCTGGATTTCGACGTGCATCACGGGAACGGGACGCAAGACCTTCTGTGGGACGAGGGGCGGGCGTTTTTTGCCTCGTCGCACCAGATGCCGCTCTATCCGGGGACGGGGGCGGCCTCGGAGACGGGGGCGCATGGGCAGGTGATGAACGTGCCGCTTCCGCCGGGCAGCGATGGCGCGCTGGCGCTGCGGGAATGGGAGGCGGTTCTGGAACGCGCGGCGGCGCATCGGCCGCAACTCGTGATCGTCTCGGCGGGCTTCGACGCGCATGCCGCCGATCCCTTGGCACAGCTGGATTGGGACGAGGACGATTTCGCCGCCCTCACCCGCATGATCCGCGACATGGCGAGAGACGCCGGGGCGCCGGTGGTATCCGTTCTGGAAGGTGGTTATGATCTGCCGGCTCTGGGCCGGTCCGTTCGTGCCCATGTGACGACGCTGATGGAGGCCGAATGAGCGATATCACCACCCTCTCCTTCGAGGAGGCCATGCGCGAGCTGGAGGCCACCGTGGGCAAGCTGGAAACTGGCGAGGCGACGCTGGAAGAGAGCATCGCGCTCTACGAGCGCGGCGCCGCCCTGCGCGCCCATTGCGAGGCGCGGCTGCGCGAGGCCGAGGCGCGGGTCGAGAAGATCACGCTCTCCGCCAGCGGGCAGGCCACCGGCGCCGAGCCGGCCGAGGGGTTCTGATGCTGGACGCGCTTCCTTCGGTGCAGGCGCGGGTGCAGGGGGCGCTGGACCAGGCCATCGACGCGCTGCCGCCGGGCGATCTGACCGACGCGATGCGCTATGCCGTCTCGGGCGGCAAGCGGCTGCGGGCGCTTCTGGTGATGGAATCAGCGCGGCTGCATGGGGTGTCCGAGGCGGCCGCCCTGCCCGTCGCCGCGGCGGTCGAGGCGCTGCATGCCTATAGCCTGGTGCATGACGACCTGCCGGCGATGGATGACGATGACCTGCGCCGGGGCCTGCCGACGGTGCATATCAAATGGGGCGAGGCCACCGCGATCCTGGCCGGGGACGCGCTGCAGACGCTGGCCTTCGAGCTGCTGACCGATTCAATTATTGGCGACGAGGCGGCGCGGCTGCGGCTGGTGGCGGCGCTGGCCCGCGCTTCGGGCGCGGCGGGGATGGTCTGGGGGCAGGCCCTCGACATCGCGGCCGAGACGGCGCTGGAGCCGCTGGACCTTCAGGCGATCACCCGGCTGCAGGGCGGCAAGACCGGCGCGCTGATCCGGTTTGCCGCAACGGCGGGGGCGCGGATTGCGGGCGATGACCCGGCCGCGCTGGACCAGTATGCCAGTGCCGTGGGTCTGGCCTTCCAGATCGCCGACGACGTTCTGGACGTCACCGGCGACGAGGCGCGGACCGGAAAGCGCGTCGGCAAGGACGAGGGCGCGGGCAAGGCGACCTTTGTCTCGCTGCTGGGCCTCGACGGCGCGCGCGAGGCGGCGCGGCAACATGTCGCCGAAGCCGAAGCGGCGCTGGAGGGTTACGGTCCGGCGGCCGGGAACTTGCGGGCCTTGGCGCGCTTCGTTATCGAGCGCGACACCTGATCGCGTGCGCGCCGGGGAGGAAGGGACATTCATGACCGACAGACCGAAGACGCCCGTGCTGGACCGCGTCACCCTGCCCTCGGACCTCAAGGCGCTGAGCGACCGCGAGCTGCACCAGCTGGCCGACGAGCTGCGGGCCGAGACGATCAGCGCGGTCAGCGTCACCGGCGGGCATCTAGGCGCGGGCCTTGGCGTTGTCGAGCTGACCGTGGCGCTGCATGCCGTCTTCGACACGCCGCGCGACAAGATCATCTGGGATGTCGGCCACCAGTGCTATCCGCACAAGATCCTGACCGGGCGGCGCGACCGCATTCGCACGCTGCGGATGGGCGGCGGGTTGGCCGGATTCACCAAGCGGGCCGAGAGCCCCTATGACCCGTTCGGGGCTGGGCATTCCTCGACCTCGATCAGCGCGGCGCTCGGCTTTGCCATGGCGCGCGAGCTGGGGGGCGATCCCGGGGATGCGATCGCCGTGATCGGCGATGGCGCGATGAGCGCGGGGATGGCCTTCGAGGCGCTGAACAACGCGGGCCACCTTGGCAAGCGGCTGATCGTGATCCTGAACGACAACGAGATGTCCATCGCGCCGCCGGTGGGGGCGCTGTCCTCGTATCTGACGCGGCTCTATGCCGGCGGGCCGTTCCAGGAGCTGAAGGCGGCTGCGAAGAACGCCGTGGGCCTGCTGCCGGACGCGCTTCAGGAAGGGGCGCGGCGGGCTAAGGAGATGCTGAAGGGCATGGCCGTCGGCGGCACGCTCTTCGAGGAGCTGGGCTTTTCCTATGTCGGCCCGGTGGACGGACACGACCTGGACCTGCTGCTGCCGCTGCTGCGGACGGTGAAGGCGCGGGCGAGCGGGCCGATCCTGATCCATGCCGTCACGAAAAAGGGCAAGGGCTACGCGCCGGCCGAGGAGGCCGCCGACAGGGGCCATGCGACCGGCAAGTTCGACGTGCTGACCGGGGTGCAGGCCAAGGCCAAGTCCAATGCCCCCAGCTATACCTCGGTCTTCGCCAAGGCGCTGATCGACGAGGCGGGGCGCGACGACAAGATCGTGGCGATCACCGCAGCCATGCCGGACGGCACCGGGCTCAAGCAGTTCGCCGAGCGCTTCCCGCGCCGATGCTTCGATGTCGGCATTGCCGAGCAGCACGCGGTGACCTTCGCGGCCGGTCTCGCGGCAGGGGGGATGAAGCCTTTCTGCGCGATCTACTCGACCTTCTTGCAGCGCGGCTACGACCAGGTGGTCCATGATGTCGCCGTGCAGGGCCTGCCGGTGCGCTTCGCCATCGACCGGGCGGGGTTGGTGGGCCAGGACGGGCCGACCCATTCGGGCGCCTATGACGTCGCCTTCCTCGCCAACCTGCCGGGCTTTGTCGTCATGGCGGCCGCGGACGAGGCTGAACTGAAGCACATGGTCGCGACCGCGGTCGCGCATGAGAGCGGCCCCATCGCCTTCCGCTTCCCGCGCGGCGAGGGCACGGGCGTCGAGATGCCGGAACGCGGCGAGGTCCTGCCCATCGGCAAGGGCCGCATGATCGCCGAGGGCAAGGGCGTCGCCATTCTCTCCTTCGGCACCCGCCTGACGGAAGTCATGGCCGCGCGCGAGGCGCTGACCGCGAAGGGTATCACGCCCACCATCGCGGATGCGCGCTTCGCCAAGCCGCTGGACCGGGACCTGATCCTGAAACTGGCGGCCGATCACGACGCGCTGATCACCATCGAGGAGGGCGCGGTCGGCGGTTTCGGCAGCCATGTCGCGCAACTTCTGGCCGACGAGGGCGTCTTCGACCGCGGGCTGCGCTTCCGCTCGATGGTGCTTCCGGACTTCTTCGTGGACCATGACAGCCCGGTGGCGATGTACGACACCTCCAGCCTCAGCGCCCCGCATATCGTCCGCAAGGTGCTGGAGGTCATGGGGATCGAGGACCTGTCGAGCCGCCGCGCCTGACGCCGCACGGGCGGCTCAGGTCGTGACGTGGCTGAGGCGGGGCTGCGGGCTCTGCGCGGCATAGGTCCTGTCGAAGTCGCGCATGATCTCGGCCAAGATCGACATCGCCAGCGTCGCGGGATCGCGTGCCGAGGGGATCAGCCCCACCGGCCCGCGCAGCCGCGACAGCTGCGACGGGTTGTAGCGCAGGGCCAGCCGCTCCTGCCGGCGCTGGCGGATGCGGGCGCCGCCGATGGCGCCGATGTAGAAGGCCGGGCTTTCCAGCGCCCAGTCCAAGACCGGCATCTCCCAGTCATGATCGTGAAACAGCAGCACCACCGCCGTCCAGGCGTCGGGCGGGGTCAGCGCCGGGCGCTTGCCCAGCTGCAGCCGCGACTGCGGGGTCTGCCGGCGCTCGATCCCGGCGGCCGAGGCAAGCCGCGCCATCGCCTCCATCTCGGGGCCGTTGCCGAAGATGTCGAGGCGCAGCGGCGGCAGGCATGGGCGCCGCGGCAGGCTGCGGGTGGGCAGCGGCAGCTCGGCCGGACGCCGCTCGGTCAGGGCGCTCATCACGCGGCGGATCGCGCTGCGATCCGGGGCGGGGTCGATCAGCACATCCAGCCCGCTGCCGCAGGGCAGGCGGAAATCGATGACGGGCGAGCCGCGGCCATAGCGGATGACCTGCGGGCCGGTCGTGCGCATGGCACGGGCCTGCAGCGCCAGCTCGGCCTCGAGACAGCCATCGGCCAGCGAGCCGGCGATCTCGCCATCCCACGCCACCGCCAGATGGGCGCCGATCGCGCGCGAGAAGCTGCCCTCGATCCCGACCAGCGTGCAGAGCGCGCCGTCCCGCCGCGCCAGAAGGCGCAGGGCTGCCAGATCGGAGGTGTTCATCGGTCACGGCTCATGGATGGGGCACCCGTTCATGGCGGCACGGAAATCGGCCGAATGCGGATAGGCCGGGCGGCGCGCCCGGTTGATGCTGCCGAGCGGGCGATGGGCTGCAAGGCCGGTCCAGGGGCTGAAGCGCATCATCTCGTCCTGCTGCATCACCCGCCGCTCGTCCCAGCTGTCCTGCGCGGGCACCACGAGCTTGGCGACCTGCACGAAGGGCGCCTCGTCCTCGGGCCATTCGACGGTCGGGTCCTCGACCGGCTGCGTGTCCACGTCCCGCAGCAGCTGCACCTCGAAGGCCCATTCGCCGTCCAGCGCCGCCATGTCCTGCCGGATCCTCTGCCGGATCGGGTTCTCGCCCTCGCTGGTGTCCACCTTCTCTCCGGTCAGCCGGGTCAGCGAGGGGCTGAGCGGGCGCAGCCGGAACTTGGCGACATGGTCCCCGTAGCGGAAGGGGGTCACGCTGAAATAGGTCTCGCCCAAGGGATGCACCTGAGGCGCCCCGCCGATGGCGTCCAGCGCCTTGCTGTGCAGCCCCGCCGCGCCGAGCGCGCCGTTCACCGCCTGAAGCAGCTTCGACAGCACGATCTTGCCGCCCTCGGCCCGGTCGGTCGTCTTCGCGATCAGCTTCAGCTGGCCGGCGAAATCCTTGGCCTTGGCCGCCCCGAAGACGGGCGAGTTGACCAGCAGGAAATCCTGCGTGTCGCCCTCGGCCTCGGGCAGGCGCTCGCCGCGCACGCCGCCGACCTTCAGCGCAAGGCCGCGCGGCAGCGAGACCTTGTCGCTGATGATGTCGCCCGGATTGGTCGAGATGCGGACCCAGGCCTTCAGCCGCCCCGGCCGGGCAAAGACGCCCTGCGCCAGCTCGGGCGGCAGGAAGCTGTCGATGGCCAGCTCGCCCTGAAGCACGGCATGGGCCTTGGCATGAACGGCGCGCACGGCGTGGTTCATGTCGGCATGGGTGGTGGTCAGGATGTGATCGAAGGCCTCCAGCATCTCCTGCGCGACCTCGGCCTCGCCGGGATCGACCTGTTCCAGGTCGTCCGAATAGCGCACCGGCGGTTTCACGAGGCGATCTCCGCGAACGGGTCGGGCAGCTGCGCCAGCAGCTTGTCCGGGGTGATCGGGAAGTGACGCGGGCGCACGCCGCAGGCGTTGAAGATCGCGTTGGCGATGGCGCCGCCGGTGCCGCAGATGCCCAGCTCGCCCGCGCCCTTGGCCTGGATCGGGCTGGCCGCCGCGTCCCGCTCTTCCAGCAGCAGAACCTCGATGGGCGGCACGTCGCGGTTCACCGGGATGTGGTATTCCGCCAGGTCGTGGTTCATCAGCCGCCCGTCGCGCGGGTCGAACTGCAGCTCTTCCGAGAGCGCGCCGCCGATGCCCCAGACCATCCCGCCGAGGCATTGCGAGCGCGCCGTCTTGGCGTTCAGCACCCGGCCGAAGCCGAAGGCGCCCAGCATCCGGCGCACCCGCACCTCGCCGGTGAAGGCGTTGACGCCCGCCTCGCAGAAGAAGGCGCCATAGCTGGCCTGCGCGTAGTTGTCGGCCGTCTTGCCCGGCTTGATGCGGCCGATCCGTTCCAGCGGCGCGCCGGCCAGCAACCGGGTCACCGGCGCCTCCTTGCCGGCGCCGCGGGCGATGCCGCCGGACAGCTCCAGCGCCTCGCTGTCGATGCGCAGGCGGCCGGCCAGCTCGATCCGGATCGACTCGCAGGCCCGGAACACGGCCGAGCCGGTGGAGCTGGCCGCCCATGAGCCGCCCGAGCCTGCGCCGGCGGGGAAGCGGCTGTCGCCAAGGCGCACCTCGACCCGGTCCATCGGGCAGCCCAGCATCTCGCCGGCGATCTGGCCGAGGATGGCGTAGCTGCCGGTGCCGATGTCGGTCTGGTCGGTCTCGACGATGACGCGGCCATCGGCCTCCAGCCGCACCTGCGCGCTGGCCGGCTGCATCATGTTCACCCGCGCGGCCGAGGCCATGCCCATGCCGACCCACCATTCGCCGTCCCGCGTCATGCAGGGCTTCGGCTTGCGCTTCGACCAGCCGAAGGCGGCGCCGCCCTCGTCCATCGCCTCGAAGAGCTTTCTCGAGGAATAGGGCAGGTCCTGCCCCGGAAGGCGGGCGGGCAGGTTGCGCTTGCGCAGCTCGATCGGGTCGATGCCGATCTTGTGGGCCAGCTCGTCCATGACCGATTCCAGCACCTGCATCCCCACCGCTTCGCCGGGTGCGCGCACCGATCCGGCGGTGAGCCGCGTGATCTCGCCCTTCAGGACGGCCAGATAGCGGTTGTCGCCGCCATAGAGGAACTGCGTCGCCTGCGTCACCGGCTCGGCGAAATCCTCGGCGGGCAGGTTGCTGATCCAGGCCTCGTGGCCGAGCGCCAGAAGCCGCCCGCCCGCATCCGCGCCAAGCCGGACGCGCTGGCGCGTCTCGGATCGGCGGTTGACCGTCTCGAAGACCTGCTGGCGGCTCAGCGTGACGCGGACCGGGCGCTGCAGCTCCAGCGCGGCCAGCGCCGCCGCCACCCCCTCGTGCGAGATGCCCAGCTTCGAGCCGAAGCCGCCGCCGACATAGGGCGCGACGATGCGCACGCGGGCGTCGGGGATGCGCAGGCTGTCGGCCAGCTCCTTCACGTTCGGCGCGACCATCTGGAGGCTGCCCCACAAGGTCAGATCGTCCCCGTCCCACTGGGCGATGGCGGCATGAGGCTCCATCGCCGCGCTGGCATGGCCCTCGGTGCGGTAGGTCTCGTCCACGCGATGCGCGGCCTTGCTCATGGCCTCGTCGATGTCGCCGAGGACGGTCGGCTCCTCGCCGGGGGCGAAGTCCAGCGCGTCGGGATCGAAGCGGCCCGAGCCGGACTGGTCGTCATAGTCGATCCGCAGCGCCTTGGCGGCGGCGGTGGCCTGCTCGAAGGTTTCGGCCACGACCAGCGCGACCGGCTGGCCGTGATAGTCGATCTGGCGCACGTCCTGCGCCGGCGCCTGCGCCGCCCCGCCCTGCGCGGGCCGGCGCAGCATGGCCTTGTCCGACAGCACCAGCAGGACGCCCGGCATCGCCAGCACCTCGTCGCGATGGATCGCGGCGATGCTGCCCTTGCTGATCGCGGCGCCGACCAGCACGCCCTCGGCGCAGCCGACCAGATCGTATTCGGCCGCGTAGGGCGCCTGCCCCGCGACCTTCAGCGGGCCGTCGGGCCGGTCCAGCGGCGCGCCGATGATGCCCTGCCCGGTTCGGTCCAGAAGGTTGCGCTGGTCCGGCGTGTCATAGGTGGTCAGCATGGGCTATTCCTTCGTCGCGTCGTGCAGGACGGCGGCGAGCGTGCGCCGCGCCAGCGGAATCTTGAAGTCGTTCTCGCCCTGCCCTTGCGCGCCCGACAGCAGAAGGTCGGCCGCCTTGTCGAAGAGCGCGGGCGAGGGTTTCTGCCCAAGCAGCGCCTCGGCGACGCGGGAATCGGTCCAGGGCTTGTGCGCCAGCCCGCCAAAGGCCAGCTGCGCCGCCGCGATGCGGCCGGCATCCATCCGCAGCACCAAGGCGACCGAGACCAGCGCGAAGGCATAGGACGACCGCTCGCGCACCTTGCGGTAGATCTGGCGGCCGCGCACCGGCGCAGGCAGCGTGATCGCGGTGATGATCTCGCCCGGCTCCAGCACGTTGTCGCGATGGGCGATGCCGTTCGGCAGGCGGTGGAACTCGCGCAAGGCGACGCTGCGGCGGCCCGAGGGGCTGTCGATTTCGACCCAGGCATCCAGCGCGGCCAGCGCCACGGCCATGTCGCCGGGATAGGTGGCGATGCAGGCCTCGGACGCGCCGAGGATCGCGTGGTTGCGGTTCACCCCCTCCAGCGCGTCGCAGCCGCTGCCCGGCTCGCGCTTGTTGCAGCGCGTGTCGGTCCGCATGAAGTACTGGCAGCGCGTGCGCTGGCAGAGGTTGCCCGCCATCGTGGCCTTGTTTCGCAGCTGCGGGCTGGCGCCGGCCAGGATCGCCTGCGCCAGCAGCGGCCAGTCGGCCCGCACCCGCGCGTCCGCCGCGCAGGCCGAGTTCGACACCAGCGCGCCGATCCGCAGCCCCTCGCCATCGGCCTCGATCCGGTCGAGGCCTGTGCGGTTGATGTCCAGAACCCGGGCGGGCGTCTCGACCTCCAGTTTCATCAGGTCCAGAAGGTTGGTGCCGCCCGCCAGAAGCCGGGCGTCGCTGCCGACCGCCTCGGCCGCCTCGGTCGCGCGGGCATAGTCGAACGCCCTCATGCCGGTTCCTCCGCCTGCATCACCGCGCGGATCGCGTCGATGATGTTGGGATAGGCGCCGCAGCGGCAGAGATTGCCGCTCATCCGCTCGGACAGCTCCTCGTCCGACGGGATCGGGCCTGAGGTCAGGTCCTTGGTCACCGCGCTCGGCCAGCCGGCCGCCAGCTCGTCCAGCATCGCCTTGGCCGAGCAGATCTGCCCCGGCGTGCAATAGCCGCACTGGAACCCGTCATGGGTCACGAAGGCCCGCTGCAATTCCGACAGCGCGCTAGCCGGGCCGAGCCCCTCGATCGTCGTGATCTCGTCGCCGTCATGCATGACCGCGAGGCTGAGGCAGGAATTGATCCGCTGGCCGTTCACCAGCACCGTGCAGGCGCCGCACTGGCCGTGATCGCAGCCCTTCTTCGTGCCGGTCAGCTTCAGGTCCAGCCGCAGGAAGTCCAGAAGCGAGCGGCGCGGATCGCCCAGAAAATCCTCGGGGCTGCCGTTCACGGTAAGCCTTGCGGCGCAATTCTCTGACATGGAAACTCCTGCTGGGGCGGGGCGCCTGGCATCCGGGCCGTTCGTCTCAACCTGCGGCCGAAGACAAGGTTCCAGAGGATGCCGCCACGCCGCCCGGCGGACCGCGCGCACGGGCGATGCGCGAGGATGTGATGGGAAGTTTCCCCGTCTGCCGCGTTATGTCGCAGGTATATGACGCATCGTCGAACCGGAGGATGTAAGGATGAAGACGAAACTCGTGGCCCTTGTGTTGGCCGGCGCGACCGCCGCCGCGCTGCCGGCGGCGGCCGATCCCGGGCGCGGTCATGGTAGGGAGAAGAGTGCGCGGCACCATGTTGCGCAGGCCGGCCACTGCCCGCCGGGCCTTGCCAAGAAGAACCCGCCCTGCGTGCCCCCCGGCCAGGCTCGCCAAGCCGAGCGCCAGCACGGCACCCGCGTCGGCGAGGTGCTGCGCATCGGCGACTACCGCCTGATCCGCGACCCGGTCCGCTACCAGCTGGAGCCGCGCGACGGCTGGCGCTACTACCGCGACGACCGCCAGGCCTATCGCGTCGATCCGGACACGAACCGCATCCTCGCGGTGCTGGAGCTGGTGAACGCCTTCACCAACTGAGGCCGCATCCCGGCGGAACGGAAGCCCGCGCCGCCGGGTTCGTTCTCCATCACACAGGAGGACCAGATGGACCATTCCAAGCATATTCGACTGCGCGAGGACGAGCTGACCGAGGCCGTCCTGACCGGCGCGCCGATCTATGGCCCGGGCGACGAGACCGTCGGCAGCATCGCGCATACCCATGGCAGCGGCGCCGACGCGAAGGTCGTGATCGATGTCGGCGGCTTTCTGGGGATCGGCAGCAAGCCGGTGATGGTGCCCGCGCGCGAGCTGGACCTGATGCGGGCCGAGGACGGTACCGTGCACGGGCTGACGCGCTGGACCACAGAAGACCTCAAGGCACTGCCGCGGCACGAACACTGACGGTTCGCTTGACGCAGGCCGCGGGCGCTGACAGAGGACGGTCATGCGCCCGCGTTCTCCTGCCCTGTCCCACCGCTCCGGCACGCCGAAGAGCGCTGCTAACGGCGGGCGCGGGCTTCTCGGCCGGGCGAAGGGCGCGGCGCGGCTCTGGGCCCTGCGTGCGGCGCTTGTCCTGATCGGTTCGGTCGCCATCTACGCCGTGGTCAACCCGCCGCTGACCTGGACGATGGTCGGCCAGAAGCGCATCCACGGCCTGGCCGAGCGCCGCTGGACGCCGCTCGAGGAGATTTCCCCCGCGATGCGCCGCGCTGTGGTCGCGGCCGAGGACGCGAACTTCTGCCTGCATTGGGGCTTCGACATGTCCGAGATCCGCAAGGTCGTGGAATCGGGCTCGACGCGGGGCGCCTCGACGCTGACGCAGCAGACGGCAAAGAACGCCTTCTTGTGGCAGAAGCGCAGCTGGCTCAGGAAGACGACCGAGACGCTGCTGACGCCGGTGATCGAGGCGCTCTGGTCCAAACGCCGCATCCTCGAGGTCTATCTTAACGTCGCCGAGTTCGGGCCGGGCATCTTCGGCGTGCACGCCGCCGCGCGCGAGCATTTCGGCACCACGCCCGACCAGCTGACGATGACGCAGGCCGCGCGTCTTGCCGCGATCCTGCCCGCCCCCAAGAGCCGCAGCCCGCACCGGGCCTCGAACCGCTCGCGCCAGATCGCGGACGGGGCGGCCACCATTGCCCGGGACGGGCGGGCCGGCTGCTTTCAGCCGTAAGCCGTTGCCCGGCCCGGTTGAAAGGCGCGAGGGCGGGGCGTATCAAGGCCGGGTTGCGAATCCAGGGGTCAAGAGCAGTCAATGAATACCAACACCCAGACAACGCGACTTTACCACACGCCGCTGTCGCCCTTTTGCCGGAAGGTCCGGCTTGTCCTGGCCGAGAAGAAGATCGAGGTCGAGCTGGTCGAGGACCGCTACTGGGAAGGCTCGCCCGACCTCAAGCGCCGCAACCCGGCTGGCAAGCTGCCGGTGCTGCGCTATCGCGGGAACATGCTGGCCGAGAGCCAGGCGATCATCGAGTATCTGGACGAGGCGGTGCCCGCTCCGGCGCTGATGCCGCAGACGCCGCTGGAGCGGCACGAGGTGCGCCGCCTCTGCGCCTGGTTCGACGACAAGTTCCATGTCGAGGTCACGCAGCCGATCCTGAACGAGCGGGTCTGGAAGAAGATCACCCGCACCGGCTATCCCGACAGCCGCATCGTCAAGGACGGGCTGCGGGCGATCAAGGAGCATATCGACTACCTCGCCTCGCTTCTCGAGACGCGGCGCTGGCTGGCGGGGAACACGCTGAGCTTGGCCGATTTCACCGCGGCGGCGCATTTCTCGTGCCTCGACTACATCTCGGACGTGGACTGGGACCGCTCGGAGGTGCTGCGCGACTGGTATGCGACGATCAAGTCGCGCCCGGCCTTCCGCGCGGTGCTGGCGGACCAAGTCCCGGGCATCCACCCCGCGCCGCATTATGCAGAGCTGGACTTCGGATAAGGGAAGGGGGGCCAGCCCCCCATCGCCTGACGGCGATCCCCCCCGGGCTATTTGGGCACAGGTGAAAGCGGCCTTGGCCAGCGAGGCCGAGGCCGTCGGCTTTTCCGGCATGGGGGTGACGCGGCCCGACGCCGTGCCCGGGCTGGCCGAGCGGCTGGCGGCCTTTCTGGAGGCCGGGCGGCACGGGCAGATGGCGTGGATGGCCGAGCGGCGCCACTGGCGCGGCGATCCGGCCGCGCTCTGGCCCGAGGCGCGCTCGGTCGTGATGCTGGCCGAGCTCTACACCCCCGAGAGCGATCCCCTGGCGGTGCTGGAGCAGCGCGAGCAGGCCGCGATCAGCGTCTACGCGCAGGGCAAGGACTATCACGACCTGGTCAAGAAGCGGCTGAAGCGCCTCGGGCGCTGGCTGCTGGAGACGGCGCCCGAGCCCGGCCACCAGATCAAGGTCTTCGTCGACACGGCCCCGGTGATGGAAAAGCCCCTGGCCGCCGCCGCGGGCCTTGGCTGGCAGGGGAAGCACACGAATCTTCTGTCGCGCGGGCTGGGCAGCTGGTTCTTCCTGGGCGCGATCTTCACCACCATGCCGCTGCCGGCCGACACGCCCGAGCGCGAGCATTGCGGGTCCTGCCGCGCCTGCCTCGACGCCTGCCCGACCGGCGCCTTTCCGGCGCCCTTCCAACTAGATGCACGGCGCTGCATCTCGTACCTGACCATCGAGCACAAGGGACCCGTCGATCCCGAACTGCGGCCCCTGATGGGCAACCGCATCTATGGCTGCGACGATTGCCTCGCCGTCTGCCCGTGGAACAAGTTCGCGCAGGCCGGCAGCGAGATGCGCTATCGCGGGATCGTTGGCGCGCCGCCCCTGGCCGAGTTGGCCGCGCTGGACGATGCGGGGTTCAGGGCGCGGTTTTCCGGCTCTCCGATCAAGCGGATCGGGCGGGACCGGTTCGTGCGCAACGTGCTCTACGCCATCGGCAACAGCGGCAGCGCGGGTCTGCGCGAGGTGGCGGCGGGGCTGGTGGGTGACCCGGACCCGGCCGTGGCGGATGCGGCGCGTTGGGCCGTCGCGCGACTCGGCGGCTAGAGCAGGAAGTCGCCCGAGCCCAGCTGGTGATGCCCGGTCAGCCGGATCAGCATGTCGGACTGACGGTCGCCGTTCAGGTCGATGAAGACATGGGTCTCGGAGCCGCTGATCTGCCAGCGGACCGAGCGCGCCCCGGAATGACCGCCCGAGCCCGCCCAGCTGACCCCGAGCGCCTTGAGGTCGATGAGGTCCGAGCCGCGGGTGAAGTCCTGGATGAGGTCGGGGGCCGAGCGCAGGCTGTCGCCGCGCGCCAGGTAGCGGAAGACGTCCGCGCCGGTGCCGCCGGCCAGCGTGTCGGCCCCCGCCCCGCCGATCAGCAGGTCGCGGCCCGAGCCGCCCTGCAGCCTGTCGTTCCCCGTGCCGCCCTGCAGCGTGTCGTTACCGGTCCCGCCGATCAGCAGGTCCTTCCCCGAGCCGCCGTCGAGGAAATCGTGCCCCGCCCCGCCGTCCAGCCGGTCGTCGCCAGCGCAGCCCAGCAGCCGGTCGTTCCCGTCCCCCCCCTGCAGCGTGTCGTTGCCGGCCTCGCCGTCGAGGCTGTCATTGCCGAGGCCGCCGATCAGCGTGTCGTTGCCGTCCCCGCCCAGCAGCACGTCCCGCCCGGCGCCGCCGTCCAGCAGGTCGTTGCCCGCCCCGCCCTCGAGCCGGTCGTCGCCATCGAGGCCCAGCAGCCGGTCGTTGCCGGACCCGCCCTGCAGAAGGTCGTTGCCCGCCCCGCCGTCCAAGCTGTCATTGCCCGAGCCGCCCAGCAGCGTGTCGTTGCCCGCATGGCCCCAGAGCCGATCATGGCCGCTGCCCCCGTCCAGCCGGTCCGCGCCGTTGCCGCCATAGAGCAGGTCGTTGCCGGACCCGCCGGTGATGCGGTCGTTGTCGTTATCGCCATGGAGCGTGTCATCCCCCACCCCGCCGCTGAGGACGTCATCGCCCGAGCCCCCGCGGATCAGGTCGTTGCCGTCGCCGCCGAAGATGCGGTCGAGGCCGATCCCGCCCAGAAGCGTGTCGTTGCCAATCCCGCCGTCGATCAGGCTGGCGGGGCCGAGCGCCTGGATCCAGTCATCGCCCTCGTCGCCGTAAAGCGTGTCCTCACCCGTCCCGCCCCAGAGGCTGTCATTGCCGAGGCCCCCCGAAAGAAGGTTGTTGCCGGCCTCGGCCCGGAGCTGGTCGTGGCCGAGGCCGCCGAAGAGGTTGTCATTGCCGGTCCCGCCATAGAGGAAATCGTCGCCGGCGTCGCCGAACAGGGTGTCATTCCCGTCGTCCCCGTAGAGCGTGTCCGCACCGTTTCCACCATGCAGCAGGTCGCTGCCGTCGCCGCCGTTCAAGAGGTCGTCGCCGTCATTGCCCCAGAGTGAATCGTCGTCCTCGTCCCCCCAGAGCACGTCGTTGCCGGCGCCGGCATGCAGGCGGTCGCGGCCGGTGCCGCCGCGCAGGGTGTCGTTGCCCGTCCCGCCGTTCAGCAGGTCGTCCCCCTCGCCGCCCTCCAGAAGGTCGTCCCCGTCCTCGCCCAGAAGCGTGTCATCGCCCTCGTCGCCCAGAAGCGTGTCGTTGCCGGCCCCGCCGCGCAGGCTGTCGCGCCCGGTGCCGCCGGCGAGGTAGTCGGTCCCCCACCCCGCCACCAGCGTGTCGTTGCCGTCGTCGCCCAGCAGGCGGTTGTGGCCGGCCAGCGCCTCGAGATAGTCGTCGCCCTCCTCGCCCGAGAGGGTGTCGTTGCCGTTGCCGCCGAACAGCCGGTCGTTGCCGAGCCCGCCATAGATCAGGTCGTCCCCGCCGTCGCCATGCAGCCTGTCGTTGCCGTCGCCGCCATAGATCAGGTCGCCCGCTTCGCCGCCGAAGATCAGATCGTCCCCCGCATCGCCGAACAGCGTGTCGCGGCCCGCGCCGCCATGGATGACATCATCGCCCTCGCCGCCCCGCACGGTGTCGTTGCCCGCGCCGCCGCTGATCGTGTCGTTGCCGCCGCCGCCCGAGATCGAGTCGTTGCCGTTTCGGCCCTCGATCGTTTCGGGGCGGGCGGTGCCGACCAGCGTGTCATGCCCGTCCGTCCCGATGATCCAGGCCGGCGCATCGGTCGGCCGGTCGTCGGGGGCGACGCGCTCGGGCTCGAGGTCGGGCATCCAGTAATGCGCGATGGGGAAGAGGGCCGCGTTCGAAAAGTCGGCGGCGGTCAGCGAGCGGCCGTCGCGGGTGTAGATGTCCAGAAGCGTCTCGCCATAGACGATCAGCACGCCATAGCTGGTCGGGATGAAGCTCAGCTGCCAGATGCTGCGAATCATGCCCAGCATCGACAGGTCCAGCCGGTCCACTCCGTGCTCGTAATCGGTGATGGTGATGCGGCCGCTGACGCGCGAGGGGACGAAGATGTCCGCCCCGGTCCCGCCGGTCAGGACGATCGAGTCTGGACCGGCCACGAGGATGTCGTTGCCGGCCCCGCCCTCCAGCCGGGTCGTGCCCGCCTGCGCGACCAGCAGATCGCCGCCCGATCCGCCCCGCACCACGCCCGCGCCGGCCCGCCCCGTCAGCCCCAACTGACCGGGATCCAGCACGAGTTGCGTCAGCCCCGTCTCGGTCGCGCTGCCCACGAAGAGCATGATCTTGCCGTCGCGCACCACCGCCTTGATGCTGCTGACATCGGACAGGGTCATGCCGTTGGTGTCGGCAAGGGTCGTCAGGTGCAGCAGCCGGCCGTCCGGCAGCAGCGTGAAGACCGAGATCCCGTCATCCGCGCCGCCGGCGAAGACGAAGGCGCGGTCGCCGATGGTGACGGTTTCCAGCGCGGTGACGGACTGGAAGCGGGTCGTCTGCTCGTCGATGATGTGGTCGGTGACGATCAGCTGCCCCGACGCGTCCAGCCGGAAGACCGACAGCGAGTTCGACCCGGTCGAGCCGATGATGACATAGGTCTCGCCGCCGATGCGCACCGCCTCCAGCTGCGAGGGCAGGTCGTAGCCGACCCCGCGCCCGACCACGTGCAGCGCGCCGGGACCAAGATGTCCGGTCGCCGACAGCAGGTGCGTCGAGATGAAGTTGCCGCTGCCCGAGATCGTGACCAGCACCTGCTGGCCGTCGACGCTGAGCGCCAGGACCTTGTCGATGGACGCGCCCGGGATCGCGCCCGCCGGCGTCGGGATCGTGACGCTGGAATGGGCGGTCAGGCCGCCGGACGGCCCCAGCCTGTGAACGCCCAGCTCGAGGCTGCCCTGCCGCGCGATGACCAGGAACTCACCCTGCCCCGCCTGCACCTGCTCGAGCGCGGTGACGGTGCCGGGCGGCAGGCCCGAGGGAAAGAGCGTCGCAAATCCCGCCAGCGTGCCGGTGGCCGCCGTCACCTCCATGCCCAGCTGCGCCGCGCCGGCCATCTGCCCCAGATGCAGGATGCTGCGCCCGCCCAGCTGGACCAGCGTGATCTCGGGGGTGCCGCCATAGGTGAAGGTATCGAGATAGGGCCGCGTCGCCACCTGGCTGAGGGGCGTGTTCGGGTCCGAGATCGTGTAGCTGCTGATGCCGCCGCCGAGCCGGGTGCCGACGACCAGCACGGTTTGCCCGCCTGACTCCACGACGGTCAGGTCGGTGATGCCCGACAGCCATGTCTGTTGCGTGACCCCGAAGGTGGTCACGAGGCGAAGGTCGATCATCCTGCTTCACTGCATCGCGGCCACGGCGGCGGGCCCGAGAAATGCGAGGATGGGGGTCCGGGCCGCTTCTGGGAAGGGCCTGTTTCCGCGTGATTTTAGGGAAGCGGCAGGGCGGGGTCGGGCCCCGGATGCCCGGCCAGCGGGCCGTAGAGGATCAGGCCGGGCTGGACGACCTCGGCCGTCTCCATCGCGCGGGCGAGCTCGGCGATGGTGGTGTGGACCAGCCGCTGCTGCGGGTGGCCGATGGCCTCGGCGAAAAGGGCCGGCGTGTCCGGCGACATGCCATGCGCCAGAAGCCCTGTCACCAGCTTGGGAAAGCTGCGCTGGCCCATGAACACGGCCGTCGTCGCGTGCGGGTCCGCCAAAGCGGCCCAGTTGACGTCCTCGGGCAGGTGGCCGGTCACGTCCGCGCCGGTGACGAACTGCACGCGCCGCGCCGTCAGGCGGCGCGTCAGCGGCATCCCCGCCGCCGCCGCCGCCGCGCTGGCCGAGGTGACGCCGGGGATGATCTCGAAGGGGATGCCGGCCTCGACGAGGGCGGTCAGCTCCTCCTCCAGCCGCCCGAAGATGCCGGAATCGCCCGATTTCAGCCGCACCACGCGGCGGCCCTGCCGGGCATGGTCCACGATCAGCCGGTTCACCGCGTCCTGCCGCGCCGAGGGGCGGCCGGCGCGCTTGCCGACGGCGATCAGCTCGGCTCGCGCCGCCGCGTGGTCCAGCACCGGGCCCGAGGCAAGGTCGTCGAACAGCACCACCTCGGCCTCGGCCAGCCGGCGGGCGGCTTTCAGCGTCAGCAGCTCGGGATCGCCCGGTCCCGCCGAGACCAGGGAGACGAAGCCGGGGCTGGGTTCGGGTGACGACACGGGCGGGGCTTTCGGACGGCTTTGGGCATTGCGGCGGATGAAGGTCCAGCTATAGCAGCCGCACGGGGTGTGACAATGGCGCGCGGCCAAGTTGCCCGGCGGGCAGGCGGATGCGAGGAAACTTTCGGCCGACCTGCGCGTGGTTGGTGCTGGCAGCAAGGAGGATTTGATGCCGGTCATCTGCTGGTTCCGCCGCGTCCTGCGGCTCGACGACCACCCCGCGCTGGTCGCGGCCGCTGCCGAGGGGGCGGTGATCCCGCTGGTCATCCTCGATCCCGCCGAGGCGCGCGCCTACCCCGCCAGCGCCGAGCGGCAGGCGCTGTCCCTGCCGCCGCTGCAGGCCGCGCTGGAACGTCACGGGAGCCGCCTGATCCTGCGCCGCGGCGCGCCCGCCGACGTGCTGGAGGCCATCGCCCGCGAGACGGGGGCGAGCGCGATCCACACGACCGAGGGCTTCCCCTTCGCCGCGGATGACGGCCTGTCCGAGGCGGCGGCCCGCGGCGGCGCGCAGCTTCACCTTCATCCCTTGGCCGATCTGGTGCCGCGCGGCCATGTCCTCACGCAGACCGGCGGCCCTTTCAAGGTCTTCTCGCCCTTCTGGAAGGCGCTGCGCCGCGTCGAGATCGCGCCGCCCCTCGACGCGCCGAAGCTGGGCGCGCCCGACAGCTGGCCGCAAAGCGACGATGCCGACTGGCCCGAGGCGCGGGCCGCGATGCGCCGGGGCTGGGACGTGCTGGCCGCGCGGATCGAGCCGGGCGAGGACGCGGCGCTGGCCCGCCTCGACCGCTTCCTCGGCGAGGCCGTGGCCGGCTATGCCAATGACCGCAACCTGCCCGGCAAGCCCGGCACCTCGACCCTCTCCGAGGCGCTGGCCGTGGGCGAGATCAGCGCCCGCCGCTTCTGGCACCGCTGCCAGCCCGCCCTGCACGAGGGGCGGCCGGGGGTCGAGACCTTCCTCTCCGAACTGGCCTGGCGCGAGTTCGCGCGCGAGCTGATGCACAACTTCCCGCAGATGGACCGGCGCTGCTGGCGCGAGGGCTGGGACGAGTTCCCGTGGCGCGGTGAGAGTGCGGATGCCGATGCCTGGCGGCGGGCCGAGACGGGGATCGACATGGTCGATGCCGGCATGCGCGAGCTTTACGCGACGGGACGGATGCACAACCGGGTGCGGATGATCGCGGCCAGCTATCTCTGCAAGCACCTGCTGACCCACTGGAAGATCGGGCTCGACTGGTTCGCCGAGTGCCTGGTGGACTGGGACGCGGCCTCGAACGCGATGAACTGGCAGTGGGTGGCGGGCTGCGGGCCGGACGCCTCGCCCTATTTCCGCGTCTTCAACCCCGACGGGCAGGCCGAGAAGTTCGACGCCGACGCGCGCTACCGCCGCTACTGGCTGGACCCCGAGGCCGAGGGCGCGCAAGCCTTCGCCGCCGCCGCGCCGCTGTCCTGGCGCGTCGATCTGACGGCACGGCGCAAGCCGTCCCTCTCGCTCGCCGAAGGTCGCGAGCGGGCGCTGGAGGCCTATCAGCGGGTGCGCCAATGACGGCGCCGCGCCGGGCGCTGGTGCTGGGCGTCTCGGGCGGGATCGGCGCGGCGCTGGCGGACCGGCTGGCGGCGGCGGGCTGCGAGGTCACGGGCCTCTCGCGCAGCCGCGACGGGCTGGACCTGACGCAGCCCGGCAGCATCGAGCGCCACGCGGCCCGGCTGGCCGAAACGCGCTTCGATCTGATCTTCAACGCCACGGGCGCGCTGGTCATCGACGGACGCGAGCCGGAAAAAAGCTTCGACGCCGTCACGGCCGAGGCGATGGCCGCGCAATTCGCGCTGAACGCCACCGGCGTCGCGCTCGTCATCCGCCACTTCGCGCCCCTCTTGACGCGCGAGGGGCGGCCGGTCCTTGCCTCGCTTTCGGCGCGGGTCGGCTCGATCGGGGACAACGGGCTTGGCGGATGGGCCGCCTATCGCGCAGCGAAGGCGGCGCAGAACCAGATCATCCGCACCGCCGCCATCGAGTGGCGCCGCCGCAACCCGCGCGCGGTGATCGTCGCGCTTCATCCCGGCACGGTCGAGACCCCGCTGACCCGAAAATACGCCGCCCGTCACCCGACCATCACGCCCGAGCGCAGCGCCGAGGCGCTGCTGGCGGTGATCGACGGGCTGTCGCCCGAGGACACGGGCAGCTTCCGCGACTGGAAAGGGCAGGTCGTGCCCTGGTGAGGCGGCGGCGCGATCAGGCGGCGAGATAGGGCGCGAAGGCGGCCTCGATCTGGCGGCTGCCGGGCTTGGTGAAGGACCCCCAGCTGCCCAGGATCTGCCCGTCCGGTCCCAGCAGCACCTTGCCGAAGTTCCATTTCGGCACGAAGCCCGTCTGCTGGCGCACCCAGCCATAGAAGGGATGCACCTCGCCCTTGGCCACGTGCAGGATGTCCGTCATCGGCAGCGTGATGCCGTATTCCATCTGGCAGTACTCGCTGACTTCCTTGCCCGAAGCCAGCTCCTGGTTGAAGTCGTCCGACGGCACCGCCAGGACGACCAGCCCGCGCGGGCCGTGGCGCTCGTGCAGCGCCTGCATGTCGCGAAGCTGCCCCGAGAAGCCGCAGAGCGAGGCGGTGTTCACCACCAGAACCGGCCGGCCGCGCCAGTCGGCGCTGTCCATCATGCCGCCGTCTATCGAGGGGAAGGTGAAGCTGGGCGCAGGCCCGGCCTCGGCCCGGCGGGTGGTCACGCCCGCGGCCACGGCCGACAGCATGGTGGCAAGGGACAGGAAGACGCGGCGATCCATCAGGTTTCTCCGTGCTGGGACAACAGGCTAGGCTTGGCGGCGATTCGTCCAGATGCGACCAAGCAGCGCAGCCGCGCCGAGTGCCGCCAGCAGCGCGATGAGCCAGCGTCCGGCGCCCGCATTGGCGGCAATGACCCCGACCAGCGCCCAGAGGACCGCGGCGCCATAGGCCCATTCCCGCGGCCGCCGCCCCTGCACCGCCAGCGCCAGCGCGGTGACGCCCAGAAGGCACAGCACCGCGGCGGCCTCTGGCGACATCACGCCATGCCCGCCCAGCCAGACGCCGATCGAGACCCCCGACGCCGCCGTCAGCCAGCCAGCATAGAGCGCGACCGGCCGCCGCTGCCACCACGGGTCAGACTCGCCCGCGCGCAGCATCGCGACCAGCGCGCCCGCCAGCATCGCCAGGATCATCAGCGTCGCAAGGCCCGGCATCCGGTTGGCCACCGGGATCCAGAAGAAGCCCACCACGAGGCTCCCCAGCAGCGGCGGGCGCATCGCCTGCCAGTCCGGCGCATCGGCCCGCTTCCACAACCCGTAGCCCGCCCCCGCGATCAGCCAGGCATAGATCAGCCCCCAGATCGAGAAGGCCCAGCCCGCCGGCTGGACCGGCGGGTCCTCTTGCGGGATCGGGAAGAGGTCGGGCCGGTAGCCCGCGAATTCGGGGAAGATGATCGGGGATGCCGCGAAGGCCACTGCCGCCACGAGGACGGCGATGGCCCAGGGGCGGGCGGTTCGGGACATGGCGGCTCCTTCGTGGATGTCGCGGGCGGATCGCCCCTGGCGAACGCGGGGCCCGGCGCCGCCGTTCCGCGACCCTGCGCCGCTTGCCCGCGGGACGTCAGGGTCTGGCCCTCGGGGCATCCAGCCCCTATGTCTGGACCATGCAGAAGATCACCCTCCCCGAACGCCCCGACCTTGCAGATAAGGCCGCCGAGGTCGGCTTCACCTTCGCCCATATGCATGGCGAGCCCTACTGGGACGAAAGCTCGGCCTACCGGCTGACGCTGGCCCAGGTCGAGACCGACATCGAGGACCCGGCGACCGAGCTGCACGCGATGGTCAGGAACGCCGTCGACCGGATCGTGGCCGATCCCGCCCTGATGACGCGCATGGGCATCCCCGCGGCGCATCACGGGCTTCTGGCCGACAGCTGGGCGCGGGGCGAGCCCGAGATCTACGGCCGCATGGACCTGGCCTATGACGGGAACGGGCCTGCGAAGCTGCTGGAATACAACGCCGACACGCCGACCTCGCTCTACGAGGCGGCGGCGTTCCAGTGGCAATGGCTCGAGGACCAGCTTGAGGCGGGCGTGCTGCCCGAGGGCGCAGACCAGTTCAACGGCATTCACGAGGCGCTGGTCGAGCGTTTCGGCGCGCTGTTTCCAAAGGACACCGACATCCACTTCACCGCCGCCGAGGACAATCCCGAGGATTACGCCACGGTCGAGGCGATGGCCTGGGCCGCGCGCGAGGCGGGGATGGGCGCGCATTTCACGGATCTCGCGCAGCTCGGCGTCAGCGCCGAGGGACAGTTCCTGGACGGCGAGAGCCAGGTGATCGGCACGCTCTTCAAGCTCTACCCGTGGGAGGACCTGCTGGCGGACGACTACGCGCGTCACATCGCGGGATCGGGCTGCATGTTCCTCGAGCCGGCCTGGAAGGCGGTCGTGTCGAACAAGGGGCTGCTGCCGGTGTTGTGGCAGATGTTCCCCGGCCATCCGAACCTGCTGCCCGCCTTCTTCGCCGATGACGTCGCCGACGCGCTGGTGGCCGGCGGGCGGCCCGTTCCCGCCGTGGCGCAGGCCTTCGCGCTGGCGCAGGACCAGCTGGCGGCGGGCCATGTCGTCAAGCCCATCTTCTCGCGCGAGGGGGCCGGCGTCTCCATTGTCGAGAACGGCGATGTGAGCGAGGCCACGGAGGCCGGCGACTACGACCGCCACCCGCGCATCGTCCAGGCCTACCACCCGCTGCCCGTCATGGACGGCTTTCGCCCGGTCATCGGCGCGTGGATCGTCGGCCATGCCTGCGCCGGCATCGGCATCCGCGAGGACCGGGCGCGCATCACGCAGGATCTGTCGCGGTTCAAGCCGCATTTCATCGCGGACTGACCGCAGGAGGACCACATGAGGAAACGTTCCCGGACCGTCGCGCTGACCATCCTCGGCGCCGCCGCCTTCACCGTCGCCGGCTGCCGCGAGGAGCAGGTCGAGGCGCAGGCCTTCCCCGACCTCGCCAGCTGCCAGGCGGCGGCTTCGTCGGGCGGACTTTTCACCCCCGCCGAATGCGACCAGGCCTTCGCCGAGGCCGAGGCGCTGCATGTCGAGGCCGCGCCGCGCTATGACAGCCTCGCCGTCTGCGAGGAGCAGCACGGCCAGGGCGCCTGCGGCTCCGAGGCGGAACAGGCGGGCGGCTCGGGCAGCATCTTCATGCCGCTGCTGGCCGGCTACCTGATCGGCAACATGCTGGGCCGCGGGATGGCCGGCACCGCCGCCGCGCAGCCGATGTATCGCAACGCCGCCGGCGGCTACACCAACGCCGCGCGCACCACCAGCTTCGGCAGCAATGCGGGCCGCGCGCAGATGGGCACGCAGAGCTTCGCCCGCCCGGCCGCCACCGCGGGGCAGGCACCGATGAGCCGCGCGACCGCGGCCTCGCGCGGGGGCTTCGGCAACACCGGCGGCAGCCGCAGCAGCTTCGGCGGCTGATTTTTTTCGGCGCCCGGGAACCATTCCGCGCATCGGCTCCTTCTACTTCCGGCGCGAAGCGCCGAGGGACATGGGCGACTGGAGAGATCAGCATGAAGGCTTACACCACCCTTGCGGCGGCGGCGCTTGCGCTTGCCGCACATTCGGCGTCCGCGCAGGACATCACCGTCTCCTCCAAGATCGACACGGAGGGCGGGCTGCTGGGCAACATGATCCTGCTGGCGCTCCAGGACGCGGGGCTTCCGGCGCAGGACCGGCTGCAGCTGGGCGGAACCCCGATCATGCGCGACGCCATCGTGGCCGGCCAGATCGACATCTATCCCGAATATACCGGCAACGGCGCCTTCTTCTTCGACGAGGCGGACAGCGACGTCTGGAAGGACGCGACCGCCGCCTATGAGCGCGTGGCCGAGCTGGACCTTGAGGCGAACGACATCGTCTGGCTGACCCCCTCGCCCGCCAACAACACCTGGGCCATCGCCCTGCGCCAGGACCTGGCCGAGGAGCATGGCCTGACCACGATGTCGCAGATGGGCGAGTGGATCGCGGGCGGCGGCGAGATCATGCTGGCCGCCTCGACCGAGTTCGTGACCTCACCGGCCGCGCTGCCGGCCTTCCAGGAGACCTACGGCTTCACGCTCAGCTCGAACCAGCTGGTGCAGCTGGCGGGCGGCGACACGGCGGCGACGATCGCGGCGGCGGCGCAGCAGACCTCGGGCGTGAATGCGGCGATGGTCTACGGCACCGATGGCGGCATCGCCCCGGCGGGCCTTGTCGTGATGGAGGATGACCAGGGCGTGCAGCCCGTCTACCAGCCCGCCCCCATCGTCCGCGCCGAGGTGCTGGAGGCCCATCCCCAGATCCGCGACGTGCTGACCCCGATCTTCGAGGCGCTGGACCTCGAGACCCTGCAAGAGCTGAACGGCCGCATCCAGGTCGGCGGCGAGCCGTCGGACGCGGTGGCGCGCGAATGGCTGACCTCGGCCGGGTTCCTGGACTGAGCCGATGCGGCTGGATCGCCCGGGTCTTCTGTTCGCCCTGATCGGGCTGGCCGGGCTGATCCTGCCCTTCGCGGAGTTCAAGCCGAACCGCATCCTCGCCGGTGAAGGCGCGACGCTGGCCGCGGCCCTGCCGCTTGGGGTCGCGCTTCTGTTCGCGCTGGCTGCGATGTTCGCGATGGGCGTCTTCCGGCTGCCCGCGATTCTGCGGCTGACCGCGGCGCTTGCGGCCCTGCTGGCGGTGCTGCTGGCCATCGGCGCGGCGGCGCGCCACCTGACGCCCGAGGGCGACACGCTCGCCCGCGTGTCGCCGGCCAGCGGCTTCTGGCTTCTGCTGCTGGCGCTGGTGCTGATGCTGGCCGACGCGGTCGCGCGGCTGCGGCCCGGCCTGATGCTGCGCGGGCTGCTGCTGGCCGGCGCGGTCGCGGCCGCCTGGTTCCTGCTCGCCTCGGGCGCGCTGGACCAGGTCTCGACCCTGCGCGAATACAGCGTCCGGCGCGAGGTGTTCCTGCGCGAGGCGCGGGCGCATCTGCTGCTGGCCTTCGGCTCGCTCGGCCTTGCGCTGCTGGTCGGGCTGCCGATCGGGATGCTGCTCTACGGGGCGCGGCGCCTGCGCGGGCCGGTGCTGTCGGTGCTGAACATCCTGCAGACCATCCCCTCGCTGGCGCTGTTCGGGATCATGATCCCGATCTTCAGCTGGATCGCGGCGACCGTGCCCGGCGCCGCTCAGGCGGGCGTGTCCGGCATCGGGGTCTTCCCCGCGCTGGTGGCGCTGTTTCTCTATTCCCTGCTGCCGGTGGTGTCGAACACGCTGACGGGCCTGGACGGGGTCAGCCCCTCGACCCGCGACGCGGCGATGGGCCTCGGCCTGACGCGGCCGCAGCTGCTGGGCTGGGTGCTGATCCCGCTGGCGCTGCCGGTGTTGCTGGCGGCAGTGCGGATCGTCCTGGTCCAGAACATCGGACTTGCGGTGATCGCCGGGTTGATCGGCGGCGGCGGCTTCGGCACCTTCGTCTTCCAAGGCCTGAACCAGACGGCCATGGACCTTGTTCTTCTGGGCGCGCTTCCCACCATCGCGCTGACACTGGTCGCGGGGATCGCGATGGACCTGGTGGTCGAGGGCACGGCGCGACGCCGGCAGGAGGCATGAGATGATCGAGATCCGGAACCTCACCAAGATCTATGACGGCACGGCGGCGGTCGACGATGTCAGCCTGACGGTCGAGAAGGGCCAGATCGCGGCGCTGGTCGGCACCTCGGGCTCGGGCAAGACGACGCTCTTGCGGATGATCAACCGCCTGGTCGAGCCGACGCACGGGCAGGTGCTGATCGACGGCGAGGACACGCAGGACATTGCCCCGCACCTGCTGCGCCGCCGGATCGGCTACGCGATCCAGGGCCACGGTCTCTTTCCCCATCACAGCGTCGCCCGCAACATCGGCACCGTGCCGAAGCTGCTCGGCTGGAAGCCCGAGGCGATCCGCGCCCGCGTGGACGAGCTGCTCGAGCTGTTCCAGCTGGACCCCGCCGCCTTCCGCGACCGGATGCCGCAAGAGCTGTCGGGCGGCCAGCAGCAGCGCGTCGGCGTCGCCCGCGCCCTCGCTGCGCGCCCGGACCTGCTGCTGATGGACGAGCCCTTCGGCGCGCTGGACCCCGTGATCCGCGCCAAGGCGCAGCACGATTTGCGCGACATCCAGCGCCAGCTGGGCACGACGCTGATCCTCGTGACCCACGACATGGAAGAGGCCGTGACCCTGGGCGACCGGATCGCGGTCATGGACAAGGGGCGGCTCGTGCAATACGCCCCGCCGGCCGAGGTGCTGACGGCGCCCGCCACGCCCTTCGTGCGCGATCTCGTCGGTCAGGCCGAGCGGCCGTTCCGGCTGCTCTCGCTCACCCCGGCCAGCGCCGTCGCGCGCGCCGGGCAGGCCGATGGCGCGCCGATCCCGCGCACGGCGTCCTTGCGCGACGCGCTGGCCGAGTGCCTCTGGTCCGGCCGCGACGCGGTCCCGGTCGAGGGCGGGGGCATCGTCACCTTGGCCGCCCTGCGCGCCGAGGCCGCCCCCACCGCACGGGCGGCCGAGTGACGGGACGGCTGCTGCTGGCCGCGGCGCTGCTGTTCCTGCTGGCCTTCCTGGCCAGCCCGCACAGCTTTGCCGGGCTCTTCCAGCCGCTGATCCGGCCGAACCAGCCGGCGATCTACACGCAGACCCCGCTCTGGTCGCTGACCCTGTCGCACCTGACGCTGGTCGCGCTGGCCGTCTCCGCCTCGACGCTCGTGGCGCTGATCCTCGCCGTGCTGGTGACCCGCCCCGCCGGGCGCGAGTTCCTGCCGCTGGCGCGCACGATCACCGCCGTCGGCCAGACGCTGCCCCCGGTCGCCGTCCTGGCGCTGGCCGTGCCGGTGATGGGCTTCGGCGCGGGTCCGACGCTGGTCGCGCTGTTCCTCTACGGACTGCTGCCGGTCTTCGAGAACGCGCTGGCCGGCCTGACCCGCCAGCCCGCGCAGGTGGCCGAGGCCGCGCGCGGCATGGGCCTGACCGCGCGCCAGCGCCTGTGGCAGGTCGATCTGCCGCTGGCCCTGCCGGTGATCCTGACGGGCATGCGCCTGACCGCCGTCATCTCGCTCGGCACGGCGACGATCGGCTCGACCGTCGCCGCCCGCACCCTGGGCGAGGTCATCATCGCCGGCCTCCTGTCCTCCAACACCGCCTTCGTCCTGCAGGGCGGCATGGTCGTCGGGATCATCGCCATCCTGATCCACCAGACCTTCCAGACGCTCGAGCGGATGGCCGCGCGCCGGATCGGGCTTGGCTGATCCTCACGCCCCTGTCACCGGGTCGGCCTTTCATCCCGGCGCGACCTGGGATTGATTGACCCCGACACGAAGGAAAGGACGCAGAATGCAGGAATGGTGGCGCGACGCGGTGATCTACCAGATCTACCCCCGCAGCTTTCAGGATTCGAACGGCGACGGCATTGGCGACCTGATCGGCATCACCCGGCGGCTCGACCATGTCGCCAGCCTCGGGGTGGACGCGATCTGGCTGTCGCCGATCTTCACCTCGCCGATGAAGGACATGGGCTACGACGTCGCCGACTACACCGGCATCGACCCGCTCTTCGGCACGATGGAGGATTTCGACGCCATGGTGGCGCGGGCGCATGAGTTGGGGCTGAAGGTCATCATCGACCAGGTCCTCTCGCACAGCTCGGACCAGCACCCGTGGTTCGCCGAAAGCCGCGCCAGCCGCGAGGGCGACAAGGCCGACTGGTATGTCTGGGCCGACCCTAAGCCCGACGGCACGCCCCCGAACAACTGGCTCTCGGTCTTCGGCGGCCCGGCTTGGGAATGGGAGCCGCGGCGCAGGCAGTACTACCTCCACAACTTCCTGACCGAGCAGCCGGACCTGAACCTGTGGAACCCGGCCGTGCAGGACGCGCTTCTGGACACGATGCGCTTCTGGCTGGAGCGCGGCGTGGACGGCTTCCGCCTCGACACGGTGAACTACTACTTCCACCACGGCGATCTGCGCGACAACCCGCCCAACCCCGACTATCGCGGCCCGGACGCCTACAGCTGGCAGCGCCATGTGGAATCGCGCAACCAGCCGGACAACATCGCCTTCCTCAAGCGCATGCGGGCGCTGACGGACGAGTACGAGGGGCGCATGATGGTCGGCGAGGTCGGCGACCAGGGCGAGACCGGCATCCGCATCATGGCCGAATACACCTCGGGCGGCGACAAGCTGCACATGTGCTACAGCTTCGAGATGCTGGGCCGGACCTTCACCGCCGCCCATTTCCGTCGCTGCATCGAAGAGGTCCAGAACAGCGCCGCCGACGGGCACAGCTGCTGGAGCTTCTCCAACCACGACGTCGTGCGCCATGTCACCCGCTGGCAGACCGAGACCTCGGACCCTGACCGCCTCGCGCGCCTCTCGGCGGCGATGCTGCTGTCCTTCCCCGGCACGATCTGCCTCTACCAGGGCGAGGAGCTGGCCTTGCCGGAAACGGTGATGGAGCGGCATGAGCTGACCGACCCCCCGGCCCTGCGCTACTGGCCCGAGATCAAGGGCCGCGACGGCTGCCGCACTCCCATGCCCTGGGACGCGCAGGCCCCGCAGGGCGGCTTCACCGACGCCGCCCCCTGGCTGCCCGTCAAGGCGCCGCAGCTGGACCGGGCCGTCTCGACGCAAGGGGGCGAGGACAGCACCCTCGCCGCCTATCGCCGCCTGATCGCCTTCCGCAAGGCCCAAGAACCGCTCGGCCACGGCACGACCGAGTTCCTCGACCTGTCCGAGCCGATCCTCGCCTTCCGCCGCCGCAAGGGCGACGAGGTGCTGACCTGCGTCTTCAACCTCGGCGAGACCCCGGTGACGCTGCAGGCGGACAGCGCCGAGCTTCTCGACCCATCCGATGCAGAGGCGAGCCACGGCACCCTCACCCTCCGGGGCCACGGCTTCGCCTGGCTCCAGGGCGCCCCCGCGCTCAGCGCCTGAGGCAAGGGCGGCGGCTCACTCGGGCCGCCGCCACACGAACAGCGCGACGGCCAGATAGACGCCCGCCGCCCCGAAGAGGATCGCCCAGAACGGGCTGCCGTTCGCCAGCTCCATCCCCGCCCAGGCCAGCGGCAGCACTACGCAGAGCACCCGCACCCAAAGATGCCGGAAGAACGGTGCATTCGGATCGACAAGCATAAACCCCTCCTCGCCAGCGGCACCCCTGCCCCTGCTTTGGTCCTCAAATATCCTGGGGGGTCCGGGGGGCAAAGCCCCTCGGCCACCGCCGGCGGACCCGCCGGCTAAAGCCCCCGCTGCCACGGCGGCGCCCCGCTGAACGCCCCCGCGACATGATCGATCAGCAGCCGCGTCTTCAGCGGCATCGGCCGGATCGGCGGCCAGACGAGGCTGATCGGCAGCGGCTCCTGCGGCAGATCCGGCAGCAGCCGCCTGAGCCGCCCGTCGCGGATCGCGTCATGGACGATGAACAGCGGCAGCAGCGCCAGCCCCAGCCCGCCGATGGCCATGTCCCGCATCGCCTCGCCATTGTTCGCCATGATCCGCCCCGGCCGAGGCGCCTCGCCCGCAAAGGGCCAGGTCTCGCCGAGCCGGGCGTTCAGGTAGCCGATGACCTCGTGCCGCTTCAGATCCTCGGGCGCCGCCACATCCCCCGCCACGGCCAGGTAATCGGGCGAGGCGACCAGCACACGCGGGTCTTCGCAGAGCCGCCGCGCCATCAGGCTGCTGTCCTTCAGATGCCCGATCCGCAGCCCCAGGTCAAAGCCCGTCCGCGCCAGGTCCGTCTGCCGGTCGTCGTAATCCAGCACGATCTCCAGCCCCGGATGCGCCCGCGCGAATCCGGCAATCACCGGCCCCAGATGCCGGATGCCGAAGCTCATCGGCGCCGCGATGGACAGCCGTCCGCGCAGCCCCGCCTCGGGGCTGGCGACGCTTTCGGTCGCGGCGACCAGCTCAGCCAGCGCCGGGCGCAGCCGCTCGGCCAAGGCCAGCGCGCTCTCGGTGGGCGCGATGCGGCCGGCATGGCGGGTGAAGAGGGGCACGCCGATGGCCGCCTCGAAGTCGCTGATCCGCTTGCTGACGACCGATTTGGACAGATCCGCCCGCGCCGCCGCGCCCGAGATGCTGCCCGCATCCATGACGTCCAAAAAGGTGCGAATGTCGGCGATGGTCCACATGGCGTCACCCTACCGCCACGGCCGCCGTTCGCAAGAACCGAACGCCGCATTCCCACCCGCGCGTCTGCCGCGAACGACCCGCCTGCGCCATATTGAGCGGGACAGAGGAAAGGAGCCTGCCATGCAGCTGACCGGAATCCACCACCTGACCGCCATCACCGCCAACGCGGCGGCCAACAACCGCTTCTACACCCAGGCGCTCGGCCTGCGCCGGGTGAAGAAGACCGTGAACCAGGACGACACCTCGGCCTATCACCTCTTCTTCGCGGACGGCGCCGGCAGCCCCGGCACCGACATCACCTTCTTCGACTGGCCCGCCGCCCCCGAGAAACGCGGGACGAACTCGATCATCCGCACCGGCCTGCGCGTCCGCGAGGAAAGCCTCGACTTCTGGGCCGCGCGCCTGCGCGAGCACGGCGCCACGGTCGGCGAGATCGACACGCAGGACATCCGCCTCGGCCTCGATGTCGAGGACCCCGAGGGCCAGCGCCTGCGCCTCATCGCCGGCCCGGACCCCAAGGGCCAGCCCTGGGAGCGGACGGACGTGCCGGCCGAGCACCAGATCCAGGGCCTCGGCCCGATCACCATCTCGGTCCCCGAACTGGCCCCGACCGAGGCGGTCCTCACGCAGGTCATGAACATGCGGAAGGTCCGCGACTATGCCAGCCCCGACGGGCAGGGCCATGTCCATGTCTTCGAGATGGGCGAGGGCGGCCCCGCGGCCGAACTGCACGTCGCCGTCCAGCCCGACCTGCCGCAGGCCCGCCAAGGCCGCGGCGGCGTCCATCACGTCGCCTTCCGCGTGCCCGACACGGCGGCGCTGACCGCCTGGACCGAGCGCGTGAAGGGCTTCCGCGTCCCCAGTTCGGGCGAGGTGGAACGCTACTACTTCCGCTCGCTCTATTTCCGCGAGCCGGGCGGGGTGCTGTTCGAGCTGGCGACCGACGGGCCGGGCTTCGACGTCGACGAGCCGACCGAGAGCATGGGCGAGGGCCTGTCCCTGCCCCCCTTCCTTGAAGGCAAGCGCGCCCAGATCGAGGCGGGCTTGAAGCCCCTCAAATGACCCCACGCGGCGGCCGGACCACCCGGCCGCCGCTTTTCCATGAGGACGAGATGACCGCGATCAGCCATGTGGCGCTTCTGGCCCGGCACCTGCCGGGCCTCAGCGCGTTCTACCAGACGGCGCTCGGCCTGCGCCCGCTGGCAGGGGACGAGACGCGCCTCGGCGCGGGAAACAAGCTGCTGCTGGAACTGCGCCCCGCGCCCGGCGCCGCGCCGCACGATCCGCGGCAGGCGGGCCTCTTCCACACTGCCTTTCTGCTTCCGGACCGTGCCGCCTTGGGTCGCTGGCTGCGCCACGCGCCCGCGCGCGGCATCCGCCTGTCCGGCGCGGCGGATCACGGGGTCAGCGAGGCGCTCTATCTCGACGACCCCGAGGGCAACGGGATCGAGATCTACCACGACCGCGACCCCGCCCTTTGGCCGCGCGAAGGCGACCGCATCGCCATGACCACCGAGCGGCTGGACCTGGCCGCGCTGGCGGCCAGCGCGGACGCGCCGTGGCACGGGGCGCCGCCGGGCACGGTGATCGGTCATGTCCACCTGCAGGTTGGCGATCTTGCCGCGGCGGACGCCTTCTTCGGCGGCAGGCTGGGGATGACGCGCACCTTCGACGCGCCGGGCGGGGCTTGGTATGGCTGGAACGGCTATCACCACCATCTGGCCGGCAACATCTGGAACAGCCGCGGCGCCGGCCCTCGGAACCCGGACATGGCCGGGCTGGCCGAGGTGGCGCTGGCGGACGCGGCCCGCAGCGGCCAGTCGCTGACCGACCCCTGGGGCACGCGCTTCCGCTTCGCCTGAGGCGGCGGCGCTACTGCGCCGCCAGCCAACCCTGCGCCGCCGCCAGATCCTCGGCCGCCAGCTCGTGCCCGGCCGGGATCACCCGTGCATCCAGCGCCGCGCCGGAGACCGCGAGCCAGTCGTTCAGTGCCGGGGCGTGGGCGCCATAGGGGTCGCGCGCGCCCTGCAGCGTCAGCACGGACACGCCCGCGAGGTCTGCCGGCGCTGGCGCCTTCAGCGCCAGCATCGGGCGCATCAGGATCGCGCGACGCATCAGCGCCGGATGCAGCGCCATCACCGCGCCGGCGAAGTTGGCGCCGTTGGAATAGCCCAGCACCGTGATTCGCGCCGGTTCCAGATCATAGGCCGCCACCGCGCCGTCCCAGAAGGCGGCGAAAGCCTCGGCCTCGGCGCGGATGTCGTCCTGGTCGAACTCGGTCATCGACAGGCGGCGGAAGAAGCGGGTCACCCCCTCGCCCGTCGAGCGACCGCGCACGCCCAGCAGCGTCGCGCGGGGCGCGATGCGGTGGGCCAGGGGCATCAGGTCGGCCTCGTTCCCGCCGGTGCCGTGGAGCAGCAGCATGACGCTGCCGTCCGGCTCCTCGGGGGTGTGGAGGCGGTGGGTGAAGGGCAGATCGCGCATGGGTCTCCTTTCCTCGCCCGGTCGGGCGAATTGCGGCAGGCGCAGCCGCAGCTCGATGTCGTCGGTGAAATGCGGGGGCACCTTCAGGCGGCGGCCGAGTGCATTCGCAGGCTCGTCCACCGCCATGCCCGGGCCGTCTGTCGCCAGCTCGATCAGCATGCCAGCCGGCTCGCGCAGATAGAGCGAGGTGAAGTAGAGCCGGTCGTGCAGGGTGCCCTCGTCCGCGAAGGGCGCAAGGGCGGCGGCATCCGGCATGCGCAGGGCGACATGGTCGATCGTCCCCGTCCCCGGAATGCCCGGCACGAAGCCCCCGGCCGCGCGGATGTCGATGATCCCGGCCGCGGCCGTCAGGCGCTGCACGCTCCCCTCGGCCGCGGCAGGCGTGAAGCCGAAGCGGCCGAGGAAGGCTGCGGTGGCCGGCGCGTCCTCGGACCAGATGGTGACGCCGTGCATCCGCGCAGGCGCGGCCGGCCAGCCGGTGTCGGGCAGGTCCGTGCCGACCAGCTTGACGATGATCCCGTCGGGGTCCTTCAGGCGCAGCACCGGGGCGCCGAACTCGCGCGAGGGGCCCTCGATCCGCAGCCCGTGCTGCATCGCGCGGGTCAGCCAGTCGCCGATCCGGCCGCGCGGGATCTCCAGCGCGATTTCGGCGACCTGCCCATGGCCGACCCGGCCGGGCGCGCCGCCCTGCCACACGAGGAAGCTGACCAGCGAGCCGGGGCTGCCGGCGGCATCGCCGTAGAACAGGTGCAGCTGCTGCGCATCCTCGAAGCCGGCCGTCTGCTTGACCAGCGACAGGCCCAGAAAGCCCATCCAGAAATCGACGTTGCTCTGGACGTCGCGGGTGATGGCGGTGACGTGGTGCAATCCGTGGGTCATGATCCGCCCTCCTTTCGCGCCTCAAGATGACGCGCCGCGCCCGTTCGCGCCACGGCCGCGCGCGCCAACCCCGCGTTCGGCGCGGCCGAACGACGCGGGCCTTGCCCTGCCCCGCCCGCGCGGCCACCCTGACGCCAGCAAAGGAGGACGTCATGCAGATCAAGACCCCCGCCGAGGTGCTGGACTTCTGGTTCTCGGAGCGGATGCGGCCCAGCTGGTTCGCAAAATCCGACGAGATCGACGCCGCGATCCGGCAGGACTTCACCCCCACCTACGAGGCCGCCCATGCGGGCGAGCTGAACCACTGGATGGACCGGCCGCGGGACGCGCTGGCGCTGGCGATCGTGCTGGACCAGTTCCCGCGCAACATCTTCCGCGGCAACGCCCGCAGCTTCGAAAGCAACGACCTGGCGCTGCGGGTGGCCTACACCGCGCTGGACCGCGGCCATGACGCCAAGGTCACGGCGGAGGAGCGGCAGTTCTTCTACCTGCCGCTGATGCACAGCGAAGATCTGGCCGATCAGGAGCGTTCGGTGGCGCTGTACGAGGCGCTCGGCGACGAGAACAGCCTAAAATTCGCGCGCGAGCATCGCGACATCGTTGCCCGCTTCGGCCGCTTCCCGCATCGTAACGCCATCCTCGGCCGCGACAGCACGCCCGAGGAAACCGAGTTCCTGAAGACCCATTCCGGCTTCTGACTGGATCATGCGCGCCTCGCCGGGCTATGGCTCGGCCAAAAGGGGGCGCGCATGAAGGTCTGCATCATCAACACGGGTGGCACGATTTCGTCGGTTGGCGCGCCGCTGGCGCCGATGCCGCCCGCGGATTTCGCCCGCGCGGCCGAGGAGCTTCTCGGGCCCGCCCTGCGCGCGGCGCTGCCGGGGGTGGAGGCGTGCTATGACGGCGCGCTGAGCTTCGCCGGAGGCGCGGCGGCGCTGGACAGCACCGACCTGCGCCCCTCAGACTGGTGCCGGATCGCCGGGCGGGTGCTGGACCTTTATGACAGCTTTGATGGCTTCGTGATCCTGCACGGCACCGACACGATGGATTACAGCGGCACCGGTCTGGCGCTGCTGCTGAACGTGCCCGGCCCTTTCGGCCTGCCGCGCGCGACCCTGTCCAAGCCCCTGATCCTGACAGGCGCCCAGCTGCCCCTGTTCCGGCAGGCGCCCGAGGGGCTGGTCCTCAACGCCGGCAGCGACGCCTTTGCGAACCTTTCGGGCGCGCTGCAGGCAGCGACGCTGCGCCTGCCCGAGGTGGGGGTGTTCTTCGACGGCAGGCTCCTGCGCGGCAGCCGGGCGCTGAAGGTCTCGACCCGCCGCTTCGCCGCCTTCGACAGCCCGCACCTGCCGCCATTGGCGGAAAGCGGCATCGGCATCTGGCATGGCGCGGCGCGCCCCCTGCCCAGTCCCGCCGCGCCGAAACTGGCGCTGGATCACCCGGATGCGCGCGCGCTGGTGCGGGCGCAGCTGGAGGCGGTGGCCGCGCGGATCGACGCGCTGCGCGTGCCGCTGATCTCGGCCGTGCCGGCGGATCATCGGGCGGATGCGCCGCTGATGGCACGGCTGGTGGAGGCGGCGCTGGACGGCGCCGCGGGCCTTGTGCTGGAGGGATTTGGGGAGGGGAACATCCCCGCAGGCCTCGGCGCGATGGAGGCGGCCTTGCGGGCGGCATCGGTCCTCGTGGTGATCGCGTCGCGGCCGGTCGGCGGGCGAACTGGCGCCTTCCACTATGCCGCCGGCGCATGGATCGCGCAGACCGGCGCCATCGGTGCGGGCGACATGACCCCGGTGGCGGCGGTGGCGAAGCTGCTGGTCCTGACGGCCGCCGCGCCGCATCACGGATGGGACCTGGCGACGCTTGCCGCCCTGATGACCCGAAGTCTCGTTGGCGAGCGCGCGGCGCTGGACCGCATGGAGGCGCCGCTTCTGCCCGGCATGCGGCTTCAGGCGGCGGACGCGGCGGCCGAGCTGGTGAACGATCCGGACAGCGGCCCGCGGCTTGCCGGCTGGCAGGCGCCGGGGCCGGGGCGGCTGGAGATGCGCGGCGCGCACCTCGTGCTGGTGGCGCCGGACGGCGCGGCGACCGAGCTGGCGACGGGGCCGGGCCAGGCGCCGCTGCCGGTGCTGACGGCCGCCGGCCTGATGCTGGTCGATCCGAGCCACCGCGAAGCCCCGATCCTCGCCCTGCCCTGCTGACAGCGACCCGCCCCTGCGCTAGGACGGGCCGAGCCACCGGAGAGCGCGATGCCCCTGATCCATGTCCTGAACGGCCCCAACCTGAACCTGCTGGGCCAGCGCCAGCCCGAGGTCTACGGCCGCGAGACCCTGGCCGATGTCGAGGCGCTCTGCCGTGCCGTCGCCGCCCCGCACGCCATCCGCTTCCTGCAATCGAACTGGGAGGGGCAGATCGTCGACTGGATCCACGAGGCCCGGCACGAGGCGGCGGGGATCGTCATCAACCCGGCGGCGCTGACCCACACTTCTGTCGCGGTGCTGGACGCGCTGAACGCCTTCGAGGGGCCGGTGATCGAGGTCCATCTGAGCCAGGTCCACAAGCGGGAAGCCTTCCGGCACCATTCCTATGTCTCGATGCGCGCGGACGGGGTGATCGCGGGCCTCGGCCCTGAAGGCTACGCTGCCGCCATCCGCCGGATCGCCGCGTTGATCGGCGAGGAGCCTGAAGGCCTTGTCGACTAGAAAAAGCCGCCGGACCCGCTGCCAGGGAGGAGGGGCGGCAGCGTCCGGCGGCTTCGTCTTCTGCCTTGGGACCAGAGCGGGTCGAGGAGGGCGCAACCCAGTGTCCACATCCTCAATCTAGCAAGCCCGACGGCCTTTCGCAGCCCTTCCGGCCGCAATCGTGCTGCGGCGCAGCGAAATGATCAGAAACCGTGCAGATGATTGCCAGCTATGATCACCGGGCGGGCATATTTCATCCGTCCGACGTCGCCACCGGCCTTTGCGCGGCCTTCTCGAGCGCCGCGAGATAGGTCGAGGACCACCAGCCGACATCCTGCTCGACCACGCCCTGAAGCAGCGCCGAGTGGCGTCGGCGGCGCTCTTTCGGGGTCATGTGGACGGCTTCGGCCATCGCCTCGGCCATCTCGTGCGGATCGTGGGGATTGATGATCAGCGCGTCGGTCATTGTCTCGGCCGCGCCCGCGAATCGCGACAGGATCAGCACGCCCGGATCGACCACGTCCTGCGCGGCGACATATTCCTTGGCCACGAGGTTCATCCCGTCCGCCAGCGGCGTCACCAGCCCGATCCGCGCCTGGCGGTAGAGGCCGGCCAGCACGTTGCGCGGGAAGGGCCGGTGGATGAAGCGGATCGGCGTCCAGTTCAGCGTGGCGAACTGCCCGTTCACGCGGCCCGACAGATGCTCGGTCTCTTCTCGAATGTCTTGGTAAGCGGCGACCGATTCGCGGGTCGGCGGGGCGATCTGCAGGAACGAGATCTGCTCGATCAGGTCGGGATTGCTCTCGAGCAGCAGCTGGAAGGCGCGGAAGCGCTGCGGCAGGCCCTTGCTGTAGTCCAGCCGGTCCACGCCGATCATCATCCGCGCCCCGGTCAGGCTGCGCATCCGGTCCTCGTCCGGGGCCTGCCGGGCCTCCTCGATGAAGGCCGAGGCGTCGATGCCGATGGGAAAGACCTGCGCCTGCACCTCGCGCCCGGACAGGCGGAAGCGCGAGTCGGACAGCGGCTTCAGGTCGGCCAGCTGCCGCGCGCTTTCGGCGAAGTTGCCAAGGTCGCGCTGCGCCTGAAAGCCCAGAAGGTCGTAATGGGACAGCCAGTCGAACAGCTCGCCCGGGTTCGGCAGCGCGGCGCAGTCGGCCGGGCCGGGAAAGGGGATGTGCAGGAAATACCCGATCGGAACCGTCACGCCGCGCTGGCGCAGCTCGGCCGCAAGGGGGAAGAGCTGGTAGTCCTGCACCCAGATCCGGTCGCCCTCGCGCAGATGGGGCAGCATCAGGTCCGCGACGCGCGCCGACACGCGCCGGTATCCCTCGAGATATTCAGGCCGGATCTCCATCAGGTTCGGCCGCCCATGGCAGAGCGGCCAGAGAATCGAGTTGGAGTAGCCGAGATAGTAGGCCTCGTAATCCTCGACGTTCAGGTCGAAGGACAGCCGCTGGAAGGCGGCGCCGGGATGTTCGTGAAGATGGTCCGCCGGATATTCGGACGGCTCGCCCGAAAAGCCGATCCAGACGCCGCCCGAGGATTTCAGCGCATCCTCCAGCGCGACGACGAGGCCGCCGGACGGGTTGACCCCAAGCGGCAGGCGGTTCGAGACGGCGATCAGGCGCGACATGCGGTCATCCTATGCCAGCGCTTCATCGAGCCAGCGCGACAGCGCGGCCGGGTCGGGCAGGCGGTGACGGGCCACGCTGTCCCCCTCGCCCACCTTGATGGCGAAGCCGCCCTGGTCCTGCGCCGCGGCCATCGCGGGCTCGTCGGTCAAATCGTCCCCGGCATAGACGGGCATGCGGCCGACGAAGGGCGGCATGGTCATCAGCCGGGCCAGGGCGTCGTCCTTGCGAACGCCGGCGGGCCGCAGCTCGACGGCCATCTTGGCCGGTTGCAGCTCCAGCCCCGGGAAGGCCCCGGCCAGCTGGCGCATCGCGTCCTCGACCACGTCGCGCAGCGAAGGGTCGGCCCGGTAATGCAGCGCGACGCCGTGGGGCTTGTCCTCGACGAGGATGGCGGGATGGGGCGCGGCCAGCTCGCGTGCCTGCCGGTGCAGCGCCAGCAGGTCGAAGTCGATGCCATGCGCCGCGTCGATCCGGCCGGGCTTCAGCGACATCTCGGCGCCGTGGCTGCCGGCGATGACGCCGGGAAAGCCGGGGAAGCGGCCGCGCAGGTCCTCGACGTTGCGGCCCGAGATCAGGGCCAGCGCCCCGTCCAGCCGCGCATGAAGCCGGTCGAGCCGCGCCGCCAGCTCGGGGCTGACCGTCACGGAATCGGGCGTCGGCGCGATGTCCACGAGACAGCCGTCGAAGTCGAGGAACAGGGCGGCATCCTGCGGAAGGGGCGGCGGGGTCATGAGCAGCGTCTCTCCTTCGTCACCAAGACGTGACTGCTCAACCCCCGAGCGGCGGGGCAGGTTCACCCCGCGTCGAGTTTTTTCCGCGTCATATCAAAACTCAACTCCCGGTTGCGCCTTGATTCCGGCGCGAAACGGGTGCTTGACCTGCGTCATCTCGGTGACCAGATCGGCCGCCTCGACCAGCGCCTCGGGCGCGCCGCGGCCGGTCAGGACGACGTGGGTCATGGGCGGCTTCTCGGCCTGAAGAAAGGCCAGCACCTCGGCCGCATCCAGATAGCCGTAGCGGAAGGCGATGTTGATCTCGTCCAGCAGCACCATGCGAATCGAGGGGTCGCGGATCAGCTCCTGCGCCTTGCGCCAGCCGGCCTCGGCCGCGGCGATGTCGCGGGCCTTGTCCTGCGTCTCCCAGGTGAAGCCCTCGCCCATGGAATGGAACTGGCAGAGGTCAGAAAAATGCGTCGTCAGCAGCCGCCGCTCGCCGGTGTCCCACGCGCCCTTGATGAACTGGACGACCGCGCAGGGCATCTGATGGGCGATGCAGCGCATGATCATCCCGAAGCCGCTGGAGGACTTGCCCTTTCCCGGCCCGGTATGGACGATGATCAGCCCCTTCTCGCCCGTCTTCGCATCCATCATCCGGTCGCGGGCGGCCTTCTTCTTGGCCATCTTCGCGGCGTGGCGGGCCTCGTCCTCGGGCAGGGTCGCGTCGGGCTCGGTCATGGCGGGGGCTCCTTGAGGTTGACAAATCCGGCCGGCGGGGCCTTTGGTAGCCGCGTGCTGGTGCCCGCTGCAAGGCGGGCGAAGAGGGAATGCGACGGGTCTCGGCCCGCGACGCAGCCGCCCCCGCGACCGTAACCGGAGAGGTCGCCCGATGCCACTGGCCGCCGCCCGCAAGGGCAGGCCGGGAAGGCGGGCCGACCGTCTGATCCGCAAGCCGGGAGACCTGCCAGCGCGGAAGTTGAACGGGCGGACGGGGTGTTCCGCGACCGGCAGATGGCGGCGGGGCGCAATGCGCCTGCCGGTGTCTTCGGCCAGCCCCATGCGCCTCAGCGTTACGGAAAGGGCCGCGATGCGCGCCGTCTTGCATGTCTGCACCACCTGCCGCGGGATCGAACCCGGGCCCGACGATCCGACGGGCGACGACCGCCGCCCCGGCGCGCTGCTGCTGGAGGCGCTGGCCGGCGCCGTTCCCGACGCGGTCGAGCTTCGGGGGGTCGAATGCCTCTCGGCCTGCTCGCAGGGCTGCTCGGTCGCGCTGACGGGTCCGGGCAAGTGGTCCTATGTCTACGGCCGCCTGACCCTCGAGGACGCCGCCGATATCCTGTCGGGCGCGGCCGCCTATGCCGCCAGCGCCGACGGGATCGTCCCCTGGCGCGAGCGTCCCGCCATCTTCCGCAAGCAGAGCCTTGCCCGCATTCCCCCTCTGACGATCCCCCAGGAGTAAGCCATGTCCGATCTGGTCAAGACACCCGTCACCGTCATCACCGGCTTTCTGGGCTCGGGCAAGACAACGCTGATCCGCCACCTGATGCAGAATCCGCAGGGGTTGCGGCTGGCGGTCATCGTCAACGAATTCGGCACGATGGGCGTGGACGGCGACATCCTGAAGGGCTGCGCGGATGAAAGCTGCCCGGCCGAGAACATCATGGAGCTGTCGAACGGTTGCATCTGCTGCACCGTCGCCGACGACTTCATCCCGACGCTCGAGGCGCTGATGGCGCTGCCGCAAAAGCCCGACCACATCCTGATCGAGACGTCGGGCCTCGCGCTGCCGAAGCCGCTGCTGAAGGCCTTCGACTGGCCGGCGATCCGCTCGCGCATCACGGTGGACGGGGTGATCGCCCTGGCCGATGCCGAGGCCGTGGCGGCCGGCCGCTTCGCCCCCGATGTCGCGGCCGTGGACGCGCAGCGCGCCGCCGACGACAGCCTGGACCACGAGACGCCGCTGTCCGAGGTCTTCGAGGACCAGATCGCCTGCGCCGACGTGGTGCTGCTGACCAAGGCGGACCTCGCGGGCGAGACCGGCGTCGCCGCCGCCCGCCGCGTGATCGAGGCCGAGGCGCCGCGTCCCCTGCCCATCCTGACGATCACCGAGGGGGCGGTGGACCCGCGTCTGATCCTCGGCCTCGGCAAGGCGGCCGAGGATGACCTCGACGCCCGCCCCAGCCATCACGACGGCGCGGACGATCACGAGCACGAGGATTTCGACACGCTGGTGATCGAACTGCCCGAGATCACCGACCCCGCCGATCTGGCCGACCGCATCGCCCTGCTGGCCGCCGAGCAGAACATCCTGCGCGTAAAGGGCCATGTCGCGGTCGCCGGAAAGCCGATGCGCCTGCTGGTGCAGGCGGTCGGCGCGCGGGTGCGGCACCAGTACGACCGGCCCTGGGGGACGGCGCCGCGCCGCTCGCGCCTCGTGGTCATCGCCGAGCATGACGACGTGAACGAGGCCGCGATCCGAGCGGTCCTTGAGGGTGTCCCCGCCTGATGCATGTCATCTTCCGCGAACGCGCCGGTCTGGACCAGACGGACGCCCCCTATGACCCCGGCCAGACGCCGGCGGATCTGGTGGTGCTGTCCTTCTCGGACAGCGACCTCGGCGCGTTCGCGGCAGGATGGCATCGGGCGGCGGGCGGGCTGCCCTCGCTGCGCCTGTGCAACCTTGTGGCGCTGCGGCACCCGGTTTCGGTCGACACCTATCTCGAGCAGACGCTGAGCGGGGCGAAGGGCATCCTGATCCGGCTGATCGGGGGCGAGGCCTATTGGCCCTATGGGCTGGCCTCGGTCCAGGACCTGGCCCGGCGGCGCGGAATTGCGCTGGCGGTGCTGCCGGCGGACGGGCGGGACGATCCGCGGCTGGACGAGGTCTCGACGGTGCCGGCCTCGGTCCTGCGCGTGTTGCGGCGGCATTGCGACCAAGGCGGCGCGGTGGCCGCGCAAGCCGCCCTGGCGCAGCTGGCGCTGGCGGCGGGGCTGGAGGCGGCGCCGGTGCCGGGCGTGAAGCTGCTGCCGCAGATGGGGTTCTACGACCCGGACGCAGGCGTTCTGGCCGCCCCGCCCGAGACTGCCGAGGCCGTCGTGGTCTTCTACCGAAGCTGGCTGGCGGCGGCGGATGTGGCCCCGGTCGATGCGCTGATCCGGGCGCTGCGGGACGATGGCTTCGCCGCCGTCGGGGTCTTCGTGCCCTCGCTGAAGGCCGAGGGGGTGGAGGCGTTGCTGGCCTCGCTGCCCGAGCCGGCCTTCGTGGTGAACGCGACGGGCTTCTCCTCGGGCGGAGGTATCGTGGCCAAGGCCGGACGGGGGGCCAGCCCCCCGGACCCCCCGGGATATTTGCGCACAGAAGATGGGGGCGTTGCGCCGTTCAGCTGGGCCTGTTTGGTCTTCCAGGTGGCCTTCTCCACCAACCGGCGGCGGGATTGGGCGGAGGCGGAGCGGGGGCTGTCGCCTTCGGACCTGGCGATGAATGTCGTCCTGCCGGAGGTGGACGGGCGGATCTTCGTGGGCGTGGTCAGCTTCAAGGGCGTGGCGCCGCGCGATCCGGCGCTGCAATACAGCCGTTTCGTGCACCGGCCGGACATGGACCGCGTGAGGGCGGCGGTGCGGCGGATCGCGGGTTGGGCCCGTTTGGCGCGGATGCCGGCGGAGGCGCGGCGGGTGGCGCTGGTGCTGTCGACCTATCCGGGGCGGGATTGGCAGATGGCCCATGCGGTGGGGCTGGATTCCCTGGCCTCGGCCGAGGCGATGATGCGGATGCTGGCGGAGGCGGGTCATGACGTTGCTCCCGGCGATGCGGCAGGATTGGCCAAGGCTTGCGAGGCGTGGCCGCTCGAGGCGTATCGTGCCGCGCTGGAGCGGTTGCCGCAGGCGCTGCGGGACGATCTGGCGGCGGCCTGGGGCGCGCCCGAGGCGGACCCGGATTGCGCCGGCGGCGTCTTCCGCTTCCGGGCGCTGCGGCGGGGGAAGTTGCTGCTGGCGCTGCAGCCCGAGCGGGCGCATCGGGCCGGTCGCGAGGACGCCTATCACGACCTGACCCGCGTGCCGCGGCACGCCTATATCGCCTTCTACCTGTGGCTGCGGGATCAGGCGGATGCGCTGGTCCACATGGGCGCGCATGGGACGCTGGAATGGCTGCCGGGCAAGGCCGTCGCCCTGTCCGAGGACTGCTGGCCCGAGGCGCTGGTGGGCGATCTGCCGGTTATCTACCCCTTCATTGTCAACGATCCGGGCGAGGCTGCGCAGGCCAAGCGGCGGATCGGGGCGGTGACGCTTGGCCATCTGCCGCCGCCGATGCGGGCCTCAATCCTGCCCGAAGGCATGGCGGGGCTGGAGCGGCTTCTGGACGAGTACTCCACCGCCGACGGGCTGGACCCGGCGCGGCGCGACCGGCTGATTGCCGGCATCCGGGCGGAGGCGCGGGCGCTTGGGGTCGAGGATGACCTGGGTCTGCCAGCGGATGCCAGCGCGGCCGAGGCGATCACCCGCATCGACCGCTTCGTCTGCGACATCAAGGAGAGCCAGTTCGGCGACGGGCTGCATGTCTTTGGGCAAGGCGCCTGCGGGGCCGAGGAGCGGGCGGGGCTGATGCGCGCGCTGGCGGGGCGGTTCGTGGCGCCCGGCCCTTCGGGCTCGCCGAACCGGGGGCGGTCCGATGTACTGCCGACGGGGCGGAACCTCTTTGCCGTCGATCCGCGCGCCGTGCCGACGCCCGCCGCTTATGCGCAGGGGGTGAAGCTGGCCGAGGAGCTTTTGCGCCGCCATCTGCAGGATCACGGCGACTGGCCTAAGGGGCTGGTCGTCGATCTGTGGGGCAGCGCGACGATGCGGACGGCGGGCGAGGAGTTCGCGATGGCGCTGCATCTGGCGGGGCTGAAGCCGGTCTGGGACGCTGGCTCGGGCCGTGTCTCGGGGGTCGAGGCGGTGCCACTGGCGCTGCTGGACCGGCCGCGCATCGACGTGACGCTGCGGGTCTCGGGCCTCTTTCGCGACGTCTTCCCGGTGCTGGCGCAGCTGTTCGAGACCGGGGCGGCGCTGCTGGCCGGGCGGGAGGAGGCGGCCGACATGAACCCCTATGCCGGCGCCGGGCCGCGGGTCTTCGGGCCGCGGCCCGGCCAGTACGGGCTGGGAATGGGCGTCGCCGCCGATACCTTCACCGACGAGGCGCGGGCGGCGGCGGGCGAGGCCTGGCTTGCCGCCTCCAGCTGGGCCATCGGCGCAGACGGCGCCAGCCGCGAGGATCGCGCGGGGCTGAAGGCGCGGATGGTCCGGGCGGACAGCTTCGTTCATGCCCAGGACCTGCCCGAGAGCGACCTGCTGCTGGCCGCCGACTATGCCGCCCACGAGGCGGGCTTTGCCGCCGCGATGGCGCGGCTTGGCGGGCAGGCGAGCCTCTATCATCTGGACGCGACGCAGCCGGACCGCCCCCGCGCCCGCAGCCTGACCGAGGAGATCGCGCGCACCGTCCGCGCCCGCGCCGCCGATCCGGCCTGGGCCGACGGGATGACCCGGCACGGATTTCGCGGCGCGGCCGAGATCGCGGCGACGCTGGACCATCTGGCCGCCTTCGCCCATCTGGCGGGGGCCGTGCCGACGCATCTGTTCGATCTCTATCACGACGCGACGCTCGGCCGGCCCGAGATCGTGGACTTCATGGAAGGCGCCAATCCCGGCGCGCTGGCGGCCATGCGGGACCTCTTCCGGCGGCTGGCCGAGGCGGGGCTGTGGGCGACGCGGCGCAACTCCATCGCGGTGGCCCTGTGACCGTCCGCGGCTGGTGCCCCGGCGCATTGGCGCCGATGGAATCCGGCGACGGGCTGGTGGTTCGAGTCCGGCCGCGGGGAGGGCGGCTGGATGCCGCGCAGGCGGGCGCCATCGCGGATGCCGCCGAGGCGCATGGAAACAGGGTGATCGAGCTGACCGGCCGGGCGAACCTGCAGCTTCGGGGCGTGACGACGGCCGGCCACCCGGCGCTGCTCATGGACCTGCGGGCGGCAGGGCTGCTCGACGTGGACGCCGCGGTCGAGCGGCGGCGGAACGTGATGGTGACGCCCTTCGCCGACCCCGAGGCCGACGCCCTGGCCGAGGCGCTGGAGGCCGCGCTGGAGACCTCCGACCTCGAGCTGCCGTCGAAGTTCGGCTTTGCCGTGGACACGGGCGCGGGCCCGGTCCTGTCCGAGGACCCCGCCGATATCCGCATCGAGCGTGGGCCGGCTGGCCCAATCCTCCGCGCCGACAGGATGGAAGCCGGGACAGCCTATTCCGGCCCGCAGGACGCGCTGGATCTTGCGCGATGGTTCCTCGGGCAGGGAGGCGCCACGAATGGCCGCGGGCGCATGCGGGCGCTCATCCTGCGCGGCTGCGTGCCGTGCGGCACCCGCCTCGCCCCCCATCCGCCCGCCCCGCCCGCCGCGCCGGGCGCCCATGCCAGCGGCATCCTCGCCGCGCTGGAATTCGGGCAGATCGCGCCGGACACGCTGCGCCGCCTTGCCCGCCTCGCGCCCCTGCGCCTGACGCCGTGGCGGATGATCCTGGCGAGCGGCGCCCAAGCGCTGCCGGACCTGCCGGGGCTGATCCTCGACCCGGCCGATCCGCGCCTTGCCCTGCGCGCCTGCCCCGGTGCGCCGGCCTGCGCCAGCGCGCTGGCCGAGACGCGAAACCTCGCCCGCAGCCTGGCGCCGCTTGTCCCAAAGGGCGCGGTGCTGCATGTGTCGGGCTGCGCCAAGGGCTGTGCCTGGCCACGCCCCGCCGACCTGACCCTGACCGCCACGGCCGCCGGGTTCGACCTGATCCGCCACGGCCGCGCCGCCGATGCTCCGACCCTGCGGGGCCTGCACCCCGACCAGCTGCCCAAGGTTCTCTGATGCCCCATGTTTACGAAAAGGACGGTGCCGCGATCTATCGCCAGTCCTTCGCCACCATCCGGGCCGAGGCCGATCTGGCGCGCTTCGATGCCGACGAAGAGCCCGTCGCCGTTCGCATGATCCATGCCGCCGGGCTGGTGGGGCTGGAGCGTCACATCGCCTTCACCCCCGGCATGGCGACGGCCGCCCGCGTGGCGCTGGCGGCGGGCGCCCCGATCCTCTGCGATGCGCGCATGGTCAGCGAGGGGATCACCCGCCCGCGCCTGCCCGCCGCGAACGCGGTCGTCTGCACCCTGAACGATCCCCGCACCCCCGAGATCGCGCGCGAGATGGGCAACACCCGCAGCGCCGCCGCGCTGGAGCTGTGGCGCCCGCATCTGGACGGCGCCGTCGTTGCCATCGGCAACGCGCCGACCGCGCTGTTCCATCTGCTGAACATGCTCGAGGACCCCGCCTGCCCGCGCCCCGCCGCCATCATCGGCTGCCCCGTGGGCTTCGTCGGCGCGGCCGAATCGAAGGACGCGCTGATGGAAGCCCCGCCCGCCCCGTCGCTGATCGTGCGCGGCCGGCTTGGCGGCTCGGCGATCACCGTGGCGGCCATCAACGCGCTTGCCAGCCGGAAGGAGTAGCGCATGGGACGCATCATCTGCGCGGGCCTCGGGCCGGGGGACCCCGACCTCATCTCGGTCAGGGCCGATCGGGCGGTGCGCACCGCCCGCCAGATCGCCTATTTCCGCAAGCCCGGCCGCCCCGGCCAGGCGCGGCGCATCGTCGAGGGGATGCTCGCCGAAGGTGCCGTCGAGCACCCGATGGAGTACCCCGTCACGACCGAGCTGCCCTTCGACAGCCCGCTCTACAACGACCTGCTCTCGGCCTTCTACGATGACTGGGCCGCGCGGCTCGCGGTGCTGGCCGAGGGCGGCGACGTGGTGGTCCTCTGCGAGGGGGACCCGTTCTTCTACGGCTCGTTCATGCATCTCTACGTGCGCCTGAAGGACCGGGCGCAGGTCGATGTGATCCCCGGCATCCCCGGCATGGCCGGCTGCTGGCACGCCAGCGGGACCCCGATCACCTGGGGCGACGACGTGATGACGGTCCTCATGGGCACCCTGCCCGAGGCCGAGTTGGCACGCCACATGGCCGGCAGCGACGCGCTGGTCATCATGAAGACCGGCCGCAACCTGCCCCGCGTGCGCCGCGCCTTGGCTGCCGCTGGACGCCTGCCGGACGCGTGGCTGATCGAGCGCGGCACCATGCCCGGCCAGCGCATCGCCCGCCTGGCCGAGGTCGACGACGCCGACTGCCCCTATTTCGCCATCGTGCTGGTCCACGGCCAGGGCCGCCGCCCCGCCCGCGCCCTCTCGGTGGCCGAATGAGCGGCTGGATCGCCGTCGCGGGCCTCGGCCCCGGCGCCGACGCGCTGGTGACCCCGGAGGTGACCGAGGCGCTGGCGCAGGCGACCGACGTGATCGGCTACATCCCCTATGTGGCCCGCGTGGCGGCGCGGGAGGGGCTGACCCTGCACCCGTCCGACAATCGGGTGGAGATGGACCGCGCCCGCCTCGCCCTGCGGCTGGCAGCCGAGGGGCGGCGGGTGATCGTCGTCTCCTCGGGCGATCCGGGCGTCTTCGCGATGGCCTCGGCCCTCTTCGAGGCGCTTGGGCCGGACGCGGACCCCGAGATCCGCATCCTGCCCGGCATCACCGCGATGCTGGCGGCAGCAGCCCGCGCCGGGGCGCCCTTGGGCCATGATTTCTGCGCGATCAACCTGTCGGACAATCTCAAGCCCTTCGCCCTGATCGAGCATCGCCTGCGCCACGCCGCGCGCGGCGACTTCGCCATGGCCTTCTACAACCCCCGCTCGGCGAGCCGCCCCGAAGGCTTCGCCCGCGTGCTGGAGATCCTGCGCGAGGAATGCGCCCCGCAGCGCCTGATGATCTTCGCCCGCGCCGTCACCACGCCGGACGAGCGGCTGACGGTGGTCACGCTCAACGAGGCCCTTCCCGAGATGGCCGACATGCGGACCGTCGTGCTGGTCGGTAACGCGGCGACGCGCCGGGTCGGCCGGTGGGTCTACACCCCCCGCAGCGCGGAGGCGGTGTGATGCAGCCAGTCCAGTGCCTCCTTGGGGCGCGCCACCTCGGCGCGCGGCGGCAGCGCCGGGCGGTCGATCATCACGACGCGGACCCCGAGCGCGCGGGCGGCGGCCAGCTTTCCCTCGGCCCCCGCCCCCCCGCTGTTCTTGGCGACCAGATGCGTGATCCTATGCGCCGCCATCAGCGCCCGGTCGCCCTCGCTGGTGAAGGGGCCGCGCGCGATGACGATGTCAGCGTTCGGCAGGGGCGGCACCTCGGGCGGATCGACGAGGCGCAGCAGCCAGCGATGCGGCAGATGCGCGAAGGCCGGCAGGTTCTGCTTGCCGATGGCCAGAAAGACCCGCGCCGGAGCCTCGGGCAGCGCCCGCGCGGCCGCCGCGATGTCGGGGACGTGGAGCCAGTCATCGCCCGGCCCCGCCTGCCAGGCGGGCCGCTGGAGCGCCAGCAGCGGCAGGTTCAGCGCGGCGCAGGCGGCATGGGCGTTTTGGCTCATCTGCGCGGCGAAGGGATGGGTGGCATCCACCACATGCGTGATCCGCTCGGCCCGCAGCCACGCCGCCAGCCCCTCGGGCCCGCCGAAGCCGCCGATCCGCGTCGGCAAAGGCTGCGGAACCGGCGCCGCCGTCCGGCCGGCATAGGAAAAGACGGCCGCCACCTTCTCGCGCGCCAGAAGGGCGGCGAGGCGGCTCGCTTCGGTCGTGCCGCCCAGCAGAAGCACGCGCGTCATGGCTGATCCCTGGCTCACCATCATCGGTCTGGGCGAAGATGGCCTCGCCGGCCTGACCGATGCAAGCCGCAGCGCGCTGGCCGGGGCCGAGACCATCTTCGGCGCCCCCCGCCACCTGACGCTGGCCGAGGCCGGCGCACGGGGCCGCGCCTGGCCCGTCCCTTTCGACATTGCCCCGGTGCTGGCGCTTGGCGGCCGGCGCGTGGTGGTGCTGGCTTCGGGCGATCCCTTCTGGTTCGGCGCCGGCGGGACGCTGACCGCGGCGCTGGCGCCGGGGGAATGGCGCGCCCTGCCCACCCCCGGCACGCTGTCGCTGGCGGCGGCCCGCCTCGGCTGGCGGATCGAGGAGGTGACGGCCCTCGGCCTCCACGCCGCCCCGTTCGAGCGGCTGCGCCCCCACCTGGCGCGCGGCTGCCGGATCATCGCGACGCTGCGGGACGGGGACGCCCCCGCCGCGCTGGCCGAGTGGCTGTTGGCCGAGGGCGCGGAGGCCGCGCGCCTGATCGTGCTGGAACGCCTCGGCGGCCCCGCCGAGCGGCTCCGCGAGAGCCGCGCCGACGCGTTCCAGATGACCTGCGCCGCCCCCGTCGCCGTCGCCATCGACGGCGCGGACCTGCCGCGCGGCTATGGCCTGCCCGCCACGCCTGGCCGTCCCGACGATCTGTTCGCCCATGAGGGCCAGATTACCAAGGCCCCTGTCCGCGCCCTGACCTTGGCCGCCCTGCAACCCCGGCCCGGCGCGCTGCTCTGGGACATCGGCGGCGGCTCGGGGGCGATCTCGGTCGAATGGGCGCTGGCCGGCGGGCGCGCCATCTGCATCGAGCCGCGCGCGGACCGCCTGGCCCTGATCGAGGAGAACCGCGCCCGCTTCGGCCTCGCCCACCGGATCGAGCCGCGCCATGGCACCGCCCCCGAGGCACTCACCGGCCTCCCCGAACCCGATGCCATCTTCATAGGCGGCGGCGCCAGCCCGGCGCTGTTTAACGCATTGCTGCCCCTGCCCCCTGGCACACGCCTCGTCGCCAATGCCGTCACGCTGGAAACCGAGGCGCTGCTGACCCAGCTTCACGCCCGCCACGGCGGCGAGCTGCTGCGGATCGAGCTGGCCCGCGCCGCCCCCCTGGGCACCATGCGCGGCTGGCAGCCCGCCCGGCCGCTGGTGCAATGGAGCCTGACATGCGCATAGCCGGCATCGGCTGCCGCCCCGGCACCCCGCCCGAGATCCTGGCCGCCGTCATCATGGGCGCCAAGCCCGACGCGATCGCCACCATCCCTGCGCGCGAGGCCGAGCTGCGCCCTGTGGCGGCCCTGCTGAACCTGCCCCTGCGCCTCGTCGAGGTCGCCGGCGTCGTGACCCCCACGCAATCGCCCCGCATCACGGCCGCCTTCGGCACCGGCTCGGTCGCCGAGGCCGCCGCCATCGCCGCGGGCGGGCGCCTGATCCAGGCCCGCCAAGCCTTCGGCACCGTCACCATCGCCATTGCAGAGGTCCCATGACCGTCCATTTCATCGGCGCCGGTCCGGGCGCGGCCGACCTCATCACCCTCCGCGGCCGCGACCTGATCGCGGCCTGCCCGGTCTGCCTCTATGCCGGCAGCTTGGTGCCGCCCGCGCTGCTGACCCATTGCCCCCCCGGCGCGCGCATCGTGAACACGGCGCCGCTGAGCCTCGATCAGATCATCGCCGACATCGCCGCCGCGCATGAGGCGGGCCATGACGTCGCGCGCCTCCATTCCGGCGATCTGTCGATCTGGTCCGCGATGGGCGAGCAGCTGCGCCGCCTGCGCGCGCTTCAGATCCCGGTGAACGTCGTCCCCGGCGTGCCCAGCTTCGCCGCCGCCGCCGCCGCGCTGGAGGTCGAGTTGACCCTGCCCGGCCTCGCGCAATCCGTCGTGCTGACCCGCACCCCCGGCCGCGCCTCCTCCATGCCCGAGACCGAGCGCCTCGCCGCCTTCGCCGCCACCGGCGCCACGCTGGCGATCCACCTGTCGATCCACGCGCTGGAGACCGTCCGCGCCGAGCTGATCCCCCATTACGGCGCGGATTGTCCCGCCGCGATCGTCTTCCGCGCCAGCTGGCCCGACCAGCGCGTCATCCGGGGCACGCTTGGCAGCCTCGAGGCCGGGGACATCGACCGCACTGCGCTGATCCTCGTCGGACGTGCGCTCGCTGCCGAGGGCTTCGACGACAGCCGCCTCTACGCCGCCGATTACGACCGCCGCTACCGCCCTGTCGGCGACGAGCCGAGGTTTCCCGAATGACCCCGCCACTCACCCCGGGCCTGATGATCTCGGCCCCCGCATCCGGGACGGGCAAGACCGTCCTGATGCTGGGCCTGCTGGCGGCGCTGCGCCAGCGCGGGCTGAGCGTGCAGCCCTTCAAGTCCGGCCCCGACTATATCGACCCCGGCTTTCACCGCGCCGCCTCCGGCCGGGCCAGCTTCAACCTCGATGCCTGGGCGATGGAGCCGGGACGCCTGATCCATCACGTCGCCAGCCAGCCGCCCGCCGACCTGATCCTGGCCGAGGGCTCGATGGGCCTTTTCGACGGGGTGGCGAAGCCCGGCGAGACCGGCATCGGCTCCAGCGCCGAGGTCGCGGCGATGATGGGCTGGCCGGTTGTGCTGATCATCGACGTCTCCGGGCAGGCGCAATCGGCCGCCGCGACCGCGCGGGGCTTTGCCAGCCTGCGCCCGGACCTGCCCTTCGCCGGCGTGGTGCTGAACCGCGTCGCCTCGCCCCGGCATGACGCGCTGATCCGCGAGGGCATGGCGGCGGCCGGCATCCCCGTCCTCGGCGCGCTGCCGCGGCAGGGCAACATCACCCTGCCCGAGCGGCATCTGGGCCTTGTCCAGGCGGAGGAGACCGAGGGGCTGCAGGCCATCCTCGACCATGCCGGCGCCTTCATCGCGGCCCATTGCGACCTGGACGCGATCATCGCCGCCGCCGCCGCACGCCCTTTGCCCGAGGCCGCCGCGCCGCGCCCCCTGCCCCCGCCCGGCGGACGCATCGCTCTGGCCCGCGACGCGGCCTTCAGCTTCACCTATCCGCATGTGCTGGACGCCTGGCGGCGCGCGGGCGCCACCATCCTGCCCTTCTCGCCGCTGGCCGACGAAGCCCCCGACGACAGCGCCGATTGCTGCTGGCTGCCCGGCGGCTATCCCGAGCTGCACGCCCCCCGCCTCGCCGCCGCGGACCGCTTCCGCCGCGCGATGCACCGCTTCGCCGAGACGCGGCCGGTCCATGGCGAATGCGGCGGCTACATGACGCTCGGGGCGGGGCTGGTGGATGCCGAGGGGGTGCGCCACCCGATGCTGGGCCTTCTGCGGCTGGAAACCAGCTACGCCAAGCGCCGGATGCATTTGGGCTACCGCCGCGCGGCGCTGCTGGCGCCGCTGCCGGGCCTCGGCTGGCAGGCGCTGCGGGGGCACGAGTTCCACTACGCCTCGATCACCGCCCAGCCTGACGCGCCGCTGGCCGAGGTGACGGACGCCACCGGCGCGCCCGTCCCCGAGACCGGCAGCCACCGGGTGATGCCGGGTGGCGGGAGCGTTACGGGCACCTTCTTTCACCTCATCGCGCCTGCGGCGACTTGACCCGGCGGCCCGCTTCACCCTTAGGTGATCCGGCATGGTGCCCACCAGACGCGCAGCGTCGGGCTTCATCGGGAATGAGGAAGGGCGGACCCAATCGCGGCGCCCGAAGCCTCAGCCGCCCCCGCGACTGTATGCGGCGAGCGCGCGTCACGTGATGCCACTGGGGAGACCCGGGAAGGCCGACGCCGCGCCCTGACCCGCGAGCCAGGAGACCGGCCATGCGCGAAACCCATGGAAGCCGTCGGGTGTGACGGCAAGGAGAGAGCATATGCATATCGAGCCCGGCATCGTGAACGGTGCCAAACTGATCCTGAGCTACGCCACCGCCGCCACCGCCGGCCTTTACGCGCTGAAGCTGGGCTGGGACGCCCTGCGCGAGCGCGGCGCGACCTCGCTGCTGGCGCGCACGGGCCTCGCCACGGCCGCGACCTTCGTCTTCTTCGAGGTCCTGCCGACCGCGCCCGTGGGCGTGTCCGAGGTGCACCTGATCCTTGGCTCGACTCTGTTCCTGCTGTTCGGCGCGGCGCCGGCGGCGTTCGGGCTGGCGCTCGGGCTTCTGGTGCAGAGCCTTCTCTTCGCGCCGTCGGACCTGCCGCAATACGCGATGAACGTGACCACGCTGCTGGTGCCGCTGTTCGCGGTGGCGGCGCTGGCGCGGCGGGTGATCGCGCCGGGGACGGCCTATGTGGACCTGCGCTACGGCCAGGCGCTGGCGCTGTCGACGGCCTTCCAAGGGGGCGTGGTGGCTTGGGTCGCCTTCTGGGCGCTCTGGGGTCAAGGCGTCGAAGCGACGGGCGGGATCCTGACCTTCGGCGCGGCGTACCTTCTGGTCATCGCCATCGAGCCGCTGGTGGACCTGGCCGTTCTTGCGGGCGCCAAGGCGGCGCGGGGTCTGCGCGGCAGCGCGCTGGTGACGCCGCGGCTCTACGCGTGATCGACCTGGTTCTGGTCGGGGCGGGCACGGGCCATCCCGACCACCTGACCCTGCAGGGCGTCCGCGCCCTGCAAGAGGCTGATCTTGTTCTGCTTCCCCGCAAGGGCGCGGGCAAGGAGGACCTGGCGCATCTGCGCCTTGCCATGCTGGCGCGGCACCGGCCGGGCGGCCTCGTGGCCGAGGTCGATCTGCCGGTGCGGGACCAGGATCTGCCCTATCTTCAGGGGGTTGAGCTTTGGCACGACGCCATCGCGGCGGCGTGGGAGGCCGCGGTGCGGGCGGCGCTGCCGGAGGGCGGGACGGTGGCGATGCTGGTCTGGGGGGACCCTTCGCTCTATGACAGCAGCCTCAGGATCGCGGCGCGGGTGGGCTGGCCGGCCAAGGTCGTGCCGGGGATCACAGCGGTGCAGGCGCTGTGTGCGGCGCATGTCATCCCTCTGAACTCCGTTGGAAATGAGGTGCTTATCACAACCGGGCGGCGGCTGCGCGAGGGCGGGTTTCCCGCTGATGCGGACCGGGTGGTGGTGATGCTGGACGGGGAATGCAGCTTTCGGGCGCTGGCGCCGGAGGGGCTGTTCATCTGGTGGGGCGCTTACCTGGGGATGGGCGAGGAAATGCTGGACATGGGGCCTCTGGCCGAGGCGGGGGCGCGAATTTTCGAGGCTCGGGCAAGGGCGCGGGCAGCGCATGGGTGGATCATGGACTGCTATCTTCTGGCCCGCACAGCGTAGGCACCGGGCGTGCACCGCGCGTGCACCGAACGTACACCGACAACGCACGCCCCCTTAAGCCGCCGTTAACCACCCGCCGCCAGTCTGGAGCCGGTCAGAAACGGGGTGCGGGCATGGGCGCGGGCAAGACGGCCGAGGTGCGGCGGGCGAATTACCACTACATGGCGGACGCGATGCGGATGCTGGAATGGGACCTGCACAGCACGGTCCTGTCCCGGATGCGCATCCCCGAGGAATGGCACCAGATCGCGCTTGAGCGGGGGCGGTGCGCGAAGACGCGCGTCACGCTGCGGCTGGATGCGGATGTGGTCAAGTTCTTCCGGTCGATGGGGCCGGACTAGCAGGCGCGGGTCAACCGGATCGTGGCGGGCTGGATGCATGCTCGGCTGGCGGGGCTGATCGAGGGGGCCGAGACGATGGACTACCTGAGGCGCCGCGAGGCCGAGGGGCTGGAGGGCCGCCGCCCCGAATTCGGCGATCTGCAGCGCGAGGAGGATGCGGCGCTGGCGGGCATGGGCGAGGAGCCGCTGCGTTCCCCTTTGGGCCTCGGGGCGGGGGTGCCCATGGAGGGACCCCGCCGGATCAGCGAGAGGGGGAAGAAGGCGCTGCTGGAGGAGATGATGAGGCGGAATGGGATGTGAGGCTACCGCCAGAGTAAAACCGCAAAGTGCAGTATCTCAATACGGAATCAAAGCGTCACGCGCGTTTCTGCTCTCCATAGAGTTCGGTCAAGCGCCTCTAGGTTTTCTATATCGGCATCTGAGATAGTGGATTTTCCTAATACTGTCTTGGCTGGGTGGGCAAGAATATTCCTCGCCCCGCCGTTGACCGTTTCTATGAGATTTGCAAGATCCTGTCTCGAGACGCCACCTTCGCCGTCGAACAGTTGACTGAACAGGGTCCTTGCGACTTGGCCCGGAAACTTTCAAGCATTTCCAAAAGCGTCAATCGACCCAAGTCGCCTTTATATATCTCTTTAAGCTTTACTTTCACCTTACCTACCAACACCTTTTCAACATCACCGTTAGATATCGCCAACAGGATGCGTCCAGCGGCTCTTTCACAGCGTATGAATGGTTCGTAAGCTCGCAACGCCCTGTTTTCGAGCGTGTCTGCACTTCTTCCAGCTTCCAATGCTATGGCGGCAATAAAATTCCTGTTCTCCGCGGCGCCGCGAACATAGAAACCTCCGAGAGCCTCATAGCCATCGTGTAAAATTCCCGCCGAGCTAATGAACTGGAATGTGCTCCGGGACTTCTTATATGCCATAATCGTCGGGCGAACTCCTGGAATACTAGAAGTAAGCAAGTCTAGGTCTGTAATGAATTTTGCTCCAAGCGGAGCCTCTACCATTGGATATGTACCAGCATTGCAGCTTAGCAACATTGGCTGATTTACATACAGCTTTTCGTCCGGATCGATGTACTCAGGCCGAAGAACGCTGTCCTCTGGTGAGATGGTGATGCAATACTCATTTGCATTTTCGTTGATAGCCCTTGGGAGCGACACGCGAATCGGAAACAACTTGATCCCTAATGCGCTATAGATCCGCTCTGCGGCTTTTTCGGCAACCGAGGCCGGGTGCAAAGCTATGGCATCGTTCCTACCTAACTCGACTATAGCAGGAGTTCCAGCGCGGAGTTTATCGCATATAATGCCCGATAGCTCATCTGCATGCTCTGAAAGATAACGCAGCATTCGCCAAGGCGTGAGCAGAACGATTAGATTTGCATCCCTTATCGCGCTCCTCGCGCTCTCCAGCCAGACGTCAAACGACTCGCCATTCTGGAACCTCTTAAGTCGATGCACGGTGCATCTGAGAGTGGTGCAAACGATATCTTCAAATTCGCTATGTCGATTATCGGAAGGGGCTTCAGGATATAAGTCAAAGATCAAGACGTTCAAAGCGACAGTCTCCGCGTTTAAGCGACCTAGAAAACTGCAAGCTTAACGCTTTGCAAGAGGTTCCGGCTAAGCCTGCAGCGACCTCACCCCGACTTCCCCCTCCTCGCGCGACTTGATCGCCGCCACCGCCGCGATGCTGCCCGCGGCCGTGGTGAAATAGGGGATCTTGTCGTAGAGGGCGACGGCGCGGATCTCGCGGCTGTCGGCGATGGCCTGGACGCCCTCGGTCGTGTTCAGGACCATCGCGATGTCGTCGTTCTTCAGGCGGTCGACGATGTTCGGGCGCCCCTCGTAGACCTTGTTCACGCGGGTCGAAGCCACGCCCTGCGCGTCAAGGAAATCGGCGGTGCCGGCGGTGGCGACGAGCGAGAAGCCCATGTCGACCAGATCGCGGGCGGCCTGCGCCAGGGCGGGGGTCTTGTCGGCGTCCTTGACGGACAGGAAGACGCGGCCCTCGTGCGGCAGGTGGGTGCCGGCGCCCATCTGCGCCTTGAGGAAGGCGCGGGCGAAGTTGCGGTCCCAGCCCATCACCTCGCCGGTGGAGCGCATTTCCGGGCCGAGCAGCGTGTCGACGCCGGGGAAGCGGGCGAAGGGCAGCACGGCCTCTTTGACCGAGAACCACGGCGTGATCGGGTCGGCGAGGGTCAGCGGGTCGGCGAAGGGCAGGTCGGCTTCCGGGCCGACGCCTTCGGGATAGGGCGCGCGGAGGGGGAAGTTTGACATCGGCTCGCCGGCCATGAGGCGCGCGGCGATTGAGGCGATGGCGCTGTCGGTGGCCTTGGCGACGAAGGGGACGGTGCGGCTGGCGCGGGGGTTCACCTCGAGCACGAAGATCTCGCCGTCCTTGAGGGCGAACTGCACGTTCATGAGGCCCTTGACCTTGAGCGCGCGGGCCATGGCGGCGGTCTGGGTCTTCAGCTCGGCGATGGTGGCGGCGTCGAGGGTGTGGGGGGGCAGCGAGCAGGCGCTGTCGCCGGAATGGACGCCCGCTTCCTCGATATGCTCCATGATGCCGGCGACGTGGACATTTTCGCCGTCGCAGAGGGCGTCGATATCGACCTCGATCGCGCCGGAGAGGTAGCTGTCGAGGAGGACGGGGTTCTTGCCCGAGACGGAGACGGCCTCGGTGATGTAGCGGCGCAGGTGGTCCATGTCGCGCACGATCTCCATCGCGCGGCCGCCGAGGACGTAGGAGGGGCGGATCACGAGGGGGAAGCCGATGCGGCCGGCGATCTGGATGGCTTCGTCGCCCGAGTGGGCGATGCCGTTGATGGGCTGCTTGAGGCCGAGGTCGTTCAAGAGGTGCTGGAAGCGCTCGCGGTCCTCGGCCAGGTCGATGGCGTCGGGGGTGGTGCCGAGGATGGGGATGCCCTCGGCCTCCAGCGCGTTGGCGAGCTTGAGGGGGGTCTGGCCGCCGAACTGGACGATGACGCCGTGGAGGGTGCCGTTCTGCTGCTCGGTGTGCAGGATCTCGAGGACGTGCTCGAGGGTGAGCGGCTCGAAATAAAGGCGGTCCGAGGTGTCGTAGTCGGTCGAGACGGTCTCGGGGTTGCAGTTGACCATGATGGTCTCGTAGCCGGCATCGGTCAGCGCGTAGCAGGCGTGGCAGCAGCAGTAGTCGAACTCGATCCCCTGGCCGATGCGGTTGGGGCCGCCGCCGAGGATGACGACCTTCTTGGCGTCCGTCGGGCGGGATTCGCATTCCACGTCGCCCATCGCGGGGGATTCGTAGGTGGAATACATGTAGGGGGTCTGGGCTTCGAACTCGGCCGCGCAGGTGTCGATGCGCTTGAAGACGGGGCGGATGCCCTTGGCGCGGCGGGCGCGGCGGATCTCGGTTTCGCTTTGGCCGGTCAGGTGGGCGAGGCGGGCATCGGTGAAGCCCATCATCTTGAGGGCGCGCAGGCCGTCCTCGTCCTGGGGCAGGCCCTCGTGGCGGATCTTGTGCTCGGCGTCCACGATCTCGCGGATGCGGGCGAGGAACCACGGGTCGAAGCTGGTGATGCGGCCGATCTCGTCATCGGTCATGCCGAAGCGCATGGCCTCGGCGATGACGCGGATGCGGTCGGGGGTGGCGCGCGAGAGGGCGGCGATGAAGGCGGGCTTGCCCTGCTCGGACGCGCCCTCGATGGCGATCTCGTCGAGGCCGGTCAGGCCGTTCTCCATCGAGGCCAGCGCTTTTTGCAGCGATTCGTGGAAGGAGCGGCCGATGGCCATGACCTCTCCCACCGATTTCATCGCGGTGGTGAGTTCAGGCTTGGAACCGGGGAACTTCTCGAACGCAAAGCGCGGGATCTTGGTCACGACGTAGTCGATGGAGGGCTCGAAGCTGGCCGGGGTGACCTTGGTGATGTCGTTGTCCAGCTCGTCCAGCGTGTAGCCGACAGCCAGCTTCGCGGCGATCTTGGCGATGGGGAAGCCGGTGGCCTTGGAGGCCAGCGCCGAGCTGCGCGACACGCGCGGGTTCATCTCGATCACGACCATGCGACCGTCGGCAGGGTTCACCGCCCATTGCACGTTCGAGCCGCCGGTCTCGACCCCGATCTCGCGCAGGACCGCGATGCTGGCGGTGCGCATGATCTGGTACTCGCGGTCGGTCAGGGTCAGCGCAGGGGCGACGGTGATGCTGTCGCCCGTATGCACGCCCATCGGATCGACGTTCTCGATGGCGCAGACGATGATGGCGTTGTCGTTGCGATCCCGCACGACCTCCATCTCGTATTCCTTCCAGCCGAGCAGGCTCTCGTCGATCAGCACCTGCGCCATGGGCGAGGCGTCGAGGCCCGAGCGGACGATCCGCTCGTAGTCGTCGCGGTTGTATGCGACGCCGCCGCCGGTGCCGCCGAGCGTGAAGGCGGGGCGGATGATGGCGGGCAGGCCGATCTCTTCCAGCGCATCCATCGCTTCGCGAACGCCGGCATTGATGTCGTACTTGCCGCTGGCCAGCTTCGGCGCGGCGACAATGGTGGCCTTTGGATTCTCGAGGCCGATCCGGTCCATCGCCTCGCGGAAGAGCTTGCGGTCCTCGGCCATCTCGATCGCGGCGCGCTGCGCGCCGATCAGCTCGACCCCGTAGCGGTTGAGCGCCCCGCTGTCGGCCAGCGCCAGCGCGGTGTTGAGGCCGGTCTGCCCGCCCATCGTGGGCAGCAGCGCGTCGGGACGCTCTTTCGCGATGATCTTCTCGACGATCTCGGGGGTGATCGGCTCGATATAGGTGGCGTCGGCCATCTCGGGATCGGTCATGATCGTGGCAGGGTTCGAGTTGACCAGGATGACCCGGTAGCCTTCCTCGCGCAGCGCCTTGCAGGCCTGGGCGCCGGAATAGTCGAACTCGCAGGCCTGCCCGATGACGATGGGGCCGGCGCCGATGATCAGGATGGACTTGATATCGGTTCTCTTCGGCATGGTCGGGCCCCGGCTGTCTTGGATGTGCGCAAATCGACCGGGGTTATAGTCAAGCGGGACTTGGGCGCAAGGTGCGCCGGACAGCGGCAGGGCGAAAAGGGCGAGGCGCCCGGTGGCTCGCGGGCGTGCGTTCCGTCTAGGAGCCTCTACAAAGCGGCGACCTGGCGCGACGCTGCGACCGTGGCATCCGGGCTTGCTCCGCGTTTGTGACGGGCAGAGAGCGGAGTTTCAGGCCGAACGACGCTGCGCAGCCTGGCAAGCCCAGCAGGGTTCGCGGCCACTCTGGTGATCGTGCTGACGGCCCGTCATCAGCGGGGCGCGAGAAGCGACATCGCTGCGCTGTAGCGGTTCGCGACGGGGCTCTCGGTCAGCTGCGAGCGCGCGAGGTAATTCTGGATCACCCGCTCGGTCTGGGCCGGCTCGGCGAGCGCTGCCAAGGAAGTGGTTCCAAAGGTCCGTTGCGCGGCGGCCATGAACTCTTGGTTCTGCCGCTCGACCGGCAGCTTGCCCAGCGAGCGGCTGAGGCCGAGCGCGCCTTCCATCAGCTTGCGCAGCGGCGGGTTGCCCATCACCTCGTACCACAGAGTCCGGTCGGTCGCGGTGCGGCCGGCGAACTGCTGCAGCTCGCGCCGGCCGTTCATCGCGAGACGCAGCTCCTCATGGGCGCCGCCGACGCGACGTTCATGCTCGCGCGTGACGAAGGCCTCGGTCAGGCGATCGGCAAGCTCGGCGGGCGTCCCGCCGGTCCCGATCGTCTGCGCCATCCGCAGATAGCGCTTGTCGCTGAGGCGGTTGACCAAGGCCTTCTGGTCCGCGGGATCGGATTCCAGGATTTTGCGGATGAAGGCCTTGTTCGAGATGTCGTTCTCGAGGCCGAAGGCGGAGAGCACGCCCGAGAGCAGCCGGTAGTCCTTCACCAGCGCCTCGGGCGAGCGGACCTTGTCGATGTTCTCGCGCAGGTAGGTGGTGCTGCGCTGGACGATGCTGTCCTTGCGCAGCGCCTCGATCTGGCGGGCCTCGGTCCGCTGCAGGATCTTCCAGCCCGGAAGGCCGCCGAGGCCGAGGTTGATCGCCGGCGTCATCGCCCCCTCACTGGCGGGTGGCGGCGAAGAGCCGGGCCTCGCGCGGGAGCAGCTCGCGCAGGCGGCGCATCGCCTGGTAGGGGTTGTCCTCGATGGCGAAGTTGGTGGCGTCGGCCAGGAGGATGCGGCTGTCGCGGTCGTCGAAGACCTGGCTCAGCTGCTCGATGGCGCTGAGCAGCTGCCGCCTGCCTTGGGCCGGATCGGCATCGCCCGACAGGATCAGCTGCGCGATGTAGCAGGCGCGGGCGACGGGCGTGTTGGCCGCGTCGGGGTGGATCGCGTCGCGCAGGCGCAGGACATTGACGTTGGGCGTCTTGATCGAGATTCGCGAGCGTCGGTCGCCGTTCTCGATCACCGCGCCGTTGATCAGGATGCGCTCGTTCGGGGCGAGCTTGAGGACGAGGCCGCTCATGCCGGCACCTCGCCGCGCAGGCCCTTCATGATGCTGAGATTGATGTCGATGAGGGCGTCGGTCGTCGCCTCGCCCTGCAGGCAGGCATGGCCGCGGCGGATGCTGAAGCCGGCAAGCGAGAGAAGGCCCGCCTTCACCTCGTCGGGCAGCGCGTTGCCGGGCGCGGCGAGGTCGGCGGCGAGGGCGGTCCAGAGTTCGTTGTTCAGGTGGACGGCCTGGATCGCTTCGATGGTGGCGCAGCGGCGGTCGGTCTGGCGCAGCTGGCGGGTGATGCGCGAGAAGGCGTCGTATTCGGTGTCGCGCGCGGTGCGGACAGCAGCCGAGCCGTAGGCGTGGGTTTTGAGTGGCGTAACCGCGTTCAAGATCATGCGTCCCGTTCTGGATTTGGATCATCAGGCGAAGGACGGGGCGCCGCGTAGGGCGCCCCGCTTCGTCATCAGCGGAAGAGCGACAGGATCGCCGAGGGCGCCTGGTTGGCGATCGACAGCGACTGGATGCCCAGCTGCTGCTGGGTCTGCAGCGCCTGCAGGCGGGCAGAGGCTTCTTCCATGTCGGCGTCAACAAGCGAGCCAATGCCGACCTTTAGCGAGTCGGCCATTTTACCGATGAACTCTGTTTGGTCAGAGATACGCTTGCCTGCAGAACCCAGTTCGGCAGTCTTTGCCACGACCACGCTAATGGCAGCCTCAATGTTGGCAATGAACTCATTCGCGCTGTTCGCAACCCCGTAAGGGCCGACACGGCTAACAGCAGTAGGCGCGGCCGAGGCAGCCGTCGGATCCGCGAGGTTCAGCGCGTTGGCACCAAACATCGAGGCGACACCGGTCCCAAGGTTGATCCCCAGCACATGCTGTAGCCTGGTATTGGCGACGTTGATCTTGTTGACGGTAGTCGTAGCGGAGCCCGCGGCACGATCAAGCGAACCGACAACGGTTAGGCTAACCGCGTTGACCGCCGCCACCTCCGTGTCGCTGGGGGTGGCGGAACCAAATTCTGCCGCAGGTCCTTTCAGCAGGTTCACGCCGTTCATTTGCGTGCCGTTGATTACGGACGCAATTTCCTTAAACTTCAGTTCGATGTCCGTGCGGATTTTCGCGCGCTCGCTCTCCGTAACGCTGTTGTTTGCGCCCAACGCGAGGTTCTTGATCTCCCCGAGGACATCTGTGATCCGCTCGGCACCAAGGCGCGCTGTGGAGATCGCCTGTCCTGCCACGTTAAGCATGCTCTGCATGGTCTTGTTTGCGGACTGGTCGGTTTCCATCACCTTCGAGATCGCCCAAACCGCCGCGTTGTCCTTGGCGTTGGCGACCGACTTGCCGGTCGAGATCTCGGACTGAGCTTTGCTCAGGTTGCTGTTGACCGATTTCAGGGTCTGAAGCGCGACGATGGCGCTTTGGTTGGTCAGAATGCTGGACATGTTGTCCTCCATGAGAGGGGCGCTTTGGCCCCGGTTCGCATTGATGGCCTTCTGACCGGTTCGGGCGTCTGCCCTGCCTTTCGCGGCATGCCTGATGTCTAGGCCGCCGGTGCTTTACGGGTAGTGAATTTCCCCCCTCCGCTCAAACACGGCTTGCGTCGGATTTTATCAAAACCGGCGCGGCGCCGGCGCGGCCACCGGCTTCAGCTGGCGGCGGCCGAAGCTGTCATAGGTGGCCAGCGACTGCGCGGCGAGGACGATGGCGCGCACCTCCTCGGCGGCGCCGCGGGCGCCCTGCAGCGAGGCCTCGGCCAGCTGGCGCAGGTCGGCCAGCGCGGGCTCCAGCGATTCGCGGGCGGCCTCGTCGATCTTGCCGCGCGCGAGCGTCGCGGTCAGGTCGTCCAGCCGCGCCAGCGCCTGCTCGGCATTGCCCGAGAGGAGCGCCTGGCGCACGGCCTCGATCCGCCGGGTCACCGCGCGGCTCATGCCTTGGCCTCGAGGTTGCCGAGGCCGAGGTCGAGGCGGCGCGCCAGCAGCGCCGCGTGCTCGCGCGTCAGGAAGCTGGAGAACTGCTCCTCTCCGGCGCCGCCGCCGAAGCTGCCGCCAAGGGCGCCGGGGCCGCAATGCTTCAGCATCTCCTCGAGGAACATCTGCTCGACCTGGTCAGCGAGGCTGGTGCTGGCCATTGATTGAGGCGCGGGTCGCGCGACGGGAGCGGCGGCAAGGTGCAGGGGGTCCATTCAGGTCTCCGCGACAGGGGGAATGGCGCAGAAATAGCGGGGCGAGGTAAATAATTGGTAAGCCTTTTGCGCTATCCCGGCTGCCAAAGGGGTACCTGTCATGAGCGAGATTTCACAGATCCTGTCGGTCCTGCCAGCCACCGTGGCGCCGGCCGAGCCGGGTGAAGCCGAGCGGGCGGAAAGTACGGGCTTCACGCTTGATCCGCTTGCGGATGGGGCCGCGCCTGCGCCAGCCGCCGCGGTGGAGGATGCGCTGGAGGATTGGCTGGCGGCACGCTCGGGGGTGACGGCGCAGCTCGCGGAACCAGAGGTTGCCTCGGATGATTCGCAGGGCGAGGCCGCGCTGGCGCAGGAGGCAGGATCCACGCGGGCGCCCGTCGAGACGGCGGAGGTCGAGGGTCTTGGCGCCGCCGCTTCGTCGCCCGCGCGAACGGCCGAGGCCGCGCCGCAGGTTTCCGTGGAGGCTGCGCCTGCGGAAGCAGCCTACGCGTCCGACGGCGGGACCGTCGCGCCGGAGCCGGAGCCTCAGAATGATCCGGCTCGAGAGGTCGTGAAGGAGCTTGCCGTCGAGGAGGGGGCTCATCTGGCGGAGGACGCCTCGATCCCGCAGATGCCGGCCGAGCAGCGTCAGGCGCATCCCGTCGTCGCGCAGGCGGCGCCCTCGCTGCCCGCCCAGCCTCCGCTCGAGGCCGCCGCGGCACCGCAACCCGATGCGCCGAGTGCCGCAATGGCGAATCAGCCGCTGCAGGCCGCGCCGGCTGCTGTGCCGCAGAGCCTGCAGGACGCGGTGCGCAAGGCACCGTCATCATCTTCGGGAAGCACGACAGACATCGTGGCGACTGCCGGCGAGACGCCTGCGGGCGACGAGCGCCGCATCTTGAAGGCCGCCCGGGCGCTGGCCGAGGCTCCGGCCGCAGTCGTCCCGCGCGGCGCAGCGGCCTTGCCCGCGGGTTTCGAGGCCGCGGCGAGCAACGCGCCTCCGGCGCCTGCTGACGCGCTTGCGGTTCTTCCTGCGCTACCGGCTTTCGATCGCGAGATCCGGCTGCCCACGCCCCTCGGTGCGCAGCACGGGCCGGGTGCCCATGCGGCGCCTCCGCCCGGCCGGCAGATCGCCGAGGCGGTGCTTGTCAGCCGCGGCGAGGCGACCGAAATCCTGCTGGCGCCCGAGGAGCTTGGCCGACTGCGGATGGTGGTCACGGGAAGCGACCGCTCGCAGTTGGTGATCTGGGCCGAGCGCCCCGAGACGCTGGAGCTGCTGCGGCGCAACGCCGATCTTCTGTCCGCCGATCTGGCGGAGGCGGGCCTGGCTTCGGCCTCGATGGAGTTCCGGCAGGGCGGCGAATGGCAGGCGCCCGTCCGGTTCGAGGCCGCCGCGACGGGCGACACAGATTTCGCGGTCGTGCCGCCGCTGGCCGCCGCCCGGCGCTACATCGACCCGCAGCGCCGCATCGACATCAGAGTGTGAGGACCAAGGACATGGTGAACGCCATCGGAAACGCGGCCGCGCCGGCCGTCCAGGCGAAAGGCGGCTTCTCGGGCCCGGGCGCCGGAGCAGATTTCGAAACCTTCCTGCGGATGCTGACCGCGCAGCTGCGCAACCAGGACCCGCTAAATCCGATGCAGAGCACGGATTTCGCGGTGCAGCTTGCCACGTTCGCAGGGGTCGAGCAGCAGGCCATGACCAACAAGCTGCTGACGCAGATGGCGGGGCAGTCGGGCGCGGGTCTTGCCGGCGCGGCCTCGTTCATCGGCAAGGAGGCGCGCACGACGGCGCCGGTCTGGTTCGGCAACGTGCCGCTGACGCTCGACATCGCGCCCGACCGGATGGCGGACAGCGTGCAGCTGATCGCGCATGACGCTCGCGGGCGAGAGATCGGCCGCGAGGAGATCGGACCGGGGACGGGGCAGATCGAGTGGTACGGGCGCGACTCCTTCGACGAGAAGCTGCCGGACGGGCAGTACAGCTTCACCATCGAAAGCTACAGCAACGGCACGAAAGTCGCGACAGGCAAGGTCGGCGTCTATGCCCGGATCGTGGAGGCCGAGCTTGCGGATGACGGCATGGTCCTGATCTTCCAGGGTGGCGGCGCGGCCCCTGCCCGCGAGATCACGGCGATCCGGGATCCACGCTGACCGCGTCCGGAAGACGGCGATGAGCAAGGTGGCCGCGGCAAGCCTCGACCTGGGCGGCGCGGCTACGGGCTTGACGCGGCGGGCGCGAGAAGGCAGGGCGCAGGCGCGTGGCCAGCAGGAGGGCGCCGATGGAGTTCGACCGCAAGATCAGGATCGCCCCGTCGATCCTTTCCGCAGATTTCGCCGATTTCGGCGCCGAGATCCGGGCGATCGAGGATCAGGGCGCGGACTGGGTGCATGTGGACGTCATGGACGGGCATTTCGTGCCGAACCTGACCTTCGGCCCGCCGGCGGTGAAGGCCTTCCGCCCTCATGTGACGACCTTCATGGACGTGCATCTGATGATCGCGCCTGTCGACCCCTTCATCGAGGCCTATGCCGAGGCCGGCGCCGACATGATCACCGCCCATGTCGAGGCCGGCCCGCACCCGCACCGGACGCTCCAGGCAATCCGGGCGACGGGGAGGCAGGCCGGGATCGCGCTGAACCCGGGCACGCCGGTCGAGGCGGTCGAGTACCTGCTGGACCTGTGCGACATGGTGGTGGTGATGACCGTGAACCCCGGCTTCGGCGGGCAGAAGTTCATCCACAGCCAACTGGACAAGATCGCTCGCCTGCGCGGGATGATCGGCGACCGCCCCATCCACATCCAGGTGGACGGCGGCGTCGATGCGGCGACCGCGCCTCTGGTCGTCACGGCGGGCGCGGACGTGCTGGTCGCAGGCTCGGCGGTCTTCCGGGGCGGAAGCGTGGCCTCACCGCAGGTCTATGGCGCGAACATGGCCGCGATCCGCAAAGCCGTCGCTGCCTGAGCGCGGAGCGTCGTCAGGACAGTTGACCTGACTGCGGACGGTCTGTGTCGGCGGCCAGGTGAGCATGGTGCAGGGCTTCTTGCTGCGGCAGGCAGAGTGGAACTCGCCGCAGGCGCAATCAGGATCTTGCATTGCAACGAAAAGCGTATCCTCAGGCCCGGTCATCGAGCGGCTGACGCGCTCAGGAGAGGCTTTGTCCTGATTGCCAGGCGCAGCCCACGCCCCCAGCCGCCCGACCCATATGCGCATCCCGCCCCAAGCTGATCACCCTTGCGCTCTGCGAGGCAGGTGCATCTGCCCGGTGACCGTTGATTAGATTGCACGCGCAAGTTGGTTGTCGATAGATCAGCGAAGCTGCCGTGACCTTGTAGCTCCGGGCAGTTCCCGAGCCTGCGTTCGCAGAGAGTCTGAAGTGCTTGCATCCGGTAAGTCGTCTCCACCGATGGTGCCAAGGCAACGGCGGTTGAGGCGCAGTCGCAAGCGTCTCCATCAACGCCATGAAGTGCGGTAGGCCGCTCAAGTCGAGGTTTCATCCTGGCGCCACGCGCTTGCGGCCTCGCGTACCGCCCGTAGCGCAGAGGCAGTTGGGACATGTCGGCGGACGACCTCGGTCTGCACGAAAAGAGCCTTGAGCGGCAGGCGCGATCGGGGCCGTCGAGGCTCCTCGCGCGCCGCGGGGCACGCCCCGCCGCCTGCCTCGACGTTTGACATTGCCGCAGGCGCCGCGTCTTCTGCGCGGGAATTGCAGGAGGACGCACATGGATCTGGGCATCAGGGGCAAGCGGGGGCTGGTCTGCGCGGCCTCCAAGGGGCTGGGGCGGGGCTGCGCCGAGGCGCTGGCGGCGGCCGGCGTCGATCTGGTCATCAACAGCCGCACCGAGGCCGACATCACCGCCGCCGCCGAGGAGATCGCGGCCCGGCACGGCGTCAGCGTCACGCCCGTCGCGGCCGACATCACCACCGAGGACGGGCGCGCCAAGGTGCTGGCGGCGGTGGGCCAGGCGGACATCCTGGTCAACAATGCCGGCGGCCCGCCCCCGGGCGACTGGCGCGCGTGGAGCCGCGAGGACTTCATCCGCGCGCTGGACGCGAACATGCTGAGCGCGGTCGCGCTGATGCAGGCGCTGGTGCCGGGCATGATGGAGCGGGGCTGGGGCCGCGTCGTCAACATCACCTCGCAATCGGTGCGCGCGCCCATCCCCGCGCTCGGCCTGTCGAACACGGCGCGGACCGGGCTGACGGGCTTCGTCGCCGGCATGTCGCGACAGGTCGCGGGCAGCGGCGTCTGCGTGAACAACATCCTGCCGGGCATTCATGCGACGGACCGTGCGGACAGCCTCGACCGGGGGGTATCGCAGCAGCAGGGCATCGACATCGACGAGGCGCGGCGGCGCCGGCAGGCGACGATCCCCACGGGTAGCTACGGCACCGCCGAGGATTTCGGCGCCACCTGCGCCTTCCTCTGCAGCCAGCATGCGCGGTTCATCATCGGCCAGAACATCCTTCTGGACGGCGGTGCGACGAACATGACCATCTGACCCGGCCGGTTGCGGCCTCGGCGCGGCTTTGCTAGGCGAGGCAAAGCCCGAGCGAAAGACTAGATTGTCCGTGAAGCAGCCGCCGCGCCTGGAAGTCCAGAACCTGACCCGCGCCTTCGAGGGCCGCCGCGTCGTCGACGACGTCTCCTTCGCCATCGAGGCGGGCCAGGTGGCCTGCCTGCTGGGCCCCTCGGGCTGCGGCAAGTCGACGACGCTGCGGATCGTGGCGGGCGTCGACATGCAGGACGCCGGACGCATCCTAGTGGACGGGCAGCTGATCTGCGACACCCAGTTCCGCATCCCGCCCGAGCGGCGCGCCATCGGGCTGATGTTCCAGGACTTCGCCCTTTTTCCGCATCTGCCGGTCGCCGAGAACGTGGCCTTCGGCCTGACGGGCGGCTGGCGCGCCAACCGTACGCGGGTGGCCGAGCTTCTGGACCGGGTGAAGATGTCGCCGCATCTGGAGAGCTACCCGCACGAGCTGTCGGGCGGCGAGCAGCAGCGCGTCGCCCTGGCCCGCGCGCTGGCGCCCCGCCCGCGCGTGCTGCTGATGGACGAGCCGTTCTCGGGCCTCGACGAGCGGCTGCGCGACGGCATCCGCGACGAGACGCTGGCCCTGCTGAAGGACGAGGGCACCGCCGTCCTGCTGGTCACCCACGAGCCGCACGAGGCGATGCGGATGGCCGACCTGATCCTGTTGATGCGCGACGGGCGCATCGTGCAGCAGGGCGCGCCCTACAACCTCTACAATGCGCCGGTGGACCGGCAGGCGGCGGCCTTCTTCAGCGACGTGAACGTGCTGACCGCGCGGGTCGAGGGGGCGCTGACCGGAACGCCCTTCGGGCAGTTCCTCGCGCCCGGCGTGCCGGATGGCAGCGAGGTGGACATCGTCATCCGCCCGCAGCACCTGAAGATCGATTTCGACCGCGCCGGGCAGGGCCCCGCGCCCACGGCCGAGAACGGCACCGCCGCCCGCGCTCGCGTGGTCCGCGCCCGCTACCTCGGGCGCGAATCGCTGATCGAGTTCGCCACGATGGAAGGCGGCATCGGGCTGAACGCCACGGTTCCGGGCGTCTTCCTGCCGCCGCCGGGTACGCCCATGTGGCTGATGCTGCGGCGCGACCGCTGCTTCGTCTTCCCGCGCCGCTGAGGCGGTCCTGCCGGACCCTGCCGGGCCCACGGGCAGAAAGCGGCACTTCGGGTGCGTCCTGCGACAAAGGTCTTGCCTCGGGCGCGGCGGGCGGCTAGCGGTGGAGGCAGGAATTCGGGAGACACCGGCGCAGCGCCGGGGCCGAAGGAGAAGCCGCCCCGGCAAGCTCTCAGGCGAAAGGACCGCTTTCCGCACGAAACTCTGGAGAGTGGCGCGCCGCGCCCGCCGAAGGGATAACGATCTCAGGCGCCATCCCGCGGGGGAAGGCAGGGACAGAGGGGGCATCAGGACGCGGGGTCTCCCCCCGCCCAACCGATGCCGGCTGCCCGGCAGATGCCCGAGGAGGCCCGATGGCCGAAACGACCGCCGAAGACCGCCGCACCGAAACCCGCCGAACCGGGCTATATGACCTGCATCTGGAGTTGGGCGCGCGCATGGTGCCCTTCGCCGGCTGGCAGATGCCGGTGCAATACCCGATGGGCGTGATGGCCGAGCATCTGCACACGCGCGAGAAGGCGGGTCTGTTCGATGTCAGCCACATGGGACAGGTGCTGGTCTGGCCCGAGGACGGGCGGCTGGAAACGGCGGCGCTGGCGCTGGAAAGCCTGATACCCGCCGACGTGCTGGGCCTTCCCGAGGGGCGGCAACGCTACGGGCTCTTCACCAACGACCGCGGCGGGGTGCTGGACGATCTGATGTTCGCCAATCGCGGCGATCACTACCTGCTGGTGGTGAACGCGGCCTGCGCGGCGCAGGACATCGACCTGCTGCACACGCTCTCGGGCGTGCGGGTCGAGCAGGTGACCGATCGCGGCCTTCTGGCGCTGCAGGGGCCGCTGGCCGAGGCGGCGCTGGCCGCGCTGGTGCCGGGCGCGGCCGGCATGCGCTTCATGGACAGCCTTGCGCATGGCTGGGAGGGCGAGAGCCTCTGGATCTCGCGCTCGGGCTATACGGGCGAGGACGGGTTCGAGATCTCGGTTCCCGCCGCGCGGCTGGAGGATTTCGCCCGCGCGCTGCTGGACCGGCCGGACGTGGCGCCCATCGGCCTCGGCGCGCGGGACAGCCTGCGGCTGGAGGCGGGGATGCCGCTCTACGGGCATGACATGGACGCCGAGGTGACACCGGTCGAGGCCGCGCTCGGGTGGTCGATCCCCAAGGTCCGCCGGACGGGCGGCGCCCGCGCGGGCGGCTTTCCGGGCGCCGAGCGGGTGCTGGACGAGCTTGCCGCGGGCGCCTCGGCAATCCGCCGCGGGCTGCGCCCCGAGGGGCGGGCGCCGATCCGCGAGGGCGTCGCGCTTTATGCCGAAGCCGCGGGCGGCGAGCCGGTGGCGACCGTCCGCTCGGGCGGGTTCGGCCCGTCCGTGGGCGGGCCGGTCGCCATGGCGCTGATCCCCGCCGAGATCCCCGAGGGCGCGGTGCTGCATGCCGAGCTGCGCGGCAAGCGCCTGCCGGTCCGCGTGACCGCCCTGCCCTTCGTTTCCCCGAACTTCAAACGCTGAGGAGCATCACCATGCTGAAATACACCGAGGATCACGAGTGGCTGCGCGCTGACGGCGACGAGATCGCCGTCGGCATCACCAAGCACGCGAGCGAGCAGCTGGGCGACGTGGTCTTCATCGAACTGCCCGAGGAGGGGCGCGAGGTCGCGGCGGGCGAGGAAGTCGTGGTGATCGAATCGGTCAAGGCGGCCTCGGACATCGTGGCGCCGGTGGCGGGGACGATCACGGCGGTGAACAGCGCCTTGGCCGATGCGCCGGGCGACGTGAACGGCGATCCCATGGCGGCCTGGTTCTTCAAGCTGAAGCCGGCGGATGCCGGGGCGGTGGAGGGCTTCATGGACGAGGATGCCTACAAGGCGCTGATCGGCTGATGTGATGCCGGGCCTTGTCGGCCCGGCGGAAGCCGGGGGCGCTTCGCCCCCCGGACCCCCCGAGGATATTTCTGCACAGAAGATGGGGCCGGATGCGCCCCGCGAGGAGGCGCGATGGGCCGCTGGAACCCGACCGACTACAACCCCGACGACTTCGCCAACCGGCGCCATATCGGCCCGTCTCCGGCCGAGATGGAGGAGATGCTGAGGGCGGTGGGGGCGGACAGCCTCGAGGCGCTGATCGAGCAGACGGTGCCGGCGGCGATCCGGCAGGCGGACCGGCTGGACTGGCCGGCCCTGTCCGAGGCGGGGCTGCTGGCGCGGATGGGCGAGGTCGCGGCGAAGAACCGGGTGATGATCTCGCTGATCGGGCAGGGTTACTACGGAACCGTCACGCCGCCGGCGATCCAGCGCAACATCCTGGAGAACCCGGCCTGGTATACGGCCTATACCCCCTACCAGCCCGAGATCGCGCAGGGACGGCTGGAGGCCTTGCTGAACTACCAGACGATGGTGGCGGACCTGACCGGGCTGCCGGTGGCGAACGCCTCGCTTCTGGACGAGGCGACGGCGGCGGCCGAGGCGATGGCCATGGCGCGGCGGCAGGCGAAGTCGAAGGCCGATGCGTTCTTCGTCGCCCATGACCTGCACCCGCAGACCATCGCGGTGATCGAGACGCGGGCGGCGCCCCTGGGCATCCGGATCGTGAAGGGGTCCATCGACACGCTGAAGGCGGAGGAGGTCTTCGGGGCGATCTTCCAGTATCCGGGCACCTACGGCCATGTCCGCGACCTGACGCCCGAGATCGAGGCGCTGCATGCCTCGGGCGCGCTGGCCGTGGTGGCGACGGACCTGCTGGCCTTGTGCCTTCTGAAGGAGCCGGGGGCGATGGGGGCGGACATCGCCGTGGGTTCGGCGCAGCGCTTCGGCGTGCCGATGGGCTATGGCGGCCCGCACGCGGCCTTCATGTCCTGCCGCGATGCGCTGAAGCGGGCGATGCCGGGGCGGATCGTGGGCGTCTCGGTGGATGCGGCGGGAAACCAGGCTTATCGCCTCGCGCTTCAGACGCGCGAGCAGCATATCCGGCGCGAAAAGGCGACCTCGAACGTCTGCACGGCGCAGGCGTTGCTGGCGGTGATGGCGTCGTTCTATGCCGTCTTTCATGGCCCGGTGGGGCTGCGGGCCATCGCGCAGCGGGTGCATCTGCACGCGGTGACCACCGCGGACGCCTTGCGGGCGGCGGGGGCCGAAGTGGCGCCCGAGGCCTTCTTCGACACGATCACGGTGAAGGTCGGAGTCGGTCAGAAGGGCATTCTGGCGGCCGCGCGGCATCAGGGGATCAACCTGCGGCCCGTGGGGCGCGACCGCGTGGGGATCAGCGTGGACGAGACGACCGATGCGGGCGTCATCACGCGGCTGCTGGAGGCGTTCGGCATCACCGAGGGAGCCGAGGCGGCCACCACGCCCGCCATCCCCGACGATCTGCTGCGCGAGAGCGACTACCTGACCCATCCGGTCTTCCACATGAACCGCGCCGAATCCGAGATGATGCGCTACATGCGGCGGCTTTCGGACCGGGATTTGGCGCTGGACCGCGCGATGATCCCGCTCGGCTCCTGCACGATGAAGCTGAACGCGGCGGCCGAGATGATGCCGATCACCTGGCCAGAGTTCGGCGCGCTGCATCCTTTCGCGCCGGCCGACCAGGCGGCGGGTTATCATGAGGCGATCGCGGACCTGACCCAGAAGCTCTGCCGGATCACCGGCTATGACGCCTTCTCGATGCAGCCGAACAGCGGGGCGCAGGGGGAGTATGCCGGGCTGATGACGATTGCCGCCTATCACCGCTCGCGCGGGGAGGAGCGGGACGTCTGCCTGATCCCGGTCAGCGCGCATGGCACGAACCCGGCCACCGCGCAGATGTGCGGGATGAAGGTCGTGGTGGTGAAGTCGGCGCCGAACGGGGACATCGATCTTGAGGATTTCGCGGACAAGGCGGCGAAGGCCGGCGACCGGCTGGCTGCGGCGATGATCACCTATCCCTCGACGCATGGCGTCTTCGAGGACACTGTGCGGCAGGTCTGCGAGATCACGCATGAGCATGGCGGGCAGGTCTATATCGACGGCGCGAACATGAACGCGCTGGTCGGCCTCGTGAAGCCGGGAGAGATCGGGGGCGATGTCAGCCACCTGAACCTGCACAAGACCTTCGCCATCCCGCATGGCGGCGGCGGGCCGGGCATGGGGCCGATCGGGGTCAAGGCGCATCTGGCGCCGTTCTTGCCGGGGGTGCCGCAGGAGGGCGGCGAGGGGGCCGTGTCGGCGGCGCCCTACGGGTCGGCCTCGATCCTGCTGATCTCGTGGGCCTATTGCCTGATGATGGGTGGCGAGGGGCTGACGCAGGCGACGCGGGTCGCGATCCTGAACGCCAACTACATCGCGGCGCGTCTGGCGGGGGCTTATCCGATCCTCTTCATGGGGAACCGCGGCCGGGTGGCGCATGAATGCATCATCGACACACGCCCCTTCGCCGAGCATGGGGTGACGGTTGACGACATTGCCAAGCGGCTGATCGACAACGGCTTCCACGCGCCGACGATGAGTTGGCCGGTCAGCGGCACCTTGATGGTCGAGCCGACGGAAAGCGAGACCAAGGCCGAGATCGACCGCTTCATCACCGCGCTGCTGGCGATCCGGGACGAGATCACCGACGTCGCCGAGGGGCGGATCGCGGCCGAGCAGAGCCCGCTGCGCCACGCCCCGCACACCGTCGAGGACCTGGTGCGCGATTGGGACCGCCCCTACACGCGCGAGCAGGGCTGTTTCCCGGCAGGCGCCTTCCGGGTCGACAAGTACTGGCCGCCGGTCGGGCGGGTGGACAATGCCTACGGCGACCGGAACCTCGTCTGCACCTGCCCGCCGCTCGAGGCCTATGCCGAGGCCGCCGAGTAAGGAAGAAGGCCGGGCGTCGCGCCCGGCCTTGTCTCAAAGTCCCAGCACGTCGGCCATGTCGTATTCGCCCGGCCCCTTGTCCTGGCCCCAGAGGGCGGCGCGCAGGGCGCCGCGGGCGAAGATCGCGCGGTCGGTGGCGAGGTGGCGCAGCACGATCCGCTCGCCCGCGCCTGCAAAGATCACGTCATGCTCGCCCACCACGTCGCCGCCGCGGATGGCCGAGAAGCCGATGCTGCCGGCTTGCCGCGCGCCTGTGATCCCCTCGCGGGCCGGCGTCCGCAGGTCCGCGAGCGTCGCGCCCCGGCCCTCGGCGGCGGCCTCGCCCAGCATCAGCGCGGTGCCCGAGGGGGCGTCGACCTTGTGGCGGTGATGGGCCTCGACCACCTCGATGTCCCAGTCCTCGCCGAGCGCGGCGGCGACGCGGCGGGTCAGGCCGACAAGAAGATTGACGCCGAGGCTCATGTTCCCGGCCCGGATGATCGGGGCGTGGCGCGCGGCGGCCTTGAGCGCGGCCAGATGCGTCTCGTCAAGGCCGGTCGTGCCGATGACATGGACGGCGCGGGCCTGGGCGGTCAGCTCGGCCAGGGCCAGCGTCGCCTCGGGCGCGGTGAAGTCGATCACCGCCTGCGCCTGCGCGATGGCCGTCACCGCGTCGTCCGTCACCGGAACGCCCGCCTCGGGCGCGCCGACGCAGGCCCCGGCGTCGCGGCCGATCCAAAGATGGCCCGGCCGCTCCAGCGCGCCCACGAGGCGCAGCCCGCCCTCCTCCAGCACCAGGCGGATCAGCATCTGGCCCATGCGCCCGGAGGCGCCGGCGATGACCACACCCGGCCGCTGCGGCATGTCGCTGCTTTGAAGATCGCTCATCACCCACCCCTGCTGGCCTTGCCGCGTCATATCCCGTTGCGGCGCGGGCCGCGACCCCCTACATCGGGCGACATGGCACAGAACCGCAATTCCCAAGGCTCCGGCCCCTCGCAGCGCCAGCTTCGCGTGGGCGAGCTGATCCGCCGCACCCTGTCCGACGTGCTGCTGCGCGGCGACGTCCACGACCCCGAGCTGAACCGCCACTCGATCACGGTGGGCGAGGTGCGGACCTCGACCGACCTGAAGGTGGCCACGGCCTTCGTCCTGCCGCTCGGCGGTCAAGGCGCGGAAGAGGCGCTGGCAGCGCTGCGCCGCAACACGCCCGAGCTGCGCCACCATGTCGCCAAGGCGATGACGCTGAAATACGCGCCGCAGCTGCGCTTCCAGCTGGACGAGACCTTCGACCGGCTGGACCACACCCGCCGCCTGTTCGAGAACGAGCAGGTCCGCCGCGACGTTGCAGCGGGCGAGGATGCCGAGGACGGCGCGCAAGACGGGGCGCAGCGCGAGGACCGGGACGACGATGGCCGGTGACGACGATGGCAGGTGACTGGGGCTGCCGGCTCGGGGTGATCCTGGGCGCGCTGGTGGCGCTGGCCCTGCCCGCCGCTGCCGCCGCCTGCGAGCGGGTCCAGCATGACGGGCAGGGCTATGTCCTCTGCGAGGTCGAGGCCGCGCAGGAGCCGGCGCTGCGGCTGTGGATGGACGGCAGCGACGGCGTGCCCCTGCGGAACTTCAACAACGTGCGCCGGATGCTGGACGAGGGCGAGGCTCTGGGCTTCGCGATGAACGCAGGCATGTTCCATCCGGGCTTCCGGCCGGTCGGCCTTCTGGTCATCGACGGGCAGGAGCTGTCGCCCATCGTCACCGGCGGCAGCCGCGACAATTTCGGGATGCTGCCGAACGGCGTCTTCTGCACCGGCGGCGACCGGCCCTTCCAGGTGGTCGAGAGCCGCAGCTTCGCGGCGACGCGCCCGGATTGCCGCCTTGCGACGCAGTCCGGCCCCATGCTGGTGATCGAGGGCGAGCTGCATCCGCGCTTCCTGCCCGATTCGACCAGCCGCTACATCCGTAACGGCGTCGGCGTCTCGCCGGACGGGCAGACGGCCTGGTTCGCCATCTCGGACCGGCCGGTGACCTTCCACGAGTTCGGCCGCTTCTTCCGCGACGGTCTGGGCGTGCGCGAGGCGCTCTATTTCGACGGCTCGATCTCGCGGCTCTACGCGCCGTCGGTCGGGCGGGCGGATTTCGGCCGCAGCATGGGCCCGATCATCGGGCTGGTCGGCCAGGGCGGCTGAGTGTTGACCCGGCCGGGCGGCGCCGCTATGCCGCCGCTTTCCTGAAGATAAAGGTGCGACATGGGCCGCAAGAAGGGTCGCGACATCAACGGCTGGCTGATCGTCGACAAGCCGGCGGGCGTCACCTCGACGGCCGTGGTCGCCAAGGTCCGGTGGGCGCTGGACGCGAAGAAGGCCGGCCATGCCGGCACGCTGGACCCGGATGCGACGGGGGTGCTGGCCGTGGCGCTCGGCGAGGCGACGAAGACCGTGCCGATCGTGACCAACGCGCTGAAATGCTACGACTTCAAGGTGACCTGGGGCGCCGAGACGAGCACCGACGACGCCTCGGGCGAGGTCGTCCGGACCTCCGAGCTGCGCCCGACCGCCGCCGCCATCGAAGCGGCGCTGGCGGGCTTCACCGGCGAGATCATGCAGGTGCCGCCCGCCTTCTCGGCCGTCAAGGTCGACGGCGAGCGCGCCTATGACCTGGCGCGCGAGGGGGTCGAGATGGAGCTGGCGGCCCGCCCGCTCTGGGTCGACAGCCTGAAGCTGCTCGAGACGGGCGAGGGATGGGCGCGGCTGGAGATGGTCTGCGGCAAGGGCGGCTACGTGCGCTCGATCGCGCGGGATCTCGGGCGCGAGCTGGGCTGCCTCGGCCATGTCGCGCATCTGCGCCGGACCTGGTCCGGGCCCTTCGAGGCGGCCGACGGGGTCGAGTTCGCCCGCGTGGATCGGGAGGCGCAGGACTGGCTGGAGGCGCAGCTGAAGCCGCTGGAGACGGGGCTTGCCGACCTGCCGATGCTGCGCGCGACGCCGGAAGGGGCGATCCGCATCCGCAACGGCAATCCGGGCGAGGTGACCACCGGCGCCGATTGGGGCGAGCTGGTCTGGGTCGCGGACGCGGCGGGGCCGGTCTGCATCGGCCGTTACCAGGGCGGAACGGTCCAGCCGGAGCGGGTCTTCAACCTCTAGCAGAAGGGGCGCTGCCCCCGCCGCCTGACGGCGACTCCCCCGGGATATTTGGGCACAGAAGATGTCAGGGGCGGTGCGCGCCGAGGAACGGCCCCTCGCCGGCGGCCTCGATGCGCGCGATGGCGTCCGGGATCGGCTCCCAGATGACCGCCATGGCGAAGGCGGTGGCGTGGATCATCAGCGTTTCCGAGGCGGCGAGCGCGACATGGCCGGGCCAGAACAGCAGATCGCCGCGCCGGATCGTCGGGGTCGCGGGGAAGGCGGCGCGCTGCAGATCGCTGTCGCCGGGGCAGGCCTTGCCGCAGGCGGTGAGCGCCGCCTGCACGAGGCCCGAGCAGTCGATGCCGGACCGGCTGTTGCCGCCCCAGAGATAGGGCGTGCCGAGCAGGCTTTCCGCCACGGCGACCGGGTCCGTGGCGGGCGCGTCCGAGATGTGCTGGAGCGGCACATGGCCGCCGGTCGCCAGGCTGGCGAAGCGGCCCGAGATGGCCGTGACGGCGAGGCGCGCGCCGAGCGAGAGGCTGGCGATCTCGGGCTGCTTCATGTCCGGCGCGGGGTAGAGATGCGTCGCCGGGGCGCTGACGCGGTGGGTGATGGCGGGGCGCTCGGCGCTCAGCGCGGCGCTTTGCACCCATCCGCAATAGCCGTCGGGGGCGGCCTCGATGAAGCTGTGGGCGCCGCGCGTCTCGATCACGGTGACCTCGGCGCCGAAGAGCAGCTGGCGGTCGCGGCGGCCGTCGGGCGCGGTCAGGAGATCGGCCAGCGGCACCGCGAGCCGCGCGAGATGGCCGGCGGTGAAGGCGGGGCGGTCGATCAGGCCGCGCAGGCGCTCGTGCGCGACGCGGTCGGTGGCGGGGGTGAGGCGGCGGTCCATCGTCAAGGCAGGATCCGCGGCAGCGCGGCCAGGATCGCGCGGGCGCCCTGCCCGACGCCGCCCTTGGGCCGGCCGGGCGCGGCGGCCGGCTGCCAGCCGTAGATGTCGAGATGGGCGTAGCGCGCGGCGCCCTGGGCAAAGCGGCGCAGGAAGAGGGCGGCGGTAATGGAGCCTGCCATGCCGCCCGCGGGGGCGTTGTCGAGATCGGCGATGGCGGGTTCGATCTGCGGCTCGTAGGGCTGCCAGAAGGGCATCCGCCAGAGCGGGTCGGCGACGCGCATTGCGGCCTCCTGCAGGGCGGCCGCGGTCGGCTCGTCGTCGCAGTAGAAGGGCGGGATGTCGGGGCCGAGCGCCACGCGGGCCGCGCCGGTCAGCGTCGCCAGCGAGATCATCAGCTCAGGCGCCTCCTCGGCGGCCAAGGCCATCGCGTCGGCCAGGACCAGCCGCCCCTCGGCATCGGTGTTGTTCACCTCGACGCTCAAGCCCTTGCGGCTGGTCAACACGTCGCCCGGCCGGAAGGCGTTGCCGGCCACGCTGTTCTCGACCGCCGGGATCAGGACGCGGAGGCGCAGCCCCTTGGCCGCGCCGGTGTCCGCCAGCATCGCCAGAAGCCCGAGCGCGGTCGCGGCGCCGCCCATGTCCTTCTTCATCAGCGCCATCGATGCGCCAGGCTTGAGGTTCAGCCCGCCTGTGTCGAAGCAGACCCCCTTGCCGACGATCGCCAGCAGCGCGCCCTCGTCCCCGAGGCGGATGTCGATCAGGCGCGGAGCCTCGGCCGCGGCGCGGCCGACCGCGTGGATCAGCGGCAGGTTCTGCTGGAGCAGCGCCTCGCCGGTCGTGACCTCGATCCGGGCGCCGATGCGGTCCGCCAGCGTCCGGGCGGCCGCTTCCAGCTGCGCGGGGCCCATGTCGCTGGCCGGCGTGTTGATCAGGTCGCGGGTCAGGAACTCGGCGCGGGCGATGGCCAGCAGGCGGTCCGCATCCGCCCCCTCGGGGCAGACGAGGTGCGGGCCGTCGCTCGGCCCGCCCTTGTAGCGGGTGAAGCGGTACTGGCCGAAGAGCCAGCCGAGCGCGGCCTCGTCCGGATCGAGCCCCTCCGGAAGGGCGGCGAGGCGCCAATCGCCCTTCGGCAGCGCCTGCGCGCGGGCGAGCGCGAAGCGGCTGCGCCCAGCCTCGCTGCGCGCACCAAGGCCCATGATCGCGCCCGACAGCGCGCCCGCCCCGTCCGGCAGCAGGCAGATCTCGCCCGGCTTGGCCGAAAAGCCGCATTGCGCGGGCCAGTCGCCGGCCTCGGGCGGCAGCGCGTCGTCCTTCCAGACCAGCCAGAGCGGGCGGGCGCTGTCCGAGGCTGCGGCGAATTCAGGCGTCATGTCCGGGCTCCGTCAGATGCCCGCGCAGCCTACAAGCTGCGACGGCGCCCGCAAGCCCGGCCGGGCTCAGTTGATGCCGGGCCCTTCCCAGATCTCGGTCAGCGAGCGGTTGCCGACGCGCATCAGCCGGGCCCGGATCGCCGCGATGGCGGGCTCGTCCCCACGCTCGATGCAGCTGCCGAGGTCCATGGCGACGCCGGCCAGCGACAGGAGCCCGATCTGCCAGGCGAGCCGCGACATCCGCTCGGCATGGCCGCAGGCGGCGGCGCGGTCATTCTCGCGCAGCGCCTGCTCGACCGCGCCCAGGGCCGCCGCCAGCTGTTCGAGCGCCAGGCCGATGACGTGCTGCGCCGGCCCCTCGCCCAGTTCGGAAATGATGTCCCCCACGCGTCGACCATCGACGCGAACGGGCTCGGATACGGCCAGGGCCGTGACTTGTGCCATTTGCACCTCCAACATTTGTGTCCCCACACGAGGGCGAAGATGCGCGAGGCGGGTGAAAAAAGGCTTGAGGGCGGGGTGAAGAAAAGGCTCGAATTTGCGGCAATGACGGCCTAACACCTGCGGCAACAGGAGGTATACGCATGTACGAACTGGCTCCGCTGCCGCAATACCTGGTCAAGCGCTACCAGGGCTGGAAGGCGACCTCGCATTCCGAGAACCGCGCCTGGTACCGCCGCTTGGCGCTGGAGGGACAGCGGCCGCGGGCGATGGTGATCTCGTGCTGCGACAGCCGGGTGCATGTGACCAGCCTCTTCGGAGCGGATTCGGGCGAGTTCTTCATCCATCGCAACATCGCGAGCCTCGTGCCGCCCTACGCGCCGGACGGGCTGCAGCACGGGACCTCGGCCGCGATCGAGTTCGCGGTCACGGCGCTGAAGGTCGCGCATCTGATCGTGATGGGCCACACGCTCTGCGGCGGGGTGCAGGGCTGCCACGCGATGTGTTCGGGCCATGCGCCCGAACTGGAGGAGCAGACCAGCTTCGTCGGGCGCTGGATGGACATCCTGCGGCCGGGCTACGAGCGGGTGAAGGACCTGCCCGTGGAAGAGCAGGTGAGCGCGCTCGAGCGCGAGGCGGTGCTGGTCTCGATCCGCAACCTGATGACCTTTCCCTTCGTCGAGAAGGCGGTCGAGTCGGGTGATCTGTCGCTGCACGGGGTGGTCCATGACATCACCGAGGGCACGCTGCTGCAGGCCGAGGAACGCGGCGCGCGGTGGGTGACGCTGTAGGGCCATGAAAAAAGGCGGCCCGAGGGCCGCCTTTTAGCAAGTCTCTGGCCGATCAGCCTTTCTTGAGGACGCGGTTGCCCAGAAGCTCGGCGATCTGGACGGCGTTGAGGGCCGCGCCTTTGCGCAGGTTGTCGCTGACGCACCACAGGTTCAACCCGTTCTCGACCGTGGAATCCTGGCGGATGCGGCTGATGAAGGTCGCGAAATCGCCCACGCATTCGACGGGCGTCGTGTAGCCGCCGGGCTCGCGCTTGTCGACGACCATGACGCCCGGCGCCTCGCGCAGGATGTCGCGGGCCTCGTCCTCGTCGAGGAAATCCTCGAACTCGATGTTGATCGACTCGGAATGGCCGACGAAGACCGGCACGCGCACGCAGGTCGCGGTGACCTTGATCGAGGGGTCGATGATTTTCTTGGTTTCGACCACCATCTTCCATTCCTCCTTGGTCGTGCCGTCTTCCATGAAGACGTCGATCTGGGGAATGACGTTGAAGGCGATTTGCTTCTGGAACTTCTTGGCCGGCTTCTCCTGACCGGGGACATACATGCCCTTGGTCTGGTCCCAAAGCTCGTCCATGCCTTCCTTGCCGGCGCCGCTAACCGATTGATAGGTTGAGACAACCACGCGCTTGATGCGGGCACGGTCGTGCAGCGGCTTCAGCGCCACCACCATCTGCGCGGTCGAGCAGTTGGGGTTCGCGATGATCATCTTGTTCTTGTAGTCGTGGATCGCCTCGGGGTTCACCTCGGGCACGATCAGCGGGATCTGCGGGTCGTAGCGGTAGAGCGACGAGTTGTCGATCACGACGCAGCCGGCCTTGGCGGCGCGGGGGGCGTGGATCTTGGTCGCGTCCGAGCCGATGGCGAAGAGGGCGATGTCCCATTCGGCAAAGTCGAACTGCTCGATGTCCTGGATCTTCAGCGTTCTGTCGCCGAAGCTGACCTCGGTTCCCTGGCTGCGGCGCGAGGCCAGAACGGCGATCTCGTCCACCGGGAACTGGCGCTCGTCCAGGATATTCAGCATTTCGCGGCCCACATTGCCCGTGGCGCCGGCGACGACGACTTTGTAGCCCATCCGGGGGGACTCCTTTTCCTGCGGTCGGGCGCGTTTACCGCATAGCCGCCCGCAACGCCAGCGCGCGTTGCGCAGGTGCACCGCGGGGCGGCGGCGGGCGGGCCGGCGCGCCCGGGCCAGCATCTGCTGGAAAAACGGCCGCACCGGCCATGCACGGGCAGTGCACCGCGCGTGCACCGGATGTGCACCGCTTGCGCACGTTGCGCCCTCAGCGCTGCCAGACGAGGCGCGGATCGCGCGCGAGGAGTTCCTGCACCCATGCGGCCTCGGCGCCGAAGTCATGCGGCACGTCCGCGGCGGCGCGGCGGCCCGAGAGCGAAAGGCTGGCGAAGAAGTCGAAGCCGTAGAGCGTCAGCGACGCCAGCGGCGCCCTGAGGCAGAGATCGATCAGCATCGCGCCGGTGGTGGGTGGCGCGCCGAGCTGCGCGCCCAGGGCGGCGATGTCGGGCAGCGGGTGGAGGTAGAAGCCGGGACCGCGCGCCGTCTGCCAGTCCAGCCGCTTGCGCTTGGGCGACATCCACAGGATGCGGCCGGGACCGAGGCGGGCGCGGTCGGCCGGCGGCAGGCTGGTCGCAAGGCCCAGCCAGTCGGTGCGGGTGCCGTGGCTTTGCGCGCCCGGCATGGGCGCGCGGTTGATGCGGATCACCAAGTCGGCGGCGTCGATCCGGGCGCCGTGCCGCGCCTCGCCCAGCGCGCGGGCATTGCCGACCAGCGCGACATGGCGGCCGGCAAGCGCCGCCAGCAGCTCTGCCTGCGGAACGGACAGCGCGGCCAGCGGCGCCTCGCGCCGCAGCGTGCGCGCGAGAAGGAAGCCGGCGCGGTTCATGCCAGAAGGCGGCGGTAGAGGGCGACCAGCGCCTCGGCCTCGCCCTCGATGGCGTGGCTGGCCGCCACATGGGCGCGGGCGGCGCGGCCGGCCTCGGCGCGGGCGGGGGCGTCGTCAAGCCAATGGGCGAGGGCGGCGGTCAGGGCGGGGGCGTCCCCGGGGGGGATCAGTGTGCCGGTCGTGCCGTCCTTGATGAGCGTCTCGTAGGCGCCGACGCGGGCGGCGACGGTGGGGACGCCGCAGGCCATCGCCTCAAGCGGGGTGAGGCCGAAGCCCTCCCAGCGGGCGGGGGCGGCGAAGAGGTCGAGCGCTTGGTAGTGGCGAACGACCTCGCTCCAGGGCAGCTCGCCGAGGAAGCGGATGCGGGCGTCGAGGCCGGCGGCGGCGATCTTGGCGAGTTGCTCGTCGGCGAAGGTGCGTTGGTCCGGGGTGATGCGGCCGGTCATCAGGATCTGGACCTTGGGGCGGCTGCGCAAGAGGACGAGGCCGGCCTCGACCAGCAGGTCGATGCCCTTCTGGGCGCGGATGCGGCCGAAGCAGCCGATGAGGATGGCATCCGGGTCGAGGCCCAGCTCGCGCCGGAGGGCCGCGCGATCGGGCGGCGGGTGGAAGATGGTGGTGTCGACGCCGTGCAGGATCACCTCGGCCGGGCGGTCGAGGTAGGAGGCGGCCTGCGGCGAGGTGGCGACTAGCGCGTCCTGCTGCCCGATCAGCCAGCGGGTGAAGCCGGTGTGGCGGCGCTGCGCGGCTGAGGTGAAGAGCAGCTTGTAGCGCCGCCGCAGGACATGGCGGAAGAACAGTCCCAGTGCCATCTCGGTGTTGCGGCGGGCGTGCCAGACGCGCCAGCGGGTGCGCGGCAGGCGCGCGGCGCGCAGCAGCGGGATGTGCGGAACCTCGGGCGGCAGGCCGGGGCCGGTCGCGGCGATGGGGATCATCCGCGCCTGGATGGGGATCAGCCGCACGACGGTCGCCGTCACGCCCGACAGGCGGCGCTTGAGGTTCGGGGCGACGACCAGCGGATCGGCGAGGGCTTCAGGCATGTTTCGCCTCGGGCGTGCGGAAGTAGAGAACGAGGCCGATCACCAGCGGGATCAGGAAGAACAGCCACAGCATCGCATAGGCCTGCGGCGCGGGATAGGCGGACTGGCTGGCCTCAAAGACAGGGCGCGAGGCGAACTGCATCGCGCCGACCCCGCCGATCGAGAACATGTTGAGGAAGGTGACGCCGCGCCCCACCAGATGCGGCGGCAGGAAGGACCGGCCATGCGCCATCAGCAGCGGATAGGCCGCGCCCGACAGGCCGACCAGCGCCAGCAGCAGCGTCGCCGTCCCGAGCGAGGGCTGCGGAATCAGCCACATGGCGGCGAGAACGGCGCAGGTCGCGGCGGTGAAGATCAGGATGGTGCGGCGCAGCCCGCCCAGAAGCCGCGCGGCCGGGCCGACGAGGAAGTTGCCGACGACCATCGCAAGGCCCATCGCCAGCGCGACATTGCCGATGGTGCGGGCGTCGGCGTCCAGCACGTCGGCCAGCCACGGCCCCGCCCAGAGGCCGCGGATCGCGCCCGAGGCCGCGTAGTTCACGGCGAAGAGCGGCAGGATGAACCACAGGGCCCTGAGGCGCAGGATCTCGGAAAAGGTGCCTTGGGGACTGTCCGCCGAGAGGCGGTCGGGGTCGCGGACCGTGCCGCCGATCAGCGCGGCGACGGCAAGGGTGATGACGGCGAGGCCCCACATGGTCGGGCGCCAGCCGAAGGCCTCGGCCGCGCCCACCAGGGGCGCCGCGCCCAGGATGTTGCCGAGCGAGCCGAAGCCCACCACGGCACCCGCCAGCGTGCCGAAGCGCGCGGCCGGGTAGTTGCGCGCGATGATGTAGTAGGAGCCCATCAGCGCCGGCGCGCAGCCGATCCCCAGAAGACTGAGCGAGAGGTGCAGGTGCCAGGGCTGGCTGGCCAGCGCGAAGACGGCCGCGCCCCCTGCCCCGCCGAGCGCCAGCATCCAGGCGACGGTGCGGCGGGGGCCGAAGCGGTCGAGCCAGCCGCCGACGGGAATCTGCATGAGCGCGAAGGCGATGAACCACAGGCCCGAGGACAGCGCCAGATCGCCCGGGCTCGCGCCGATGTCGGCCTGCAGCACGGGGGCCATGACGGCCAGGAAGGCGCGGTAGAACTGGCTGAGCACATAGGCCAGCACGAGGCTGACGATTCCGGCCGAGACTGCGGGCATTCATGGACCTCCGTTCCCGCCGCGCAAGCTGCGACAGCGGAGCGGAAGCTGCAAGACGTGCAAATTCCCGGCAGGCGGTTATTCGGCCGGGGCCTCGGGCTCGGCGGCGTCCGGGGCGTCGGCCTCGGCTGCGGGATCGGCCGCGGCATCAGTGGCAGCGCCCTCTGCGGCGGCCTCCTCGGCCAGCTCGGCGGCGGGGCGGGTGTCGCCGCCCATCGCGACCAGCCGCTCGACCAGGGAGGCGACCTGGGGGCCGTGGGTCTCGCAGGCGCCGCTCTCGTCCAGGAGGTTGTAGGCGGGGCGGAAGAACTCGCGGTCATAGGCCAGGGGATCGAGGCCGAGCCGCGCGGTCAGCGCGTCCGAGGTGCCGTTCAGCAGCTGCCACTCGCCATCCGTCGCCTCCCACGCGGGGCAGTTGTCGCTGATGACGTTGGCCTCGGCCACCTGGCGCGTCAGGTCGCGCGCCTCCTCCTCGGACAGGGTCGAGACGTCGGGCAGCGGGACGACCAGCCGGTCGCCGGGAACCGCGCCCGCATCCTGCGCCATCGCGGCGGGTGCCGCCGTCATCAGCGCCAGCGCCGCCAGCGCGCCCTTCGCATTCGCCTGCCAGGTCTTCATCGGGTTCTCCCTAAGCTCGCTTGGCTGCATATCGGGCCGCAGCCTCGCCCCGCCCGGCGCCCGGCGCAAGGCAAACCCTCGTGAGCGGGCCGGCTTGACCCTTCGGCAGGCGGCGTCTAACCCGAAAGGCGCGCCTGCGGCGGCGCCGACAAGGAGGGTTCATGTCAGACCGTTACTCGCTTCTCATCCTGCCCGGCGACGGGATCGGCCCCGAGGTCATGGCCGAGGTCGTCAAGGTGATCGACTGGCTCGGCGCCCATCGCGGCATGGCCTTCGACGTCACGCAGGACCTGGTCGGCGGGGCGGCCTACGACGCCCATGGCGTGCCCCTGACGGACGCGACCATGGCGAAGGCACAGGCGGTGGACGCGGTGCTGCTGGGCGCCGTGGGCGGGCCGAAATACGACGTCCTCGACTTCGCCGTGAAGCCCGAGCGCGGGCTGCTGCGGCTGAGGAAGGAGCTGGACCTCTTCGCGAACCTGCGCCCGGCGCAGTGCTTCGACGCGCTGGCCGACTTCTCGTCCCTGAAGCGCGAGGTCGTCGCCGGCCTCGACATCCTGATCGTGCGCGAGCTGACCTCGGGCGTCTATTTCGGCGAGCCGCGGGGCATTCACGCGGACGACAACGGCGACAACGAGGGCGGCCGCGTGGGGATCAACACCCAGCGCTACACCAGCGGAGAGATCCGGCGCGTGGCGCGCTCGGCCTTCGAGCTGGCGAAGAAGCGCCGCGGCAAGGTCTGCTCGATGGAGAAGGCCAACGTGATGGAATCGGGCATCCTCTGGCGCGAGGAGACCCAGTGGGTCCATGACAACGAGTTCCCCGATGTCGAGCTGACCCACATGTATGCCGACAACGGGCTGATGCAGCTGGTCCGCCAGCCGCGCCAGTTCGACGTGATCCTGACCGACAACCTCTTCGGCGACCTGCTGTCCGACGCGGCCGCGATGCTGACCGGAAGCCTCGGGATGCTGCCCTCGGCCAGCCTCGGCGCGCCGATGGCGAATGGCCGGCCGCGCGCGATGTACGAGCCGGTGCATGGCTCGGCCCCCGACATCGCGGGTCAGGGAAAGGCCAACCCTATCGCCTGCATCCTCAGCTTCGCGATGGCGCTGCGCTATTCCTTCGGCGAGGGCGCGGCCGCCGACGCGCTGGAGGCCGCGGTCGAGCGGGTGCTGGCCGAGGGCGTGCGCACCGCCGACCTGATGGGGCCGGATGGGGGCACGCCCGTCAGCACCGCGGAGATGGGCGACAGGATCGTCGCCGCGCTGGCGGCGGAGGCCTGATTGGCCCTGACCGGCAACGTCAAGGGCGCGCTCCTGCAACTGGCCGGGATGGGCCTTTACGCGACGCATGACGTGATCATCAAGGCGCTGGGCGAAACCTACCCGGCGCTGCAGATCCTGTTCTTCGCCTCGCTCCTGTCCTTCCCGCTGGTGGTGGTGGTGCTGATGCGCGACCCCCAGCCCGGCACGCTGCGCCCCAGCAACTTCGGCTGGGTGATCCTGCGGACCGTCTGCGCGGTCATCGCCGGCATGGGGGGCTTTTACGCCTTCTCGACCCTGCCCCTGGCGCAGGTCTACGCGATCCTCTTCACCACGCCGCTCTTGATCACCATCCTCTCGATCCCGCTTCTGGGCGAGAAGGTGGGGCTGCACCGCTGGGCCGCGGTGATCGTCGGCCTGTCGGGCGTGCTGATCGTCCTGCGCCCCGGCGGACAGGAGCTTCAGCCCGGCCACCTGGCGGCAATGGCGGGCGCCGTCGCCAGCGCCATGGCGGCGGTCATCATCCGCCGCCTCGGCCGGCGCGAGCGCCCGATGGTGCTGCTGATGTGGCCGATGCTGGGCAACTTCCTGGCCACCGGCGCGGCGCTGTCGCTGGCCTACGAGCCGATGGCCCTGGCCGACCTGGCTCTGACGGGGGTGATCGCGACGCTCGGCCTCGGCGGGGCGGTACTGGTGATCCAGGCCTACCGGACGGGCGAGGCGGCGATCGTGGCGCCGATGCAGTATTCCCAGATCCTCTGGGCGATGGCCTATGGCTGGTTCCTCTTCGGCGAGGCGCTGGACCTGCCGACGGCGATCGGCGCGGGGATCATCATCGGCTCGGGCATCTACATCGTCTGGCGCGAGAGCCGCGGCGTCTCGGCAAACCGCCCCGCCACCACGGCGCGGCTGCGGGCCGAGACTGTGACGGCGCCCAAATCGGCGGTGCTGCAAAGATTGTGGCCGCACCGCCGCTGACGGGGCTTGCATCCGCCAGGCGCATCCGCTACCTGCCCGTCCTACGGTCGGAGCGTAGCGCAGCCTGGTAGCGCACCTGCTTCGGGAGCAGGGGGTCGGAGGTTCGAATCCTCTCGCTCCGACCAGATGATCCGTCCTGGATCGCCTCGATAGTCGCCATTCCTGGGCACTATCCCCCTTCATCGAAAACTCAAACATCCCGCATTCACGCGCGACGATCACTGTACGGCCCGCGGTCGGCAAGGCAGCGACGGCAAGAGCCTTGGCTTTGCCCCCGCCGTCACCTCGCCTGGCGACAGTCGCGCCCAGTCTCGCGGCGGAACCTGTCCCGGATCGCCCGCTTCATCGCGGGGCGAGGGCGCTGCCGCGCGCCCTGCCCCGCAGGATATGGCCGGGCGTCTCGACCGGCGCCCTCAGATGTCGAAGACGACGCCCTGCGCCAGCGGCAGATCGCGCGAGTAGTTGATCGTGTTGGTGGCGCGGCGCATGTAGGCCTTCCACGCGTCCGAGCCGCTTTCGCGCCCGCCGCCGGTCTCCTTCTCGCCGCCGAAGGCGCCGCCGATCTCGGCGCCCGAGGTGCCGATGTTGACGTTGGCGATGCCGCAGTCCGAGCCCGACGCCGACAGGAACGCCTCGCTCTCGCGCAGGTCGGTCGTAAAGATGGACGAGGAGAGGCCCGCGCCGACCGCGTTGTGCTGCTCGATCACGCTTCCGAAGTCGCTGTAGCGCATGACGTAGAGGATCGGCGCGAAGGTCTCCTCCAGCACGGGTCCGGTCTGCGCGGGCATCTCGACCAGCGCGGGCTTGACGTAGAAGGCCGCCTCGGGCGCGGCGTCGGTGACGCGGGCGCCGCCATGGACGGTGCCGCCCGCGGCCTTGGCGGCCTCCAGCGCCGCCTGCATCGCCGCGAAGGCCTGGCCGTCCACCAGCGGGCCGACCAGCGCCCGCGAGGTCAGCGGGTTGCCGACCGAGACCGAGCCGTAGGCCTTGATCAGCCGGGGGACCAGCTGGTCGTAGACGCCGTCATGCACGAAGAGCCGCCGCATCGTGGTGCAGCGCTGCCCGGCCGTGCCCATCGCGCCGAAGGCGATGGCCCGCAGCGCCATGTCCAGATCGGCCGAAGGGCAAACGATGCCCGCGTTGTTGCCGCCCAGCTCGAGGATCGAGCGGCCGAAGCGCGCCGCCACGCGCGGGCCGACCTGCCGGCCCATCCGGGTCGAGCCGGTGGCCGAGACGAGGGCCACGCGCGGATCGTCCACCAGCGCCTCGCCGGTCTCGCGGCCGCCGATGACGACCTGGCTCAGCGCCGCGGGCGCGTCGCCGAAGCGGGCGATCGCCCGGTCGAGGATCGCCTGGCAGGCGAGCGCGGTCAGCGGGGTCTTCTCGGAGGGCTTCCAGACGACGGGGTTACCGCAGACCAGCGCCAGCGCCGTGTTCCACGACCAGACCGCGACGGGGAAGTTGAAGGCCGAGATGACGCCGACGACGCCGAGCGGATGCCAGGTTTCCATCATCCGGTGGCCGGGACGCTCGGTCGCGATGGTCAGCCCGTAGAGCTGGCGCGACAGGCCGACGGCGAAATCGCAGATGTCGATCATCTCCTGCACCTCGCCGGCGCCCTCGGACGGGCTCTTGCCCGCCTCGATGGACACCAGGCGGCCGAGATCGTCCTTGGCCGCGCGCAGCTCCTCGCCCAGAAGGCGCACCAGCTCGCCCCGGCGCGGGGCCGGCACGTTGCGCCAGCTGCGGAAGGCCGCCGCGGCGCGGTCGATGGCCGCGGTCACCTCGGCGGCGGAATGTTCGGCAAGGGCGGCGATCTGCTCGCCCGTCACGGGCGAGAAGCTGGCCATGCTGCCGCCGTCCAGCGCGGCGGTGTCGGCGCCGAGGCGGTCAAGAACGGTGCGGGCGGCGGTCTTCAGGTCCATGTCGCGGGCGTCAATCATCGGGTCGTTCCTTTCGTTTCGTTCGGGGCGGCGCGCATGCCGGCGGGCGCGGCTTTTCGGGTCGGCATCACGTCCCGCCTGATCTTTCCATCGGTCTGGCTCATCCGCATACAGCATGACGTTCGGAATGAAACGCGCGCGATGCGGACGCGCGCGCCTCGGACCCGGTCGCCGCGGCCTTCCGAGGGTGGAGCGGCACCCAGGTCGGCCGCAGGCGGGACTAGCGGCGCGCGTCGATCAGGTGAAAGGCCTGCGCCCCCGCCTCGTACCAGGCGCTTCGCAACCCGCGCAGCTGGACGGGCTTCGGGACAGAGGGGCGCAGGGGCAGCGCGGCATTCGCGCCCATGAGCCAGCCGGCCAGCGCGCGGCCGAAGGCGGTGCCGGGCGCGATGCCCCGGCCGTTATAGCCGCAGAAGCTGACGACGCCCTCGGCCAGCTGGTGGAAGCGGGGCAGGCTGTCGGCGGTCATGCCGATGTTGCCGAACCATTCGGCCGCGAAGTCGACGGGGCCGAGCTGGGGGAAGATCCGTTTCAGCGCCCGCCGCGCCCAGGCCCGGTGGACCGCCTGCCCGCCATGGCGCAGCGCGCCGACCGAGCCGAAGACCAGCCGGTTTTCACGGTCCAACCGGAACGAGGTCAGCACCTCGCGCGTGTCCCAGGCACCCTCGCGGCCCGGCAGGATCATGCGCGCGATTTCCCCAGGCAGGGGCGCGGTGGCGAGGTTGAAATAGGGAAGGAAGACCTGCTGGGTCAGGATCTGGGGCATCAGGTGCCGGGTGTAGGCGTCGGTCGCGAAGACGACCTGCCGCGCGATCACGGCGCCTTTCGGCGTCGCGACCCGCCACATCCCGTCCTGCGGCTGCATGGCGACGGCCGGCGATCCGGTGAAGATGCGGGCTCCGCACCCGATGGCGGCCCGCGCAAGGCCCCGCGCGTAGGCCAGCGGCTGGATCGTCCCCGCGCGGCTGTCGAAGAGCGCGCCGTGATAGCGAGGGCTTCCGACCCGCTGCGCCGTCGCCTCGGGGTCCAGCAGCGCGACCGGCGCGCCGCGCCGGGACCATTGCGCGTGGCGCTGGACCAGCTCAGCAAGGCCGGTCCTGTGCGCGGCGAGGTGCAGCGTGCCGGTCTGCGAGGCCTGGCAGTCGATCCGGTAGCGTTCGATGATCTCCCAGACATGGGCGGGTCCTTCGCCGAGGAAGGCGATCAGTCGCTCGCCGTCCTCGGCCCCCAGGGTCTGGACCAGACTGTCGGGCATCACCCACATGCCGGCGTTGACCAGACCGACATTGCGGCCCGCGCCGCCGAAGCCGATCTCGACCGCCTCGAGGAGGACAACATCGGCGCCGCACTCGGCCAAGTGCAGCGCGGTCGACAGGCCGGTATAGCCCCCGCCGATGACGAGGACCTCGGCGCGCGTTTCCTCGGCCAGCGCGGCGGTCCGGGGAGCTTCGGGGGCGCTCGTCTCCCATAGCCCGTGGCTTCGCGGATCGTTCTGCATCCCCCGGTCACCCTTCTCCAGCGGCCTTGCCCTGTCCTGCCCTGCCGGGCGGCGGCGCGCCAGCGATGTCGCGTCCTGATGTCATTCGCCTTGGGACTGTTGCCCGCGGAATCGGCGCAGCCCCGGCACGCGGGGCTGCGGCCTTCGCTCAGTTGATCGTGCCGACGGTGCGCGGCACGTCGGCCTGCTTGCGCAGGTTGTCCATGATGATCGCCTTGACCAGCGACAGCCCCATCAGCATCATCACGAAGGAGAAGGGCAGCGCCCCGACGATCATCGCCGTCTGGATGGCCGACAGGCCGCCCACGATCAGCAGGGCGCCGACGACCAGCGCCAGGGCCACGCCCCAGAACAGGATGTGCGGGCGCGCCTTCGGCCCCTCGTCGCCGGCCGCGTTGATCGTGTTGATGATGAGGACGGCCGAGTCGACCGACGTGACGAGGTAGGTCAACAGAAGCACCACGACCACGGCCGACATCAGGGTCGCCAGCCCGGCAGGCAGCATCACCGCCAGCGTCGCGTAAAGCTGGTCGGACAGGCCGGTGCCGACGATCGCGCCCTGCGCCTGGCCCGTCAGCTCAAGGCTGATCGCGGTGCCGCCGACCAGGGCGAACCAGGTGAAGCAGACCGCCGAGGGCACGATCATCGCGCCAAGGATGTATTCGCGGATCGTGCGGCCCTTGGAGATGCGGGCGAGGAACAGACCGACGAAGGGGGCGAAGGCGATCCACCAGGCCCAGTAGAAGATGGTCCAGCTGCCCTGCCAGGCGGCCAGTTCGTTCCCGCTTTCGGTGCCGTCAGCGCTCCAGACGGTGGTCAGCTTCCAGGGCAGCGTCGTCAGGTAGTCCCAGATGCCCACGAACAGCGCCTGCAGGCTGAACAGCGTCGCCCCGAAGATCAGGAAGAACAGCAGCACGAAGATGCTGAGGCCCGTGTTGATGTTCGAGAGCCACTTGATCCCGCGGCCGACGCCGGACATGGCCGACAGCGTGGAGGCGCCGACGATGACCACCAGCGCGGTGATGACCGCGGCGGCCGAGGCGGTGCTGTCGTCGTTCAGCAGCCAGGCGCCGCCGCTGACCCGCGCCACGCCGGCGACGAACTGCTCGACCCCGTAGCCGAGCGTCTGCGACACGCCCAGAACCGTCGCCACCACGGCCACGATGTCCACGACATGCCCGAGCGGCCCCTCGAGCCGTGAGCCGAAGAGCGATGTCAGCCCCGATCGGATCGTCAGCGGCAGGCCGCGGCGATACGAGAAATAGGCCAGCGCGAGGCCCGTCAGCGCGTAGCAGGCCCAGGGCGTCAGGCCCCAGTGGAGAAACGACCACTCATAGGCCGGACGCACCGTCTCGGCCGAGGAGCCCGCGATCAGGCCCTGGATCACGGCCGGGTTGGTCTGGAAATGCGAGATCGGCTCGCCGGTCGAGTAGGTCAGCATGCCCACCCCGACCCCTGCGCCGAACATCATCGAGAACCACGAGAAGTTGGTGAATTCGGGCCGGTCCTCCGGCTCGCCGAGGCGCATCCGCCTCGAGGCGGGGATCAGCGCCAGCAGCAGGCACAGCACCACGAAGAACGCGCTGGTCCAGACATACCAGTAGTTGAAGGTCGCCAGGATCGCCTCGTTGATCGCGTTCAGAAGGTTGCCCGCGTTCTGGGGGAAGGCGACGGCCCAGAAGATGAGCGCCCCGATGATGATCTTCCCCGACACGGCCACGGTGCGCGTGAAGCCATCGTAGAAGCCGCCGTCGGTGGTTGGGATGTCGAGTTGCGTCAGGGGTGGCTTCAGGTCCACACGACCCTCCTTGCGTTCAAACGTGGTTGCGGTGGTCTCGCGCGCCCGCATGCGGGCGCGACATCTTGGCCTCCTGGTGTCCCGCCGCCATGCACCCGGCCGGGGTCCGCATTTGTGCAGGCATTGGAACGTCCTTCTAACATTTATTTGATGGGGCCGGCCAGTGCTGCAGCCGCATGCCTGCCACCCGGCCGCCGCGCCTCAGAGATCCTTGACCAGCCGCAGGGCATCGAAGATGGCGGCATGGGTGTTGCGGGCCGCCACCGCGTCCCCGATCCGCCACAGCCGAAAGCCGGCCTCGGGCTGGCGGGACAGGCGCTGCGCGTCCCCCGCCACCAGGGCCTCGTAATCGACCTCGCCCAGGTTCCTCGACAGCGGCTTCAGCTCGAAATACAGATCGTCCAACGGGCGCGTGCCGTGGTTCACCACGACCTGATCGACCAGCCGCTGCCGCGTCATGTCGCCATAATCGCTGCCAAGCGTCGCCCGCAGCTGGTTGCCCTCGCGCACCACGGACATGAGCCGCCAGGTCACGGTGAAGGTCACGTCCCGCCGCTGGAGGCTGCGCATGTAGGGCACGAGGTTCATCGCCATGACCTCGGGCGCGAAGCTGCGGTCGGGGGTCGCGATCTCGACCGCCGCCCCCGTCGCGGCGATGAGATCGGCGGCCTGCAGCGCGGCATGATCGCCCGCGTCGTCGAAGATCAGGACGTTCGCGCCGGGCTTCACGTCGCCCGACAGGATGTCCCAGGCCGAGCAGACCAGCTCGTTCCCCTTTGCCAGCACCTCGGTATGGGGCAGCCCGCCGGTGGCGATGACGACCTCGTCGGGATCGCTCGCCAGGACGTCGCCTGCCTCGGCGAAGCGGTTGAAGTGGAAGGTGACGCCGTGCTTCTCGCACATCGCCATCCGCCAGGAGATGATCGAGATCATCTCGCGCCGCCGCTCCTGCTGGGCGGTCAGGCGGATCTGCCCGCCGGGCCGGTCGGCCGCCTCGAAGACGGTGACGCGGTGGCCGCGCTCGGCCGCGACGCGGGCGGCCTCCAGCCCCGCTGGACCGGCGCCGACGATGGTCACGCGGCGCGGCGCCGGCGCGGGCGGGATGTCGTGCGGCATCGTCTCCTCGCGCCCCGTGGCCGCGTTGTGCAGGCAGAAGGCCATGCCGCCCTGGTAGATGCGGTCCAGACAGTAGTTCGCGCCGACGCAGGGCCGGATGTCGTCCTCGCGCCCCTCGATCACCTTGCGGACCAGATGCGGGTCGGCCATGTGCGCCCGCGTCATCCCCACCATGTCCAGAAGGCCCGACGCGATGGCGTGGCGCGCCGTCGCCACGTCCGGGATCTTGGCGGCATGGAAGGTAGGAAAGCCCGTCGCGCGGCGGATCTGGCCGGCGAAGTCCAGATGCGGGGCGTTGCGCATTCCCTGCACGGGGATGACGTCGGTCAAGCCCGCATCCGTGTCGATATGGCCGCGCACCACGTTCAGGAAATCGACCAGCCCGCTGTCCTTGAGCATCTGCGAGACGCGGAAGCCCTCGTCCTCGGTCATGCCGCCGGGCAGGACCTGGTCGCCCGTGTAGCGCAGCCCGACGATGAAGTCCGGCCCGCAGCGCTCGCGGATCGCGCCCAGCACCTCCATCGTGAAGCGCAGCCGGTTCTGAAGGTCGCCGCCATAGGGCGCCTCGAGATCGTTGGTCAGGGGCGACCAGAACTGCTCGAGCAGGTGGCCGTAGGCCTCCAGCTCGATCCCGTCGACGCCGGCGGCCTTCATGCGCTCGGCGGCGTCGGCGAAGTCGGCCTTGATGCGGGCGATGTCCCAGTCCTCCAGCCGCTTGGGAAAGGCCCGGTGCGCGGCCTCGCGCTCGTGGCTGGGGGCCAGCACGGGCAGCCAGTCGCCCTTGTCCCACCGGGTGCGCCGGCCCAGGTGGGTCAGCTGGATCATCACCGCCGCCCCGTGGTCGTGGCACTCGTCCACCAGCTGCTTCATCCAGCCCACGACCTCGTCCTTCCAGGCGAGGATGTTGTTGAAGACCTGCGGGCTGTCGCGCGAGACCGCCGCCGAACCGGCGGTCATCGTCAGCGCGACCCCGGCCTTCGCCCGCTCGGCGTGATAGGCCCGGTAGCGCCCCTTGGGCATCCCGTCCTCGGGATAGGCGGGCTCGTGGCTGGTGATCATGATCCGGTTGCGGAGGGTCAGGTGCTTCAGTTGGAAGGGCTGCAAAAGCGGATCGTGCGCCATGAAGGTCTGCCTGTCTGTGGAACCTCGACCAGAAGACGAAGAATGTTCATACCTGTCAAGATAGACTTACGCGGCTGTCCAGAGACTCACCTCAGGCGCACATTTCCTTTGCGGCTGCTGGGCGTGCCGCCTATCGTTGCGGCATGACCGAACAATCCCTGCCCGCAAGCGGATGGCGAGGCTCCCGAGACGGCTGGCTGGAGGCGGGCTACACGGCCCTGATCGAGAGCGGCGTCGACGCCGTGAAGATCATGCCGCTCGCGCGGCAGCTGGGCCTGTCGCGGACCAGCTTCTACTGGTTCTTCGACGACCGCGAGGCGCTGCTGGCCGCGCTACTGGACGGATGGGCCGCCCGCACGACCGAGCCGCTGGTCGCGGCGACGCGCCACTATGCCGAGACGCAGGCCGAGGCGATGCTGAACGTGATCGGCTGCTTCCTGTCGAAGGACACGTTCGACTCGCGGCTTGAATTTGCGATCCGCAGCTGGGCGCTGCAGGATCAGGACGTGGCGCGCCGGGTGCAGGCGGCGGATGCCGCGCGGCTGTCGGCGCTGACGGCGATGATGCGGCACTGGGGGCACGAACCGGGCGAGGCCGATGTCCGGGCGCGGACGGTCTATCTTGTCCAGATCGGCTACATCTCGATGCAGGCGCGCGAGGACCTGAAAACCCGCCTCGCCCGCATCCCGACCTATGTCGAGATCTACACGGGCAGTCGCCCCGAGCCGCGCGAGATGGCGCGGTTCACGGCGCGCTTCCAGGGCACGGACTGACGCCGACGGCGGCCGGGCGCAGCCTCAGCCCAGGTCGTGATGGCGCAGCGAGGACAGCAGCGTCGATTTCGAGGTCCGCAGGTGTTGCCGGGCGGCCTCGGCGGCGCGCGGGGCGTCGCGGGCCTCCAGCGCGTCGATGATCGCCAGATGCTCGGCGATGGCGGCGGCGTTGCGCTGCTTCTCGTGCGTCTTGTCCCACATGTAGTGGTAGTGGAAGATCAGCGAGATGACCTTCTGGAACTCGGTCACGAAGCGGTTGCGCACGACCGAGTTGACGGCGTCGTGGAACGCCTCGTCCAGCTTCGAGAAGGCGTGGAACTCGGTCTCGATCCGGCCGGCCAGCGCGTGATGCGCCTCGCGCAGCGCGGCGAGGCGCGGCCAGACCGGGTGGTCCGGCGCCGCCTCGACCAGCTTGGCGACCGCGTCCAGTTCCAGCACCAGGCGGAAGTCGGACAGCTCGACCGCGAAATCCTTGGTGAAGCCGCGCAGCATCCAGCCGCCCTGCGGACGCCGCGCCACGAGGCCGAAGCGGCTGAGGCCGGCGAGGAACTCCTTCAGCTCGTGCTGGGCCACCTCGAAGTTGCGCGCCAGCTCGGCCACCGAGAGGGGCGTGTCCGGCGGCACGTCGAAGCGCAGGATCCAGTCAAGAAAGCGCTGCTCCAGCTGGTCGCGGTCGGCCGAGACGCCGCCAAGCGCGATCCGGTCCGCGGCGGCGGGATGGCGCAGCACGTGCTTCTGCCGGCCGTCCCACGCGATCACCCCCGCCTCGGTCAGCCGCGCAAGGCAGCGGCGCACGACGGTGCGGCTGACGCCGATCTCGGCGCCGAGCGCCGCCTCGGGCGGCAGCGGCGCGCCCACGGAAAGGACCGCGCACCGGTCCAGCATCCGGTTGAACGCCTCGCGATAGCGGCTGTCGCTGCGTGCCATCCCCTGCCCCGTTTCGCGGTTCTTGTCCTAAATTATTTAAAACCGTTGACAGCGGCAAGCCCGCTTCTCATGCTTGGGGCCAATCACGGTCATCGGCGGGGAGGCGCGATGTCTGAGGCAAGCAACCCCTGGACCGCGGGAGGAGAGCGGCGCGTGCTGATCGCGCGCGAGCAGCTGCACCGCGCCTCGGCGCTGCTGACGCTGCTGCTGCTGATCGTCGGCTTCGCGATGGCGAGCCCGGCCTTCTTCTCGGTGAACAACGGGCTGACGGTCCTTCTGCAGACCTCGGTGATCGGGCTTCTGGGGATCGGGCTGACGCTGGTCATCATCACCGGCGGGATCGACCTGTCCGTCGGCTCGGTGCTGGCGCTGTCCGGCGTCGTCTCGGCCATGGCGGTAAAGGCGGGGCTGCCGGTGGTGCCGGCGATGTGCTGCGGCGTGCTGGCCGGCGCGGCCTGTGGGGCCTTCAACGGCCTCGTCATCACCCGGCTGCGCATCCCGCCCTTCGTCGCCACGCTCGGGATGATGCTGATCGCGCGCGGGCTGGCGCTGCAGCTGACCGGCGCCACGCCCATCTCGCAGCTGGGCGCGGGCTTCGGGCGCCTTGGCAACGGCGCGCTGTTCCGGGTGGTCGAGATGCAGCCGAACGGCTTTCCGCGCGTCGTCTTCCCCGGCATCCCCTACCCGGCCATCCTGCTGCTGGTCGTCGCCATCGCCGCGACCTACCTGCTGCGCCGCCGGCAGATCGGGCGCCACATCTACGCCACCGGCTCGAACGAGGAGGCCGCGCGGCTGTCCGGGGTCAATGTCGACTGGACCAAGATGTACGCCTACACCATGTCCGGCGCGCTGGCCGGGCTGGCCGGGAACGTGCTGATGTCGCGCCTTGTGACCGCGCAGCCGAGCGAGGGCGTCATGTACGAGCTGGACGCCATCGCGGCGGCCGTGATCGGCGGCGCGTCCTTGTCGGGCGGGGTCGGCACCATCGCGGGCACGATGATCGGCGCCTTCATCATCGGCATCCTCAGGAACGGGCTGAACATGTCCGGCGTGTCGGCCTTCATCCAGCAGATCGTCATCGGCCTCGTCGTCATCGGCGCCGTCTGGATCGACCAGGTGCGCAACCGGCGCTGAGGCAAGACCTAACCAACGGAGGAGGAAAAAAAATGAAACTGAGGACATGCCTGGCCGCATCCGCGCTGGCCCTTGCGGCGGGCGCCGCCGGCGCCGGCGAGATCGCGGTGATCGTGAAGACCACCAACTCGAACTTCTGGCAGAACGTGAACCTCGGCGCACAGGCCGCGATGGAGGGCAACAGCGAGCACACGCTCAGCTTCGACGGCCCTGCGGCGGAAAGCGCGGTGGCCGATCAGGTCAGCATGGTCGAGAACGCGATCAACCGCGGCGTGGCGGGCCTGGTGCTGGCGCCGTCCGACCCCGAGGCGCTGGTGCCCGTCGTCCAGCGCGCCTACGAGTCCGGCATCCCGGTCGTCATCATCGACAGCATGCTGGGCGAGGGCGCCGAGGGCAGCTACCAGGCGTTCCTGTCGACCGACAACTGCGCGGCGGGCCAGCAGGTCGCGCAGCGCATGATCGAGGAGGCCGGCACCACCGGCAAGGTCGCGATCATGTCCTATGTCGCGGGCGTCGGATCCGAGATCGGGCGCGTCGGCTGCTTCACCGAGCACCTGCAGGAGAATTCCGAGCTGGAGATCGTCGGCCCGCTCTATTCGCAAAGCCAGATGGCGAACGCGCTGAACCAGACGACCGACATTCTGGCCTCGAATCCGGACCTCGTCGGCATCTTCGGCGCGAACGAGCCGACGGCCGTGGGCATGGGCCGCGCCATCGTGCAGGCGGGCAAGGCGGGGCAGCTCGTGGCGCTCGGTTTCGACGGCAACGAGGACCTGCAGCAGTTCGTCCGCGACGGCGTGCTGACGGCGACGGCGGTGCAGGGCTCGTTCGCGATGGGCGAGATGGGCGTGCAGGCGGTGCTGGACATCCTGGCCGGCGAGACGGTCGAGCCCTTCATCAACACCGGCGTCGTGCTGGTGGATGCCGAGAACATCGACTCGGACGAGGCGCAGAACGTCCTTTACTGACGCATCCGCGGGGGCCGCACGGCGCGGCCCCCGCCCCAGCCCGAAGGGGGCAGCATGGCCCGGCAACCGCTGGTCGAGATGATCGGCATCGAGAAGCATTTCGGCGGCATCCGCGCCGTCGACGGCGTGTCGCTGGATCTTTATCCCGGCGAGGTGGTGGGCGTTCTGGGCCATAACGGCGCCGGCAAGTCCTGCCTGATGCGGATCCTGTCGGGCGCGATGATCCCCTCGGGCGGCGAGATCCGGGTGAACGGCACGCCGGTCCGCTTCGCCGAGCCGAACGACGCCCGCGCCCATGGCATCGAGACGATCTACCAGACGCTGGCACTGGCCGACCACCTGGACGCGCCGAGCAATTTGTTCCTCGGGCGCGAGCTGAAGACGCGGTTCGGCAACCTCGACGACGCGCGGATGCTGCGCGAGGCGCGGGCGGTGCTGGCCCGGCTGAACCCCAACTTCAAGAACCTGCGCGATCCGGTCTCGTCCCTGTCGGGCGGCCAGCGGCAGGTCATCGCCATCGCCCGCGCGATCTATTTCGACACGAAGGTGCTGATCATGGACGAACCGACGGCGGCGCTCGGACCCTCCGAGACGGCGATGGTCGCGGACCTGATCCGCAAGCTGCAAGCGGACGGGATCGGCATCTTCCTCGTCAGCCACGACATGCATGACGTGTTCGAGCTGTGCGACCGCGTGGTGGTGATGAACAAGGGCAGCGTCGTCGGGGCCCATCCGCTTGCCGAGGTCAGCAAGGACGACGTGCTCAGCCTGATCGTGAAGGGCGCGCTGCCCGACGGCTGGCGGCCGCGGACGCTGGAGGCTGCGCAATGAAGGACGCCGGCACGCCCACGATGGCCTGTGGCGTCTGCGTCGCGCCGGGCCGCTTCGAGATTCAGCCCCGCCCCTGCCCCGAGGCCGCGCCCGAAGGCTGGCTGCTGGTCGACATCGCCGCCATCGGCATCTGCGGCACCGACTACCACATCTTCGCCGGCAAGCACCCGTTCCTCGACTACCCGCGCGTCATCGGGCACGAGCTGTCCGGCCATATCGCCAGCGGCCCGCGCCGGGGCGAGCTGGTCGTGGTGAACCCCTACCTCTCCTGCGGCACCTGCCGCGCCTGCCGCCGGGGCAAGCCCAACTGCTGCAGCCGGATCGAGGTTCTGGGCGTGCATCGCGACGGGGGCATGTGCGCGCGGATCGCGGTGCCCGAGGGGAACCTCTACCCCGCCGAGGGGCTGAGCCCGGAGCAGGCGGCGATGGTCGAGTTCCTCGCCATCGGCGCCCATGCCGTCGCCCGTTCGGGCATCGGCGCGGGCGATCTGGTGCTGGTCACCGGCGCGGGGCCGATCGGCCTTGGCACGGCGATCTTCGCGCGGCTGGCGGGGGCCGAGGTGCATCTGATGGACCTCAGCCCGCAGCGGCTGGACCTCGCGCGGCGGCTCTGCGGCTTCGAGCGCCTGCATCCGGCCGGCGCGGATGTCCTGTCCGGCGATCTGGCCGAGGGTTTCGACGCCGTCTTCGACGCCACCGGCAGCGCCCGGGCGATTGAGGCGGGCTTTCCCCTCCTGGCCCATGGCGGCACGGCGGTGCTGGTCAGCGTGGTCAAGGACGACATCCGCTTTTCGGACGCCGAGTTCCACAAGCGCGAGGCCCGGATCATCGGCAGCCGCAACGCCCTGCGCGCCGATTTCGACGCCGTCATGGCGGCGATCCGCGCCGGCCATGTGCCGACGGCGCTGGTCTCGGGCAAGGTGCCTCTGGCAGAGTTGCCAAGCAGATTCGCGGCGCTTGCCGAAAGCCGCGACGACATCGTGAAAATCCTGGTGACCCCGTGAACATGACGACCCCGACCGCCCTTTGCCTGCACGAGCGCGACAACATCATGGTGGCCCTGCTGCCTCTGACGCCGGGCGCGCCCCTGCGCGCGGGCGTCACTGCCGCCGGCGCCATCCCGGCCGGGCACAAGGTCGCCATCCGCGCGATCGCGGCGGGCGAGCCGGTTCTGAAATACGGACAGGTCATCGGGATCGCGACGCAGGACATCGCGCCGGGCGAGCATGTGCATGTGCAGAACCTCGGGATGGGACCGCACAAGCAGGACCACGGCTTCGGCAGCGACCTCGCCCTGTTGACGGCGGCCGAGCCGGCCAGCTTCCAGGGCTTTCACCGCCCCTCGGGCCGGGTCGGCACGCGCAACCATATCGGCATCCTCACCTCGGTGAACTGCTCGGGCTCGGTCGCGCGCTTCATCGCCGAAGAGGCCGAGCGGTCGGGCCTGCTGGACGCCTTCCCCAACGTGGACGGCATCGTGCCCATCGTCCACGGCACCGGCTGCGGCATGTCTGGCAAGGGCGAGGGCTACGAGACGCTCTTCCGCACCATCGCCGGCTACGGCCACAACCCGAACTTCGGCGCGATCCTGATGGTCGGCCTTGGGTGCGAGGTCATGCAGATCGGCGATCTGGTCGACCGGCAGGCGCTGAAGGACAGCGCGCGCTTCCGCTACATGACCATCCAGCAGACGGGCGGCACCCGCGCCACGGTCGACAAGGGCCTTGCCATCCTGCGCGAGCTGGCGGCCGAGGCGAACAAGGCCAGCCGCGCCCCCGCCCCGGCGGGCAAGCTGGTGCTGGGGATGCAATGCGGCGGCTCGGACGGCTATTCGGGGATCACCGCCAACCCGGCGCTCGGGATCGCGTCGGACCTTCTGGTGGCGCAGGGCGGCATCTCGATCCTGTCCGAAACCTCCGAGATCTACGGCGCCGAGCACCTGCTGACGCGCCGCGCCGACGAGGCGACGGGCCGCAAGCTTCTGGACCTGATCGACTGGTGGGAGGATTACACCGCCCGCAACTTCGGCGAGATGGACAACAACCCCTCGCCCGGCAACAAGCGCGGCGGGCTGACCACGATCCTCGAGAAGTCGCTCGGCGCGGTGGCCAAGGGCGGGCATGCGCCGCTGTCGGGCGTCTACCGCTACGGCGAGCCGATCGACACGCCCGGCTTCGTCTTCATGGACAGCCCCGGCTACGATCCCTGCTCGGTCACCGGGCAGATCGCCTCGGGCGCGAACCTCATCGCCTTCACCACCGGGCGGGGCAGCGTGTCGGGCTACCGCCCGGCGCCCTGCATCAAGATCGCCTCGAACCAGGACCTCTGGCAGCGGATGGAGCCGGACATGGACGTGAATTGCGGCGACATCCTCTCGGGTGTGACGCTGGAGGAGAAGGGCGCCGAGATCTTCGCGCTGATGCTGCGCGTCGCCTCGGGCGAGCCGACCAAATCCGAAGCGCAGGGCTTTGGTGCGGTCGAGTTCGTGCCCTGGCAGATCGGGGCGGTGATGTGATGGAGCTGAACGGCCAGCGCGTCCTCATCACGGCCGCCGCGCAGGGGATCGGCCGCGCCAGTGCCGAGGCCTTCGCGCGCGCCGGGGCCGAGGTGATCGCGACCGACATCAACGAGGCGGGCCTTGCCGGGCTGGACTGCCGCACCGCGCGGCTGGACGTGCTGGACGGGGCGGCGGTCGACGCGTTCTGCGGCAGCCTCGGCCCGGTGGACGTCCTCTTCAACTGCGCGGGCGTCGTGCATGGCGGCACCATCCTCGAGGTTACCGAGGCCGAGCTGGACTTCGCCTTCGACCTGAACGTGAAGGGGATGGTCCGCACGATCCGGGCGGTCCTGCCGGGCATGATCCAGCGCCGGCAGGGCGCGATCATCAACATGTCCTCGGTCGCCTCGGCGGTGAAGGGCGTGCCGAACCGGCTGGCCTATTCCACCACCAAGGCCGCCGTGCTGGGCCTGACCAAGGCGGTTGCCGCCGATGTCGTCGCGCATGGCGTTCGCTGCAACGCGATCTGCCCAGGCACGGTGCAGTCGCCCTCGTTGGACCAGCGCCTCGCCGCGACGGGGGATGCCGAGGCGGCGCGCGCCGCCTTCGTCGCCCGCCAGCCCATGGGCCGGATTGCGGACGCGGCCGAAATCGCCGAGCTTGCCGTCTATCTGGCCGGCGCCACCTACACCACCGGCCAGGCCGTCTGCATCGACGGCGGCTGGACGATCTGACCTGAAGGAGCCGACATGAAACTGCTGCGCTACGGGCCCGCGGGCGCCGAGAAACCCGGACTTCTGGCCGCCGATGGCACGATCCGCGACCTCTCGGGCCATCTTTCAGACCTGTCGGGCGACGCGCTCGACCCGGCGGCCCTGGCGCGGCTTGGCGACCTGGACCCTGCCGGCCTGCCCGAGGTCAGCGGCGATCCCCGCCTCGGGCCGCCCGTCGCGGGCACGGGCAAGTTCATCTGCATCGGCCTCAACTACGCCGACCACGCCGCCGAGAGCGGCATGGACGTGCCGCCCGAGCCGGTGATCTTCATGAAGGCGACCAGCGCCATCTGCGGGCCGAACGATCCGATCGTGATCCCGCGCGGGTCGCAGAAGACGGACTGGGAGGTCGAGCTGGCCGTCATCATCGGCAAGCGTGCCAAATACGTGACCGAGGCCGAGGCCATGTCCCACGTCGCGGGCTTCGCGGTCACCAACGACGTCTCGGAACGCGCCTTCCAGACCGAGCGGGCGGGCCAGTGGACCAAGGGCAAGTCCTGCGACAATTTCGGCCAGATCGGCCCCTGGCTGGTGACGCCGGACGAGATCGCCGACCCGCAGGACCTGCCGATGTGGCTCAGGGTCAACGGCGAGACGATGCAGGACGGCTCGACCCGGACGATGGTCTACCAGGTGCCGTTCCTCATTCATTACCTCAGCCAGTTCATGACGCTGCATCCGGGCGACGTCATCTCGACCGGCACGCCGCCGGGCGTCGGCATGGGCATGAAGCCGCAGCGCTTCCTGAAGGCCGGCGACGTGGTCGAGCTGGGGATCGAGAGGCTCGGCAGCCAGCGCCAGGACGTTGTCGCCGACGACTGAGGCCGGCGCCGGGGCGCGGGCCTACAGGCCCGCGTCCTCCTCGCAGCCCAGCATGATGTTGAGGTTCTGGACCGCCGCCCCCGAGGCGCCCTTGCCCAGGTTGTCCAGCACCGCCACGACCGTCGCGCATCCGGCCGTGTCGTCGCCATGCACGCTGATCTGCAGAAGGTTGGTGCCGTTCAGCGCCGTCGGGTCCAGCCGCGCGCCAAGCTCGGCCGCCGGGACGACGCGCACGAAGTCCTGCCCGTTGTAGTGGGCGGCCAGCGCCTGGTGCAGCGTGCTGGTGCTGCGGTCGCCGCCCAGATGCAGCGGCAGTTGCACCGCCATGCCCTGCGCGAAGTTGCCGACCGAGGGCGCGAAGACCGGCCGCCGGGTCAGCCCGGTATGGGCCATGATCTCGGGGATGTGCTTGTGCTGCTGCGTCAGGCCGTAGACGAAATGCGGCGGCGCCTCGCCCGCGTCATATTCGGCGATCAGGGACTTGCCGCCGCCGCTATAGCCGCTGACGGCATTGATTGACAGCGCCTCGTCCGCCTGCACCAGGCCCGCCGCGACGAGCGGTGCGACCAGCGCGATGGCGCCGGTCGAATAGCAGCCGGGATTGCTGACCAGCCGCGCGCTAGCGATCCGCTCGCGCATCTCGGGCGCAAGCTCGGCGAAGCCGAAGACCCAGGCCGGATCGACCCGGTAGGCGGTGGAGGCGTCGATGATCCGCGTGTCCAGATCGGCGGCAAGCGCCACGGCCTCGCGCGCGGCGTCGTCCGGCAGGCAGAGGATGGCCACATCCGCCGCGGCGAAGGCCTCGTGGCGGGCTTCCGGGTCCTTGCGGCGGGCGGGGTCGATCTGCACCAGGCGGATGTCGTCCCGGCGCAGCAGCCGGTCGCGGATCTGAAGGCCGGTCGTGCCGGCCTCGCCATCGATGAAGACGCTGTAGCTCATCGCCACCCCCTGTTGCGGAACGTGGCCTTCCTAGCGCAGGACGCCGCGCGCCACAACGCCGGGCTCAGACGCTGCAGATGTCCGAGCGGGTGAGGAAGCGCTTCTCGCGCCCGTTGTCCAGGCTGAACATCCCGCCGCGCCCCGGCACCACGTCGATGGTCAGCTGCGTGTGCTTCCACGCCTCGAACTGGCTGGCCGAAATGTAGAAGGGCGCGCCGCCGATCTCGCCCAGCTTCACGTCGCGCTCGCTGATGCGGAAATCGCCCTGCGGATAGCACATGGGCGAGGAGCCGTCGCAGCAGCCGCCCGACTGGTGAAAAAGGACCGGGCCGTGATCGGCCACGATCTCGGCGATCAGCGCCAGCGCCTCGGGCGTCGCGTTGACCTGGTCGCGGGTCTGGGTCGTCATGTCTTGAGCCTCTTCTTGAGGAAGCGGAGGACCTGCTTCTCCTCGGGACGCAGCTCGTCCTCGGAAAGATCCTCCTCGATCTGCTCTTTCACTTCCAGCTTCAATTCGTCGGCAAGATAGGCGTCGATGACGCGCGGGTGAACATAGCACTTGCGGCAGATCGTCGGCGTGTTGCCAAGCCGCGCCGCCACCGCCTCGATCGCGTCGCGCACGTTGCGCTTGGCGGCCGCCTCGCTGTCGGCCTTCTCGAATTCCGCCAGCGCCAGGGCGGCCAGCACGGTCCCCGTCCAGGTGCGGAAGTCCTTGGCGGTGATGTGCTGGCCCGTCACCTCGCGCAGGTATTCGTTCACCTCCGAGGAGGTGACCGCGCAGCGCTCGCCATCCTCGTCGATATACTGGAAGAGGTGCTGACCCGGCAGCTCCTGCACCGCGCGGATGATGCGGGCGATGCGCCGGTCCTTCAGCCCCAGATCCCATTCCTTGCCGCCCTTGCCCTTGAAGCGGAAGCGCACCTCGCCCCCCTCCAGCTTCACATGCCGATTGCGCAGCGTCGTCAGCCCGTGGGACTTGTTCTCCTTGGCATAGGTGGCGTTGCCGACCCGGATCATGGTGTTTTCCAGCAGATAGACCACCGTCGCCAGCACCTTCTCGGGCGGCAGGCCGCGGCGGGACATGTCCCCGTCCACCCGCCGGCGCAGCCCTGGCAGCACCTTCGCGAATGCCAGCATCCGCTCGTATTTGGCGCCGTCCCGCACCTCGCGGAACCGGGGATGGTAGCGGTATTGCTTGCGCCCGCGATCGTCGCGCCCCGTCGCCTGGATATGCCCGCGCGGGTCGGCGCAGATCCAGACATCGGTATAGGCCGGAGGAATCGCTAGAGAGGCGAGGCGCTTGCGTTCGGCCGCGTCCTTGATCACCTTGCCGTCCGGCCCGCGATAGCTGAACCCCTTCCCCGACCGCTTCCGGGTGATCCCCGGCATGTCGTCGTTCACATAAACGAGGCCGACGCTCTCTGCCGCGTCCTCGGGGTCGATGATGTCGCAGTCCTTGGGCATGGCGCGCGTCCGGTAGGTGCAATCACCTCAACACCGCTGAACCCGCGAAGTTGCCGCCCTGGTTCTTCTTCACGCAAATATCCCGGGGGTGCGGGGGCAGAGCCCCCGCGCCGAGGTCTCAGAAGAAGCCCAGCTTCTTGGGGCTGTAGCTCACCAGCATGTTCTTGGTCTGCTGGTAGTGGTCCAGCATCATGCGGTGGTTCTCGCGGCCGATGCCCGACTGCTTGTAGCCGCCGAAGGCCGCATGGGCCGGGTAGGCATGGTAGCAGTTGGTCCAGACGCGGCCCGCCTGGATCGCGCGGCCGAAGCGGTAGCAGGTGTTCGCATCGCGCGACCACACGCCCGCGCCGAGGCCGTAGAGCGTGTCATTGGCGATCGACAGCGCCTCGTCCTGGTCCTTGAAGGTGGTCACGGACACGACCGGGCCAAAGATCTCCTCCTGGAAGACCCGCATCTTGTTGTTGCCCTTCAGGACGGTCGGCTTGATGTAGTAGCCGCCCGACAGCTCGCCGCCGTGATCGGCCGCCTCGCCGCCCGTCAGCACCTCGGCGCCTTCCTTCCGGCCGATGTCGAAGTAGGAGAGGATCTTCTCCTTCTGCTCGCTCGAGGCCTGCGCGCCGATCATCGTGGCGCTGTCGCGCGGGTCGCCCTGCACGATGGCTTCGACGCGCTTGAGCGCGCGCTCCATGAAGCGGTCGTAGATCTTCTCGTGGATCAGGGCGCGCGACGGGCAGGTGCAGACTTCGCCCTGGTTCAGCGCGAACATCACGAAGCCCTCGATTGCCTTGTCGAAGAAGTCGTCATCCTCGCGGCAGACGTCCTCGTGGAAGATGTTCGGGGACTTGCCGCCCAGCTCCAGCGTGACCGGGATCAGGTTCTCGGACGCGTACTGCATGATCAGCCGGCCGGTGGTGGTTTCCCCGGTGAAGGCGATCTTGGCGATGCGCGGGTTCGAGGCCAGCGGCTTGCCGGCTTCCAGGCCAAAGCCGTTCACGATGTTCAGCACGCCCGGCGGCAGCAGGTCGGCGATCAGCGTCGCGAAGACCATGATGCCCGCGGGGGTCTGCTCGGCCGGTTTCAGCACGACGCAGTTGCCGGCGGCCAGGGCCGGGGCGAGTTTCCACACCGCCATCAGCAGCGGGAAGTTCCACGGGATGATCTGGCCGACGACGCCCAGGGGCTCGTGGAAGTGATAGGCGATGGTGTCGTGGTCGATCTCGGAAATACCGCCTTCCTGGGCGCGCAGGACGCCGGCGAAGTAGCGGAAGTGGTCCACGGCCAGCGGCAGGTCGGCCGCCATCGTCTCGCGGATCGGCTTGCCGTTGTCCCAGGTCTCGGCGGTCGCGAGCAGCTCGAGGTTCTGCTCCATCCGGTCGGCGATCTTCAGCAGGATGTTCGAGCGTTCGGTCGTCGAGGTGCGGCCCCAGGCATCCTTGGCCTTGTGGGCGGCGTCCAGCGCGGCCTCGATGTCCTCGGCGCTGGAGCGGGCGATCTCGCCGATCTCGCCGCCGGTGATCGGGGTCGTGTTGGTGAAGTAGCGGCCCTGCTTCGGCGCCATGAACTGGCCGCCGATGAAGTTGTCGTAGCGCGCCGCGAAGGGCATGACGCCCACGCCCTTGAACTCGTGCGTCTGGTCGTTCGGCATGGTCTTCCTCCTCTGATGAAAGTGCCGGATCTCCCCATCCGGTCTGGTCTTCAACTTCGCGGGCCAGAAGATTCGCATCAAGCCCGACAGTTTGCCGCAGGACCGCCGCTGTCTCAGGCCTGAGACAGTCGCGGCCTGTTATCCCGCAAGCCCCAGCCGGGACATGCGGCGATACATGGTGGCCCGCCCGATCCCGAGCGCGCGGGCGGCGGCCGAGACGTTCCCCTCGGCCCGGGCCAGCGCGCGCACGACGGCGGCGCGCTCGGCCTTGTCGAAGCCGGTCAGGTCATCCTCGCGTCCCAGAAGGTCGGCGGCGGGGCGCGGGCGGATCGCCCCCTCGCGCTCCAGCCCCAGGGCGCGGCGGGCGGCGCGGGTGGCGCCGATGGCCAGGTCGTCCTTGTCCACGGCCAGCAGCACCGCCTGGTCCGGCACGTCCGACGGCGCCACGATGATGCGCGCGTTGGGGAAGCTGGCGCGGAAGAACACGGCCTCGATCGCCTTGGCGGTCTGGGCGACCTGCGCGGCGATCAGGCGGTTGTAGCGCTCGGTCTGGTCGGCCCGCGCGCTCGAGACGTCCAGCGCCGCCAGAAGCCGGCCGTCCGGGCCCCAGATCGGCGCGTCCATGCAGGACATGGCGGTGTTGGTGGTGCGGAAATGCTCGTCCCGGTGGATCGTCACCTGCCGCCCCTCGGCCAGGCAGGTGCCGATCCCGTTGGTGCCCTGCGCGGCCTCGGACCAGTCGGTCCCGCGCCAGAGGCCCCAGTCCCGGAACTGCGCGGCGTCGGCATCGGACACGCGCTGGTCCAGCACGATCCCCTGCGCGTCCGTCAGCATCACGTTGCAGCCCGAGAGGCCGACGAGGCCGTAGAGCTGATCCAGCTGCGGGGCGGCGACGTTGAGGAACGAGGCCATCGCGTCGGCGCGTTCGGCCAGCTCGGGGTCCGACAGGCGGCCGGGACGGCTGCGGTCGGAGGGGTCCAGCCCGTGCTTCAGCATGGACCGGCGCCAGGATGCGGCCAAGGCCGAGGTCGCGGAGCGCGACTGCGACTGCTGGGCCACGAGATCGGCGTGGCTGCACTGTGTCATGAGTCCTCCCTGCCGGGAGACTAGCGCAAATTCGCCCGCCGATAGCTACGACTTTGGTCGGCATCGGCGGGCGGCGGCAGGGCTTGGCGTCAGCGCACCGGCCCCTGCGGCTTGATCAGCCCCTCGTCGATCCGGTCGCCGCCCTCGCGCGGGGCCGCCGGGGTGCCGCCCATGCTGCCCGAGGGCGCGGCCATGCGCGGCTGATAGGGCGGCAGGCTGTCCGGCCCGTCGCGGTAAAGCAGCGACTGCCCCTTGTGGAACAGGTGCAGCGCATGCGGGTCCGCAGTCAGCCGGACGGTCCGTCCCTTGAGGTCGGGATGGATGCCCGGAAGCTTCGCGATGATCGGCGCCGTCTCGGCATTGGTGCCGAAATAGAGCAGCGTCACCTCGCCAAGCGCCTCGGTCAGGTCCACCTGCCCCTGGAAGACCGGCGTGCCGTCCGTCTCGCGCATGTCCTCGGGGCGCACGCCGAGGTTCACCGGCATGTCCTGATCGCCCGCGCGCGTCGGGATCGCCACCTCGGCCTCCAGCCCGCCGTCCAGGGCGACGGTGGTCATCTGGCCGGTGCGCTTCACGCGTCCCGGCAGCAGGTTCATCGCCGGGCTGCCGATGAATTGCGCGACGAACTCGTTCACCGGACGCTCGTACAGCTCCAGCGGCGCGCCGACCTGGGCGATGCCGCCGCCGGCCAGAACCACGATGCGGTCGGCCAGGGTCATCGCCTCGGTCTGGTCGTGGGTGACGTAGATCATCGTCCGGTCGGGCATCGAAGCCTTGAGCTGCGCGATCTCGATCCGGGTCGCCACGCGCAAAGCCGCGTCAAGGTTCGAGAGCGGCTCGTCGAACAGGTAGACCTTCGGATCGCGCACGATGGCCCGGCCGATGGCGACGCGCTGGCGCTGCCCGCCCGACAGCGCCTTGGGCAGGCGGTCGAGATAGGGCGTAAGCTGCAGCATCTTGCCGGCGCGGTCGGTCGCGGCCCGGATCTCGTCCTTGGACTGGCCCGCGATTTTCAGGGCGAAGGCCATGTTGTCGCGCACCGTCATGTGCGGATAGAGCGCGTAGGACTGGAACACCATCGCGATCCCGCGCTGGCTGGGCGGGATGTCGTTCATCACCTGCCCGTCGATCTGCAGCTCGCCGCCGGTGATCTGCTCCAGCCCCGCGATCATCCGCAGCAGGGTGGACTTGCCGCAGCCGGAAGGGCCGACGAAGACGATGAACTCGCCCGACGTGATGTCGAGATTGATGTCCCGCAGGACGTTCACGTCCCCGTAGGACTTGGCGACGTCCCGCAGCTTCAGATCGGTCATTCCCGTTCCCCCTATCCTTCGATGATCTGCACCTGCCACGGATTGAGCCCCGCCACTTCCTCGTCCGAGAGGTTGGCGCGGATCATCAGGCTCTGGTGCTTGTCGGTGCGGCGGAACGACAGGACCGGCCCGTCGGCGCGCATGTCGGTCATGTCGCCGTGGCGCAGCGCGCTGTGCTTGCGCCTGAGGCCGATGGCCCACCGGTAATGATGCAGCATCGACTGCGCGTCGGCTTCCTCGCTGACCACGGTGCGTTGCAGATGGGTGTGCGGCACCGGCAGCCAGGGCTGGCTGGTCGAGAAGCCGCCGTTCACGCCCATGTCCCAGACCATCGGCGTGCGGCAGCCGTCACGGCCCTTGAACTCGGGCCAGAACTCGATGCCGTAGGGATCGCGCAGGTCCTCGAAGCTCAGCTCGGCCTCGGGCAGGCCCAGCTCCTCGCCCTGGTAGAGGCAGACCGAGCCCTTCAGGCACAGCATCACCGTCGCATAGGCCTTGGCCGCCTGGTCGCTCAGGGACCAGCGAGTGATGTGGCGCACAACGTCATGGTTCGACATGGCCCAGCAGGGCCAGCTGTTCGGCGCAAGGCGATGGAGGTTGTCGAAGACCTCGATGACCCTGTTCGCGGGCAGGCTGTCGCCCGACAGGAAGTCGAAGACATAGGACATCTGCACCCGGCCCGGCACGCCGGTGTATTCCTCGAGCAGCTCAAGCCCGCGCTCGCTGTCGCCGATCTCGCCCACGACGACGGCGCCGTAGGGCTCGATCACCTGGCGGAAGCGCTCGAGGAAGGCGAGGTTCTCGGGCTGGGACTTGCTGTATTTGTGGCTCTGGTGGTTGTAGGGGTTCACCGCCGGCGCAGTGTCGGACTTGCGCTGCTCGGGCGGCAGAGGCGGGTTGTCGCGCAGCTCGCGGTCGTGGAAGTAGAAGTTGATCGTGTCCAGCCGGAAGCCATCGACGCCCCGCTCCAGCCAGAAACGCGCGACCTCCAGAAGGGCGGTCTGGACGGCCGGGTTGTGGAAGTTCAGGTCGGGCTGCGCGGTCAGGAAGTTGTGCAGGTAATACTGCTCGCGCCGGGCGTCCCATTGCCAGGCGCTGCCGCCGAAGATCGACAGCCAGTTGTTCGGCACCGTGCCGTCGGGCTTGGGGTCCGCCCAGACATACCAGTCGGCCTTCGCGTTGTCGCGGCTGGAGCGGCTTTCCTTGAACCAGGGATGCTGGTCCGAGGTGTGCGACAGCACCAGGTCGATCAGGACCTTCAGCCCCTGCTCATGCGCGGCCGAGACCAGCCAGTCGAAATCCGCGTCCGTCCCGAACATCGGGTCGATGCCGCAATAGTCGCTGACGTCGTAGCCGAAGTCCTTCATCGGAGAGGTGAAGAAGGGCGAGATCCAGACCGCGTCCACGCCGAGCGAGGCAACATAGGGCAGGCGCTGCGCGATGCCGGCCAGATCGCCGGTGCCGCTTCCTGTCGTGTCCTGGAAACTGCGCGGGTAGATCTGATAGATGATCCCGCCCTTCCACCAATCGCCGTTCCGTTCCGTCAATTCATCCACCTTTCACGGACCCGGCCAGCAGTCCGCGGACCAGGTATTTCTGCATCGCGAAGAACACGACCAGTGGTACCGCTATCGAGATAAAGGCGGAGGTTGCAAGTATTTCCCATTCACCGCCGCGCGATCCCATCAGCTCGCGTAGCAATCCGGTCATGACCAGCTGCTCGCGGGTGTTGCCGAGGAAGACGGTGGCGACCAGCAGGTCGTTCCAGACCCACAGGAACTGGAAGATGGCGAAGCTCGCCAGCGCGGGGAAGGACAGCGGCAAGATGATGCGGCGGAAGATCTGGAACTCGGTGGCGCCGTCCACGCGGGCGCTCTCGATGATCTCGCGCGGCAGGCCGACCATGTAGTTTCGCAAGAGATAGACGGCCAGCGGCAGGCCGAAGCCGGTATGGGCGAGCCATATGCCAAGATAGCCTTTGCCGATGCCCAGCTCGTTGTGAAGGCGCAGAAGCGGGATCAGCGCGACCTGCAAGGGCACCACCAGCAGGCCGACGACGGCGGCGGTCAGCAGCGCGCGGCCGGGGAACTGCATCCAGGCCAGCGCATAGGCGGCGAAGGCTGCGATCAGGATCGGGATGACCGTGGCCGGGATCGTGACGGTGAAGGTGTTCATGAAGGCCCGGCCGAGGCCCGTCGCGCCGATGACGCGGTTGTAGTTCTCGGTCGTGAAGCTGGGCGGGCTGACGGTGGTGGTGAAGATCCGCTCGCCCCGCGTCATCTCGAACGGGGTGGGCGAGGTCATGCGGTAGGTGCCGTCCTCCTCGACCGTCAGCTGGATGCCGCCGTCCATCTCGGCCGTCTCGCCGGGCTGGAAGGCCGCCGGCTCGCGGGCGCGGATGCCCCAGGCCCGCAGCGTCTGGCTGCCCTCGAGCGCGTTTCCTTCGATGACGTAGAGACCCTCCTGCTGCACCTGGTCGTCCGCCGTGCCCGAGCGGACGAAGCCCGTCTGCTCGGACCCGGTGAAGGACTGCCACCAGCCCGAGGCGGTGATCTGGTCGCGGTCGCGGAACGAGGACACGAAGAGCCCGAGCGTCGGGATCGTCCACAGCACCACCAGCAGGAAGGCGGCGATGTTGACGGCCCAGGCGAGCGAGGATTTCTGGCCGGCCATGCCCTCCATCACCGGACCTCCTTGCGGGCGTTGTAGATGTTCCAGATCATGATCGGCGTGACCAGGATCATCAGGACGATGGCGATGGCGCTGCCGCGTCCGGTGTCGTTGGCGCGGAAGGACCAGTCATACATGTAGTTGGCCAGCACCTGCGTGCCCCATTGCCCGTTCGTCATCACGAAGACGATGTCGAAGACCTTGAGCACGACGATGGTGATGGTCGTCCAGACGACGGCGATGGTGCCCATGATCTGCGGCACCTTTATCTTGAAGAAGACCTGCAAGGGCGAGGCGCCGTCGAGGATCGCGGCCTCGATCGTCTCCTCTGGGATGCCGCGCAGGGCGGCCGACAGGATCACCATCGCAAAGCCCGTCTGGATCCAGACCAGCACGATCATCAGAAGGAAGCTGTTCCAGCCGGGCAGGGTCAGCCACAGCTGCGGCTGGCCGCCGAGCTGGGTGACGATGTAGTTCAGAAGGCCGATCTGCGTCTCTCCGGCCGCGCGGTATTCGTAGATGAAGCGCCAGATGACGCCCGCGCCGACGAAGCTGATCGCCATCGGCATGAAGATCAGCGACTTGCCGATGCTGCCCCATTTCAGCCGGTCGGTCAGTTGCGCCGCCAACAGGCCGAACACCGTCGCCAGCGCCGGCACGACCAAGAGCCACAGCATGTTGTTGACCATCGACTCGCGGAATTTCGCGTCCCCGGCCAGCCACTGGTAGTTGGCCGTGCCGACGAAGCGCGAGCCGTTGGCGTTGTGCAGCGAGCGCCAGAGGCTGTCGATGACCGGATAGACCAGGTACATCGACAGGAACAGGATCGCCGGCCCCAGGAACAGCCAGGGCCGGATCTGGTTGGCGCGGCGGATGTTGTCGCCGGACTTCGGGCCGCGGGGCGGCAGGATGCGGTCCAGCACCCAGTTCGAGCCCCAGAACCAAGCGACGCAGCCGAAGACGCCGATGAAGATGGTGCTGGTCGCCAGCCAGAACAGTTCCATGATGGGGCTCCTCCCTCAGCGCCGCGGGGCGCGGCGGGCCGAACCCGCCGCCTGTCGTCAGTTCAGCGAGGACCAGGTGGCCTGGATCTGGTCGGCCACGGCCTGCGCCTCGGCGCCGCCGACGAAGTCGATCATGCCGGTCCAGAACGCCCCCGCGCCGATGGCGCCGGGCATCAGGTCCGAGCCGTCGAAGCGGAACACGGTCGCCTCCAGCAGGATCTCGCCCATCCGGCGCACGACCGGATCGTCATAGGCTTCCAGGTTGGCGCCGCTATGCGGGGTCACGAAGCCCTGCTGCGCCATCCAGATCTCGTGCGCGAAGGGGGTCTTGAGGAACTCGATGAAGGCCATCGCCGCCGGATTGTCCGACATGACGGCGAACATGGTGCCGCCGCCGAGGACCGGCTGGCCCAGATCGCCGGATTCAGGCGCGGGCATGTAGAAGAAGTCCGCGTCCTCGCCCACCACGGTGCCTTCCGGGAAGAAGGTCGGGATGAAGCTCGCCTGGCGGTGCATGTAGCAGGCCGGGGGGCTGGCGAAGAGGCCGGCGGGGCTTTCGCGGAAGTCGGTCGAGGTGACGCCGCCCGTACCGCCCGCGACGAAGTCGGGGTTCTTGGCGAACCAGCCGAACTCCTCAATGGCGTTCACGACGACCGGGTCGTTGAACGGCATCTCGTTCGTGGTCCAGCGGTCGTAATCCTCGGGCGAGGCGGTGCGCAGCATCAGGTCCTCGACCCAGTCCGTCGCCGGCCAGCCGGTCGCGCCGCCGGAACCCAGGCCGATGCACCAGGGCGTTTCGCCATCCTCGGCGATCTGCTCGGTCAGGGCCTTCAGGTCTTCATAGGTGGTCGGCACCTCGTAGCCGGCATCCTCGAAGTTCTCGGGGACGAACCAGACCAGCGACTTCACGTCGGCCTTGTAGGGGAAGGCGAACAGCTCATCGGTGCCGTCCTGCCCGGCATAGGTGCCAAGCGCCTCCCAGCTTTCGCCGGCGGCGTAGTTCTCGCGCAGCCAGTAGGCCGTCTCGGCGCCAAGCGGGCGGAGGTGGCCGCGCTCTGCCAGATCGGCGGCAAGGCCCGGCTGCGGGAAGACCGCGACATCGGGGGGCGAGCCTGCCTCGGCGTCGATGACGATCTGCTGCTCGAAGCTGTCCGAGCCGCTGTAATTGGCCGTCGCGCCCGTCGCGTCGTTGAAATAGGCGATGACGGACTGGAACAGCTCCTGGTCGCCCCCGAGCCAGGGGCCGAGGATGTTGAAGCTCTGCCCCTCGATCTCGGGATGGGCGGCGGCGAACTCGTCCAGGCTCTGCCAATTGATGCGGTCATCGCTGCCCGGTTCGATCACCAGCTGCGCCTGTGCGCTGCCGGCGGCCAGGGCCATGGCGGCGACGGTCGTGAAAAACGTGATCCTCAAGACTTCCTCCCTTGATGTTCCGGCGATCATGTCCGGGCGTTAACGCAAGCAAAAGGCAAATTGCGCAAAACTGTCAAACCATTCTCACTCCCATTCCAGTTCCTTGTAGGCGGCGGTGGCGTTGCGGCGGATGGTCGCGTCGAAGTCGTTCCAGTCGCCCGACAGCGGCGAAAGCGCATCCGCCACGGCCTCTACCGCCAGCGACATCGGCACGGCCGCGGCGATCTGCTGGCGGACCGAGGCGGCCAGCGCCTCGAGGAAGTGACGTTGCGGCGCCACGGCCTGATCCCAGCCCTCGGCGACGGGGCCGTGGCCGGGAACGATCAGCCGCGGCTGCGGACGGGGCGGCGCCGCCAGCCAGTCCAGCCAGCCGGGCAACGAGCCGTCGACCACCGGCGCCAGCTGCCGGAAGACCAGATCGCCCGCGAACAGCACGTCCGCCCCCGTGTCATGCGCCGTCAGGTCGCTTTCGCTATGGGCCAGGGGATGCGCGGTCAGGATCAGCGCCCGCCCGCCAAGCTCCAGCCGCTCGGTGCCCGCGACGAGGCGGTCCGGCACCGGAACCTCCGTCCCGATCCACTCGGCAGGGGGATAGAGCTGCTGCACGTTCTCGAGGTAGATCGGCCCCCGCACCGCCAGTGCGTCGGGCAAGGCGGCATGGACCACGATCTCGGCCCCCGCCTCGGCGAAGACCCCGGCCCCGAAGATGTGGTCGGGATGCAGATGCGTCAGCACCAGATGCGAGACCGGGCGGTCCGTCAGACGCCGCAGCGCCACATAAAGCGCCTGCCCCTCGGCCCGCGAGACGCCTGCGTCGATGACCACGACCGTCTCGCCGATAACGAGGCCCAGGTTGGCGATGCGCCCGTTCGCGGACTGCTCCATCTGCACCGGCTCGCCAAGCTGAACATGCACGCCCGGCGCGATCTCTTGCAGGGGCGCGGCGGGCAGGTCCGCGTTCGCCGTGCAGGCCGCACCCGCGGCGCGCAGGTCCGTCCGGCCCTCCATCCAGCCTTCGGCGATTCGCGCCGCGCCCGCCTCGCAGTTCGCCAAGTCACCTGCATCCCCCTCGGGCAGCAGCACCGGCGCGCAGCTCTGGGACGAGGCGGCAAGGCAGACGGTCACGATGAGGTGGAACATTTGCCGAAACTTCCCGTTCTGGACCATGCAGACAGCAGGCGCGGGCAACTTGCGACCTTTGTCGGGTTGACCGATCCTGCCTGCGTTCTACATTTTGGTCCAGACGCCCTCGCGGCGTTCTGGCTTGGAGGAGAAGCACATGGCCTGGACGAAGCCCATCCTGAAAGAAATCGCCTGCGGCATGGAAATCAACATGTACGCACCGGCCGAAGACGAGCCGGTTCTGTTCTGATCTGATCGAACAGGCAGGCACTTCTGCGGCCCCGTCCGATCCTGTCGGACGGGGTCTTTTCATCGGCAAGGGGCAAGATGCGGATCATCATCCTGGGCGCGGCGGCCGGAGGAGGGTTGCCGCAATGGAACTGCGGCTGCGGCAATTGCAACGCTGCCCGCGCAGGCCGCATCCCTTCGATGACGCAAAGCTCGGTCGCGATCAGCGCGGACGGCAAGGACTGGGCGATCCTGAACGCCTCGCCCGACATCCGCGTGCAGGTGCAGGCGACGCCGGCGCTGCATCCGACGGGCCTGCGGCAGATGCCACTGCGCGCGGTGCTGGTGACGAACGGTGACATCGACCATGTCGCCGGCCTTCTGACCCTGCGCGAGAGCCAGCCCTTCGAGCTGTTCGCGACGGCGGCCATTCACGAGGTGCTGGCGCAGAACCCGATGCTGGGCGCAGTGCGCGCCGATCTGGTGCCGCGGCGAGCCGTCGCGCTGGACGCGCCGTTCGAGCTGCTGCCGGGCCTCACGGCCGAGATCTTCGCCGTGCCGGGCAAGGTGCCGCTCTATCAGGAGGGCGAGGTGGTCGAGACCGGCCTCGTGGGCGAGACCACCGTGGGGGTCGAGCTGACCGCGAACGGCCGCCGGGCGCTCTATGTTCCCGGCTGCGCCGCGATGCCCGACTGGCTGGCCGCGCGGATCGAGGGCGCGGACGCGCTGTTCTTCGACGGCACCCTGTGGGAGGATGACGAGATGATCCGCATGGGTCTCGGCCAGAAGACCGGCCGCCGCATGGGACACATGCCGGCGACCGAAACGATGGACGTGCTTGCCGCCTCGGCCATCGGCCGGCGCATCTTCGTCCACATGAACAATTCGAACCCGCTGACGGACCCCGCCAGCCCCCAGACCGCGACGGCAGAGGCGCAGGGCTGGCAGGTCGGCCGCGACGGCATGGAGATCACGCTGTGAAGGACATCCAGGACGCCCCCCTTTCCCGCGACGCCTTCGAGGCCCGCCTGCGCGCCATCGGCGCCGAACGCTATCACGACCGCCACCCCTTCCACGGCCGCCTGCACGGGGGGCACTGCACCCCCGACGAGGTGCGGGCCTGGGTCATCAATCGCTGGATGTACCAGTCGCGCATCCCGATGAAGGACGCCGCCTTCATGTCCCGCGTCGAGGACCCGGACCTGCGCCGCGCCTGGCGCAAGCGGATCGAGGACCATGACGGCGGCACCGCCGAGGGCGGCGGCATCCGGCGCTGGCTGGCCCTCGCACAGGCGGTCGGGTTGGACCCGGACTATGTCGCCAGCGGGGTCGGGATCATGCCGGCGACCCGCTTCGCCGTGGACGCCTATGTCCGCTTCGTGCGCGAGATGCCCCTGCTGGACGCCGTGGCCGCCAGCCTGACCGAGCTGTTCGCGCCCAAGATCCACGCGCAGCGGATCGAGGGGCTGCTGGCGCATTACCACTTCGCCGACGATTCCAGCCTTGCCTACTTCAAGAAGCGCCTGACCGAGGCGCCCGAAGACGTGAAGTTCGGCCTCAACTACGTGCTGACCCATGCCAACACGCTGGAAAAGCAAGACGCGGCGGCAGCGGCGCTGACCTTCAAGACGGACGTGCTCTGGGCGCAGCTCGACGCGCTGTGGCACGGCTATGTCGAGGGCAACATCCCCCCCGGCGCCTGGCGCCCCGGCGAGGGCATGGCGCGATGAGCCACCTGATCGCCCCCGCGGACATTCCCTACCTGCCCCGCGGCGTGCGGCTGGCCGAGGACCGCGTCCGCGGCATCCGCGTCCTGCAGGCGCCCGAGCGGGCGATGCAGCTGGACCCCATCGGGGAAGCGATCCTGACCGAGCTGGATGGCACCCGCTCGCTGGCCACCATCGCCAGCGACCTCGCCGCCCGCTACAATGCCCCCGAGGACCAGATCGCCTCGGACATGCGCGACTTCCTGACCGGGCTGATCGAGCGGCGCATGGTGTTCCTGAAGGAGGCCGCATGAAGGACCAGCAGGACCAGCCGCGCGATCTGGACGGCAACCCCGTCACCCCCGGCCTGCCCATGGCGATGCTGGCCGAGGTGACGCATCGCTGCCCCCTCGCCTGCCCCTATTGCTCGAACCCGGTCGAGCTGGTGCGTGCGGCGGGCGAGCTTCCGGCCAATGATTGGGGCCGCGTCTTCCGCGAGGCCGCCGCGCTCGGCGTGCTGCAGGTCCACATCTCGGGCGGCGAGCCGGGGGCGCGACGCGATCTGGCGCAGATCGTCGCCCATGCGCGGGATGCGGGGCTCTACGTCAACCTCATCACCTCGGGCATCGGGATCACCAAGGCGCGACTTCAGGAACTGGACGCGGCCGGCGTCGATCATGTCCAGCTCTCGCTTCAGGGAATCCGCCCCGACATGGCCGACCGGATCAGCGGGCATCCGGGGTCTTGGGACAAGAAGATGGGTTTCGCGGACTGGGTCACCGAGATCGGCTTTCCCCTGACCATCAACGCCGTCGTCCACCGCCAGAACATGGAGCGCCTGCCCGACATGCTGGAGCTGGCCGAGCGTCTCGGCGCCCGGCGGATCGAGGTGGCGACCGTGCAATTCCACGGGTGGGCGGACCTGAACCGCAAGGCGCTGATGCCGACGCGCGAGCAGGCCGTCTTTGCCCGGCAGATCGTCAACGACGCCCGCATCCGCCTGCGTGGGCGGATGGTCATCGACTACGTGCCCGCCGACCATCACGCGGCTTATCCCAAGGCCTGCATGGGGGGCTGGGGCTCCATCGGCCTCAATGTCGGGCCGGACGGGACGGTGCTGCCCTGCCATGCCGCGCAGTCGATCAAGTGGATGCGCTTCGAGAACGTGAAGGAGCGCAGTCTGTCGGACATCTGGCACCTGTCGGACAGCTTCAACGCCTTCCGCGGCACCGCCTGGATGCCCGAGCCGTGCCAAAGCTGCGCGCGCAAGACCGTCGATTTCGGCGGCTGCCGCTGCCAGGCGATGGCGCTGGCCGGGGATGCGCGGGCGACCGATCCGGTCTGCTCGCTTTCGCCGCTGCATGCCGAGGTTGTCGCCGCCGCCGAGGCGGATGCGGCCGCCGACACCGCCGAGTTCATCTATCGCCGAATGTCCAAGGGAGGATAAGCGATGAGACCCCTGCTGACTGCCGCGCTGTGCCTGTGGGCCGTGCCCGCATTCGCGCAGGAGAACCCGTTACTGCCCTCGCCCACCTGGGACGACCTGCGCGTCTCGGTCCTCGGGCTCGAGGCCGAGCCGCCGCAGGACGCGGGCGTGCTGGACCTGACCGCGCCCATGCGCGCGCATGAGGCGGCCATCGTGCCGGTCCACCTGCTGCAGCCGCAGGGCGCGCCCGAGATCCAGAGCCTCAGCCTGATCGTGGACGAGAATCCCGCGCCTGTCGCCGCCGAATACGCGTTCGGCGACGCGATGATGCCGCTCGATTTCGAGGTGCGGCTGCGGGTGGACGGCTATTCGGGCGTTCGCGCCATCGCGACGCTGCAGGACGGCGCGCCGGTCATGGCGGGGCGCTTCGTGAAGGCGGCGGGCGGATGCTCGGCCCCTCCGGGCCGCGACATGGCCGAGATGCGGCAGGTCATGGGCCAGATGCGCTGGCGCAGCACCGCCGAGGACGGGCGTCAGATCGGAACGCTGATGATCCGGCATCCGAACTTCTCGGGACTCCAGCGCGACCAGCTAACGCTGCTGCCGATCCCCGCGCATTTCATCGACCGGCTGGAAGTGCGCCAGGGGGATGAGCTGCTCTTCACCATGAGCGCCGGCATCTCGGTCAGCGAGGACCCGGTCTTCCGCTTCGCCTACCAGCCGAACGGCCAGCCGATCCATGTCCATGTCGAGGACACGAACGGCAACATCTGGGACCAGAGCTTCGATCAGGCCAGCTAGCCCAGCACGGCCGGGCTTCCCGCAAGCCGCAGCGCGGTCGCGCCAAGCCGCGCCGCCTCGGCCGGATCATGCGTGACCAGCACCAGCCCGGCGCCGCTGCGCGTCAGCAGCGCCTCGGTCAGGTCCAGCATCCGCGCGCCGGTGTCGGCGTCGAGGCTGGCGAAGGGCTCGTCCATCAGCAGGATGCCCGGATCGGTCGCGAAGGCGCGGGCCAGCGACAGGCGGCGCTGCTGGCCGAGCGAAAGCTGGCGCGGAAACTTCGCCTCGTGCCCGGCCAGCCCGACCTCGGCCATCAGCGCGCGGGCGCGGGCGGGGGTCGCGCCGGTGGTGAGGGTGATGTTCGCCTCGGCCTGGCGCCACGGCAGCAGCGTCGGCTCCTGGAAGACCAGCGCCAGCCGCTCGGGGGCCGTCAGCCGGCCATCGAAGCTGCGATCGAGGCCCGCGAGGATGCGCAGCAGCGTTGACTTGCCGATGCCCGACGGGCCGAGCAGCGCGACCCGCTGCCCCCGCGCGACGCTCAGCGTCAGCGGCCCCAGCACCGGCTGGTTGCCGAAGGACTTGGCGCGCAGCTCAAGCCTCATCGTGCCGCCAGCGGTTCGCGCCGGCCTCCCACGGGCGCAGGATCGACAGGTCGATCGCCAGCATCACCGCGACGAAGGCCAGCGCCCAAGCCAGGACGCCCGCCACGTCGAAGCTGGAGAAGAGGAGGTGAATCTTGAAGCCGACCCCGTTCGAGCGGCCGAGAAACTCAACCACCAACACGATCTTCCAGATCAGCGAGATGCCCGCCCGCGCCGCCGCCGCCAGATGCGGCGCGAGCTGCGGCAGGATCACGTGGCGCAGCCGCGCCAGCGGCGACATGCGGAAGGCCCGCGCCATCTCGTCCAGATCGGGACGCAGCGCCCGCGCCCCCTCGCGCAGCATCACCGTCACCAGCGGGATCTTGTTCAGCGCGACGGCCAGGATCGCGGCCGTCTCGTTGAGCCCGATCCAGATGTAGCAAAGGACAATCACGACCAGCGCCGGGATGTTCAGCAGGATGACGAGGCCGGGGTTCAGCCAGTGGTCGGCCGCGCGCGAGCGCCCCATCCAGAGACCCAGCACCCCGCCCAGCACCATCGCGATGCCGAAGGCGGCCGCCACGCGCGAGAGGGTCATGCCGGCATGGAACCACAGCTCGCCGCTTACGGCCAGCGCCTGCACCCGCAGCGCCACCGCCAGCGGCGAGGGCATCCGGCGCGCGTTCTCCGCCAGCTCGGCCGCGACCGCCCACAGCGCCAGAAGTGCCAGAACCGACAGAAGGCCGGGGATCAGGCCGGGGCTGCGGCGCAGGAAGAGGGGGCGGTCACTCACCTTGCCAGAACAGCCCCTCGGGCAGCGCGTCGAGGCCGCCGGTCAGCTCGTCGCCGCCAAGCTCGGCCATCAGCGCGAAGAGATCGGCCGCGTCCCCGGCATCGACCGGCCCCTCGGGCGGGATGCCGGCCAGCCAGCCGTCGCGCAGCGCCTCGAACTCGGCGTCGGTGGCGGCATTCATCATCGGGCGCAGCTCGTCCCACGCGGCGGGATCGGTGGCCAGCAGCTCCTTGGCCTGCCGCGAGGCCCGGGCCAGCCCCTGCGCCCGCGCCGGGTTCGCCTCGATCCAGCTGTCGCGGAAGACATAGCCCAGAAGCGGCGTGTCGGGGGACAGGCCGAGCGTCTCGGCCGCCTCGGCCGTGGTCGCGATCTGGCGCATCCCGGCCGCCTGCATCTTGGCCGAGAAATGCCAGAAGTTGATCGCGCCGGCGACCTCGCCCGTCTCGGCGGCGTTCTGGATGATCGGCGGGGCGCCATAGACCTGCTGCGTCACCTCGGCCAGATCGCGCCCCGTCTCTTGCCGGTGAAGCGCGCGCAGGATCAGCCAGCTCTTGTCCAGCGGCCCGCCGGCGATGCCGATCGCCTGCCCCTCCAGATCGGCCAGCTCATGGACCGCGCTGTCGGCCGGCACAACCACTCCGCCGACCGAGGTGGAATAGGGCCAGAAGGTCAGCCCCGCCCCTGCCCCGCGCTGCATCGCCACCCAGAACCAGTCCGAGACGATTGCGTCCACCTGCCCGCCCAGCATCGCGACCTGGGTCGCCTGCGCGCCGGCGAAGGGCAGGACCTCCAGCCGGAAGCCGTTGGCGTGGTCGAGCCCGCGCGCCTGGATCGTCTGAAGCTCCCAGTTGACTGTGCCGTTCTCCTGCACGCCCACGGTGACGACCGGCAGCAGCGCGGCCGGATCGGCATCGGCCCGGCCGGCCACCGCCAGAACCGCCAGCGCAAGGGCCAGCGCGAAGCCGCTGCGGCGCGTGATCGACATGAACCCTCCCGTGCCTGTCGCGCTGCCAGCGTGGCATGGCGCACCTTCGCTCACAACGTCCCGATCATGCGACTTTCGTCGCATCATCCGCTTGCTTTGTCTGCCGAGGCTTCTACACTTGGCTTTGACGCCGGCGGAGGGGATCGCGCGCGTCACAGGGAGGATAGCCATGACCGCAGCGGCCAGAGAGGTGCGCGCGACGTCGTCACAGCGAGCCACCGCCGACCAGGTCCGAGAAATCCTGATCGTCGACGATCATCCGCTGATGTGCGACGCGCTGGCCCTGACGCTGAAGATCAGCTTCGGCCTCAAGAATGTCCGCACGGCCCGCAGCCTTGCCGCGGCGCTGGAGCAGATCCGCACGCAGGGCGCCCCGGATGCCGTGATCCTCGACCTGAACCTGCCCGACGCGCGCGGGGCCGAGGGGATCGTGACGCTGCGCCGGCAGCTGCCGGACGTGCCGATCACAATGATCTCGGCCGATCTGGAGGGCGCGATGATCTCGGCCGCGATGGCGGCGGGCGCGCAGGGCTACATCAGCAAGTCCCTCTCGCGCGAGGCGCTGGTCGACAGCCTGCGCCGCATGTGGGAGGGCGAGCACGTCACCCCCGAGGGCTATGAGCCGAGCCAGGACAGCGCCGAGGACGAGGCGCGGGCCGAGCTGGCGCGGCGCTTTTCGTCCCTGACGCCGCAGCAGATGAAGATCCTGCGGCTGATCTGCCAGGGCAAGGCAAACAAGGAGATCAGCTACGAGCTGTCCATCGCCGAGGCGACGGTGAAGACCCACATCACCGCCATCATGTCCAAGATCAACGCCCGGCGCCGCACGCAGGCGGTGCTGCTGGCCAACTCGATCCGGCTGTTCGAGGCCGGGTGATGGATACCGGCCCGGCTGTGAAGGAGGGCACCGTCGGGCCGGTGGCCGTGCAGGCCGACCGCGGCGAGGCCGACATGGCCCCGATCCTGCTGGCCGGCCTGCGCGCCGTAAATCCCGCCATCGTGCTGGTCTTCGGCGCCAAGGGCGAGGAGCTGGCGCAGCTTCATGCGCGGCTGGCGCCCGGACTGCCGGCGGACTGCGTGATCGCGGGCTGCTCCTCGGCGGGCGAGATCGGGCCGCGCGGCTACGCCTCGGGCAGCGTCGTTGCGATCGGCTTTCCCGCCCGCCATTTCCGCGCTGCCGTGCTGACCCTGCCGGACCTGTCCGACCTGCCGGTCTCGGACTGGATGAACCGGCTGCGGCGGCTGCACCGCGATTTCGCGCCCGACCCGCGCCGCTCGCTCTTCGGGCTGCTGCTGGTAGACGGGATCGCCGGGCAGGAGGACGTGCTGGTCGCCGCCCTCGACGCGGCGCTGCCCTCGGTCCCCGTCCTCGGCGGCTCGGCCGGCGACGGGCTGGACTTTCGCGAGACCTGGCTGCTGGCGGGCGGGCAGGTCTTTTCGGACGCGGCGGTCTTCCTGCTGGTCGAGACCGACCTTGAGGTCAGCGAGATCACCTTCGCCCATTTCAGCCCGAGCGACGTGCGCGCCGTCGTCACCGCCGCCACCCCCGAACGCCGCCGCATCCTGGAGCTGAACGCCGAGCCGGCGGCCGAGGAATATGCCCGGCTGATCGGCGTCCGGCCGGACGAGCTGACCCCGGCCGAGTTCGCCCGCCGGCCGCTGCTGATCCGCACCGGCCGCCGCTTCCACGTCCGCGCCATCAGCGCCGTGACCGAGGACGGCGGCCTGTCGCTAATGTCGGCCATCGACACCGGCACCGTTTTGACCCTCGGCCGGTCCGAGGACATGACGCAGGGCATGGCCGAGGCGCTGGCCGCCCTGCCCCGCCCGCCGCTGATGGTGCTGGCCTTCGACTGCATCCTGCGCCGCCTCGCGCTGGAGCGCGCGGGCCTGGCCGAGACGATGTCGCGCATCTACGCGCAGCATCGCGTGGCCGGCTTCAACACCTATGGCGAGCAGCACAGCGGCATGCATGTGAACCAGACCTTCGTCGGCCTCGCCTTCATGGACCCAGGCAACGCGGCGGCCCATGCTGCGTGAGGACGACCCGCCCGAGCGGCAGGTCGCCAAGCTGGACAAGATCAGCCGCGTCCTGATCGACCGGCTGGACCGGCTGGAGGACTCGCGCGGCTCGGCCTGGGCCATGTTCCAGGCCGCCGTCGCGCTGGAGCAGGAGGTGCAGGCCCGCCGGCGCGAGCTGGAGCAGGCGATGGCGGACCTCTCGCAGCGCAACCGCGAGCTGGCCGTCGCCCGCGCCGCCGCCGAAGAGGCGAACCGCTCGAAGACCCGGTTCCTGCGCGCGGCCAGCCACGACCTGCTGCAACCGCTCTCGGCCGCGCGGCTGTTCCTGGCGGCGCTGAACGACACCCCGATGACCGAGTTCCAGCAGGAGCTGACCGGCCGCCTGTCGGACGCCTTCGAATCGGTCGAGCAGCTGATGCATGCCGTCCTCGACATCTCGCGCCTCGACAGCCAGCGGATCGAGTTCAACCGCCAGCCGGTGCCCCTGGGCGAGCTGTTCCGCCGCCTCGCCGCCGAATTCGCCCCCGTCGCCGAGGCCAAGGGGCTGCGCCTGCGCTTCGTGCCGACCCAGCAGATCGTCGAGAGCGACCCGGTCTTCCTGCGGCGGATCGCGCAGAACCTGGTGTCGAACGCGCTGAAATACACCCATCGCGGCGGCGTCGCCGTGGGGGCGCGGCGGCGGGAGGGCATGTGCTGGCTGACGGTCTACGACACCGGGGTGGGCATCCCTGCGGTGGACCGCAACCGCATCTTCGACGAGTTCCAGCGCCTGTCGAACGACAACGGCGCGCCGGGCATGGGGCTGGGCCTGTCGATCGTGCGCCGCGCCTGCGCGAAGCTCGGCCATCCGATCAGCCTCAGCTCCGAGGCGATGCGCGGCACGGTCTTCCGCGTCGGCCTGCCGATCGTCGAGGGCGACGCGGCGCCCCGGCCGGTGGCCGCCGAGCCGGCCCTGATGCGGCTGCGCGGCCGCGTCGCGCTGGTGGTCGAGAACGATGCCGAGATGCGGCGCGGCTACCAGATGATCCTGCGCGACCGCTTCGGCATGGTCCCGCGCCTTGCCGGCGGCACGGCCGAGGCGCTGGCGACCATGGGCGAGGAGCCGCCCGACGTGATCCTGGCGGACTACCATCTCGAGAACGGCGACACCGGCACGGCCTCGATCGAGGCGCTGCGCGCCGCCTCGGACCGGTGGGTGCCGGCGGTGATGATCACCGCCCATCGCGACCCCGAAATCGCGCGGACCTGCGCGGCGATGGGGGTGCATCTTCTGGAAAAGCCCGTGCGGCCGGCCGACCTGGCCGAGATCCTTGCCCGGCTGCTGGCCTAGGACAAATGGTGGAGAGCCGCGCGGCCGGGTCTTGCGGGCCGGCGCCGGGGCGGCATCATGGTCCGCGCGACGATGGGAGGACAATCGATGCGACAGGTGTTTCGGGCGGCAGGACTTGCCGCCGCCATGCTGCTGGCGCCGCTGGCCGCAGGGGCGGGCGAGGCGGGCGATGCGGTCTTTGCCGAGCGCGGGCCGTGGCAACTGGGCGATGAGACGATCGCGTGGGAGCTGGATCTGGAGGGTCCGGCGGCCGAGGGCTTCCGCCCCGTGGCGGACGGACGCCTGACGCTGGCCGAGGCGGTCGATCCCTCGGACGGCCAGCCCGTCCTCGAGATGACGCGCGAGGACGGCACGCGCAGCCGGCGCATCGGTCCCTTCCCGGCCTCGGGCGGCGATCCGGTCCTGACCTATTTCCTCGAGCAGACCGCCCGCGACATGGCGACGATGACCGGCGGCAATCCCCACTACATCCGCAACCGCATGAAGGACGCGCTGTTCCGCGGCGGCAGCCTGACGCAGCAGGACGGCGCCACCCTGGCCGAGTTCACGCCCTTCGCCGAGGACCCGAACGCGGCGCGGATGGGCGGCTTCGAGAGCCTGACCATGACCTTCGTGATGACCGACCCAACCGAGCCGATCCGCGAGCTGCGCGCCGAGACCGCACCGGGCGGACCGGGCTATCGCAGCAGCCTGGTGCTGCAGTGAGCCGAGCGGTCCCGGCCGCCGCCGCCCTCGCGGCGGCGCTTGCGGCGGCGGCGCCCGCGGGGGCGCAGGCGGTGAACGACTATCCGACGAACGCGCGGGCGGAATACGTCTTCGCCTGCATGGCGACGAACGGGCAGACGCGGGACTTCCTCGACCGCTGCTCCTGCGCGATCGACCGGATCGCCGAGGTGCTGCCCTATCAGGACTATGTCGGCGCCGAGACGATCCTGAGGATGCGGCAGACCACCGGCGAGCGGTCGGGCATGTTCCGCTCGATGCCGCAGCTGGGCGAGGACGTGGCCGAGCTGCGCCGCGCCGAGGCCGAGGCCGAGATCCTCTGCTTCTGAGCTAGATCAGCATCCCGATCACGATGCCCGAGGCGATGCCGAAGCCCGCCGCCAGCCACGGCACCGCGCGGCTGCGGGTCCTGATGATCGCGATGCGCGCCTCTTCGGGATGGGCACGCTCGTAGAGCGCGTTCTCGACGATCTGCGGCAGCAACGGGCCGTAGCGCCCGATGGTCTGCGCGACGCGGCGCATGTCGTGGACCGCGGCCTTCGGGCCGATGCTGCTGCGGATGTAGTCCGTCACGACGGGCTTGGCCGCGTCCCAGATGTTCAGCTGCGGATCGATCGAGCGGGCGACCCCCTCGACCACCACCATCGTGCGCTGCAGCAGGATCAGCTCGGTCCGGGTCGGCATGCCGAAGCGCTCGGTCACCTCGAAGAGGTAGGACAGCAGGTTCGCCATACTGATGCGGGTCGCATCGGCGCCGAAGATCGGCTCGCCCACGGCGCGGAGGGCGCGGGCGAAGGCGGCCTCGTCGCGGTCGCGGGGGACGTAGCCCGCCTCGAAATGGACGCGGGCGACCAGGCGGTAGTCGCGCTGGATGAAGCCGTAGAGGATCTGGGCATAGACCCGGCGGGTATATTCGTCGATCTCGCCCATGATGCCGAAGTCATAGGCGATGATGTCCCCGTTCGCGGCGACCTTGAGGTTGCCGTGATGCATGTCGGCATGGAAGAAGCCGTCGCGCAGGGCGTGGCTGAGGAACAGCTGGATCACCCGCCGCGCCAGATGCGCGGTGTCGTGGCCGGCGGCGATCAGCCCCTCGCGGTCGCCCATCGGCAGGCCCTCGGCCCAATCGGCCGTCAGCACGCGCCGCGAGGACAGCGCCCAATGCGGCAGCGGCACCTGGAAGGTCGCGTCGTCCTTGGTGTTCTCGGCGAATTCCGAGGCGGCGGCAGCCTCGAGCCGCAGGTCCTGCTCGCCCGTGACGACCGATTCGAAGTGCCGCACCACGTCGCGCGGGCGCAGCCGGCGCACGCCGGGCAGCAGCACCTCGATCATCTGCGCGCCGAGGTGGAAGGCGTCGATGTCGCGGCTGAAGGCGCGGCCGATGCCGGGGCGGACGACCTTGACGGCGACCTCCTGCCCCGTCTCGCGCACCCGCGCCCGGTGGACCTGGGCGATGGAGGCGGCGGCGACCGGCTCGGAGAACTCGCTGAAGAGCTGGTCCACCGGCGCGCGCAGCTCGGCCGCGATCACCTGCCGGGCGGTGGCGGTCGGGAAGGGCGGCAGCCGGTCTTGGAGCATGCGAAGCTGGCCGGCCAGCTCGACGCCCACCACGTCGGCGCGGGTGGACATGATCTGCCCGAACTTGATGTAGGCCGGCCCGAGCGCCGTGATCGCGCGCGTCAGCGGCGGCAGGGTCGGATCGCCCTTGTAGCCCAGCCAGCGGAAGGGCCAGCCCAGCACCCGCGCGGCGAGGCGCAGGCGGATGGGCGCGTCCACCGCGTTCAGCACCGCCTCCATGGCGCCGGTGCGCTCGAACGTGGCGCCCGTGCGGATCAGCCGCAGGATGTTGTGGGGTCCGCGCAAGGCCTAGAGCTTCCAGCCGGAATGCAGCGCGGCGATGCCAAGCGAGAGGTTGCGGTACTGCACGCGGTCGAAGCCCGCCTCGCGGATCATCTGCGCGAAGCCTTCTTGGTCGGGGAAGCGGCGGATCGATTCGACGAGATACTGGTAGCTGTCGCGGTCGCCCGTCACCGCCTGCCCCATCGCCGGGATCACGTTGAAGCTGTAGCGGTCATAGGCCCATTGCGCCGCCGGCACCGGGATCTGGCTGAACTCCAGCACCATCAGCCGGCCGCCCGGCTTCAGGACGCGGTAAGCCTCGGCCAGGGCGTCCGGGATGCGGGTGACGTTTCGGATGCCGAAGCTGATCGTGTAGCGGTCGAAGCTGTTCTCGGCGAAGGGCAGCGCCATCGCGTCGCCGGTGACCCAGGCCAGCCGGTCGGCCTTCTCCACCGCCTCGGCGCGGTTGCGCCCCTCGACCAGCATCTGCTCGGTCATGTCGCAGACGGTGACGCGGGCGCCGGGGGCGCGGTCGAGGAAGCGGAAGGCGACGTCGCCCGTCCCGCCCGCCACGTCCAGCAGGTGCTGGCCGTCGCGCGGGGCCAGCCAGTCCATCAGCGCGGCCTTCCACAGCCGGTGGACGCCCCCGCTCATCAGGTCGTTCATGACGTCGTAGCGCGAGGCGACGGAAGAGAAGACCCCGTGGACCAGCCCGGCCTTGGCATCCTCGTCCACGGTCCGGAAACCGAAATGGGTCTGTCTGCTGTCCGTCATGCGCTTGCCGTTTTCCCGTTCCGTTGCCAGATAAGCCCGGCCCGCGCCCGGCACAATGGCCGGGGCAAGCGCGGGGCACAATGCGACGAAAGGGACCGGGTTGCCAGAACTGCCGGAAGTCGAGACGGTGCGGCGGGGCCTGCTGCCGCATCTGGAGGGCGCGCGCATCGCACGCGCCGAGGCGCGCCGCCCCGACCTGCGCTGGCCCCTGCCGCCCGATCTGGTGCAGGTGCTGACCGGGGCGCGGGTGACGGCGCTCCGGCGGCGGTCGAAATACCTGCTGGCCGATCTTGACCGCGGCGGCACGGTGCTGTGGCACCTCGGCATGTCGGGGCGCATGCTGATCGAGGGCCAGGCGCCCGGCGATTTTCACCGCGATCCCGCGATCCTGCCGCGCCACGACCACGTCGTGCTGGTGACCGAGGCCGGCACGACCATCACCTTCAACGACGCCCGCCGCTTCGGCATGGTGGACCTGATCCGCGAGGGGCAGAGCCATCCGCTGCTGGACCATCTCGGCCCCGAACCCTTCGATCCGGGCTTTGACGCGACCTATCTGGCGGCGGCCTTCGCGGGGCGCCGGGCGCCGGTGAAGCAGATCCTGCTGGACCAGCGCATCGTGGCGGGCCTTGGCAACATCTATGTCAGCGAGGCGCTGTTCCGCGCCGGCATCGACCCCCGCCGCGCCGCCGGCCGCATCGGGGCCGCGCGCATCGCCGCGCTGGTCGGCCATATCCGCGACGTGCTGACCGACGCGATCGCCGCCGGCGGCTCGTCCCTGCGCGATCACCGGCAGGCCACGGGCGAGCTGGGCTATTTCCAGCACAGCTTCCGCGCCTATGACCGCGCGGGCCTGCCCTGCCTGCGCGAGGGATGCCGCGGCGAGGTGCGGCGCGTCGTGCAATCCGGCAGGTCCAGCTTCTACTGCCCTGCCTGTCAACGCTGACGCATGGATTCCGCCCGCGCATGCTGCTAGGGTCCGCGCCATTGCAACGGCAACGAGGGCCTGAGCCTATGGCTTACGAAACCATCATCGTGGACATCGAGGACGAGGTCGCGCTGATCCGGCTGAACCGACCCGAAGCGCTGAACGCGCTGAACGCCCAGCTTCTGGACGAGTTGTCCGCCGCGCTCGCCGATGCGGACCGCAACGACAAGGTGCGCTGCATCGTCCTGACCGGCAGCGAGAAGGCTTTCGCCGCCGGCGCCGACATCAAGGAGATGTCCACGAAATCCTATGTCGATGTCTATGACGCCGATCTCTTCGGCGCGCAGATCGACGCCATCGGCCGCGTGCGCAAGCCGATCATCGCCGCCGTCAGCGGCTACGCCTTGGGCGGCGGCTGCGAGCTGGCGATGGTCTGCGACTTCATCATCGCCGCCGACACCGCCAAGTTCGGCCAGCCCGAGATCAACCTCGGCGTCGTCGCCGGCATCGGGGGCACGCAGCGCCTGACGCGCCTCATCGGCAAGTCCAAGGCGATGGACATGAACCTCACCGGCCGCTTCATGGACGCCGCCGAGGCCGAGCGCGCGGGCCTCGTCAGCCGCGTCGTCCCCGCGGCCAAGCTGATGTCCGAGGCGATGGCCGCCGCCCGCAAGATCGCCGAGAAATCGCAGATCGCGACCAAGACGGTGAAGGAGGCGGTGAACCGCTCCTACGAGACGACGCTGCGCGAGGGCCTCCTGTTCGAGCGCCGGGCCTTCCACGCCCTGTTCGCGACGGAAGACCAGAAAGAGGGCATGGCCGCCTTTCTCGAGAAGCGCGAGGCGCAGTTTCGCGACCGCTGATTCCCGCTTCCCTTTCCTGCCGGGTTGCCGTATAGGCCCCGGCTACATGCGCGTGGGCCCGCTTAGGCAAGAATCGAGTCCGTCCCTTTCCGGGGCCGGAGCCTTGGGTCTTTTGCGCGAACCGAACAACGCTGAAGACACAAGGAGCCTCTCATGGCCAACACGCCCCAGTCCAAGAAGCGCGCCCGCCAGATCGAGCGCCGCACCGACGTCAACAAGGCCCGCCGCTCGCGCATCCGCACCTTTATCCGCAAGGTTGAGGAAGCCATCGCTTCCGGCAACGCCGACGCGGCGAAGGAAGCCCTGCGGATCGCCCAGCCCGAGCTGATGCGCGGCGTCACCAAGGGCGTCGTCCACAAGAATACTGCATCGCGGAAAATCTCGCGCCTTGCGGCCCGCGTCGGCGCCCTCGGCCAGGCCTGATCGGGACGGGCGCAGCCGCGTCCGCAGCCAGCAAAACCGGCCTTCTTGAGGCCTTCCGGAACGACGGGCGCATGCTTCACGCATGCGCCCGTTGCCATTGCCGCAGCTGCGAAAACTTCTTAATAAACCGTTAAAAAACAGCCCTCTGGTGTTTTTCTGCAACGGACTCAACCAGCTCGCAGATTCGAATCCGTTAACACTCTGTCAAGCTCATAGTTCGGTTGCAGCCCCGCCGTGGCAGGCGCTAGTTTCCTCCTTGCGATTCACGTCGCATGGGGGGCCGAGCCTTCGAGCAGTCTGCGGACTTTTCGAAAACCCGGCCATGTAAGCTGTGATTTTTTCACATTCGCCCTCGGAAAAGGGGCTGTCGGCTGCCACCGACCGCCACATGCTCCGTTTTGGCGACACCGAAGGGCGATGCCCCGACATGCGGCCGCTTTGGCTGCAGGGGCGTCCTGTTCGCTGCACCCCATGCGGCACATGATCTGGCCGCCGGATGAACCGGCGGGGTTGGGGACAGGCACGGGAAATGAGGCAGATGATGGACGGTATCTGGGGTCGGGCTTGCGCCGAACTTGAGCAGAGCGTTGGACCGAACAACTACAACCACTGGATCAAGCCCCTGCGTCTGACCTCGATCGAGGACGGCGCCGCCCGCCTCGCCAGCCCGACCCGGTTCATCTCGGACTGGGTGAACCGGCACTTCGCCAAGGAGATCGTCTCGGTCCTGAACCGCGCCGGCGCCGAGGTCGAGCGGCTGCGCTTCGAGATCGGCGCGCCCGCCGCCCGCCTGCGCGAGGACGCACCCGCCGAGGCCGCGCCCGCCGATGATGCCCCCGCCGCGGCTCCGGCCCGCACCGAACGCGCCGCGCCCGCGACGACCCGCGCCCCCCGCGCCGAGTTGGGCGCCCCGCTGGACCCGCGCTACACCTTCAGCAACTTCGTGGTCGGCAAGCCGAACGAGTTGGCCCATGCCGCCGCCCGCCGCGTGGGCGAGGGCGGACCCGTCGGCTTCAACCCGCTGTTCCTCTATGGCGGCGTCGGGCTTGGCAAGACGCACCTGATGCATGCCATCGCCCATGACTTCCAGGCGCGTCATCCGGTCGCGCAGGTGCTCTATCTCTCGGCCGAGCAGTTCATGTACCGCTTCGTGCAGGCCCTGCGCGAAAGCACGATCATGGACTTCAAGGGCATGTTCCGGAACGTGAACATGCTGATGGTCGACGACGTGCAGTTCATCGCCGGCAAGGACAGCACGCAGGAGGAGTTCTTCCACACCTTCAACGCGCTGGTCGATCAGGGCAAGCAGATCGTCATTTCCGCCGACCGCGCCCCGGCCGAGATCAAGGGGCTCGAGGAGCGGATCAAGTCGCGTCTCAGCTGCGGGCTGATCGTGGACCTGCACCCGACGACCTACGAGCTGCGCCTCGGCATCCTGCAGTCCAAGACCGACAGCTTCCGCGCCCAGCAGCCCGATGTCGAGATCGGCGCTGGCGTGCTGGAATTCCTCGCCCACCGCATCAGCACCAACGTCCGCGTGCTGGAAGGTGCGCTGCAGCGCCTCTTCGCCCATGCCAGCCTTCTGCGCCGCGAGATCACGCTGGAGCTGGCGCAGGAATGCCTGGCCGACATCCTGCGCACGAACGACCGCAAGGTCAGCATCGACGACATCCAGCGCAAGGTGGCCGAGCATTACAACATCCGCCTGGCCGACCTCATCGGCCCGAAGCGCGCCCGCAACGTCGCCCGGCCGCGCCAGATCGCGATGTACCTGGCCAAGCAGATGACCAGCCGGTCCCTGCCCGAGATCGGGCGCCGCTTCGGCGGGCGCGATCACACGACGATCATGCACGGCGTCAGGAAGATCGACGAGCTGATGGTCGAGGACACCAGCTTGGCCGAGGACGTGGCCGTGCTGAAGCGGCTGCTCGAGGCCTGATCCCGCTCACGAAAATCTTGTGACCGCTCGCGCGGGCGGTTACACATCAGGTCCGACGCAAGGCCGGGTGGTACAAGGGGCAGGGAAAGCAGATGAAATTCTCGATCGAGCGTGCCGTTCTGGTCAAGGCCGTGTCTCAGGCCCAGTCCGTCGTCGAGCGGCGCAACACCATCCCGATTCTGGCCAACGTCTTGATCGAGGCCAAGCCCGAGGGCGTCAGCTTCCGCGCCACCGACCTTGACACCGAGGTCGTGGACAAGGCCGCAGCCCAGGTCGAGCGATCCGGCGCGACCACCGTCAGCGCCGTGATGCTGAACGAGATCGCGCGCAAGCTGCCCGACGGGGCGCTGGTGCAGATCAGCAGCGACGACGCGACCGGGCGTCTTGCCGTGCAGGCCGGGCGGTCCTCCTTCAGCCTCGCGACCCTGCCGCGCGAGGATTTCCCCGTCATGGCCTCCAGCGAGTACAGCGCCAACTTCCGGGCTCCGGCCGGCGTGCTGCGGCGGCTCTTCGACAAGTCGAAATTCGCGATCTCGACCGAGGAAACGCGCTACTACCTCAACGGCGTCTACATGCATGTGGCGCAGTCCGACGGCAGCCCGGTGCTGCGCTGCGTGGCGACGGACGGGCACCGGCTCGCGCGGATCGACGCGCCGCTGCCGGCGGGCGCCGACGAGATGCCGGGCGTGATCGTCCCGCGCAAGACCGTGGCCGAGCTGCGCAAGCTTCTGGACGATGACGAGGCGGACATCGCCGTCTCGGTCAGCGAGACCAAGGTGCGCTTCGCCACGCCCACGATCACCCTGACCTCGAAGGTCATCGACGGCACCTTCCCCGATTACAGCCGCGTCATCCCCATGCATAACGGCCGCAAGCTCGAGGTGGATGCCAGCGACTTCGCCCGCGCGGTCGACCGCGTCGCCACCGTCAGCAGCGAGCGGTCGCGCGCCGTGAAGCTGTCGCTGGACCAGGACCGGCTGGTCCTGTCGGTGAACGCCCCCGATGCCGGCGCGGCCGAGGAGGAGCTGATCGTCGCCTATGCCGACGAAACGCTCGAGATCGGCTTCAACGCCAAGTACCTGCAAGAGATCGCCAGCCAGGTCGACCGCGACAACGCGGTGTTCCTGTTCAACGGCTCGGGCGACGCCGCGCTGATCCGCGAGGGCAGCGACGAAAGCGCGGTCTATGTCGTCATGCCGATGCGCGTGTGACGCTGCATCGCCTGTCGCTGGCGCAGTTCCGCTCGTGGCCTCGGCTCGAGCTTGATCTGGACGCCCGGCCGCTGGCGATCTTCGGGCCGAACGGGTCGGGCAAGACCAACATTCTCGAGGCGGTCTCGATGCTGGCCCCGGGCCGGGGGTTGCGCGCCGCGCCAGCTCCCGAGCAGGCGCGGCAGGGCAAGGACGCCGGCTGGCGCATCCGCGCCTCGCTTGGCGATCACCGGGTCGAGACGACGGCGCCGCCCGGACAGCCCCGCAGCGTCGGCATCGACGACAAGCAGGTCGCGCAGACGGCGCTGGCGCGGCTGGTGCGCGTCGTCTGGCTGGTGCCGGCGATGGACCGGCTCTGGACCGAGGCGCCCGAGGGGCGGCGGCGGTTCCTCGACCGCCTGACCCTCAGCCTGATGCCCGACCATGCCGACCACGCGCTGGCCTATGACAAGGCCATGCGCGAGCGCAACCGCCTGCTGCGGGACCAGATCACGGACCCCGGCTGGCACCGCGCGCTGGAGGCGCAGATGGCCGAGGCCGGCGCGGCCCTCACCCGCAACCGGCAGGACGCGCTGGCGCAGGTCATGGCGGCGCAGGAGGCTGGCGCCTTTCCCGCCGCCCGCCTGACGCTGCTGGCGGGCGAGGGGCAGGCGGACGATCCGGACCCTGCCAGCATCGCCGAGCGGCTGGCCGCCATGCGCCCGCGCGATCTGGCGGCGGGGCGGACGCTGACCGGCCCGCACCGGGCCGATCTGGGGGCGCATTGGGGGCCGCAGGACATGCCCGCCGCGCTTTCCTCGACCGGCGAGCAGAAGGCGCTGCTGCTGTCGCTGATCCTCGCCAATGCCCGCGCGCTGTCGGACCAGCCGGTGCTGCTGCTGCTGGACGAGGTGGCCGCGCATCTGGACGCGGACCGCCGCGCCGCGCTCTACGACCTGATTTGCGCCCTGCCGGCCCAGAGCCTTCTGACCGGCACCGGGCCGGAGCTGTTCTCGGACTTCGGCCCCCGCGCCCGGGCGCTGCGGGTCGCAAAGCTGGACGGCGCCTCGCGGGTCGAGGACGTATGAGCCTCGGGCCCGACTCGATCTGGCTCTATGCCGGGGCGCTGGTGGCGATCTGGCTGACGCCGGGGCCGGTCTGGGTCGCCATCATGGCGCGCGGCCTCTCGGGCGGGTGGGCCGGGGTCTGGCCGCTGGCGCTTGGTGTCGCCATCGGGGACATGCTCTGGCCGCTGATCGCCATCTTCGGCCTGTCGCTTGTCGCGGGCGCGCAGGCCGAGATCCTGGCGGTCCTCCGCTGGATCGCCGTTCTGGTCTTCACCGGCATGGGCATCGCGCTGATCCGCCATGCCGGCCGTCCGCCGGACACCGACAGCCGCCTGACGCGCGCCGGAGGCTGGGCAGGCTTTTCCGCCGGCCTCATGGCGATCACCGGCAACCCCAAGGCGGCGCTCTTCTACGTCGGCGTCCTGCCGGGCTTCTTCGACATCGCCCGGCTCGGCCCGCCCGACATCGGCATCATCGTCCTGATGTCGGGCGCCATCCCCTTCGCGCTGAACCTCGGCATGGGCGGGGCGCTGGCCCTGGCGCGGCGGCGGCTGGCAACGGCGGCGGGGATGCGGCGGATGAACCTCGTCTCGGGCTGGCTTCTGGTGGCGGTCGGCGCAGCGATTGGCGCAAGCCAGCTTCTGGCCGGCTAAATGCGCGAAAGATTGCGAAAAACAGGGCCGCTGGCGTGACTTTCCCTGCCCGGATGGCTATATCGAAGGGGCAAGAACAGGAAATCCCACGCATGAGCGAAGCCGCAGCGCAACCCGCCGAATACGGCGCCGATTCCATCAAGGTTCTGAAGGGGTTGGAGGCCGTCCGGAAGCGGCCCGGCATGTATATCGGCGACACCGACGACGGCTCGGGCCTGCATCACATGGTCTACGAGGTCGTGGACAACGGCATTGACGAGGCGCTGGCCGGTCATGCCGACTTTGTGCGCGTGAAGATCCATGCCGACAACAGCGTCAGCGTGCGCGACAACGGCCGCGGCATCCCGGTGGACCTGCATGTCGGAGAGGGCGTCAGCGCGGCCGAGGTCATCATGACCCAGTTGCATGCGGGCGGGAAGTTCGACCAGAACAGCTACAAGGTCTCGGGCGGGCTGCACGGCGTCGGGGTCTCGGTGGTGAACGCGCTCTCCGACTGGCTGGAGCTGCGCATCTGGCGCAACGGCAAGGAACACTACGCCCGCTTCGAGCGCGGCGACACGGTCGAGCACCTGCGCGTGGTCGGCGATGCCCCCGACCAGAAGGGGACCGAGGTGCGGTTTCTTGCCTCGAACAAGCAGACGGACCCGAACGGGACCTTCAGCAACCTCGACTACGTGTTCAAGACGCTGGAAAACCGCCTGCGCGAGCTGGCCTTCCTGAACAGCGGCGTCCGCATCATCCTGGAAGATGAGCGTCACGCCGAGATCCAGAAGACCGAGCTCTTCTACGAGGGCGGCGTGCGCGAGTTCGTGAAATATCTCGACCGTTCGAAGACCTCGGTCATGCCCGAGCCGATCTTCATCACCGGCGAGAAGAGCGGCATCGGCGTCGAGGTCGCGATGTGGTGGAACGACAGCTACCACGAGACGGTGCTGCCCTTCACCAACAACATCCCGCAGCGCGACGGCGGCACGCATCTCGCCGGCTTCCGCGGCGCGCTGACCCGCGTGATCGGCAAATACGCGCAGGACAGCGGCATCGCGAAGAAGGAGAAGGTCGATTTCACCGGCGACGACGCGCGCGAGGGGCTGACCTGCGTGCTGTCGGTGAAGGTGCCCGATCCCAAGTTCTCCAGCCAGACCAAGGACAAGCTGGTCTCGTCCGAGGTCCGCCCCGCGGTCGAGGGGCTGGTGGGCGAGAAGCTGGCCGAGTGGTTCGAGGAGAACCCAGCCGAGGCGCGCCAGATCGTCGGCAAGATCATCGAGGCGGCGCTGGCCCGCGAGGCTGCGCGGCGCGCGCGCGAACTGACGCGGCGCAAGACGGCGATGGATGTCGCCTCACTGCCCGGCAAGCTGGCCGACTGCCAGGAGAAGGACCCCGCGCTCTCCGAGCTGTTCATCGTCGAGGGTGACTCCGCGGGCGGGTCCGCCAAGCAGGGCCGCTCGCGCCAGAACCAGGCGGTGCTGCCCCTGCGCGGCAAGATCCTGAACGTCGAACGCGCCCGCTTCGACCGGATGCTGAGCAGCGACCAGATCGGCACGCTGATCACCGCGCTCGGCACCGGCATCGGCCGGGACGAGTTCAACCTGAACAAGTTGCGCTACCACAAGATCGTCATCATGACGGACGCCGACGTTGACGGCGCGCATATCCGCACGCTGCTGCTGACGTTCTTCTTCCGGCAGATGCCCGATCTGATCGAGGCCGGGCACCTCTACATCGCGCAGCCGCCGCTCTACAAGGTGGGGCGCGGCCGGTCCGAGGTCTACCTGAAGAACGAGGCCGCACTCGAGGATTACCTCATCCAGCAGGGGGTCGAGGGCGCCAGCCTGCGGCTCGGCTCGGGCGAGGAGATTACCGGCCGCGATCTTGCCCGGGTGGTCGAGGAAGCCCGCACCGCCCGCCGCATCCTGCGCGCCTATCCCACGCATTACCCGCCGCACATCACCGAACAGGCCGCCGTCGCCGGCGCGCTCGTGTCGGGGCGGCTGGACAACGACGCGCAGGGCGTCGCGGATGTCGTCGCCAAGCGGCTGGACATCATCGCCGAAGAGTACGAGCGCGGCTGGCTCGGCCGGCCGACGCAGGATGCCGGCATCCGGCTGTCCCGCACCCTGCGCGGCGTCGAGGAGACGCGCAGCCTCGACGGCCAGATGCTGCGCAGCGCCGAGAGCCGTCGCCTTGGCGAGATGACGCAGGCGCTGCAAGAGGTCTACGGCCAGCCCGCACGCCTTGTCCGCAAGGACCGCGAGCAGGCGATCCACGGCCCCTTGGCGCTGCTGCAGGCGATCTTCCTGGAGGGCGAGAAGGGTCTGTCGCTGCAACGCTACAAGGGCCTCGGCGAGATGAACCCCGAGCAGCTGTGGGAGACCACGCTGGACCCTGGCGCGCGGACGATGCTGCAGGTGCGGATCGAGGATGTGGCCGAGGCCGAGGATCTGTTCACGAAGCTCATGGGCGACGTGGTCGAGCCGCGGCGCGAGTTCATCCAGCAGAACGCCCTGAACGTCGAGAACCTCGACACCTGACACCTGACACCGGGAACAGGCGACGTTGCGCCGGTGCAACATCGCGGGTATTTATATGTGCAGTGCAATCCCGGATTGAGTAACTTTCGTTTGCAATGGGCGTGGAGAACAAGCTACGCGGTCGCGACGAACGAAAATCTCTGGCAACGAGTTGAATTTAGGAGCCTCCTCATGAGCATGAAATCCATCCTTGCAGCCTGCGTAGCCTCGGGCGCGCTGATCTCGGGCGCGTCCGCGGCGCTGGCCGGCGGCTTCGTCGCCCCCTCGGTCGAGGTCGAACCCATCGTCGCGGCACCGGTCGCGACGACCGGCGATTGGGCCGGCGCCTATGTCGGCGGCTCGATCGGCTACTCCTTCGGCGGCGACGACACGATCGGCTTCAACGCCACCGACGACGACGGCTTCGGCGTCGGCAGCGTGGATGTGAAGGGCGCCACCGCCGGCGTCCGTGCGGGCTACCGCCTGCAGCGCGGCAACTGGGTCTTCGGCCCGGAACTGGCGGTCGAGGGCGGCTCGGTCGATGCCTCGGACATTGGCGATTTCGGTGACGCAGCGCTGGACGTCGAAAGCTCGGTCAAGAACATCGTCTCGCTGGTGCTGAAGACCGGCTATGTCGTGAACCCGCAGACCCTGGTCTACGGCACCCTCGGCGCGGCCCGTGGCAGCTTCGACTACACGCTGTCCGATGGCGAGACGTCCGAGACGCAGGGCTACCGCCAGACCGGCGCCGTGTTCGGCATTGGCGCCGAGCGCGCCGTGTCGGCCCGCACCTCGGTCTTCGCCGAGTACCAGTTCCGCAACTTCGGCAGCACCAGCCTGACCTACGACACCACCGAGGGCGAGGTCACGACCGTGGCGACGCCGCAGCACAGCAACATCCAGCTGGGCATGAACTTCCGCTTCTGAAGCGCAAGGATCTGACGCAGGAAGGGCCGGCCGCCATGCGCGCCGGCCCTTTTTCCTGCGGTCAGGCCAGCCGCCGGCGGGGCGTGGCGCCTATCGGCACCGCCAGCGCCCGCTGGCCGCAGGCGATGGCGATGCCGTGCGGCACAAGCGCCGCCAGCGTCGGGCTGGTCGTCTCCAGCCCGCCAGTATAGGCGCCGAAGGCCGGCAGGATCAGGTGGTCGCGGCCGACCATGAAGCAGCGGCGGCGCTGGCCGGCCAGGTGCAGGCAGGGGTGGTAATGCCCCGACACGTCCGGCCCCTGCCCCGCCTCGTGGCGCAGGACCAGCCCGTCGCGCAGCTCGGCGACATCGGTTCCGGGCAGGCGCGGGCAGATGGCGCCCGGATCGTGGTTGCCGCTGACCCAGACCCACCGCCGCCCCTGCGCCAGCGCCGAGATGCGTGCGCAGACGGCGTCATCCAGCCCCCGCCCGGCCGCGTCGTCGTCGAAGGCATCGCCCAGGCTGACGACGACCGACGGCAGGGTGGCGGCGATCTCGGCCTCCAGCCGCTCCAAGGTCGCCTCGGTCTCGTAGGGGGGCAGCAGCGCCCCGCCGCGGCGGGCCATCCGCTCGGATTTGCCCAGATGCATGTCGGCCACGATCAGCCAGCCGCGCGCAGGCCAGTAGAGCGTCCCGGCCGCCCGCGCCTCGAGCCGCTGGCCCGCGAAGTCGAAGGTGTAGGATGTCACGCCAGTCCTGCCTCTGCCATCAAGGCCGCGGCCTCGGCCTCGGCCAGTCTCTCCCGCCCTGCCCCCGCGATGGGGACGCGCCCGAACTCCAGCATCAGCGGCGCGGCCAAGGGGGTCACCCGGTCCAGCATCCGATGCTCAAGCCGGTCCGAGCGGTCCAGCATTTCCTCGATCCGGCCGAAATCCACAAGCCCCCGCCGCGCCTCGTCGGCCGTGATCCGCAGCAGCAGATGGTCCGGGTCGTATTTCCTGAGCGTGTCATAGAGGATGTCGCTGGAGAATGTCGCCTGCTTTCCCGTCCGCCGGCCGCCCGGCATGTTGCGCTGGATCAGCCCCGAAATGATGGCCACGTTGCGGAAGGTCCGCTTCATCACCGCGTTGCCGGCCAGCCAGTCGCCCAGCCCCTCGCGCAGCGCCTCGCGGTCCAAGAGCGGCGCCGGGTCCGTCACCGGGTCCAGCGACCAGATCAGCAGGGCGTAGTCGGTGGACAGGAAGCCAAGCGGCCCCTGCCCCGCCTCCTCCATGATCCGCGTCATCAGAAGGCCGAGCGTCTGCAGCGCGTTCCTCCCAGCAAAACCGTAGAGGGCGAAGTGCCAGCGGCCCTGATGCGGGAAGCTCTCGCTGACTAGTACGCCCGGACGCGGCAGGGTGCTGACCTTGGCCTGAAGCGCCAGCCAGCCCTGCGTGTCCTTCGGCAGCGCGGGGTGGTGCGCGGGATCGCCGATCAGCGCCAGCACCCGGTGGGAGAGCTGCGTCGAGGTCGCCAGCTTCATCCCCGAATAGGTGGCGATGCGCGGCTCTTTCGTCGGCTGCTTCGTGACCTCGACCACCATCTCGCGCAGCGCGTCATAGCGGACGGTCTGCCCGCCGATCAGGAAGGTGTCGCCGGGGCGGAGGGTCGCGGCGAAGCCCTCCTCGACCTCGCCCAAGGGCGCGCCGCCGCGGCCGCGGAAGCGGACCTTGAGCATCTCGGCCTCGACGATGGTGCCGACATTCATGCGCAGATCACGCGCTGCTCGCGGATCGCGCAGGCGCCAGAGGCCGTCCCGCTCCATCAGCCGCTGCCAGCGGTCATAGGCGCGCAGCGCATAGCCGCCCGTCGCCGCGAAATGCAGGCAATCGTCGAAGGCGGCGCGGCTGAGGGCGGCATAGGGGCCGGCGCGGCGAATTTCGTGGTAGAGCGCACCGGCGTCGAACGGCCCGGCGCAGGCGGTCAGCAGGATGTGCTGGCAGAGGACGTCCAGCGGGCCGGGACCGCGCGGATCGCCGTCCAGATCGCGCTCGCGCACCGCCTCCAGCGCGGCGACGCATTCGATCACCTCGAAGCGGTTGGCGGGCACGATCCGCGCCTTGGAGGGCGCGTTGTAGCGGTGGTTCGCCCGCCCGATCCGCTGCACCAGCCGCTTGACGTTGCGCGGCGCGCCGACCTGGATGACCAGATCCACCGCGCCCCAGTCTATGCCAAGGTCCAAGCTGCCCGTCGCCACCACCGCCCGCAGCGCGCCTGCCGCCATCGCCGCCTCGACCCGCTGGCGCGCCTCGCGGGCGAGGCTGCCGTGGTGCAGGCCGATGGGCAGGTTCTCGTCGTTGATCGCCCAGAGCGCCTGGAAGAACAGCTCGGCCTGCGCGCGGGTGTTGATGAAGACGATGGTGGTGCCGGCTTCCTTGATCGCCTTTAGCACGTCGGGCGCCGAATAGTGGCCATTGCCCCCGGCCCAAGGCGAGGGCGCGGTGGTCGGCAGCATCGCGATGTCGGGATCGGGGCCGGGATCGGCATGGATCACCTCAGCGCCGCCCATGAAATCGGCCAGCGCATCCGGGTCCTCGACCGTCGCCGAGAGGCCGGTGACGACCAGTTGCGGCGCCAACGCACGCAAGCGCGAGAGACCCAGCATCAGCTGATCGCCGCGCTTGTTCTCGGCCAGGGCGTGCAGCTCGTCCAGCACCACGCGGCGGAGGCTGCCGAAGATCTGCGGCGCCTGCTCGTAGGATAACATCAGCGCCAGCGATTCTGGCGTCGTGAGGAGGATATGCGGGGGGTCGGTGCGCTGGCGGGCGCGCTGCGACGAGCGGGTGTCGCCGGTCCGGTCCTCGACCCTCACCCTCAGCCCAAGATCAGCCACCGGCCGCGCGAGGTTGCGCGCGATGTCCGCCGTCAGCGCCTTCAGGGGCGAGACGTAGAGAGTGTGCAGCCCCGGCTGCGCGTCCACCAGATCGACGAGGCTCGGCAGGAAGCCCGCCAGCGTCTTGCCGCCGCCGGTCGGCGCGATCAGCAGGCTGTCGCCCTGGGCCTGCAAGAGCGCGATCTGGTGCGGATGCGGCTGCCAGCCCTGCCGGGCGAACCACGCTTGGAACGCGGGGGGCAGGGTCACGGGATCATGTCTTTCAGCGTTTCCAGCCGGTCGGCCTCGGCCGCGGGCTTGTCCCAGCGGATGCGGCTGATGCGGGGGAAGCGCATGGCGACGCCCGACTTGTGGCGGGCCGAGGCGTTCAGCCCCTCGAACGCGACCTCTAGCACCAGCTTGGGCGCGACCGAGCGGACGGGGCCGAAGCGCTCGGTGGTGTTGTTCCTCACGAAGCGGTCCAGCTCGCGCAGCTCCTCGTCGGTGAAGCCGAAATAGGCCTTGCCGACCGGCACCAGCTGCTCGCCGTCCCAGAGGCCGAAGGTGAAGTCGCTGTAAAAGCCCGACCGCTTGCCGTGCCCCCGCTGCGCATAAAGCATCACCGCGTCCACCACCATCGGATCGCGCTTCCACTTGAACCACGGCCCGCGCGGGCGCCCGCCGACATAGGCGCTGTCGCGGCGCTTGATCATCACGCCTTCGATCACCGGGTCGGGCAGGCTGTCCCGCAGCGCGGCCAGCTCGTCCCAGGTTTTGAAGGGCAGCAGGGGCGAGATGTCGATGCGGGGGCTGGAGAAGGCGGCGGCCTCCAGCAGGGCGCGGCGGTGCTGGTGCGGCAGGGTGCGGACATCCTCGCCGTTCCAGATCATCAGGTCGTAGACGCGCAGGCCGGCGGGGTGGCTGTCCAGCATCGCCTTCGTCACTTGCTTGCGGTTTAGGCGCTGCTGCAGATCGCCGAAGGGCGCGACCTGATCGCCGCGCCGGACCAGCAGCTCGCCATCCACCGCGCCGTCGAAATCCAGCGCCTCAAGGAGGTCGGGAAAGGCGCCCGAGACATCCTCGCCGGTGCGACTGTAGAGGCGGCGGGTGCCGCCGTCGCTGACCGCCTGCACCCGGATGCCGTCCCATTTCCATTCCGCCGTATAGTCGGCCGGATCGAAGGCGCGCAGCTGGTCCAGATCGACGGGGGTGGAGAGCATGACAGGGCGGAAGGGCGCGCGGGCGGCATGTTCGGGCCGTTCGCCACCTGCGATCCACTGGAAGAGCGGCGCATAGGGCGGGGTCAGGCCATGCCAGATCTCCTCGATATCGGCGACCTCGGGCGTGCCCATCTCGGCCAGCGCAATCCGTGCCATCCGGGCCGAGAGGCCCACCCGCATGTTGCCGGTCGCCAGCTTCAGGAAGGCCAGCCGCTGCGAGGCGCCGAGCCGGTCCAGCATCCCGGCGATGGCCGGCGGCAGGCCCGCCTTGCCGGTCTTGGACAGCAGCTCCAGTGCCTCGCGCAGGGGCACATCGTCGTCACGGTCGGTGTCCCAAAGGAGCGCGATCGTCTCGGCCAGATCGCCGACGAAGTCGTAGCTCATGGCAAAGAGCTGCTCGTCCACCCGCTCGGCCATGAGCCCGCGCAGAAGTCCGGGCGTGACCGCGCGCAGCTTCAGATCGCCAGTCAGCGCGGCCAAGGCATAGCCGCGATCCGGGTCGGGCGTCGCCTCGAGGTAATGGCGCAGAAGCCGCAGCTTGGCATTTCGCGCCGGGGTGAAGGCCAGCCGTTCCAAGAGGTTTGCGAAAGCCCTCATTCCGGCTCGTCCTCGTAGCCGACAAGGCGCAGGGGGCGAGACGGGAAGCCCTCCAGCTCGCACCAGCGCATCAGCCCGTCCTCGGTGCCGTGAGTGATCCAGACCTCCTCGGGGGCCAGCTCGCGGATGGTCTGGGTCACCTGCGGCCAGTCCACATGGTCGCTGATGACCAGCGGCAGCTCGACCCCGCGCTGGCGGGCGCGGGCGCGCACGGTCATCCAGCCCGAGGCGAAGCCAATCACCGGGTCGCGGAAGCGCTGCACCCACGCGCTCGCGAACGCCGAAGGAGGCGCTATGACCAGCTGCGCCTCGACCTTGTCGGCGGTGGCGGGGACCAGCTCTCCGAGGTCGATGCCCTGGTCGACGTGATACTGGCAGAGCCGCTGAAGCGCGCCGTGGATGGCGATGGGGCCGTCGATGCCGGCCTGCCGCGCCAGGGCGATCACACGCTGCGCCTTGCCGAGGGCGTAAGCGCCGATCAGGTGGTGACGCTCGGGGAACTCGGCCATGCTGGCCTTCAGGCGCTCCATCTCCAATAGCGGATCGGGGTGGCGGAAGACGGGCAGGCCGAAGGTCGCCTCGGTCACGAAGATGTCGCAGGGGACCGGCTCGTAGGGGGCGCAGACGGGGTTCGGCGCGCGGCAATAGTCGCCCGAGACAACGATCTTCGGGCCCGCCTGCGGCATCACCGCGATCTGCGCCGAGCCGAGGATGTGGCCCGCCGGGTGGAAGCTGACATCCACATCACCGACGCGGATCACGCCCTCGGCCACCTGACGCGTGTCGGTGAAGTCCTCGCCGTAGCGGATCGCCATGATCTCCAGCGTCTGGCGCGTCGCCATGACCGCGCCGTGGCCCGAGCGGGCGTGATCGCCGTGGCCATGCGTGATCAGAGCGCGCGGGACCGGGCGCACCGGGTCGATGAAGAAGTCGCCGGGCGGGCAATAGAGGCCGGCCTCGGTCGGGTGCAGGATCTGGTCGGCGCGCATGGCTCTGAAGATGGTGAACAATCAGCGAAAATCAACGCAGCCCGCAGGTTGTCGTTCCCGCTGCCGCGCCTCGGCGTAATCGCGCACCAGGGGCACGCGGCGGGGGCGGAAGCTGGCGCCGGTCCGCTCGGCCCCGATCAGACGTGTCACGTGAAACACTCGGAAGTCCATCCTGAGGCGGCAATGGGCCAGCAGCATCAGGCTGCGCTCGGTGTAGGAGAGGGCGAGCGGCCAGATCGTGCGGGTGGTGCGGCGGTCCTGCAAGTCCAGATATCCGATGCGCAGCTCGGCCTCGTCCCAGCAGGCGGCACGCAGCGTCGCCAGATCGACCTGCGGCGCCTCGCGGACGGGCGGCAGGGTGAAGGCGCGCAGGATCGCGTGATGGGCCTGCTGGGCCTGCCGCTCGGGCAGGGTCGCGACGATGCGGGCCAGCGCGCCCTGCCCCGCCGCCACCAGCGCCGCGTCGCCGATGCCGGCCAGCGCCTCGATCGACAGGCGCAGAGCCTCGATCTCGAGGCGCGAGAAGCTTTGCGGCGGCAGCGCCGGGTCCTCGGTCAGGCGGTAGCCGACCCCGGCCTCGCCATCGATCAGCGCCCCGCCCGCGCGGAGCGTTGCGATGTCGCGATAGAGTTGCCGGCGCGAGACGCCGCTGTCCTCGGCCAGCCGGGCGGCGGTCACGGGGGGCGGCAGGCGGCGCAGGCTGTCCATCAGGCGCATCAGCCGGTCGGTGCGGGACATGCTGCCTCATTCTGTCAGCAGGGTGGGTGCATGCTGATCCGGTCGAACACAGGAGGCAAGAGATGCCGACACTCTACCACGCTCCCAACAGCCGCTCGGACAGCGTGTTGACGCTGATCCGGATGATGGGCGTCACCGATCACTACGACATCCGCGAGGTGTCGATCCCGCGCCAGGACGGCAGCGGCGGGCGCGATGCGCAGAACCCGCATCCCGAGGGCAAGGTGCCCTATCTCGTCGATCGCGAGGACCATATCCGCGAGCGCGGGGCCATCATGCTGTGGCTGACGGACCGGCATGGCTCGGCTCTTGGGCGGCCGGTCGGGCATCCGCAGCGGGGGCGCTATCTGTCGTGGCTGTTCTACTATCAGGGCGTCATGGAGCCGGTGATGATCCTCGATTGGGCGAAGCTGGCGCATCCGGCGATCGAGGCCAGCCTGCGCGACACGCCGACGATGCTGGCGCAGCTGGACGCGGCGCTGGCCGAGGGGCCGTTCCTGCTGGGCGACGGGTTCTCGGCCGCCGACATCCTCTGCGCGGGGCCGTTCCTGTGGTTCGGGGACCAGGCGCCCAACACGCCGGCGATCCGCGACTGGTGCGCCCGCTGCGCCGAGAAGATGGCCTAGCTGGCCCGGATCAGCTGGGCGGCGGGCGCTTGACCGGCGGGGCCTTGGACAGCTGCACCATCAGGATGCCCGCCATGATGATCGCGACGCCGATCACGTCGCCAAGGCCGATCGACTCGTTCAGCAGGAGGGCGGCGACCGCGACGCCGAAGAAGGGCGTCAGGAAGTGGAACGTCGCCGCCCGCACCGCGCCGATGCGCCCGACCAGCAGGAACCAGACCCAGGTGGCGGCCAGCCCCGGCACGATAACCGTATAGAGGAAGGCGCCGACGAGGCGCGGCGTGTAGATCACGTCCCAAGTCTCGAAGAAGGGCGCGATGAGGCCGAGCGTCAGCGCGCCCACCAGCATCTGCAGGCCGACGACCATCATCACGTTGCCGCCCGAACTGGCGCCGCGCACGGTCAGCGTGGCGACGGCCAGCGCGAGGGCGGCCGCGAAGCACATGAGAACGCCCGTCAGGTCGCTGCCGCCCTGCAGCCGCGCGCCCATGATGACGGCGACGCCGGTGACGCCCAGAAGAAGGCCGATGACCCCCATCCGCCGCAGCCGCTCGCCCATCAGCATCCAGCCCAGAAGCGCCACCAGAAGCGGCATCGTCGCGGCGATGATCGAGGCGAGCCCGGCCTCGATCCACTGCATCGCCATCCAGTTGAGGCCAAGATAGAGCGCGTTCTGGCACAGGCCCAGGATCACGACCGCCCGCCACTGCCCGCGCGTCAGGGCGCGCCAGGTCTCGCCCATGATCAGCGCGATGAGGATGCCGACCGCCCCCGACAGGGCGAAGCGCAAGGCCAGCGACAGCAGCGGCGGCGCTTCGGTCACGATCATCCGGGTCGAGGTGAAGGCCGAGGCCCACATCACCGCGAAGGCCAGCCCCATCAGGATCGCGCGGATGTCCATGTGCCTGCCCCCGTTGCAGATGATGCAGGAAGGGCTAGCAGAGCCTCACGGGAGGGTGAAGCGCAAAGAGAAAGGCCGCACCCGAGGGTGCGGCCTGTTCCGGCATCGCTGGCGGACGGATCAGCTGTTGACGCTGTCCTTCAGCGCCTTGGCGATGGTGACCTTGACCTGCTTGTCGGCCGGTTTGGTCATCATTTCCTGCGTCTGCGGGTTGCGGACCTGACGCTCGGGACGCGCGCGGCAGGCGATCTTGCCGATGCCCGGCAGCGTGACGGCACCGCCGCCGGCGACTTCGCGGGTCACGACCGACACCAGCGCGTCCAGAGCGGCCGCAGCCGATTTCTTGTCCGATCCCATTTCCTCGGCCAGCGTCGCGACGAGCTGGGTCTTGGTCATCGGTTTGGCAGAAGCCGTAGCCATGGTCTGTCTCCTCTTGCCCCGTTCACCGGGGCCCAAACTTAGCGCCTTTTGCGGCATATCGCCTGCTACACACGGTTTTGACGGGCAGATCAAGCATTTTTCGCGGAAGACGCGAAAAGCTGCGCGTCCGTGCGGCAGTGGTCACAGGAAGGCAGTTTCCGTGAACGAACGCAACTTGCGCGAGTGAATCCTTTCCAGCGGCATGTCGCGCAGCTTCTCCATCGCACGGATTCCGATCAGCAGGTGGCTGGCCACCTGGGTGCGGTAGAAATCCGTCGCCATGCCGGGCAGCTTCAGCTCTCCGTGCAGCGGCTTGTCGCTGACGCAGAGCAGCGTGCCGTAGGGGACGCGGAAGCGGAAGCCGTTGGCGGCAATCGTCGCGCTTTCCATGTCCAGCGCCACCGCGCGCGACAGCGACAGGCGGTGGACGGGGCCGGACTGGTCGCGCAACTCCCAGTTGCGGTTGTCGATGGTGGCGACGGTCCCAGTCCGCATGATGCGCTTCAGCTCGAATCCCTCGAGCTGCGTGACCTCGGCCACGGCCTCTTGCAGCGCCACCTGCACCTCGGCCAGGGCCGGGATGGGCACCCAGACCGGCAGGTCGTCGTCGAGGACGTGATCCTCGCGCAGGTAGGCATGGGCCAGGACGAAATCGCCGAGCGACTGGCTGTTCCTCAGGCCCGCGCAATGCCCGACCATCAGCCAGGCATGGGGGCGCAGCACCGCGATGTGGTCGGTCGCCGTCTTCGCGTTCGAGGGACCGACGCCGATATTGACCAGCGTGATCCCCTGCCCGTTCGGCCGCTTGAGGTGGTAGGTCGGCATCTGCGGCATCTTGGGCAGCACGGCGACCGGCGCCTCGGGGTCGGTGATCTCCTGGTTGCCGGGCGCCACGAAGCCCGTGTAGCCCAAGGCCGGGTCGGCCAGGGCGCGGCGGGCATAGGCCTCGAACTCGTCCACGTAGAACTGGTAGTTGGTGAAAAGGACGAAGTTCTGGAAATGCTCGGCCGCCGTGGCGGTGTAATGGGCGAGCCGCGCCAGCGAATAGTCGATCCGCTGCGCCGTGAAGGGCGCAAGGTGGTGGCTGCCGTCGGGCATCGCCCCTGCCACGCCGTTGACGATGTCGTCGTTCACCGTGTTGAGGTCCGGCACGTCGAAGACGTCGCGCAGCGAGAAGCCCAGCACGCCCTCCTGCGGGACGGCCAGATCGCTCTGCGCCGCCACGGCGAAATGGACCGGCATCGGCGTGTCGCTGCTGCCGATGGTGATCGGCACGCCGTGGTTGCGGATCAGCAGGCCCAGCTGCTCGGTCAGGTAGTTGCCGAACAGGTCCGGCCGCGTGATCGTGGCCGCGTAGCTGCCGGGCGCGACGACATGGCCGAAGGACAGGCGCGAATCGAACTTGGTGTGGCTGGGCACGGTCAGCCGCACCTCGGGGTAGAAGGCGCGGAAGCGGGCGGTCGGCTCGGCGCCGCCGAGCGTTTCCTTGAAGCGGTCGAGCAGGAAGGTGGTCGCGTGCTCGTAAAGCTCGCGCAAGCGGGCGACGGCGGCCTTGGCATCGGTGAACTGGCTGCGCTCGGCGGGCTCGGGCGTGCGGACGGGCAGGAAACGGGGGTCGGTTGTCATGGCGATGTCCTTCTCGTTGCCGCGAAACTGCCAGCCCGGCCTGCGGCAGGCAAGCGTCTGGCGCCCGGCCGGGGGCGCGGCTAGGTTGCCGTCATGGAAATGCTTGTTTTCGGTCACGGCTATTCGGCCGGCCATCTCACCCCGCTGCTGACCGCGGCCGGCTGGCGCGTCACCGGCACCACGCGCGAGGACACGGCCCGCGTCGCCGCCACCGGCGCCACACCCCTGCTCTGGCCCGGGCAGGAGGACGAGGTGCGCGCGGCGCTGGCCCGCGCGGAGGCCGTGCTTGTCTCGGCCGCCCCGACCGAGGCGGGTGATCCGGTTCTGGCCGCCTTTGCCGAGGATCTGCCGCAGGCCAAGCTGCGTTGGCTCGGCTATCTCTCCACCACCGGCGTCTATGGCGACCGGCAGGGGGGCTGGGTGGACGAGGAGAGCGAGCTGGACGGCTCGGGCCCCCGCGGGCAGGCCCGCGTCCGGGCCGAGGCGGCGTGGCAGGCTCTGGCAAAGGCGCATGGCCTGCCGCTGCACATCTTCCGCCTCGCCGGCATCTACGGGCCGGGCCGCGGCCCCTTCGCAAAGCTGCGCGCCGGCACCGCGCGGCGGATCGTCAAGCCCGGCCAGGTGTTCTCGCGCATCCACGTCGAGGACATCGCGCAGGTGCTGAAGGCCTCGATCGACCAGCCGCAGCCGCTCGGGATCTACAACCTCTGCGACGACGATCCCGCCCCGCCGCAGGACGTGCTCGAGCACGCCGCGCATCTTCTGGGCCTGCCGGTCCCGCCGGCCGTGCCCTTCGAGGACGCGGCGCCGAAGATGTCGCCCATGGCGCGGTCCTTCTACGCCGACAGCAAGCGCGTGCGGAACGACCGGATCAAGACCGAGCTGGGCGTGAGCCTGCTCTACCCCGACTATCGCACCGGCCTCGCCGGCGTTCTGGCGGCCGAGGGCGACGGTGCCGCATGGACTCCGGCGGCGGCGCATGATGGAACGGACGCATGAGCCAGGATTTCGACGTCGTCATCGCGGGAGGCGGGCTGAACGGCCCGGTTCTGGCGCTTGCGCTGGCCGGCGCGGGGCTGCGCATCGCCGTGGTGGACCCCCGCCCCGCCGAGGCGCGTGCCGAGGACGGCTTCGACGGGCGGGCCTATGCGCTGGCCGTCGCCTCGACGCGGCTGCTCGCGGCGCTGGACCTCTGGCCGGGGCTGGCGCCCAAGGCGCAGCCGATCCGGCAGGTCAAGGCGAGCCAGGGCCAGCCCGGCGAGGGCGCAGGCCCGCTGTTCCTGCATTTCGACAGCGCCGAGATCGAGGAAGGCCCCGTCGGCCACATGCTCGAGGACCGCTTCCTCTATCGCGCCCTGCTGGCGGCGATGGAGGGAGCGGTAACGCATCTGCCGGGCATCGCGGTCACGGGCCAGGTGCCAGACGAGGCGGGGATTGACGTGCACCTGTCGGACGGGCGCAGCCTGCGTGCGGCGCTGCTGGTGGGGGCGGACGGGCGCGGCTCGGGCGTGGCGCGGCGGGCGGGGATCACGCGGCAGGGCTGGGACTACGGCCAGACGGCGCTGGTCGCGGCGATCGATCACACGCTGCCGCACGAGGCCACCGCGCATCAGTATTTCATGGCCACCGGCCCGCTGGCGATCCTGCCCCTGCCGGGCAACCGCAGCAGCATCGTCTGGTCCGAGACGCGCGCAAATGCCGCCGCCATCGCCGCGCTGCCGGACGCGGATTTCCTGCGCGTCCTTCGCCCGCGCATCGGCGACTTCCTCGGTGATCTGTCGCTGGCGGGGCCGCGCTTCTCCTATCCGTTGTCGCTGTCGCTGGCCGACCGCTACGCCGCCCCGCGCGTCGCGCTGGTCGGGGACGCGGCGCATGGGGTGCATCCCATCGCGGGCCAGGGTCTGAACCTGGGGCTGCGCGACGTCGCCGCCCTGGCCGAGGCGGTGGTCGAGGCCTCGCGGCGCGGCGAGGACATCGGAACGAGCCTGGTGCTGGAGCGCTACCAGGGCTGGCGCCGCTTCGACGCCACCGCGCTGGCGCTTGGGATGGACGGGGTGAACCGGCTCTTCGGCACGGACAACCCGCTGGTCGCGGGGCTGCGCGGGCTGGGGATGGGTCTCGTTTCGGCCGTGCCTGCGCTGCGCCGCGGCTTCATGCGGCAGGCGGCGGGTCTTGCGGTTCAGCCGATGCCGCGGCTGCTGGCGGGCCAACCGCTCTAGCCAAAGCGGCGCCGCTGCGGCATCAGGCGGCAAAGCCCGGGGGCGATGATGACCGAGACGCTGGCCGACTTCCTCGACCGCCTGAACCACGAGATCCGCCTTGCCGGTGACTGGGGCAGCGTGGCCGACTACATCCCCGAGCTGGCGCGTGTCGATCCGGCGCAATTCGGAATCGCCGTGGCGCTGCCCGATGGGCGGCTGCTGACGGCGGGGGACGCGGAAACCGGCTTCTCGATCCAGTCGGTCAGCAAGGTCTTCTCGCTGGCCGCCGTCCTCGGCCGGATCGGCGAGCAGCTGTGGCTGCGCGTCGGGCGCGAGCCCTCGGGCGACCGGTTCGATTCCATCCTGCTGCTGGAGCAGGAGAAGGGCCGCCCGCGCAATCCCTTCATCAATGCCGGCGCGCTGGTGGTCACCGACGAGCTGCTGACCGGCCGCACGCCGCGCCAGGCCCTGTCCGAGCTTCTGGGCTTCATCCGCGCCGCCGCCGAGGATGACGCGATCCATATCGACAAGGCGGTGGCAAGGTCCGAGGCCGAGACGGGACACCGGAACGCCGCGCTGGTCCATTACCTGCGCAGCTACGGCAATCTGAGGAACCCGCCCGATCACGCGCTCGGCACCTATATCCACCACTGCGCCATCGAGATGAGCTGCGTGCAGCTGGCCCGCGCCGGCCGGTTCCTGGCAGGCCTGCCCGATGCGCCGCGGATGATCGCGCCGCGCAAGGTGCGGCGGATCAACGCGCTAATGATGACCTGCGGGCAGTATGACGGCTCGGGCAATTTCGCCTTCCGGGTGGGGATGCCGGCGAAGTCCGGGGTGGGCGGCGGGCTGCTGGTGATCGCGCCGGGCAAGGCCTCGATCGGGATCTGGTCGCCGGGGCTGGATGGCTGGGGCAACTCTCTGGCGGGGACGCTGGCGGCCGAGCGGCTGGCCGAAGTCACCGGCTGGTCGGTCTTCGGCTGAGACGCCGCAGGGGGCTTTGCGCCCCCCGTTGCCTGCGGCAACTCCCCCCGCAGGATATTTTCACATAGGTGATATCATCTCGGCGGCGCGGGCAAGGTCCGATTGCAGCTCGTGGAGCGCCTGCTCCTTGGCATCGTCGCGCAGGCGCAGGATGAGGCTGGGGTGCCAGGAGATGAGGGTGTCGCCGCCGTCGAACGCGGGCTCGATGCCGCCGCGGCGGGGGGTGAGAGGCTTGGCGTTGCCGGTCAGCGCGCGGGCGGCGGTGGCGCCTAGGGCGAGGGTGAGGCGCGGCTGGATGAAGCCGCGCTCTTGGGTCAGCCACCACTTGCAGGCCTCGACATGGCCGGCATCGGGCGTCTGGTGGATGCGGCGCTTGCCACGCGGGGTAAAGCGGAAGTGCTTGACCGCGTTGGTCAGCCAGGCGCGGGACGGGTCGATGCCGGCCTTCTCCATCGACTGGCGGAGGAGCTGGCCAGCAGGGCCGACGAAGGGCTTGCCCTGCAGGTCCTCCTGATCGCCCGGGGCTTCGCCCACGATCATCAGGGGGGTCCGGGGGTTGCCTTGGCCCCAGACGGTCTGGGTGGCGGCATGGCACAGCTCGCAGCGGGTGCAGTGGCTGGCCTGGGCGGCGGCCTGCTCCAGCGTCTCGGGCGTGGCGTCGTCGGGCATGGGACGGATCTTGGCGGTAATGCGGGCGGCGCGGGCGGGGGCGGTCGAGGCGCCGGCATCGGCCATGGCCTGCACGCGGCGAGGGGCGTCCGACAGCATGTCGGGGATCAGCTGCGTTTCGGGCAGGTTCTTCCAGTATTTCTTCGGCATCTCGGACCGCATCGCGTCGGTCTTGATCCGGGCCGGGTTGAAGATGTTGGCGAAATAGGTCGCCCAGAGGCCGTGGCTGGCATCCGCCGGCAGGTCCGGGCGGGGCGCCGGCGGGTCGTAGCTGATCGCCTCGCCGGTGAAGCGGGCAATGCCCTCGGGCGTGGCGATCAGCCAGTCCATGTCCGCGAAGCGCTTGGCGAAGAAGGGCGTGCCGGCCTCGAGGATCGGGTGCTCTGGCTCGAACCAGGCGCCGAAGCTGCGGCGCAGGCCGTCCGAGGGCAGTTCGTGGAAGCGCACGAAGGCGTGCATCTTGTGGATGTCGCGGCGGACCGACTTCGCCATCTTCGACAGGCGGTCGGTGAGCGGATCGGCGGGGTTGGCCAGAAAGCCGCGCTGGTCCTGCAGGCGGATGAGCGCGGTGTAGAGCAGCGCGAACCGCTCGGGGTCGGAGTGGCTGGCAACCTGGCGGGCGAGGTCGAGGAAGTCCTTGGTCGCCGTCACCGGCGCATCGCCGGCCGCAGGCATCGGCTCGGCGCCGAAGAGATCGGGAGCCGAGTCGTCCGTCTGCCATGCCACGACTTCGGGCGCGGTGCGGGAGGAGGCGAGTTGCCGCGCCGCCGATCGCCAGGCGTCGAAGCGGCCGAAGCGGGGCAGCGGGACGCGGATCATCAGAAAAGACTCAGCTGCTCGGGCGCCGGGGCGAAGCGGGCGCGCAGGCTGTCGCTGTCGGTCAATGCGCCGGGGCGCCAGTCGGGCAGCGTGACGAAGGGCTGGGCCTTGGACATGATCGCGCCCATCCGCAGGAGGTCCGCGTAGCGCACCGGGCCGTTGCGGCGGGCGGCGAGGATGCGGTCCACGGTCTTGGTGCCGAAGCCCGGCACGCGCAGCAGCGCCTCGCGGGTGGCGCGGGTCACGTCCACCGGGAACTGCGCGCGGTTGGCCAACGCCCAGGCAAGCTTCGGGTCGATGGCGAGGTCGAGATTGCCCGAGGGGTGGGCGGCGCCGATCTCGTCCGCCTCGAAGCCGTAGAAGCGCATCAGCCAGTCGGCCTGGTAGAGCCGGTGCTCGCGCATCAGGGGCGGCTTGACCAGCGGCAGGGCGGCGGTGCTGTCGGGGATGGGCGAGAAGGCCGAGTAATAAACCCGCCGCAGCCGGTAGCCGGTATAGAGATTGGCCGAGGTCTTCAGGATCTGCCGGTCGGTCGTCGCGTCCGCGCCGACGATCATCTGCGTGGACTGGCCGGCGGGGGCGAAGCGCGGCGGACGCTTGCCGGTATGGGTTTTCTCCTTCGACGCCTCCTGCGCCAGACGCACGTCGGCCATGGCGGCGCGGATCGTCTCGGGGCGCTTCTCCGGCGCGAGGCGGCGGATCGAGTCGTCCCGCGGCAGCTCGATGTTCACCGACAGGCGGTCGGCCAGCAGCCCTGCCTCGGCCACCAGCTCGGGGGCGGCGTCGGGGATGGTCTTGAGGTGGATGTAGCCCTTGAAGCCGTGATCGACGCGCAGCATCCGCGCGATGCGGACCATGTCGCCCATCGTCTGGTCGGGGCTCTTGATGATGCCCGAGCTGAGGAACAGCCCCTCGATCATGTTGCGGCGGTAGAACTCCAACGTCAGCTTCACGACCTCTTCGGGAGAGAAGCGCGCGCGCTCGACGTTGCTGCTGACGCGGTTGATGCAATAGGCGCAGTCGTAGATGCAGAAGTTCGTCATCAGGATCTTCAGCAGGCTGATGCAGCGCCCGTCCGGCGTGTAGGCGTGGCAGATCCCGGTGCCGCCCGCCGAGCCGATCCCGCCCGAGCGCGAATCGCGCCGCGTGGTCCCGCTGGAGGCGCAGGAGGCGTCGTATTTTGCCGCGTCCGACAGGATCGCGAGCTTCTCTTGAAGGGTGCGCTGCGCCATTTTCGGAACATAGGTTCCCTATACGTTCCATGCAAGGCGCCGGTGCTGAAACAATGGCGTCGGAACCGTCACGGCGGCGCGATCATTCCCCCGTGCAACCGTCCTCGAGACGTGATGTGCATGAAAACCCGAGAAGGATAAGAATGGCGCCATGAACATACGCTCCCTCGCTCTTGCGCCCGTCCTCACCCTCGCCATGGCCTTCCCGGCAATGGCCGAGAGAATTTCACTCAACGAGATCTCGCGCTACCTGAACAGCCTGACGACGGTCACCTCGCCCTTCACGCAGGTGAATCCCGACGGGACCATCTCGACCGGGACGGTCTACATCCAGCGCCCGGGCCGCGTGCGGTTCGAGTACAACAACGACAACACGCTGGTCCTCGCCTCGGGCGGGAACGTGGCGATCTTCGACGGCAAGTCGAACAGTGGGCCGCAGCAATACCCGTTGTCGCAGACGCCGCTGTCGATCATCCTGGACGCCAACGTGAATCTCGGCCGTCCCGGCATGGTGACCAACCATACCGAGCAGAACAACGCCACCATCGTCACCGCGCAGGACCCGCAGCGGCCGCAGAACGGCAACATCCAGATGGTCTTCAGCGCCCCGACCGAGCTGCGCCAGTGGATCGTCACCGACGACAGCGGCCAGAAGACCACGGTGATCCTGGGCGAGATGCAGAAGGGCGGCTCGATCCCGGCCTCGCGCTTCTCGATCCAGAACGCGCTGAACCGCTGAGGCTGATTGCGGCCATACAATTGCGTGATTGACCGGCCGCATCCGACGCGCCAAGGCTGAGGCTCCGAGCCATCCGGAGCCTCTTTCCATGTCCGCCAACGCGCGCCTCTTCACCCCCGTCCTGATCGGGGGCTCTCTCATCCTGCTGATCAACTTCGCGCTCCGCGCCAGTTTCGGCGTCTTCCAGATCCCGGTGGCCGAGGATTTCGGCTGGCCGCGGGCCGAGTTCTCGCTGGCCATCGCGATCCAGAACCTGGCCTGGGGCATCGGCCAGCCGATCTTCGGCGCGCTGGCCGAACGGTGGGGCGACCGGTGGGCGATCATCCTCGGCGCGCTGCTCTACAGCGCGGGGCTGATCCTGACGGCCTTCGCGACGACACCGGCGGGCGTCCAGCTGCTGGAGATCATGGTCGGCTTCGGCATCGCCGGCACCGGCTTCGGGGTGATCCTGGCCGTCGTGGGCCGCGCCGCGAGCGACGAGAACCGCTCGCTCGCGCTCGGAATCGCCACCGCCGCGGGCTCGGCGGGCCAGGTCTTCGGCGCGCCGCTGGCCGAGATCCTCTTGGCCTTCTATCACTGGCAGTCGGTCTTCATCATCTTCGGCGTGATCGTGCTGAGCACGATGTTCTTCCTGCCGATGCTGGGCAGCGGCCGTCCCGCCAGCCCCGCGACGCTGGAGGCCAGCATGGGCACGGTGCTGAAGCGCGCCTTCCGCGATCCGTCCTACCTGATGATCTTCGCGGGCTTCTTCTCCTGCGGCTATCAGCTCGGCTTCATCACCGCCCACTTCCCCGCCATGATCACCGAGATGTGCGGCCCGATCGAGCCGGGCGGGATGCTGGCAGGCCTCGGGATCACCACGACCTCGGCGCTTGGGGCGGTCGCGATCTCGCTGATCGGGCTGGCGAACATCGGCGGGGCGATCTTTGCCGGCTGGCTGGGCAAGCGCTATACCAAGAAATACCTGCTTGCGGGGATCTACACGCTGCGGACCATCGCCGCCGCGGCCTTCATCCTGAACCCGATCACCCCGGCGAGCGTCATCGTGTTCTCGCTGGTCATGGGCGCGCTGTGGCTGGCGACGGTGCCGCTGACCTCGGGCCTCGTCGCCTATATCTACGGGCTGCGCTACATGGGCACGCTCTATGGCTTCGTGTTCCTGAGCCACCAGATCGGCAGCTTCCTCGGCGTCTGGCTGGGCGGCTGGCTCTATGACGTGTCGGGCGACTACCTGCTGGTCTGGTGGATCGGGGTCGGCGTCGGCGCCTTCAGCGCGCTGATCCACCTGCCCGTGCGCGAGGCGCCGCTGCGGATGCCCGCGCCGGCCGCCGCCGCCGCCGCGTGATTTGACCTTCCCGCGCGGCCGGCCTAGCCTGCCGGCCGCGCGACAGGAGGCTTCATGACCCGCACCCCCGCAAGAACCCCACACGACCACACCATCGCCGTGCGCTACCAGCAGGCCTCGGCCGAGGTGCGCGCGCTGCAGCGGCAATGCTACGCGCTGGCGACCCTGCGGCTGGAGGCGGCGGTGCGCGAGGCGGGCGGCGGCGCAGGGCTGGCCGTCGTCAGCGACATCGACGAGACGATCCTCGACAACAGCGCGGTGATGGCCTTCGCCGTCCATAACGGCCACGGGACCGACAGCCTCGAGACCTGGAAGCTGTGGGAGCGCGAGGGCGATCCCCACCTCATCCCCGGCGCGGCCGAGTTCTTCGCGCTGGCCGACCGGCTTGGCGTCACGATCTTCTACGTCTCGGACAGATTCGAGGAGAACAAGCTGGCGACCATCGCCACGCTCTCGCGCCTCGGCCTGCCGCAGGTGGCGGCCGCGCAGGTGCTGCTCTTCGGCCCGCCCAAGGCCGAGCGCCGCGCCGCCGTCGAGCGGGATCACCGCATCATCCTGCACCTAGGCGACACGCTGCACGACTTCCACGGCGCCTTCGCCGGCGCCGCGCTGGAGGACCAGCACAGCCTGGCCGAGGAACATGCCGGGCGCTTCGGGCAGGACTGGATCGTCTTTCCGAACGCCGCCCACGGCACCTGGATCGAGGCGGAGCTGCGCCCCTGGACCGCGCCCTCGGCCCTGATCGACTGACCCGGCGGGTTCTGCCGAACAGGGCGAGCAGACATCAGAGCCGCACGATCTTCGGTCGGAACCACAAGCCGCGCAGGATGGCGCCGTAGATCCTGCGGCGCAGTCGCGCCGGCACGCGGTGGCGGCGCATCTGGCCGCGCGCGCCATAGGCGAAGGCCAGCACGCTGATCAGCCCCGCCTCGCGCCGCCGAAACGAGGCCTCGTTGCGCGCCCCGTAGACGAACTTCCACAGGCTCGCGTCGTCGACGAGGCCGTAATTCACCCCGCGATTCTCCGGCGTGTCATGCACGACCACGCTTTCGGGCACGAAGATGCCGGGATGGCTGCGCGAGATGCGCCGGGTGAACTCGGCATCGTCGAACCAGATGAAATACTCGGCGATCGGCAGGCCGTGCTTGCGGACCGCCCAGGCCGGCACCAGCGCCGAGACGAACGAGCAGCTGTCGACCATCGCCCAGCCCCCCCGCGGCTGCACGAAGCGTGCCCAGTCCCAGACCGGGCGCGGGCAGTTCATCTCGCAGAGCGAGCCGTCGATCCATTCGACGCGCGAGCAAGCGAAGCTGGGGCGGCGGCCGGTCTCCCCCTCGAACCGGGAAAGGGCCTCGTGCAGCCGCTCGAGGGCGTCCGGCCTGGGATAGGCGTCGTCGTCCGACAGCCACAGATGCGCGGCCCCCATCTGGCAGGCGACGCGCATCCCGGCGTGAAAGCCGCCCGCGCCGCCCGCGTTCACCGGCAGGCGGATGTGGCGCAGCCGCGGATCGCCCTCCGCCCGCGCCGTCAGCAGCGCCGCCGTGTCGTCGGTCGAGGCGTTGTCCACCACCAGGATCACGTCCGGCGGCATCGTCTGGACGGCCAGCGCGTCCAGCACCTTCATCAGCTTGGCCGAGCGGTTGAAGGTGACGATGACGGCGGCCGTGCCAATCGCGCCGCTCATGTCGTCGCCGGCGCCGCCGCGATCCGGCGATAGATCGGCATCAGCACCTCTTCCGCGGTCGGCTCGGCGCGCAGGGCCGCGTGGCGGCGGGCGAGGGCTTCAGACTGCGCGGCCAGGAAGGCCGCGTCGCGCCACAGCCGGTCGATGACGGCGGTGATGCCGCGGACGGTGGCGCGCGGCGCGAGGGGGACCAGCAGCCCGTCCGGCAGCAGCTCGTCCTGCGCCCCGACACGGGTCGAGACGGGAATGCAGCCCTGCGCCACCGCCTCGTAGCAGACCAGCGCCAGGCCCTCGTTGTTCGAGGGCAGCAGCAGCATGTCGGCCTGCCGCAAGATGGCGGGCACGTCGGCCTCGGGTGGCAGCAGGTTCACCTGCCCGCGCAGACCGAGGCGGTCCAGGAGCGTCTCGAATGCTGGGTTGAAGGGGCCGTCGCCGATGACCGTGGCGGTGAACGCCACCTGCCGGCGGCGCGCCCAGGCCGCAAGCTCGCGCAGCGCATGGGCCAGGACGACCGGCCGCTTTTGGTAGCTGAGCCGGCCGACAAAGGCGACATGCAGGCTGGGCTGCCCGGCCCGGAAGCGTAGCGGCAGCGGCGGCGGGCCGTCCCGGTCCAGCATCCGGCCCAGCAGCACCTTCTCCAGCGGGACGCCGAACCGGCCCGAGAGGTGGCGGGCGAGGCCCGCGCTGATCACGTGGTGGCGGTCGATGAACTGCGTCCAGACGCCCGAGATCCAGGGAAAGCCGCCGTTCGCGTATTCGACGATATGGGTGCTGTCGATCACCTGCAGATGCGGCAGCCGCGCCCGCAGTGTCGGCAGCGCCACGTAAAGCGGCGTGCAGTGATGGATGTGGACGAGTCGGATGTCCTCGGCCAGCGCCAGGGCGGTCACGTAGCGGGTCCAGTGCCGGTGCGGCAGGTGCCGGTCCAGCCGGATGAAGGTGACGCCCGGATGCTGCGGCAGCCGGTCGGCGAGGCTCTGCGGCGCCGGCACCGAGGCGACGACGAAGACGCGCAGCCCCGCGCGATGCGCCCAATGGATGCAGTCGAGGCCGAGCCGCTCGGCCCCGCCCAGTTCCAGCCAGTGCATCCCGACGAGGATCGCGGGCCGCGTGTCCCGCGTGGCGGGCGCTGCCGCGGCGGGCAGGGCCGCGCGGCGCCCGAAGGGCAGCGCCCTCCGGCGGTCGCGGCGCTCGAGACGGCGCTTGCGCAGCATCTCGGCGTGGTAGCGCAGCGTCTCGTAGGCCATCGGGCTGGCGCGGAACAGCCAGCCGAGGCGAGCGATGGGCTTCCAGGGGCGTTCGGCCGGCCCCGGCTGTCCGGGCCGGGGCGGACGGGGAAGCGCGGCGATGATCGTCACGATGCGCGGATCGCTGCCGAATGCCGGCCGCTCGATCACGCCGAGGAAGTCCGGCCCCAGATCGCCCGGCGCAAGATCCACCTCGCCCTCGTGGAGCTGGACCTTCGGCCCGTGGTGCTGCGTCCCGATCCTGAGGACGTAGCGCAGGTGCCGGGTCGGGAAGATGCGCTCGTAGATGGCGCGCAGCTCGCGGATATCGGCTTCGACGGGTGGGATGTCCTGCGGCGCGGCCGTGGCCCCTGCCCCGCCGAAGGGGAAGGTCATGCGCTCTCCCACCGGAAGGGCGAGGTCCAGTCGGCGAAGGCCGGAGCGCGGCTGTCCTTGTCCGACAGGACGGGCTCGTCCACGCCCCATTCGATCCCCAGGCTGTCCCACCGGACCGCCCCGTCCGAGCCTGCGTCGAAGAAGTCCGTGCACTTGTAGACCACCTCGGTGTCCGGCTCGCGCGTGACGAAGCCGTGCAGGCAGCCGGCGGGCACCCAGAGCTGGCGGCCGTTCTCGAAGCTCAGCTCGGTGCCGAACCACTGGCCGTAGGTCGGGCTGCCGAGGCGCGCATCCACCGCGACGTCGAACAGACTGCCGCGCCCGCAGCGCACAAGCTTGCCCTGCGCATGGGGCGGCGACTGGTAGTGCAGCCCCCTCAGCGTGCCGGTCTTGTGCGAAATCGAGTGGTTGTCCTGCACGAATTCCGGCAGGTCCAGCCCCGCCTTCTCCAGCGTGCGCCGGTTCCAGCTTTCCGAAAAGAAGCCGCGCGCGTCGCCGAAGCGGGCCGGTGTCAGGACCAGCACACCCGGAAGCCTAGTCGTCTCGATCTGCATGAACCATCCTCGCCACAATTCCCTTGTCTTGTAGGTCGCGGCGCGGGGCTTGTCAGCCCGTCGCGCAGAAGGCCGTGCGCCGGTTGCCTTCGCTTTGGGCAACATGTTAACAGCGACGGCCGCAGCGGCAGCTTGTGAAGGCGACGGAATGCCGAGGAAACCTCCGAAGATCACGGCGGTCGTCGTCACCCATGACCGGGTCGCGCAGCTGCGCCTGACGGTCGAGCGGCTTCTGGCCGAGCCGATCGCGACCCTGATCGTGATCGACAACGCGACGCGCGACATGACGGCCGGCTGGCTGGCAACGCTGGACGATCCCCGGCTGCTGGTGCATCGCACGCGGGCGAATGTCGGGGGCGCCGGCGGCTTCTCGCTCGGGATGCAGCTTGCGCGCGATCTGACGGACGCCGACTGGATCGTCGTCATGGATGATGACGGCCGGCCCGCCGAAGGGGCGCTGTCCGCCTTCCGCAGGATGGACCCGCAGGGCTGGGACGCCATCGGCGCCGCAGTCTTCCACCCCGACGGCCGGATCTGCGAGATGAACCGCCCCTACCGCAACCCGTTCTGGCGCCTGCCCGAGTTCCTGTCGACGCTGGCGCGGATGCCCCTCGGCCAGGGCCGCAAGGGCTTCCACCTCGCCGACCGCGCCTATGCGGGCCACGCGCCGGTGCGCGAGGTGGACATGAGCAGCTTCGTCGGCCTGTTCCTGTCGCGCGCGGCCTTGATCAGGGCCGGGCTGCCCGACCCGCGGCTCTTCATCTACGGGGACGACCAGCTCTACACGCTGCGGATGCGGCTGGCCGGCCTGCGCATCGGTTTCGCGCCGCAGATCCGGTTCGAGCATGAGACGACGGCGCTGCAGGGCCGGAAGGGCGTCGTGCTGCGCCCGCTCTGGAAGGTCTATTACATGTATCGCAATGCGCTGATCGCCTATCGCGTCGCGGCGGGCCCGTGGTTCCGGCTGCTGGTGCCCGTGCTGCTGCGCAAGTGGCGGCGCAAGGCGCCCGACTATGGCGGCGATGCGCCGGTCTTCGGCCGGCTGCTGGAGATGGCCATCGCGGATGGCATGGCCGAGCGGCTGGACCGGCCCCATCCCGAGATCGTTCGCCTCGCGCAGCCCTAGTCGAGATGCGCCTGGATGGCGCGGCCCAGGGCGAAGATGCGCTGCTCGAGGATCACCGGCGTCTCGCAGACATAGGTCAGCTGCTGCTGGCGCTCGGTGAAGATGCGCTGGTCCCAGTCCAGCGCCGCCTCCTCGGCGTCGATGGCTTCGAAATCGGGGGCCTCGGCGGCCTCCATCTCCTCCATCCGCGCCCGGCGCTCCTCGATCCGCGTGGCCAGCGCCACCTGCGAGCGGCCGTAGCGCGAGATGCCGCCCATCAGGGCGCTGCGGTCCTGCTCGATCCGGCGGAAGGTCGCCAGCATCAGCGCGACCAGCTGCGCGGGCTCGGCCTCGGCGGCGAAGGCCGCGATCTCGGCCTCGGCCTCGTCCATCGGCATCCGCCGCTGCTCGATCCGCTCGGCCAGAAGGGTGATGGCGCGATCGCGCGACAGGCTCTCGGCGGCCTCGTCGGGCGGTGGGCCGGACCAGACCTGCCCAAGCGACAGGTTCGGCTGCTGGCGCTGGATGCAGGGCCAGTCCGGATCGGTGCCGGCCGCGCCGAAGGCGGGACCGGCCATCGCAAGCGCCAGAACTGCGGCACGGATCATGCGGGGCCTCCTTTGCGGCGGGCCCAGAGGCCCTTCTGGGGATCGTACATGAAGACCGCCGCGCCGAAGAAGGCCGCGAGGCAGCCAATCACCACGACCAGCGCCCCCCAGTTCATCTGCATGTAGAGGGCGAAGCGGATCAGCTCGACGGCGTGGGTGAAGGGGTTGAAGCGGCAGATGTCGTAGAGCAGGGGCGAGCTTTCGCGCATCCGCCACAGCGGATAGAGCGCGGAAGAGGCGAAGAACATCGGGAAGATGACGAAGTTCATGACCCCGGCGAAGTTCTCGAGCTGCCGGATGGCGCTGGAGAGAAACAGCCCCATCGCGCCCAACATCAGCCCCGACAGGACCAGCGCGGGGATCACGGTGACATAGCCCCACACGGGCGGCCGGATGCCCCAGAACCAGGCGATGGCGAGGAAGGTGTAGACTTGGATGATCGACACGATCACCCCCGCGATCAGCTTCGATCCCAGCAGGAACCAGCGCGGGAAGGGGCTGACCAGCAGCGTCCGCATCGCCCCTGTCTCGCGGTCGTAGACCATCGACAGCGAGGACTGCATCCCGTTGAAGAGCTGGATCATCGCGACAAGGCCGGGCGTGACATAGACCTCGTAGAGGACATAGGTCTGGTAGGGCGGCGTGATCGACAGGCCCAGCACCGCACGGAACCCCGCCGCGAAGATGAACAGCCAGACCAGCGGGCGGACCAGCGCGGCAAGGAAGCGCCCGCGCTGATGAACAAAGCGCAGCGTCTCGCGCCGGGCGATGCCGGAAAAGGCGATCAGCCAGCCCCGCGCGCGGGTGGTGGGGGCAGCGGCCAGGGGAGCGCTCATGCGGCGAGCCCGGTCATGTCGAGGAAGGACTGCGTCAGCCCCGCCCCGCCGGCGATCTCGGCCGCGCGGCCGGCCCGCAGGACGCGGCCGCGATGCAGGATCACCAGATCGTCGACCGGCTCGATCTCGTCCATGATATGCGTCGCCCAGAGTGCCGAGACGCCGTGCCCCGCGATCAGCCGCCGCGTCAGCGCCAGCACCTCGGCGCGGGACTTCACGTCGAGGCCCACCGTCGCCTCGTCCAGCAGCAGCAGCTCGGGGCTGTGGATCAGCGCCCGCGCGATCTCGGCACGGCGGGACTGCCCGCCCGACAGGGCCGAAACGCGCGCCTCGGCCCGGTCGGCCAGGTCGACATCCTCCAGCACCTGCGCGATCCGCAGCTTGGCGGCGCGGCGGGCGATGCCGTGCAGGCTGGCATGGTATTCGAGGTTCTGGCGGATGGTCAGGTCGGCATCCATCGCGCGGCTCTGGAAGACGACGCCCAGCCTGGCCAGCGCCTCGGAGGGCTGCCGGCGCAGGTCGAAGCCGCCGACGCGAATCGTCCCCGAGCGGTTGTTGTAGAGCCGCGTGATCAGCGAGAAGAGCGTGGTCTTGCCCGCCCCGTTCACGCCCAGAAGCGCCGTGAACCCGCCGCGCGGCACGGTCAGCGAGACATCGTCCAGCGCCCTGACGCTGCCGAAGTCGTGGCTGACACCCGAGATGGCCAGCGCGGCGGAGTCGTCGGTCATTGGATGTTGAACACTGCCTGCATGGTCTCTCCGGTCGAGCCGGGCACCGACAGCGTATAGCGCCCCGGCAGGATTGCAACGAAGCTGATGCGGGCGCTGCCGGCGGCGTCGAACTCGATGCTGTGCACGCCCATCGGGCGGATCTCGATGTCGTTGATGACGATCTCGTTGATCCAGACGGCGCGGAAGAAGTCGCCGCCCGACAGCGACAGCTCCTGCGTGCCGTCGGCCTCGATCTCGATCCGATAGTAGCCGCCCGATTTCAGCGTGTATTCGCCGCCCGCCACCGGCTGACCCGACGAGAGGCGCAGGGGCGCCAGGTCGGTGCGGTTCTCGCGGTTCATGATGCCGGGAAAGCCGTAGTCGAACATGCCCGAGGCCTGGTAGGTGCCGCCCTCGCCTTCGGCCGCACCCTCCTCGGCCTCGTCGTCGCCGCCATCCTCGTCCTCTTCGGTCGTCGGAGCCGCGGCGTCGGGCGCGGTGCTGTCGGCGGCGCCGGCTTCGGGCGTCTCGGCCGCAGGCGCGTCCTGCGCGGCGGCGGGGGCGGCGACGGGTGCCGCCAGGATCAGGCCCAGCGCGGCCCCGGTCATCAGTCTCGCCAGAATGTTCATCTTGTCCTCCCTTGAAGTTCTGCTCAGTCCGGCGCGACGACGACGCCCCAAGGCTGCTGGCCGACCGGCACCGAGCGGATCACCTCGTCCCGCTGGACGTCGATGATTGAAACGTCGTTCGAATTGCCGTTCGTGGTGTAGAGATACCGCTCATCGGGCGTGAAGGCGAGCTGCCAGACCCGCTGGCCGACCAGCAGGTAATCGATCACCTCGTCCGTCTCGGCATCCACCACCGCCACGCGGTTCGACGGCCCGAGCGCGACGTAGAGCTTCTTGCCGTCCGAGGTCACGCGCGCGCCGACGGGCTGGATCGCCTCGGGCAGCACGCCGGGGATCTCGAAGCTGATCTTCTTGGTGATCTCGTAGGTCTCGGGGTCGATCACGCTGACCGTGCCGCCGATCTCGGAGGTGACGTAGAGCTTGCTGCCATCGGCCGTGAACTGCGCGAAGCGCGGGCGGCTGTCCACGAGGACGTTGGCGACGATCTCGTAAGTCTCGGTGTCGATGAAATGCGCCATGTTCGTCGTCTCGGAGGTGTTGACGACGTAGCGGCCGTCGGGGCTGACGCCCATCCCCTCGGGCTCGACGCCCACGGGGATCTCTGCCAGCACCTGCCGCGTCTGCACGTCCACCACGGTCACAAGGTTGTCGTCCTCGTTCGCGATGTAGAGCGGGTTGCCCGACGGGTGCAGGACGAACAGCTCGGGATCGGGGCCGGAGGGCAGCGTGTGCATCTCCTGCATGGTCTCGGGGTCGAAGACGCGCACGATGTCGTCGTCCGAGGCGCAGACGTAAAGCTCGGAGCCGTCGGGGCTGATGGTGATGCCGCGGGGGCGGTTGCCGACGGGATAGGTGCCGATGACCTCGAAGCTTTCGCCGTCCAGCACGGTCACGTCGTTGCTGCGCTCGTTGGTGATGAAGACGCGGTTGGCCAGGGCGACGCCGGGCAGAAGCGTCAGCGCAAGGGCGGCGGAACAGAACAGGTGCTTCATGGCGTCCTCTTGAAAATATGGCTCGTCAGAACCGGCACTGGGTCTCGGGGCGGTCGAAGCCCAGGGTGTCGAGCGCGCTGGTCTGGTGCAGATACTGGTCCTGCGGGCTGACCGAAGTGGTCAGCGCCCCCGTCGTCAGCAGGATCGGCTGGCGCAGCTGGTGGTCCCAGTCCCGCACCGTCAGCGCCTGGCCCTTGAAGCCGGCGACGTCGAACTCGGGCGAGAGGATGAACTCTTTCAGCACCTCGGGATCGCCGGACTGGGTGCGGGTCGCGGCCTCGCCCACCATGCGCAGGGACAGCCAGACCTGGTAGTCCTCCTCGCGCATCTGCCGGTTCGCCAGGCGCTCGAAGCGGTTCTGAAACTGCGTGCCGCCCCAGGCCTCCATCGCCGGGTGCCAGCTGCGCGGCACCAGCCCGGCCGAGCCCGCGACGGGGCGCGGATCCCAGGTCAGGTAGGGCAGATGGTTGGCGAAGACGTCCGCCTCGTCGGCGGCGATGACCACGTCATGCTCGGACGCGCGCTGCGTGAAGACCGGCATCTGCGCCTGCACCTGCACATGGCCCGAATCGGTGCGGCGGGCGCCGCCGGTATCCTCGAACTCGCGCTCTTCCACGATGCGGGCGCCGAACTTGGCGGCGGCGCGGCGCCAGGCGTCGGCCAGCGCTTGGTCCTCGGGGTGGCTGCCATGGATCAGGAACCAGCGCGGCCAGCTCTTCCACATCAGGAACTGCGCCATCGCGTCGGTCAGCATCGCGTGGCTGGGCGCGACATGGATCATGTTGAAGCGGCAGTCGGCGCCGCGCAGGTTGTCGCCCCGTGCGCCGGCGTTGAAGACCATCACCCCGGCCCCGGCCTGATCGGACAGGGCCAGCGTCGTCGCGTCGTCGGCCAGCAGCACGATGAACTCGATCCCCTGATCGAGGATCGCCTGCATCTCGGCGGCGGCGGTGTCCGGGGTGGCGGTAACCTCGATCGCCTCGAAGTCCTGGCCCATGAAGCGCCCGGTCGTGTCGTTGTCGTCCATGGCCAGCCGCGCGCCGGCGAAGCCCAGATCGGGCGGCGGCAGGTCAAGGCGCGACAGGGGCGGCAGGCGCGTCTCGTCCACGCGCAGCACGGCGGCCGGGATCTGCACCGGCTCGGGCTGCTGGGCGTGGGCGGGAAGGGCCAGAAGCGCCGCGCCTGCCAGAAGCTGGATGAATTTCAACCGCATGTCCTCATCTCCCTGCTGCATTTTGAGGCGCTGGCCGCCGCGCCGTAAAGCCTGTTTTTGTTCCCGGTGCGGGCGGGAAGATTTGGCTAAACCCTTTGTCTGATAGACGACCCTGCCGCACCGGCGCATGGTCGAGCCATGAGACGCAACCTGATCGCCATCGCCCTGCTCGTCGGTTCCGCACTGGCCGGCCCCGCAGGGGCGGACGCCCCGCCCCCGCCCGGCAGCGCGACATGGTTCGGCATCCACTACATCGACACCTCGACCGAGGGCGCGATCAACGGCCTGCGCGCGGACGAGACGGCGCGGATCGAGATGATCGAGGAGTACATCGCCGCTGCCCTGACCGAACGCGGCTTCGATCTGCGCGAGCCCGACGCAGAGCGGGTCGCGCGGATCAGGAACCCGGTGCATTCCAACGGCGCCGACAGCAAGATCGCGGCCGAGATGGGCAGCGACTACGCCATCTCGGGCGAGGTGCAGAAGGTGTCAAACCTGATCCAGTCGGTGAACCTCTACATCCGCGAGGCCGAAACGGGGCGGCAGCTGCGCGCCGGGGCCGTGGACGTGCGGGGCAACACCGACGAGGCCTACCAGCGCGGCTACAGCTACCTGCTGCGCAACATTATCTTCCGGGAGGACTGACACAGTATGATGAGACAGGTTCTAGCCGCGGCGCTCGGCGCGACGGTGTTGCTGGCCGGTGCCGCGATGGCGCATGGCCCCTCGCGCCAGAAGGCCGAGATGTCGGTGATCCTCGACGCGACGCCGGCCGAGGTCTGGGAGGTCGTCGGCCGCTTCGACGACATGAGCTGGCACCCCGCCATCGCCGCCACCCGGATGGAGCCCGAAGGCGCGCCGGCGGACGTTCCTGAGGAATCCACCCGCGTGCTGACCCTGGCCGCAGAGGGCGATCCGACCATCACCGAGGTTCTCCTCGGCCGCGACGACGAGAAGATGACCCTGCGCTACATGATCACCGAGGTCGACGTGGCGGTGATCCCGGTCACGAACTACTCCTCGACCATGCAGGTCAAGGACAATGACGGCCGGGCCGAGTTCGTCTGGCGCGGCGGCTTCTATCGGGGCTTTCCGAACAACGACCCCCCGGCCGAGCTGAACGACGACGCCGCGGTGGCGGCGGTGAACGGCATCTACCAAGCGGGGATCGACGCGCTGGCCGAACGATTTGGTCGCGTGGAGTAAGCTGTTCCGCGGCGCCTCGGCCGGCTTGCTGCTGCTGGCGGCCCCGGCCCTGGCGCAGGATCTTGCGGCAGTGACCTCGCAGACGGCCGACCGCCTGAGCCTCGTGGACCTCTCGACGCTCGAGGTGATCGCGGAGGCGGATATTCCCGGCGCTCCGGCCCCGGTCGCCTATGACCCAGGGCATGGGCGCATCTTCGTGATCGCGGCCGATACCGGGCATCTGCATGTCTTGGGGGAAGACCTCGCGCCGCTGGCCGAGCGTGCCTTGGGCGAAGGTGCCTTCGGTCTGGCCGCGACCGGGGATGGCGGCGTGTTCGTCACCGACTGGTTCGGCGGCCGGCTGCTGCGGCTGGCACCGGACCTGAGCGAGGTCTGGCAGGCCGAGACCGGCGCGGCCCCGGCCGGCGTGGCGGTGGATGCGGCGGCAGGGCTGGTCGCCACCGCCGACCGAGACTCCGATGCGGTCAGCATCTTCGACATGGCGGGCGGGCGTCTTCTGCACCGCGTGGCGACGGCCGGCGCGCATCCCTTCGGGATCACCTTTGCGGCAGGGGCGCTGTGGACGGCGGATGTGCAGGGCAACCGCGTCTCTCGCATCGATCCGGCACTCGGCACGCTGACGGGCAGCCTGCCGACCGGCAGCCATCCCTATGCCGTGGCCTTCGCCGGCGGAAAGGGCTTCGTGACCAACCAGTATGGCGGCAGCGTCACCATCTTCGATGCGGCAAGTCTTGACCTGTTGGGCGAGGTCGATCTTGGCGGTTACCCCGAGGGTATCGCCGCCCTGCCCGACGACAGCGGCGTGGCGGTGGCCAACTGGGACAGCGACACGCTCACGATCATCGACGCCGTGACGCTGGAGCCGAGGGCCGAGCTGGCGATGCCGGCGGGGCCGCGCGCGTTCGGGCAGTTCACGGGTCGAAGGCAGTCACGGTGACGAGGGGCGGGCCGTCGGCCTCTTCCCAAGCCTCGATGCCGCCGGGAAACCAGATCACGTCCAGCTCGCCCCATTCGACGGCGCGCTTGGCGGCGTTCCAACTCATCCAGCAGTCGCTGCGGCAGAAGAAGATCACCGGCAGGCCGGGGAAGTCGCGGCGGACCTGGCGCAGGCCGGCGCGCAGCCGCGCCTCCTCCTCGGGCGCGAGGCGCTGGTAGCCGGTGTTCCACAGCCACAGCGCGCCGGGGATCGATTCGTGCCGAGGCTCGCGCCAGACGGTGTCCGCGGGCAAACCCTCGGGTCGCGCCTTCCGGGGCAGGATGTCCAGGAAGACGGCGGCGCCCGCGGCATGGAGGCGGATCGCCTCGGACGCGTCGATCACCCGCGCGCCCGCCAGCGTGGCCGGGACCGGGGCGCGGTAGGGCTCGCCCCGGTAGCCGTCCGGCTCGGCCACGGGCTGCGGCCGCGCCATCGTGCCGGTGCCGAGGGCGACCAGCAAGCTGGCGGCGGCGAGGCGCCAGTTCACGGCAGCACCTCGCGGCCATAGTCGTCGACGAGCGGCACGCCGGCCTCGTGCAGGATGGCGTTGATCTGGTCTTGGTTGCGGCGGATCAGGCTGTTCAGCTCGCGCTTCCATTCCTGCTCTTCCAGCCGCACCCCCATCGTGATGCGGTAGAAGAGCCGCGGCCCTCCCTCCTCCTTCAGAAGCGGGGTGAACTGCAGCTCCGGATCGTCCTTGACGCGCGGGCCGGCCAGCGGCCCCCACAGCACGGCGGCGCCGAGCGTGCCGTCCTTGACCTGCGCCAGCATGGTACCGACCGGGTCCTCGACGCGGCGGTCGACGAAAAGGTCCGCCCCCCGCATCCGGGCCGCCAGCCCCGCCCGCGCCAGGTGCGAGGCGGGCGGCGTGCCCGCGACGACGCCGATGTCCTGATCCTGCAAGGCGGGATCGGTCAGGCGGTCCACGGCGGCCAGTGGCCCGTCGCGCCGCGTCACGATGCCGTAGACCGAGGTGTAGTAGTGGTTCGTGTTCTGCACCAGCTCGTCGCCCTGGGCATAGCCCATCACCACGTCGCAGGTGCCGGCCCTGAGGGTTCGGGTGATGAAGCCCATGCCCGAGGGGAACCAGGCATAGGTCACGGGCAGGCCGAGCTGCTCGCCCACGTAGTCCGCCAGCTTGTTCTCGAACCCGCTGAGATCCTCGGCCGACATTGGCTTGTTGGCCGGGTCGGCGCAGACCCGCAGCTGCGTCGTCGACCTGAGATCGGCGACCTGCGCCGGCGCCGCCGCGGGCAGCAGCACCGACAGCGCCAGGGCCGCGCCGGCAAGGATGCGCGTGAGGGTCATGCCGTCAGCTCGACATGCAGGCGTCTTCGATCGCCGTATACTCCTCGGGCTTGTCGGCGCGCTGCGCGGGGCGTCCCCGCGGGATCGTCTCGGTGCCATGAGCCACGAGGTAGGTGTAGATGTCGTCGATGTAGCACCAGACGTTCTTGTTCGTCCCGAAGGCCGGCATCACCGAGTTCGAGGACTGCTTGCCCGACGCCACCACCTGCATGAAGTCGTAATAGTCCATGCGGAGCACCGAGTTCTTCAGGGCCGGCGCATAGGTCGAGCCCTCGCCGTCGGGACCGTGGCAGACATGGCATTCGGCATGATAGCGGCGGAAGCCGTTGAAGGTCGCGAAGTCGACGGTGCCGTCGTCCTCGACGTTGAAGGTCGGGATGCCCTCGTCGTTGACCCACCGGCCGTCGACCATCTCGACCGCACGGATGTCATGCCCGCTCGGCATGAGGGTCTGGCCCTCGGCCACCTCGACCTCTTCCTCGTCGGCCATGCCTTCGCCTTCGGCCGTCTCCGTCTCCGTCGCCGCCGGTGCCTCGGCGGCGCCCGACACGGCGGCCGCTGCGCCGGCGCCAGCCTCGGCGGGCGGAGCTTCCCCGGTGGCCTGAGCCAGCGCGGCGCCGGCCAGCGAGACGCCCAGAAGCAGCGCGCTCAGACTGGTGATGGATTTCATCGTGATTCCTCCCAAGGGGTTGGTCTGCCTGCTCTCCTCAGACAGAACCGCCCCAGTTTATCCCCGGGGCGGCTCCTCTCCAGATCAACTTGACGCGTGCGGAACTAAGGTATGAGGTTCCGCGGGTCCCGGCCTCAGCCCGGCAGCTCGAACACGGTCAGCTGACCGCCGAGTTCGGTGTAGTCGCTGAGCGCGGCATAGCCGCCCACGGCGCCCAGACCGTCGTTCGGGTTGGTCAGACCGGCCGCCAGACCGATCCCGGCCCAGCCCCCGACCCCGGACAGGACGGCGATGTACTGCTTGCCGTCATGCTCGTAGGTCATGGTGTTGCCGATGATGCCCGACGGAGTCTTGAAGCTGTAGAGCTCCTCGCCCGTCTCGGCATCGACCGCCTTCAGGAAGCCTTCCAGCGTGCCGTAGAAGACCACGTCGCCCGCGGTCGCCAGGGCGCCCGACCAGACCGAGAACTTCTCGGGCAGCGACCACTTGATCTCGCCCTCGACCGCGTCCCAGGCAATGAAGTTGCCCATGCCGCCGTGGCTGTCCGGAGCCGGATACATCGACAGCGTCGCCCCGACATAGGGCTGGCCGGCGGTGTAGCTGACGCGGAACGGCTCGTAGTCCATGCAGACGTGGTTGGTCGGCACGTAGAAGAGGCCCGTCTTCGGCGAATAGGCGGCCGGCTGCTGGTCCTTGCTGCCAAGGGCGGCCGGGCAGACGCCTTCCGTGTTGGTGTCCTCGCCGTTCTGGGCGGTCGAGTACTCGGCCACGACTTGCGGGCGGCCGTACTGGTCCGAGTTCGGGTCCATCTCGACATGGGTCGCCCAGTTGACCGCCGGATCGAACTTCTCGGCCACCAGCAGCTCGCCCGTCTCGCGGTCCAGCGTGTAGGCGAAGCCGTTGCGGTCGAAGTTCACCAGAAGCTTGCGCTCCTGCCCGTCGATTTCCTTGTCCACGAGGATGTTCTCGTTGACGCCGTCATAGTCCCACTCGTCATGCGGGGTCTTCTGGTAGAACCACTTCGCCTCGCCCGTGTCGACGTCGCGAGCCATGATGGTCATGGACCAGCGGTTGTCGCCGGGACGCTGGCTGGGGTTCCAGGTCGAGGGGTTGCCGGTGCCGTAATAGACGAGGTTCAGGTCCGGGTCATAGCTGAACCAGCCCCAGGTCGTGCCGCCGCCGATCTTCCACTGATCGCCTTCCCAGCTGTTCAGCGAGCTGTCGGCGCCGATCGGCTGGCCGAGGTGCATGGTGGTTTCCGGGTTCACCAGCATCTCGTCGTCGGGCCCGGTGGAGTAGGCCTTCCACGCCTCGGACCCGTCCGAGAGGTTGTAGGCCGTGATCCGGCCGCGCACGCCGTATTCGCCGCCCGAGACGCCGACCAGCACCTTGTCGCCCACCGGCATCACGGTGGCGGTGTTCGTCTCGCCGATCGCCGGGTCGCCCGTCTGCACGGACCATTTCTCTTCGCCCGTCATCGCGTCCAGCGCCACCAGCGTGGTGTCGGCCTGGTGCGACAGGATCATGCCGTCGGCATAGGCGACGCCGCGATAGACCGTGTCGCAGCACATCACGGCGATGACTTCGGGATCCTGCTGCGGCGTGTGGCGCCAGACGATCCGCCCGTTGTCGCTGAGATCCAGCGCAAAGATGTTGTTCGGGAACGGCGTGTGGACATACATCATGTTGCCGACCACGAGCGGCCCGCCCTCGTGCCCGCGCAGCACGCCGGTCGAGAAGGTCCAGGCGACGCGCAGGTCGCCGACGTTCTCGCGGTTGATCTGGTCCAGTTCCGAATAGCGCGTGTTGGCGTAGTCGCCCGTCTGGATCGCCCATTGCTCGGGCTTGGCAGTCTCGGTCAGGACGCTTTCGTTGGCGTGAGCCGATACGCCCGTCAGAAGCAGTGCGACCGCCGCACTGTTCAGCAGATGTTTCATTGAAGTGCTCCTCCGCTTGGACATCCGGCCGCGGTTCTCCTCCCCCGGCTTCGATCCATGCCCAACTGTTGGATGCACCCCCTCCAACGTCAATCGAGCGCCCCACCACTTGCCCCTAAAGTCTTACGAGGTAATGGCAAGGCGCCCGGGAATGATCGGCAATTGCCTCAGCCGAGGCGTTCAGCGTGCCAGAAGACGTGGTCGGCGATGAAGGACTGCACGAACCAGTAGCTGTGATCGAAGCCGGGCTGCATGCGGAACTGCCCGGGCTGGCGGCGCTTCATCATCGCCTCGGCCAGCGTTTCCGGCTTGAGCAGGTCGAGGAACTGGTCGCTCGCGCCCTGATCGATCAGCACCTCGCCCGGATAGCCGCGCTCGGCCATCAGGATCGAGGCGTCATGCGCCCGCCAGCTGTCCCGGTCCTCGCCCAGATAGGCCGTCAGCTGCTTGCGGCCCCAATCCGAATCGGACGGGTTCGAAATTGGTGCGAAGGCCGAGACGCTGCGGAAGCGCTCGGGATGGGTCATGGCGATGGTCAGGGCGCCGTGGCCGCCCATCGAGTGGCCGGTGATCCCCATCGCGTCCTCGTCCACCGCGAAGTTGTGGCAGACAAGCTCGGGCAGTTCGTGCACCACATACTGCCACATCTGGAAATGCGGCTTCCAGGGGTCCTGGGTGGCGTTGACGTAGAAGCCGGCGCCCTGACCTAGGTCGTAGGCCTCGTCATTGGCCACGCCTTCGCCGCGGGGCGAGGTGTCGGGGAAGACCATCGCGATGCCGGCCTCGTCGCACCACTGCTGCGCCGCCGCCTTGGTCATCGCGTTCTCATGGGTGCAGGTCAGGCCCGAGAGATACCACAGGACCGGCACCTTCCCGTATTGCGCGGCCTCGGGCAGGTAGACGGCGAAGGTCATGTCGGTCCCGGTCGCCTGCGAGCGGTGGCGATAGACGCCCTGCATGCCGTGGAAGCTGCGGTTCTCGGACAGGGTCTCAAATTCCATGCGTCTCTCCCTTCAGGGTCTGGAACATGACCAGCGCGTCGACTGGTCCTTCGTGGGGGTGAAGAAACGCGCCCGGCAGGCGGCCCACAACCGAAAAACCGGCCTTCTGCCACAAATGGACGGCATCGGCATTGGTCGAGACGACGAAGTTGAACTGCATGGCGGCAAAGCCCTGCGCGGTGGCCCAGGCCTTGGCATGCTCGACCAGCGCGCGGGCGACGCCGCGGCCGCGTGCCTCGGGCGCCGTCGCGAAGGAGGCATTGGCGACATGCGATCCGCCGGCGGGCCGGTTGGCGCCGACATGGCTTGTGCCGAGCACCTCGCCACCCGCCTCGGCGACGAAGACGGTAAAGGGCGCGGCGAACCAGTCGGCCAGCGCCTCGGTGCGGGTGATGTCGCGGGGGATGCAGTAGGTCTCGCCCGCGCGGTAGACGGGCTCCAGCACCCGCCAGATCGCGTCCTCGTCGGCCGGGGTCGCGGGGCGGACGGTGACGCCCGCCCGCGCGGTCATTTCAGCTCGTCCACGCTGCGGATGACCTGGCCCAGAAGGCCGTAGTCCAGCGCCTCTTGCGTGTTCAGCCAGAAGTCGCGCTGCGTGTCCTTCTCGATCCGCTCGACGCTCTGGCCGGTGGCCTCGGCGAAGATCTGGTTCAGGCGGTCGCGCATCAGGCGCACCTGCTCGGCCTGGATCATCATGTCCGAGGAGGTCCCGCCGATCCCGCCCGAGGGCTGGTGGATCAGGAAGCGCGTGTTCGGCAGGCAGTAGCGGTTTTCCTTCTTCGCCGCGACGAAGATCAGCGCGCCGGCCGAGGCCACCCAGCCCGAGCCGATGGTGCGCACGGTCGGACGGATGAACTTGATCACGTCATGGATCATGTCGCCCGATTCCACATGCCCGCCGGGCGAGGAGATCAGCATGTTGATGGGCGCGTCGCTGTCCTCGGCAAGGGCCAGAAGATGCGCGACGGTGCGCTGCGCCAGCTTGTCGTTGATCCCGCCGGCGACGATCACCGTGCGGGACTTGAAGTAGAGCTTGCCGATCTTGTCGCCTTCGGGAAGGCCCAGGCCGCCGTCCTTGTCGCCCTGGTGGCGGCGGTCGTCCTCTTCGGGTTCGTCGTCATCGTCCAGCCACTGGTGGCGCATCAGCCTGCTCCTTGTCATTCTCATGGCGACGGCGGAGCCGCAGCCCCGCCGCACAGATACCTAAGCAGCCCTTAAGGATCAGTAAAGGACGACCGAGCGGATCGACTCGCCGTGATGCATCAGATCGAAGCCCTTGTTGATGTCGTCGAGCGGCATCGTGTGGGTGATCATCGGGTCGATCTCGATCTTGCCGTCCATGTACCAGTCGACGATCCGCGGCACGTCGGTGCGCCCGCGCGCCCCGCCGAAGGCCGTACCCTTCCAGACGCGACCCGTGACAAGCTGGAACGGGCGGGTGCTGATTTCGGCACCGGCCGCGGCCACGCCGATGATGACGGACACGCCCCAGCCCCGGTGGGTGCATTCCAGCGCGTCGCGCATCACCTTGGTGCTGCCTGTCGCGTCGAAGCTGTAATCGGCGCCGCCGATCTGGTCGAACGGGGTCTTCGTCATGTTGACGATCTCCTGCACGACGTTCTCGACGTTCTTGGGGTTGACGAAATGGGTCATGCCGAAGCGCTCGGCCATCACCTTCTTGTCGTCGTTCAGATCAACGCCGATGATCATGTCCGCACCTGCCAGGCGCAGGCCCTGGATCACGTTCAGGCCGATCCCGCCGAGGCCGAAGACCACGGCCTTCGCGCCGATCTCGACCTTGGCGGTGTTGATCACGGCGCCGATGCCGGTCGTCACGCCGCAGCCGATGTAGCAGATCTTGTCGAAGGGCGCGTCCTCGCGGACCTTCGCCACGGCGATCTCGGGCAGGACGGTGTAGTTCGAGAAGGTCGAGCAGCCCATGTAATGATGGATGGGCGTGCCATCCAGCATCGAGAAACGGCTGGTCCCGTCCGGCATCAGCCCCTGGCCCTGTGTCGCGCGGATCGCAACGCAGAGGTTCGTCTTGCCCGACAGGCAGGCCGCGCATTGCCGGCATTCGGGGGTGTAGAGCGGGATGACGTGATCGCCCGGCTTGACCGAGGTGACGCCGGGGCCGACCTCGACCACCACGCCCGCGCCCTCATGGCCGAGGATGGCGGGGAAGATGCCTTCCGGGTCGGCGCCGGAGCGGGTGAATTCGTCGGTGTGGCAGATGCCGGTGGCCTTGATCTCGACCATGACCTCGCCCGCCTTGGGGCCTTCGAGATTGACCTCCATCACTTCGAGCGGCTTGCCGGCCTCGAGGGCCACGGCGGCACGGGTTCTCATTGTCCTGTCTCCTTCGGTCGTTTGTTGGTCTTTCAGCCCGAAGGGGCCGTCATGCGGCCCCTTCGGTCAACTCGATGCCGCGGCACTCACGCCGGCAGCGCACCCGATCGGCGGGCGACATGCGTGGCGATGGCATCCATCAGCGGTGGAGACAAGGCATCGTATGGCTCGAGCCCAAGCTCGCGCAGGCGCGACCTGATGCCGTCCATCCGCGACGGATCGACCCCCGATTCGATAACCGAGCTGACGAAGGCCGCAAATTCCGGCCTTGCCCAGCCCGCCTCGTCCGACAGCTCGGTATGCACAAAGTCCAGCCCGTAGAAGGGGTGGTCCTTGTTCTCGATCCGGCCGTAGAGATGCACGCCGCAGTCGCGGCAGCGGTAGCGCTGGATCGCCGCGTTCGCATCGACCACCTCGAGCTTCTCGGGATGTTCGATGACCTCGACGGCATCGCGCGAGACGACGGCAATCTGGCTGAAGGTGGCCCCGTCGGGCTTCCAGCACTTCGTGCAGCCGCAGACATGGTTGTGCGCGGTCTGCGCCGAGACCCGGACCTTCACCGGGTTGCTGGCGCAATGGCACGACAAAACGCCGCCGGCGAAGTCCGCGGCGGCGGCAGGTATCCCGTGATCGACAGCGGGGTGGATGCCTACCCCGCCGGTGCTTGTCTCTGTGCTGGTCATGGTCCCCTCCTCCAAACGACCGGACGCAGGTGCAGCGTCGCGCCGCGCCGCGCGGACGGCAAGTCGGAGGAAGGTGGTAGCGATCGGCCCCGACGGGGACCGGCCGGGGATCAGACGAGGTGCCCTGCCGGACGGATCAGCTGGCCGGCATGGAGGAGACGCCGACCTTCGCGGGCCGCAGCAGGCGGTCGTGCAGGCGGAAGCCATTGTCCATCACCTGGATGATGTTGCCGGCGACGGTGCCGGGGACCGGCGCCTCGAACATGGCCTCGTGCTCGGTCGGATCGAAGCGGTCGCCCGGCTGCGGGCGGATCACCGTGATGCCGTGCTTGGTGAAGACGTTGTCCAGCTCGCGCAGCGTCAGCTCGACCCCCTCGATCAGGGCGGCGGCCGCGGCGCGCTGCTCGTCGCTGGCGGCGTCGAGGGCGCGGGTCAGCGCGTCATGGACCGGCAGCAGGTCGCGGGCGAGGCGCGAGCCGCCATATTGCTCGGCGTCGCGGCGATCCTTGTCGGCCCGCTTGCGCGAGTTCTCGGCATCGGCGAGGGCGCGCATCCACTTGTCGCGCAGCTCGTCGCGCTCGGCCGACAGGCGCGCCAGTTCGGCATCGGCCTCGGCCTGCGGCTCGTCCAGCATCTCGTCCAGGGGCTGCTCGTTTGGCTCGTTCATCTTCACTTCATCCTTTCCGGCCGGACAGCACACGCCCGACCAGCTGCGCGGTATAGTCCACGATCGGGACGATGCGGCCATAGTTCAGCCGGGTCGGGCCGATCACCCCCACCGCACCCACGATCTTACGGTCGGCATTCATATAGGGCGAAACCACCAGAGCGGAACCCGAAAGTGAAAAAAGCTTGTTCTCCGAGCCGATGAAGATGCGGACGCCGTCCCCCCGCTCGGTCAGCTCGAGAAACTCGACGATGTCGCGCTTTCGCTCGAGATCGTCGAAGAGGACGCGGATGCGGTCGAGATCGGCGATCTCGCTGTCCAGAAGGTTCGACCGGCCCCGCACGATCAGGCGCGGATCCGAGCTTTCGTTGCCCCAGAGGGCGATCCCCGATTCCACCAGCTCGGCCGCCATCACGTCCAGCTCGGCCCGGCGCTGCGCGATCTGATGGCCGATCTGCGCGCGCAGCTCGGCCAGGGTCCGGCCCTCGGCCATCGCGTTGAGGAAGTTGCCCGCCTCGCGCATCGAGGACGGCGTCTGCCCGGCCGGCGGCGTGAAGATGCGGTTCTCGACATGCCCGTCCGCGAAGACCAGGACGACCAGCGCGCGGTCGGCGCCGAGGCTGACGAACTCGATATGCCGGATCGGCGCCTCGTGCTTGGGCATCAGCACCAGCGAGGCGCCGCGCGTGATCAAGCTGAGCGCGGTCGAGACGCGGTCCAGCAGCACGCCCGTGTCCGGATCGTCATTGCCGAGCGTCTGGTCGATGGCGGCGCGGTCGGTCGGGTCCAGCCGGTCGACCTCCATCATGCCGTCCACGAACAGCCGCAGCCCCTGCTGGGACGGCAGCCGCCCGGCCGAGACATGCGGGCTGTCCAGAAGCCCCATGAATTCGAGGTCCTGCATGACGTTGCGCACGGTCGCCGCGCTAAGCTTTTCGGAAAGCGCCCGTGTCAGGGTCCGCGAGCCGACCGGCTCGCCGGTTTCCAGATAGGTTTCGACGACGCGGCGGAACACCTCGCGAGAGCGTTCGTTCAGCTCGTGCAGCAGCGTTTCTTGGCTCATTGGCCTCGCGGGGTTGCGGATCGGTGCCCTCGGACGCTATGGGGCAGCTGTCTTCACGAAAAGGATGAGTCATGCGCCCTTCAGGCCGGAATCTAAGCCAAATGCGTCCGATTTCAATCGAAACCGGGGTGATGCGGCATGCCGAGGGCTCGTGCCTGATCCGCTGCGGCGAAACTCATGTCCTCTGCACCGCCTCGATTGAGGAAACGCCGCCGCGCTTCCTGAAGGGAACGGGCCTTGGATGGGTGACCGCCGAATACGGGATGCTGCCGCGCGCGACCAACACGCGCAACCGCCGCGAGGCGGCGCAGGGCAAGCAATCAGGGCGGACGCAGGAGATCCAGCGCCTCATTGGCCGCAGCCTGCGCGCGGGCGTCGATCGCAGCGCCCTGGGCGAGCGGCAGATCACCATCGACTGCGACGTGATCCAGGCCGATGGCGGCACGCGCTGCGCCTCGATCACCGGGGGCTGGGTGGCGCTGCGCCTGGCGGTGAACAAGCTGCTGAAGGCGGGCGCCATCGTCAGCGATCCGATCGTCGACCACGTCGCGGCCGTCAGCTGCGGGATCTATGCCGGCCAGCCCCTGCTGGATCTGGATTACGCCGAGGACAGCGAGGCGGGCACCGACGGCAACTTCGTGATGACCGGCGCGGGCCGGCTGATCGAGGTGCAGATGTCGGCCGAAGGCGCCACCTTCTCGCGCGGCGAGATGGGGCAGCTTCTGGACCTGGCCGAGGCCGGCATGGCCGAGCTGGTGGCGGCGCAGAAAGCGGCGCTGGCATGAGGCGCTTCACCGAGAAGCGCCTGCTGGTCGCGACGCATAACGCCGGCAAGCTGGACGAGATGCGCGCGCTGCTGGCGCCCTACGGCGTCGAGGTCTCGGGCGCCGCGGAGATGAGCTTGGCCGAGCCGGTCGAGACCGAGGACAGCTTCATCGGCAACGCCCGCATCAAAGCCCGCGCAGCGGTGGAGGCGACCGGCCTGCCCGCCCTGGCCGATGACAGCGGCATCACCGTGGACGCGCTGGATGGCGCGCCGGGCGTCTACACGGCCGATTGGGCCGAGACCGGACATGGCCGCGATTTCCCCATGGCGATGGCCCGCACCTGGTCCGAGCTGCTGGCGACCGGCAGGGCGGCCCCCTTCCACGCGCAGTTCCGCTGCACGCTGGTCCTGATGTGGCCGGACGGGCATGACGAGACCTTCGAGGGCGTCCTGCCCGGTCAGGTCGTCTGGCCGCCGCGTGGCGCCGAGGGGCACGGCTATGACCCGATCTTCCAGCCGGACGGCCATGACGTGACCCTAGGCGAGATGAGCGCCGAGATGAAGAACAGCCTGAGCCACAGAAGCCGGGCCATGCAGCAACTTGTCGAGAAGGTCCTTGGCTGAACACGCACCCCTGGCGGAGCTATCCGAGGACTGGCGCGCAGGCGGCTTCGGCCTCTACGTCCACTGGCCGTTCTGCGCGGCGAAATGCCCCTATTGCGACTTCAACAGCCATGTCTCGGCCCATGTGGATCAAGCGCGCTGGGCGCGTGCCCTCGGCGCCGAGATCGCCCGCCTGGCCGGCGAACTTCCCGACCGCCATCTGACCAGCATCTTCTTCGGCGGCGGCACGCCGTCGCTCATGGCGCCCGAGACCGTCGACAGCGTGCTGCGGGCGGCGCGGGCGGCCTGGGGCTTTGTCAACGACATCGAGATCACGCTCGAGGCGAACCCCACCAGCGTCGAGATGGGCCGCTTCCGGGGCTTTGCCGAGGCGGGCGTGAACCGGCTGTCGATGGGCGTGCAGTCCCTGCGCGACGACGACCTGCGTCGGCTCGGCCGCCAGCACTCGGCCGCCGAGGCCATGGCCGCCTTCGACGTCGCCCGCACCGTCTTCGCGCGCGTCAGCTTCGATCTGATCTATGCCCGGCAGGGTCAGGATCGCGCCGCCTGGCGGGCCGAGCTTGGCGAAGCGCTGGCGATGGCGGTGGACCACCTGTCGCTCTACCAGCTGACGGTCGAGCCGGGCACGGCCTTCGGGCGGCGCGCCGAGAAGGGCCTGCTGCGCGGACTACCGGACGATGACCTGGCCGCCGATCTCTACGCCGAGACGCACGACATCTGCGCCGAGGCCGGGCTGCCGCTCTACGAGATCTCGAACCACGCTCGGCCGGGCGCTGAGAGCCGCCACAACCTTGTCTACTGGCGCCAGGGGGACTGGGCGGCCGTGGGTCCCGGCGCGCATGGGCGCATCACCCTGCCTGAGGGCCGCGTCGCGACCGAGGCCCTGCGCGCACCCGGGGCCTGGCTGGCCGCGGTCGAGAATCGTGGAACAGGGGAAACCCTGCGGACGTTGGTTCCCCGGGACGAACAGGGCACCGAATACCTGCTGATGGGGATGCGATTGGCCGAGGGAATCGACGAGGAACGGCTGGCGCGCCTTGCCGGCCGTCCACTGGACGAGGCGAGCCTCGCGCGTCTTCAGGACATGGGCATGATCCAGCGGCAGGATGGTCGCGTCCGGGCCACGCAGGACGGTCGGCCGGTCCTGAACGCCATCCTGCGCGAACTGGCGGCCTGATCCGATGCGGCATCTTTGGCTGGCGGTGGGGTGGACCTTTGCGGCACTGGGCGTGGTGGGCATCGCCCTGCCGATCATGCCGACCGTGCCCTTCCTGCTCGTGGCGGCCTGGGCCTTCGCCCGGTCCTCGCCCGCCTTGCAGAAGCGCATCTTGGACCATCCAAGCTACGGTCCGCATGTGCGCGCATGGCAAGAGCGGGGAGCCGTCGGGCCGCTGGCCAAGGCTTGGGCGATCATCGCGATGACCGGCGGAGTCGGCCTCTCGGCCTATGTTGGAATGCCGCCGGTCGTGGTGGGGGTGCAGGCCGCGATCTGCGCAGCAGTCGGTGTCTTCCTGCTGACACGTCCCTCCAGCTGACGCTACATATTGTGGTTAGTTCTGGCCAGACAACAACTGGCAGAGCTGGTCGAGCTGGTCAAGTGACCGGTAGGTGAGGATCAGCTGACCGCCATCCTGTCCGAGGTGCCGGATCTCCACACCCATCCGCAGCTGCGCCGCAAGATCGGCCTCTAAGGCGCGGGTGTCGCTGTCCTTGGCGTCGGACGTGCTGCGACGACGCGCCGGCGCTGCCGCAGGCTCGGACAGGTTCCGCACCATGCTTTCGGTCTCGCGGACCGAGAGCCCCTTCTCGATCACCCGCCGCGCCAGCTGTCCGGGGTTCTCAGCCGTCACAAGCGCGCGCGCGTGGCCCGCGGTAAGCTTCCCTTCCTTGACCAGGTCCTGCACCTGATCCGGCAGGTTCAGAAGACGCAGAAGGTTGGCGATATGGCTGCGGCTCTTGTTCAGCGCCTCGGCCAGCTTCTCCTGCGTATGGCCGAAGCGCTCCATGAGCTGCTTGAACGAGGCCGCCTCCTCGATGGCGTTCAGGTCGGCACGCTGGATGTTCTCGATGATCGCGACTTCCAGCATCTCGGTGTCCGAGAATTCCCGAATGATGACGGGAAGCTCGTGGAGTTGCGCCATCTGGGCCGCGCGCCAGCGCCGCTCGCCCGCGACGATCTGGAACAGCGCCGGATCTTCGGGATGCGGCCGGACGATCAGCGGCTGAAGAACCCCGCGCGCCTTGAGCGATGCAGCCAGCTCCTGCAGGGCATCGGGATCGAAGCTGCGCCGCGGCTGGTTGGGATTTGCGGTGATCTGCTCGATCGGCAGCATCGTGCGGCCGGGCTTGGCGATGTCGGCCTGCGGCGACGGCTCTACCTCGATCTCGGCCATCAGCGCCGAGAGACCTCGGCCCAGGCCGCGCTTGGCTGTCTTCAACTCGGTCATCAGGCAGTCTCCGCTACGAGGTTGAGGCGGCTTGCGAATTCCTTGGCGAACTGGCGGTAGGCGACACTGCCCTTCGAGGACGGATCGTAGGCAAGAACCGGCATTGCGTGCGAAGGCGCCTCGGAAACGCGCACGTTCCGGGGGATCACGGTCGGGTAGACAAGCTCGCCCAAGGTCGCCCGCGCATCGGCCTCGACCTGCTGCGACAGGTTGTTGCGATAGTCCGACATCGTGAGGAGGATGCCGTTGATGCGCAGGTTGGGGTTGGCCGACTGGCGAACCTGCTGAACCGTCGCGAGCAACTGGGAAAGCCCTTCAAGAGCATAGAATTCGGCTTGAAGCGGGACCAAAACGCCCTGCGCCGCCACCATCGCGTTCAGCGTCAACAGGCCAAGCGCCGGTGGGCAGTCGATCAGGACGATGCTGCCGGCCGGTGCGGCTTCCAGCTGCCGTGCGAGACGCCGCGTGCGGTCGGCAGTGCCTGCCAACTCGACGTCGGCCGAGGCCAGGTCAGGTGTCGAGGAGACAATGCGAAGGTTGGGGATGTCCGTGGCCAGCGCCACCTCGTCGAACGCTGCCTCGGCCGCGAGAAGGTCATAGACCGTGCGCCCACGCCGGTCCTGATCGATGCCCAGCCCGGTTGACGCATTCCCCTGGGGATCGAGATCGATCAGCGTCACCGCATGGCCCTGCTCGGCCAGCGCCGCACCGAGATTGACGGTAGTCGTCGTCTTGCCGACACCACCCTTCTGGTTGGCTATGGCGATGATATGCTTTTCAGGCATCCGACACTCCGCTGATCTTCAGGACGACGGCCTCTGGATCTGTTTTACTTGGAACGGCGGTATATTGGAACTGCCAATGCTCTTGAGCAGCTTCTATTTCCGCACGCCAGCCGCGGCCTTTCAGCAGCAAGGCTAGACCGTCTTCAGCTATGTGGCGGTTGATCCACGGCATCAGCACATCCAGCGCGGCAAGTGCCCGAGCCGATATGATTTGTGCGCGCTGCGGCTGCGCCTCTTCGATGCGTGCAGGCAAAACGTCGACATTCTGCAAGCCGAGCTCGCGGATGACGGTGCGCAGGAATGCAGCTTTACGTTGGTCGCTTTCGATCAGCGTGAAGTCAGTTTCTGTGTCTTGGAGAGCGATCGCAATGACCAGCCCAGGCAGGCCTCCGCCGCTGCCTAGATCGACCCATTTAGCGGGAGGACTCGCGAGATCCATTAGTTGCAGCGAGTCCGCGATATGGCGGCTGTCGATACCGTCCAGCGACTTTGCGGATACCAAGTTTATCCTGGCGTTCCATTTCTGGAGCAACGCCTTGTAGTGCTGGAGCCGCACTTCTGTTTCACGTGAAACAGTAGTCATCGCGCCAACGCCTGCCGCCGTGATATCGCGAGGACCAGCGCCAATGCGGCCGGCGTCATACCCTCGATCTTGGCAGCGTCTGCCAGAGTCCGAGGGCGGGCCAACCTTAACTTCCCTGCCAATTCCTTTGACAAGCCGCTTACGCCTTCGAAGTCGACTTCCGGATGAAGTTCCTCGGCTTCGCTCCGTTGTAACTCCGCAACATCGCGCGACTGGCGATCGGTAAACTGCGCGTAAGTCGCGTCGTTTCTGAGTTGCGTTCGCGTCTCTTGCGGTACCTGCCGGTAGCTGTCGGAGATGCGTTCCACAACATCCTCAGCAAGATCAGCCATCCCCAACAATTGAAATACCGAACGACGCTGCCCATCGAGGCGTACATCTACCCCCTCAGCCCGCAGCTGGTTTGGGCTGAACCGCTCGTCTTCCAACCTCTTTCGTGCAGCCAAATAAGCCTCCTGCCTACGCAAGAAATCATCATTACGCGCTTCGCGTACCAGACCACGCTCTATACCGAGCGGCGTCAGCCGCTGATCGGCATTGTCGGCGCGCAGCGTCAACCTGAACTCTGCCCGTGACGTGAACATCCTGTAGGGCTCGGTGACGCCCCGGGAGATGAGGTCGTCGATCATCACGCCAATGTAGCTTTCGGACCTGCTGAAGCGGAGCGGCGGCAGGCTTCGCGCGGCTGCCGCAGCGTTCGCGCCGGCGACCAGCCCCTGCGCTGCCGCTTCTTCGTAACCCGTCGTCCCGTTGATCTGCCCCGCACAGTAAAGACCTGACAAGCGTTTCACCTGAAGCGTTTCATCTAGCGCGCGAGGATCAAGGTAGTCATACTCCACCGCGTAACCTGGCTGAAGCAGCTCCGCCCCTTCCAGGCCGCTGATCGTGCGGACATAGGCCTGCTGGACATCCTCAGGCAGCGACGTCGAGATGCCGTTGGGGTACACCGTGTCATCCTCCAGACCCTCCGGCTCCAGGAAAACCTGGTGCGACGTCTTGTCGGCGAATCGGACCACCTTGTCTTCAATAGACGGGCAATATCGAGGTCCTCGCCCGGAAATGGCGCCACCATACATCGCAGACGAAAGGATGTTGTCGCGGATGATCTGGTGCGTCCGCTCATTCGTATGCGTGATGCCACATGGGACCTGCCTCGCCGCCGGCGCACGGTTCATGTAGGAGAACATGACCGGAACCTCATCACCGGGTTGCAATTCCACCCGCGACCAGTCGACTGTGCGACCATCAAGCCTAGGCGGCGTCCCAGTTTTCAGGCGCCCCATGGGGAGGTCCAGATTTCGCACCGACTGCCCAAGGCTTTGCGCGGAACCGCTTCCGATGCGACCTGCAGCCTTGCTCTTGTTGCCGATGTGGATCGTCCCCCCGAGGAACGTGCCGGTGGTCAAAATGACAGACGATGCCTTGATCTGTCCAACCGAGCTACACTCGACACCCGCAATGGCATCGCCATGAAGAAGAAGTGCCACGGCCTCGTCGTAGATCGTCTCGATACCTGGTTCAGCAGAGACCTCCTGCATCGCCGCAGCACGATACAATGCTCGATCCATCTGCGCCCGAGGACCTTGAACAGCCGGCCCCTTGCTGCGGTTCAGCAGCCTGAACTGGATCCCTGCAGCATCCGCAAGCCGACCCATTGCGCCGTCCAGAGCATCAACTTCCCGGACGAGATGACCTTTGCCAAGGCCTCCGATTGCCGGATTACATGAAAGGGCGCCGATGTCGTTCGGGGACATCGTGATCAAGGCGACGGAAACCCGCATGCGAGCGGCAGCAGACGCAGCCTCCAAGCCAGCATGCCCACCACCGATCACGACGACATCATAATGTTTCACGTGAAGCAGTCCTATTTTCCGATGCAGAAGGACGAGAAGACAACGTCAAGATAGTCGTCCGCGCTGATCTTTCCAACCAGTCGATCAAGGGAAGACGAAGCCGCACGTAGATGCTCTGCCACGACTTCAGAGCGCCCTTCCGCCGACAGCGCCCCAAGCGCACGCACCGCCTGTTCAAGCTCGAAGACCTGACGCTCCCGCGTCACCAGACCCGCACCCGCCACACGTTGCTCCAGCCTCTTCCGAAGTTCTTCCGTCAATTGTTCAAGGCCAAGCGCGTTGACCACCGAAACCTTCATCCCTGCCGCATCAGAGGAATGATCGGCCTTCGACGCCACCTGAAGATCGTCCGGCTGCCACAGCTCGGCTACAACAGCCCCATCCTCACTCAGATGAATCCGAAGATCGGCCTGCCGCGCCCGGTCCAGCGCCCGCGTCACACCCACCCGTTCAACAGCATCCTCGGCCTCACGCAGCCCGGCCGTATCAAGCAGCGTCACCGCAAGCCCGCCGAGATCCAGCCGTGCCTCCAAGACGTCCCTTGTCGTGCCTGCGACATCAGACACGATAGCGACTTCACGGCGCGCCAAAGCGTTGAGGAGGCTGGACTTTCCAGCGTTGGGCGGCCCGACGATAGCCACTTCGAACCCCCTGCGGATCTGCTCGGCCGCCGAAAAACCCGCGATCTCCGCTTCCATCGCATCCCGCAGCCGGGCCCCGATTTCGTAGACTTCGGCAGGAACCTCCTCGGGAACTTCCTCGTCGGCAAAGTCGATGCTCGATTCCGTCAATCCGCCCGCGCGAAGCAGAAGCTCGCGCCATTCCGCCGTCTTCCGGGCCACCTCGCCCGAAGCTGTCCGCATGGCCTGCCGGCGCTGCAGTTCGGTTTCCGCCGCCAGCAGATCCCCCAGCCCCTCGATCTCGGCCAGGTCCATCCGTCCGTTCAAGAACGCCCGGCGCGTGAACTCCCCAGCTTCGGCTGGCCGCGCGCCAAGATGCACCAGCGCCAAGCCCACCCGCCGGACGATCACCGGCGCGCCGTGGAGGTGGATTTCGCTGCTCTCCTCTCCCGTAAAGCTTTGCCTCTCGTCGAAGCGGAGCACCAAGGCCTGGTCCAGAAGCTCATCGCCCTCGTGTAGGCTGCGATAATAGGCATGGCGCGCACGCGGCAGATGGCCCGCAAGCGCCTCTGCGGCCGCGCGTGCGCCGTCTCCGCTGAGCCTGATGACCGAAACGCCCCCCCGCCCGGGCGGGGTGGCTTCTGCGAATATCAGGTCCATCAGATCCCCGTCAGGCGTTCATGGAGTCGAAGAAGTCCGCGTTCGACTTCGTCTGCTTCAACTTCGAGATCAGGAACTCGACAGCGTCGGTCGTGCCCATCGGGTTCAGGATGCGGCGCAGCAGGTAGGTCTTCTGCAAGTCCTTGGCATCGACCAGCAGCTCCTCTTTCCGAGTGCCGGACTTGAGGATGTCCATCGCCGGGAAGACGCGCTTGTCCGCAACCTTCCGGTCGAGCACGATCTCGCTGTTGCCGGTGCCCTTGAACTCCTCGAAAATCACCTCATCCATGCGCGAGCCCGTGTCGATGAGCGCCGTCGCGATGATGGTCAGGCTTCCGCCCTCTTCGATGTTCCGGGCCGCGCCAAAGAAGCGCTTCGGCCGTTGAAGCGCGTTCGCATCGACGCCGCCGGTCAGAACCTTACCGGAACTCGGCACGACTGTGTTGAAGGCCCTACCAAGTCTTGTGATCGAGTCGAGAAGGATGACAACATCTCGTTTGTGCTCGACTAAGCGCTTGGCTTTCTCGATCACCATCTCCGAAACGGCGACGTGGCGGCTGGCAGGTTCATCGAAGGTCGAAGAGATCACCTCGCCCCGAACCGAGCGCTGCATGTCCGTGACTTCTTCCGGCCGCTCGTCGATCAGAAGAACGATCAGGTAGCATTCCGGGTGGTTCTTCTCGATCGAGTGCGCGATGTTCTGCAGAAGGACGGTCTTGCCGGTCCTGGGCGGCGCCACGATCAGCGAGCGCTGGCCTTTGCCGATAGGCGCGACCAGGTCGATGATCCGCGCGCTGCGGTCGCGGATCGTCGGGTCCTCGATCTCCATCTTCAGCCGCTCGTCGGGATAAAGCGGCGTCAGGTTGTCGAAGGCGACCTTGTGGCGCGCCTTCTCGGGATCCTCGAAGTTGATCCGCTCCACCTTCGTCAGCGCGAAGTAGCGCTCGTTCTCGCCCGGTGCGCGGATTACCCCATCGACCGTGTCGCCTGTGCGCAGCGAGTGCTGCCGGATCATGTCGGGGCTCAGATAGATGTCGTCCGGGCCCGGCAGGTAGTTCGCCTCGGTCGAGCGCAGGAAGCCGAAGCCGTCCTGCACCACTTCCAGCACGCCGCCGCCGCCGATTTCCCAGCCCTCTTCGGCATGCTCCTTCAGGATCGAGAACATCATCTCGCCCTTGCGCATGGTCGAGGCGTTCTCGATCTCCCATTCCTCGGCCATCGACAGCAGGTCGGCCGGGCTTTTGGCTTTCAGATCAGAAAGGTTCAGGCGTTCTTCGCTCATGCGACGGCAACTTTCAGCGGCGCGGGACGGTCCCACGGCAAGTGTCATGTCTTCGGAGAATCCCGTACCGGACGGCCGGGGTTGCGGCGCAGATAAGCCGCGCGGCTTCCAGAGTCAATCTTTGCGATCAGAACTTGATGATGACGGCGCTGACGATGGCGACCATCAGCAGCGTCGGAACCTCGTTCATCATGCGGTAGCTGCGCCCCGGTCGTGCCGCCCCGCCCGCCAGCTGCCGCCGTTCCCGCACGCACCAGTGGTGAAAGCCGGTCATGCCGATCACGCCGGCTGCCTTGACCCAGGGCCAGACGTCGCCCCAGTTCACGATCCCCGGCGTCATCACCAGCGTCAGCCCGCTGATCCAGGTGGCGATCATCGCCGGACGCATGATCAGCCGCGCCAGCTTGTCCTCCATGATGCCGAGGCTCGCAGCCGGCTCGACCCCGCTCTGTCCCCGTTCGGCATGATAGACGTAGAGACGCGGCAGGTAGAACAGGGCCGCCATCCACGAGATGACCGCCATGACGTGGAACGCCTTGGCATACGGGTAGATCAGGAAAAGCCAGTCGGACATCGCGAACCCTGCGTTGGCCTTCTCTTAAATAAGAAAGATAAGAAAAGGAATGTTGTTGAAGTAGGGGCTGTGGGCAGCGGGATTGAAGATGCTCAGGCGGATTCATCCTCATTCTGCGGCGCTGTGGACAAATTCGGTGGAAACACATCGGAAACTCGTATTTCTAAGCAATTTCAATTATATGAAATGTGGATAAATCTGTAGATATGCCATCGGGCGCAAGGCTGTCCACAAGGCTGCGGCAACCGAGGCGCCGGTTCTGCCCATGTGGACAGCCGAGCGGCGTTCATGCTCCGTTCAAGACGAAAATCGGCCACACCGCATCCACCTGCGGCCTGTGAACACGATTCGACCCGATTCCTCCGCCGATTCCTCCACAGCGGCTTGCGCCCCTGCGGCCACATCCGGGCAAAGGCCTCTCATTCCGCCCTTTTTTCATCGCGTGCGGCGGCTTAGGCTAAACGAAACAGGACCCAGATCGCCCCATGAACGACGACCAGCCCCCCAGCCAGATCCGTCATGCGCCGCTTGCCGGCGTGATCGGGATGCCCATCGCGCATTCGCGCTCGCCCCGCCTGCATGGCCATTGGCTCGCCCGCTACAACTTGCCGGGACATTACGTGCCCCTGCCCGTTCAGCCCGAGCATCTGGCCGAGGTGCTGCGCATCCTGCCGCGCGCCGGCTTCGTCGGGGTCAACGTCACCATCCCCCACAAGGAGGCGGTGCTGACGCTGGCGGACACGGTGACGGACCGCGCCGCGCTGATCGGCGCGGCCAACACGCTGATCTTCCGGCCGGACGGCAAGATCCATGCCGACAATACCGACGGTTACGGCTTCATCGCCAACCTGCGGCAGGCGGCGCCCGACTGGCAGCCCGACACGGCGCCCGCTGCCGTGATCGGCGCGGGCGGCGCGGCCCGGGCTGTCGTCGCCTCGCTCCTGGAAACCGGCGTGCGCGAGCTTAGGATCGCCAACCGCACCCGCCTCAGGGCCGAGCAGATCAAGGCCGAGTTCGGCGCGCGCGTCGTCGTCTATGAATGGGCGCAGGTCGGCAACATGCTGGAAGGCGCCGCGACCGTCGTCAACGCCACCTCGCTCGGGATGGAGGGAAAGCAGCCGCTGCGGGTTCCGCTGGACGCGCTGCTGCCGGGGGCGCTGGTCACGGATCTCGTCTACACCCCGCTGATGACCCCTTTCCTCGTCGAGGCGCAGGCCCGCGGCTGCCGGGTCGTGGACGGGCTCGGCATGCTCCTGCACCAGGCTGCGCCGGGATTCGAGCGCTGGTTCGGCCACCGCCCTGAGGTCGATGACGAGACGCGGCGGATCGTCCTCGGATGAGCTTCCTGCTGGGCCTGACCGGCAGCATCGGCATGGGCAAGTCGACGACGGCCGCGATGTTCCGCGAGCTGGGCCACCCGGTCTGGGATGCCGACGAGGCGGTCCACCGCCTCTATGGCGCCGGCGGCGCGGCTGTCGCGCCGGTCGCGACCGCCTTCCCCGCGGCGCTGCAGGACGGCGCCATCGATCGCGGCGCGCTGAAGGAGGCTCTGGCAGCCGAGCCGGAGGCCCTGGCCCGCCTGGAGGAGATCGTCCATCCGCTCGTGGCTGCCGATCGCGACGCCTTCGTTGCGGCCCATCGCCACGCGCCGCTGATCGTCCTCGACATCCCGCTGCTCTTTGAAAGCCGCACCCGTCCGCGGATGGACGGCATCGCCGTCGTCTCGGCAGATGCGGCCACGCAGCGGGCGCGGGTGCTGGCCCGGCCCGGCATGACGCCGCAGATGCTGGAAATGATCCTTGCACGCCAGCTGCCGGACGCCGAAAAGCGGGCGCGGGCGGATTGGGTGATCCCGACCGACACCCGGGAGGCCGCGCGCGCCGCGGTCGCGGCCATCGTGAAGGAGATTGCGCCCGATGCGTGAGATCGTGCTGGACACCGAGACGACGGGTTTCGACGCCGAGGGCGCCGACCGCATCGTCGAGATCGGGGCGCTGGAACTGCTGAACCACCTGCCGACCGGGCGGACCTTCCACGTCTACATCAACCCCGAACGGTCGATGCCCGCCGACGCCTTCGAGGTCCATGGCCTCGGCGACGACTTCCTGCGCGACAAGCCCCGTTTTGCGCAGGTCGCGCAGGACTTCATGCAATTCATCGGCACCGACTCGCGGCTGGTGATCCACAACGCCACCTTCGACATGCGCTTCCTGAACGCCGAGCTGCGGCGCTGCGGCCTGCCCGCGCTGCCCATGAGCCGCGCGCTCGACACGCTGGATCTGGCCAAGCGCCGCTTCCCCGGCTCTCCGGCCTCGCTCGACGCGCTCTGCCGCCGGTTCGGCGTCGACAACGGCAGCCGCGAGCTGCACGGCGCGCTCTTGGACTCCGAGCTGCTGGCCGAGGTCTATCTGGAGCTTGTGGGCGGCCGGCAGCCGGACCTGGTGCTGGACCAGCCGGGCGCGGTCGCCGCCGGCGCCGAGGGAGGGTCGTCCCATCAGCCGCGCCCGCCCCGGCCGCGCGCCCTGCCGCCCCGCCTCACGCCGGCCGAGGCCGAGGCACATGCCGCTTTCGTCGCCAAGCTGGGCGACACGGCGATCTGGACGCGCTACCTGCCGGCCTAGCCGCCCTTGCGCGCGCGCCTGTCGCCGATCATTCTGCATCCAAAGCTGGTGAGGTCGGATGCTCGAGGCCCTGCGCGAATTCGGCTCGTTCTGGGCCGCCGTCTTTGAAAGGATGGACAAGACCCACATGACGCTGATCGCGGCCGGGGTCGCGTTCTACGCCATGTTCGCGGTCTTTCCCGGCCTTGGCGCCATTATCTCGCTCTGGAGCCTATGGTTCGACCCGGCCGTGATCATGACCTACCTGGACGTCGCGCATGAGTTTATGCCCGAGGGCGCGGCCGAGATCGTCGACGACCAGGTGCTCACCCTGACGACGGCGCAGGACACGACGGTCGGCTGGACCTCGTTCCTGTCCTTCCTGATCGCGACCGTGGCGGCGCGGGCCGGGGTGGACGCGCTGATCCGGGGGCTGAACGCGGCCTACGGGGTGCGCGCGCATTCGACCGTCTTCGGCTTCCTGCTGGCCTACCTGCTGACGCTGGTGATCGTCGGCATCTCGCTGGCGGGTCTTGCCACGATCCTCATCGTGCCGCTGGCGCTGAACTACATGGTGTTCGAGCCGGTGCGCCCGGTTCTGGTCAGCGCCCTGCCTTGGGCCGGCATGTTCGTGCTGGTGATCCTGACCATCGGCATCCTCTACCGCTACGGGCCGAACGTGAAGACGCCCCGGACGCCGATCCTGACGCTCGGGGCCTTCTTCGCGGCGGTGCTGTGGTCGGCAGGCTCGATCGCCTTCTCGGCCTATCTGAGCAGCTTCAACAGCTACAACCGGATCTACGGCTCGATCGGCACGGTCGTCGCGCTGCTGATGTGGTTCTACCTTGCGGGCTTTTCGGTGCTGCTGGGCGCGCTGATCAATGTCGAGATGGCGCGGCGGCGGCGGATGCGGGCGGCGCGCGAGCTGCGCGCCGAGGCCAAGGCCAGCCGCAAGGGCTGAGGGCGCGCCGGGCGCGCCCTCGCCGGCGGGATCAGGCCTCAAGGCCCTCGGTCGAAGCGAAGAACATCGCCTGGCTCACGGCCGAACGCACCTGCTCCTCGCTGTAGGGTTTCGAGATCAGGAAGGCGGGCTCGGGGCGCTCGCCGGTCAGCAGGCGCTCGGGGAAGGCGGTGATGAAGATCACCGGGATCTCGCCCATGTCGCGCAGCAGCTCGTTCACCGCGTCCACCCCCGACGAGCCGTCGGCCAGCTGGATGTCCGCCAGGATCAGGTCCGGGCGGTGCTTGCCGGCCAGGTCGATGGCGGCGGTGTGGGTGCGGGCGACGCCGGTGACCTCGTGGCCCATCGACTGCACGATGCCCTTGAGGTCCATCGCGATGATCATCTCGTCCTCGATCACCATGACGCGGCCGCGCAGCGCGCTGCTCATCTCGTTCAGGGCGATCTGCACCAGCTCCTCGGCCTCGGACGGCTCGATCTGCATCACGCGGGCGATCTGGTCGGGCCGCAGTTCCTCGATCGTGCGCAGCAGCAGCGCCTCGCGCGAGTTTGCGGTCAGCCCGCGCAGATGGTCCTGCGCCCGGCGCTCGCGCGCGGACAGGTCGGCCTCCTCGATGGGTTGGCCCGAGCTTTGCCAGATCACGTGGAACGTCTTGAACAGGCCGATGCGCACGTCATCCTCGCCATCCAGAACCGATCGGTCGGTGAGGATCGCCTCCAGCGTGGCGGCGGCATAATTGTCGCCAGCACTCTGGCTTCCCGTCAGGGCGCGGGCGTAGCGGCGCAGGTAGGGAAGCTCGCGCCCGATGGATTGGGCCAGGTCGGCAGAGTTCATTTACACAGTCCTCTTAATTCGCGTCTTGCAAGGAACCATTTTGACGACCTATCGGTTGCATCAGGTGCGCACAAGTTTTTCGGGACTTATAACAACGATGACGACCAAGAGAGAGGACCGTCGGAGAGCGGCCGTGGAACAACAGATCGACGAGAATCTCAAACGTGTATACGACCAGGACGCCACCATCGATGTTCCGGACCGGTTCCTCGAACTGCTGCAGAAGCTGAAAGAGCAGAAGTGAAGTTCCCCGCAGATACCAGCTTCGAGCGATATTAAAGAACATGACGACTTCCGGTGCCTCTTCTGACCCGCGCGATCAGCTGGTTGACCATCTCCCTGCGCTGCGGGCGTTTGCGCTGTCGCTGACGCGCGAGGGCTCGGCCGCCGACGACCTGGTGCAGGACACCATCGTGAAGGCGTGGACGAACATGGAGAAGTTCCAGGCCGGCACGAACCTGCGGGCATGGCTCTTCACCATCCTGCGCAACACCTTCTACTCGGCCCGGCGCAAGACCAAGCGCGAGGTGAGCGACAGCGACGGCATTCATGCCGCCCGCCAGGCCACTCGCCCGGACCATGACGGCCGGCTGGCGCTGAAGGATTTCCGGGCGGCCTTCTCGCGGCTTCCCGACGAGCAGCGCGAGGCGCTGATCCTGGTCGGCGCCTCGGGCTTTTCCTACGAGGAAGCGGCCGGCATGACCGGCGTCGCCGTGGGCACGGTCAAGTCGCGCGCCAATCGCGGCCGCCGCAAGCTGGCGGAACTGCTGCATCTGGAAAGCGGAGAGGAACTGGAGATGACCGATCAGGCGACGCTCGCCGTCATGGCACAGAGCCAGTCGACGTCGCGTTAATGCGGCGCTGACAGTGCTGCGGCGCATATCCGAACGAATGGATTTCACCCGGAGGCTCGGCTTCCGGCTGATCGCGCTGTTGTCGGTCGCCATCCTGCCCATCGGCCTCATCTCGCTGGTCCAAAACCTTCACCTATCGCGAGAGGCCGAGCGCAGCGCCGAGATCGCCCTTCTGGGCCGCACCGCCTCTGCAGCCTCGGGCGAGCGGGCGCTGCTGCAAAGCGCCCTCGGCTCGGCCGACGCGCTCGGGCCTGCCATCCTCGAGAACCTCGACCGGCCCGAGGCCTGCTCGGACCTTCTGCGCAACTTCGTCGAGCGCAGCGCCACCTATGTCGCCGCCGGCTTCGTGCCTCTGAACGGCCTTGCCGACTGCACGTCGGGCGAGGGCGGCACCGTGGACATGCGCGGCTTCGACGCCTTCAAGACCTTCCTGGCCAGCCCGACGACGCAGGTCCTGTCGATGTCGCAAGGCCCCCTCAGCGGCCGGGCGGTGGTCGTGGTCATGCAGCCGCTCTACCGCGACCGCGAGCTTCTGGGCTATACCGGCGTGTCGCTGACGCAGGAACTGCTGCGTTCCACCCATTCCCTCAGCTTCGGGACCGAGGGCGCGCGCATCCTGACCTTCAACCATCTTGGCGAAGTGCTGACGGCCGACAGCCAGCTGGGGCTGGAGGGAACCGATCTCCTGCCCCAGGGGGTCGCCTTGGCCGACCTCGCGGCGCAGACCGAAACCACCTTCCGCGCGATGGCAAACAACGACGAGCGGCGCGTCTTCAGCGTCGTGAGCGTGGTGCCGGGCCTCGTCTATGCCTTGGGCAGCTGGAATCCCCGGGCGATCGGGATCGGCGGCTTCCAGCTGTCGCGCTTTGGCGCCATCATCCTGCCGGTCGCGCTGTGGGCGGTGTCGCTGGCCGTGGCCTACCTGGCCGTGTTCCGGCTGGTCCTGCGCCATATCGGCGTCTTGCGGGGCCAGATGCGGCGCTTCGCCATCGGCAACCGCGACACCGCCCCGCCCGTCCTCGAGGGCGCGCCGACCGAGATCATGGATGTCAGCCAGACCTTCCACAACATGGCACGCATCCTGATCCGCGACGAGGAGGCGATGGAGCAGGCCGTGGCCGAGAAGACGGTCCTGCTGAAGGAAGTGCACCACCGCGTGAAGAACAACCTCCAGCTCATCGCGTCGATCATCAACATGCAGAGCCGGCTCATCGACGACAAGGACGCCAAGCGCGTGCTGCGCTCGATCCAGGATCGCGTGGCGGCGCTGGCGACGATCTACCGCGCGCTCTACCAGGCCGAGCAGCTGGATTCGGTCGAGGTCGATCACCTCCTCACCGAGATCGTCAGCCAGCTCAGCAGCGTCTCGACCTCGCCGGATCGCCCGCTGCGTATCGAGACCGATCTGGTGCCGATTACCATGCTGCCCGACCAAGCCGTGCCGCTGACCCTTCTGGCGACCGAGGCCTTCACCAACGCGGTGAAATATGCCGACACCTCCTCGGCGACCGAGCCGCCGCTGGTCCGCGTCCGGCTCTGCGTGACCGAGCCGGGCCGGGCGCGGCTGGTCATCGACAACACCGTGGCGCAGGAGCCGCGGCCGGGGGCGACGCGCGGACTGGGCACGCAGCTGATCGAGGCCTTCGCCATGCAGCTCGACGGCCGCGTGCACGAGGAGACGGTGCAGGGGATGCACCGGCTCTCGGTCGATTTCGAGATGATGCACAATGCCGGCGCTCATGGCGCCGAGGGCCGCAAGGTCGTGCTGACCTCCGCCGCGCGGGCCGGGGCGCGGCACTAGCGGCGCACTTGCGCTATGCGGCGCGGCGTCTATCTTCAGATGATGGAACATCCTCCGCGCTACGATCTGGCCACCGGCCGCGGCCTCGTCGCCTGCCCCCGCTGCGACGCGCTGCACCTGGAGGAGGACCTGTCGCCCGGCGAGACGGCGCGCTGCATCCGCTGCGGCAACGTGCTGGCCAAGCCCCGGGCCGGCGCCTTCGCGCAGCTGATCGCGCTGTCCTTCACCTCGATGGTGCTGCTGATCGGGGCGATCTTCTTTCCCTTCCTCGAGGTCTCGACCTTCGGCTTCGGCAATGCCAGCTCGCTCTTCGACGTGGCGCTGGCCTTTTCGTCCGGGGTGCTGCTGCCCCTGGTGCTGGCGGTGCTGGCGATGATCATCGGCCTGCCCATCCTGCGCTCGTTCCTGCTGCTCTACACGCTCGTGCCGCTGGCGCAGGAGCGGCCGCCCTACCGCTACGCCGCGACCGCCTTCCGATGGGCCGAGATGCTGCGCCCCTGGTCCATGGCCGAGATCTTCGTGATCGGCACCGCCGTCGCGCTGGTCAAGGTCGCCGGGCTCGCATCGGTCCATCTCGGCCCTGCCTTCTGGGCCTTCTGCGCGTTGATCTTCGTGAACCTCGCCAGCCGCGCTTTCATGTGCCAGACCTCGATCTGGGACGCGATCGAGGATGCGGGCTTGGCCACCGACGACCGCGCGCCCACCGGGCCGCCCGCCGAGGCCATCCCGGCCCCTGCCCCCGGACCCCGGTCATGAGCGCCCTGCCCGAGGATCGCGCCGCACCGGTCCTGACCGCCCACCGCGCGGGGCTGATCGGCTGCAGCAGCTGCGGCCGGGTCTGGCCGGTGACGGAAAGTCACTGCCACCGCTGCGGCGCGCAGCTCGTGCCGCCGGACCGCCGCGGGTTGCAGGCGGTCTGGGCCTGGCTGATCGCGGGCATGATCGCCTACATCCCCGCCAACCTCTTTCCAATGATGCGCACGCAGACCTTCGCCGGCCTTGCCGGCAATTCCGAGGCGACCATCGTCGGCGGCATCATCGAGCTGATGCATTACGGCAGCTACGACATCGCCATCATCGTCTTCGTCGCCTCGCTCGTCGTCCCGATCGGCAAGTTCATCGCCATCGCCTGGCTCGCCATCGTCGCCGGCCGTCCCGCCACCGTCGAGCAGGCGCATACACGGCTGAAGGTCTACGAGGTGGTCGAGTTCATCGGCCGCTGGTCGATGATCGACGTCTTCGTCGTGGCGATCCTGTCGGCGCTGGTGCAGCTGGGCTTCGTCGCCTCGATCCACCCCGGCCCGGCGGCCGTGTGCTTCGCCTTGTCCGTTGCATTCACAATGCTTTCCGCGCAAAGCTTCGATGCAAGGCTCATCTGGCGCGGCCTGCCGCTTCGCAGCCGCAGCACCTAGAACCGGGCCGCGGCAGGGACAGCAAGGCAAGATGAGCGACACTCCCGAACCCCTCAGGCCGGCAAGCCCGGTGCGCAAGACGGCTGCACGTGCCGCCCGGGCGGGGGTCAACGTGATCTGGATCGTGCCCATCCTGGCGCTGGTCGTCACGCTTGCCATCGCCTGGACCAGCTTCCGCGACCGCGGCAGCCTGATCGAGGTCGAGTTCGCGGACGCCACCGGCATCACCCCCGGCGAGACCACGCTGCGCTTTCGCGAAATTACCGTCGGCCGCGTTGAATCGGTGCGCTTCACCGCGGACCTGACGCGAGTCGTCGTGGGCCTGCGCGTGGATCAGGACCTCGCCTCCTACATCGACGCGGATGCCAGCTTCTGGATCGTCCGGCCGCAGGTGACGGCGCAGGGGGTGACGCGGCTCGACACCGTGCTGACCGGCGCCTTCATCGAGGGCTACTGGGATTCCGAGGTCGGCGAGCCGGCCGAGCGTTTCGTCGGCCTCGACCGTCCGCCCCTGGTGCGCAGCGATCAGCCGGGCACCTGGATCACCTTGGCGATGGAAAGCGCCGAGGGCCTGACCGAGGGCGCGCCGATCCTCTTCCGCGGCGTCGCCGTGGGGCGGATGGAGAACGTGCGCCTCGACGACGCCTCGGACCGGGTGCTCGCGGACGCCTTCATCGAGGCGCCCCATGACGGGCGGCTCACCACGGCCAGCGTCTTCTGGGACACGTCGGGCTTCCGCATCTCGCTCGGGGCGCAGGGGCTGTCCTTCGGGGTGAACTCGCTCTCCTCGATCCTGCAGGGCGGCATCGCCTTCGACACGGTCGTCAGCGGCGGGCGCCCGGTCGAACGCAGCCATGTCTTCACCGTCCAGCCCGACGAGGACACCGCCCGCAACCTGGTCTTCGCCGAGGAGGAATCGACCCGGTTGCGCGTGGCGATGGTCATCGACGACTCGCTGCGCGGCCTGGCACGGGGCGCGGACGTGCAGTTCCAGGGCCTGCGCGTCGGCCAGGTCACCGACCTCTCGGTCACCATGAGCGAGGACGAGACCGGCCGTCCGCAGGTGCGCCAGCTGGTGCAGCTGTCCATCTTGCCCTCGCGCCTCGGCCTGCCCGAGGAGTCGACGGCCGAGGACGCGCTGGCTTTTCTGGCCGCGGCGGTCGAGGACGGCCTGCGCGCGCGCGTCGCCAGCTCGGGCTTCTTCGGCACCTCGCTGATGGTCGAGCTGGTGGACATCCCCGGCGCCGCCCCCGCCGCCATCGTGACCGAGGGCCAGCCCGTGCCGCTCCTTCCCTCGGTCGAGGGCGATCTGGACGACTTCTCGGCCAGCGCGCAGGGCTTTCTGGACCGGCTCGGCAGCCTGCCGATCGAGGATCTTCTGAATTCGGCGCGCGACATGCTGGACAGCATCACCTCGATCGCGGCCTCGCAGGACACGCGGGCGCTTCCGGGCGCGTTGCGCGCCGCCATCGAGGACGGGCGGCTGGCGCTGGCCGACATCAGCGCCATAACCGCCGAGCTGCGCGAGAGCAACAGCGGAGAGACGCTGGCGCAGGTCCTCGAGGAAGCCTCTGCCGCCTTCCAGGCCGTCACCGACGCCGCCGCGGACGTGCCCGAGATGGTCGAGCGCATCGAGGCCGCCGCCGCCGCGGTCGAGGAGTTCGGCTTCGCCGCCGTCAGCACCCAGGTCGAGGGGATCCTGGCCGACCTGCGCGCCATGCTGGGCAGCGAGGATGCCGAGCAGCTGCCGCGCAACCTGTCGAACACGCTGGAGGCGGCGACCGGGCTGCTGAACGATCTGCGCGACGGCGACGCGGCGGGCAATCTCAACAACGCGCTCAGCTCGGCCAGCAGCGCGGCCGACCAGATCGCGGCCTCGGTCCAGCAGCTTCCGGCCCTGATCCAGCGCCTGCAGGCGACGGCCGCGCGGGCCGACGGGGTCCTGTCCAGCTATGGCACCCGCTCGGCCTTCAACAACGAAGCCGTCGCGGCGCTGCGCGAACTCAGGCGCGCGACCGAGGCCTTCGGCTCGCTGGCTCGCCTGATCGAGCGCAATCCGCGCGCCTTCATTCTGGGACGATGACAGGGACCTTCATCATGCACCGCCTCTCTCGCCTGCCCCTGACCGCCCTGATCGCCGCTCTCGCGGTCGCAGGCTGCTCGAACCCGGAAAAGACGGCGCGCCACCTGATCGACCCGCCGACCGCCGGCATCCAGGTCGCCAACCGGATCGGGACGGCCGAGCTGAAGGACGTGTCGCTGCCGGAATACGCCTCGGACCAGGAGGTGGCGTTCCAGACGCCGGACGGGGCGGTGCGGGCGACGCCGGACAATCTGTGGGCGGACAACCCGAGCCGCGCCTTCACCACCACCCTCGCCCGCGCCATCAGCGACGTCTCGGGCGCCACCGTCATCGGCACGCCCTGGCCGCTGGCCGAGCCGCCGCAGCGCGTGATCGAGGTTCGGGTTGAGCATGCCCTGGCGCAGGCCTCGGGCGTCTACCGGCTTGGCGGGCGCTATTTCGTTGCCGACGAGCGGCTGACCGGCGGCGGGACGAACCATGCCCGCAGCTTCGACATTCGCGTGCCGATGGCCGCGCAGACCCCGGCGGCGACGGCGGCCGCCCTCAGCCAGGCGATCTCGATCCTCGCGCAGCAGATCGCGACCCTGTCCGGGCCGGGCACGACCATCGCGACCCAGAGCCCCGCGCCCATCGACAGCTTCTCGCTGGACCCGATCTTCTGATCAGCGCGCCAGCGCGTCCAGAAGCTGGCCGTGCAGCCGAGGCCCGGCGACCAGCATCCCCTCGACCATGGCGCGCGCGCTGTTGAAGCGCATGCGCCCGCCGCCGCGCTCGGTCGCCAGCGCGCCTGCGCGTTCGGCGATCAGGCTTCCCGCCGCGATGTCCCATTCCCAGGCCGCGCGCAGCGACAGGGCGGCGTCGAACTGCCCCTCGGCCACGAGGCAGAGCCGCCAGGCCAGCGAGGACCGGAACTCGCGCCGGATCGGCGGCACGTGGCCGCCCTTCCAGTGATGCGGCTCGAAGGCTGCGCGATAGGTCAGAACGCGCGCCCCGCCGAGCGGGGCGTCCGTCGGCGCGATGGGCCGGCCGTTCAGCAGCGCCGGGCCGCCTGCGGTGGCGGTATAGGTCAGCTTGCGCGCGGGAAGATGTACCACGGCGGCCACGATCCGGTCGCCCTCGGCCACGGCCAGCGAATGCGAGAAGCTGTCCTGCCCGTCGATGAAGGCTCGGGTGCCGTCGATCGGGTCGATGATGAAGCAGCGATAGGCGTCGAGCCGCGCCGCGTCGGCCTCGCTCTCCTCCGACAGCCAGCCGTAATCCGGCCGGGCCGCCGCAAGCCGCGCCTGCAGGGCGTCGTTGACGGCAAGGTCCGCCTCGGTCACCGGGCCGGCGTCGCCGCCCTTGTCCCAGGCCTTCGGATCGCGCCGCCAGTAGCGCATGGCGATGGCGCCGGCATCCTCGGCGGCCTCGGTCAGCAGCTTCAGGTCGTCCTCAGGCGCCGGCAACGGTCATCCCCTCGACCAGCAGGCTGGGCACCTCGGCGCCGCGCCAGGCCAGCGCGTCGTCGGCGGCGACCAGGGTCATCAGCATCTCGCGCAGGTTGCCGGCGATGGTGCATTCGTTGACGGCGTGGACGATCTGGCCGTTCTCGACCCAGAAGCCGGCCGCCCCGCGCGAGTAGTCGCCCGTGGTGCCGTTGATCGAGGCGCCCAGCATCGAGGTGACGACAAGTCCCCGCCCCATCTCGCGCATCAGCGTCTCGGCGCTGCCCGCGCCGGGCGTCAGGATGACGTTGCTGTGGCTGGGCGCGGGGGCCGAAGCCAGCCCGCGCGCGGCCGAGCCGGTGCTCTCCATGCCCAGCTTGCGCGCCGTTGCGAGGTCCAGCGTCCAGCCCTGAAGCACGCCGTCCGTCACGATGGCCCGACGCCGCGTCGGCAGCCCCTCGGCGTCGAAGGGCCGGGACGAGGTGTAGCGCGGGCGCAGCGGGTCCTCGATCAGGTCCATGCCCGCGGGCAGCACCTGCGCGCCGAGGTCGCGGCGCAGCCAGCTGGCCCCGCGCGCCACCGCGCTGCCGTTGACGGCCGACAGTAGGTGCGAGACCAGCGTCGCCGCGACGCGCCGGTCATAGAGGATGGGGAAGGCGCCGGTCGGCGGCTTGCGCGCCCCTGCCCGCTCCAGCGTGCGCGCGGCGGCGAGGCGGCCGATCTCTTCCGGCGGCGGCAGGTCGCTGGCGAAGGCACGGGATTCGGCGGCGTAGTCGCGCTCCATCCCGAGCCCCTCGCCCGTGATGGCGACGACCGAGATGTTGTGCCCGCTGCGCCCGTATCCCCCCGAGAAGCCGTTCGAGGCGGCCAGCCACATCCGGCGCTGGCTGTGGCTGGCATGAGCGCTTTCGACCTGGCTGATGCCGCTGACGGCAAGGGCCGCGGCCTCGGCCCGCAGCGCGATGTCCTGCAAGGCGGCCGGCGCGGGCTCGGGCGCGTCCTCGGCCAGTTCCAGCCCCTCGGCGTCGCGGCGCACCGACAGCTGTCCGGGGTTGGCAAGGCCGAGCGTGTCGTCCACCGGCGCCTCGCGCGCCATCGCAACGGCGCGCTCGGCCATGGCCGCAATGGCTTCGGGACTGTGATCCGAGGACGAGACCGCCGCCTGGCGCCCGCCGATCAGGACGCGCAGCCCGATCTCGCTGCCCTCGGCCCGCTCGGCCTGCTCCAGCGCGCCGGCCCGCACGTCGATGCTGACCGATCGGCCCTCGACCGCCATCGCGTCGGCCTGCTGGGCGCCGGCCTTCAGCGCCAGATCGACCATCATCTCGGACAGCTGCTTCAGGCGGTCCCGGCTTGGCAAGTGGTGGTTCATCTGGTCCTCGGGCTTGCGAACATCGCGGAAGTCGCAGGCCGGCGACGATCGCCGGCCGGCACGGCGCAGCTGCCGTTACTGCACCTGCTGCCCGTTCGCGAAGATCGAGCCGTCGTCGCGGAATTCCAGCTCGGTCCGCAGGCGGTCCGGCTCGCCCTCGACGGGGCGGGCGAACATCGCCAGCATCATCCGGGTGCCCATCAGCTGCTCCTGCGGCAGAACGCCCATGGCGACCATAGTGTCGAGCAGCTGGTTGATGCCCGTAATGTCGCCCGACAGCGTGCCGACCGGCTGCGAGGGGTCCTCGCCGAAGGTCAGCTGGCCACCAAACTCGGCCGTCGCCCCAAGCGCGTTCAGCGCCATCCGGTTCACCGACAGGCTGCGGGGCTGGATCGGCAGCTCTTCGGTCTGCTCCATCCCGTCGGCGTTGATGAGATCGGTCGCGATGACCGCCTCGCCCGACAGGTCGATGTTCAGGTTCGCCGGATCGCGGGGCAGCTGGCTTTCGGGATCGAAGCTGGCCCAGAGCGACTCGTCGAGGGTGATCCCCTCCAGCGCATAGGTTAGCGAGAAGGGCTGCGGCGCCTCCGCCCGGAGGATCGGCATGACGAGCCGTGCGGTGCCCGTGGCGACGCCGTAGCTGAGGGGCATCGGCATCTCGTCGCCCGCCCCCTCGACCTGCATGTTGCGCGTCGTGCCCTCGAAGGTCAGCCCGGCCTCTGACAGCGCGAAGCCGATCTCGCCCGCCTCGGCCGCGGCGGTGCCGGTGCCCGAGGTTTCCTCGCCCTCGACCGACCGGCGCGAGGACTGCATCGTCGCGCTGAAGGGGCCGACCGAGAGGCGGCCGTCCATCGTCAGCCCCTGCCGCAGCGCCTCGGCCGGGTTGTTCTCGAAGTCCAGTTCGCCGCCGGGGGTGGTGCCGGTGCCGACAAGCGCCAGCTGCTCAGCGGTGATATCGGCGGTGAAGCTCTCGGCCGCCGCGGCCTCGCCCGTGTCCGGCTCGCCCTCGGCGTCCAGTGCCGGCCCCTGCCCCGACAGCTGCACCTGCATCCGCGCCGCGCGCAGGTCGTAGCTCTGCGTGTTGCCGCCGCCCGTCGCCTGACGGATGCCCTGGTTGCCTTGGAAATCGGTCAGCACCATCGTCAGCGGCGACTCGCCCTCGGAGTCAAGCGCGGTGCCGGTCAGGCGCAGCTCGGGCACGGTGTAGCGGTGCTGCATCTCCTCGGGCGTGCCCGAGGACAGCGTCTCATTGCCTGGCATCTGCATGACCGCGTCGAAGCCGCCTTCGCGGCCCATCCGGTCTGGCGCGCGCGAGGTCAGCGCGATGTCGCCCTCGATTACCGAGCGCACGGTGCCGTCGCCGGCATCCGTCAGGACGATGGCCGGGAAGGTCGCGCTGAACTGGCCGGGCGCGTCCTGAGCCGCGCCGAGGACGACATTCTCCAACCGCAGCGTGTCGCCGTCCTCGCTGCGGGCGCCGACACCGACCTGGTAGCCCATGTCCGTATAGGTGCGCTCGAGGCTCTCCCAGACTTCAGCCGGGGTGACGTCGGCCAGCGCCGTGCCGGCGCCGAGAATCAGCGCGAGCGCCGAGGTTGCAAGCGGACGAAACATGCGGATACCTTCCGGAAATCGTGTGTCTGTGGGATTTCTGACACAGCAGGGGGAAAAGTGAAAGCCATCACCGCATGATCGGGCAAGAGCGCCGCGGCGCGCTGACCCTGCTGACGCTGGACCGCGCGGGCAAGGCCAACGCCCTGACCGAGGCGATGCTGCGCGACCTGACGACGCGGCTCGAGGGGCTTGCGGGCGACGGCACGCGTGCGGTCGTGCTGACCGGGGCCGGCAAGGTCTTCTCGGCGGGTGCGGATCTGGACGAGGCGCAGCGGGGGCTGGCCCGCTCGGATGCCTGGCGCGCGCTGTCCAGCCGCATGGCGACGATGCCCTGCCTCACCATCGCGGCGCTGAACGGAACGCTGGCAGGCGGCGCCTTCGGCATGGTGCTGGCCTGCGACCTGCGGCTGGCGGTGCCCGAGGCGCAGTTCTTCTATCCGGTGATGAAGCTGGGCTACCAGCCGCCCCAGGGCGATCCCGAGCGGCTGGTGCGGCTGGTCGGTCCCGCGCGCGCCAAGATGATCCTGCTGGCCGGCGCAAGGATTGGCGCGGAGGAGGCGCTGGCTTGGGGTCTGGTGGACCGTCTGGCCCCGGCGGCCGAGCTGATCGCCGCCGCATGCGCGCTGGCGGAGCCCCCTCTCGCGGCGGCCGAGGGGCACGTCGCGGCCCTCAAGGCGCGGGTCGAAGCCCCTCAGAGCCCGGCGCTGCTGTAGTAGATTTCGGCGTCACGCTCGTTGCTGTAGCCGATGCCCGAGGCGATGATGCAGCTGGTGTCGTCGGCACGCGGCGCGACGACGGTCCATGTGCCCAAGAGGTCCGACGCCCAAAGCTCGGTGCCGCCCGCGCCGGCGGTGACGACGGGCTCCTCGGCGAAATCATGCGCCAGTGTATGCGCGATCTCGGTGTCCTGGGCGCAGTAGGGTTGATCGTCCACCGCGACCTCGGACAGCGGCAGGTCGTTCACCTGCGCGAGAAGCGCGGCGACCTCGACGCCGGCCATGGCCGACCAGGACTGGACCGGCTGATCCGCGCGCGTCGCGCCGAAAGCCGGGAGTGCCATCAGCAGCGCTACGCTGCCGGCCATCCCAAGACGGGTCAGGCTGGATGCGGGGCGGTTCATGGCGGGTCCTTCCTTTTTCTGTCATTCGGTCTTGACACCAGCAAAACCCGGGGTTCTGGCACTGGTTCCCCTAACGTCAGGTCACATTTCACCCGCTCATAGATGCAGGGATGCAACAAGTCGCTGACATCGTGGCAAAATAGCCGCGCTCCCGGGCGCCGGATGTTTTTTGCACGCGCACGCGGTTCGACGTGCCGAGCCGCTCGAAACATGCCGCGATCTGCCCTAAAGCATGGGCCCAACCGCATGAGGGTGAGGAACGACCGATGGCGATGCTTCTGGGGGATGTGGGCGGGACCAACGCGCGGCTGGCCATCGCGCGCAACGGGACGATCGACCCGCAGACGGTGACGCGCTTTCGCGGCGACGACTTCGCCAGCTTCGACGACGTGGTGCGCCGCTTCCTGGCCGAGCAGGGGCAGCCGCATGTCGCCTCGGTCTGCATCGCGGTGGCCGGGCCGGTCAGCGGCGGCACCGCCCAGCTGACCAACCGCGACTGGTCCTTCGACGAGACGAACCTGGCGCGGCTGACGGATGCGGACCAGGTCCGGCTGATCAACGACCTGACCGCGCTCGGCTTCGCGACGCCGGCCCTGCGCGGCGACAGCCTCGCGGTCCTGCGCGAGGCCCCGGCGGACCGGGCGCGCAACGGGCAGGCGATGGTCGTCGGCCTCGGCACCGGCTTCAACGTCTGCGCCGTCCGCGCGCTGCCCGGCGGCGCCATCACCGCGCTCGAGGCCGAGGAGGGACACACCCACCTGCCGGCCAACATCATGGCGCGGCTCGTGGACGCCGTCGGCCCGGATGCGGCGGCAGGCTTCTTCTCGACCGAGGAGACGTTCGCGGGCCGCGGCCTTTCGCGGCTTCACGCGGCCCTGACCGGCAGCGACTCCGTCCGCAGCGAGGAGGTCGCGAAGGCCGCCGAGGCCGGCGATGCCGCCGCCGTCCGCACCTATGACTTCTTCGCCGAGCTGACCGGCCTTCTGTGCCGCGAGCTGGCGCTGCGCTTCATGCCGCTGGAGGGGATGTTCCTTGCCGGCAGCGTCGGGCGCAGCATCGCCGACCGGATGCCCCTGTTCGAGCGGGCCTTCCTGAGCGAGGCGCATATGCGCCACATCCCCGGGAACACGCCGATATTCCTGATCCGCGACGACATGGCGGCCCTGCACGGATGCCTTGGCGCGCTTGGCGCCGGGCCCACCCGCCTCACGTAAAGGTCAGACATTAGAGGGACCGCCGACCCGGATTGACTGGATTCCCCGGCCCGATCCTGCTTCAATTGCCCCAACAAAAAGGTGAGCGGGGCGAGAGGATGCGGGCGATCATTGGCGCGGTTCTGGCGGTGACGACGGCGCTCGGCGGCGTGCTTCTGGCGCCGGTCGGGGCCGGGGCGCAGTCCACCAACCCCTTCTCGGGCCTGTTCGGCGGTCGCGCGGACGACGGCCCCGTGCGGCTGGAGTTCCGCGTCTCGGGCGGCGACGACGATCTGGAACGGGCCTTCCGCAACACCTCGCTCATCGCCGGCGCGCTGGCCGAGGACCGCGTCACCGGACAGGACGTGCTGGCCGCGGCGCGGGGCGACTATGCCCGCATCCTAGGCGTTCTTTATGACGAGGGCTACTATTCCAGCAGCGTCAGCATCCAGCTGGACGGGATCGAGGCCGCCGAGGTGGCGCCGCTGGACGCGCCCGAGTTCATCCGGAACGCCATCGTCGTCGTCGAGCCCGGCCCGCGCTTCCGTTTCTCGCGCGCGCAGATCGCGCCGGTCGCGCCCGGCAGCGAGATCCCCGACGGCTACCGCGCCGGAGAAGTCGCCGGCACCGGCGTCATGCGCCGCGCGGCGATCGCGGGCGTCGATGGCTGGCGCGCGGCCGGTCACGCCAAGGCCGACCTGGCCGCCGAGCAGATCACCGCCGACCACAACGCGGCGCAGGTCGACAGCCGCATCGCCCTGGCGCCCGGACCCGCCGTCACCTTCGGGCAGATGCGCGTCAGCGGCAACCAGCGCTTGAACGAGCGGCGCCTGCGCAAGATCGCCGGTTTCCCCGAGGGCCAGCGCTTCGATCCCGAGGATCTCGACACGGTGCGCCAGCGCCTGCGCCGCACCGGCGTCTTCTCGGCCGTGACCCTGACCGAGGCCGAGCAGCTCTCGCCCGGCAACGTGCTTGACGTGGACCTGACCGTGGTCGAGCAGCGGCCGCGGCGGGTCGGCGCGGGCTTCGAGATCTCGAACACCGAAGGCGCGCAGGTCTCGGCCTACTGGATGCACCGCAACCTGCTGGGCGGGGCCGAGCGGCTGCGGATCGAGGGGCGCGTCAGCAACATCGGCTCGCAGACGACGGACCGCAACGACGAGCTGTCGCTGCGGATCGACCGACCCGCCACCGTGACGCCGGACACCACCGCCTATTTCGAGACCCGCATCGCCCGCACCCGCGAGGAGGATTACGACGAGGACAGCGCCAGCGTCGCGCTTGGCTTCAACCACATTTTCAGCGACCGGCTGACGGCGGATGCGGCGCTGCAATACCGCGCCTCGCGCGTGTTCGACGCCAATGGCCGCACCGATTTCCGGGTGCTGGCCCTGCCGATGAACGTGCTCTGGGACCAGCGGGACGAGCCGAACAACGCCAAGCGCGGCTACTACCTGTCGGGCGGCCTGATGCCCTTCCGCGGCTTCGGGGACACCGGCTCGGGCGCGCAGGCCACCGGCGAGGGCAGGGCCTTCGCCTCGTTCGGGGAAGGGGACCGCTTCACGCTGGCCGGGCGCGGCCGCCTCGGCACCATTCTCGGCAGCGAGATCGACACGACGCCGCGCGGCTATCTGTTCTACTCGGGCGGCGGCGGCAGCGTCCGCGGCCATCCCTTCCGCAGCCTCGGCGCCGAGGTGATCCCCGGCCCCGATGGGCCGATCAAGACCGGCGGCATGAGCGTCGCCAATGCCAGCGCCGAGTTCCGTTTCCAGGTGCGCGAGCGGATCGGCATCGTCGCCTTCGCCGATTACGGCCGGGTCTGGACCGACAGCAGCTTCGGCGGCGACAGCGGCGATCAGGCCGGGGCAGGGGTCGGCGTGCGCTATGACACGCCCGTCGGGCCGCTGCGCTTCGACGTGGCCGGTCCGGTCAGCGGCGATACCGGCGACGGCGTGCAGCTTTACCTTGGATTGGGGCAGGCCTTCTGATGAGACGTTTCTGGGTCCTCGCCTTCGCGTTCTTCTTCCCGCTGGCGGTGCTGGCGCAGACGGCCGCCGAACTCTCCGAGCAATATGCCGACGACCGCGGCTTCCTGACCGGCCTGCTGGAACGGAACCTCTCGGGCGCCGGGCGCACCGTGATCATCGACGGCTTCGAGGGCGCGCTGTCCTCGCGCGCGACCTTCTCGGAGATCCGCATCGCCGACACCGAGGGGGTCTGGCTGACCCTGCGGGATGGCGCGATCCAGTGGAACCGCAGCGCCCTGCTGCGCCGGCGGATCGAGATCGCCGAGCTGTCGGCGCGCGAGATCCTGCTGCCCCGGATGCCCGTCGGCGAGCAGGCGCAGGTCCAGGCCGAGGTGCCCGTCTTCGCGCTTCCCGAACTGCCCGTCGCCATCAACATCGAGCAGATCCGCGCCGACCGCGTGGCCCTGGGCGAGCCGGTCATCGGCATCGAGGCCGCGCTGCGCGTGCAGGGCGCCCTCAGCCTCGAGGGCGGCGAGGGCGAGACGCAGCTGACCATCGACCGCATCGACGGGCCGCGCGGGCAGTTCGTGCTCGACAGCGCCTTCTCGAACGAGACGCAGGTCCTGCGCCTCAACCTCGGCCTCGACGAGGCGGCGGACGGGGTGCTGGCCAACCTTGCTGGGATCTACGAGCGGCCGGCCCTGACGGCGCAGATCAGCGGCGACGGCGTGCTCAGCGACTTCGCCGCCGACATCCGGCTGGCGACGAACGGGCAGCCGCGCATCGCGGGCCAGATCGCGGCGAACGAACGGGCCGATGCCGACGGCACCGCGGGAACCGCCTTCCGCTTCGAGCTGGGCGGCGACATCGCCACCCTGCTGCGCCCCGAGGACCGCGCCTTCTTCGGCCGCCAGACCCAGCTTCTGGCCGAGGGCTTCCGCGCCGAGACGGGCCGGCTGGAAATCCCGCAGCTGAGCGTGCAGACCGAGGCCCTGCGCCTGTCCGGCTCGCTCTCGACCAACGACCAGAACGCGCCGCAGCAGGCCGAGCTGCTGATCGCGCTCGGCCGCGACGCGGAGGCGACGCAGCTTCCGGTGCAATTGCCCTTCGCCGAGGACGGCACCACCGTCGACAGCGGCCGGCTGGAGCTGTCCTATGACGCGGCCGAGGGGCAGGGCTGGACCCTGGCCGGCCGTGTGGGCGAGCTGGATCTGGGCGAGGCCCGGATCGGCGCGCTGACGCTGGACGGGCAGGGCGAGGTCGTCCTCGACGGCGACGCGCTGAGTGAGGTGACCGGCAGGCTCGGCTTCGGCGCCGACCAGCTGGCCTTCGACGATCCGAACCTGGCCGCGGCCGTGGGGCAGGCGATCACCGGCGCGGCGGATTTCAACTTCACCCCCGGCAACGCCGTCGATATCTCGGGGCTGGAGGTGGCGGGGGCCGATTACGGGCTGTCCGGCGATTTCCTCGTGTCGGGTCTCGGCAGCGGCATAACGCTCTCGGTCGATGCGAACGCGCGCTACAGCGACCTGTCGCGCCTGTCGGGCGCGGCGGGGCGTCCGTTGACCGGCGCGGCCGATGTGGACCTTGTCGGCTACTACATCCTTCTGAACCGCAGCTTCGACCTGGACGCGACGGTGCTGGCGACGGACCTGACCCTCGGGCAGGAGCAGGCCGACCGGCTTCTGGGCGGCGAGTCGCGCATCACGCTGGACGTGCGCCGCGACGAGACCGGGATCGAGATCGAGGAGCTGACGCTGAACGCCGCGCGCCTGACGGCCGAGGCGCGGGGCCTCGTCTCCAGCCTCTCCAGCGATCTGGTGGCGCAGGTGTCGATGCCGTCGCTGGCCGACGCCGATCCCGATTTCGGCGGCAGCTTCGAGGCCGAGGCGCGGCTGACCGGCCCCGCGGGCCTGCGCCGCCTGACGCTGGACGGCGAGGCCGAGGATCTGCGCGTCGGGATCGAGGCGCTGGACCGCGCGCTGGACGGAATGACCACGTTGACGGCGATCCTCGGCGAAAGCGCGGACGGCTACCAGCTCGAGACCTTCCGCCTGGCGAACCCGCAGCTGACCGCGCAGGGGCAGGGCGCCTTCGTCGAGGGCGCCATCGACGCGGTGGCGCAGCTGGCCGTGCCGGATCTTGCCGTGCTGCGCCCGGAATGGTCGGGCAGCCTTCAGGCCGAGGCGCAGGTGACCGAAGAGGACGGCCGCCGCGTGATCGACCTGACGGGCGAGGGGACGAACCTCGACTTCGGGCAGGCCGGTGTCGGCGAGGCGCTGACAGGCCGCACGGTCCTGCGCGTCTTGGCCGAGGAGCAGGACGGCCGGGTGACGCTGCAGGACGTGCGCGTCACGGGCGAGCGGGTGCAGGCCGTGGCCGAGGGCACGCTCGGCGAGGGGGTGACCGACCTGCGCGCCGACCTGTCGCTGGACACGCTGGCGCCTTTCGGGCCCGGCTGGCGCGGCGCGCTTCAGGCTCAGGCCAGCTTCCGCGAGGCCGAGGACGGCCAGCGCCGGCTGGAGCTGACGGGCACCGGTCGCGACCTCTCCTTCGGGCAGGCGCAGGTCGATGGCGCCCTGGCCGGCGAGACGCAGATCCAGCTGACCGGCACCGAGGCGGGCGGCGTCTTCACGATCGAGACCGCGCGCGTCCAGAACCCGCGGCTGAACGCCACCGCCACCGGCAGCGTCGGACCGGGCGCGACCGACGTCACGGCCCAGCTTGCGGCCGCGGACCTGCGCTTTCTCGGCAACGGCATCCGCGGCGCGGTCGAGGCCGAGGGGCGGCTGGTCGATGACGGCCAGCAGCGCCGCCTGACGGCGACGGGCACCGCCAGCGGCCTCGGGCTGGGGCAGCCGCGTATCGATCCACTCTTGGCCGGCCAGACCGCCTTCGACGTCGCGGCCGTGCAGAGCGACGCGGGCCTCACGGTGCAGAACCTTTCCGTCCGCAACCCGCAGCTGACCGTCACGGGCAGCGGCGATCCCGCCAGCGGCATTTCGCTGGATGCGCGGCTGGCGAATCTAGGGGTCCTCGTCCCCGAGTTTCCGGGTCCGGCCAGCGTCACCGGCACGCTGCGCGAGCAGGGCGCGAATTTCGCGGTCGATCTGGACGTGGCCGCCCCGGGCAGCGTGAACCTGCAGATCGCGGGCACGGCGGCGCGCGATGGCTCGACCGTCGATCTCGGCATCACGGGCAGCGCCGATTCGGCGCTGGCGAACACGACGCTGCGCACGCGCAGCATCACCGGGCCGCTGGCGATCAACCTGCGGCTGGCGGGACAGCCCTCGCTGCAGGCGCTCGGCGGCACGGTGACGCTGAGTAATGGACAGCTGTCGGATCCGGGCCTCGGCATCCGGCTGGAGGGCGTCGGGATCACCGCCGGCTTCCAGAACGGCCGCGTGCAGGTCGATGGCGCGGCCGATGTCGCCGCCGGCGGGCGCATCGTCCTGTCGGGCCCGGTCGACCTAGCGGCCGGCACGCTAGACATCGGGGTCGCGCTGCAAAGCGCGGTGGTGCGCGATCCGAACCTCTACGAGACGCGGGTCAGCGGGCAGGTCCGCATCTCCGGGGCCGGCGCGGCCGGGCCGCTGGTGTCGGGGCGCATCCTGCTGGAAGAGACCGAGATCCGCATCCCCTCGACCGGGCTCGGCGGCGCGCGGCGCATTCCCGACATCACCCATGTCGGCAGCCAGCGCCCGCCGGTCCGCGCCACGCGCGCCCGCGCCGGTCTCGAGGGCTATCCCAGCCCCGCCGCCAGCGCTGCGGGTCTTTCCGGTCCGCCCGCCACACCGGCCGTCAATCCGCCGCGGTTGGACCTGATCATCGACGCGCCGAACCGCGTCTTCGTGCGCGGCCGCGGCATCGACGCAGAGCTCGGCGGCAGCCTGCGCGTGACGGGAACGACGCGCGCGGTCGTGCCGATCGGCAATCTGGACCTGATCCGGGGCCGGGTGGACCTGCTGGGCAACCGCTTCACCCTGACCGAGGGTCTGATCGAGCTGCAGGGAGAGTTCATCCCCATCCTGCGCCTGGTCGCCGAGACGCAGCGCGACAGCATCACGACCCGCATCATCATCGACGGCGACGTCCGCGAGCCCGAGATCACCTTCGAATCCTCGCCCGAACTGCCGCAGGAGGAGGTGCTGTCGCAGCTGCTCTTCGGGCGGGGGCTGGACGCGATCAGCCCGCTTCAGGCGGCGCAGCTGGCCAATGCGATCGCCGTTCTGGCGGGGCGCGGCGGTGAGGGGATCATCGGCAACCTGCGCGACCGGGCCGGGCTGGACGATCTGGACCTGACGACGGATGACGACGGCAACGTCCAGCTGCGCGCGGGGCGCTATCTCAGCGAGAACCTCTACACCGACGTCACCGTGGGCGAGGGCGGGCGCAGCACCATCAACCTGAACCTCGACATCACCCAGAGCCTGCGCGCGCGCGGCTCGGTCGGCAGCGACGGCGGCAGCTCGATCGGCGTCTATTACGAGCGGGACTACTGACGCCCGGAGGCGGGCGCAATCACTCGGCGCCCACCGCCTTGGAGAGGCCGCCTGCGCCGACCTGCGCGGCGCGGGGCACGGTCGCCGCGATGTCGGGCAGCGCCATCTTGCCGAGGGCGTGCTGGCGGAAGCGTAGCATCACGTGCCCGCCCGAGATGCGGGTGACCGTCCAGCCGAGCAGCCGCCCGTCCGGCCCCGCCATGGCCCCGGTCGCACCGCCGACCCCCTCGCCGCCGGCCAGGGCCGCGCGCAGGGCCGCAAGGCCGGGTCCGCTGACGCCCGAGCCGCCCTCCCACTGCGTCAGCGCGGCGGGAACATCGGCCGGGCCTGCGCCCCAGATCGCGCGGTAGGCGGTGTTCGTCAGCACCGTCGCCCCATTCTCGCCGAAGACGGCGAGCGCGTCCTCGATCCCGTCCAGCACCTGCGAGCTGAGCATCAGCTCGGCCCGGAAGTTGCGGGTCAGCGTGATCTCCGAGGTGATGTTCTCGAAGAGGAAGGCGACGGCGCCATCGGGATGCGGCCGGCCCGTCACGCGATAGGTCTGCCCGTTCGGCAGGGACCAGGTCTCGGAGTGATGTCCGGTGGCGGCCGCGCTTTCCAGATTGGCCATGTGCTGGCGCCAGCTGCGATAGTCCTTGGGTTCGGGCACCATGCGCTGCTCGCGCAGTTGGTCGAGAAAGTCGAACAGCGTCGGGCGGGCGGTCAGGAAGCCCGTCGGTAGGCCGGTCAGGTCGATCAGCGCCGGGTTGAACAGTTGCAGGTTCCGCTGCCGGTCGAAGATCGCGAGGCCGATCGGAAGGTCGGCAAAGGTCTTGGTCAGCGTCTGCACGAATTCGCGCAAGCTCCGCTCGGCCCGCACGGCGGCGTCGGCGGGCAGGGCGAACATCATCGTCTCGTCGCCCATGCGGTGGCTGTGGCAGTCGTACCACGAGACGATGCCGTGATCCTCGAGCGCGGCGCGGCGGGTGGCGGTGCCGGCGCCCGGTACGGGCTTCGGCGCGTCCAGAAGCCGGGGCAGGGGCCAGCCGAGCGCGCCGTCGCCCCGCGCCTCGGCCCGGCGCAGATAGGCGGCATTCGCCCAGGTGATGCGCTCGTCCGCGTCCTGGCGCCAGACCAGCATCGGCGTCTGGTCAAGCGCGCGGCGCAGCAGCGTCAGCTCGTCCTCCATCGCCTGCAGGGACATCGCGTCCACCACGATGCCGCTATGCTCGGCCTCGGGATCGGCAATGGTGATGCGGCAGAGGCGGTCGCCCAGGTCCTCGGCCGTCAGCTTCAACCCGAGGCCCGTCGCCGCCGGGCGCGTCATCTCGACCCGGCCGAGCCGGGCCAGTTCCGCCAACCGCTCGGGCGCCTCGGGCAGGCGCGGGCCGAGCCACTGCATCAGCCGCGTCCAGTCGTCCCCCGCCGCCCCGATGCGGTCCAGAAGCGAGCGCGCCGGCGCCGTCGCGTCCACCAGCCTGCCGGCGCGGAAGAGGTAGGTGATGGGCTGGACCGAGGCGTCCAGATCCGCCCGTGCGGCCGGCGGCCGCTGCCGCCCCCGCCGCGCCCCGTTCCATGCCCGCATCGCCGCAAGCGCCAGGACGACCGATGCCGTCCCCGACGCCAGCGCTGCACCCACAAGTCTCAGTCCCTCGAGTTCCACGGCCGCAGGTCTCCATCCTGTCTTCGGAAACGAGGTTAACTCAACCCTGCTTAATAAGGGGTAAAGAAAATCAACCTGAGATGGTGGGATTTTGCGACAGCGCCAGCCGATCCTCGGCCTCGATCCGCTCAATCGGCCAGCGCACCGAGACGATGGCGCCCGGCCCGCCATTGGCGAAGGAGAGCCGCGCCCCCGAACGCTCCAGCAGCGTCTTGGCGATGAAGAGGCCGAGGCCCATCCCCTCGTAACTGCCGCGCTGCGCCTCGGTCCGCCGGCTGAGATAGGGCACGCCGATCCGCGACAGCAGCGCCGAGGGAAAGCCCGGCCCGTCGTCGCGCACCGTGACGGTCAGGCTGCTGGCGGTCAGATCCGTGTCGATGACCACGCGGCTGGCGGCGAAATCCACCGCGTTCTGGATGAGGTTCCGCAACGCGTGGATGATCGCCGGATCGCGGCGGATCACCAGGTCGTCCGCCGCGATCTCGACCTCGGGTCCACGCGCGGCATGAGGCGCGGCCGCGTCCTCGAGCACCGCCTGAAGCGGCGCCGCGCGCATGTGCAGGTCGTCCTTGCCGGCACGGCCCATGCTTCGCAGGATCTGGGCGCAGCGGTCGGCGGCGTGGCGCAGCGCGATCGCATCTTCGCGCAGGTCGGGGCGGTCCTGAAGCTCGTCCGCCAGCTCGGCCGCGATCAGCTTGATCGTCGCCAGGGGCGTGCCCATCTCGTGCGCCGCCGCCGCGACCACGCCGCCCAGATGTTGCAGCCGCTGCTCGCGCGAGAGGGCCATCTGCGTGGCGAAGAGTGCGTTCGAGGTCGCCGACAGCTCGGCCGTGACGCGGTGGGCATAGCCGGCGAAGAAGACGACGCCGATGACCAGCGCCACCCAATGCCCGAGCGCCAGGATCGGCGCCATCCGCAGCACCGTGCCGTCCGGCTCGCGCAGGGGCAGGGCCAGCATGGCCGCCAGCGTGATCAGCGCCACCGTCGCAAGGCCCAGGGCCAGGGTCTGCCGCGCGTTCAGCGAGGCCGCGGCGATCGTCACGGGCGCCAGCACCAGCAGCGCAAAGGGGTTCGCCATGCCGCCGGTCAGCGCCATCAGCGTAGAGATCTGCACCAGGTCGAAGCTGAGCTGCGCCACCGCCCGCCCCGGCGAGGTCCGCTTGGGCGGGCGCAGGAACAGCCACAGGTTCATCGCCACCGAGGCCGCGATCAGCAGTAGCACGGGCGTCTTCACGAAGCCGATGCCCATGAACCAGGCGACGACCACGGCCGCCAACTGGCCGCCGATGGCGAACCAGCGCAGCAGGACAAGCGTGCGGATGCGGATCGGCTCGGGCGGAGGCGGATTGGCCAGGTCGTGATCCCACATCCGGCCCTGCGCGTCGCTCAATTCGGTCATCCTCGGCCCCATGCGACAGTGCGCACCTTGATACCCCCGCCCCTATGCGCGATCAATGCCGGCATTTCCGAAGCGGAGGTCCATCATGGCTGATCGAAACATCCTGCTGATCGGGACGGCCGCCGCCGCCGCGGTCCTGGTGGGCGGCGCCGTCTTCCTGACACAGCAGCGGGGCGCGGACGATCTGGCGCAATGTCGCGGCAGCGCCGTGGCGGGCGGCATGGACGCCTTCGGCACCGATTTCGAGCTGACGCGCCAGGACGGCGCGCGGGTGACGGCAGATGAGGTCTTCACGCGGCCGACCCTTCTTTATTTCGGCTATACCTTCTGCCCGGATGTCTGCCCGCTGGACGCTGCGCGCAATGCCGAGGTGGAGGAGCTTCTGGCCGAGCGCGGCCTCGACGTCCAAAACGTCTTCGTCACCGTCGATCCGCGCCGCGACACGCCCGAGGTTCTGGCGCAATTTACCGGCGTATTTTCCGACGACATGGTCGGTCTGACCGGAACCGAGGACGAGATTGCCGCCGTTAATCGTGGCTGGCGCGGATATTACAAGCTGAATGACGAGGAAGATCAGGAATATTACCTGGTCGATCACATGACCCATACATATCTCGTGATGCCGGGAAACCGCACGGTTGAGTTTTTCCCGCGAGACGCCGCACCAGAGGCGATCGCGGACCGGACGCAATGTTTCGTCGAGGCCCTTTCCTAGGGCGATATGTCGCATCTATTTGCGTCGGCGCGAAAGGCGCACTACATCCCGTGCAAAGCAAAAAAGGCGCGCGATGGAAAACCTGACACAGCAGATCGGCCCGGACCCAAGCTTGCTTCTGGTGGATGATGACGAGGTTTTCGTCACCCGTCTCGCCCGCGCCATGGAAAAGCGGGGTTTTCGCGCCGAGACATCCACCAGCGTCGCGCAGGCCAAGCGCCAGATCGAGCGCAGCGCGCCGGCCTACGCCGTCATCGACCTGCGGCTCGAGGATGGCAACGGGCTGGATGTGGTGGAGGCGCTGCGCGAGCGGCGCGCGGACGCGCGGATCATCGTCTTGACCGGGTACGGCGCCATCGCGACTGCCGTTGCCGCGGTAAAGATGGGCGCGACAGATTATCTTGCAAAGCCGGCTGACGCGAATGACGTCACGCTCGCCCTATTGTCGAGCAGCGAGGGCCTGCCCCCGCCGCCTGAGAATCCCATGTCTGCCGACCGCGTGCGATGGGAGCATATTCAGCGCGTTTACGAGCAATGCGACCGAAATGTCAGTGAAACGGCGCGCCGGCTTCATATGCATCGGCGAACACTGCAGCGCATTCTCGCCAAGCGCGGACCGAGATAGATACCGAGATAGATAATGTGATAGGTTGAAACATCCGATATTTGCGCTATTAGTGAATAAAGAGAAGCGTGAATAAGGAGATTGATACCTTGGATTTCGAGAAGATGTCGCTGAAGGAATTGCGCGATCTGCGGACGAAACTGGACCGCGCAATCAACTCTTACGAGGACCGGCGTCGCCGCGAGGCGATGTCCGCCGTCGAGGAAGCCGCAAAGGCGCATGGCTTCAACCTGTCGGAACTGACCAGCGCGAAATCGCGCCGCGGCGGCACGGTCGCGCCGAAATACGTCCATCCAGAGGACCCGAACCAGACCTGGACCGGCCGCGGGCGCAAGCCCAAATGGGTGCAGGATGCGCTCGACCAGGGCAAGTCGCTCGAGGATCTCGGGATCTGAACGCAGCGGCGGCCCTCAGGGGCCGCTGGCACGTCCTGCCGCGTCGATCTGCGCCATCAACAGGGCAAACCGCTCCAGATAGGCGCTGCGCGTCTCAGCCGGGGGGCGCAGCCGGATCGAAAGTTTAGCCAGCAGATGCTCGGTCGGCACCGGGAACAGCCGCCGCGCCTCGGCTTCCGAGAAGCCGGCGATCGCCAGGGCCTCGAGCCGGGCAGAAATCCGGTCGGCCGTCTTGATGCGCGTCTTGATGATCCGGGGAAGCTGCGCGGGCAGGCCGAAGCGGCGATGCACCGCTGCCGCCAGCCGCTCGTCCATCGCCTTGTAGTCAGGCCCAAGCGCCGCCTTCACCGGCGAGATCATGTCGCCGATGACATATTCGGGCGCGTCGTGCAGCAGCGCGGCAAGGCGCCAGCGCGGCTCGGCCTGCGGGTCGAGCCGCGAGAAGATCTCCTCGACCAGCAGCGAATGCTCGGCAACGGAATACGGCCAGTCCCCGAGGGTCTGGCCGTTCCAGCGGGCGACGAAGGCCAGCCCGTGCGCGATGTCCGCGATCTCGATGTCGAGCGGCGTCGGGTCCAGCAGGTCCAGGCGCCGGCCAGACAGCATCCGCTGCCAGGCGCGCGGGGTTCGGGCGGCCATTCCCGGTCAGGACAGCTTGGTCGGAGCCTCGGCCTGCCCGGCCTGGACCTGCTGCGCCTGCGCCCGGCGCGCCAGCTCCTGCCGGTAGAGCGCGACGAAATCCACCGGGTCCATGTTGAAGGCCGGGAAGCCGCTGTCCCGCGTCAGATCGCCGATGATGCGGCGCACGAAGGGGAACAGCATCCGCGGGCATTCGATCATCAGGAAGGGATGCATCTGCTCTTCCGGCACGCCCTCGATCTGGAAGACGCCGGCGTAGTCCAGCTCGGCCAGGAACAGCGTCGCGCCGTCGGCGCGGTTCTTCGAGGTGACGCGGAACTTGGTGATGACCTCGTACTGGTTGCCCTCGCCGCGGCGGCGCGCGTCCAGGCTGACCTGCACGGTGATCTCGGGCTGGACGTCCCCCGTGGGAGCGCCCTTCTGCGCGACCGCGTTCTCGAAGGACAGATCGCGGATGTATTGCGCCAGCACCTGCATGCGAAGCTGCGGCTGCGGCTGCTGCGGCTGTGCCTGCGGGGCGGCGCCGTTGGTGTTCGTCTCGTCTGCCATGCTCATTCCTCGGATCTTGGGTCGCTGACGGTTCTAGCAGCGGGGGCGCAGGGCCTCAATGCCGCGTCCAGCCCGACCCGCCGCGGCGGACGGGCGGCTCGTCGTCGGTCACCGGCGGCAGGTCCGGCGGCGCGCCCCGGTCAGGCTCGGGCCCCTCGCCGGGGACGAAGTACTCGCCGTCGATGACGCCATCGCCGTAGGGCGCGCGATGCGGCTCGCGGCGCATCGTCGCAGTCTGCATCTCGACCCGGCTGATCTGGATGCGGCGGCCGACCTGCCGCATCACGCTGTCGCGAACGGCCGGGATCAGCAGCAGAAGGCCCACGCTGTCCGTGAAGAAGCCCGGGGTCAGCAGCAGCATCCCGGCCACGAGGATCATGACGCCATGCGCCAGGGGCCGCGTCGGATCGCGCAATTCCGCGAAGCTGCGCTGGATCTCCAGCCAGGCGTGGGCACCCTGGCTGCGCATCAGCGCGGTGCCGGCGATGGCGGTCAGGATCACGATCGCCAGCGTCGGCCACAGGCCGATCCAGCCGCCGACCTGGATGAAAAGGGCGATCTCGATGATCGGAACCGCCAGAAACGCTACGAACAACCACATGCTCACTTTACCTTCTCCAGCGCGGAAACTGGACTTGCACCCCGCCCATGCCTACATAATGGCCGAGCCCGATGTTACCAACCAGTCTCCATCGCACAAAGGTTTTCCGCGCATGTCCAACCCCCTGCTCCAGCTGCTTGTCCTGGCCGGGATCGCCATCTTCCTGATCCTCCGGCTTCGCAACGTGCTGGGGACACGCGACGGCTTCGAACCTCCCCAGGTCGAGGAAGGCGCCCCCGTGCAACGCCGCTTCGAGGTGATCGAGGGCACGGCGGACGAGATCGACCACGACGTGCTGGACCATGCCGAGGCCGGAGGCCCCGTGGCCGAGGCGCTGCTGGCGATGAAGCGCGTCGAGCCGAGCTTCGGCGTGCGCGACTTCCTGCAGGGCTCCAAGGCGGCCTACGAGATGATCCTGATGGCCTTCGAGCGCGGCGATCTGTCCGAGGTGCGCGCCTTCCTGGCCGAGCCCGTGGCCGAGGCGTTCCAGGGCGTCATCGACCTGCGCGAGGCGAACGGCCACACGGTCCAAGCCCAGTATCTCGGCACGCGCGAGACCGCGCTGCATGCGGCCGAGTTCGATCCGGTCACCGGCACGGCCGAGATCTCGGTCCGCTTCGTCGGCGAGTTGATCGCCGCCACGCGCGACCGCGACGGCAATGTCGTCGAGGGCGATCCGAAGGTTGCGCGGAAGCAGAAGGACATCTGGACCTTCGCGCGTCGCATGGGTCAGGACGACCCGAACTGGCAGCTCGTCGCGACCAGCTGATGAGTCGTCGTCGCGGCCCGTCGGCCGAGGATGCCGAAATCTGGGCCCGCGTCGCCGCGACCGTCGCGCCCCTGCATCCCAAGCGCGCCGACCCCAACGAACTTGCCGCGCCGGAACCCACCGCTGCAGCCCCCACGCCCGAGCGGGCAAACCGGCAGCCGCTGCCGCGGTTCCGGGTGGGCGAGGCCGCGCAGACGCGTATAGCGTCGCCCGGCCCAAGCCCCAGCCCGGCGCAGCGCCTGGCGGCCGGCCCGCTGAACATGGACCCCAAGACCCACCGCCGCATGACGCGCGGCAAGCTGCGCCCCGAGGCACGGCTGGACCTTCACGGCATGACCCTCGCGGTCGCCCATCCTCAGCTGATCCAGTTCGTCGCGTCCTGCCATGCCGCAGGGCTGCGGCTGGTGCTGGTCATCACCGGCAAGGGCCGGGGCGAGCATGGGCCGCTGCCGACGCGGCCGGGCGCGCTGCGTCACCACGTCCCCTTCTGGCTGCACGGGGCGCCGCTGGCGCCGCTCGTCCAGCAGGTGACGGCCGCCCATGACCGTCACGGCGGCGAGGGCGCCTATTACGTCTACCTCCGCCGCCCGAGGGTCTAGACGCGGTAGTTGGCCTTGGGGCCGGCGAACCACCAGATGATCAGCCCGACGACCGGCAGGATCAGGATCAGCAGGATCCACATGATCTTGGTGCCGTTGCTGGCATTGGTGTTGATGATCGAGGCGATGGCCCAGACATCCAGAGCGAAGATGATGATTCCGAAGAGCCAGCCCATGATGTCCCCCTGCATGTGGCGCGTCCGCGTCCAAACCCGCGGATGCGCCACAGGGTTCCGGGCCTAGAGCACGTAGCGCGACAGGTCGGTCGAGCGCGCCAGATCGCCCAGGTGCTTCTCGACGAAGGCGGCATCCACGCTGACGACATCGCCGCCGCGGTCCGGGGCGCTGAAGGACAGCTCTTCGAAGACCCGCTCGATCACCGTGTAGAGCCGCCGCGCGCCGATATTCTCGACCGCGCCGTTCACCTCGGCGGCGATGCGCGCGAGGGCCGCGATGCCGTCCTCGGTGAAGCCGACCTCGACCCCCTCGGTCGCCATCAGCGCCGTGTACTGCCGCGTCAAGGCGTTGTCCGTCTCGGTCAGGATGCGGACGAAATCCTCTTCCGTCAGCGCCCGCAGCTCCACCCGGATCGGCAGGCGGCCCTGCAACTCGGGCAGCAGGTCCGAGGGCTTGGCGACATGGAAGGCGCCCGAGGCGATGAACAGGATGTGGTCGGTCTTCACCGGCCCGTATTTCGTGCTGACGGTGGTTCCCTCGATCAGCGGCAGCAGATCGCGCTGCACCCCCTCGCGGCTGACGTCTCCGCCCCGCGCCTCGGTCCGCGCGCAGACCTTGTCGATCTCGTCGATGAAGACGATGCCGGCCTCCTGCACCGCCTCCAGGGCGGCCGCCTTGACCGCATCGTCGTCCAGCAGCTTGTCGGCCTCCTCGGCGATCAGCAGCTCGTAGCTTTCCGACACCGTCACCTTGCGCCGCACGCGCCGGCCGCCGAAGGCCTTCATCAGCGCGCCCAGGTCCATCGCGCCGGCCATGCCCGGCTGACCCGGGACCTCCATCCCGAAGGGCGAGGAATGGTCCTGCATCTCGAGCTCGATCACCGTGTCGTCCAGCTCGCCCCGCTTCAGCTTGTCGCGGAACATCTGCCGCGTGCCCTCGCGCGCCTGATCGCCGGCCAGCGCGCTGACCACCCGCTCCTCCGCGGCCTTGTGGGCCTTGGCCTTCACCGCCTCGCGCATCCGCTCTCGCGTGTCGGTCATCGCCGCCTCGGCCAGGTCGCGGATGATCTGCTCGACGTCGCGGCCGACATAGCCGACTTCGGTGAACTTCGTCGCCTCGACCTTGATGAAAGGCGCGTTCGCCAGCTTGGCCAGCCGCCGGCTGATCTCGGTCTTGCCGACGCCGGTCGGCCCGATCATCAGGATGTTCTTGGGATAGACCTCGTCGCGCAGGTCCTCGCCCAGCTGCTTGCGGCGCCAGCGGTTGCGCAGGGCCACGGCGACGGCGCGCTTGGCGTCCTTCTGGCCGATGATGAACCGGTCCAGTTCGGACACGATCTCGCGAGGGGTCAGGTCGGTCATGTTACGCCTTCATCTTCTGTGCAGAAATATCCTGGGGTGAGGGCCGCAGGCCCGAGGGGCAGAGCCCCTCACGCCTCCAGCACCTCCACCGTCAGCCGCCCGTTGGTGTAGACGCAGATATCGGCCGCGATCTGCATCGCCTGCCGCGCCACGGCCTCGGCATCCAGATCGCTCTGCAAGAGCCCCCGCGCCGCGGCCAGCGCGAAGTTCCCGCCCGAGCCGATGGCCGCCACGTCATGCTCGGGCTCCAGCACGTCGCCGGCGCCGGTGACGACCAAGAGGTCGGTCCCGTCCGTCACGATCAGCATCGCCTCGAGGTTGCGCAGGTACTTGTCCATCCGCCAGTCCTTGGCCAGATCGACGCAGGCGCGCTGCAGCTGGCCGGGGCTCGCCTCCAGCTTTTTCTCCAGCCGCTCCAGCAGCGTGAAGGCGTCGGCGGTCGAGCCGGCAAAGCCCACCACCACGTCGCGCCCGCCGAGCGAGAGGCGGCGCACCTTGCGCGCCGTGCCCTTCATCACCGTCTGCCCGACGCTGACCTGCCCGTCGCCCGCCACAACGACCTTGCCGCCGCGCCGCACCGCCAGGATCGTGGTGCCGTGCCAGCCGGGAAATCTGTCATCTGCCATGCTGGGCCTCTTCTCCTTTGTCGGGGTCCAGATATGGACGCGCCGCCTCGTCCGCAACCCGTTGAAAAGCGCGCGGCCCCACCCTAGCCTGCCCGCCATGAGCGCCGATCTGCTGCTGTCCGTCTATCTGCACCCGCCGATCCTGCAGACGGCCCTCGCCGGCAAGCTCGGCTTCCTGAACCGGATGCGCGCCCTGCTCGAGCCGCGGGGCTGGCAGATCCAAGTCCTCCGCTCCGGCCCCGAGGCGCGCCGGGATGCGCCCCACCGTCCCGGCTACGCCCTCTTCAACATGGAGCGGCCGACCCACGACCGCGCCCTGACCTTCCGCCTCGCCTATCACTACCCCTATTGGCGGCTCGAGAAGGTGGCCGAGCGCTGGCGCTGGCCCATCGCGACCACCCCCTTCGACCCGGGCAGCATCGAAGAGGACGCCGCCCACCGCTTCGCCGCCCGCCTGCGCGCCCGCGTCCTGCCGGGCGTGACGCCAAGCGCTGGCGATCACATCCTGATCCCGCTTCAGGGCCAAATCCGCCGCCACCGCAGCTTCCAATCCGCTAGCCCACTTGCGATGATCCGCGTCGCCGCCGCAACCGGCAGCCCCTGCATCGCCACGCTTCACCCGAAGGAGCGCTACAATGCCGAGGACCTCGCCGCGCTGGATACGCTCGCGCGCATCCATCCGAACCTGACCATCGGAGGCGATACCGCCACGCTGCTTCCATCTTGCGCCTTCGTCGTCACCCAGAACAGCGGCGCGGGCTTCGACGCGCTGATCCTCGGCAAGCCCGTCGTCCTTTTTGCGCAGTCCGACTATCACCATGTCGCGCTGAACGTCGCGCAGCTCGGCGCAGCCGAGGCGCTGGCGCAGGCCGCGGCGCACCAGCCCCCGACCGAGAGGTTCCTCGACTGGTTTCTGCGCCGGACCAGCCTCGACATGATGGCGGCGGATGCGGATGCCCGGCTGCTGGCGGCCATGACAAAGGGCGGCTGGCCCGTCTGACCAACCGCCCCGTGCGCGATCCGCGAAGGATCAGACCGACTCGTCGATCCAGCTTTTCAGCGCGGCCTTCGGCGCGGCGCCCATGCGGTTCGAAACGATCTCGCCGTCCTTGAACATGAACAGCGCCGGGATGCCGCGCACGCCAAGGGCGGCGGCCTGCTCGGGGTTCTCGTCCACGTTGATCTTCACGATCTTCACCCGGCCGGCATACTCGTCCGACAGCTCTTCCAGCGCGGGGCCGATCTGCTTGCACGGGCCGCACCATTCGGCCCAGAAATCGACGATGACGGGGGTGTCCGCCTGGCGGACTTCGGCATCAAATTCGGCGTCGTTCACATGCACGGTGGCCATGCGCAGCTCCTTTTCTGAGGGCCGGGCAGGCCGGCTGATTTGCCTTACAAAGCTATGAAGGCAGGCCGGGTGAATCAAGGGCAGGAAGCGCCCCGTCCAGCACCGCATCCGGCAGGATCATCAGCGCCCGCGCCGCCGTCCACAGCACCGCGACCTCGACCCGGCGGCCGGGATAGATCGCTCGCAGCGCCGCGCGATAGGCGGCCATCTGGCGCAGGATGCCCTCGGGCGTGTCCTCGGGCCGGGCCGGGACCTCGCTGTTCGTCTTGTAGTCCACCGCCAGCACGCGCGCCTCGCCGACGATGAGCCGGTCCACCACCCCGTTCAGCGTGCCGAGGCCGGCGATGGGCGCGGTCAGCGCCACCTCCTCCAGCACCGCCATGCCCGGCTCGGGCTGCATGATCTCGGCGAGGGCCGGGGCCGAGAGGATCGCCTCGGCCTCGGCCAGAAGATCGGCCAGCTCATCCGGCTCGGGCAGCCCGCCCTCGCCCCCGGCCAGCACGGCGCGGGCAAGGCGCGGCCAGTCGGCCGGGGCATGATGGGGCAGATGCTCCAGCAGCAGGTGAACGCGCGTGCCGCGCAGCATCGCCGCCTCGCGATCCCCTTCCGAAACCGCGCCCAGCACCTTGGCCCCGCCGAGCCCCGTGGCGGTGACCGGCGCCACGTAATCGGGCGGGTTCGGCGGCATCCGCTGCGTCCAGTCGGGCAGGACGGTCCGGGCGGTCGGTGCCGCCTTGGCCGCCTGCGCCGCCTGCGGCCAGTCGCCGAAGCCGAGGCGCTGGCCGGTGCCGATCCCCTCGATCTCCAGCGGCGCGGCCTCAAGCCCCGCCCGGCCCGCGCCCTCGGCGATCATGGCGTGCCAGCTGTCCTGTTCCTCGCCCGTCTCGCCCGCCGCCGCCACGATCAGCCAGCTCTCGGCCCGCGTCATCGCGACGTAAAGTAGCCGCCGCCGCTCCTCCTCCTGCCGCTGCTCCCAGTCTCCGACCGCCAGCGCGACCGCATCGCAGCGCTCGTCCGCGCTGCCGCGCCAGACCGGCATCCCCTCGACCCGCACCGTTCGCGCGCCATTGGGGGCACGGCGCTTCTGCGTCTCGGGCAGGATCACCACCGGGCTCTCCAGCCCCTTCGAGCCATGAACCGTCATCACCCGGATCAGCCCGCCCGCGCCGCCGGGCAGCTGGCGCTTCACCTCGACCTCGTCCGATTGCAGCCAGACCAGAAAGCCCGTCAGCGAGGGCGTCTCGACCTGCTCATAAGCCAGCGCCTGCGAGAGCAGCTCGTCGATGCCGTCCTCGGCCTCGGGGCCAAGGCGGGCCAGCAGCGCCGCGCGGCCGCCGTGACGGGTCAGAAGGCGTGCGATCAGGTCGTGCGGGCGCAGGTAGTCGGCGTGATCGGCCAGATCGTTCAGCACGGCCCAGGCCGCCCGGTGATCCGAATGGCGCAGCCGCGCCCAGAGGAACTCGCGCCCCCGCCCCGCCGCCAGCCGGTAAAGGTCGTCCTCGCTAAGCCCGAAGAGCGGCGAGCGCAGGGCCGCGGCGAGGCAGAGGTCATCCTCGGGCGTCGCCAGCACCGCCAGCGTGGCGGTGATGTCGCGCACCGCCAGCTCGGCCGCCAGCTTCAGCCGGTCGGCGCCCGCCACCGGCAGCCCCGCCGCCTTGAGCTGCGCGATCAGCGCCTCGAACAGGTCCGCCCGGCGCTGCACGAGGATCTGGATGTCCCCCGCCCCAAGCGGGCGCGGCGTGCCGTTCTTCGCGTCCAGGATCGGCGTGCCCAGCATCCCCCTGATCTGCCGGGCGATGGCGCGCGCCAGTTCCACATCGGCATCGTTCTCGGCCGGGGCATCCACCGGCTGCGTCCAGTCGGCGCGCTCGGGCTTTTCGGGCTTTGGCAGCGCCGGCCAGATGTCCACGCGGCCGGGCAGCCCCTCGCGGAAGGCGATGTGCCGCGGCGCGTCCCCGAGGCCCCGCGCGGCCTCGCCCTGGAACACCGCATCCACCAGCCGCAGGATGGCAGGGGACGAGCGGAAGCTGTGCGCCAGCCCGCGCTGCTGCATGGGCTGCTGGACGGCCTGAAAACCGTCGGAAAAGCGCGTCCGCATCTCGTCGAAGACGGCGATGTCGGCGCCCTGGAAGCTGTAGATCGACTGCTTGGGATCGCCCACCACGAACAGCGTGCGCGGCCGGTCATGGGCGCCGGCGCCGCTGGTGAACTCGTCCGTCAGGCGGCGGATGACGCGCCATTGCTCGGGCGAGGTGTCCTGCGCCTCGTCCACGAGGATGTGGTCGATCCCCCCGTCCAGCCGCCACAGCACCCATTGCGCCATGGAGGATTCCTCCAAAAGCGCAGCCGTCTTGCGGATCAGGTCGTCGAAATCCAGCCAGCCATGCGCGGCCTTCTCTTGCGCCATGCGCCGGGTGAAGGCATGGCCGAAGCGGTGCAGCGCCAGCGTCTTCTGCGCCGCCTCCAGCGCGTTCATCAGAGGGCGCGCCAGCTCGACCCGCTCCATCAGCGCCTCGAGATCGGCGACGAAGCGCGCGCAGGGGCCGTTGTAGAGGTCCTTCGTCGGGATCTTGCCGAGCTTGGCGCCGAAGGGCGACTTGGCGTCCTTGCCGTAGAGCAGCGCGCTGCAGAGCAGCTTGAGGCAGGCCATGTCCGGCATTCGCCAGTCGCGGCCGGCGAGGACCTCGGCCAGCTTGGCGTCGGTGGACTTGCCGGCGCGCATCAGCGGGATCAGCGCGTCGCAGAGATCGCTCTCGGCGCCCTGGAAGACCTGCGCCAGAAGCGCGTCTTCGCTGAGGCCCGGGGGCAGGTCCAGCGCCGCCCAGATGGCGGCGGGGTCGGCCGGCGCAGGGAAGTCGGCCTCGGAAAGCGAGGCGAGGAAGCCGTCGATGCCCTCGCCGGAATGCAGGCGGGTGAGGTCCGCGATGACCGGATTGCCCGCCTCGGCCATCTCCTCCAGCACGCGCGCGCGGAGGGCGCCGGCGCTGCGGTCGTCCAGCTCGGCAAAGCCCATGGGCACGCCGGCCTCCAGCGGGAAGCGGCGCAGCAGGGCGGCGCAGAAGCTGTGGATCGTCTGGACCTTCAGCCCGCCCGGCGTCTCGATGGCGCGCGCGAAAAGGCGCCGCGCCTCGGCCAGGTCCGGCTCGCCCGCCTCGCCCAAGGCGGCCAGCTCGGCCCGCAGCTGCGGCTCGGGCAGCATCGCCCATGCGCCGAGGCGGCCCAAGAGGCGGTTCTGCATCTCGGTCGCGGCGGCCTTGGTGTAGGTCAGGCACAGGATGCGCTCGGGCGGCGTGCCGGCCAGCAGCAGCCGCGCCACGCGGTCCGTCAGCACCCGCGTCTTGCCCGAGCCGGCATTCGCGGTCAGCCAGGTCGAGCGCAGCGGATCGGCCGCCGCGATCTGGTTGAGACTGGCGTCATTCATCAGCATGGACGTCCCCGACCCTCTCGCGCATGGCTTTGTCCGACAGCCCCCATTCGCCGTAGCGCGCCAGATGATCGTAATCGCCCGAAAAGCCCATCTTCTCGGGCGCGCGCATCGAGGTGAAGCCGGCCTCCTCGTGCAGATAGGCGGCCAGCAGGCGCACGAAACCGTCCCACGTCTCGGCCTCGACCTGCGGATCATGCGCGCGGGGATGGGTCAGCCCCTCGTCGCCCAGCTGGATGTAGCTGATCCCGGCGACCTCCACCGGGCCGAGCGCGTCGAAGCCCCCGCGCCGGGCCATCGCGGCCTCCAGCATCAGCTGCTTGTCGAAATGCTTGATCTGGTCGTTCGAGGGCGGCTTGCCGGACTTGTAGTCGTAGATCATCACCTGCCCGTCCTTCAGCAGGTCGATCCGGTCGGGCCGCGCGGTCAGGATGAAGTCGAAGCCCGCCACGCTGACCCGGCCGCGGTTCTCGATCACCACCGGGCGGCCGGTGCGGCGCCGCGCCAGCTCATCTAGGACCAGCCGGTCCGCGATGCGGTGGATGCGGGCGGACCAGAAGGCGCGGGCGGCAGGCCAGGGCACCTCGCGGGCCAGCACCTCGTCCGCCAGTGTCAGGAAGCGCGCCTTCAGCTCGGCCGGCGGGGTGGCCGCGTCGAAATCCGTGCGCAGCAGCGCCTCGACGATGAGGTGCAGCGTCTGGCCGCGCAGGGCCGCGTCGGGCTGGGGGCGCAGCGTGTTCAGGGGGCGCAGGTTCAGGACGCGCTTGGCATAGACCGCATAGGGGTCGCGGATCAGCAGCGAGACATCGGTCACCGGCATCTCGCGCAGCGCCGGGGCGGGCGGGACCGGCGCGGGGCGCGCGGCGGAGTGGCTGCGCTGCGCGGGCCGGGAGAGCGCCTCGGCGAGCTGGAGCCAGTGCTGGCCGCGGTTCCGCATCGCCGTCAGCGCCGCTGGCCCGTTCCGCTCGGGCAGGCCGCTCATCAGGTTGATGAGGCGGTTCAGCCAGCGCGAGGGGATCGTCTCGGCCTCGGCATCCCGGCGGGCGCGGGTCAGGATCACCCGGTCAGCGCCGATGGCCTGCTGGAAGTCATGCGCGGCGAGGCCGATCTGGCGTTCCGGCAGCGGCAGCCCCGCCGCCAGCCGCATCTGGCGCGAGAGCCAGGGGTCGGGCGACAGCGGCTGCGGCCAGCCACCCTCGTTCAGCCCGGACAGGATCACGCTGCCATGCCCGAACAGCCGCGCCTCGCGCGGGCCGCGGATGCGCAGCGTGTGGTAGCTGGCGACATCCTCGCGCTCGGCCTTGCGCTGAAGTTCGGCGATCAGCAAGGCGATGAAGTCGCCGGGCGCCATGTCCGGGCCCTGCGGGGCGTGCTCGCGCAGATGCTCGATGATGCCGCGGGCCATCTGCCCGGCCTTTTCCTTCCACAGCTTCGAGGCTTCCGGATCGCCGCCCGGCCCCGCCGCCAGCGCCTCGGCCAAGGCGATCAGGTCGGCCAGCCGGTCCGGCAGCGGGCGCGGGCCGCGATCCGTGGCGAAGGGCGCGATCCGGTCCAGCATCTCCGCCAGCCAGTCGGCCCAGAGCTTGCGCTCCTCGCCCTTGCGGCTGCCCCAGTCCCGCAGGAAGGCGCCATCGGGGAAGGCGGGGCCATGGGCGCGCAGGTGCAGCTCCAGATCGCGGGTCTGGCGCAGGATCTCGTTGCGGCCGATCAGGGACGAGCCGGTGGCGGTCAGCGGGTGCTTCAGCAGAATCAGCAGCCGGTCGATGGTCAGCGCCTCGCCGAAGAGCGAGGCCACCTGCCGCAGGAAGAGGCCCGGCGGGGTCAGCGGCACCGGCCGGCCGGCGCTGTCGTCGGGGCGGATGTGCCAGCGGTCGAGCGCACCCGAGACGCGGCGGATGAGGCCGCTGTCGGCGGCGATCAGCGTGATCTCCTCGCCGCGCTCGGCCGCCTCGCGCATGACCATCGCGATCGCCTCGGCCTCGGCGCCGGGCTGGTCGGCTTCGATCAGGGTCAGCGCCTCGGTGGCAGGCAGGAGGTCGGGCAGCGAGGGGCCGTCCGCGATCCACTGGTCCGTCACCGGCGCGGGCCGCAGCGCCAGCGAGACGAGGCGGTTGCGCGCCTCGGACGGCGGGCGCGCCTCGGTCCAGCGCCGCACGGCGCCCGAGGCGTTGATCAGCGGCGCGAAGCGGGCCTGCGGGTGGTCCTCGGCCTTCTCGTCCAGCCGGTCCCAGACCGATTGCGGCTGGTCGAAGTCGAAGCCCGGCAGCACCACGGCCCCCTGCGGCAGCGCGGCCACCGCCTGCATGAAAAGCCGCGTCGCCCCGTGCGAGCCGGTCGAGCCGGCGACGATCACCGGCCCGTCCGGCAGGTTCGTCCCCAAGGGCCAGTCGCGGGCGGCGGTCTCGGCGGCGGCGAACTGGCGGGCGGGGCGGTCGCGCCATGGCTCGGTCAGGTGGAAGCCGGTCGCGATGCGCAGGAAGGCCAGCGTGTTCTGCCAGTGTCGCGCGTGATCGCCCGCGTCGATCAGGTCCAGCGCCTCGGGACCGCGCCCCTCGCGCTGCATCTCGGCCATCAGCTCGGAAAGCGACTGCGCGAGGACCGGGATGGAATGCGCTGCGCCGAGGTCCGGCCGCTGGCGGATCAGCGCGGCGATCAGGCGCCCGAGTTGCAGCCGCCGGGCCAGCGGCGCCTCGGGCGGCTCGGGCATGACCAGCGGGCCGGGGTCCAGCGCGGTGACCGAACGCAGGCGCGGCAGCAGCAGCGGGCCGTGGGCGTCGAAGGCGCGGCGGATCTCGGTCAGGGTGTTGGTCGCGTTGACATAGACGGTGACGCGGGCCAGCGCCTCGGGCGGCTGGTCCTTCATCCGCGCCAGAAGACCCGCCGCAAACTCGGCCGCGAAATCGACGCCGGGCGGCAGCGCGTAGAGGCCGCGGAAGTCAGCCATCCAGCAGCGCCTCGGCCAGCGGGATCGCCTGCGGATAGCCGACATCGCACCAGCCGCCGGGATGGACGATGCCAAAGGCGCGACCTTCCGCGATCATCAGGTCCCAGAGGCGGTTCAGCGAAAAGGCGCGCTCGGGGATGCTGGCCAGCAGGTCCGGGCGGATGATCTGCGCGCCGCCATAGACCAGATCGCCCTGCCGCGCGATGCGGCCCTCGGGATCGAGACTGAAATCCCCGGCGCCCTTGCGGGCGGTCGCCTGCGCCAGCGGCACCAGCGCCAGCAGCGCGTCCATCCGGCTATCGTCCCAGGCCGCCTGAAGCGCCGCCAGCGGGTTCGGCCCGGTCCAGACGACGTCGGGGTTCAGCGTCATCACCGGCCCCCTGCCCAGCAGCGGCAGCGCCTTTTTCAGCCCGCCGCCGGTGTCGAGGATCGCCCCCGCCTCGCTGCTGATCAGGACGTCCTGCCCCGCCAGATGCCGGCGGATCTGCGCGCCGAGATAGTGCGTGTTCACCACCACCGGCCCCGCTCCGGCCGCGCGTCCAAGCGTCAGCGCACGGTCCAGTAGGGCCGTGCCGCCGACCTCGATCAGGGGCTTGGGGCGCATGTCGGTCAGGGGCCGCATCCGGGTGCCCAGACCCGCGGCGAAGATCATCAGCGGCAGGGGCATCGGGCGCGCAATCCTTCGATCAGCTCGGAAGTGGGGGCGGGGGCACCGGCCAGCGCCTCGGCTAGGGGCGCCAGCGCCGGATGGGCAAGGTTCGCCTGCACATGCGCCCAGACCCGCGGCATGAAGTCCAGGTAACGCGGCTTGCCGTCGCGCAGGCACAAGCGGGCGAAGATGCCGAGTATCCGCAGGCTGCGCTGCGCGCCCAGCAGGGCGTAGGCGGCGCGGAAGCGGCCCTCGTCCAGTCCGGTCGCGGCGAGGTAGCGGGCGATGGCGCGCGCCTCGATCTTGCGCGGAACGTCGCGGCGGGCGTCCTGCAGGGCCGAGACGAGGTCATAGGCCGGATGCGCCGCCACCGCGTCCTGATAGTCGATAAGGCCGAGCGGCGCCGGGCCGCGCCAGATCAGGTTCTCGGCGTGAAAGTCCCGGAGCGCCGTAACCGGAGGGACATCCGCCGCCAGCCGGGCGTGAAGCGCTGCGATGGCGGGGGCCACCTCCTCGCCGCCCGAGGCGCCCATGGCGGGCAGATACCACTCGGCGAAAAGCCCCACTTGGTCGGCCAGCGCGGGGCCGTCCAGCGCGGGCAGTTCGGGGACCGGGTGCCGGTGCAGATCCGCCAGCAGGTCGGCGATGCGGTCATAGGCGACGGGCGCCAGCGCCGGGTCCTCGTCCAGCACGCGGGCCAGCAGCGCGTCGCCCAGATCCTCGACCAGCGCGAGGCCCTGCGGCTCGTCCGCGGCGATGATCTGCGGCGCGCCGAAGCCGTGGCCGCGCAGCCAGTGGGTCATCTTGAGGAAGGCGGGCATGCTGCCGCCCGGATCGTCCATGAGGACCGCGCTTCCCGCACCCTCAAGCCGGAAATAGCGGCGGGCCGAGGCGTCGCCGGCGAGCGGGGTCACCCGCGCCTCGCCCCAATGCGCCTGGTGGACGAAGGCGGCGCGCCCGGCGGTGCGGGCCAGCGCCTTCGGCAGGGCGATCTGGCGCAGGTCCGGGTCGGGCAGGGGGGTCAGCGCGATGGTGAGGGCGTTCGCGGGCATGGTCTCCAGCCGGTCGGGCCATTCGATCAGGCAGATGCCGGTCTCGAGCGCCTCGTCGAGGCCCAGCTCGTGCAGCTCGGAAGGATCGGTCAGGCGGTAGAGGTCGGCGTGCCAGATCTCGGTCCCCATCGGGTCGCCATAGGTCTGGACCAGAGTGAAGGTCGGGCTGGGCACGTCCTCGGCGGCCTCGCCCTGGCGGGCACGGATGAAGGCGCGGGCGAAATGGGTCTTGCCGGCGCCGACAGGGCCGTCCAGCAGCACCGCCTGGCCCGGCCGCAGCTCGGCCGCGAGCATCCGCGCCAAGGCGGCAGTCAGGGTCTCGTCGGCGATCAGGCGCTGCGTCATGGCGCTGTTCTAGACGCTCGCCGGGGCGGGGGAAAGCGGCTCAGGCGGCGGCATATTCGGCCGCAAGGCGGGCGACCAGGTCGGCGGCGGGCATAGGGCGCGCGCGGGCGGCGCCGGTGCCGGACCAATGGGCGCCGAAGCCGGTCTCGCCCTTGGCGCGGGCAGCGGAGTTCAGCGCCTTGCCGAGGTCGTAGGCGCAGGGATAAGGCGCCACCTCCCCGGGCGCGGCGCCCTCGGTCCAATCGGTGAAGCGGTTCCTCAGGCAGCGCGCCGGGCGGCCGGAGATGGCGGGGGTCATCACCGTCTCGCCGCCCGCCAGCCGGGCGCGATAGTCGGCATCGGCGGCGCTTTCCGTGCAGGGGATGAAGGCCGTGCCCAACTGCGCGGCGGCCGCGCCCCAGTTCAGCGCGCGGCGGATGTCAGTGCCCTCCATCAGCCCGCCGGCGGCGATCAGCGGTAGGCGGGTAACGCGGCCGAGGCGGCGGACCAGCGCTTCGGTCGTCAGCCGCTCGTCGGGGGCGGCAGGCTCGAAAATGCCGCGATGGCCGCCCGCCTCCCAGCCCTGCGCGACGATGCCGTCGAGGCCGGCGGTCGCGATCGCCTCGGCTTCGGCCTGGGAGGTGGCGGTGGCGATGAGGGTGGCGCCGATCTCGCGCAGGGCAGCGAGCTGGTCCTGACGCGGCAGGCCGAAGTGGAAGCTGATGACGGCGGGGCGGGTTTCCATCAGCACGCGCAGCATCGCGTCGTCCTGGCGGAAGCTGAGATAGATCTCGGACAGGGTCTGGGGCGGGGTGGCGCCGAACTTGGCAAAGAGCGGCGCGGCGCGGGCGATCCAGGCGGCCTCACGCGCGGAATCGCGGGCGGCGGGCGCGTGGCAGAAGAGGTTCACGTTGAACGGCCGCCCGGTCAGCGCCTGCGTCTGGCGGATCATCAAGGCCGCCCCCTCGGCGCCCGCCGCGCCGAGGCCGAGCGCCCCGAGCGCCCCTGCCTCGGACACCGCCGCCGCCAGCGCCGGGGTGGCGACGCCCGCCATGGGCGCCTGCAGCAGCGGCAGGGCGAGGCCGTCCAGAACGCGCATCAGACGATCCACAGCCGGATCAGCCATGCCAGCAGCCCCACGGCGCCCACGCTGGCGCCCCAGATCAGCACGAACCAGCCGAGCCGGCGCAGCGTGGGCATCAGTGATAGCCCGCGTCGGGGTCGATCTTGCCGCGGAACACCCAGTAGGCATAGGCGGTGTAGGCCAGGATGATCGGGATCAGGAAGGCAGCGCCCACCAGCATGAAGAGCTGGCTGTTCTCCGGGGCGGCGGCCTCCCAGATGGTGACCTCGACCGGGACGATATAGGGGAACATCGAGTAGCCGAGCCCGCCGAAGCCCAGGACGAACATCCCGAGCGCGAAGAGGAACGGCCAGTAGTCGTGGTGGCGCACCATCAGCGTGCGGAACATGCCGAAGGCGAGGGCGAGGACCGCGGCGGCCACCCCGGCGGCGAGGACGATGTTCAGCCCGCCGAACCAGCGCGTGTAATAGCCGTCCTGCAGGAAGGGCGTCCACAGGCTGACGATGCCGATGAAGGCGACGGTCGCGACGCCCAGCAGCCATGCGCGGCGGCGCATCCGCTCTTGCAAGGGGCCGGTCGTCTTCAGGACCAGCCAGGTCGCGCCCAGCAGCATGTAGCCGACCATCACCGCGATCCCGACCATGACGCTGAAGGGCGTCAGCCAGTCCCACCAGCCCCCGGCATAGCTGCGTGCGGCCTTGTCGATGTCGATGCCCTGCAGAAGCCCGCCAAGCGCGATGCCCTGCGACAGCGCCGCCGCGGCCGAGCCGCCGATGAAGGCGATGTCCCAGACCCCTCGCCAGCGCTTGGTCCGCCAGCGGAACTCGAAGGCGACGCCGCGAAAGATCAGGGCCAGCAGCATCACGATCAGCGGAACGTAGAGCGCGGGCAGGATCAGCGCATAGGCCAGCGGGAAGGCAGCAAAGAGGCCCCCTCCGCCCAGGACCAGCCAGGTCTCGTTGCCGTCCCAGACCGGCGCGACCGAGTTCATCATGACGTCGCGGTCCTTCTCGACCGGCTCGGCCACGAACAGCATCCCGAGGCCCAGGTCGAACCCGTCCAGCACCACATAGACCAGCACCGCGAAGGCGATGAGGAAGGCCCAGATGAGGGTGAGGTCCAGGTTCACGCCGTCGGCGATGGGCATCATGGCTCACTCTCCTATCGGGGTGGTGCGATGGGTCTGCTGGACCGGGGTGGTGCCGGCGGTGCGGATCGGGCCGTCCATGTCTTCGTCCATGTTCGGCTCGGCCACATGCGGCGGGCGCGACATCAGGCGCAGGATGTACCAGGTGCCCGCGCCGAAGACGGCGAAATACACGATGACGAAGGCGATCAGCGACGAGCCCACCGCCGCGGCGTCCAGCGGCGAGACGCTGTCCGCGGTCCGCAGATGGCCGTAGACGGTGAAGGGCTGGCGGCCGACCTCGGTCGTGATCCAGCCGGCGAGGACGGCGATCAGCCCCGATGGCGCCATCAGGACGGCGGCGCGGTGCAGCATCGGCCAGTCATAGAGCCGCCCCCGCCAGCGCGCGAACAGCGACCAGAGCCCGAGGCCCAGCATGGCAAAGCCGATCGCGACCATGATGCGGAAGGCGAAGAAGACGATGCCGACGGGGGGCTGATCCTCCAGCGGGATCGTGTCCAGCCCGTCCAGCGGCGCGTTCAGGTCGTGCTTGAGGATCAGCGAGCTGAGCTTGGGGATGCCGACGGCATAGTCCAGCCGCTGCTCGGCCTGGTTCGGGATGCCGAAGAGATAGAGCGGCGCGCCCTCGGGGTGGCTCTCGAAATGGCCCTCCATCGCCATGACCTTGGCGGGCTGATGCTCCAGCGTGTTCAGCCCGTGGATGTCGCCGAGGAAGATCTGCACCGGCGCGAAGATCGCCGCCATCCACATCGCCATCGAGAACATGGTCCGCGTGGCCGGGCTGACCTGGTCGGGGCGGTGCCGGTGCCGCAGAAGGTGCAGCGCCGCGACGCCGCCGACGATGAAGGCGGTGGTCAGGTAGGCGGCCGTCACCGTGTGCATCAGGCGATAGGGGAAGGAGGGGTTGAAGATCACCTCCCAGAAATTGGTGGGCAGGAACTGGCCGGTCTGCAGGTCCAGCTCGAACCCGGCCGGGGTGTGCATCCAGCTGTTCACCGACAGGATCCAGAATGCCGACATCGCGGTGCCGCCCGCCACGGCGAGGCAGGCCATCATGTGCAGCACCGGGCCGACCCGCTCGCGCCCGAAGAGCATGATCCCGAGAAAGCCCGCCTCGAGGAAGAAGGCGGACAGCACCTCGTAGGCCATGGGCGCGCCGATCACGGGGCCCGCGCGGTCCGAGAAGACCGACCAGTTGGTGCCGAACTGGTAGGACATGACGATGCCCGAGACGACGCCCATCGCGAAGGCCAGCGCGAAGATCTTAACCCAGTAGCGGAAGAGGTCGAGATACTTGTGGTCCTTCTTCCACAGCCAGAGGCCATTCAGCACCGCGAGATAGCTGGCCAGCCCGATTGTGAAGGCCGGAAACAGGAAGTGGAAGCTGACCGTGAAGGCGAACTGGATGCGGGCCAGGAGGATGGCGTCGGCCTGGTCGAACATCGGACTGCCTTTCGCGCTGCGCTGCCACCGGGATCAGAGGCTAGGGGTAGAAGAAGGCTAGCGCATCGGGGCAGGGTCGCAAGGGCGCATGGCGCCGCAGCGCGTCATTTTGCACCGGATGTGGCGCCGCGACGCGGCAGCGCATGCAAGAACGGCCCGACGCGGATGCATCGGGCCGTCTGTCGCATGGCGTGGTGGGTCAGTCCGAGAAGCGGCGGCGGATCTCGTAGCAGAGCGCGCCGCCGACATCGCCGATCAGGTTGCGCGGGTTCCGGTCGGACAGGATCAGGTAGGGCATGTCCGGCGAATGGATGTGGATCTCTCCGTCCTCATGCAACTCCAGATGCAGCGTGACGCTGGTGCGGCGCTTGATGCTGCGGCGGCGGTTGTGGCCAAGTCCCGGGACATCGGGAACGTCGGGATCGGCCTCCACCGGCTGCACGGGCACCGCGACGGCGCTGGCATCAGAGGTGAGGGGCAGGACGGACGAAGAGGCAGGGAGGCGCTGGAAGGTCATCGTTCTGCTCCGGCTGGCTATGATCACGAAACGATCACGCTGCCTGAATTGTTCCCGAGCAGGTTGCAGGCGGCGACATGAAGATCCTCAAACTGCCCGAAAAACAGGCTGCCTCGTCAGGCGGTTGCGAGCCAGGGATCTTGAGCGCATTAACTTAAATCAGTACGCCGCGCCGGCGTCACATCCAGTACCACAGCGCGCCGAAGACGATCAGCAGCAGCAGCACGATCGGCATCGCGACCGCAGTCAGCGCCAGCGACGAGCCGGTGGCGTTGTCCTCGCGGTAGTAATCCATGTCCGCGGGCTGTCCGGCCTCCGAGGCGGAGTGGTCCACCCCCGGCACCGGTGCGACATAGTCGGACGCGGCTGCGGCACCGGCCTCGCGCGCCATGCGCATTTCTTCGCGGTTGGGAGAATGGCCGCCGGCCTCGTCATCCGCCCCGAGCGGGGCCGCCGCGGGATCGGGATAGTTGACCTTGTCGCCCGTTGCGCCGCTGTCGATGTCGCGCCGCAACGCCTCGACCGTCGCCGGCTGGTCCGGGGCGTCGGTCGTGCCATGCTCGCGGCGGAGCCTCTCGATGGAATCGTTGTTGGTGGGCATGGGGTTTCCCTTCAGGGCGTGACGGTCGTGCAACACCGGGCCGAGCGCATTGTTCCTGCGCCCCGCCAAGCTCTTTCCCGCGGATCGCGCGGCCGCATCTTTGGCGTGCCGTGCCACAGCACGAAAAAGGCCCCGCCGCGGCGGGGCCTTTCATCGACGGCGTCGCGGCCGGTCAGGCCGCTTCCATCGCGTTCTTGTTGGCGGTGCTGTCGGCCACCTGGGTCAGCTTCTCGTCGGTGGCGGTTTCTTCCTGCAGCGTCTCGTCCAGCAGCTTGGCGGCCTCGTCCATGCCCAGCACCTCGGCCCACCGCTTCAGCGTGCCGTAGCGCGAGATCTCGTAATGCTCGACCGCCTGCGCCGCGGCCACAAGGCCCGCGTCCAGCGCCGTGGAGCCCTTGAACTCGTCCATGATCTCCTCGGCTTCCGAAATGATCCCCTCGATCGCGTCGCAGGTCTTGCCGCGGGCCGGCTTGCCCAGCAGCTCAAAGACCTTCTGCAGGCGCTCGATCTGGCCCTCGGTCTCCTCGCGATGCTGCTCGAAGGCGGCGCGGACTTCGTCGGCCTGGGCGGCACGGGCCATCTTGGGCAGGTTCTTCAGGATCTTGCGCTCGGCGTAGTAGATGTCGCGGAGCGTTTCGTGGAACAGTTTTTCCAGGTTCTTGGTCGCCATGTCATGCTCTCCTTGAAGCCGCTGCGGCCGCAGCCGCTGCATTGCGGTGGACAACCGCATCGGCGGGCGATTGTTCCCGGCCGCAACCTGGCGGCAGGCATCAGGAGGGGTTGGAGCGGGTGATGGGAATCGAACCCACGTCGTAAGCTTGGAAGGCTTCTGCTCTACCATTGAGCTACACCCGCGCTCGCTCAAGCTGGTAGCGCCGCGCGGGCTTCATTGCAAGCCGCTATCGCGGGCGCGCCTCGATCGAGCAGCAGCCGCTCAGCAGCCGCGGCTCGCCTTGGGTCAGCGTCAGCAGGGCCGCCAGGCCGAAGCGCCGGTCGGACATCCCGTCCGAGCATTGCTGCGGGACTGCGGTCAGCACCGCGCCCTCGCCCAGCACGACGCGGGTCGGATCGCGGAAGACCCCGGTTCCCAAAATCGCCGTCACCGGGAACAGCGTCTCGGGCGTCTCGGGCGTCTCGGGCGTCGACAGGGCCAGCGCGCCGTCCCGCGCGGTCACGGACCAGAAGGGCTCGGTCCCGTAGCACGAGAAGGCGGCGGGCAGTCGCCCCTCCTCCCAGACATCCACGCGGTACGCGAGATAGCGCATCGAAACCCAGCCCGACGCTTCGCGCAGGTTGACTCGCGCCCAGCCCCGCCGCTCCTCGACGACCTCCACCCCGGTCGCGTCCGGCGGCAGCGCGCCGAGGATCTGGCTGCCGGCATTCGGCTCGGCGCGCAGGTTCAGCACGTCGTTTGCGGCGACGCCGGTCACGTCGAACAGCGTCGGCAGGATGTATTCCTGCGTCGCCGCCGCGGGCGAGGCGACGAGCAGGGCGGCGAGAAGGGCGAGGGTGGCGCGCATGGCAGGCTCCGAAGGACGGAGCCAGCCTAGCGCGCCCGGGCGGGTGCCGCTAGAGCAGGAAGTCCTGCCCGCCGAGCCGCACCTGCCCGGTCAGCTCCAGCGTGAAGTCCGCACGCCTGTCGCCGTCCAGGTCGGCCGAGACCACGGTCACCCCGTTGACGTGCTGGTAGCGCAGCTCACCCGCCGTGCCCGAGAAGCCCGAGGTGCCGACGAAGCGGAAGGCCTGATCGCCCGAGGCCCGGAGGTTCGCGTCGATCCCCGACAGGTCGATCCGGTCGCCGTCGGCTCGGCTGAAGTCGGTGATCACGTCGCGCGTCGTGGCGCTGATGACCGACTGGGCCGGGCTGGTGAAGATGAAGCGGTCCGCCCCAAGCCCCCCGGTCATCACGTCGCGCCCGAGGCCGCCGGTGATCAGGTCGATGCCCGAGCCGCCGCGCAGCACGTCGTTGCCGTCCCCACCGAGCATGGTGTCGTTGCCGGACCCGCCCTCCAGCGTGTCCGCGCCCGAGCTTCCGTCAAGCCGGTCGTTCCCGCTCCCGCCTTCCAGCCGGTCGTTCCCCGAACCGCCGTACAGCCGGTCGCGCCCCTCGCCGCCCCGCAGGGTGTCGTTGCCCTCGTTCCCATAGAGGGTGTCGTTGCCGCCGTGTCCGGACATCAGGTCGTTGCCGCCCAATCCCTCGAACCTGTCGGCAAAGTTGCTGAGGTTGATCGTGTCGTTGCCGCGGAAGATGTTTGCCATCAGCGCCCTGTCGTCCGCGTTGCTGGCGGTCGACGCGGCCTGATAGACCTGTGCAGCCGAGACGGAAATCCCCAGAATGTCGATGATCGACTCGCCATAGTAGGTTTCCTCGAACATCCCCGTCACCGTCCCCGAGGCCCGCTGCGTCGCCGGATCGAAGGAGAGCCCGGTGCCGCCGAGGAACAGCATCAGATCGTTCCAGCCATCATACCCGTTGACGGCGTAGACATCTTGGTAGGTCCGCTCCTGGTAGCTGAGGTTTATGTTGTCGTAGAAGTAGTCGTCGTAGAAGTGCCGGAAAAAGAAGTTCAGATCGACGTTGAAGCTGTCGACGCCGCTGTAGGCCTTAACCACTGCCATCATGTACACCCAAGTTAAAGAACAGGGCGAAACTACACGCGAACAGGCTGCAGGTGGTGTAATGCTTCGTTGAACTTTTGCCGGGCGCGGCAGGCGAAAGCCTTGCGCCCTGTGATCATCAGCTTGGAGAAACTGGTGGAGCCGAGGGGAATCGAACCCCTGACCTCGTCATTGCGAACGACGCGCTCTACCAACTGAGCTACGACCCCAACGCGGCGATCCATACAAACCGGCGCGGCAATGTCAAGCCGCCGTCAGCCGAGATAGGCGCGCAGGCCCGGTGGCGGGTTGTCCAGCAGGGCCGCGGTCGGCTGCGGCGGGTGGACGCGACCGGCCTCGACCAGCAGCGTCTCGGGGGCGAAGGCGCGGGCGTCGGCCGGATCGTGGGTGACCATCAGCACCGTCGCGCCGGTGCGCTCGGCGATGCGCGCCAGCAGGGCCAGCATCTCGGACTTCAGCGCCGGCCCAAGCGCCGAAAACGGCTCGTCCAGCAGCAGGATGTCGCGGTCGCGCAGCAGGACGCGGGCTAGGGCGACGCGGCTCTGCTGGCCACCCGACAGGGCGGCGGGGCGGCGGGCCTCCATCCCCTCCAGCCCGACCTCGGCCAGGCTCGCGGTGACGCGGGCCTTCTGCGCAGCGTCGAGACGAAGATCGGCGCGCAGGCCCATCCCGACATTCTGCGCCACCGTCAGGTGCGGGAAGAGGTTGTGGCTCTGGAAAAGGGTCGAGACCGGCCGCTGGCCCGGCGGCAGCGCCGTGATGTCACGCCCGGACCACAGGACGCGCCCGGCCTCGGGCGCAAGGAAGCCGCCGATCAGCGACAGGAGCGTCGACTTCCCCGAGCCAGAGGCACCGATCACCGCGAAGCGGCCGCCGGCGGGCAGGGTCAGGTCGGCCGCCAGCGCGAACTCGCCCTGCCGGATCAGGATGCTCTCAAGGGTCAGGCTCAAGGCGCCCTCCGCGGTCGAAGGCCCAGAAGAGGGCGAAGCTGAGCGCCATCAGCAGGACCGAGGCCGCCGCCGCATCCGCCATCCGGTAGCTGTTCATCAGCTGGTAGAGCTTCAGGGGCAGCGTCGGCTGGTCCGTCGCGAACAGCGTGATCACACCCAGATCGCCCATCGCCAGCGCGGCCGCCAGCCCTCCGGCAAAGCCGAGCGGCCGGGCGAGGCGCGGCAGGGTCAGGTGCCGCAGCCGCGCCCATCCGCGCAGGTCCAGCGAGGCCGCGAGCCGCCCGTAGTCCGCCTGAAGCGTCCGCGCCGCCGGGATCAGGGCGCGCAGACCGAAGGGCAGCGCCATCGCCGCGTTGATCGCCACGGTCACCGGCAGCGCCATCTGCTGCGGGCTGGCAATCCCGCGCAGGAGAATGAAGAGGCCCGTTCCCAGAACCAGCGGCGAGGCGATCAGAGGCGCCATGCCCGCCGTCTCGACCCACCGCGCGCCGCTGCGGGCGACGGTCAGGGCCAGCGCGAGGCAAGCGGCCATCGACAGCAGCGCCGAGATCACCGCCATGATGACCGAGCGCCAGGCGGCGTCCCAGACCTCGGCCGGCAGCTGGGCGATCCGCGGCAGGCCGCTGGCGATCACGGCGCTCAGCGGCAGCAGCAGGAAGGCCGCGGCCGCCGTGATCACAACAACGTCCGCCCAACGCCGCCAACCGGCCGGCGCAGGCGGCGCATGCGCCGTGTCCATCCCGGCCCCGAAGCCCGCGGGTACCGCGATCCATCGCGCGGCCAGCAGCGCGCCGATGCAGAGCGCGATCTGCACGAGCCCAAGCGTCGCCGCCCGACCGAGGTCGAAGTCGAAGCGGAAGGCCTGGTAGATGGCCAGCTCGACCGTGGTGGCGCGCGGACCGCCGCCGAGGGCGAGCGCCACCGTGAACGAGGTCAGGCAGACGAGGAACACGGCCAGCCAGACGCCCGGCAGCACCTCGCGCAGCATCGGGCGCTCGAGGTGCCGGGCGATGTCGCGGGGGGCGAAGCCGAGGCTGGCGGCCAGGCGGAAGCGCTCGGCCGGGATCGCCTGCCAGCCCTGCAGGATCAGGCGCACCGAAAGCGGCAGATTGAAGAAGACATGCGCCAGGATCACGCCCTGCCAGCCGTAGATGCCGATCTCGGGCAGGCCGAGCGCGCGCAGCCCCTCGTTCAGGGCGCCGTTGCGGCCGAAGATGGCAATGAGGCCCATGATCGCGACGATGACCGGCAGGATGAAGGGGGCGCCCAGCAGCGTGACCAGCAACCCGCGGCCGCGGAAGCGGCGGCGGGCCAGCGCGCGGGCGACCGGGACCGCCAGCAGCGCGGACAGGGTTGCCGACAGCGCCGCCTGCCACAGGGTGAAGCGCACGGCGCGCCAGTCCCACTCGGTCAGGCCGCCAAGGCCGCCCGCGAACCATGCGACCGCCGCCAGCGTCCCGAGGATGCCGGCGGCGAGGAAGGCGGCGACCAGATGGCCTAGTTGAAGGCGCGCAGCCATTCGTCCAGCGCAGGCTGGCGCAGCGCCTCGGCCTCGTCCTCGGAATAGAACAGCGTCACTTCGGGACGGGGCAGATCGCGCATCACCTCGGGCCAGTCCGCCTCGGGAAGTTTCGCGGGAAGGGACCAGTTGGCCAGCGGGATCTCGGCCTGGAACTCGGGCGTCAGGATCCAGTCCATGAACTGCTGCGCCAGCTCGGGCTGGTCGGTGCCGGCCAGCTGGGCGGCGACCTCGGTCATGAAGTAATGCCCCTCGGGGAAGATCGCGGCCTTCTTCGTCAGGTCGTCCTCGGCGGCGATGTGATAGGCGGGCGAGGTCGTGTAGGACAGCACCATGTCCGCCTCGCCGCTGGTGAACATGCCGTAGCTTTCCGACCAGCCGCGCGTCACCGTCAGCACCTTGGGCGCAAGCTTCGCCCAAGCCTCGGGCGCCTCATCCCCATAGACCTGCTTGACCCACAGAAGCAGCGCGAGGCCCGAGATCGAGCTGCGCGGGTCCTGGATCACGATGCGGACATCCGCGTCCAGCAGCTCGTCGAAGCTGGCGGGCGGGTTATCCAGCCGCGTCTCGTCATAGACGAAGGCCGTCTCGCCCCAGTTGTAGGGCAGGAAGATCTCGTCGGTCCATTCGATCGGCAGCGACATGTCGGACGTGTCCTGCCCGTGCGGCGCGAACAGCCCCGAGGCGCGGGCGCGGGCCAGAACGTCGGTGTTCAGCCCGAAGACCACGTCGGCCTCGGTCCCCTCGCCCTCCATCAGCAGGCGGGGCAGGATGTCGCCGGTGACGAAGCGCAGCTCGCAGTCGCAGAAGGCCTCGAAGCCGGACTTGATGGCGGGGCCGGGGCCCCATTCGCTGGCGACGTAATCCTCGGCATAGATGGTCAGCACGCGGTCCTGCGCGGCGGCGGGGGTCGCCAGAAGCAGCAAGGCAAGGGCGGTACGCATGGGCGCCTCCTCTTTTGGGTGATCGAAAAGAAGGAGTGCGCGACCTTCCCTCCGCCGGTGTGAGCCGGATCAGGTTCAACGGGTCCGCTTGCGCGTCTCAGCCATAAGGGCACCCCGAGGTAGGCCATGAATGTAGAGGTTTCCCGGTCGCGTGCAAGCCGCTAGAACGCGGCCATGACGAAGGACATGACCGACCAGCCAACGCCGATGATGGCGCAGTATCTCGCGATCCGGGACGCCAATCCCGGCGCGCTGCTGTTCTACCGGATGGGCGATTTCTACGAGATGTTCTTCGACGACGCGGTGGCGGCGGCGGCCGCGCTGGACATCGCGCTGACCAAGCGCGGCACGCATCTGGGCGAGCCGATCCCGATGTGCGGCGTGCCGGTCCATGCCGCCGAGAGCTACCTCTTGACGCTGATCCGCAAGGGCTTCCGCGTCGCCATCGCCGAGCAAATGGAGGACCCGGCCGAGGCCAGGAAGCGCGGCAGCAAGTCGGTCGTGGCCCGCGACGTGGTGCGGCTGGTGACGCCCGGCACGCTGACCGAGGAATCGCTCCTGGAGGCGCGGCGGCACAACTACCTCGCCGCCTACGCGCTGATCCGGGACGAGGGCGCTTTGGCCTGGGTCGACATCTCGACCGGCGCCTTTTCGGTGATGGACTGCCCCCTGCCGCGCCTCGCGCCCGAGCTGGCGCGGCTGACCGCGCGCGAGGTGGTGACCTGCGCCCCCGGCCTCGATGATCTGGTGGCCGAGGCCGGGGCGGCGCTGACCGATCTTCACGCCAGCGCCTTCGACAGCGCAGCGGGGGCGCGGCGGCTCTGTGCGCTCTACGGGGTCGAGACGCTGGACGGCTTCGGGACGTTCGGGCGGGCCGAGCTGTCGGCCATGGGCGCGATCGTCGACTATCTGGAGCTGACGCAGAAGGGCAAGCTGCCGCTGCTGCGCCCGCCTGTCCGGGAACGGGCGGGCGGCGCGATGCAGATCGACGCCGCGACCCGGCGCAATCTGGAGCTGACGCAGGCGCTGTCGGGAGGGCGCGAGGGCTCGCTTCTGTCGGCCATCGACCGCACGGTGACGGCGGCCGGTGCGCGGCTGCTGGAGCGGCGCATCAGCGCGCCGTCCCGCGACCTGCCGCTGATCCATGCGCGCCACGATGCGGTGGAGGCGCTGGCCGCCGACGCCCGGCTGCTGTCGGACCTGCGCGCGGCGCTGGCGCGGGTGCCGGACATGGACCGGGCGCTGTCGCGGCTGGCGCTGGAGCGGGGCGGGCCGCGCGATCTGGCCGCGATCCGCAACGGGTTGGCGCAGGGCGCGCAGATCGCCGCACGCCTGCCGGAGGACGCGCCGCAGGTGCTGGCCGCGTCCGCGCGCGATCTGGTCGGCCATGACGCGCTGACCGACCTGCTGGACCAGGCGCTGGTCGCCGAGCCGCCACTTCTGGCCCGCGACGGCGGCTTCGTGGCGGAGGGCTATGACCACGACCTCGATCAGACCCGCCGCCTGCGGGACGAGGGGCGCGGCGTCATCGCCGGGATGCAGGCCGACTACGCCACGGAGGCCGGCATCCCCAGCCTGAAGATCAAGCATAACAACGTGCTGGGCTACTTCATCGAGACGACGACCACCCATGCCGAGCGGATGCTGGCCCGGCCCGAGCGCTTCATCCACCGCCAGACCACCGCCAATCAGATCCGCTTCACGACGGTCGAGCTGTCGGAGCTGGAGACCCGCATCCTCAACGCCCGCGACCGCGCGCTGGAGATCGAGCGTGGCATCTTCGAGCGGCTCCGCGCCGCGATCCTCGAGCAGGCGGCGCCCATCGGGCAGGCGGCGCGGGCGCTGGCCGAGATCGACCTCGCCGGCGCCTTCGCCGACCTCGCCTCGGGCGAGGGCTGGGTGCGCCCGCGCGTGGACGACAGCCGCGCCTTCAGCATCGAGGGCGGCCGGCACCCGGTCGTCGAACGCGCGCTGAAGCGCAAGGCGGGCAGCTTCGTCGCAAACGACTGCGCGCTGACGAGCGGCGCGACCCCGGCCATCTGGCTGCTGACCGGCCCGAACATGGCGGGCAAATCGACCTTCCTGCGCCAGAACGCGCTGATCGCTGTCCTGGCGCAGGCCGGGGCCTTCGTGCCGGCGCGGGCGGCGCATGTCGGCCTCGTCAGCCAGCTTTTCAGCCGCGTTGGGGCGGCGGACGATCTGGCGCGCGGCCGGTCCACCTTCATGGTCGAGATGGTCGAGACGGCGGCGATCCTCAACCAGGCCGACGACCGGGCGCTGGTGATCCTCGACGAGATCGGGCGGGGCACGGCGACCTGGGACGGGCTCTCGATTGCCTGGGCGGTGATGGAGCATCTGCAGGCGGTCAATCGCTGCCGCGCGCTTTTCGCCACGCATTACCACGAGATGACGGCGCTTTCGGCCAAGCTTGACGGGGTCGAGAACGCCACCGTTGCCGTCCGGGAATGGGAGGGCGAGGTGATCTTCCTCCACGAGGTCCGCAAGGGCGCGGCCGATCGCAGCTATGGCGTGCAGGTCGCGCGGCTGGCGGGCCTGCCGGCCTTGGTCGTTGAACGCGCCCGCGCGGTGCTCGACGCACTCGAGTCGGGCGAGCGCGAGGGGGCGGCGCGGCCGGCGGCGCTGATCGACGACCTGCCGCTGTTCCGCGCAGCGCCTCCGCCGCCCGCGCCCAAGAGCCGCCCGCTGGACGCCAAGCTGAAGGCGGTCCATCCCGACGCCCTCAGCCCGCGCGAGGCGCTGGACCTGATCTACGAGCTGAAAGCACTGTCCGAGGAGACAGCCCCATGAGCTTCAACACCTTCGGACGACTGTTCCGCTTCACCACCTGGGGCGAAAGCCACGGGCCCGCGCTCGGCGCCACCGTCGACGGCGTGCCCCCGGGCGTGCCGCTGGACGAGGCCTATATCCAGCGCTTCCTCAACCGCCGCCGGCCGGGGACCTCCAAGCACACGACGCAGCGGCGCGAGCCGGACCAGGTCCGCATCCTCTCGGGCGTCTTCGAGGGAGTGACCACCGGCACCTCGATCCAGTTGATGATCGAGAACACGGACCAGCGGTCTAAGGATTATGGCGACATCGCGACCAGCTTCCGCCCCGGACATGCCGACATCACCTATCACCTGAAATACGGCGTGCGCGACTATCGCGGCGGCGGCAGGTCCAGCGCGCGCGAGACGGCGGCGCGGGTGGCGGCGGGCGCGGTCGCGCAGGCGGTGCTGGGCGCGCTGGTGCCGCAGCTCAGGATCACCGGCTACATGGTTCAGATGGGCGAGATGCGGCTGGACCGGGCGCGGCTGGACCTGTCGGCGGTGGACAGCAACCCGTTCTTCCTGCCGGACGCCGAAGCGGTCGAGGCCTGGTCGGACTATCTCGACGGCATCCGCAAGGACCAGAACAGCGTCGGCGCGGCGCTGGAGGTTTGCGTGCAGGGCTGCCCGCCCGGCCTCGGCGCGCCGGTCTATGCCAAGCTCGACACCGACCTGGCGGCGGCGATGATGTCGATCAACGCGGTGAAGGCGGTGGAGATCGGCGAGGGGATGGCCTCGGCCGCGCTGACGGGCGTCGCGAATGCCGACGAGATCCGTATGGGCGAGGCCGGGCCGGAATACCTGTCGAATCATGCGGGCGGCATCCTCGGCGGTATTTCGACCGGGCAGGACATCGTCGTGCGCTTCGCGATCAAGCCGACCAGCTCGATCACCACGCCCCGCCGCTCGATCAACGCGCGGGGGGAGGAGATCGAGGTGATCACCAAGGGTCGTCACGATCCCTGCGTCGGCATCCGCGCGGTCCCGGTGGCCGAGGCGATGGCGGCCTGCGTGATCCTGGACCACCTGCTGATGGACCGGGCGCAGACCGGCGGCGTGCGCGGCAAGATCGGGAACGGTCAGTTCGGCTGATCGGCGAGGAAGGCCTCGACCTCGGCGCGCGTGGGGATGGCGTCGCCCGCCCCCTGCCGCGTGACCTTGAGTGCCGCCGCAGCGGCGGCCAGCCGCAGCGCCGCCGGGATCGCGGCGCCCTCGTCCAGCGCCGCCGCGAAGTAGCCCGCGAAGCTGTCGCCCGCGGCCGTCGTGTCGGCGGCGGTGACGGGGAAGGCCGGCTGGTGGTGCACCTGGCCCGTCTTCAGGTCGCGGTATTCCGCGCCCTTGCTGCCCTTGGTGATCAGCAGCCCCTCGACCGGCAGATCCCCCGGCATGGCGTCGAAAAGCTGCGCCGCCTCGACTTCGTTCATGGCGAGGATCGACACCTCGGGCAGGACGGCGCGCACCGCCGCCAGATCGAAGGGCGCGGCCGAGTAGAGCACCCGCGCACCGCGTGCCCGCGCGGCCTTGGCGGCGGCGAGCTGGCAGCTGGTCTCGTTCTGGATCAGCAACAGGTCGCCTGCCGCCATCTCGGCCATGTCCTCAAGAAGCTGCGCCTCGTCCAGCGAGCGGTTGGCGGCAGGGTCGATGATGATCGAATTCTCGCCGGTCGCGTCCACCATGATGATCGCATGGCCGGTGACATGGTCCGGCAGGCGCTGCACGCCCGCGATGTCGACGCCGGCGTCCCGCAGCCGCTCGCGGACCCACCGGTCGCGCATCCCCATCGCGCCGAGATGCCGCGTCCGCGCCCCGGCCTGCGCGGCGGCGACCGACTGGTTGGCGCCCTTGCCGCCAAGGCCCACCGCATAGCCGCGCGAGGCCAGCGTCTCGCCGGGCCGGGGCAGGCTGTCGAGGCGGTAGACGTGATCGATGTTGATCGAACCGAGGTTCCAGATAGCCATGCGCCGTCTCCTTCACTTGCGGTCATCTGTGGCAAGGCGGCGGCGCTTGTCCAGCCAGCGTCTGCACAAATGGAAAACGCGCCCCTAACGGGGCGCGTCCGGCAGCGTGGCGATCCGGTCAGGATCAGTGCTTGCGCTTGACCTTGTGGGGCGCCCAGAGGCGCTTGTTGGTCAGGTACAGCAGCACCGTCAGCAGCACGAGGAACAGCACCGAGACGAGGCCCACCTGCTTGCGGTTCATCAGCTGCGGCTCGGCAGTCCACATCAGGAAGGCCGCGACGTCCATCGACATCTGGTCGACCGTGGCCGGGGTGCCGTCCTCGTAGGTCACGCGGTCGTCCGACAGGGGCGGCGCCATGCTGATCCAGCCGCCCGGAAAGGCGGTGTTGGCGTGCAGCAGCGTGCCGGCCTGCTCCAAGTCCTCGCCGGTATAGCCGGTCAGCAGGGCGTGGATGTATTCCGGCCCGCCGATGCCGCGGAACAGCTGGTTCAGACCTAGGCCGTAGGGGCCGTGGAAGCCCGCGCGCGCCTTCGCCATGAGCGAGAGGTCAGGCCCCATGCCGTCGCCGTCCATCGAGGGGAAGTTGTCGGTCGGCAGGCGCGACCGCTCTTCACCCAGGGCCGGATCGAGAATCGGTAGCAGTTCGGCCGCGTAGGCGCGGACCTGGTCCTCGGGCAAACCCGGCCCTGCCGGATCGGACAGGGTGCGGATCGGGACGTATTCCAGCCCGTGGCAGGCCGAGCAGACCTCGGTATAGACCTGAAGCCCGCGCTGCAGCTGGAACTGGTCGAAGCGGCCGAACGGCCCCTCGAAGCTGAAATGCACGTCCTCGACATGGCCGTAGCCGTGATCCGTGCCGTGGTCGTCTTCATGCGGCTCCTCGCCGTGGCCGGCGACGGCCTCGACGACGCCCTGCTCGGCCTGGAAATGCTCTTCGACCTGCGGAACGTCGGTGTGGGTTTCGGCGGGAACGACCGCCTCGCCGCCCGGGCTGATCGCCACGGCATCGACGCCCTCGCCATCCGTCGAGGGAGCCTCGGGCTCGGTCTGCGAGCCGGAATCAGCCGTGTCGGGACCGGCAGCGGCCTCGGTTCCGGGCTCGGTGGCCGCCTCGGCCTGCGCTTCGGCGTCGGCCCCTGCCTCGGCGGCGGGGGCAGCGGCCTCGGCCGTGCCCTCCGCCGGCGCCGCGGCGGCGTCCGTCTCGGCCGGGGTGGCGACGAAGGTCGTCCCCTGGCCCGGAGCCTCCTGCGTGGCCGCGTCGGGCTGGGTCAGCGGAACCGTCGTCGTCGTTTCCTGCGCATAGGTCAGGCCGCCGGCAGCCACCGTCAGGGCCAGAGCGGCCGTGAGCGTCTTGGTTCTCAAGGTCATTCTTCGGCTCTCCTTACTCGGCCATGCGCGTGGGCGCGTCGTAATGCGCCAAGTGGTCTTCCTCGATCGTCGCCGGCACGGGGTCCGGCTTCTCGATCACGCCGAGGATCGGAAGGATCACGAGGAAATAGGCGAACCAGTAGGCCGAGGCGACGAGGGCGATGTAGGGATAGATCCCCTCGGCCGGCATGGCGCCGACCCACATCAGGACCATGAAGTCCACGGCCAGAAGCCAGAACCACCACTTGAACATCGGGCGGTAGCGGCCCGAGCGCACGCGCGAGGTGTCGAGCCAGGGCACCAGCGCCATGACCACGATCGCCCCGAACATCGCCAGTACGCCGAAGAACTTGGCGTCGACGATGCCGAAGGTCACGAACTGCACCAGCTGCACCAGCCAGACGTCGCCGTCGAAGGCGCGCAGGATGGCGTAGAAGGGCAGGAAGTACCATTCCGGCACGATGTGCGCGGGCGTCGCCAACGCGTTGGCCGGGATGTAGTTGTCCGGGTGCCCCAGATAGTTCGGCATGAACGCGGTGATGGCGAAGAACACCACCAGGATCAGCGCCAGGGCGAAGAGGTCCTTCATCACGAAGTAGGGCCAGAAGGGCAGGGTGTCCTTCTGCGCCTCTTCCTTGCTGCCGCGACGGACCTCGACGCCGGTCGGGTTGTTGTTGCCCGTGGTGTGGAAGGCCCAGATGTGCACGATCACCAGGCCCAGGATCACGAAGGGCAGCAGGTAGTGCAGCGAGAAGAAGCGGTTGAGCGTCGCGTTGTCCACCGCCGGCCCGCCCAGCAGCCAGGTCTGCAGCGTCTCGCCCGCGCCCGGAACCGCGCCGAAGAGGCCGGTGATCACGGTCGCGCCCCAGAAGGACATCTGGCCCCAGGGCAGCACGTAGCCCATGAAGGCAGTCGCCATCATCAGGATGTAGATCAGCATGCCGATGATCCACGTGACCTCGCGCGGCGCCTTGTAGCTGCCGTAGTAGAGGTTGCGGAAGATGTGCAGGTAGACCGCCACGAAGAACAGCGAGGCGCCGTTCATGTGGATGTAGCGCAGCATGTAGCCGCCGTTCACGTTGCGCATGATGTGCTCGACGCTGGCGAAGGCCATGTCGACATGCGGCGTGTAATGCATCACCAGGACGATGCCGGTGATGATCTGCAGCATCAGGCTGAAGACCAGGACGATGCCCCAGATCCACATCCAGTTGAGGTTCTTCGGCGTCGGGATCATCAGCGTGTCGTAGATGAGCCCGGCCACCGGCAGGCGGCGGTGCAACCAGCGTTCGAAGCCCGATTTGGGCTCGTAGTGGTCGTGCGGTATTCCGGCCATGAGAACCCTCCTCAGCCCAGCTGGATGGTGGTTTCGTTCAGGAACGACGCCACCGGAATGTGCATGTTTTCAGGCGCCGGGCCGCGACGAATGCGGCCGGCGGTGTCGTAGTGGCTGCCGTGGCAGGGGCAGAACCAGCCGCCGAAGTCGCCCGCGCCGTCCCCGATCGGCACGCAGCCCAGATGGGTGCAGACGCCGATCTGGACCAGCCACTCGCCGGCCTCGTCCAGCGTGCGGTTCTGGTCGGTCGCCGGTTCGCTGTCGCCGAGGTTCGGGTTCTGCGCGTTCTGGTCGGGAAGCTGGTTCAGCTCGACCGCGCGACCCGCCTCGATCTCCTCGGGGGTGCGGCGCCGCACGAAAACGGGCTTGCCGAGGAAGAGGACGGTGATCTGGGACCCGGGCGCCACGCCGCTGACATCCACCTGGATCGAAGCCAGCGCCTGCACGTCGGCCGAGGGGTTCATCTGGTTCACAAGCGTCCAGGCGGCGGCACCGGCGGCCACCGTGCCTGCGCCCGCCGTGGCATAGTAGAGGAAATCCCTCCGGGTGCCTACGTGGTCATCTGCGTGGGACACGGGTCATACTCCAATTCGGGCCGCAGGGACGGCCATACGACATTCCGGGCCGCGTCCTACGCAGCCTTCGCGGGGGCGGTTCTAGCCTTCAAATCCGTGTCAGTCCAGATGATAAGCCTGCCGCTTCCGGCGCATTTCGCCGCAGAACGTCGGCATCGCACGCGTCAAGGGGTGCGGCCTTGCGACCTGTCGCCGCAGCCCTGCCCGCGCGGCCGGACCGCAAGCCTCCGGCGACTCACCGCGCTGCGGATCATCCCACGGGTTACCGCACCGCCGCGCCGCATCTTCTGTGCCGAAATATCCTCGGGGGGGTCGCCGGACGGTGCGCCATCGGTGCAAGCACCGGCCGGCGACGGGGCGAAGCGCCCCCGGCGGCCGCGGGACACAAGATCCCGCGCCGGGACTAGAGCAAACCCTGCGACCTGAAGCTCAACTCGCGCGACTTCCCGATGATGAGATGGTCGTGGACGGTGATTCCCATGCTGCCGGCCGCCTGCGCGATCTGCGCCGTCATCGCGATGTCGGCCTCCGAGGGGGTGGGATCGCCCGAGGGGTGGTTGTGGACCAGGATGAGCGCCGAGGCGTTTAACTCCAGCGCCCGGCGGACCACCTCGCGCGGGTAGACCGGGACGTGATCCACCGTGCCACGGGCCTGCGCCTCGTCCGCGATCAGCACGTTCTTGCGGTCGAGGAAGAGGACGCGGAACTCCTCGATCTCGGCATGGGCCATTGCCGTTTGGCAATAGTCCAGCAGCGCCTGCCAGCCCGACAGCACCGGCCGGTGCATCACCCGCGCCCGCGCCATCCGCTGTGCCGCGGCCTGGACGATCTTCAGCTCGGTCACCACCGAGGGGCCGACCCCGTCCACGTCCTGCAGGCGCGCGGGCGTGGCGGCGAGAACGCGGTTGAAGTCGCCGAAGGTCTCGATCAGCCGGCGGGCCAGAGGCTTCACGTCCTGCCGCGGGATGGCGCGGAACAGCACCAGTTCCAAGAGCTCGTAATCCGGCATCGCCGCCGCGCCGCCCTGCACGAAGCGCTCGCGCAGCCGCGCGCGGTGGTCCGCCAGATAGGACGGCGCCGGCGCCGAGCGGGCCTGCGCCGATCGCGCCAGCACATCGTCCGGCGCCGGCGCGAAGAGCGGCAGGGGCATTTCAGCGAAGGCGCGATTCTTTTCCATGCGGCCAGCTTGCGCCGAACCTGGTAAAGAAATCCCTAAGCGCGCCTCAGCGGGTCATCCCGTCCCAGAAGCTCTTCACCTTGTTGAAGAAGCTGTCGGATTGCGGGCTGTTCTCGGTCCGCTCGGCCTCCAGCTCGAACTCGCGCAAGAGCTCGCGCTGGCGGGCGGTCAGGTTCACCGGCGTCTCGACCGTCAGCTCGATCAGCATGTCGCCGAACTCGCCCGAGGCGCCCGCGCCGTGCCGCAGCGGCGGCATGCCCTTGCCGCGCAGGCGCATCTGCCGGCCCGACTGGCTGCCGGCCGGCACCTTCACCCGCGCCCGGCCGCCGTCGATCGTCGGCACCTCGACCTCGCCGCCAAGCGCGGCGGTCGCCATGCTGACGGGCACCTGGCAGGCCAGCATCCGGCCGTCGCGCAGGAAGATCGCGTGCTCGCTGACCTCGACGAAGATGTAGAGATCGCCCGCAGGTCCGCCCCGCAACCCGGCCTCGCCCTCTCCGGCCAGGCGGATGCGGGTGCCGGTCTCAACGCCGGCCGGGATGTTCACGGCAAGCGTGCGCTCGCGCTCGGTGCGACCGGCGCCGTGGCAGGCCTTGCAGGGATTCTTGACGATCTGCCCGGCGCCGCCGCAGGTGGGGCAGGTGCGCTCGACCGTGAAGAAGCCCTGCTGCGCACGGACCTTGCCCATGCCGGCGCAGGTGGGGCAGGTGGCGGGCTGAGTCGCGCCCTCGGCGCCAGTGCCGTTGCATTCCTCGCAGGCTGCCGAGCCGGGCACGCTGATCGTCTTCTGCAGGCCCGCGTAGGCCTCTTCCAGCGAGACGCGCAGGTTGTAGCGCAGGTCCTGGCCCCGCTGCGCGCGCGAACGGCCCCCGCCGCCCCCGCCGGCTCCGCGCCGGCCCATCATGTCGCCGAAGAGGTCCTCGAACACATCCGCGAAGGCCGAGCCGAAATCGCCCGGATGGCCGCCGCGCTGGCCGCCGAAGCCGCCGCCGCCCATGCCGCCCTCGAAGGCCGCATGGCCGAAACGGTCATAGGCGGCCTTCTTCTGGTCGTCCTTCAGGCAGTCATAGGCCTCGTTCACTTCCTTGAAGCGGGCCTCGCAGCTGGCATCGTCCTTGTTGCGGTCGGGGTGCAGTTCCTTGGCCTTGCTGCGGTAGGCCTTCTTGATCTCGTCGGGTGCCGCGCCGCGGGTCAGCCCCAGCACCTCGTAGTAGCAACGCTTGCCCATCTGTCGTCCTGTTCCCTATCCCAACAAACAGGCCGGCCCGCGACAACGTCCGGACCGGCCCAAGCGGGAGGCGGCCCCGATCAGCCGCGCTTCTTGCCTTCGCCGAGATCCTCGAAGTCGGCATCCACGATGTCGTCATCGACGTTGCGCGGGTTGTCCCCGTCGCTGTCGCCGCTGTCGCCATCGCCCTGCTGCGCCTTGTAGATCGCCTCGCCGAGACGCATGGAGGCGTCCATGACGTTCTGGATGCCCGAGCGGATCTTGCCGGCATCGTCGGACTTCAGTGATTCCTCCAGCGCGCCCACCGCCAGCTCGATCGCCTCGACGGTCGAGCTGTCGACCTTGTCGCCATGCTCGTCGAGCGACTTCTTGGTCGAGTGGATCAGGCTTTCGGCCTGGTTGCGCGCCTCGACCAGCTCGCGGCGGCCCTTGTCGGCCTCGGCGTTCTGCTCGGCGTCCTTGACCATCCGCTGGATCTCGTCGTCGGTCAGACCGCCCGAGGCCTGGATGGTGATCTTCTGCTCCTTGTTGGTGCCCTTGTCGCGCGCGCTGACGGACACGATGCCGTTCGCGTCGATGTCGAAGGTCACCTCGATCTGGGGCATGCCGCGCGGCGCCGGAGGGATGTCCTCCAGGTTGAACTGCGCCAGCATCTTGTTGTCGGCCGCCATCTCGCGCTCGCCTTGGAAGACCCGGATCGTCACCGCGTTCTGGTTGTCCTCGGCGGTCGAGAAGATCTGGCTCTTCTTGGTCGGAATGGTGGTGTTGCGGTCGATCAGGCGGGTAAAGACGCCGCCAAGCGTCTCGATCCCGAGCGACAGCGGCGTCACGTCCAGCAGCACCACGTCCTTGACGTCGCCCTGCAGCACGCCGGCCTGGATCGCCGCGCCGAGCGCCACGACCTCATCGGGGTTGACGCCCTTGTGCGGCTCTTTCCCGAAGAAGTCGGTGACTTCCTGCACGACCTTCGGCATCCGCGTCATGCCGCCGACCAGGACGACCTCGTCGATGTCCGACTTCGAGCAGCCGGCATCCTTCAGCGCGTCCGCAACCGGCTTCATGGTGCGCTTGATCAGGTCGGCGACCAGGCTTTCCAGCTTGGCGCGGGTCAGCTTGACGACCAGGTGCAGCGGCGTGCCCGAGTTCTTGTCCATCGAGATGAACGGCTGGTTGATCTCGGTCTGGGACGAGCTGGACAGCTCGATCTTGGCCTTCTCCGCCGCCTCTTTCAGGCGCTGGAGGGCCATCTTGTCCTTGGTCAGGTCGACGCCGTGCTCTTTCTTGAACTCGTCGGCCAGGTAGCTGACGATCCGCATGTCGAAGTCCTCGCCGCCGAGGAACGTGTCCCCGTTGGTCGATTTCACCTCAAAGAGGCCGTCGTCGATTTCCAGAATGGTGATGTCGAAGGTCCCGCCGCCGAGGTCATAGACCGCGATCGTCTTGGTTTCCTTCTTGTCGAGGCCATAGGCCAGCGCGGCGGCGGTCGGCTCGTTGATGATGCGCAGGACTTCGAGGCCCGCGATCTTGCCGGCGTCCTTGGTCGCTTGGCGCTGCGCGTCGTTGAAATAGGCCGGAACGGTGATGACGGCCTGCGTCACTTCCTCGCCCAGGTAGGATTCGGCGGTTTCCTTCATCTTTTGCAGGATCATCGCGCTGACCTGCGCCGGAGAGTACTTCTCGCCCTTCACCTCGACCCAGGCATCGCCGTTGCCGCCGTCCACGATGGCGTAGGGAACCAGCTTGCGGTCCTTCTCGACCGCGTCGTCGCCCATGCGGCGGCCGATCAGGCGCTTGACCGCGAAGACGGTGTTGGTGGGGTTGGTCACGGCCTGCCGTTTGGCGGGCTGGCCGACCAGACGCTCGCCATCCGTGAAGCCCACGATCGAGGGCGTGGTGCGGGCGCCTTCGCTGTTCTCGATGACCTTGGGCTGGCTGCCGTCCATGATCGCGACGCAGCTGTTCGTCGTGCCGAGGTCGATGCCGATGACTTTGGACATGTGTGTCTAACCTTTCTTGCGGCGATGTTGGGGCCTCGGGTCCGTTACGGCCCCCGCGGCCCGATCCCTTTGCTCGATTTTGCCCGGTCTCCCGGACGTCTTCGGGGCTGTATATAGGGAGGGTTTCATTGCCCGCAAGCGCTGTGCACCGGCCAGAAGCAGCAGTTTTTCAGCGTCCGGCGGTCCAGCTGAGGGATTCGTACTTGCGGGTCGCGAAGTTGATCAGAAGACCGACCCCGAACAGCCCGATGGCGACCTTGATCGGATAATCCAAACTTGTGCGGTGCGGCGTGTAGTTGATGAACATGTAGCCGCGCGACTGGTCGACCAGGTGGAAGAGCGGGTTCCAGATGAACCACGGCAGCAGGAAGTTCGGCATCACGTTCGCGAGGAACGCCTTGCCCGAGGTGATGATGCTGATCCGCGTGTAGCCGAGGACCAGCATCTTCGACAGGTCCGGGGCCCAGGGCTGGATCCCCAGGAAGACGAATCCGATGCTGCATCCCACGATCCAGGACATCAGCAGCATCTTCGCCACGCCGAGCGGCTGGTAGATCGTGTAGTTCTCGAAGAACAGGTAGTAGCCGCCCAGGACGACGATGCAGGTGATGACCTTCTGGTAGAGGATGGACAGCGCCGCCGCGCAGATCATCACCGCCGGGTTCAGCGGCTCGTGCTTCAGAAGGCCGGTGTTGATCGAATAGCTGCCCGAGACCGCGCTGACCGCGCCGCGCAGCGTCATGAAGCAAAGAACGCCGCTGATGATGAACAGCACGTAGTCCCCGCGCAGCGGCGCCGACCTGATCCCGATGAGGTAGTAGACCGCCATGAAGATGGCGATCATGATCAGCGTCTGCGAGATGCTCATCAAGATGCCCATCAGCGCGCTGCGATGGGCGTTGCGCAGCTTGAACACGGTCTGGTGGTAGATCAGCGACAGCGTGGTGAACGCCGCCTCGGCCATGGTGCGGGTCTGGCGTCGCTGGAACAAGGTGCAGGCACTCCTCGGGGTGCGGGCGGGCGGCGGGTCAAGCGGCGCGATGCTTGCCGAGCGGGGTCCGGGGCATCATAAGGTTCACCGACAGTCCGCACAATCATGAAGCGAACACGCGCCCGATCCGAGAGGAAAGTGAATGACATTCGACCGACTGACCGCCGAAATGCGCCGTCTCGCGCTGCTGGCCGGCGAGAAGATCATGGAGATCTACCAGGCCGACGATTTCGACGTGCGGGCAAAGTCGGACGATTCTCCGGTCACGGCCGCGGACGAGGCGGCGGACGCGATCATCTCGGATGGGCTGCGCGCGGCCTTCCCGGAGATCGCGCTGGTCACCGAGGAGCAGGCCGAGACGCATGGCCAGTCCCTCGGCACCTTCCTGATCGTCGATCCGCTGGACGGCACGAAGGAGTTCGTGCAGCGCCGCGGCGATTTCACCGTGAACATCGCCTATGTCGAGAATGGGGTGCCGGTGCGCGGCGTCGTCTATGCACCCGCGAAGGGCCGGCTGTTCTACACGACGGCCGAGGGCGGCTCGGTCGAGGAGCGGGGGCCGTTCGGCGAGACGCCCGGCCAGATCGACCCGATCGGGGTCAACCCGACGCCCGACAACCGCGCGCTTATGGTCGTCGCCTCGAAATCGCACCGGGATGCGGCCACGGACGACTACATCTCGCGCTACGGGGTGCGGGACATGACCAGCGCGGGCTCGTCGCTGAAGTTCTGCCTGGTGGCGACGGGCGAGGCGGACCTCTATCCGCGGCTTGGGCGGACGATGGAATGGGACACGGCCGCAGGGGACGCGGTGCTGCGCGGCGCGGGCGGGCAGGTGGTGCGATTCGAGGACCACCAGCCCCTGGCCTATGGCAAGCCAGGCTTCGCGAATCCCTTCTTCATCGCCTATGCCCCCGGCGTCCTGCTGGTGAAGGGCTGAGATGTCGGTCCTGATCGTCATTCCCGCCCGATACGCCTCGAGCCGCTACCCCGGCAAGCCGCTGGTCGAGCTGCGCGGCGCAAGCGGTGCCGCCCGCAGCCTCATCCGCCGCAGCTGGGAGGCCGCGATGGCCGTGCAGGGCGCGGACCGCGTCGTCATCGCCACCGACGACGACCGCATCCGCGAGCATGCCGAGGCCTTCGGCGCCGAGGTCGTGATGACCAGCGAGGCCTGCCGGAACGGGACCGAACGCTGCTCGGACGCCGTCGCGCGCCTGGGCGTCTCGCCGCGGATCGTGGTGAACCTCCAGGGCGACGCGCCGCTGACGCCGGCCTGGTTCATCGAGGACCTTGTCGCGGGGCTCGACGCCGCGCCCGATGCCGATGTGGCGACGCCGGTCCTGCGCTGCTCGGGGCGGATGCGCGCGGACCTGATCGCCGACCGCCACGCGGGCCGGGTCGGCGGCACGACCGCGGTCTTCGGGGACCGGCGGCAGGCGCTCTATTTCTCGAAGGAGGTCATTCCCTTCGTGCCCCACCAGGTCGGGGACGACGAGGCCAGCCCCGTCTACCATCACGTCGGCGTCTACGCCTACCGCCCTGAAGCCCTGACCGACTACGAAAGCTGTCCCGAGGGCGTTCTCGAGCGGCTCGAGGGGCTGGAGCAGCTGCGCTTTCTCGAGCAGGGGCGGCGCATCCTCTGCGTCGAGGTCGAGGCCCGCGGCCGCCTGTTCTGGGAGCTGAACAACCCCGAAGACGTGCCCCGCATCGAGGAAATGCTGGCGCAGATGGGCCAGGATTGACCTCGATCAAGGGCAGGCCGGCCGATTTACGCTTCTTGAGCTTTATGCACGTTTTGTTTGCGTAGACGCTTGGCTAAGGTGCGCGCCAGCTTTAATCTTGCGGCCGTAGCCCGCCAAGCCCATGCTGAGTTCGCGGTGCAGTAGCGCGATCTTGCGCTGGATCAACTGAAGGTAGTGTAAACATGACTCGCAAGGTGACGAAGGCGATCTTTCCGGTCGCAGGGCTAGGAACGCGCTTCTTGCCGGCCACCAAGAGCATTCCGAAGGAAATCCTGACCCTCGTCGACCGGCCGCTCATCCAGTACGCCATCGACGAGGCGCGTGCGGCAGGCATCGAAGAGTTCATCTTCGTGACCTCGCGCGGCAAGGGCGCCCTCGAGGATTACTTCGACCACAGCCACGAGCTTGAGGCGAACCTGAAGAAGTCCGGCAAGGACGCGCTTCTGGAAACCCTGCGCTCGACCTACATGGAATCGGGCGCCATCGCCTATATCCGCCAGCACAAGGCTCTGGGCCTCGGCCATGCCGTCTGGTGCGCCCGGCGCCTGCTGTCGGACGACGAGCCTTTCGCGGTCGTGCTGACCGACGACGTCATCCAGGGCGAGCCGCCCTGCCTGCAGCAGATGGTCGAAGCCTATGGCGAGACCGGCGGCAGCATGGTCGCCACGATGGAGGTCGCGCCGGACAAGGTGTCCTCCTACGGCGTTCTGGACGTGGCCGAGGACATGGGCGCCATCGTGCGCGCCAAGGGCATGGTCGAGAAGCCGAAGGCCGGCACCGAGCCCTCGAACCTCGCCGTGATCGGCCGCTACATCCTGGCGCCGAGCGTCATGCGGAACCTCAACAAGCTGAAGCAGGGCGCGGGCGGCGAGATCCAGCTGACCGACGCCATCGCCGACGAGATCGCGGAAGGCCGCGACGTCTTCGGCCTGCGCTTCCGCGGCCAGCGCTTCGACTGCGGCTCCAAGGCGGGTTTCCTGCAGGCGACCGTGGCCTTCGGCCTCGAGCGCGACGAGCTGAAGGATGAGTTCGCGGACTACCTCCATCAGGCCATGGCGATGCGCAAGGCGGCCGAGTAACGCATGAAACCCGTCGTCCTGGTGACCGGCGGTGCCGGTTACATCGGCTCGCATGCCTGCAAGGCGCTGGGGGCGGCCGGCTACCTTCCGGTGACGCTGGACAACCTGTCCACCGGCTGGCGCGACGCAGTGAAGTTCGGCCCGCTGGTGCAGGCCGACCTGATGGACCGCGCCGCGCTTGACGCGGCCTTCGCCGAGCATCGCCCCGTCGCGGTCCTGCATTTCGCCGCCCTCAGCCAGGTCGGCGAGGCGATGGCCGAGCCGGGCAAGTACTGGCGCAACAACGTCGCCGGCTCGCTGAACCTCATCGAGGCGGCGGTGGCGGCGGGCTGCCTCGACTTCGTCTTCTCCTCGACCTGCGCGACCTATGGCGACTGCGACGGCGAGGTGCTGGACGAGACGACGCCGCAGGCGCCGCTGAACGCCTATGGCGCCAGCAAGCGCGCGATCGAGGACATGCTGGTGGATTTCGGCGCCTCGCATGGACTGCGTCACGTCATCTTCCGCTACTTCAACGTGGCGGGCGCCGACCCGGAGGGCGAGGTGGGCGAGTTCCACCGGCCCGAGACCCACCTGATTCCCCTGATCCTCGACGCGGTGGACGGCAAGCGGGCCGCGCTGACCATCCACGGCACCGACTACCCGACCGAGGACGGCACCTGCATCCGCGACTATGTCCATGTGATGGACCTGGTCGATGCCCATGTGCGCGGCCTGGAATGGCTGCGCGCGGGCAAGGGCAGCCGCGTCTTCTGCCTGGGGACCGGCGCGGGCTTTTCCGTCCGCGAGGTCGTGGAGGCGACGCGCCATGTCACCAACCGCGAGGTGCCGATGCTGGACGGGCCGCGCCGCGGCGGCGACGCGGTCAAGCTTGTCTGCGGCAGCACCCGCGCCCGGTCGGAGCTCGGCTGGTCGCCCGACCGCTCGACCATGCGGCAGATGATCGCCGACGCCTGGCGCTGGCACCAGAACGGCGCCTACGCCGAATGACCAGGCGGCCGGGCCTGCTTCGGCGGGCCTTCGCCGCCTATCGCCTGCGCTGGAAGCGGCGCGAGCTGCTCTGGCGCTGCATCCGCGCCGGCCGGCTGCTGACGCCGGTCGCGGACCGCACAGCCGCGATTCGGTCGGGCGACGTCTTGGCCTTCTGCGTGATCCGCAACGAGGCGCCGCGCCTGCCCGAGTTCCTGGCTCATTATCGCGACCTTGGCGTGGCGCATTTCCTGATCGTCGACAATGACAGCAGCGACGGGGCCGCCGATCTGCTGGCCGGGCAGGAGGACGTGTCGCTGTGGCGCTGCGGGGGCAGCTACCGCGATGCGCGCTTCGGGCTGGACTGGACGGGGGCGCTGCAGCGGCGCTTCGGCCACGGCCACTGGTGCCTGACGGTCGATGCGGACGAGCTGCTGATCTATCCCGGATATGACCGGACATCCCTGCCGCAGCTGACCGCCCGCCTCGCCGCCGCCCGCATTCCTGCAATGGGGGCGCTGATGCTGGACCTCTACCCCTCGGGCCGGCTCGGCACGGCGGACGCGCCGCCCGAGGCGCCCCTGACCGAGCGGCTGCCCTGGTTCGACGCCGGCCCCTACCGCGCCCAGAGGATGCAGCCGCGGCACAATCTGTGGGTGCAGGGCGGCGTGCGCCAGCGGGCCTTCTTCGCCGATCGTCCGCGCCTTGCACCGACGCTCAACAAGCTGCCGCTGGTGAACTGGCGCCGCGGGATGGTGCATGTCAATTCGACCCATTCGCTGCTGCCGCCGAAGCTGAACCTCTGCTGGGACGGGCCGGGCGATCCGCGGCTTTCGGGCATACTTTTGCACGGAAAATTCCTGCCCGAGATCGTCGCCAAGTCCGAGGAGGAGCTGCAGCGCCGCCAGCACTTCGCCCGTCCTGAGGCCTATGTGGGCTACCACCGCGCCATCACCGCCCGCCCGGTGCTGCGCGGCCCGGATTCGCGCCGCTTCACTGGCTGGCAGCAGCTTGTGGACCTGGGCCTGATGAGCGCAGGCGCCGAGCCGAATACACGCTGAACGCGATTTTTCCTTGCCAAGACTGCTGCGCCTGCATCATTGCTTGAGGCATGAGCGACTGCCGCAAATCCTGCCGCGGATGCAGGTTCCCATGGCGTTGAAGCGCCACTCGCTGATCCCCGAGCGCCTGCGCCGTCGGGCCGAGCGGCAGTACCTGATCGCCCGCGCTGTCAACCGCCGCAGGGCGCTGAAGCCGGTGGTGGACCGCACCGCCCGGATCGGCAAGGGCGCGATCCTGGCCTTCGTGACCCTGCGCAACGAGCGCGAGCGGCTGCCCTATTTCCTCGACTACTACCGCCGGCTCGGGATCGACCATTTCCTCTTCGTCAACAACGACAGCGACGACGGCAGCGGCGCCTATCTGCGCGACCAGCCCGACGTCTCGCTGTGGTGGACGCGGGCAAGCTACAAGAAGTCCCGCTTCGGCATGGACTGGATCAACTGGCTGCTGCTGCGCTACGGGACCGGGCACTGGTGCCTGACGGTCGATCCGGACGAATTCCTGACCTACCCGCATTGCGACAGCCGCCCGCTTCAGGCGCTGACCAGCTGGCTGGACGGCTCGGGGCGGACGTCCTTCCCCGCCATGCTGCTCGACATGTATCCGCAGGGCGACATCGAGGACACGCCCTACGAGGAAGGCGGCGATCCTTTCGCCATCGCCAGCTGGTTCGACCCGGCCAACTACACGATCAGCAAGAACAGCTATTACGGCAACCTGTGGATCCAGGGCGGCCCCCGCACGCGAGAGTTCTTCCGCGCGGACCCGCTGGCCGGGCCGGCGCTGAACAAGATCCCGCTGGTGAAGTGGCACTGGCGCTATGCCTATGTCAGCTCGACCCACATGCTGCTGCCGCGGCAGGTGAACCTCGTCTACGACGAGGACGGCGGCGAGCAGGCATCGGGCTGCCTTCTGCACGCCAAGTTCCTGTCGACCTTCGCCCGAAAGTCCGAGGAAGAGCTGGACCGCCGCCAGCACTACGCCGACAGCCAGGAATACCAGGCCTATCACGCGGGGCTGCGCAAGGGCACCAACCTCTGGTGCTCCGAATCGCGGGAATTCCGCGACTGGCGGCAACTCGAGGATCTGGGCCTGATCTCGCGGGGGAACTGGGCGTGACGGGGGCCGTGCGCCTCGGCGTGGTGCTGCTGTGCCACACGCAGCTGGACATGGCGGCGCGGATGGCGCGGATCTGGGCCGCGGGCGGGGCGCGGGTGGTCATCCATGTCGATGCCAAGGCGCCGGCCGACGCGGTCGCGGGCCTGAAGGCAAGCCTCGGGGATCTGGACGGCATCCTCTATTCGCGCCGCCACCGCTGCGGATGGGGGCGCTTCAGCCTGGTGCGCGCCACGCAGGACGCGGCCGAGGCGCTGCTGGCGGCGCATCCCGACCTGACGCATGTCTACCTCGCCTCGGGCTCGTGCCTGCCGCTGCGCCCGGTCGGGGACCTCTTGGACCACCTCGCGCTCGACCCCCATCGCGACCACATCGAAAGCGTGAACGCTTTGGACGTGGGCTGGACCGTCGGCGGGCTGAACGAGGAGCGGTTCACCTTCTACTACCCGCTCGACTGGCGGCGCCAGCGCTGGATGTTCGACCGGCTCACCAACCTTCAGCGCGCGCTCGGCATCCGCCGCCGGGTGCCGAAGGGCATCACGCCGCATCTCGGCTCGCAATGGTGGTGCCTGACGGCGACGACGCTGCGGGCGATCCTCGAGGACCCGAGACGGGCTGAGTTCGACCGCTACTTCCGCAGCACCTGGATCCCGGACGAAAGCTACTTCCAGACCCTCGCCCGCCGCCACGCCATCCGCATCGAGAGCCAGTCGCTGACGCTGGCCAAGTTCGACCATGACGGCAAGCCCTACCAGCTCTACGACGACCACGCCCTGCTGCTGGAGGAATCGCGCTGCTTCGTGGCTCGCAAGGTCTGGCACGGCGCGGCGGGGCTGATGGCGCAGTTCCCGAAGGCGGCCCCCGGGAACGGCAGCCACGCCCTGCCGCAGCCGCAGCGCTTCGAGCGGCTGATCAACCGCACCGTCCGCCGCCGCCTGCTGGGCAGGCCGGGCCTCTACATGCAGAGCCGCTTTCCGCGCAAGGACTGCGAGAACGGCAAGACCTCGGCTCCCTACGCCGTCTTCCAGGGCTTCGCCGACATCTTCCCCGATTTCGAGACCTGGCTCGGCGGCCATGTCGAGGCGGATGTGCACGGCCACCTCCTCGGCCCGGACGAGGTCGAGTTCGCCGGCCGCCCCGAGATCGGGCCGGGCGCGATCTCGTCCAGCACCGCGCTGCGCGACCGTGACCCGCATGGTTTCCTGACCGGGCTGATCCGCATCACGCCACGGATGCAGGTGTTCCAGTTCAGCCCGCGCGACAACCAGGCGATGAACTGGTTCATGGCGACCGATCCGAACGCGCAGTTCCACGTGGTCACCGGCGCATGGATGCTGCCGCTTCTCGGCAGCGAGATGCCCTTCGACGACGTGCGCCGCGTCGCTGCGCAACTGCAGCGGGCCGAGCTGGCGCAGCTGGACATCCTGAACTCGGTCTGGGTGAAGGCGCGGGTGCAGGTGCACGAGCTGACCGACTTCCTCGCGCGTCCGCAGGCGATCATGCAGGCCGCGCTGCAACAGCTTCAGGTTCCGACGCAGCCGGTGGACGATCTGCCTCCGATGCGCGATATGACGGGTCTGGCCGAGCTGCTGCGGCAGTTGCGCAATTCCGGGCTGCGTCCCCGCCTGACCGGCGAGGGGCTGCCGCAGGTGGAGCCGCGGCCGATCGACGAGATGATGCCCGAGAGGACCGCTGCCGAATGACCACCGCCTTCCGCAGCTTCGTGATTTTTGCCGAGATGCGCACGGGCTCGAACCTCCTCGAGGCGACGCTGAACGCGATCAAGGGCGTGACCTGCTTCGGCGAGGCCTTCAACCCTTACATGATGGGCTGGCCCGACAAGGACGAGCTGCAGGGCATCACGCGAGAGGAGCGCGAGGCCGACCCGCTGGTCCTCTATCGCAAGCTGACCGACCGGCCTGGCCACCTGCCGGGCTTCCGCTATTTCCACGACCACGACCCGCGCGTCTTCGACACGATGATCGAGGACCGCAGCTGTGCCAAGATCGTGCTGACGCGCAACCCCCTGGACAGCTATGTCTCGACCCGCCTTGCCTGGGCCACGAACCAGTGGAAGCTGAACGAGACCGAAACCCCGATCCCCGCCACCATCGCCTATGACGGGGCCGAGTTCCGCCAGATGGTCACCGCGACCGAGCGCTTCCAGCGCCGCATCCTGCACCGGCTTCAGGTCTCGGGGCAGGCGGCCTTCTGGCTGGGCTACGAGGATCTGCGCGACGCCGAGGTGATGACCGGCCTAATGCACTGGCTGGGCCGCACCGACCTTGCGCGGGTCGAGCCGGCCAGCGACCAGGTTCCGCAGAACCCGCGCGAGCTGGCCGAGAAGGTCGCGAACTTCGACGAGATGCAGGCCGACCTGACGACGCTCGACCCGTTCATGCTGCGCCGCGTCCCGAATTTCGAGCCGCGCCGCGGTCCCTCGGTGCCCGGCTTCCGCGCCTCCGAGGCGGGGCGGGGGCTGCTGTTCATGCCGGTGCAGGGCGGCCCGGACGGAATCGCGCCCTGGCTCGCCGGGCTGGGCGCCGGGCAAAGCGGCTTCACGCAGACGACGCTGCGCCAGTGGAAGCGCCAGCATCCCGGCCATCGCAGCTTCACGGTCCTGCGCCATCCCCTGCGCCGCGCCTGGTCGGCCTTCCGCCGCCTGCTGACCGAGGCCTCGCCCGAGCTGCGGGTGCTGATGCGTCAGGTCCACCGGGTACCGCTGCCGCCCGATGCCGAGCTGCCGGCGCTGCCCGAGGACCGGCAGATCGCGCTGTTCGAGGCTTTCCTCGACTTCCTGCGCCGGAACCTGAACGCGCAGACGACGCTGCCGACCCACGCCTCCTGGGCCAGCCAGTCCGAGGTCGTGGCCGGCTTTGCCCGCTTCGTCGCCCCCGACATGATCCTGCGCGAGGATCGCCTGGCCGAGGACCTGCTGCCCCTTCTGTCGGCCGCCGGGATCGACCCCGCCAACGTCCCGCTGCCCCAGGCAGAGCGGCAGCCGGACCTTCTGGCGATCAAGCCGTTGCGGCAGGCGGCGCGGCAGGCCTATCTTCGCGACTACATCGCCTTCGGCTTCGAGGACTAACCCGTGCAGCAGATCGCCGTCGTCACGCTTGGCACCACGGACAGGCAGGCGGCGCGACGCTTCTACCTGGACGGCTTCGGCTGGAGCCCGGTCTTCGATAATGACGAGATCATGTTCTTCCAGATGAACGGGCTGATGCTGGGCATCTGGGACAGCGCGGCGCTGGCCGCGGACATGCAGCGCCCCGGCGCAGGCGGCGGCGCGATGGCGCTGGCCCACAACTTGCCGCGGCAAGAGGACGTGGCGCCGCTGATGGAGCGCCTGGTCGCTGCCGGCGGCACGTTGCTGCGCGCGGCGGATGCGCCGGTTCATGGCGGCTTTCGCGGCTATGTCGCCGATCCCGACGGCCATGCCTGGGAAATCGCCTGGAACCCGAGCTGGAGCATCGACGCCGAAGGCCGCGTGACCTTCGGCGTCTAGAGGCCTCAGCCCTTCAGGATCGCCGCCAGCTCGGCCTGCTTCTCGGCCACCAGCGCGGCATCGCCGTCGGCCTCGACGTTCAGGCGCACCACCGGCTCGGTGTTCGACTTCCTGAGGTTGAAGCGCCAGGCGCCGAAATCCAGCGACACCCCGTCCAGATCGTCGCGCCCCTGCGCCTGCGGCTCGTAGGCCCGGATCAGGCGCGCGATGGCGGCGTCGGGATCGGTGATCGTGTAGTTCGTCTCGCCCGAGGAGGGGTAGAGGCGCATCCGCTCCTCCAGCAGCTCGGCCAACGTCTTGCCCTTGCGGGACAGCAGCTCGATCATCAGCAGCCACGGGATCATGCCGCTGTCGCAATAGTAGAAGTCGCGGAAGTAGTGATGCGCCGACATCTCGCCGCCATAGATCGCCCCCACGTCACGCATCTTGCGCTTGATGAAGGCGTGGCCGGTCTTGCTGACGACCGCCTCGCCACCCGCCTCGCCGATCATGGCGCGCGTGTTCATGATGACGCGCGGGTCGTGGACGATCTTCTCGCCAGGCGACTTTTCCAGGAAGGCCGCGCCCAGCAGGCCGACGATGTATTCGCCGGGGATGAAGCGGCCGTTCTCGTCGAAGAAGAAGCAGCGGTCGAAGTCGCCGTCCCAGGCCACGCCCAGATCGGCGTCCTCGGCCTTCACCTTGGCAACCGTCGGCGGCTGGTTCTCGTCCAGAAGCGGGTTCGGGATGCCGTTCGGAAAGCTGCTGTCCACGTCGTGGTGCATCCGCACGAAGGTCAGCGGCGCGCCGCGGCGTTCCAGCTCGGCGGCGATGGCGTCGAAGGTCGGGCCGGCGGTGCCGTTGCCCGCGTTCACCACGATCTTCATCGGCTTCAGCGCGGCGACGTCCACGAAATCCGCCATGGCCCGGGCATAGTCGGCGCGGGCATGGCCGTAGTCGCTGACGCTGCCCTTCTCGCGCGCCGCGAAGGCACCCGAGCTTGCCAGCTCGACGATCGGCGGCAGCTCGGTCGCCGGGTCCAGCGGGGCCGAGCCCTGCCCGACAATCTTCATGCCGTTGTAGTTGATGGGGTTGTGCGAGGCCGTTACCTCGATCCCGCCATCCGTGCCGAGGGCGCCGGTATGGTAATAGACCTCTTCGGTCCCGGCGAGGCCCAGGTCCAGCACGTCCGCGCCGCCATCCGTCAGCCCCTCGATCAGCGCCTTCGCCAGCTCGGGCGAGGATTCGCGGCTGTCGCGGCCGACGACCACGCGGCCCGCGTTGCGGACTTCGGCAAAGGCGCGGCCGATCCGATAGGCGACGTCGGCATCCAGATTCTTGCCAAGCTCGCCGCGCACGTCATAGGCTTTGAAGCAGGTGATCTCGCGCCTGCCCAGGTCTTTTCCGGTCATTCGGGTCCTCCGATGGCTTTTGCGCAAAGCGCTAACAGGTCGGACCGGGATTACAAGCGCCGTCTCAGACCCAAGGCTGAGGTGACGCGGGCGCCACGGCTGCTAGGAAGGCGCGGCAAGAAGGAGAGGCCGATGGACAGCAAGACCCTGATCAAGACCTATTACGACGCCTTCAACGCGGGCGATACCGAGGCCATGCTGGCGCTGGTCCATGACGAGATCGAGCACCACGTGAACGAGGGCCAGATCCGCCGCGGCAAGGATCTCTTCGCGCAGTTCAACGACCACATGACCCGCTCCTACAAGGAGCACCTGACCGACATGGTGATCTTTGCGGATGGCGAGCGCGCCGCCGCCGAGTTCGTGGTGAACGGCACCTATCTTCAGACCGACGAGGGCCTGCCGCCGGCGAAGGGCCAGTCCTATCGCCTGCCCGCCGGCGCCTTCTTCACGCTGCGCGACGGCAAGATCGCGCGCGTGACGACCTATTACAACCTGGCCGACTGGACGCGGCAGGTCAGCCAATGAGCGTCGAGACGCGCGTCCTGACCGGCGAGGCGCTGGCCGCGGCGCTGGAAGATGTCGCGCGTCTCCGCATCTCGGTCTTCCGGGACTTCCCCTATCTCTACGACGGCGACGCCGATTACGAGCGCGACTATCTACGCGCCTACCAGTCGCCCGGCGCGGTCGTGGTGGCGGCGCTGGACGGCACACGCGTCGTGGGGGCGGCGACCGGGGCGCCGATGACCGATCATGCTGCCGATTTCGGCGCTGCGTTCGCGACCCGCCCCGAGCCGCTGGACCAGGTCTTCTACTGCGCCGAGTCGGTGCTGCTGCCGGAATATCGCGGCCGCGGCCTCGGCCATGCCTTCTTCGACCACCGCGAGGCCCATGCCCGCGATCTGGGCGCCCGCTGGTGCGCCTTTTGCAGCGTCATCCGGCCCGCGGACCATCCGGCGCGGCCCGCGGATTACCGCCCGCTCGACGCCTTCTGGCATAAGCGCGGCTACGAGAAGCTGCCGGGCGTGGTCGCGCATTTCGGCTGGAAGGATCTCGGCGAGCCGGCCGAGACCGAGAAGGAGCTGCAGTTCTGGATGCGCGCCCTGTGAAGATCGCCGCCGCCGCCTATCCCATCGACTGGCTGGAGGATTTCGCCGCTTATGAGGCGAAGCTGAGCCGGTGGGTCCGGGAAACGGATGCCGACCTGCTGGTATTCCCCGAATATGCCGCGATGGAGCTGGCCTCGCTTGGCGGGCGCGAGGTCGCAGGTGATCTGGAGGCGAGCCTTCACGAGGTCGCGCGGCACTGGCCCGCGGTCGAGGCGCTGCACCTGCGGCTTGCGGCCGGGGCGGGCTGCCACATCCTCGGCGCCTCGGGTCCGGTCTTCGAGGGCGCGCGCCCGGTGAACCGGGCGGTGCTTTACGGGCCGGAAGGGCGGATCGGCCATCAGGACAAGCAGATCATGACCCGCTTCGAGCGCGAGGACTGGGACGTGACCGGCGCGCCGGGCCTCAGGCTCTTCGACACCGCGCTCGGGCGCATCGGCGTCCTGATCTGCTATGACAGCGAGTTTCCCCTGCTGGGCCGGCAACTGGCAGAGGCCGGGGCCGAGCTGCTGCTGGTGCCGTCCTGCACAGACACCGTCGCCGGCTTCAACCGCGTCCGCATCGGCGCGATGGCGCGGGCGCTGGAGAGCCAGTGCGTCGTCGTGCAGGCGCCCACGGTCGGCCCCTGCGAGTGGATGCCGGCGCTGGACGAGAACCGCGGCCGCGCCGCCATCTATGGCCCGCCCGACGGCTTCTGGCCCGAGACCGGGATCATTGCCGAAGGGCCGATGGACGCGCCGGGATGGGTCACGGTCGAGGTCGATCTGGCCCGCGTCCGGCAAAGCCGCAAGGACGGCGCCGTCCTGCCCTTCGCTCATTGGCCCGAGCAGGCGGCCAGCCGGATGCTCTGACGCAGCACCTGCCGCTTTTCACAGCCCGTTAACCTTATTCTGCTTTAAGTCGGAGGCGATACCTCCATATCTTGAGGCATGCTGCATGTCACCGACGCCATCACGATCCAGGAATGGGAGCTGTCCGAGCAATTCGCCCGCGCGCAGGGTCCGGGCGGGCAGAACGTGAACAAGGTCGAGACCGCGGTCGAGCTGCGCTTCGAAGCCGAGCGCTCGCCCCATCTGCCGGACCCGGTGAAGCGCCGGCTCAAGCGGCTGGCGGGTCGGCGCTGGACGCAGGACGGCGCGGTGGTGATCTTCGCGCAGGAAACCCGCAGCCAGGCGCGCAACCGCGAGCTGGCGCGCGAGCGGCTGGCGGAACTCATCCGCGAGGCCTCGGTTGCACCTAAAAGACGGATCGCCACGCGGCCCACGCTCGGCAGCCAGAAGCGGCGGCTGAAGGCGAAGGCGGTGCGGGGCGAGGTCAAGACGCTTCGGGGCAAGGTGGACGGCGAGGAATGAACGCGCTGCGCAACTCTCTGCGGTTTCTGCTGGGGCGGCGTCCGTCGGCGCTTCAGGTCGCGGCGATTTGCCGGAACGCCGCGGGCGAGGTCCTGCTGATCACCAGCCGCGGCACCGGCCGTTGGGTCATTCCCAAGGGCTGGCCCATGGCCGGCCGCAGCCTCGCCGGCGCCGCCGCGCAGGAGGCTTGGGAAGAGGCCGGCATCCGCGGCACGATCGGCGAGGACGAGATCGGCCGCTTCACCTATGACAAGGACCAGGACGAGGGCTTCGCCGTGTCCGTCGAGGTCCGCGTCTTCCTGCTGGAGGCGACCGGCCAGAGCCGCGATTTCCCCGAGGCGCGCGAGCGCCGCGCCCGGTGGTTCGCCCCTGCCGAGGCGGCGAAGCTCGTGGCCGAGCCGGGCCTCAGCCGCATCCTTGGCGGCCTCTCGCTGCCGCGCGCCGATGCCTGACGGCGCGAGGCGGTCCTGATGGCGGCGGGGCAGTTCCGCACGCTGGACAAGGACCTGGGCCGCATCTCGAATGCCGAGGCCGCGCAGCTTCACGCCTTCCGCCCGGTCTGGAGGCTCGGCCTTGCCGTACTGGGCTTCGTCGCGCTGCTGGTCCTCGTTCTGGCCGTGGGCGGCGACAGCCGCCTGGTCGGGATCGGGGCCGGGCTTGTGGTGGCGGCGTGGCTGGGGCTGGCGATCGGATCGAACGATGTCGCCAACTCGCTGGGGCCGGCCGTGGGGGCGGGCGCGATTCGTCTGGTGCCGGGGCTTGCGCTGGTGGCCGTGGCGGGGGTCGCCGGAGCGGTGCTGGCGGGCGCGGCGGTCTCGCAGCGGCTGGCGGCGGGCATCGTCGATCCGGCGCTTCTGGCGGATGCGGGGCTGGGGCCGCTGGTGATGCTGGCGGCGCTGATCGGGGCTGCCACCTGGATCACGCTGGCGACCGGCATCGGCCTGCCGGTCAGCACCTCGCATTCCATCGTCGGCGGCATCGCGGGCGCGGGCGCGGCGGCGGTGGGGCTGGGCGGGGTCGCCTGGCCCACGGTCGGGATGCTGGCGCTGGTCTGGATCGCCTCGCCGGTGGCGGCGGGGGCGCTGGCCGGCGCACTGGTCATCGTCCTGCGCCTGAAGGTCGTCGAGGCCGAGGACCGCGGCGCCGCCGCCCGCACCTGGCTGCCGCCGATGGTCGCGCTGCTCTGCGCGCTTTTCAGCGCCTATGTCGTCCTGCTGATCACCCGGCCATCGGTGCCCTGGGGCATCCTGTTGCTGGCAGCCGCGCTGGCAGGGGCGGCGGGATGGATTTCGACCGCGCGCGGCGTCGTGCGCGAGATCGCCCTCGCGCCGCGCAAGCCGAGCGCCAAGCGCCTTCTGGCCCCGGCGCTGGTGGTGGCCGTCACCATCCTCGGCTTCGCCCATGGGGCGAACGATGTCGGCAACGTCGCCGGCCCGCTGTCGGTCATCATCGGCACGGCCCGCGGCGCGGCGCAGTTCGGGCAGGTGCCGCTGATCGCGCTGGTCGGGGCGGGCGTCATGATCTCGCTCGGCACGCTGCTCTTCGGAGGGCGGCTCGTCAACATGGTCGGCTCGGGCATCACGCGGCTGAACGCGGGCCGCGCGCTCTGCGTGTCGCTGGCCACGGCGGCGACGGTGCTGGTGGCGTCCAGCTTCGGGCTGCCCGTCTCGACCACGCATGTCGCGGTCGGCGGCGTCTTCGGCGTCGGCTTCGCCCGCGAGTGGCTGGAGCGCCGCCGCAGCCGCAAGCGCGCCGAGGACCCGGACCTGCCCGAGGAGGAGGTCCGCCGCCGCCGCCTCATCCGCCGCAGCCATGTCGCGACGATCATGGCGGCCTGGATGGTGACGCTGCCGACGACGGCGGGGGTGGGCGCGCTGGCCTGCTGGCTGATCCTGGGCCTTGCCGCAGGTTAGACCCGCACCGGCGGCCTTGCCGCCGGCTAGACCAGGACCGGCTGGTGCGTCTGCGCGCCGACGCCGAAGACGCGCTTGTAGCGCTGGATCTGCTCGGCCGGCCCGGTGGCCTTGGCCGGATTGTCCGACAGCTTGACCGTCGGGCGGCCATCGGCCGCGGCCGCCTTGCACACGAGGCTGAACGGCGCCAGCCGGTCGCCCTGCACGAGGCCGCGGAAATCGTTCGTCAGCAGCGTGCCCCACCCGAAGCTGACCTTCACCCGGCCGTGGAAGCGGGCGTGCAGCTCGGCGATCTTGTCCACGTCCAGCCCGTCCGAGAAGATCACCAGCTTGCCGCGCGGGTCCTCGCCGCGGCTCTGCCACCAGCGGATCGCGGTCTCGGCGCCGACCACCGGATCGCCGCTGTCGATCCGCATCCCCGTCCAGCCGGCCAGCCAGTCCGGCGCGCCGTCGAGAAAGCTCTGCGTGCCATAAGTGTCGGGCAGGATGATGCGCAGGTTGCCCTCGTGCTCCTCGTGCCAGTCGGCCAGCACCTCGTAGGGCGCGCGGCGCAGGGCCGCATCGTCGTCGGCCAGCGCGGCATAGACCATCGGCAGCTCATGGGCGTTCGTGCCGATGGCCTCGATGTCGCGGCGCATGGCGATGAGGCAGTTCGAGGTGCCGGTGAAGCGCTCGCCCAGCCCCTCCATCATCGCCTGCACGGCCCAGTCCTGCCACAGGAAGCCGTGCCGCCGGCGCGTCCCGAAATCCGCGATCCTGAGGTCGGGCAACTCGCGCAGCCGCTCGATCTTCTCCCACAGCCGCGTCATCGCGCGGGCGTAGAGGACCTGCAGCTCGAACCGGCCGAGATCGCGCAGCACGGCGCGGGTGCGCAGCTCCATCAGGATGGTCAGGGCGGGGATCTCCCACAGCATCACCTCGGGCCAGCGGCCTTCGAAGGTCAGCTCGAACTGGCCGTCGCGGGTCGTCAGGTGGTAGGCCGGCAGGCGCATCCCCTCGAGGAACTCCATGAAGTCCGAACGGAACATCTGGCGCTTGCCGTAGAAGGTGTTGCCGCGCAGCCAGGTGCTTTCGCCGCGCGTCAGCGACAGGCCGCGGACATGGTCCAGCTGCTCGCGCAGCTCGCCCTCGTCGATCAGCTCGGCCAGGCGCACCTCGGCGCTGCGGTTGATGAGGCTGAAGGTGACGCGCGTGTCGGGGCGGTTGCGGAACACCGACTGGCACATCAGCAGCTTGTAGAAGTCCGTGTCCAGCAGCGAGCGGACGATCGGGTCGATCTTCCATTTGTGGTTGTAGACGCGCGTGGCGATATCGACCATGGCCGGCCCTTCCTGTCCCAGAAGCCCTTGGTGCCCCGGATGCGCCGCCGCCTGCAACCCCGTCTAGAGCAGCGCGACCCCGGCCTGGGTCATCCGCCGGCGCGCCGCGGCGAGGCTGCCGTTCAGGTCGATGGCGCGGCAGGCGGATTCCACGACTCCCACCTCGTAGCCCAGCTTGGCGGCGTCCACCGCGCTCCAGGCGACGCAGTAGTCATGGGCAAGGCCCACGATGGTCAGGCGCCCGACGCCGCGCCCGCGCAGGTAGCCGGCAAGCCCGGTGGGCGTCGCGCGGTCGTTCTCGAAGAAGGCCGAGTAGCTGTCGATGTGGCGCCGAAAGCCCTTGCGCAGGATCAGGTCCGTCCGGCTGGTGTCCAGATCGGCGTGCAGCGCGGCCCCTTCCGTGCCCTGCACGCAATGCCGCGGCCAGAGGATCTGCTGGCCGTATTCGACCTCGATCACGCTGTAGGGCTCGGCGCCCTCATGATTGTCGTAGAAGCTGTTGTGGTCGGCCGGGTGCCAGTCCTGGGTGAAGACGACCACGTCATAGTTCGGGATCATCGCGTTGATCGTGGGGATCACCTCGTCGCCGCCCGGAACGGCCAGGGCGCCGCCGGGGCAGAAGTCGTTCTGGATGTCGACGACGACGAGGGCGTGCGGCATGGGTGGCTCCGGCAGTCCAATTGTGCGATCTGTCCGCTGCATCATCCACAGGCTATGGTCAAGCAGCTTGTATGTGCAATGCCCGGCACAACCGCCGCGGTCAACGCAGGCTTGGGCAACGCGGAGGTAATGTAACATGAATCAATCGCAGCCGCAGGATGGCGTGACCGAGCATCCCGTCCGCAGCCCCGCGATGACCTGGGGCCTGCGCGCCCTCGGCCTTGTCGTCGCCGGCGTGGTCTGGCTGCTCCTCGGCGGGCAGGAGGGCCTGTCCGAGGACGCGCGCATCGTCGCCGCCATCGGCTCGCTGATGGCGATCTGGTGGATGACCGAGGCGATCCCGCTGTCGGCGACGGCGCTTCTGCCCATCGTCCTGATCCCGGCCCTGACCGCGCGGACGGTGGCCGAGGCCACGCAGCCCTATGCCAGCCCCATCGTGTTCCTGTTCCTGGGCGGTTTCCTGATCGCCATCGCGATGGAGAAGTGGCAGCTGCACAAGCGCATCGCCCTTCTGACGCTGCGCCGCGTGGGCGTCGCGCCGCGCCGGATCGTGCTGGGGATGATGCTGGCAACGGGTTTTCTGTCCATGTGGGTGTCGAACACGGCGACAACGCTGATGATGCTGCCCATCGGCCTGTCGGTCCTGTCCCTGGTGATCGAGCGCGGCTCGCGCCAGGACGGCGCGGCGGCGGGCGACGCGCTGGCCTCGGGCGAGGGCACGATCACTGACGTGGTGCGCGATCCGAACATCAGCGCCTTCGGCGTCTGCCTCGTGCTGGCGATCGCCTGGTCGGCCTCGATGGGCGGGCTGGGCACGCTGCTGGGCAGCCCGCCCAACGCCATCGTCGCCGGCTATGCCGCGGACGAGCTGGGCCGCAACATCGGCTTTCTGGAATGGATGATCCTCGGCGTGCCGCTGGCGCTGGTCTTCATCCTGATCGCCTGGCTGCTGATGACCCGCGTCCTCTACCGCTTCGACCTGCCCGAGATCCCCGGCGGGCGCGAGATGATCGAGGACCAGGTCCGCGCCCTCGGCCCCCTCGGCCAGGGCGAGAGGATGGTGCTGGCGGTCTTCCTGGGCGCCGCCTTCTTCTGGGTGGTGCCGGGCCTTCTGACCTCGCTGCCCGGCGTCGAGGAGGCCGCGCCCTGGCTCGGCGGCTTCGACGACACCGCCATCGCCATCGCGGCAGGGCTCGTCATGTTCCTGCTGCCCGGCGACCGGCAGGGGCGCATGGTCCTCGACTGGCGCGACGCCGAGCGGGGCCTGCCTTGGGGGGTGCTGCTGCTCTTCGGGGGCGGTCTCAGCCTGGCCTCGGCGGTGGCGGCTTCGGGTCTCGACGGCTGGTTCGGCCAGCAGGTGACGGGGCTGGGCGCGCTGCCGATCATCGCGCTGATCGCCGCGGTGGTGACGATCATCCTGTTCCTGACCGAAGTCACCTCGAACACGGCGACCGCCGCAACCTTCATCCCGATCCTCGGCGGGGTGGCGCTCGGCCTCGGCACGGACGCGATGAGCCTCTTGATCCCGGCCGCGCTGGCGGCGACCTGCGCCTTCATGCTGCCGGTCGGCACGCCGCCGAACGCCATCGTCTTCGGCACCGGCACGGTCACCATCGCCCAGATGGCCCGCGGCGGGGTGGTGCTGAACATCATCGGCATCCTTTTGATCACGGCGGCGACCTACCTGCTGGGCGGCCTCGCGCTTGGTCTGACCTTCTGATCCCTTGCAAGGGCGGGCGCGGGGGGCTATCGCCCGCGCCCATGTCCCTGACCGTCGCCGCCCTCTACCACTTCACCAGGTTCCCCGACCCGGCCGCCCTGCGCGCCCCGCTTCTGGCGCTCTGCGAGGCGCAGAAGGTCAAGGGCACGCTGCTTCTGGCTGCCGAGGGGATCAACGGCACCATCGCCGGCAGCCGGCAGGGGATCGACGCGGTCCTCGCCCATCTGCGCGCGCTGCCGGGCTGCGCCGATCTCGTCTGGAAGGAGAGCCGCGCAGAGGCGATGCCCTTCGGCCGCATGAAGGTCCGCCTGAAGCGCGAGATCGTGTCGATGGGCCAGCCCGACGTGGACCCAAGGGCCGCCGTCGGCCGCTACGTGGCGCCGCGCGACTGGAACGCGCTGATCTCGGCCCCCGATGTCGCGGTCATCGACACGCGCAACGACTACGAGACGCGGATCGGCACCTTCCAGGGCGCCGTCGAGCCCGGCACCGCCAGCTTCCGCGACTTTCCGGCCTGGTGGCAGCAGAACGCGCACCGCTTCGAGGGCAAGCGCATTGCCATGTTCTGCACCGGCGGCATCCGCTGCGAGAAATCGACGAACTACCTCCTCGGACAGGGCGTGCCCGAGGTCTTCCACCTGCAAGGCGGCATCCTGAAATATCTCGAGGACGTGCCCGAGGCCGACAGCCTCTGGCAGGGCGAGTGCTTCGTCTTCGACCAGCGCGTCAGCCTGACCCATGGCTTGGCGCCGGGACGCGCCAGCCTCTGCCATGCCTGCCGCCACCCGCTTCTTCCCGAGGACCGCGCCCGCCCCGAGTTCGAGGAGGGCGTCAGCTGCCACCGCTGCGCGGAAAACTTCACCGAGGCCGACCGCGCCCGCTTCCGCGAGCGCCAGCGCCAGGTCGCCCGCCAAGGCCGTGCCTGACCTTCTTCTTCACGCAAGTATCCCGGGGGTGCGGGGGCAGCGCCCCCGCGGGTGCCGCTAGCGCCCCGGCCCCATGCTTCCCGCCCCGATGCTGCCCGCCGCGATGGCCGCCATGTTCAGGATGTCGCTGACGGTCGAGTTCATCGAGCAGATCTGGATCGGCTTCGGCGCCCCGGTCAGGATCGGTCCCAGCACCGTCGCGCCCGCCATCTCTTGCATTAGCTTGACCGAGATCGAGGCCGAATGCCGCGCCGGCACCACCAGCACGTTCGCGGGGCCGGTCAGGCGGCTGAAGGGGTAGCGTGCCGCGGCCTCGCGGTTCAGCGCGACATCCACGGTCATCTCGCCCTCGTATTCGAAATCGACCCTGCGCGCGTCCAGCACCCGCGGCGCCTCGGCCATCTTCGTCGCCCGCTCGCTGACCGGGTAGCCGAAGTTCGAGAAGGACAGAAACGCGACGCGCGGCTCCAGCCCCAGGCTGCGGGCGACCTGCGCGCCGCGCGTGGCGATGTCCGCCAGGTCCTCGGCATCGGGCCATTCATGGACCAGCGTGTCGCCGATCAGCACGATCCGGCCGCGATGCAGCACCGCGGTGATGCCGACGCTGCCATCCTGCGGGCGGACGTTGAAGACATGGCCGATCTGCGCCAGCACCGGCGCGCTTTTGCGCGTGGCCCCCGTGACCAGCGCGTCGCCATGCCCGTGCGCCAGCATCAGCGAGCCGAAGATGTGGCGGTCGCGGTTGGCCAGCTTGGCCGCATCCTCGCGGTCCACCCCCTGCCGCTGGAGGCGCTGGTAGAGGAACTGGTGATAGGCCTCCATGTGCCGGCTGTTCGCCGCGTTCACCACCTGGATCTCGCGATGCGCGTCCCCGAGGCCGAGCGCCTCCAGCTCGGCCTTGACCTCGGTCTCACGGCCGACGACCAGCGCCTCGCCCATGCCGGTGCGCTGCCAGGCGACGGCGGCGCGCAGCACGCGCGGATCGTCCCCCTCGGCGAAGATCATGCGGGCCTGCTTCTGGCGGGCGCGGGCATGGATGCCCTGCAGGATCGCGGCGGTCGGGTCCATGCGCGACTTCAGCGTCTGCACATAGCCCTCCATGTCCACGATGGGCCGTCGGGCGACGCCCGTCTCCATGCCCGCCTTCGCGACGGCGGGCGGGATGACGTGGATCAGGCGCGGATCGAAGGGCGTCGGGATGATGTAGTCGCGCCCGAATTGCAGCTTGCGGCCATAGGCGGCGGCGACCTCGTCCGGCACGTCCTCGCGCGCCAGCTCCGCCAGGGCGCGGGCGCAGGCGATCTTCATCTCGTCGTTGATCGCGCGGGCGTGGATGTCCAGCGCGCCGCGGAACAGGTAGGGGAAGCCGAGGACGTTGTTCACCTGGTTCGGATAGTCGCTGCGCCCGGTGGCCACGATGGCGTCGGGACGGACGGCATGGGCCTCTTCGGGCGTGATCTCGGGGTCGGGGTTCGCCATCGCGAAGATGACCGGGTTGTCGGCCATGCTCTCGACCATCTCGGGCGTCACCGCGCCCTTGGCCGAGACGCCGAGGAACACGTCGGCCCCGCGCATCGCATCCTCGAGCGAACGGGCGTCGGTGACGGCCGCATGGGCGGTCTTCCACTGGTTCATCCCCTCGGTCCGGCCCTGGTAGATGACGCCCTTGGTGTCGCACATGAGGCAGTTGTCGTGCTTGGCCCCCATCGACTTCAGCAGCTCGAGGCAGGCGATGCCCGCCGCGCCGGCGCCGTTGAGGACGATCCGCACATCCTCGATCCGCTTGCCCGACAGTTCCAACGCGTTCAGAAGGCCGGCGGCGCAGATGACGGCCGTGCCGTGCTGGTCGTCATGGAACACCGGGATGTCCATGATCTCCTTCAGCCGGCTCTCGATGATGAAGCACTCGGGCGCCTTGATGTCCTCGAGGTTGATGCCGCCGAAGGTCGGGCCCATCAGGCGGACCGCGTTGATGATCTCGTCCGGGTCCTCGGTGTCCAGCTCGATGTCGATGGCGTTGACGTCGGCGAAGCGCTTGAAGAGGACCGCCTTGCCCTCCATCACCGGCTTCGAGGCCAGCGCGCCGAGGTTGCCGAGCCCCAGGATCGCGGTGCCGTTCGAGATGACGGCGACCAAGTTGCCCTTGGTGGTGTAGTCATAGGCGGTCTCGGGCCGTTCGGCGATGGCCTGGACCGGCACCGCGACGCCGGGCGAGTAGGCCAGCGACAGGTCGCGCTGCGTCGTCATCGGAGTCGAGGGGGTGATGTCGAACTTCCCCGGCCGCGGCTCCATGTGGTAGGCCAGCGCCTCTTCGGGCGTGATGCGGCTGCTTCGGCTGGTCCTGTCGGTCATGGCTTCCCCCGGGTCACGTTCCCGGATGCTTAGCCTGCCGGGGCGGCGGCATCAATCTTGCCGGGGCATCCCATGCGGGGACGGGGCGGGGCTGGAGGGCTGAGGAGGGGGCTCCGCCCCCCGTCCCTGCGGGACGTCCCCCGGGATATTTGGGCACAGAAGATGGGTCAGATCGTGACCTTGCCGAAGCTGTCGCGCAGGGCGGCGGACCAGGCGGCGCTCATCTGCATGAAGTCGGGATCGCCTTCGCGGATGCGGCGGTGCTGGCTGATCCGGCAGGCGTCCCGCTCGATCACCGCGAGGTCCAGCGGCATGCCGACCGAGAGGTTCGAGCGCAGCGTCGAATCCATCGACAGCAGCACCGCCTTCTGCGCGTCGGCGAGGCTGGTCGCGGGGGTCACGACCCGGTCGAGGATGGGCTTGCCGTATTTATGCTCGCCGATCTGCAGGAAGGGCGTGTCCTCGGTCGCCTCGATGAAGTTGCCCTCGGGGTAGATGAGGAACAGGCGCTGCTCGCCGCCCTTGCGCTGGCCGGCGACGATCATGCTGGCCGAGGCCTGCTGGCGCAGGTCGCGGCACTGCTCGGCGATCTCGCGCCGGGTGCGGCTGAGCGTGTCGCCGATGATGGTCGCGGCGCGCAGCAGCGTCGGGGCGAGCAGGACCGATGTCGTCTCGTCCGCCATGTCGTCGGCGATCGCCTCCTGCAGCCGCGCCAGCGTCGTCTGCGTGACCGAGAGCGAGCCGGCGGTCATCACCACGATCACCCGCTCGCCCGGATTCTCGAAGAAGAACATCTTGCGATAGCACGAGATGTTGTCGAGCCCCGCGTTGGTGCGGGTGTCGGACAGCATCACCAGCCCCGCATTCAGCTTCAATCCCACGCAATAGGTCATCGCCGTCCCGTGTTCCTTCGACGCCCGACGTTAGGCCCGCGCCGCGGGGGGTGCAATCGGCTGTGTCGTGAAACTTTGCCTCGCGCGCCGCGTGAAATGGCGCATGATGCAAGTTCCGAAACTAGCGAGGCATGCCATGACCCGACCCTTCACGCTCAGCCGCCGCCGTCTTCTGGGGACCGGGATGGCCGGCCTCGGCCTTGCGGTGCTGCATCCGTTCTCGGCCCGCGCGGCGGCGGGGCAGGCCCATCTGCGGATCATGGAGCTGACGGACCTGCATGTGCATGTCTGGCCTTGGGACTACTATGCCGACCGCGAGGCGGACACGATGGGCCTTGCGCGCACCGCGGCGCGGGTGGCCGAAATCCGGTCCGAGTCGACGAACAGCCTGCTGCTGGACAACGGCGATTTCCTGCAGGGCAACCCGATGGGCGATTACATCGCCTATGAGCGCGGCATGGCCGAGGGGCAGGAGCACCCCATCGTCACCGCGATGAACGAGGTCGGGGTCGAGGGCGGCACGCTCGGCAACCACGAGTTCAACTACGGGCTGGAGTTCCTGGAGAACACCATCGCCGGGGCCGGCTTCCCCGTCGTCTGCGCCAACGTGGACCGGATGGACGGCAGCCCGCTGGTCGAGCGCTGGACGATCATCGAGCGCGAGCTGACGGACGGCGCCGGCGAGACGCATCCGATCCGCATCGGCGTGATCGGCTTCGTGCCCCCGCAGATCATGCAATGGGACCGGGCGCATCTGGAGGGCAACGTCACCGCCCGCGACATCGTCGAGGCGGCCGAGGAGCATGTGCCGGCCCTGCGCGAGGCGGGCGCCCAGCTGGTCATCGCGCTCTGCCATTCGGGCATCGGCGCGGCCGCGCACGAGCCGGGGATGGAGAATGCCGCCATCCCGCTGGCCGGCGTCGAGGGGGTCGACGTGATCCTGACCGGGCATTCGCACCTGGTCTTCCCCGGCCCCGATCACGAGGGCACCGAGGGCGTGGATGTCGCGGCCGGCACCATCGGCGGCAAGCCGGGCGTGATGGCCGGCTTCTGGGGCTCGCATCTGGGGCTGGTCGATCTGCTGCTCGAGCGCGAGGGCGAGGGCTGGCGCGTCGCCAGCCACGTCTCGGAGGCGCGCCCGATCTACGAGCGGGACGCGGACCGCAACGTCGTGCCGCTGGTCGAGAGCGTGGCGGCGGTCGAGCAGAGCGTCGCCGAGGAGCATCAGGCGACGCTGGATTACGTCCGCCGGCCCGTGGGCCAGACCGCCGCGCCGCTTTACAGCTATTTCGCGATGGTGGCGGACGATCCCTCGGTGCAGATCGTCGCCAACGCGCAGATGTGGTACGTCGCCCAGATGATGCAGGGGACCGAGCATGAGGGCCTGCCGGTCCTGTCGGCGGCGGCGCCCTTCAAGGCGGGCGGGCGCGGCGGGCCCGACTATTACACCGACGTGCCGGCGGGCGACATCGCGATCCGGAACGTGGCTGACCTTTACCTTTATCCCAACACGATCCGGGCGGTGCGGGTGAGCGGCCAGGAGGTCAAGGACTGGCTGGAGCGCAGCGCCGGCGCCTTCAACCGGATCGAGCCGGGCGAGGCCGACCAGATGCTGATCAACACAGACTTCCCGTCCTACAATTTCGACGTGATCGACGGGGTGACCTACCGGATCGACCTCAGCCAGCCGGCCCGCTTCGACCGCGACGGCGCCGTCGTGGACGAGAGCGCCAGCCGCATCACGGATCTGATGCTGGACGGCGCGCCGCTGGATCTGGACGCCGAATATATCGTCGCCACCAACAACTACCGCGCAGAGGGCGGCGGCAGTTTTCCGGGCAATGACGGCAGCACCATCGTCTTCGAGGGGCCGGACACCAACCGCGACGTGATCGTGCGCTACATCGTCGAGCAGGGGACCATCGATCCCAAGGCGGACGGGAACTGGTCCTTCGCGCCGCTGGACGGGGCGACGGTGCTGTTCGACAGCGGACCGGGCGCCACGCAGCGCCTGTCCGAGGTGGAGGGGCTGCAGATCGAGGAGGCCGGGGAGGGCGAAGGGGGCTTCAGGCGGTTCCGGATCACCTTGTGACCAAGCCGGGGGCGCTCGCGCCCCCGGACCCCCTGAGGATATTTGAGGACCGAAGCAGGCAGGCGCGGGGCGCGGCTATTGCGTCAGTTCCTGCACATGGACGGCGACATCCAGCCGCTCGGCGCTGCTGCCCATCGCGACGCCCCGGATCGGGGCCGCGTCGGGCGCGTCGAGGCCCGAGCCGAGCCGGACATAGCGTTCGTCCGGGCAGCAGCGGTTCGCGGGATCGAAGCCGACCCAGCCCAGACCCTCGACATGCAATTCGGCCCAGGCATGGGCCGCGTCATGCGCCTCGCCGTCGCGGGTCGAGTGCAGGTAGCCCGAGACGTAGCGCGCCGGCAGCCCGGCAATGCGGGCCACGCTGATCAGCGCGTGGCTGTGGTCCTGGCAGACCCCTTCGCCGAGCGCCAGCGCCTCGGCCGCGGTGGTGCGGGCCTCGGTGGCGCCGGGGCGGAAGGCGATGGCCTCGCTGACCGCGGCCGAGAGGCGGTGCGCGAGGTCCAGCGGGTCGCGCGCGCCGGTGCCGGCCGTGCGCGAGAGATCCTGCAGCGCCGCGTCCGGCTCGGTCGGGGCGGTGTCGCGCAGGTAGCTCATCGGGTGGATCGCCTCGCGGTGGCCGCGCAGCACGCCGGCCAGGTCGCGCGTGTCCACGCGCCCCTCGATCCGCACCGTCACCTCGGCCACCGGGCCGCGCACGGTCCAGCCCTCGATCCAGTCCCCGGCGCCGTCGCGGAAGCCCGGTCCCCGGACGCCGCCCGAGACCTGGATCTGCCAGTCATGCGTCTTCTGCCCCTCGAACACGGACGGGGTCAGCCGCAGGCTCTGGACGAGGTTCCGGATCGGCTGCTCGTAGCGGTAGACGGTCTCGTGGCTGATCTGGAGCTTCATCGCTCAGGCGCCTCCCAGCAGGTAGTCGTGGTGGACGAGGTTCGACACGGTGGAGAGCTCGCGGATGAACCAGCTGAGGAACTCGTGCAGGCCCTCGTCGAAGATCATGTCGATGTTGCGGCCCTGCAGCGCGTTCAGCACCTCGCGGGCCTTGTCGCGCGCCTCGGTCGGCACCTGCTCGCCGTAGCGCCGGGCGAGGCCCTCGAGGTGCCAGACCGCCTCGTAGAGCGAGGTGATCAGCGAGCGGGGGCTTTCGCCGTTCAGGATCAGGAAGTCGGCCACCTGCGCGGCCGTGATGTCGCCGCCATAGGCCCAGTGATAGGACCGGTGCGCCGAGAGCGCGCGCAGGATCACCTGCCACTGGTAGCTGTCGAGGCCCGAGCCGACGAACTCGATCCGGGGCAGCAGCACGAAATACTTCACGTCCAGGAGCCGCGCCGTCGCGTCGGCGCGTTCCAGGCTGTAGCCCAGATGCATGAAGTGCCAGCCGTCGTTGCGAAGCTGCGTGGCGTTGATCGCGCCGCGCACGGTCGAGGTGTGGGCGGTGGTGAAGTCGGTCAGCGACGCGGTGTCCACCTGCGCGCGCGGCATCTTCTCGATCTTGCGCAGCTCTTGGTAGCCGACGTTCAGCGCGTCCCAGACCTGGCTCGTCAGCGCGGTGCGGACGATGCGCCCTGCCTCGCGCGCCTTCTCCATGCAGGAGACGACCGAGGAGGGGTTGTCGCGGTCGAAGAAGATGAACTCCTCGATCTTCTCCTGCGTCGCCTCGCCGTAGCGGGACGCGAAGATGTCGGCCGAGCCCGAGGCGCGCAGCAGCGAATTCCATTCGTTGCGGTAGCCGGCCTCGGTGTTCGGCAAGAGCGTGATGCGCTGGCCCACGTCCAGCAGCCGCGCCGCCGTCTCGGCGCGTTCGAGGTGGCGGCCCATCCAGAAGAGGTTCGAGGCGGTGCGGCTGAGCATCGTGTTGTTCCCCCTCACTCGGACAGGACCCAGGTGTCCTTGACCCCGCCGCCCTGCGACGAGTTCACGACCAGCGATCCCTCGCGCAGGGCGACGCGGGTCAGCCCGCCCGGCACCAGCTCGATCCGGTCGCCGCAGAGGCAGAAAGGGCGCAGGTCCACGTGGCGCGGCGCGATTCCCTCGTCGACGAAGGTCGGGCAGGTGGACAAGGCCAGCGTGGGCTGGGCGATGTAGTTGCAGGGATCGGCGATGATCTTGGCGCGGAAGGCCTCGATCTCGGCGCTGGTGGACTTGGGGCCGACCAGCATGCCGTAGCCGCCCGAGCCGTGGACCTCCTTGACGACGAGTTCCGGCAGATGCTCCAGCACGTAGCGGCGGTCATCCTCCTTCCACAGCGTCCAGGTCTGCACGTTGTTCAGGATCGGCTCTTCGCCGAGGTAGAAGCGGACCATCTCGGGCACGAAGGTGTAGATCGCCTTGTCGTCGGCCACGCCCGCGCCGGGCGCCGAGCAGATCGAGACCCCGCCCGAGCGGTAGACGTCCATCAGCCCGGGAATGCCCAGCATCGAATCCGGCCGGAAGCAGAGCGGGTCCAGGAAGAGGTCGTCGATCCGGCGGTAGATCACATCCACCCGGCGCGGCCCGGTCGTGGTGCGCATGTAGACGAACTCGCCGTCGACGAAGAGGTCCTGCCCCTCGACCAGCTCGACCCCCATCAGGTTCGCCAGAAAGCTGTGCTCATAATAGGCGCTGTTGTAATGGCCCGGCGTCAGGATCACGCAGGTCGGCCGCTCGCGGCACTTGGCCGGCGCCACCGATTCCAGCGTGCGGCGCAGCAACTCGGGATACTGGTCCACCGGCTCGATCCGGCTGCCACGGAACAGCTGCGGGAACATCCGCATCATGATCTCGCGGTTCTCCAGCATGTAGCTGACCCCCGAGGGCGTGCGGCAATTGTCCTCGAGCACGTAGAACTCGTCCTTGGCCGTGCGCACGAGGTCGATGCCGATGATGTGGGAATAGACCCCGCGCGGGGGCACGAAGCCGACCACCGACTTCTCGTAGGCGTCGTTCTGGTAGACGAGCCGCGCCGGGATGCGGCCCGCGCGGATGATCTCGCCCCGGCCGTAGACGTCGCGCAGGAAGGCGTTGAGGGCGCGGGCGCGCTGCTTGATGCCGCGCTCCAGCCGCCGCCACTCGGCCTGCTCGAAGACGCGGGGCATCATGTCGAAGGGGATCAGCCGGTCGGGATCGCCGCCCTCGCCGTAGACGGCGAAGGTGATGCCGATGCGGCGGAACAGCGCCTCGGCCTCAGCCTGCTTCATCTGCCGGAAATCGTCGGGCATCGTCTGCACCCAGTCCCGCAGCCGGGCATAGGGTTCGCGGACCGCCTCGCCTTCGAACATCTCGTTGTAGCTCATCCGTCCCCCGTGACCTCGCTGCCCCTGCGGGTTCTTCAGGCAATGATCAGAGAGCCCGGTCGCGAAGTCCACAAAGGAAGGCAGGGCAATGCCCGAAAGTTCCGCATCTGCCCGCGGGGACGGCTGCGGCAGCGGGCGTTTCCATGTCCCGCTGCCCAGCCCGCAGGCATCAGGCCAGCTCGACCGCCAGCGCCGTGCCCTCGCCGCCGCCGATGCAGATGGCGGCGATGCCGCGGCGCAGGCCCCGCGCCTGAAGCGCGTGGATCAGCGTCACCACGCTCCGCGCGCCCGAGGCGCCGATGGGATGGCCGAGCGCGCAGGCGCCCCCGTTGACGTTGACGCGGGCGTGGTCCAGCCCCATCCGGGCCATGAAGGCCATGGGGACGACCGCGAAAGCCTCGTTCACCTCCCACAGGTCCACGTCGCCGGCGCTCCAGCCGATCTTCGCCAGCAGCTTCTCGGCGGCCGGGACGGGCGCGGTGGGGAAGGCGCCCGGCGCCTGCGCATGGCTCGCATGGCCGACGATGCGGGCGATGGCGCCCTCGGCGCTGGCGCCGACGACCAGCGCCGCCGCCCCGTCCGAGATCGACGAGCTGTTCGCCGCCGTCACCGTGCCGTCCTTGCGGAAGGCGGGCTTCAGATGCGGGATCTTGTCCGGGCGCGCGAGGCCCGGCTGCTCGTCCGTGTCCACCACCGTCTCGCCGCCGCGGCCGGGGACGGTCACAGGCGCGATCTCGGCCGCGAAGGCGCCCGAGGCGATGGCCTCCTGCGCGCGCGTCAGGCTGGCCAGCGCGTAATCGTCCTGCGCCTGCCGGGTGAAGGCGAACTCGGACGCGCAATCCTCGGCGAAGGTGCCCATCAGGCGGCCGCGGTCATAGGCGTCCTCCAGCCCGTCGAGGAACATGTGGTCGATCACCTGACCATGCCCGAGCCGCGCCCCGCCGCGCATCTTCGGCAGCAGGTAGGGGGCGTTCGTCATGCTCTCCATGCCGCCCGCGATGACCAGCTCGGCGCTGCCGGCGGCGATGGAATCGGCCGCCATCATCAGCGCCTGCATGCCCGAGCCGCACATCTTGTTCAGCGTCGTCGCGGGCACGCCCTGCGGCAGTCCCGCTGCGAAGCCCGCCTGCCGCGCCGGCGCCTGGCCCTGGCCCGCCGGCAGCACGCAGCCCATCAGCAGCGCCTCGACCTCGCCCGCCGCCCGGCCCGAACGTTCCAGTGCCGCGCGGATCGCGGCGCCGCCCAGTTGCGGCGCGGCAAGCCCGGCCAGCGCCCCCTGCAACCCGCCCATCGGCGTGCGGGCCGCGCCCAGGATGTGGATGTCGTGCATTTTGCGGATCTCCCTCGTCTCCCCGGTCCCGCTTACCGGATGCTAACCTTTGGCGTCTAGTGTCGCGGCTGGACGCAACAGGAAGAGACCATGCATTTCGATGTCGAGGAAGGGGACCAGCATCTGAAGATCGTCGTGCCTGAGCGCCGCATCGACGCGGCCATCGCCACACAATTCAAGGACAAGCTGCGACCCCTCGTGATGAAGAGCAAGAAGCCGGTGCATCTGGACATGCGGCTGGTGGACTTCATGGACAGCTCGGGCCTCGGCGCGATGATCGCCGTCCGCAAGAGCCTGCCCGAGGGGATGCCGCTGGTGCTGCTTTCCGTCACCCCGAATGTCGAGCGGGTGTTCCGCCTGACCCGCATGGACAGCGTCTTCGACCTGCGCTGCGCCCCCGCGGCCGAGGGCGGCGCCGCATGACCCCCGAGGTGAACCCCCATCCCGGCAGGCAAGGCTGCGCCTTGGGCCGGCCGCGCCCCATGTTCCACCGCGTCCTGACCGCCGAGCCCGGCCATGTGCGCGAGACGCTGGCCGCGGTCCGCGCGCGCTTCCAGGCCGAGGTCGGCACCGACGCCATCGGCCGGCTGGAGCTGGTTCTGGCCGAGGTGATGAACAACGTCACGGAACACGGCGCGGGCGACCGGCCTCGGGCGGCGCCGGTGATCCATCTGTGCATCGTCAGCCACGACTGCGGCCTCGCCTGCGCGCTGACCGATGACGGCCGCCGGCTGCCGGTCGACTGCCTGCTGCCGCGCGGCCTGCCGCAGCTGACCGGCGAGGACCTGCCCGAGGGCGGCTTCGGCTGGTACCTGATCCAGGATCTCACGCAGGAGCTGTGCTACTACCGCGAGGATCGCCGCAACTTCCTGGCCTTCCGCATCCCGCTGATGCGCGACGCCGGCTAGCGCCTTAGTTGACCAGCGCGGCCAGAGGATAGCGGCCGTTATCGAACTCGCCGAACATGTCGCCCACATCGGGATGGTCCAGCGGCTCGCCCGACAGGTCCAGCTCGAGATTCTGCTCCGAGACATAGGCCACGTAATAGGTCGCCTCGGTCTCGGCGAAGAGATGGTAGAACGGCTGGTCCTTCGCCGGCCGCGCGTCCTCGGGAATCGATTCGTACCATTCCTCGGTATTGGCGAATTCGGGATCGACATCGAAGATCACGCCCCGGAAGGGACGGTTGCGATGGCGGACCACCTGACCCAGGCAGTATTTCGCGATGCGGTTCTGGACCTGCATGGCTGTCAAACTCGTCAAGACCTCGTGCCCTTTCCGGATACAGCAGGGCTTCTAGCCTCCTGCCACGGCCCTGTCCACATCGAGACGAGGCCGCCGCCCGGCGTCACCGGCACCCGGCCCGCATCCGTCAGCAGGTGGACGCCCCCGGCCTCGATCGCGACGGCGCAGAGCGGGCGGCCGTGGCCCGCCCCGCCATCGATGTTCACGCGGTTGCCGTGATGGCAGACACCCTCCAGCGCGGTGTGCCCGTGCACGACAAGCGGCCCGAACGACCCCGCGTGGTCGAGGAACGGGCCGCGGATCCAGACGAGGTCGTCCTCGGCCTGTCGCTGAAGGTCGATGCCGGGCCGCACCCCCGCATGCACGACCAGCGCCAGCGGATGCAGGAACCACGCCGGCAGCCCGGCCAGAAAGCGCAGGTGATCGTCCGGCACGCGGCGACGGACCTCGTCGGCCACGGTGTGACGCGGCCGCGATGGGTCGATCCCGTAGGAGCGCAGCGTCTCGGCCGCGCCGAGCCCGGGATGGTCCAGCCAGTGCCGGGCCGAGCTGAGGCCGGGATCGGTCCAGTCCGGCCGCGCCGCCAGCGCGGGAAGAAAGCGGTCATGGTTGCCGCGCACGACGATCCAGGGCCGCCCCTCGGTCTGGCCGCGCAGAAGATGCTCCACCACCCCGCGCGAATCGGGCCCCCGGTCGATGAGATCGCCGACATGGACGATCAGCGCGTCCCGCCCGCCGTCGCGGAAGACCCGCTCATGTGCCGCGCGCAGCTGCTCGAGATGGCCGTGGATGTCACCGATCGCGTAAAGGGTCATGCGCCGCCCCTGTCCTTCCCCACCCGCAGCCGGGCGCCACCAGCGGCGCCCAGCCCTCTGGGTCACATCTCGAACTGAAGCGGGCGGATCTGCAGGAACTTCTGCGTCGCCCGCAGCGCCTCGAGCGCCGCCTCGTCCAGCGCCTCGTCCAGATAGAGGATGGCGATCGCGTCCCCGCCATTGGCCGAGCGGCCGAGCGTGAAGTTCGCGATGTTCACCCCCAGGTCGCCAAGCGTCATCCCGAGCGCGCCGATCACCCCCGGCACGTCCTTGTTGCGGGTATAGAGCATGTGCTGGCCCACCTCGGCATCGACATTGATGCCCCGGATCTGGATGAAGCGCGGCTTGCCGTCGCTGAAGACCGTGCCGGCGATCGACCGCTCGCGCTTTTCGGTGACCACGGTCAGCTTGATGTAGCCCTCGAAGACGCCGGCCTTGTCCTGCGTCGTGGTCGAGATCTGCACGCCCCGCTCCTTGGCCATGACGGGCGCCGAGACCATGTTCACATCCGGGTTGCTGGCCTTCATCACCCCGGCGATGACCGCCGCGTTCAGCGCGTTCAGGTTCATCTCGGCGACGACCCCGTCATAGAGGACGTTGATCGCCTTGATCGGCTCGTCCGTCATCTGCCCCACGAAGGCGCCCAGATGCCCGGCCAGCTTGATCCACGGGCCCATGACCGCGGCCTCCTCGGCCGTGACCGAGGGCATGTTCAGCGCGTTCTGCACCGCCCCCGTCAGCAGGTAGTCCGACATCTGCTCGGCCACCTGCAGGGCGACGTTCTCCTGCGCCTCCGTCGTCGCGGCGCCAAGGTGCGGCGTCACCACCACGTTCGGCAGGTTGAAGAGCGGGCTCTCCGTCGCCGGCTCGACCGCGAAGACGTCGAAGGCCGCGCCGGCGACGCGCCCGTCCTTCAGCGCCTCGGCCAGCGCCTCCTCGTCGACCAGCCCGCCGCGGGCGCAGTTGATGATCCGGACGCCCGGCTTCAGCCGGGCGATCGCCTCGCGGGACAGCAGGTTGCGGGTCTTCTCGGTCAGCGGCACGTGGAAGGTGATGAAGTCCGCGCGGCCCAGCAGGTCGTCCAACTCGACCTTAGTGACGCCCAGCTCCTTCGCCCGCTCCTCGGAGAGGAAGGGGTCATAGGCCAGCACCTTCATGTGCAGCCCGAGCGCGCGGTCGATCACGATCGAGCCGATATTGCCCGCCCCGATCACGCCGAGGGTCTTGTTGAACAGCTCCACGCCCATGAAGCGGTTCTTCTCCCACTTCCCGGCATGGGTCGAGACGCTCGCCTCGGGCAGCTGGCGCGCGACCGCGAACATCATCGCGATGGCGTGCTCGGCCGTGGTCACGCTGTTGCCGAAGGGCGTGTTCATCACGATGACGCCCTTCTTGCTGGCCGCCGGGATGTCCACGTTGTCGACCCCGATCCCGGCCCGGCCGATGACCTTCAGGTTACCCGCGCGCTCCAGCAGCTTCTCGGTCACCTTGGTCGCGGACCGGATGGCCAGCCCGTCATACTGCCCGATGATCTCGGCCAGCTTCTCCTTGTCCTTGCCCAGATCGGGCATGTAGTCCACCTCGACCCCGCGATCGCGGAAGATCTGGACGGCGGTTTCCGACAGCTTGTCGGAGACGAGAACCTTCGGCATGTCATTCATCCTTGTGCAAAGCGTCCGGGCCCGTGGCCACGCGGAACGCATCTCCTGCTTTGGTCGTCAAATATCCCGGGGGTCCGGGGGCTGGCCCCCGGCAACGCCGATCACTGAGCGGCCAGCTCGGCCCGGTAGGCCCATTCGATCCACGGCATCAGCGCCGCGACGTCCGAGGTCTCGACCGTCGAGCCGCACCAGATCCGCAAGCCCGCCGGCGCGTCGCGATAGGCGCCCGCATCCAGCGCGACGCCCTCCTTCTCCAGCCGCTTGGCGACCGCCTTGGCGAAGGCCGCGCCGTCCTTGATCGCGGGGTCGGTGAACTTCAGGCAGACCGAGGTGGTCGAGGCCGTTGCCGCGTCCTCCGCCAGGTCCGCGATCCAGTCCTTGCCGGCGATGAAGTCGCGCACCGCGCCCGCATTGGCATCCGCCCGCGCGATCAGCGCCGGCAGCCCGCCGAGCGACTGCGCCCATTTCAGCGCGACGAGGTAATCCTCTACCGCCAGCATCGAGGGCGTGTTGATCGTCTCGCCCTTGAAGATGCCCTCGATCAGCTTGCCGCCCTTGGTCATGCGGAAGATTTTCGGCAGCGGCCAGGCGGGGGTGTAGCTTTCCAGCCGCTCCACGGCGCGCGGCGACAGGATCAGGACGCCATGCGCGCCCTCGCCGCCCAGCACCTTCTGCCAGGAGAAGGTGACCACATCCAGCTTGTCCCAGGGCAGGTCCATCGCGAAGGCCGCGCTGGTCGCGTCGCAGATGGTCAGGCCGGCGCGGTCCGCCGGGATCGCGTCGCCACTCGGCACCCGCACGCCGCTGGTGGTGCCGTTCCAGGTGAAGACCACGTCCTTGTCGAAATCGACCTCGGCCAGGTCCACGATCCGGCCGTAATCGGCCTTGCGGACCACCGCATCCAGCTTCAGCTGCTTGACCGCGTCGGTGACCCAGCCCTCGCCGAAGCTTTCCCAGGCCAGCATCTCGACCGGGCGGGCGCCCAGCAGCGACCACATCGCCATCTCGACCGCGCCCGTGTCCGAGCCGGGAACGATGCCGATGCGGTAGTCCGCGGGAACAGCCAGCACCTCGCGCGTCAGCTCGATCGCCTCGGCGAGCTTCGCCTTGCCGACGGCCGCGCGATGCGAACGGCCAAGCGGCGCGTCCGACAGCATGTCCAGCGAATAATGGGGGATCTTGGCGCAGGGGCCCGAGGAGAAACGCGGGTTGACCGGCCGCGCGGCCGGGATCGTCGGATCAGTCATGTGCTCAGCCTTCCAGCCAAAAGCCCCTCGTTGGGGAGGGGTGTCCCGCCGCCGGAGGTAATGCCCCGCCGCCTCTGGCGCAAGAAAAATCTTTGGCCTAGACCGAGCCGGACCCGCCGCAGGAGCCGCCATGTTCACCGCCACCCTCATCGCCGCCGCCGACCTGCCCCGGGACCTGCCGGCCGCGCTGGCGCAGCAGCTGGGCGGCACCGCCTTCCGCTGGCTCGCCCCCGGCCGCGCCGCCGAGTTCGACCTGCCAGCCCGCCCGGACGGCGAGGAGGCCCTCTGGGTCAGTCTCCAGCGCCAGAACATCGACCTCGCCCTCCAGCCGAGCGGGAACCGCCGCAAGCGCATCCTGATCGCGGACATGGATTCGACCATGATCCAGCAGGAATGTATCGACGAGCTGGCGGACCTCGCCGGCGTCGGCCCCCGCGTCGCATCCATCACCGCCCGCGCCATGAACGGAGAGCTGAACTTCCGCGAGGCCCTGATCGAGCGCGTCACCCTGCTGGCCGGCCTGCCCGCCAGCACCATCGCCGAGGTGATGGCCCACCGCATCACCCTCGCCCCCGGCGGCCGCGCGCTTCTGGCCACCATGCGCGCCCATGGCGCCCATACGGCGCTTGTCTCGGGCGGCTTCACCGCCTTCACGCAGATGGTCTCGGACCAGCTCGGCTTTCACGAGCACCGCGCCAACAGCCTCGAGATCGTCGAAGACACGCTGACCGGCCATGTCATCCCGCCCATCCTCGGCCGCGAGGCCAAGATCGAGGCGCTGGAGGAGATCGCCGCCCGCCTCGGCACCACGCCGGCCGATGCGATCGCGGTGGGCGACGGCGCGAACGATCTGGGCATGATCCAACTCGCCGGCACCGGCGTCGCGCTGCACGCCAAACCGGCCGTCGCCGCGCAGGCCCCTATCCGCATCAACCACGGCGATCTGACCGCGCTTCTCTACCTGCAAGGCTATCGCGCCGAGGAATTCGCCGCCTGACCGTTCCCATCTTCTGTGCAAAAATATCTCACGGGGGTGTGGGGGTGTGAAACCCCCACGGCGACGGCCCCGGAAAGGCAACCCCCACATGTTCGAGCTGACCTTCGATCTCGCGCTTCTCCTGCTTGGCGCGGCCTTTGCCGCCGGCTTCGTCGATGCCATCGCCGGCGGCGGCGGGCTGATCACCGTGCCGGCGCTGATGCTGGCCGGCATCCCGCCCGCGCAGGCGCTGGCCACGAACAAGGTGCAGGGCGCTTTCGGGGCGGCGACGGCGGCGATCAGCTATGCCGCGCGCGGCCTCGTGGATCTGCGCAGCCAGTGGCGGCCGGCGCTGGTGGCGGGGCTGGCGGGGGCGGCCGGCGCGGTGCTGGTCAGCAGCATCCCGACCGATGGGCTGCGGCTGGTCCTGCCGGTGGTCCTGATCGCCATCGCGGTCTTCTTCGCCGTCAAGCCCGGCCTCGACGATCTGGACCGGACGCGCCGCTTCTCGCCGCTCGTCTTCGCGGCGACGGCGGTGCCGCTCATCGGCTTTTACGACGGGCTCATCGGGCCGGGGGCAGGGGCCTTCTACATGATCGCCTTCGTGAGTCTTGCCGGCTACGGGGTCCTCAAGGCGACGGCGCATACCAAGCTGCTGAACTTCGCCTCGAACATCGGGGGCCTTCTGGCCTTCGCGCTGATCGGCAAGCCGCTCTGGCTGATCGGGATCGGCATGGGGCTGGCGCAGGTGCTGGGCGCGATGCTGGGCGCGCGGCTTGCCTCGAGGATCGGGGCGCGGCTGATCAAGCCGCTTCTGGTCGTGACCTCGACGGCGCTGGCGCTGCGGCTCATCTGGCAGATGCTGCAGGGCGGCTGAGGCGCGCCTAGCGCGGAAAGCCGGGTGCAGCGCCGAGCCGGCCCGTCGCGAGGCCGCGCCAGTTGCGGATAGGGTCGGGCAGGAACTGGCCGACGACCGGATCGCCCGGCTGCAGGACGCCCAGATGGACCAGCAGCGCCGTCACTGCCGCCTCGCTGGCTCGCGTGGCGCCATCCGCGATCTTCAGCGCGATCCCGAGGCCGCGCGCCGGCAGGATGCCGACGAAGACTGCCTCGGCCCCCGTCTTCAGGGCGGCCTCGGGCGCGGCGCGCATCAGCCGCGTGCAGGCGCGCCCCTCGCCCGCGACGAGGTCGGGATGGGCGCGCATCGCATCGGTGAGGCGCCGCATCGCCTGACCGCGCCGCCCCGCGCCGGGCGCGGCGAAACATGCCATTGCCCGGCCCAGCCCCTCGAGTGTGCAGGCCCAGTTGGGGGCCGAGCAGCCGTCGACGCCGAAGCCGGGGCTCGTCTCGCCGGTGACGTCCTCGAAGGCGGCCTTGGCGGCCTGCTGCACGGGATGGTCGGGCTGCTCGTATTCCGGCCCGCCGTTCAGATGGCGGTTCAGCGTCAGGAAACCCGCATGCTTGCCCGAGCAGTTGTTGTGGATCTGGCAGGGGCTCTCCCCGCCGCAGGTCAGGCGGCGGTTCTCGTCCCGGTCCTGCGGCATGTGCGTGCCGCAGCGCAGGTCGGCCTCGGACAGGCCCAGCCCGTCCAGCCAGCGCCCCACCGTCTCGACATGGATGCGGGCGCCGGAATGGCTGGCGCAGGCCAGCGCCAACTGGCGGTCGGTCAGCCCGGCCGCGTCCGCCGCCCCGCTCTCCACCAGGGGCAGCGCTTGGATCATCTTGGCCGAGGAGCGCGGGAAGATGACGGTGCCGGGAACGCCCCAGGCCTCGACGACGCCTTGCCGGTCGCAGATGACGGCGTGGCCGCAATGCAGGCTCTCGCGCATTCCGCCGCGCCACAGCTCGATCATGGCTGCCGATCGCATCTGGTCCCTCCGCTGCCCGGCCGGCCCCTGCGCGGGGCTGACATTTGCGCGATTGTGCGCGCGCCACCTTCCGTGCCGGGCGATTTTCGCTATCCTGACGAGAGACGGTTGAAAAGACCACAGCAATCGGGAAGAACGCCGGGCGGAACGGCGAAAGTGAATGGCAGGAGGCCAGAGCATGATGACCACCACGCTGCGCGGAATTGGCGCAAGCCTCGTCCTGATCGCCGGGCTCGGGACAGCCGCGGCACAGCAATCGAACAATGTCGTCGCCACCGAGGGAGACTGGACCGTCTTCGCGGCCGACAACCCGCGCGAGTGCTGGGCGGTCTCGCCCCCGCGCTCGACCATCAACACCCGCGGCGGCCAGCAGGTCGAGGTCGCGCGCGGCGACATCCGCCTTTATGTCGCCTATCGCCCCGGCCAGAACGGCGAGGTCAGCTTCACCGGCGGCTATCCCTTCGCGCCGGATTCGACGGTCGAGGTCGATGTGGGCGGGCGCAAGTTCAACCTGTTCACCGAAGGCGAGAGCGCCTGGACCGGCAGCCCCTCGGACGACGAGGCGCTGGTGGGCGCGCTGCGCGCCGGTTCCAGCGCGGTCGTGACCGGCCGCTCGGCCCGCGGGACGACGACGAAGGACACGTTCAGCCTGTCCGGGATCACCGCCGCGACGAACACCGCGCGGCAGCGCTGCCAGTAAGCGGGGCAGGGGGCGCTGCCCCCGTCGCGCGAGGCGCGACTCCCCCGGGATATTTGGGCACAGAAGATGGGGCGGCGGGCGGTTGATTTCGGCCGCCGTTTCGCTTATCTGCGTGTCTTCCGCAAAACCGACGGGGTCCCCATGACCGCCCTTCCTCCGCAGGCCGCTGGCGCGGCGCCGATCACGCAGGACGTGCTGACGATCCCGCGCAAGCTTCCGCGAGGGGGCCGCGTGAACATCGTCGGGCTGACCCGCACGCAGCTGCGCGACGCGCTGATCGCGGCAGGCACGCCCGAGAAGCAGGCCAAGATGCGCGTCGGGCAGGTCTGGCAGTGGGTCTATCACTGGGGCGTGCGCGACTTCGCGCAGATGACGAACCTGGCCAAGGATTACCGCGCCCTGCTGGCCGAGCGGTTCGAGATCGTGCTGCCCGAGGTCGTGACGCGTCAGGTCAGCGAGGACGGGACGCGGAAGTACCTGCTGCGCATCGCCGGGGGGCACGAGGTCGAGGCGGTCTACATCCCCGAGGAAGGGCGCGGCACGCTGTGTGTCTCGAGCCAGGTGGGCTGCACGCTGACCTGTTCCTTCTGCCATACCGGCACGCAGAAGCTGGTGCGGAACCTCACCGCGGGCGAGATCGTCGGCCAGCTGATGCTGGCGCGCGACGATCTGGGCGAATGGCCGAAGCCCGGCGCGCCCAAGGACGAGACGCGGCTGATCAGCAATGTCGTGCTGATGGGCATGGGCGAGCCACTATACAATTTCGAGGCGGTGCGGGACGCGATGCATGTCGTGATGGACGGCGAGGGGCTGAGCCTGTCGCGCCGGCGCATCACCCTGTCGACCAGCGGCGTCGTCCCCGAGATCGCGCGCACGGCCGAAGAGATCGGCTGCCTGCTGGCGGTCAGCTTCCACGCGACGACCAACGAGGTCCGCGACCGGCTGGTGCCGATCAACAAGCGCTGGAACATCGAGGTGCTGCTGGAGGCGCTGCGCGACTATCCGCGGCTGTCGAACAGCGAGCGGATCACCTTCGAATACGTGATGCTGGACGGGGTGAACGACAGCGACGAGGATGCGCGCCGGCTGGTCAAGCTGATCCGCGGCATCCCGGCCAAGATCAACCTGATCCCGTTCAACGAATGGCCTGGCGCGCCCTACAAGCGCTCGAGCTGGGAGCGGATCCGTGCCTTTGCGGACATCATCTACAAGGCCGGCTATGCCAGCCCCATCCGCACACCGCGCGGCGAGGACATCATGGCCGCCTGCGGCCAGCTGAAGTCCGAGACCGAGCGCGGCCGGAAATCCCGCGCCCAGATCGCGGCCGAGGCGGCGGGCTGAGCCTCAGCAGGCCGCCGGCCAGTCGTCGATCAGGGCGACGGCCTCGGCGGCCGTTTCCACATAGGTGATCAGCTCCAGATCCTCGGGGCTGATCGTGCCGGCCTCGGCCAGCGCGTCCCAGTTGATGATGCTGGTCCAGAAGTCCTTGCCGAAAAGCAGGATCGGGATGCGCGCCATGCGGCCGGTCTGGATCAGGGTCAGCGTCTCGAACAGCTCGTCCAGCGTGCCGAAGCCGCCGGGGAAAACGGTGATCACGCGGGCACGCATCAGGAAATGCATCTTCCGGATCGCAAAATAGTGGAAGTTGAAGCAGAGATCCGGCGTCACATGGACGTTCGGTGCCTGCTCGTGCGGCAGGACGATGCCAAGGCCGATCGAGACGCCCCCGGCCTCCTTGGCGCCAAGGTTGCCGGCCTCCATGACGCCGGGACCGCCGCCGGTGCAGATGACGAACTCGCGGCCTTGCGAAGCGATGCAGCGCTCGGTCATCATGCGGGCGAAGATGCGGGCTTCCTCGTAATGGCGCGCGAGGCCGGCCAGCGTGGGCGTGCGGGCGGTGGCCGCGTCCTCGGGCGCGGGGATGCGGGCGCCGCCGAACATCACGACGGTCGACTCGATCCCGTATTCGTCCATCACCATCTGCGGCTTCAAGAGTTCCAGCTGCAGGCGGACGGGGCGCAGCTCCTCACGCAGCAGGAAATCCTGGTCGGTGAAGGCGAGGCGGTAGGAGGGCGCGCGGGTCTGGGGCGTGTCGGGGACCTGCCTGACGCGGGCGGCGTCCTCCTCGCTGTCGGGCAGGGGATGGGCGCGGTCGTCGTCGGCGGTCTGGTCGGTCATCGATGCCCTCAAGGATCGGCGCATTGCGCGGCCTGTTCCCCCGGCTTATAGCGCCCCGAGACGAGTTTCCACCCGCAGCGACAATCCGAGGAACACCCGCCATGACCCATGCCGACCGCGCCGCCCTTGAGACCGCCATCGAAGCCGCGTGGGAGACGCGCGACCAGATCAGCAGCGCGACCACCGGCGAGGTCCGCGAGGCGGTGGATGCGGTGCTGGCGCAGCTTGACAGCGGCGCGCTGCGGGTGGCCGAGAAGCAGGGCAGCGACTGGCACGTGAACCAGTGGGCCAAGAAGGCGGTGCTGCTGTCCTTCCGCCTCAACGACATGGAAGAGATGTCGGGCGGCCCGCAGGGCAGCAACTGGTGGGACAAGGTGCCCTCGAAGTTCCATGGCTGGGGCGCGAACCAGTGGCGCGAGGCCGGTTTCCGCGCCGTGCCGGGCGCCATCGTCCGCCGCAGCGCCTTCATCGGGCGGAACGCGATCCTGATGCCCTCCTTCGTGAATCTCGGGGCGCATGTGGGCGAGGGGACGATGGTGGACACCTGGGCCACGGTCGGCTCCTGCGCGCAGATCGGCGCGAACGTGCATCTTTCGGGCGGCGTCGGCATCGGCGGCGTCCTCGAGCCGCTGCAGGCCGGCCCGACGATCATCGAGGACGACTGCTTCATCGGCGCCCGCTCGGAAGTCGTCGAGGGCTGCATCATCCGCGAAGGCTCGGTTCTGGGGATGGGCGTCTATATCGGGCAATCGACGAAGATCGTGGACCGCGAGACGGGCAGCGTCAGCTATGGCGAGGTGCCGGCGGGGTCCGTGGTCGTCTCGGGCTCGATGCCCTCGAAGAACGGGTTGAACCTCTACTGCGCGGTGATCGTGAAGCGGGTGGACGCGCAGACGCGCTCGAAGACCTCGATCAACGAGCTGCTGCGCGACTGAGGTGACCACGCTCTACATCGACGCCGATGCCTGCCCGGTGAAGGCCGAGGCCGAGCGGGTGGCGGTGCGCCTCGGCGTGCCGATGGTGCTGGTCTGCAATGGCGGGCTGAGGATGCCGACCCATCCGCTGGTCCGGCTGCAGATCGTGCCCGAGGGGCCGGACGTGGCCGACATCTGGATCGCCGACAATTGCGGGCCGGGGGATGTGGTGGTGACGGGCGATCTGCCGCTGGCGGATCGCTGCCTCAAGGCCGGGGCGCGGGTGCTGACGCATGCCGGGGAAGAGCTGACGCCGGCCAATATCGGCCCGCGGCTGGCGACGCGGGACCTGATGGCCGATCTGCGATCGGCCGATCCCTTTCGGCAGGGCGGCGGCGCGGCCTTCGGCAAGGCGGACCGGGCGCGATTCCTGCAGGCGCTGGACCGCGTGCTGGGGCTTGCGCGGCGCTGAACCTTCGCCACATTGCGGCGTTGATGCACAGGCGCTGGCGGAGACGAGCATGAGCGATGGTGACGGTATCGAGGACCTCTTGGATCAGGTCCAGGGTGCCGCCGAGGAAGATCGCACGAGCCTCCGCAAGGTCGTCGATGCCTTGGGCGCGGACAGCTTCATCCCCAACCTGATGGTCCCGGCGCTGGCGGTGGTCTCGCCCCTGTCAGGCGTGCCGCTGTTCTCCTCGCTCTGCGGGATCACCATCGCGCTGGTCTCGGCGCAGATGCTGGCGCGGCGCGAGCGGATCTGGCTGCCCTCGAAGCTTCTGGACAAGACGCTGGACAGCGGCAAGCTGACCCGCGCGCTGGAGAAGATGAAGCGGCCCGCGCGCTGGCTGGACAAGGTCACGAAGGAGCGGCTGCGCGTGCTGGTGCGCCGCCCGATCATCTGGCTGGTGCAGCTGGCCTGCCTGCTCTGCGGGCTGGCGATGCCGTTCCTTGAGCTGGTGCCCTTCACCTCGTCGATCCTGGGCGCGACCGTGTCCCTGTTCGCTTTCGGGATGCTGGCGCGCGACGGGCTGTTCGTGCTGGCGGGGTTCCTTGCGATGGCGGGGGTCGGCAGCGGCGCCTTCTGGTTCGTGAACGGCGCGATCCACTGAGCCGCGGCGCCGCGACCCCGGCGGGCGGCGCGGGCGGTCAGCTGGGCGAGACCAGGTTCATGATGACGGGAATGGTCACGATGCTCAGCGCGGTCGAGATCAGGATCGTGGCCGAGACGCGCTGCGGCGCGACGCCGAAATGCCGCGCCAGCATGTAGGTGTTGCCCGCCACCGGCAGCGCCGCCGCGGCGACCATCACCGAGGCCGGCCCGGCGTCCACGCCGACGCCCCAGGCCGCAAGGCCCACCGCCAGCGGATGCAGCACCAGCTTCGCGCCGCTGAGCCAGCCCGCCGCCGCCACCCGCACCAGCCGCCGCGCCGCGAGACCCGCGCCGATGGCGAACAGCGCGCCGGGCGTCGCGGCCGCGCCGAGCAGCGCCAGGAACTCGTCCAGCGGGGCCGGCATCGGCCAGCCGGCGACCGACCAGCCGAGGCCCGCGACCATCGACAGGACCATCGGGTTCGCCGCGATGCCGCGCAGCACCGGGACCAGCGCGGCGAGGCGCAGGCCGCCGTGGCGCGCGGCATGGATGATCAGCGTGATCAGCGTCGAGAAGACCAGCATGTCGATGGTCAGCACCATCAGGACCGGGCCGACGGCGACGGGCCCCATCAGGGCGATCAGCAGCGGCACGCCGAGAAAGCCGGTATTGCCGATCATGCAGCAATGCGCCTCCATCGCGGCCTCCGGCACGGACAGGCCGCGCAGGCGCCCGACCGCCATGCCGATCGCCCAGACCGCCGTGGAGCCGACCAGATAGGCCAGCGCGAAGCGCAGTTCGAACAGCTCGCCGAGGTCGAGGCCGGACGAGAAGCGGAACAGCATCGCGGACAGCGCGAAGTAGAAGACGAAGCGGGTCAGCCAGGCCGCGGCCTCGTCGGGGAAGAAGCGCAGTGCGGCGGCCAGCCAGCCGAGGCCGATCAGCCCGAAGAAGGGCAGGGTCCGCAGGAAGACCTCAGCCATGCGCTGCCCGATGCGGTTCTCTCACGCGTCCTCGCTTGCCGTGGCGCGTCAGCCGGACCCGATCAGCACCCCCACGGCCAGCACCAAACCACCGCCCACCACGACTTGCAAGGTCGCGCGCCAGAACGGGGTCTGCATCCAGCGGTTCTGGATCCAGGCGATGGCCCACAGCTCGACGAAGACCACGGCGATGGCGATGGTCGTGGCGGTCCAGAAGTCGGGGATGAGGTAGGGCAGCGCGTGCCCGAGGCCGCCGACCGCCGTCATCACGCCCGAGGCGATCCCGCGCTTGATGGGCGAGCCGCGCCCCGAGACGATCCCGTCATCCGAGGCGGCCTCGGTGAAGCCCATGCTGATGCCCGCGCCGAGGCTGGCGGCGAGGCCCACGAGGAAGGTCGTCCAGGGGTCCTGCGTCGCGAAGGCGGTCGCGAAGATCGGCGCCAGGGTCGAGACGCTGCCGTCCATCAGCCCCGCCAGGCCCGGCTGCACCCAGGTCAGCACGAAGCTGCGATGGTTCGCCGCATCCTCGGAGGCGCGCGCCTCGGGGTCCAGATGCGCCTCGGCCAGATCGCCCGCCAGCCCCTCATGCCCCCGCTCGGCGGCGGCCAGGTCGCCCAGCAGCTTGCGGATGCCCGCATCGCCGCTGCCCTGCGCGGCGCGGGCGTAGAACTCGGCCGCCTCGCGTTCCATCCCGGCGGCCTCGGCGCGGATCGTCTCCAGCGAGAGGTTGTCCATCATCCAGGCGGGACGGCGGCTGTAGTAGCCGGCGACATGCTCGCGCCGGATCACCGGGATCGCGCGGCCCCACCGCGCCTCGTAGGCGTCCAGCAGCTGGCGGCGGTGGCCGTCCTCCTCGGCGCCCATCGCCTCGAAGATGGCGGCGGTCGCCGGATAGTCGTCGCGCAGGTGCTGGGCCCAGTTGCGGTAGATGCGCGCGTCGTCCTCCTCGGAGGAGATGGCCAGCGCCATCACCTCCTGCTCGGAGAGGTCGGCGAATCGCTTGCGGCTCATCGGGAAGGCCAGGGTCATCGTCAGCACTCAAAGGTCAAAGGGGGCGCGGCCGGGCAGGGCAGAGCGTGCGGCTCGACCGGCTTCGGGCGCGACAATGGCACGGGCGGCAGGTCCGCAGAAATGCGTCACATCGACCACCGCCGCAGAAACCTGCGTTGCGCCAGCGCCTTGCGCGGCCTAGGCGCCATCACGCCGCCCGCTGCGCCCGCACCCAGCCCGCTAGCGCGGCGGCCGGAACTTCCTGCGCCAGATCGCCCGCGAATTCGGCGAAGGCGGCCCGCTGCTGGCGCGGGACGTGCAGCAGCACCGGCAGATCGCGCAGCAGGGCCGCGCCGATGACCTCGCGGAAGCCGCGGCCATGGGCCTCCTGCTGGCCGAATTTCGGCAGGATCAGCAGCTCGGCGCCGTCCAGGCGGGCGGCGACGCGTCCCGCCGCCATCTGCAGCGCGCCGCTGTCGAGGCGGCAGCCCGAGGACAGGGTTCCGAGCGATTGCGAGATGCGGATCGGCGGGGCTTCCGGCTCGGCCAGCAGCACCAGCTCCATGTCGCAGGCGCAGTCAGCGCCATGGTCGAGGTTGTGCTGCACCGCGCCGGCCAGCCGCCAGCCTGCCTGCGCGAGATCCGCGGCCAGCGCCGCCAGCATCCGGTCCGCCGCGCCGGGCGGGGCCGTCTCGTCCAGTCCGAACCAGGCCAGCATCGCGCCCTCCCCCTTCAGATACCGCTGTCCAGCGCGAATTTCATCAGCCCGTTGATCCCGTCCACGCCCAGCTTCTTCTTCAGCGCCGACGAGGTATTGGCGGCGGTCTTGTAGCTGACCTGAAGCGCGTCCGCGATGGCCTGCAGGCTGGCGCCCTGGCCGATCAGCGCCAGGACCTGCCGTTCCCGGTCGGACAGTGCGGCCAGAGGATCGGCCGCCGCGCCCGCCCGCAGCGTCGCCAGCGCCATCGCCTGTTTCGGCGCAAGGTAGAACTCGCCCGCCTCCAGCGTCCGCACCGCGTCGCGGAACTCGGACGGGGGGGCGTTCTTCGACAGGAAGCCTTGCGCCCCGGCCTGCAGGGCGCGGGCGGCGAAGGCGGTCTGGTCGTTCATCGAGAAGATCAGCACCCGCGCCCCGGCCGCCTGCGCGCGGAGCGGCGCGACCAGGTCCAGACCGCCCGCGCCCGGCAGGCTGATGTCGAGCACGATGAGGTCGGGCGCGGGGCCGTCCTGAAGCTGCGCCAGCGCTGCCTCGCCGGACATGGCCTGCCCGACCTCGTCATAGCCCAGCTCGCGCAGCAGGCGGCTGGCTCCGAGATGGGTGATCGGGTGATCGTCGATCACGAGGGCCCGTTTCATCTGTCCACGCCTTCCGCTGCCCTGTCCGTCATGCCGCCTGCCATTCGCCCCGGCGCGGCAGGCTGGCCTCGACTGTGGTGCCGGCGGGGCTGGATGACAACCGCAGATCGCCGCCGAGCAGGGTGATCCGCTCGCGCATCCCAGTCAGGCCCGCCCCCTCGGGTCGGCCTTCCGCGATGCCGGTGCCGTCGTCGGCGACGCGGATGCGCCAATGGGCGGGATCGGTCCACAGCCGGACGCGGATGGCGCCCGCGCCGGCATGGCGCAGCGCATTGGTCGTGCCCTCTTGCAGGATGCGGAACAGCGTGAGCGCGGTCGCCTCGTCGGGTTCGGGAAGGCCGGCGGCGATGTCGATGTCTACGCGGGTGTCGGGGAAGCGGCGCGCGAGGTCCTCGGCATAGTCGCGCAGCACCGCCGCCAGCGGCAGCTGGCCGATAGCCATCGGGCGCAGGTCGTTCAGCAGGGCGCGGTTGATCGCGCCGATCTGCTCGGCGATGGCGGCGATCTGGGCGGCGGATTCCGCGACGGCGGGATCGGTCGCGCCGCGCAGGGCATCGGCCTCGACCCTCAGGCCGAAGAGGCAGGGGCCCATCTCGTCATGCAGGTCGCGGGCGATGGCCTTGCGCTCGGCATCGGCGCGCAGGACGATCTGCGCCTGCAGGCGCCGCCGCTCGTCCCGCGCCTGCTCCAGCACCTCGGCCAGGCGGTCGGTGTGGCGCGCCAGCGGGGCGAGGTCGGGACCGGCCACCGGACCCACGCGGGCGGTCAGATCGCCCCGTGCGAGGTCCGACAGCCGCGCGCCGATGGTGCCCACGGGCCGCAGCGCGTGCCGCACCGCCAGCAGGATCAGCCCGGCCTGAAGCCCCGCCGCGACGAGGGCCAGGGCCATCAGCGCCCGCATGTCGCGCCAGGCGCGGGCGATCAGCTGGGCGGGATCGCCGGTGATCAGGACATGGCCGCGCGGGCGGCCGGCGATCACCACGGGAAGCCGCGTCTCCAGCGGCTCGGGCGCCACCGCGCGGGCGAACCAGTCCGGCGCAGGCTGCGTCGGGTCGGCCGGCCCCCGCGGCTGGCGGAGGCTGCCGTCCAGCGCGTCGCGTACGCCGATGCGGGCGTGGCGCGGCTCGGTCAGGCGCTCGGGCAAGAGGGCCATCAGCCGGTCGGGCGGCACCGCGCCGGCCATCGTGCCGATCGTCGCCAGCACCAGGTCCCGCGCCGTGGCAGCGGCCATCCGCGTCTCGGCGGCGATGTCGCGGCGCAGGCGGTCGAGGCTGCCCGCGCCCAGAAGCCCGATCAGGGCCAGCTGCACGAGGAGGATCAGCGCGAGGATGCGGGCGGTCAGCGAGGGCGGGCGCATGGCGCGACATTGGCCCGCGGGCCGGCATCCGGCAAGTGCAGGCGCCATCTTCTCGCGGCGCTTATTGCGGCGTAAGAAGACCCCATGAGCCAGTATGACGACATCGCGGCCCGCATCCGGGCCCTCTGCGAGGGCGAGACCGACGAGGTCGCGCTGATGGCCACCGTGGCCTGCGAGCTGCACCATTCGGACGACCGCTTCGACTGGACGGGCTTCTACCGGGTCGTGGCGCCCGAGCTGCTGAAGATCGGCCCCTACCAGGGCGGGCATGGCTGCCTGGTCATCCCCTTCTCGCGCGGGGTCTGCGGGGCGGCGGCGCGCACGGGAGAGGTGCAGATCGTTCCCGACGTGGAGGCCTTTCCCGGCCACATCGCCTGTTCCAGCAGCACCCGGTCCGAGATCGTGCTGCCCGTCTTCAGCGCGGGCGGGCGGCTGATCGGGGTTCTGGACATCGACAGCGACCGCCCGGACGCGTTCCGGCAGGCGGATGCGGACGCGCTGGCGCAAATCCTGGAGGATGTCTTTGGAAAGCTATGACCTGAGCGGGCGCTGCCTCTGCGGCGCCGTGACCCTCCGGGCGAGGCGCGGCAGCGACGTGCTGCGGGCCTGCCATTGCGGCCAGTGCCGGCGCTGGTCGGGCCATGTCTGGGCCGCCGTCGGCGTGCTGGATCTGGACGTCAACGGCCCGCTGCGCTGGTTCCGCTCGTCGGAGACGGCCGAGCGGGCCTTTTGCACCGAATGCGGCAGCGCGCTGGCTTGGCGGAAGATCGGCGGGGACGAGACCGACATCTCGGCCGGCTGCCTCGACGCGCCCACCGGCATGGTGCTGGAGGGGCATATCTTCGTCGCCGACAAGGGCGACTACTACCCGATCGCGGACGGGCTGCCGCAATGGCCGCAGGAGGCCGAGGCGTGATCTGGGAGACGCTGGCCGCCATCCCCACCAGCCAGCTGATCGCCTTCATCCTGGGCGGGCTGGTCCTGAACTTCGCGCCGGGCCAGGACGTGTTCTTCGCCAGCGCCTGCGGCATCCAGGGCGGGCCGCGCGCGGGGGCCTGGGCAGGCTTCGGCGTCGGCCTCGGGGTCCTGATGCATGTGACGCTGGCGACGGTGGGCCTAGGCGCGGTGGTGGCCGCCCATCCCGAGGCGCTGCGGGCGATCAAGTATGTCGGCGCGGCCTATCTGCTGTGGCTCGCTTGGAAAAGCTGGCGCAGCGGCGATGTCGATCCTGCGGCGCGCGGCAGCGTCCGGGTGTGGAACATTATCCGCCGCGGCTTCCTGTCCAACGCGCTGAACCCCAAGCCGGTGCTGTTCCTGCTGGCCTTCCTGCCGCAATTCACCAACCCGGCCTGGGGGCCGGTCTGGCAGCAGATCCTCGGCCTCGGGCTGATCTTCGCCTTCACCGGCACGCTGGTCACGATGGGCTACGGCATCGTCGGTGGGCTGGCCGGGCACGTGATCGGCCGGCGGCTCGGGCTGGTGAACCGGATCGCCGCGGTGATGTTTGCGGGCCTCGCGCTGCGCCTGATCGCGCGATGACCGGCTTCGTCTACGCGCCCCCGCCGGGCGCGCCCGTGGTGCTGCATGCCGATCACGAGATCCTCGTGGTGGACAAGCAGGCGGGCCTTCTGTCCGTGCCGGGGCGCGGCGAGGACCGGGCCGACTGCCTGATCGCGCGGCTGCGCGGCGCCTTTCCGACGGTGCTGCTGGTGCATCGGCTGGACCTCGACACCTCGGGCGTTATGGTCTTCGCGCTGACGCCCCACGCGCAACGGACCCTGGGCAAGCAGTTCGAGACGCGGCAGGTGAAGAAGGTCTATGTTGCCCGCCTCGCCGGACGGCTGGAGCCGAAGACCGGCCGCGTAGACCTGCCGCTAATTGTCGACTGGCCGAACCGCCCGCGGCAGAAGGTGGATCACCTCGAGGGGCGGCCCGCGCAGACCGACTGGCGCGTAATGCGCGCCTCGGATGCCGAGACGCGGGTGCGGCTGATGCCCGTCACGGGGCGCAGCCACCAGCTGCGCGTCCACATGGCCGAGACGGGCCACCCGATCCTCGGCGATCCGCTCTATGCCGCCGGTGCGGCCGCCGCGCATCCGCGGCTGATGCTGCATGCCGAGAGCCTGCGCCTGCGCCACCCGGACAGCGGCGTGACGATGAGCTTCTCGGCGCCGGTGCCGTTCTAGGCCGGCGCCTCGCCCGCAAGGCGGCGCGCGATCCAGCGCAGCACCCACGGCGTCAGGGCCAGCGCGATCAGCAGAAGGATGATCCGCGGGCTGAAGATGTCGCTGACCTGGTCGATCTCGGCCAGCTGGGTGCCGGCGGCGGCGAGGATGGCCTTGTTCGGGATCACGCCGATGCCGGTCACGGCGGCGAAGGTGGCCAGCCGCATGGCGCTGACGCCGGCGCCCATGTTCAGAAGGACGAAGGGCAGGCCGGGCGTCAGCCGCAGGCTGAGCAGCGCCAGCGTGCCGTTCCGGGCCACGGCCGTGTCGATCTGCACGGCGCGCGGGCCGAGCCAGCGGCGGATCGGGCGGTTCAGCAGGTGCTGCGCGATCAGGAAGGACAGCGACGCGCCCGCCACCGTCGCCAACACCGACAGCAGGAACCCGGCCCAGAAGCCGAAGGCGGCGCCGCCGACCAGCGTCAGGCCCGCGACCACCGGCAGGGGCAGCACGCTGCCGAGGCTGAAGACCGTCAGGAACAGCCCGACCGCCAGCAGCGTGTTGTCGTCGCGCCAGTCGCGGGCATCCTCGATGATCTCGTGCAGCCGCGTCAGGTCCGATTGCAGCTCGGTGATCGAGGGCCAGAGGACGAAGCCGAGGATGCCCAGGCCCGCCAGCGCCAGAAGCGCCAGCCCCCCGCGCAGGGCGAGCCGGCGCATCCGGGCCTGCCGGATCAGCTGTCTGCGTCGGGATACCACTCGGCGATCACCACCTCGGTGCCTGCGCCGGAAGCTTCGACCAGCCGGGCGAATTCTTCAAGGTCGCTGTCGCCGAAATGGTAGGGGTAGACGATGTCGGGCTGGAACGCCGCCACGGCCTCGGCCGCCTGCTCGACCGTCATCGTGTAGGGCAGGTTCATCGGCAGGAAGGCGACGTGGATGTCCGTCAGCGCGCGCAGCTCGGGCGTGTCCTCGGTGTCGCCGGCGATGAGGAACCGCATCCCGCCAACCGTCAGGACATAGCCGTTGTCGCGCCCCTCGGGATGGAACTGCAGCCGGTCCTCGGTCGTGTTGTAGGCCGGGATCGCCTCGATCTCGGCGCCGAGGATGTCGCCGCTGTCGCCGTTGGCCATGACGGTGGCGCGGGCCTGCATCTCCTCGGGCAGCTGGTCGAAGACCGCCTGGTTCACGATCATCGGCGCCTCGGCCAGATCGTTCAGCGTGTCCGTGTCGAAATGGTCGCCATGCTCATGCGTCAGCAGGATCGCGTCCGGCGCGGGCAGATCGGCGTAGCGGTCGGCGCCCTCGACCGGATCGACGTAGATCACGCCGGCCGGCGTCTCCAGCACCATGCTGGCGTGCTGGATCGGATGGATCACGACCTCGCCGCCCTCGACGGCGTGGCGATGGGCCTCCTGCGCGGCGGCGGCGCCGGCGGCAAGGGCCAGCGCGGCCACGGATGCGGACAGGGTTCTGAACTGCGGCATGTTGATCTCCTTGCATGATGTCGGCTGCGGCGGCCCGCTGCACCGGGCGGGAACCTCTGGCCGCGGCGCCGGGTTCCGCGACTTGTCGCCGCAAGGCGGCTGGCCTAGTGCTTGCGGCACGCGACAAGGGGGGTGAACATGACGCATCTGTGGGTCCGGGCCGAGAGCCGTCCGAACGAGGCGCGCGTCGGCATCACGCCGCAGGGCGTGGCCGCGCTGCTGGCCCGCGGCTTCCGCGTCACGGTCGAGGAAAGCGCCACCCGCATCATCCCGGACGCCGCCTATGCCAAGGCCGGCGCGGCCATGATGCCCGAGGGAAGCTGGCCGAACGCCCAGACTGATGCGATCATCTTCGGCCTCAAGGAGCTGCCCGAGGACGGCACGCCCCTGACCCACCGCCACATCATGTTCGGGCATGCCTTCAAGGGCCAGCCCGCCGGCCGCGTCCTGCTGGAGCGGTTCCGGGCGGGCGGCGGCACGCTTCTGGACCTCGAATACCTGACGGACGACGAGGGCAGGCGCCTCGCGGCCTTCGGCTACTGGGCCGGCTATGCCGGCGCCGCCGTCTCGCTGGAGGCATGGGCGGCGCAAGTGCGCGGCGGCATCTGCGGCCCGATGCAGGCCTGGCCCGAGCGCGCGGCCTGGGTGGAGAGCCTGCGCGCTCGGCTGGACGGCACGGCCCGGCCGCGGCCGCACGCCCTGGTCATCGGCGCGAAGGGCCGCGTCGGGCGCGGCGCCAGCGCGCTGCTGACCGACCTGGGCGTGCCGGTCACGGCCTGGGACATGGCCGAGACGGCGCATGGCGGCCCCTTCCCCGAGGTGCTGCTGCACGACATCCTGGTGAACGCGATCCTCGCCCAGCCCGGCGCGCCGGTCTTCGTGCTGGCCGAGGCGACGGGCGCGGCGCGCCGGCTGGCCGTCATCGGCGACGTGGCCTGCGACCCGACCAGCGACTTCTCCCCCATCAAGGTCTATGACCGCGCGACCAGCTGGCAGGCGCCGGTGCTGCGCGTGGCCGAGCATCCGCCGCTGGACGTGATGGCGATCGACAACCTGCCCTCGATGCTGCCGCTGGAAAGCTCGGAGGATTACGCGGCGCAGCTGCTGCCGGTGCTGGAGACGCTCGACCAGCCGGACGCCGCTGTCTGGGCGCGCGCGGCCCGGCTGTTCCGGCAGCACAGGGACGACCGCCCCGCCTGACGGCAAGTTGATGCGGCATAGTCGCGCGGCGCGGAACGCAGGGCGCCGCGTGGTGTTTGCTTTCCATGCAACATTTGTCAAAGCCACGGAGGACGCCATGACGCGCACCGCGCGCCCCCTGCCCAAGCCCCGCACGATTTCCTCGGCCATCGCGCTTGCCGCCTCTCTCGGCCTTGCCGGCGCGGCCGTCGCGCAGGACTTCAACGAGGTCGCGCCCCACGGGGCGGAAGTCGGCCAGACCCCCGCCTTCGAGGGCCAGACCCGCGCCCCGGTGCTGGAGGGCGATGTCGACCTGGCGCAGGAGATCATCGTCGAGGGGCTGGAGCATCCCTGGGGCCTTGCCGAGCTGCCCGACGGCCGCTGGCTGGTCAGCGAGCGGCCCGGCCGCCTGCGCATCATCACCACCGAGGGCGAGATGTCCGAGCCGATCGAGGGCCTGCCCGAGGTGGATGCCCGCGACCAGGGCGGCCTGCACGAGATCGTCGTCGCCCCCGACTTCGAAGAAAGCCGCCGCATCTGGTGGACCTATGCCGAGCCGCGCGGCAACGATGAGAACGGCACCGCTGTGGCGACCGGCGTTCTCTCCGAGGACGAGACCTCGTTGGAGGAGGTCGAGCGGATCTGGCAGCAGCAGCCGGCCTGGGCCTCGACCAAGCATTTCGGCGCCCGCATTGTCTTCGACGAGGACGGCGAGCACATCTTCGTCGGCCTGGGCGAGCGCTCGGACCCCGAGCCGCGCGAATACGCGCAAGACCCGCAATCGACGCTTGGCAAGATCATCCGCATCAACGCCTTGACAGGAGAGGCGGCAGGCGCCGGGATCGAGGGCGCGCTGCCCGAGATCTGGTCGATGGGCCACCGCAACATCCAGGGCGCCGCGATGGGGCCGGACGGGGTGCTGTGGATGAACGAGCACGGCCCGCGCGGCGGCGACGAGCTGAACCGGATCGAGGCCGGGCTGAACTACGGCTGGCCGGTCATCACCTACGGGCTGGAATATGCCGGCGGCGAGGTGAACGAGGGCCTGACCGCGCAGGAGGGGATGGAGCAGCCCGTCTACTACTGGGACCCCTCGCCCGCGATCAGCGGCATGACCTTCTATGACGGCGAGATGTTCGCCGACTGGCAGGGCGATGCCCTGATCGGCGGCCTTCAGAGCAACGACATCATCCGGCTGCGGATGGAGGACGGGCAGGTCGTCGGCGAGGCGCGCCACGTGCAGGGTGTCGGCCGCGTGCGCCAGGTCCAGGTCGCCAGCGACGGTGCGCTGATGCTGATCACCGACGAAGAGGAGGGCGCCCTCGTCCGCGTCAGCCTGGCCGAAGAGGACGGCGACGCCTGATCGCCCGCCCCGCTTTATTGCAGCGCCCCGACCCGCAAGGGCCGGGCGTCTTGCCTTCAGCTCCGCCCGAACAGGCGCTCGATGTCGGCAAGGTCCAGCTTCACCCAGGTCGGGCGGCCGTGGTTGCACTGGCCGGATCGCGGCGTGCGCTCCATCTCGCGCAGCAGGGCGTTCATCTCGTCCGCGCTCATCCGCCGCCCCGAGCGGACCGAGCCGTGGCAGGCCATCGAGGACAGCACCGCGTCGATCCGCCCGCGCAGCCGGTCCGAGGCGCCCTGATCGGCCAGATCGTCCAGGATGTCGCGGATCAGCGCCGGCCCGTCCAGCCGCGCCAGCAGCGCCGGCACCTCGCGGATGGCGATGGCGCCGGGGCCGAAGGGCTCGATGGTCAGGCCGAGCGCCGCCAGCTCGTCCGCCAGCGACAGGATGCGCGCGGCATCCGCCTCGGGCAGTTCCACGATCTCGGGGATCAGCAGCGCCTGCGCGGGAATGGCGGCGGCCTCGGCCTGCGCCTTCAGCCGCTCGTAGACGAGACGCTCATGGGCGGCGTGCTGGTCCACGATGACCATCCCGTCGGCGGTCTGGGCGATGATGTAGTTCTCGTGAAGCTGCGCCCGCGCTGCGCCGAGCGGGGCGACCGGAGCAACCTCGGCCTGCGGCTCGAACCGGGCCGAGGCGGCTTCCGCGAAGCCCCCATCCAGCGGCGCCTGCGCCTCGAGGGACGCCGCGCGGGCGCCGGCGCCGGGCCGGGCGAACATCTGGTAGCTGCGCGCCTGCGGCTCGGGGCGGAAGGCCTCGGCCGTGGCCGCGCCGAGGGTCGAGGATGCCCGCTGCGTGCCCGCCATCGCGTGGCGCAGCGCGCTGACGACCAGCCCGCGCGCGATGTCGGGCTGGCGGAAGCGCACCTCGGCCTTGGCGGGGTGCACGTTCACGTCCACCAGCTGCGGATCGCAGCCGAGAAACAGCACCGCCGCCGGGTGCCGGCCCGAGGCGAGCACGTCCATGTAGCCGGCCCTCAGCGCGCCGGTCAGCAGCTTGTCGCGCACCGGGCGGCCGTTGACGAGGACATGCTGCGCCACCGCCGCCCCGCGCGAATAGGTCGGCAGCGCCGCGAAGCCGGTCAGGGTCAGCCCGTCTCGCGCCGCGTCCAGCGGGATGGCGTTGTCGATGAAGTCGCGGCCCATGATCCGCATCAGCCGGGCCGAGAGGGCGCCGAACAGCTCGCCCTGCTCGGCATCGGCGCGGAAGATCTCGCGCCCGTCGGCCGAGAGGCAGAAGCCGACATAAGGCTCGGCCATGGCGAGGCGGCGCAGGACCTCGGCCACGGCCTGCGTCTCGGCGCGGTCGCTGCGCAGGAATTTCAGCCGGGCGGGCGCGGCGAAGAACAGATCGCGCAGCTCGACGATGGTGCCGGGATTGCCGGCGGCGGGGCGGACCGGCGCGACGCGCCCGCCCGTCACCGCGATCTGCGCCGCATCAGCGCCCGCCGCGCGCGAGGTGATGGTCAGCCGCCCGACCGCGCCAAGCGAGGGCAGCGCCTCGCCGCGAAAGCCGAAGGAGGTGATCGCCAGCAGGTCGCTGCCGTCGATCTTGCTGGTCGCATGGCGCGACAGGGCCAGCGGCAGGTCATCGGCCGTCATCCCGCAGCCGTCGTCGCAGACTCGGATCAGGCGGCGCCCGCCGTCCTCGATCGCGACCTCGATGCGGCTCGCCCCGGCATCGAGCGCGTTCTCGACCAGCTCTTTCACCGCCGAGGCCGGCCGCTCGACCACCTCGCCCGCCGCGATGCGGTTGGCGGCGGTCTCGTCCAGCTGCCGGATAACGGGCCGCATCTTGGGGGCATGGGTGTTCATGCCCCCAGATCTAGCAAAAACGCAGCCAAGCTGCCAGAGATTCGACGCTACTGCGACGGCGCCAGCGGATTCGTCTCGACCTCCGCGCCTTCGGCAGGGGCCGCGGGGACGCCGTTCTCCAGCCCCTCGGGCCGGCCGACCAGGACGAAGCTCAGCCGGTCCTCGTCCAGAAGCTGCGCGGCGACGCGGGCCACGTCCTCGGCGGTGACGGCCTCGACCTTGGCGTTGCGCCCGGCGATGTAGTCGATCGGCAGGCCGATCAGCTGCATCCCCGACAGGATCGCCGCGATCCGGCCATTGCCGTCGAAGCGCAGCGGATACTCGCCCGTCAGGTAGGTCTTGGCATCGGCCAGCTCCTGCTCGGTCACGCCCTCGGACATGCGCGCCCATTCCTGCCGGATCAGCGACACCGCCTCGGCCACCGTCGCGTTCGAGCCGGCCATGCTGCCCTGCCACATCTGCCCGAAGACGCCCGAGGCGAGGCCCGTGCCGATCCCGTAGGTCAGCCCGCGCCTCTCGCGGATCTCCTCCATCAGCCGCGACGAGAAGCCGCCGCCGCCCAGAATGTGGTTCGCCACGAAGGCGGCGAAGTAGTCCGGATCGTCGATGGCGATGCCCGGTCCGGCGAACGAGACGATGGTCTGCGGGCTGTCCCAGTCCAGCACCGTCAGCCCGCCTTCCAGTTGCAGCTCGGCCGGCTCGGGCAGGGGCGCCGTCGCCTCGGCCGGAAGCCCGCCGAGGATGCGGTCGAGCAGCAGCCCCAGCTCTTCGGCGCCGATGTCGCCCGCCGCACCCACGACGACGCGGTCGCGCGCCAGGACGCGGTTCTTCGCGGCGACAAGGTCCTGCCGGCTCAGCGCGGCGACGCTCTGCGCCGTCCCGTTCAGCGAGGTTCCGTAGGGATGCTCGCCCCAGGCCAAGCGCGCCACCTCGCGCGAGGCGATGCTGCGCGGGTTGGTGTCGTCGGCGCGGATCACCGCCTGGACCTGCGCGCGCACCCGCTCGATGGCGGCGTCGTCGAAGCGGGGCTGCGTCAGCGCCTGCGCCAGCAGCGCGGCCGCCTCTGCCCGGTTCTCGCTGAGCGCGCGGAAACTGACCGAGAGCGAATCGTCGTTGACCGAGAAGCCGATGCGCGCGCCCAGATCCTCGACCGCCTGCGCGAACTGGGTGGCGTCGCGGGTGCCGGCGCCCTCTTCCAGCAGGGCGGTCATCAGGTTGATCGCGCCGCGCTTGCCGTCCGGGTCCAGGCTGGCGCCGCCCTTGAACTGGATGTCCAGCGCGACGAAGGGGATGCTGTCATCCTCGACCAGCCACGCCTTGATGCCGCCGGGCGAGGTGACCTCCTCGATCTCGGCCGTCGCGGCCAGGGCGGGGGCGCCGAGCAGCGTGAGAACCAGTGTCAGTGCCTTGCCGATCATCCCTGCACCTCCTGTCCCGCCGTGGAAGGCGCGGCCTCGGGGGCCGGGCGGTCGGGTGGCGGGGCGGAGGCGGGCTGGGGCGCGGCCGTCCCTGCGTCATCCGCCGCCAGCGGCGCGTCCGTCTCGTCCGGCTCGGCCGGCAGCAGCCAGCCGGTGACATGCGCCGGCTGGTCCAGCACCAGGCGCGCGGCCGCGGCCACATCCTCGGCCGTAACCTCGGTCAGGATCTCGGGCCAGTCGTTCACGTCCTCGACCGACAGTCCGGTCGCGAGGCCCTGGCCGTACTCATAGGCGCGCCCATGCGCCGAGTCGCGGGCATAGATCTCAGAGGCGCGGATGCGCGTCTTGACCCGTTCGAGATCCGCGGGGTCCGGGCCGTTCTCGAGGAAGCGGGCGAGGGCGGCTTCCAGCGCCGCCTCGGCCGCCTCGGGCGTCGTGCCCTCGGCCGGCACCAGCGCCAGGCCGAAATCCGTCTGGTCCACCGACAGCCCGCTGTAGCTGGCGCTGACCCACAGGGCGGTGCCGCCCAGCACCAGGTCGCGCCCCAGGACCGAGGTCTGGGTCGAGCCGCCCAGAAGGTCCGCCAGCACCGTCAGCGCCGCCGCCTGCCGCTGATCGCCGGGCTGGCGGGCGGGAGCCAGGACGCGCCGCGTCATCTGCGGCTGCGCCACGCGCGGGTCCGACATCTCCAGCCGGCGCGCGGTGCGCTGCTGGGGCTCCTGCGGGCGCAGGCGCGGGGCGGCCTCGCCCTTGGCCGGGATGGGGCCGTAATATTCCTCGGCCAGCGCGCGGACCTCGTCCGCGGTCACGTCGCCGGCGACGACGAGGATGGCGTCATGGGGCGAGTAATGCGTGTCGTACCACGCGATCGCGTCCTCGCGCGTCAGCGCCGCGATCTCGTCGCGCCAGCCGATGATGGGGCGGCCGTAGGGGTGGTTGTAGTAGAGCGTCGCGTTCAGCTCTTCTGCGAAGATGGCGCGGGGGTCGCTGTCGACGCGCTGCGCCCGCTCCTCCAGCACGACCTGCCGCTCGGCCATCCAGTCCTCGTCCGAGATGGACAGGTTCGCCATCCGGTCCGCTTCCATGTCCATGACCAGCGGCAGGCGGTCGGAAGCGATGCGCTGGAAATAGGCGGTGAAGTCCCACGAGGTGAAGGCGTTGTCCGTGCCCCCGTTGGCGGTGACGGTGCGCGAGAACTCGCCCGCCTCCAGCCTGTCGGTGCCCTTGAACATCAGGTGCTCGAGGTAATGGGCGATGCCCGACTTGCCCGGCACTTCGTCGGCGGCGCCGATCTTGTACCAGACCATCTGCACGACGACCGGGGCGCGCGGGTCCTCGATCACCACGGTCTCGAGGCCGTTCGGCAGGGTGAAATGCGTGACCCCCTCGGGCATCTCGGCCAGCGCCGGCAGCGCCAGGAGGCCGAGCGCGGCGGCCAGCGGCACGGCGCGCTGCGCGGATGCGGGGGAATGGGCGATCCATGACATGGGTGGTGCGGCCTCCTCGTTCTGCAGCTGAACGTGACGCTCCGCGGCTGGCGGCGCAAGCGGGCCTCAAGCGAATGTGTCGGCGCGGCCTGCGGCATGGGGCCCCGGGGGCTCAGCCCCCGCGAGGCGCGGCCCCCCTCGATGGGGGGACGGGCCGAGGGCGCTTACGGGATCAGCCGCACCGGCAGGCGGCGCGGCCCATGCGCCTGAAGGCCGCTCTTCCACAGGACCTCGCCATCCGGCTCGATCCGGGCGACGCGCGCCAGAAGCCGGGTGAACAGGATCTCCATGTTCAGCCGGGCAAGGTTGTTGCCGAGGCAGACATGCACCCCCGCCCCGAAAGCGAGGTGCAGGTTCGGCCGGCGGGCGATGTCGAAGCCGTCGGGGTCCGCGAAGGCCGCCGGGTCGCGGTTCGCGCTGGCATAGAGCAGGCCGAACTTCGTTCCCTTCGGCCAGTGCTGCCCGCAGATCTCCAGATCCTCGCTGGCGAAGCGGTGGAAGAAGGGCAGCGGCGCGGCATGGCGGAACATCTCCTGCACCGCCTGCGGCATCAGCGCCGGCTCGGCCCGCAGCCGCGCCATCTGCTCCGGGTGATCCAGCAGCGCCTTCAGCCCCGAGCCCAGCACGTCGATGGTCGAGCCGTGCCCGGCATGGAGGATCTGCATGATCGTGCCGATGACCTCGTCATGGCTCATCAGCCCCGCCCGCTCGGCCCCGATCATCGCGCTCATCAGATCGTCCTGCGGGGCGCGGCTGCGTTCGGCATGCAGCGCCTCCAGCAGACCGGCGAAGGCCTGCGTCGCCGCCTCGGCCCGCGCCTTCTTTTCCGCCGTGCGGTCGATGTCGAAATAGCTGACCACATGCTCGGACCATTCGGTCATCTGCCGCGCCAGCTCGGGCGCGGTGCCGATCAGGTGTCCGATGACTTGCCCCGGCAGCTCGGCCGCCAGGTCGCGCGTGAAGTCGATGCGCCCCTGCGGGATCAGCCGGTCCAGCGCGGCCTCGACCCAATCCGTCACCCAGGGGCGCAGGCTCTCCAGCCGGGTCTTGGTGAAGAAGGGGAAGACCGCGCGGCGCAGGCGGTCATGCGGCGGGCCGTCCAGTTCCAGCATCGAGGTCTGCACGTAGCGCTCGTGGAACGGCATGTCGTGGAAGTTCGCGGCCACCTGAAGGCGGCGCACCTCCTCGGGCGGCAGGAAGTCGGTGCCGCGCACCAGCCGCCGGTCCAGCGCGAGGGCGCGGACATCTTCCATCCGCGAGGCCAGGTGGCCGCCGAAAGCAGGCCAGAAGGGCAGGCCGGGCTGCGCCCGAAGCGCCGCATAGGCCGGCCAGGGATCGGCGCCGAAGCCGGGCGCCGAAGGGTCGAAGATCGCGGTCATGCGGCCCTAGCGCGCGGCGGGCGGCGGCGAGGTCGGCGTGATCGCCCCGGCGCGGCGCCAGCGCAGCAGCTCGGCATCGGCGTCCAGCGACTGGCTGCGATAGGCGCGGTAGTAGACCGAGGTGCCGATCAGCGCCTCCAGCGGGCGGCGGCTGTTGCGCTGGCGGAAGCGGGCATCCGCCTCGGCCAGCGTCTCGCGGATCTGCGGGTCGGTGCCGTTGCGCGCGGCATGGGCGACCAGCGCCTGGTCCGCGGCGCCGATCCCCTGGTTGACCAGCGCGCCGGGATTGCCGCCGAGCGCGGCGACAGCGTCGGGCAGCGGCGTCGGGTCGGTGATGTTCGCCCCGCCGGGCGTCGGGCTGGGCAGCACGGCAAGGTCGGGCGGCATGGACAGCGGGCGCGTCGGCAGGATCGCGAACTCGTCCGGGGTGCTGCGCCCCGCGTCGAGGTTCATCAGCCCGGATTCGCTTGCGCAGGCCGTCAGGGCCAGTGCCGCCGCCAGTCCGATCATCAGCCCATGTGCGCGCATGTCCCTGCCCCCCTCGTCGCTTTCGCCCGTTCTAGCGGGGTTTTCCGTCGCCGTCACGCGGCTCGTCCAGGGGCAGGCTGGCCTGCTCCGGCTCGGGCCTGGGCGCGGCTGCTGCCGGACGCGGCGCGGCGGGCCGGCTGCGCGGCTTGCGCGCCGGCTTCTGCGGCTCGGGCGTCTTCTGCGGGATCAGGACCAGCCCGATGGCGCCCGCGAAGATCGAGATGTCGGCCACGTTGAAGCTGTAGGGGTTCTGCCAGTTCGGCAGCGACATGTTCAGGAAATCGGCCACCGCGCCGTAGATCACCCGGTCCACCACGTTGCCGAGCGCGCCGCCGATCAGAAGCCCCGCCGCGATGCGCTGCAGGCGGCCCGCGGCGCTGCGCCATGTCCAGACCCAGACCCAGGTGCAGATGACCAGCGCGATGCCCACCAGCACCCACCGCATCACGTCCTGGTCCGAGGCGAAGAGGCCGAAGTTGACCCCCTGGTTCCAGGCCATCCTGAGGTTCAGCCAGGGCGGGATCACGTCGATCTCGCGCAGGCGGTCCAGCTGCATGACGTGGACGACCCAGTATTTCAGCGCCTGGTCGATGAGGAAGATCGCCGCCGCGACCCAGAAGACCAGCCGCATGTCGGCGCGGACGGGGCCGGCGGGCGGCCTGGCGCGGCGTGCACGCGGCGCCGGCGCCTTGCGGGCCGGGGTCGCGCGGTCGGCTTTGGGCGCGCTGGCCATCAGTGACGGAAGTGCCGCTGGCCGGTCAGCACCATCGCCAGACCAAGCCGGTTCGCCGCCGCGATCACCTCGTCGTCGCGCATCGAGCCGCCGGGCTGGATGACGGCTTTCGCGCCGGCCTCGGCCAGCGCCTCGATCCCGTCGGCGAAGGGGAAGAAGGCGTCCGAGGCGACGGCGGCGCCGTTCGTCAGCGGCTGCGGCAGGCCGAGCGCCTCGGCCATGTCCTCGGACTTGCGGCGGCCGATACGGGTGCTGTCCACGCGGCTCATTTGCCCCGCGCCGATGCCGACCGTCGCGCGATCCTTGGCATAGACGATGGCGTTCGACTTGACGTGCTTGGCGACGGTCCAGGCGAACATGAGGTCGGCCAGCTCGTCCTCGCTCGGCTGCCGCTTGGTCACGATCTTCAGGTCCGCGCGGGCGACATGGCCGTTGTCGCGGCCCTGAACCAGCAGCCCGCCTGCGACCTGACGGTAGGCGAGGCCCCCCGCGCGCGGATCGGGCAGCCCGCCCGTGGTCAAGAGGCGCAGGTTCTTCTTGGCGGCGAAGATGCGGCGTGCATCCTCGTCGGCATCGGGGGCGATCACGACCTCGGTGAAGATCTTCACGATCTCCTCGGCCGTCGCCCCGTCCAGAGGCTGGTTCAGCGCGATGATCCCCCCGAAGGCCGAGGTGCGGTCGCAGTCGAAGGCGCGCTTGTAGGCCTCGAGCGCCGTCTCGCCCTGTGCCACGCCGCAGGGATTGGCGTGCTTGATGATGGCGCAGGCGGGGCCTTGCGCGGGATCGAACTCGGCCACCAGCTCGAAGGCGGCGTCCGTGTCGTTGATGTTGTTGTAGGACAGCTCCTTGCCCTGATGCTGCCGGGCGGTGGCGACGCCGGGGCGGGCCTCGCCGGTGACGTAGAAGGCCGCCTGCTGGTGCGGGTTTTCGCCATAGCGCAGGCCCTGCGCCAGCGTGCCGGCGAAGGCGCGGCGGCGCGGCGTGGCCTCGCCGATGGCATCGGCCATCCACGCGGACACCGCCGCGTCATAGGCGGCGGTGCGGGCATAGGCGATCTGCGCCTGGCGCTGGCGGAAGGGCAGGGTGGTGCCGCCGTTCGCGTCCAGCTCGGCCAGGACCGCGTCGTAATCCTGCACGTCCACGATCACGGTGACGAAGCCGTGGTTCTTGGCCGCCGCGCGGATCATCGCCGGCCCGCCGATGTCGATGTTCTCGATGCAGTCGTCGTAATCGGCGCCCTTCGCGACCGTCTCCTCGAACGGGTAGAGGTTCACGACCAGAAGGTCGATGGCGCCGATGCCGTGCTCCTCCATCGCCGCGACATGGCCCGGGTTGTCGCGCAGCGCCAGCAGGCCGCCATGGACCTTGGGGTGCAGGGTCTTTACGCGGCCGTCCATCATCTCGGGAAAGCCCGTCACATCCGCCACGTCGGTCACCGTCAGCCCCGCGTCGCGCAGCGCCTTGGCGCTGCCGCCGGTCGAGAGGATCTCGACCCCGCGCGCATCCAGCGCCTTGGCGAAGTCGATCAGGCCCGTCTTGTCGGAGACCGAGATCAGCGCCCGTTTCAGCGGGGCGGCCTGGTGGGCGGACGGGGCGGAAGCGGTCATCGGGGCCTCGTGTCTGGTTTGCGCCCGATTAGCGAAGCCGGGCGCGACAGTCCAGCACGGCCCGCAGCTACCGGCGGATCAGGAGGTTCCGCGCCAGCCGCCCGACCGCCACCAGCGCGACCGCCGTGCCGATCCCTGAAGCAATCCCGCCGCCGCCGCGCGCCAGCGTCATGGCGCCTCTCGTCTTCATCAGGGCTGAGGCGACCTTCAGTCCCATGGCGATATAGGCAAGCTTCATGTCCATCTCCTTTCCTGTGTAGCGATAACGAACCGCGCGCCAAGAAGGGCGGTTCCGCCGGTCAGGACGGCTTTCTCAGCCGGGCCATGTAAAAGCCGTCCATCCCGCCGCGGTCGGCCCAGAAGTCGGGGCGCAGGCGCAGGCCGCCTTCCTCGGTGATCCAGCCGGGCTCGATGCCTGTCAGGTCCGGCCGCTCGACGGCGAGGCCGGGGTGGCGGGCAAGGGCCTCCTCGACCTGCACCTCGCCCTCGTCGGGGATCAGCGAGCAGGTGGCGAAGACCAGCCGGCCGCCGGGGCGCAGGATCGACAGCGCGTGGTCGATCATCGTGGCCTGCAGCTCGATCAGCTCGGCGATGCCGTGGCCGTCGCGGATGAAGGGCAGGTCGGGATGGCGGCGGATCGTGCCGGTGGCGCTGCAGGGGGCGTCCAGCAGCACGGCGTCCAGCGGCGCCTCGGGGCGCCAGTCCAGCACGTCGGCGGCGACGATCCGGGCGGCCAGCTTGCAGCGCTGAAGGTTCTCGCGCAGGCGGCGCAGGCGCGGCTCGCTGATGTCGACCGCGGTGACCTCGGCCCCGGCGGCCGCCAATTGCAGCGTCTTGCCGCCGGGCGCGGCGCAGAGATCGGCGATGCGCTCGCCGGGCTGCGGGTCCAGAAGCCGCGCGGGCAGGGCGGCGGCGGCGTCCTGCACCCACCACGCGCCGGCATCGAAGCCCGGCAGCGCCGAGACCTGCACCGGGCCGGTCAGGCGCCACGAGCCGGTGGGCAGTGCCTCGGCGTCCGGCACGGGCGCGGCGCCCGGACTTGGGGTCAGGTCCAGCGGCGCGCCCTGCTGATGCGCGGCCTCGATGGCGCGCATCACGTCCGCGCCGTAGGCCTCGACCAGGGGGCCGCGCAGCCATTCCGGCAGTTCCTGCGGGGGCAAGGCGGCCCAGCCCTGAAACCCGCCCGCCTTGCGGAGCACGGCGTTCACCATCCCGGCCGCCGCCTGTCCGCGCTTGCCCAGGGTCTTCGTCAGGTCGACCGCGGCGCCGACGACGCCATGGGCCGGCGCACCCAGCTCCAGCATCTCGACCACGCCAAGGCGCAGGACGTCCAGCACCTGCGGCACGGGCTTGCGGCTGACGAGGCTCGCGATCACCGCGTCGGCGCGTCCCTGGTGGCGCAGCGTCTCGGCGGCCAGCCGCGCGGCGCGGGCCTGCTCGGGCGCGGGAAGGCCGCGCAGGGCGCCCGGCTGGTCGGCGAGCGACCGGCCCTCGCGCACATTCTGGATCAACCGCAACGCGCCCTGTCGCGCCATATCGCCGCCCGGCTTTGCCAAAACGCTTTCCTTACCCTAGATGTTGCCTAAGATTGGCACCCATACGCCCATACGGGGGATGTTTCCATGAGCAATGACACCAGCGCGGACCGCCCTGAGGAAACCCCGGCCGAGCTGCCGCCCGCCGCGCAGCGCGCCCTGGCCGAGGCCGCCGAGCGCCGCCGCGCCGTGGAAGAGACGATCCTGCCCAAGGAATATGGCGGCCGCGAGGGCCCCGAGCCCGTGCGCTACGGCGATTACGAGAAGAACGGAATCGCGGTGGATTTCTGAGCATGGACTGGCTCAAGGCGCCCGCCATGCAGCAGGGGCGCGCCATCATGGCGGGCATTCTCGACCCGCTGGACCAGACCGAGGCCTATCTCGCCGCCGCCAAGGCGCATCCCGACTGCGCCCGCATCTATGCGCGCCTGACCGAGGCGCGGGCGCGATCGGAATCCGTCGCCGCCCATGACCGTGCCAAGGAGGAACGGCGTCACAGCCTGCTGGACGGCGTCGCCATCGCCTGGAAGGACAATATCGACAGCGGCGGGACGGTGACCGAGGCGGGCTCGAAGCTGCTCGAGGGGCGCGTGCCGCGCAAGGACGCCATCGTGCTGGCCCGGCTGGCGCGGCGGGGGATGATCTGCCTCGGCAAAACCCACCTGACCGAACTCGCGTTCAGCGGGCTGGGGCTGAACCCGGTGACCGCGACCCCGCCGAACGCGCTGGACCCGCAGCTGGCGCCGGGCGGCTCGTCCTCGGGCTCGGCCGTGGCGGTGGCGCTCGGGCTGGCGGCGGCGGCGATCGGCACGGATACCGGCGGCTCGGTCCGGGTGCCGGCGGCGTGGAACGGCCTGGTGGGCTTCAAGCCGACCAGCGGCGCGGTTCCCGAGAAGGGGGTCGTCCCCCTCTGCCGCCGCTTCGACGTGGCCGGTCCCATCGCGCGCACGGTCGAGGACTGCGCCGAGTTGTTCGCGCTCATGGCCGACCAGCGCGCGCCGGACCTGACGGACGCCGATGTGCGCGGCCGGCGCTTCCTGGTGCTGGACGGCCTGCCCTTCGAGGGCGCCGAGGCCGGCCCCGTCGCCGCCTTCGAGGATGCGCTGGCGCGGCTGGATGCGGCGGGCGCCGAAATCCGGCATGTGACGACGGACTGGGTGGAAAAGGCGATGGCCCTTTCGCCGCTGCTGTTCGCCCCCGAAGCCTACGGCATCTGGCGCGCGCAGATCGAGGACGCGCCCGAGCTGATGTGGAAGCCCATGCTCGACCGCTTCCGCGGCGGCGCCGAGGTCAGCGCGCCGGACTACGTCTCGGCCTGGGAAAGCCTCAGCCGCATCCGCCGCCGGTGGGTGAAGGACATCGCGGCCGGCGTCGACGCCATCCTGATCCCGACCGTGCCGATCATGCCGCCGAACGCCGCCAGGCTGATGGCCGACGAGGCCGAGTTCGTGCGCGCCAACCTGCTGACCCTCAGGAACACCCGCATCGCCAACCTCTTGAACCTGCCGGCGGTCACGCTGCCGACGGGCCATCCGGCCTGCGGCATCTCGCTTCTGGGCCATGCGGGACGCGACCGGCACCTTCTGCGCGTCGCGGCCGGGGCCGAGGCGGCGCTGGCGGGCTGAGCCTGTCGGCGCTGGACGCAAAGCCGCGTTCACGCTAATGTTTCTGCCAAGGAACGGGGCGAAGACCCCGAAAGCGAGGCAGTATGGCATTCCCCGAGCGGTTCTCGAACCTGCCGGACTACGCGTTCCCGCGCCTGCGGGCGCTGCTGGCGGACCTGTCGCCGGGGCTGGCCCCGGGCGAGAGCCCGACGATTCTGACCATCGGTGAGCCGCGCCACCCCATGCCCGGCTTCGTGCCCGAGGTGATGGCCGCCAGCATCGCCGAGTTCGCGAAATACCCGCCGAACGAGGGCACGCCCGAGTTGCTTGGCGCGATCTCGGGCTGGCTGGGGCGGCGCTATGGGCTGGATGTCGCGCCCGAGCGGCTGATGGTGCTGAATGGCACGCGCGAGGGGCTGTTCAACGCGGCCCTCGCACTCTGCCCCGAGCAGAAGAACGGCCAGCGCCCGGCGATCCTGATCCCGAACCCCTTCTATCAGGTCTACGCGGTCGCGACCGCCGCCGTTCAGGCCGAGCCCATCTTCGTGCCTGCGGCGCCCGATACGGGGAACCTGCCCGATTACGCCAGTCTGGATCCTGCGCTGCTGGACCGGGTGGCGGTGGCCTACCTTTGCTCGCCCGCCAATCCGCAGGGCGCAGTTGCGGATCGGACCTATCTGGAAACGCTGGTCGCGCTGGCCGAGCGACATGATTTCCTGATCTTCGCCGACGAGTGCTATTCCGAGATCTGGCGCGACACGCCGCCTCCGGGCGCGCTGGAGGTTGCGACGGCGATGGGCCTGCCGGACCGGGTGGTGATGTTCAACTCGCTCTCCAAGCGATCGAACCTGCCGGGGCTGCGCTCGGGCTTCGTGGCGGGTGGCGCGGCGCAGATCCGCGAGATCCGGCGGCTGCGCGCGTATTCCGGCGCGCCCCTGCCCCTGCCCGTCCAGCGCGTCAGTGCGGCGGCCTGGGCGGATGAGGCGCATGTGGACGCCTCGCGCGCGCTCTATCAGCAGAAATACGCCGTTGCGGACCGGGTGCTGGGCAACGTGCCCGGCTACCGGCCGCTGGAGGGTGGGTTCTTCCTGTGGCTGCCGGTCGAGGATGGCGAGGCGGCGGCGCGGCGGCTCTGGGCCGAGGCGGGCATCCAGGTGCTGCCGGGCGCCTATCTCTCGCGCGAGGTGGAGGGGCAGAACCCCGGGCGCGGCTTCATTCGGGTGGCGCTGGTGGCGGATGCGGACCAGACCGAGGCGGCGCTGACGCGCCTCGCCTCGGTCCTTTATGACGGAAGGGCTTAGGCGCATGGCAAGCTGGCAGGCGAAACACCGCGATCCGCTGTTCGACCAGACAACCCGCGCCGCGCTGGAACGGCGCGGGCGCGAGGCGGTCGGCGCGCTGTTCATCGTCATCGCGGCGATGGTCGCGCTGATGCTGGGCAGCTGGTCGGCGGACGATCCCAGCTTCCTGTCCGCGACCGACCAGCCCGCGCAGAACATCCTGGGCAGCTTCGGCGCCTATGTCGCCTCGCCGCTGATGATGATCGCGGGCTATGGCGCATGGGTGCTGGTGCTGGCCGGCATCGTCTGGGGCCTGCGGCTGATGCTGCATCTGGGCGAGGACCGGCTGATGCGGGGCATCTTCACCCCGCTCGCCGTGGCGCTGACCTCGGTCTATTGCAGCACGCTGGTGCCGGGCGAGAACTGGCAGCAGAACTACGGGCTTGGCGGGCATTTCGGCGACATGGTGATGGGCGCGCTGCTGAACGTGCTGCCCATGAAGGCCCAGATCGGCATCCGCGTCGCAGGGCTTCTGGTCGCGGCCGGCGCGGTGGCCATGGCCGCCTTCGTGCTGGGCTTCGACCGGACCGAGCTGCGCGGGCTCTGGCGGCGCTTCCTCGGCGGGTTGGCGCTGGCGCTACACCTGACGCTGGCCGCGGGCCGCGCGGTCTCGTCCCGCATCGCGGCCGCCCGCTCGCGCCAGCGCGGGGAGGCGGCCGAGGATGTGCCGGCGCCTGCCGCCGCGGGCGTCTTCTCGCGCCGCCGGGCCGCGGCCGAGCCGTCCGCCTTCGAGCTGGAGGAGGAGATGCCCGAGCCCGAGCTGATCGAGCGCGATTCCGACTATGACGGCGCCGCGCCGACCGCCGACGAGCTGCGCGGCCGCATCTCGGACGCGATCAGCAAGCGCTCGGCCAAGCCTTCGGTCCTGGCCTCGGTCGCGGCGCGCTTGGCGCGCGAAGGCAACCCCCCGCCGCGGATCGAGCCGCGCATCGAGTCCCCGCTCGGCCGTGATGAGGAAGAGGACGAGCCCCATCCCTTTGGCGCCGACACCCCGCGCCAGATCGTGACGTCCGCGAAGAAGCCCCAGCCCTCGCGCAGCGCCCTCGCGGAAGCCGAGCCCGCCTTGCGCTTCGAGGAGGACGGCCCCGGCTACGAGCGCCCGCCGCTGGCGCTGCTGAGCGCGCCGAGCGCGGATGACCATCACGCCATCCCGCAGGAGGCGCTGATGGAGAACGCCCGCATGCTGGAGGCGGTGCTGGACGATTACGGCGTGAAGGGCCAGATCACCGAGGTCCGCCCCGGCCCCGTCGTCACGCTCTACGAGCTGGAGCCGGCGCCGGGCCTTAAGGCCAGCCGCGTGATCGGCCTGTCGGACGACATCGCGCGGTCCATGTCCGCGCTGTCGGCGCGCGTCTCGACGGTGCCCGGCCGCACGGTGATCGGGATCGAGCTGCCGAACGCCCGGCGCGAGAAGGTGCTGCTGCGCGAGATCCTCGCCTCGCGCGCCTTCGGCGACGGCACGCAGCCGCTGCCCCTGGCGCTTGGCAAGGACATCGGGGGCGATCCGGTCGTGGCCAACCTTGCCAAGATGCCCCACCTCTTGATCGCGGGGACCACCGGCTCGGGCAAGTCGGTCGCGATCAACACGATGATCCTGAGCCTCCTCTACAAGCTGACGCCGGACGAGTGCCGGCTGATCATGATCGACCCCAAGATGCTGGAGCTGTCGGTCTATGACGGCATTCCGCACCTGCTGTCGCCGGTCGTCACCGATCCCAAGAAGGCCGTCGTCGCGCTGAAATGGGTCGTGGGCGAGATGGAGGATCGCTATCGCAAGATGTCCAAGATGGGCGTCAGGAACATCGAGGGCTACAACGGCCGCGTCAGCGAGGCGCTGAAGAAGGGCGAGCTGTTCAAGCGCACCGTCCAGACGGGCTTTGACGAGGACACCGGCGAGCCGATCTTCGAGACCGAGGAGTTCCAGCCCGAGACCTTCCCCTACATCGTCGTGATCGTGGACGAGATGGCCGACCTGATGATGGTCGCGGGGAAAGAGATCGAGGCCTGCATCCAGCGCCTTGCGCAGATGGCGCGGGCCTCGGGCATCCACCTGATCATGGCGACGCAGCGCCCCTCGGTCGACGTGATCACCGGCACGATCAAGGCGAACTTCCCGACCCGGATCAGCTTCCAGGTCACCTCCAAGATCGACAGCCGCACCATCCTGGGCGAGCAGGGCGCCGAGCAACTGCTGGGGCAGGGCGACATGCTCTACATGGGCAACGGCGCGCGCATCACCCGCATCCACGGGCCCTTCGTCTCGGACGAGGAGGTCGAGGAGGTGGTGACGCACCTGAAATCCTTCGGCCCGCCCAGCTACAAGTCGGGCGTCATCGAAGGCGTGGACGAGGAGAAGGCGGACGACATCGACGCCGTGCTCGGCCTCGGCACCGGCGAGAGCGGGGACGACGCGCTCTACGACCAGGCGGTGATGATCGTGGCGCGGGACCGCAAGTGCTCGACCTCCTACATCCAGCGCAAGCTCGCCATCGGCTACAACAAGGCTGCGCGGCTGGTCGAGCAGATGGAGGAGCAGGGCGTCGTCAGCCCCGCCAACCATGTCGGCAAGCGCGAGGTCCTGGTGCCCGAGGTCTGAGCCTCTGGCGCCACGGGCGGGCCGGGGGTAGAACCAAGCCATGACGATCTGGCAGCTGCATCTTCTGAACGCGCGCGGCGATCTGACCGTGATCATGGCCGAGATCCGCGCCCATGCCCGTGAGGTGCTGGCGCTGGTCGAGGCGCGGCTGGACGTGCCGCGCTTCGACCTGGTGGTTCGCGTGGGCGACGACGTGATCCCGGAATGGGGCATCGGCGGACGCGCGCCGGCGCGGGGCGTGATCGAGCTGGTCGTCGATCCGGCGCGCCTTGCGCCCGAGCATTTCCGCCGCACCCTGGTCCATGAGCTGCATCACCTCGCGCGGTGGGAGGGGCCGGGCTATGGCCGCTCGCTCGGCGAGGCGCTGGTGAGCGAGGGGCTGGCCGGGCATTTCGTAACCGAGATCCTGGGCGGGCCGGCCGATCCCTGGGACCAGGTGCGTCCCGGCGCCGGCGTGCTGAAGCAGGCGGCGAGCCTCTGGGCGCGGCCGGATTACGATCACGGCGCGTGGTTCTTCGGGCGCGGAAAGATGCGGAAGTGGACCGGCTACGGGCTCGGCCACCGGATCGTCGCCGAGCACATGGCCGAGGGCGAGACGGCGGCGGCGCTGGTCCATGCCCCGGCCGATGCCTTCCGCGCGGCCTTGCGGCGGCTGATGGCGGCCGATGGGGTGGAGCTGACCGAAGAGGAAGAGGCGGCGCTGGTTTTGGCGGAGGCCGGGGCGGAGGCGTCCCGCGACGACCGGGGGGCCAGCCCCCCGGAGCCCCCGGGATATTTAAGCACAGAAGATGAGGCGCGCGAGTTGCCTTCAGCCGGCGCGGCGGAGGAAGAGAAGGCCGAGGAGGCTGCCGGCGAGGGCGCCGCCGAGATGGGCCTCCCACGCGATCGAGGGCATGAGGACGGTCAGCGCGAGGTTGAGGCCGAGGATCAAGAGGACCGCGCGCAGTAAGGGGCCGGTCGGGCGGTTGCGGCGGCGGAGCGTCGCGGCCGTCGTCACCACCAAGGCCCCGGCGACGCCGAAGACCGCGCCGGACGCCCCGATCATCGGCCCGGCCTGCGGCTGCATCACCCCGAAGAGGGCGGCCCCCGCGACCTGGGCGGCGGCGTAGACAAGGGCCATGCGGCCGGCGCCGATGAGGCGGGCGAGCTGCGGCGCCAAGGCCGCGAGCGAGATCATGTTCATCGCAAGATGGAGAAGGCCCGCATGCAGGAAGCCGTGTGTCGCGAACATGAGAACCGGCTGGCCGGGATAGATGCCGACCCCCTCGGCGAGCACGGGCGACCAGAAGGCGCCGAGGGCGAAGGCGCCGAAGCGCAGGGCCGGATAGCCGAGAAGCGCCGCCCCGAGGAGCAGCGCCTCGATCAGGCAGCAGGCGATGATGACGGCGCGGACCCAACCCGGCAGGCGCACCGGGCCGAGGCTGCGCGCCGAGACATGGGGCAGGGCGACGGGGTTGCCCGCGCCGTCCCGGTCAGTCATCGGCGCGGATCTGGCGCGCCTCGCCCACCAGCATGATCGGGATGCCAGCGCGGATCGGGAAGGCGAGGCCCGCCGCGCGCGAGACCAACTCTTGCCGGGCGGCGTCGTAGTGCAGCGTGCTGTGGGTCGCCGGGCAGACCAGCGCCTCGAGCATGTGCCGGTCGAAGGCAGCCGCGGGCGCGGGATCGGCGGGATGGTCGGTCATTGCAGTCGTTCCTCGTTCTCGCCGCCGTGGAGCGCGAATTCGATCAGGCCCACGAGCAGCTCGCGCCGGTCAGCGAGGGTGGGCGATTCCAGCAGGGCCTGCTTGTCGCCGGGGGAGAAGGGCAGCATCATCGAGAGCGAGTTGATGAGCAGCTCGTCCTCGGCCTGGGCGGCCGCGTCCCAATCGGTGGCGAGGCCCTCGCTTTCCATGAAGCGGCCGAGCAGCCCGAACAGCGCCTGCCGGTCGAGGCCGGGATCCTCCTCGGGGCCGGCCATGTCGCGGGCGAAGGAGGACCAGTCGATGCGGGCGTTGAGATAGGGCGAGAACCCCTCGTCCACCTGCACCAGCCGGAAGCGCGAGATGGCCCCGAGCGAGATCATCATCCGCCCGTCATCGGTCTCGGAGAAGGCAACGACCCGGCCCGCGCAGCCGATGGCCGCCAGCCCCTCGCCCTCGGGCTGGATCATGCCGATCATCCGGTGGCCGGTCTTCAGCGTGTCCTCGAGCATCTGCAGGTAGCGCGGCTCGAAGATGTGCAGGGGCATGCGGGCGCGGGGCATGAGCACGGCGCCCGGCAGCGGGAAGATCGGGATGCGGTCCGGCAGATCGAAGCGCTTGGGCATGGCCGGCGGCTCAGGCGAAGATCAGCGAAGAGAGGCGGCGCCGCCCCTTCTGCGCGACCGGATCGTTCGGCTTCAGGCTGTCGAAGATGGTGAAGAGCTGCGCCTTGGCCGCGCCGTCGTTCCACTCGCGGTCGCGGCGGAAGCTGTCGAGCAGCACGTCCACGGCCTCCTCGACCCGGCCCGCCGCGTGCAGCGCCTGCGCGTATTCCAGCCGCGCCTGCTGGTCGGCCGGATCGGCCTCGACCCTCGCCTGAAGCTCGGTCAGGGGGCCGGCGCTCTCGGCCTGGCGCGCCAGCTCAAGCTGGGCGCGCGCGGCCTCTATGGGGGCGGTGCCCGCGATGGCGGGGGGAACCTGGGTCAGGGTCGCCGAGGCCGCGGCGGCATCGCCCGCGGCCAACTGGGCGCGCACGAGGCCGGACCAGGCCTCGGGGCTGTCGGGCAGCTCGCCGATGATGGCAGTGAAGGTCTCGATGGCGTCGGCCGCCTCGCCGTCGGCGATCATCTGCTCGGCCGCGGCAAGCGCCTCGGCCAGCCCGCCGTCGTCACCGCCAAGCGCGACCAGCTTCTCGACGAACTGCTTGATCTGGCTGGCGGGCAGGGCGCCCTGGAAGGCGTCGACCGGGCGGCCCTGGAAGAAGGCATAGACGGTCGGCACAGACTGCACGCGCAGCTGGCCCGCGATCATCTGGTTCTGGTCGACGTCCACCTTGGCCATGCGCACGCGGCCCTTGTGGCGCGCCACCTCGGCCTCGAGCATGGGGCCGAGCGTCTTGCAGGGGCCGCACCAGGGCGCCCAGAAGTCCACGATCACCGGCACCTGCATGGAGGCCTCGACCACCTCGGCCATGAAGTCGGCCTCGGTCACGTCCTTGATGAAGTCGTCGGTCTTCGAAGCTGCGGCGCCGTCGAAAAGCATGGTATCCTGTCCCCGTCTCTCAGCCGGAAGTGGCGGTCTGGCCCGCAATATGGGGGCGGTCCGGGCCGAGCGGAAGCCCCGAAAGGCCGCGGGCGCATCGGGCGGCCGCGTCAGGCGCCGTAGCGGGCTTGCACGGGCCGGTCCGTGTGCTCGTGCCGGTCGTACATGTGGACGACCGGAAAGACGCGCCCGCCGCCGGACGCGGCGATCAGGCCGTCGAGGCATTCGGTGCGCGCTGCGACGCCGTCGCCCGCCATCGTGAGGACGGGGCCGTCGCGGTTGTCGAACTCCTGGAAGGGCACGTCGAACTCGCCGGCGAAGTACATCTTGTTGAAGATCGCCTGCTCGATCCGGCCGAAGGGGTGGCGCGCGATCGCCGTGCAGAGCTGGGTCACGAACGCCGCCAGCGGAGCCGCGCCGCCGGCGACGACGCCGATGCAGATCGGCTGGTGGTGCGCGATGGCGGCGTGGCGCTTGCGGCCGTAGGCCTCGATGATCCAGCGGCCGTTCCAGCCTTCGGCCGCGAAATCCTCGCCATCCTGGAAGACCGCGACCTTGTGCGGGTCGACGCGGTCGAAGAAGGGGCGCTGGAAGACGACGTCCTTCGTGTCGGCCAGCAGGATGCGGTCATAGCCATGCAGGGTACGCATCACGCGCATATAGGCGAACCAGCGGGCGAAATGCGGATGGTGCCAGGTCTCGATCAGCTGGTGGTAGCCCGCGACAATCTCGGGCGAGCCGGACAAAGCCCCGGTGCCGGCCAGTCCGCGCAGCGCGTGCAGGAAGGCCCGGTTGTAGAGCTTCGTGCGCCGCGAGACACGGATCGAGTAGGTGCTGGGCGTGTTGATCGCGATGGCGCCCGCGTCGTCCAGGATCTCCTCGATCCCCGCAACCGAGTTGGTGATGAGCGCGATGTCGCACTCCGATGTCGGATAGACCTCGCGCGCGGACCGGAGGAAGACCTTGAGAGACTCGGGCTTCTGGTTGGTTGCAAAGCCCATGATGAGATGCTTCGTCATTCCGGCCCTTCTATCTGGCCGTCACGAGGTTCTTCACCTTCCGCGCCAGCGCGGCGACGCTGCGCACGCCGGGCGTGCGGTCCTTTGCTCCCGGATGCGACACATTGGTCAGCGAGGCGCGCTGGTAGCCCATGTCCGGATGGGCGGCGATGGCCGTCAGCTGCGGATGTGCATGCCGGAACCAGGCATAGGCGCCATCGACATGCATCGGCCCGCCGTCGGGATCGCCGCCGCGCCGAGCCAGCATCGCCTCGAGATAGGGCACGAGACGCGCGATGGCGCGGCCGCTGAAGGCCATGATGTGGCTGCACTCGAATCGCTGATCCGGCGCCAGCCGCACCAGTTGGCCGCCAGGCCGCAGCTGGGTGCCGCGCACGCCGCCATTCGTGAAGCCGTAGAAGATGTCCCATGGCTGTTCGGACAGCTCGGTCGCCAGCAGCGATGCGCGCCGGGACAGGCTGCGCGAGAAGTTCAGGTCGTCCTCGCAGATCATGATCCTTGCCTTGCCGTCGTCGCGCGCCTGCCGCAGGACCGACAGGTGGCTCATGAAGCAGCCATGGGCGCCGATGGAGGGGAAGTCGCCCGCGTCGGGCGGCCGGATCGCGGCGCATAGACGCACCTGCGGATGGCCGAGCGACAGCCCGATCGTGCGCAACTGCCGCTCGAACTCGGCGCGCCGGTCGCGGCGCTCGGGCAGATTGATGACCATCATCTCGCCGCAGGCGGCAAGCAGCGCCCCGCCGGGCGGAAGGGGAGAGGGGGCTTCAAGCCGCTGAAGGCCCGTCAAGGGTGTCATCGCTTCTGCTCCTTCCGCTGCCGTTTCACGACGCCGCAGGTCGTCAGCCCGCAGATGAAGCTTCCGCTGGCTCCGGAGCGGAGTCGATGGAAAACAGAGGGATACACGTTCTGGGTGAGTGCTTTTGCGACTGTCGGCGGGTTCTTGCGCAAGCGCACGCCACTGCTGCCGTTCCGTCGTGCGGGCCGGCGAAGGCTACAGGTCGAAGCTGGCCAGCACCGGGACGTGGTCGCTCGGGCTCTCCCAGCCCCGGCAGGGGCGCAGGATGCGGCTGCCATGCGCGGCGTTCGCGATGTCGGGGCTGGCCCAGATGTGGTCGAGCCGCCGTCCCTTGTCGGCCGCGTCCCAGTCCCGCGCGCGATAGGACCACCAGCTGTAGAGCTTGCCCTGCGGGATGTCCCGCCGCGTCACGTCCACCCAGTTGCCGGCATCCTGCGCGGCCAGCAGATGCTCGACCTCGATCGGGGTGTGGCTGACGATCTTCAGAAGCTGCTTGTGGGACCAGACGTCGTCCTCGCCCGGTGCGATGTTCAGGTCGCCGACGAGGATCGACTTCTCGGGCCGGTCGGCGTGGAAGACGTCGCGCATCTCGGCCACGAAGTCGAGCTTCTGGCCGAATTTCTCGTTCACCTCGCGGTCGGGCACGTCGCCGCCGGCGGGGACGTACATGTTGTGGATCACCACCCCGTTCGGCAGCCGGGCCGAGACATGGCGGGCATGGCCGAGCCGGGCGTAGTCGCGATCCCCGGCATCCTCCAGCGGCAGCTTCGACAGGATGGCGACGCCGTTATAGCCCTTCTGCCCGCGGGCGACGATGTGGCGATAGCCGAGATCGGCGAAGCGCGTCAGCGGGATCTTATCGACCGGCGACTTGCATTCCTGCAAGCAGAGGACGTCCGGCTGCTCCTCCTCGAGGAAGCGCGCGACGAGGCCCTCGCGCAGGCGGACCGAGTTGATGTTCCAGGTGGCGATGGTGAACATGGGCCTCTCCTTTGGGCGCGGACCCTAGCGGCGGGCGCGCGGGCTGTCGAGCCGCGGGCTTTCCCGGCCGCGGGTCGCACGCTATGCAAGGGGCAAGGTTCCGGGGGAGGCGCGGCATGCGGCAGATGACCATCGACGAGGCGCTGACGCAGGGGGGCACCGGGCGCTTCCAGTGGCGGCTCTTGGGCATCTTCGGGCTGGTCTGGGCGGCCGACGCGATGCAGGTCATCGCGGTCGGCTTCGCCGCCCCCTCGGTCGCGGCCAGCTTCGGGCTGGAGCGGGTGACGGCGCTGCAGATCGGGACGGTCTTCTTTCTGGGCATGTTCGCAGGCGCGTTCCTCTTCGGCCGCGTGGCTGACCGGGTGGGCCGGAAATGGGTGCTGATCGGCACGGTGGCGATGGACGCGGTCTTCGGCCTCGCCTCGGCCGCGGCGGGGGATTTCACCTTGCTGCTGGTCCTGCGTTTCCTGACCGGCGTCGCGGTGGGCGGCACGCTGCCCGTGGATTACGCGATGATGGCCGAGTTCCTGCCGCCGAAGAACCGCGGCCGCTGGCTGGTCTGGCTGGAGGGGTTCTGGGCCGTCGGCACCATCGTCATCGCCCTGACGGCCTGGGCCGCGGCCAGCTGGGGCGCCGAGGCGCCCTGGCGCTGGATCTTCCTGGTCGCCGCCGCGCCCGCGCTGATCGGCTTCTTCCTGCGCTTCTGGATCCCGGAATCGCCCATGTATCTCGTCCGCAAGGGCCGGCAGGCCGAGGCGCGGGCCGTCATCAACAAGGTCCTGGCCGTCAACCGCGCGGCGCCGCTGCCGGCGCAGACGCATCTGGTGCCGGCGCGGGTGCCGGCGGGGGCGGCGACCTCGATCATGGCGCCGATGCTGCGGCAGGCGACGCTTGGCCTGATGGCCGTGTGGTTCCTGGTCTCGCTGTCCTATTACGGCGTCTTTGTCTGGGTGCCGGGCCAGCTGGCGACCGAGGGGTTCGGCTTCGTGCGCGGCTACGGCTTCCTCGTGATCCTGGCCCTTGCGCAGGTGCCGGGCTTTGCGCTGGCGGCTTGGGGCGTCGAGGCCATCGGCCGCCGCGCCACGCTGGCGGGCTTCCTGATCCTGTCGGCGGCGGGCTGCGGCCTCTTCGCCTTCGCGACCGGCACCGCCGTGGTCGCCGGCGCGCTGATCCTGATGAGCTTCGCGCTTCTGGGCACCTGGGGCGCACTTTACGCCTTCACGCCCGAGCTGTACCCGACCCATCTGCGCGGCACCGGCATGGGCACGGCCAGCGCCATGGCCCGGCTTGGCGGCATCCTGGCGCCCAGCCTGCTGGCGGTGGTCTTCGCGCAGGGCTTCGGCCTCGCCATCGGCAGCTTCGCGGTGCTGCTTCTGCTGGCCGCCGCTGCCCTGATGCTGGTGCGGACCGAGACGCGGGCGCAGGCCATCGGCTGATCGGCTCCTGCGCATGCGCGCAGGGCAGCTGTGCGGGAACATGGCCGGCTGCCGCCCGTTGGCTGGCGAAAGCTCACACAGGAGAGAACTATGGGCCAATTGGTCGAAGGCGTCTGGAAGGACGAGTGGTACGACACGGACAGCACCGGGGGCGAGTTCAAGCGCGACACGTCCAAGTTCCGCAACTGGGTGACGGTGGACGGCAGCGCCGGCCCGACCGGCGGCGGCGGCTTCATGGCCGAGGGCGGCCGCTACCACCTCTATGTCAGCCATGCCTGCCCCTGGGCGCATCGCACCCTGATCTTCCGCAGCATCAAGGGGCTCGAGGACCATATCGACGTGTCCGTCGTCCATCCCGAGATGCTGAAGGACGGGTGGGAGCTGAAGGACGACTTCCCCGGCGCCACCGGCGACAAGCAGTTTGGCCTGAAATACCTGCGCGAGATCTACCTGAAGGCCAAGCCCGACGCCTCGGGCCGGGTCACGGTGCCGGTGCTCTGGGATAAGACCTCGGGCACCATCGTCTCGAACGAGAGCGCGGACATCATCCGCATGTTCAACAGCGCCTTCAACGCGGTGACGGGGAACGACGACGACTTCTGCCCGCCCGACCTCTTGGAGCAGATCGACGCCGTGAACGCCCGCGTCTACGACACCGTGAACAACGGCGTCTACAAGGCGGGCTTCGCCACCACGCAGGAGGCCTATGACAAGGCCGTGGTGCCGCTGTTCGAGAGCCTGGACTGGATCGAGGGCATCCTGGCCGAGAACCGCTACCTGACGGGCCAATGGCTGACCGAGGCCGACTGGCGCCTCTTCACCACCATCCTGCGCTTCGACGCGGTCTATCACACCCACTTCAAGTGCAACCGCCGCCGGATCGTCGACTACCCGAACCTGTGGGACTGGGCGCGCGAGCTGTACCAGTGGCCAGGCGTCGCCGACACGGTGCATTTCGACCACATCACGCGGCACTACTACTACAGCCATGACATGGTGAACCCGCACCGCATCGTCCCGATCGGCCCCGACACCGACTGGACCGCGCCCCACACGCGCGGCTGAGGCGGCGGCACGCAGAAAAAAGCCCCGGCGCGGGAACGCCGGGGCATCAGAGAGAGGGGAGGGGAGTGTGGCCGCATCCACCGACCACTGGGCTTCGGTTCCATAACGCCCCGCCCCCGCCCGGGTTCCGCGACGGCTTCAGGCGACCAGACGATAGCCGCCCGATTCCGTCACCAACAGCCGCGCGTTCGAGGGATCGGGCTCGATCTTCTGGCGCAGGCGGTAGATGTGCGTCTCCAGCGTGTGGGTGGTGACCCCGGCATTGTAGCCCCAGACCTCGTGCAGCAGCACGTCCCTCGGCACCACGCCATCCTGCGCCCGGTAGAGGAACTTCAGGATGTTCGTCTCCTTCTCGGTCAGGCGGATCTTCCGGTCCTTGACGTCCACCAGCAGCTTCATCGACGGCTTGAACGTGTAGGGCCCAAGCTGGAAGATCGCGTCCTCGGACTGCTCATGCGTGCGAAGCTGCGCGCGCAGGCGCGCCAGCAGGACCGGGAACTTGAAGGGCTTCGTGACATAGTCGTTCGCGCCCGCGTCGAGGCCGAGGATCGTGTCCGCATCCGTGTCATGGCCGGTCAGCATCACGATCGGGCATTTCACGTTCAGCTTGCGCAGCTTCTTGCACAGCTCGCGCCCGTCCGTGTCCGGAAGGCCCACGTCCAGAACCACCAGGTCGAAGATGGCGTGCTTGACGGCTTCCACCGCCTCGGCGCCGCTGCCGGCCTCGCTGACGTCGAAATCGTCGGTGGCCACCAGCTGCTCGGCCAGGGCCTCGCGCAGGTCGTCCTCGTCGTCGACGAGCAGGATCTTTTTCAGTCCGGGCATGTTGCCTCCTATCGCTTGCTGGCGCAAATGAGGGGTCGGAACGGCCGCGCGTCCAGAGCCTTGCCGCGATTCTCACACCGAGTTGTCGCCAGGCGCGCTTCTGTTTCAGATTGTTACAGGAAAGCCGGCCCGATGAGCCTCGTTCCGACCCTTGCCGAGACCATTGCCCGCGCCCGCGCCGACCTGCGCATGGGCCTGCCGGTGGTGATCGGCGACCACTTGGCCGCCGCCGTCGAGACGCTGACGCCGGGCCGGCTGGACGACCTGCGCCGCCTCGGCCGCCCGGTCCTGGCCCTGACCGCGCGCCGGGCCGAGACGCTGAAGGCGCGCGCCTATGACGAGGGGCTGGCGCGGGTGAAGGTACCAGACGACGCGGACCTCGGCTGGCTGCGGGCGCTGGCGGACCCGGCGGACGATCTGCGCGTGCCGATGAAGGGGCCCTTGTTCACCGACCGGGACGGCGACGTGACCGCCCATTGCGCGGCGCTGGCGCTGGCAAAGTCGGCGCAGCTCCTGCCGGCGGTGCTGATGGTGGCGGCCGATCCCGTCGCCGGCTTGACGCGCCTTTCGCCCGGCCCGCTGCTGGCGCAGCTGGCGCAGGAGGCCGTGCTGGCCCCCGTCGCCGCCGCCCGCGTGCCGTTGCTGGCGGCCGAGCGCTCGCGCCTGCACATCTTCCGCCCCGATGACGGCGGCACCGAGCATTACGCCATCGAGATCGGCGACCCGCCCCGAAACACGCCGGTCCTCGCGCGGCTCCACTCGGCCTGCTTCACGGGCGACGTGCTGGGCAGCCTGAAATGCGACTGCGGCCCGCAATTGCAATCGGCGCTGACCGCGATGGGGCAGGCGGGGGCGGGCGTTCTCCTTTACCTCAACCAGGAGGGGCGCGGCATCGGGCTCGCGAACAAGATGCGCGCCTACGACCTGCAGGACCAGGGCTTCGACACTGTCGAGGCGAACCACCGCCTCGGCTTCGAGGATGACGAGCGCGACTTCCGCCTCGGCGCGGCGCTCCTGAAGCGGCTCGGCTTCGGCGCGGTACGGCTGATGACGAACAACCCGCGCAAGGTCGCGATGATGGAGGCGCAGGGGGTAACGGTGACTGAGCGGGTCCCGCTGATCGTCCCGCGCAACCCCTTCAACGAGGGCTATCTGGACGTGAAGGCGCAGAAATCGGGGCACATCCTGTGACCGCCTCGGACATGGTCCTGACCCCGCAGGGCCTGCGCTTCGCCGGCCGCCTGATCCCCTGCGCCATCGGCAAGACCGGCGTGACGGCCCGCAAGCGCGAGGGCGACGGCGCCACGCCCGCCGGCCTTCACCGCATCACCGGCCTCTGGTACCGCCCCGACCGCCTGCCCCGGCTGGCGCCCTGGGCGCGTCCCATCGGCCCGGCCGACCTGTGGTGCGACGCGCCGGATGATCCGGCCTACAACCGCCACGCCCGCGCGCCCCTCGCCGCCAGCCACGAGAAGCTGCGCCGCGCCGACCCGCTCTACGACCTGATCCTGGTGACCGACTGGAACGCGGCAGGCGTGCCGGGCGCCGGCTCGGCCATCTTCCTGCACCAGTGGCGTCGCCCCCGCTTCGGCACCGAGGGCTGCATCGCCTTCGCCCGCCGCGACCTCCTCTGGCTCGCGTCCCGCGCCGCGCCGGGCACGAGGCTCATCGTGCGGGCTTCTTCGTTGCCCAAATACCCGAACCCGGCCTAGTCGTAGGACCGCGCCCCGAAGATCGCGGAGCCCACCCGCACATGCGTCGCCCCTTCGGCGATGGCTGTCTCGAAATTCGCGCTCATCCCCATCGACAGGCCCGCAAGGCCGTGATCCTCGGCCAGCCGCCGCAGCAGGCGGAAATGCGGGGCAGGGTCCTCGGCCTCGGGCGGGATGCACATCAGCCCCTCGGGCGCGAGGCCCAGCTCGGCACATTGGCGCAGGAAGCCCGGCAGCTCGTCGGCCAGGATGCCGGCCTTCTGCGGCTCGTCCCCGGTGTTCACCTGCACGAAGACCTGCGGGCGGCGGTTCTGCTCGTCCATCTGCTGCGCGAGCTTGCGGGCAAGGCTGCTGCGGTCCAGCGTGTGGATCGCGTCGAAGAGGCTGACGGCGGCCTTGGCCTTGTTCGTCTGCAGCGGCCCGATCATGTGCAGCTCGACGCCCGCGAACCGCGCCCGCCAACCGGGCCACTTTCCCTGCGCCTCCTGCACGTAGTTCTCGCCGAAGACGCGCTGCCCGGCCTCCAGCACCGCCTCCACCCGCGCGGGCGGCTGCACCTTGCTGACGGCGATCAGCGTGACCGAGCCGGGCGTCCGCCCCGCGGCGTCTTCTGCCGCACGGATGCGGCGGGTGATGTCGTCCAGTGCCATGCGGCGACAAGACAAAAAGAAAAGAGCGGGCGCAAGGCCCGCTCTTTCCGATCATGCGTGATCCGGAAGGATCAGAAGTTGAAGCGAACGCCGGCGTCGGCCGTCACGCGCTCGGCGTTGTCGCGGTGGATCGAGGCGCCGAGACGCGCACCGCCGAGATCGTAGTTCACGCCGATACCGAACGCGTTGTCGGTCTCGTTCAAGTCCGAGTTGTTGTTGGCGATGTAGGCTTCGAAGTTGGTCGCGCCATCAGCCAGCGTGTAGTCGCCATAGAGCCACACGGTGCGGCCAGCGGCGTCCAGGTCCGAGTCCAGGTAGTTCAGGCCGACGCGGGCGTTCTCGGCCACGGCGTAGCGGGCGCCGAGGAAGAAGGCGTCGTTGCCGTCGATGCCGGCGCCGTTGGTGACATAGGCACCCGACAGCTCAAGCGCGTCGTTCCAGGTGTAGTCGACCGAGAGGCTCAGCTCTTCGTCGTCGGCAACCAGGCCGGTCTGGTCGGGATCGACGTAGGACAGGCGCGCCGTCAGACCTTCGATCGAGTAGCGAACGGCCAGACCTTGGTAGGTCGCGCTCGGGTTCGGGCCGGTGTTGTACGAGAAGAACGAGCCGCGGCGGACGCCGACCGAACGATCGTACGAACCCAGTTCTTCCGCGTAGAGCAGGCCGGCGCCGTCGAAGGCGGTGTCGACGTTGCCGACTTCAACGGTCAGGCCGCTGGCGGTCACGAACAGCTTGCCGGCGTTCAGGGTCGCCTGCTCGCCACGGGTGGCGTTGTTCTGGTCCCACTGCAGGCGCACACGGCCGCCGAAGTCCACGCCCGCATCGGTCGAGGTGGTGGCGTCGAGGTTCATCCGCAGGCGCGAGATCACTTGCGTGTCGTTGCCCGGCAGGCCCGCGTTGTCTTCGTAATAGATGATGCCGGTCCGGCCGTAGCCCGAGACGGTCACGTCGGCAGCAGCCACGCCGGCCGAAAGGACCAGGGCGGTGGAGGCGATAAGAGCCTTTTTCATGATCAGTTCCCTCTTGTCTCTCTGATGCCCAAGCCGGGGACCCGCCCTGGGTATGCCAAATTGTTTCGCCCTTTCGATCTTGTGATGCAACGGAATCGAACCGGGCCTGATTTCTTTGCGCCTTTTTGTGATGCACAAGGGCCACAGTGCGTCCTGCGGTCGCTGGTGCTCGCGCCTTCTCGCGTTCCCGGCACCGGATGACGGCGCTAACGCGAGGGGGGCGTCCGGGCAAGGGCATGCCCGGCAAGCTGCTTGTTTCCGCGCAGCGATCCGGGCTAAAGCTGGCGCAGAGACAAGACCCCGGGGGATGGCATGACACCTGCGAGCGCCGCGCGCCTGATGATCGTCACGACGCTTTGCGCCGGGCTCGCGGCCTGCGGCGGAGGCGGGGGCGGCGCCTCCGGGCAGGGCCAGGCGGTCGGCAGGGACGGCGTGCCGATCGACCGCGGCTCGTGGCAGGGCCAGCGCACGACGCGCATCCAGGACCTGTTCATCAGCCGCGAGAACCCCAACAACACCGTGGGCGTGAACCGCTACCTGTGGAACGCCAGCCTCGAGGTGCTGAACTTCCTGCCGGTGCAGGCGGTCGATCCCTTCACCGGGGTGATCCAGACCGGCTACGGCACGCCTCCGGGCGGCGGGCGCTCCTACCGCGCCACGATCCAGATCACCGACCCGGCGCTGGACGCGCGCAGCCTGCGCCTGTCGCTGCAGGGCCCCGGCGGCGGCGCGGTCGAGCCGGGCACCGTCCGCGCCGTCGAGGATGCGATCCTGACCCGCGCCCGGCAGCTGCGCCTGCGCGACGGGCGGCTCTAGACCCGCCAGAGGTGGGCATGTAAACCCTGCGGGCAACGACGAGGCCCGAGGTTCCCCATGCCCTATGATCCCGCCACCAGCGAAGCCCGATGGCAGAAGGCCTGGGCCGAGGCCGGCAGCTTCACCGCCACCCGCGACGAACGGCCGAAATACTACGTGCTGGAGATGTTCCCCTATCCCTCGGGGCGCATCCACATGGGGCACGTGCGCAACTACACGATGGGCGACGTGGTGGCGCGGTTCAAGCGCGCGCAGGGGTTCAGCGTGCTGCACCCGATGGGCTGGGACGCCTTCGGCATGCCGGCCGAGAATGCCGCGATGGAGCAGGGCGGCCATCCGCGCGACTGGACCTATGCCAACATCGCCACGATGCGCGAGCAGCTGAAGCCGCTCGGCCTGTCGATCGACTGGAGCCGCGAGTTCGCGACCTGCGACGACGCTTATGTTGCCCAGCAGCAGGCGCTGTTCCTCGACATGCTGGAGGCGGGGCTGATCACGCGCAAGTCGGCGCAGGTGAACTGGGACCCGGTCGACATGACCGTGCTGGCGAACGAGCAGGTGATCGACGGCAAGGGCTGGCGCTCGGGCGCGACGGTCGAGCGGCGCGAGCTGACGCAGTGGTTCTTCAAGATCAGCGACTACTCGGACGAGCTGCTGGAGGCGCTGGACGGGCTGAAGGGCTGGCCCGAGAAGGTGCGGCTGATGCAGGCCAACTGGATCGGCAGGTCGCGGGGCCTTCAGTTCCGCTTCCAGACCGTCGATGCCCCAGCCGGCCATGACGCCATCGAAGTCTACACGACCCGCCCCGATACGCTGCGCGGCGCCTCCTTTGTCGCGCTGTCGCCGGACCACCCTCTGGTCAAGGAGCTGGCAGCCAGCCGCCCCGAGATCGAGGCCTTCCGCGACGAGTGCCGCCGCATCGGCACCACCGAAGAGGCCATTGAGACGGCGCCGAAGCTGGGCTTCGACACCGGGCTGACGGTGCGCCATCCGCTGGACCCGGATTGGCGCCTGCCGATCTGGATCGCCAATTTCGTGCTGATGGACTACGGCACCGGCGCCATCTTCGGCTCGCCCGCCCATGACGAGCGCGACCACGAGTTCGCCACGAAATACGGCCTGCCGATCCGCGCGACCTTCGGGCAGCAGGGCATGGACCTGGCGCAGGCCGACGCGTTGGTGGCAAAGGCGCCCTTCGTTCCGGCAAAGACCGAGACCGTCACCTATGTCCGCGGCTTTGCGGGCCCGGCCGACCAGACCGGCGAGGCCGCCGTGGACGCCGCCATCGCCCATGCCGAAACGCAGGGCTATGGCGAGGGCGTCACCAAGTTCCGCCTGCGGGACTGGGGCATCTCGCGCCAGCGCTACTGGGGCTGCCCGATCCCGGTCGTCCATTGCGACAGCTGCGGCACTGTGCCGGAGGCGAAGAGCAACCTGCCCGTGCTGCTGCCGCAGGACGTGAGTTTCGATGTGCCCGGCAACCCTCTGGACCGCCACCCGACCTGGCGGCAGGCGACCTGTCCCAAATGCGGCGGCGCGGCCCGCCGCGAGACGGACACGATGGACACCTTCGTGGACAGCAGCTGGTATTACGCCCGCTTCACCTCGCCTCATGCGGCGACGCCGACCGAACGGGCGGATGCCGACTACTGGATGAACGTGGACCAGTATATCGGCGGGATCGAGCACGCGATCCTGCACCTTCTCTATTCCCGCTTCTTCGCCCGCGCGATGGTGAAGACCGGCCACCTGCCCGAGGCCGCGAAGGAGCCGTTCGACGCGCTCTTCACGCAAGGCATGGTCACGCACGAGATCTACATGACCCGCGACGCGCGGGGGCGGCCGGTCTACCACCTGCCCGAGGACGTGACAGACGGCAAGCTGGCCGACGGCACCGAGGTCGAGGTGGTCCCCTCGGCCAAGATGTCGAAGTCCAAGAAGAACGTCGTCGACCCGGTCAACATCGTCGAGAGCTTCGGCGCCGATACCGCGCGCTGGTTCATGCTGTCCGACAGCCCGCCCGAGCGGGACGTGGAATGGACCGCCGCCGGGGCCGAGGCCGCCGCGAAGTTCCTGGCCCGCGTGTTCCGCCTGGCCGAGGAGGCGCCGGCCGAGGGCGCGGACGATCCCGACCTGACCCGCGCGGCGCATCGCGCCACCGCGGACGTGACGCGCGCCATCGAGGGCTTCGCCTTCAACAAGGCCGTCGCCAAGCTCTACGAGCTGGCGAACGCCGTCGGCCGCTCGCCGGCGGGTTGCGAGGCGCGGCGGGCGGTGCTGCGGATCATGGCGCAGCTGATGGCGCCGATGGTGCCGCATCTGGCCGAGGAGGTCTGGGCGATCTCGGGCGGGCAGGGGATGGTCGTGGACGCGCCCTGGCCCGAAGCCGATCCGGCGCTGCTTCAGGACGACAATGTCGTGCTGCCGATCCAGGTGAACGGCAAGCGCCGCGGCGAGATCTCGGTGCCGAAGGACATGCCCAAGGACCAGGTCGAGGCGCTGGTCCTGGCCGACGAGGCCGTGCAGCGCTTCCTGAACGGGGCCGCGCCCAAGAAGCTGATCGTGGTGCCGGGGCGGATCGTCAATGTGGTCGCCTGAGGCCCTGTCCCGTCGCGCGGTGCTGCTGGGGCTTCTGGCCGTGGCGGGCTGCGGGCTCAGCCCGGTCTACGGACCGGGCGGCGGGGCGGGGCGCCTCTTCGGCCGGATCAGGCCGCGCGATCCGGACACGCCCATCGACTTCGCCTTCAACCGGCGCATCGCCGAGCGGCTGGGGCCGGACGAGGCGGCGGACTACGTGCTCGACTACCGCATCAGCGCCGGCGTCGTCAGCCAGGCGATCACCACGGACGGGGTGACGACGCGCTACTCGCTGAACGGCACTGCCGATTTCGCGCTGCGCGGGCCGGGCGGCGCGCTGGTGACGCAGGGGCGTGTGAGCAGCTTCACCTCTTACTCGACCACCGGGACGACCATCGCGACGCTGGCGGCCGAAGGCGACGCGCGCGAGCGGCTGGCGGTGATGCTGGCCGACCAGGTGGTGACGCGGCTGCTGGCGGCTTCGGCCAGCCTGCCGGGTTGAGCGGGTGCTGCTGAAGGGGAACGAGATCGCGCGCTACCTGGCGCGGCCCGACCCCTCGCGGCCGGGGCTGCTGATCTACGGGCAGGACGCGATGCGCGTTGCCATGAAGCGCGCCGAGGCGATCAAGGCGCTGGTCGGCGAGAAGGCCGACGAGGAGATGCGCCTGACGCGCATGTCCGGCGGCGGGCTGAAGAAGGACCCGGCGCAGCTGATCGACGCGGTGCGCGAGGTGGGGTTCTTCCCCGGCCCGCGCGTGGTGCTGGTCGACGATGCACCCGACACCGCGGCGGACGCGGTGCGCGCGGCGCTGGAGGGCTGGCGGGCCGGCGATGCGGTGATCGTGGTGGCGGCGGGGGCGCTGGCGAAATCCTCGGCGCTGCGCAAGCTCTTCGAGGCGCATGGGCAGGCGGTCTGCGCCCCGGTCTACGACGACCCGCCCGGCGAGGAGGAGATCGCGCGCTGGCTGACGGAGGCCGGGCTGCGCGAGGTGCCGCGCGATGCGATGCGCGAGCTGATGGTGCTGGCCCGCGCGCTGGATCCGGGCGATCTGCGCCAGACCATCGAGAAGATCGGGCTCTACAAGCACGCAGACCCCGACCCGCTGACGCCGGAGGAGATCGCGCTGCTGGCGCCCGCCACGATCGAGGCGGATCTCGACGAGCTGCTGCACGCGGTGGCCGAGCGCGACCAGGCGGCCTTCGGCGTGCTGATGCGCCGGATCGACGCGCAGGGCCTGTCGCCGGTGACCATCTGCATCGGCGCGCTGCGCCATTTCCGCACGCTCTACCTGGCGGCGGTCGATCCGGCCGGGCCTGCGGTGGCGCTGGCGCGGGCGCGCCCGCCGGTCTTCGGCCCGCGTCGCGACCGCATGGCGCGGCAGGCGCAGGGTTGGGGCGCGGGACCGCTGGAGGAGGCGGTCTCGGACCTTCTGGAGACGGACCTGACGCTGCGCTCCTCGACCAAGGCGCCGCAGATGCCGCTTGTGGAGCGCGCCCTGCTGCGCCTCGCCATGAGGCGGCGGTGAGCGCCGAGACGGTCGACGCGCTGGTGATCGGCGCGGGGCCGGCGGGGCTGATGGCGGCCGAGGCGCTGATGGCGCCGGGGCGGCGGGTCGTGCTGGCCGAGGCGATGCCGTCGCCGGCGCGCAAGTTCCTGATGGCGGGGAAGTCGGGGCTGAACCTGACGAAGGACGAGCCCCTGCCCGAGTTCCGCGCGAGGTTCACGGCAGGAACCGGGGCTCTGCCCGTTGGCCAACGGTCCTTGGACCGGTGGCGGACTCGTCGGCCAACCCCGGGATATTTCAGCACAGAAGATATGGGGCCGTCGGAGGTGAAGGCCTGGGCCGAGGGGCTGGGGGTGGCGCTGTTCACCGGCTCGACGGGGCGGGTGTTTCCGGTCGGGATGAAGGCCTCGCCGCTGCTGCGGGCCTGGCTGGCGCGGCTGGGCGCGGGCGGGGTCGAGCTGCGCACGCGCTGGCGCTGGTGCGGGCTGGAGGGCGGGTTCCGGTTCGAGGGCGGGCAGGTGCTCAGGCCGAAGGTGGCGGTGCTGGCGCTGGGCGGGGCGAGTTGGCCGCGGCTCGGCTCGGATGCGGGATGGGTGCCGATGCTGCGCGCGGCGGGGGTCGAGCTGGCGCCTTTCCGGCCGGCGAACATGGGGTTCCGCGTGTCCTGGTCCGGGCAGATGGCGCGGCATTTCGGGGCGCCGGTGAAGGGCGCGGCGCTCTTGGTGGGTGGCGCGGCGCGGCGCGGCGAGTGGGTCATCTCGGCCGCGGGGATCGAGGGCGGCGGGATCTACGAGCTGGCGGCCGCGATCCGGGACGGGGCGGCGGCGTCGGTCGATCTGGCGCCGGATCTGGAGGCCGGGGTCCTGGCGGCGCGCTTCGCGCGGCCGCGGGGGAAGCTGTCGGTGGGCAACTGGTTGCGCCGGGTGCTGGGCGATCCCGTCAAGGTCGCGCTGCTGATGGAATGGGGGCGCCCGCTGCCCGAGGACCCCGAGGCGCTGGCGCGGCTGGCGAAGGCGCTGCCGCTGCGCCATGAGGGGCCGATGGGGCTCTACCGGGCGATCTCGTCCGCCGGGGGGATCACGGATGCTGCGCTGACCGCCGATCTGGAGCTGCGCGCCCTGCCCGGCGTCTTCGCCTGCGGCGAGATGCTGGACTGGGAGGCTCCGACCGGCGGCTATCTGTTGACTGGCTGTTTTTCGACCGGGCTGCGCGCCGGGCGGGCAGCCGCGTGCCGCCTGGCCGGACTCTAGCGCCGCTGCGGGTGCCGGCGCGTGACGCGGGGGCGAATCCGCGGCATCAGCAAGGCAGGAGGCAATTGTTAATCGTTGAGGTTCTTCATGGCACATCACATCGCGCCGATCACGCCGGACCTGCGCGCCCGGCTGGAGATGCTTCTGAAGGCCGCGCGGCCCGAGCCTGCCGCGCCGACGCCGGCGGTCTCAGCCGCGGCCTGAGCCGGGCTCGGTCCAGTCGAGCACCATCTGCGTCTGTGTGACGATCGCGACCGTCTTGCCGTCGCCGCGCGTCACCGTCGTCTGCCAGATCTGCGTCGTCCGCCCCAGGTGCAGCGGCACGGCGACGGCGCGCGCCGTGTCCCCGATCCGGATGGGGCGCAGGAAGTTAGTCTTGCTCTCGATTGTGGTGGTGCTGCGCCCTTCGGGCAGGTTCAGGAAGGTCGCCGTCCCGCCGGCATTGTCCGCCAGCGCCATGATCGCGCCGCCATGCAGCACACCGTTGCGGTTGGCCAGCTCCGGCGTCACCGGCAGTTCGAACTCCACCCGGTCCGGGCGGGCCGCCACGACGCGCATCCCCAGATGGCCGGCGAATGCCGGCTGGTTTCGGGCCACTTCGGGAAGGGGATGGTCCATGCATGCCTCCTGCGCGTCGCGCGCATCTGGCGCGAAAGGCGCGGGAGGCGCAAGCCGCCTCAGGCCCTGCGGCAGGAGGCGAGCTGCTGGCGGTACATCTCGGAGCGCTGGCCGACCTGGCCGGCCACCCGCATCAGCCAGGGCTTCGAGTTGTGGCTGCCGCGCGAGAAGCCGCCGCGCCCCTCGTGATAGGCGAGGTATTGCGAGGCCGCGTCGCGCTTGGACAGGCCCAGCTGCCGCTGGCTGCCATCCATGTACCAGCCCATGAAATCCGTGGCATCGCGGATGTTGTCGCGGCGGGCGCGGCGGTTGCCGCTGGCGCGCTGATATTCCTCCCAGGTGCCGTCGAGCGCCTGCGAATAGCCGAAGGCGCTGGACTGGCGGCCGACGGGGATGACGCCGAGCGCATATTGGTGCGGCGTGCGGGCGTCGCCGATGAACTTCGATTCCTGGTACATCGTCGCCATCTGCACATGGACCGGCACGCCCCATTTGCGCTCGGTCGCGCGCATGGCGCGCAGGTAGGCCGGCCGCTCTCCGGCGATGGCGCAGGCATTGTCCAGCTGGCGCGGTGCGCTGAAGTTGCCGCCGCCGCAAGAGGCGACGAGCCCGACAATGGCGAGCTTCAATAGCCTGTTCATCTCTGCCCTCGTGCTGCTCGTTCGTCTTTTTCCGCAGTATTAGGGCAATTCGGCGTGAGATGAAATCACAATGCCGCAGGTCCGTCCGGCCGAGGGCCGCTGTCAGCTGCCGCTGCCCTCGGGACGCAGCAGCGCGTTCAGCGCCTGCAGGTCCTCGGCCCCGGCCTCGCGCAGCAGCTTTTCCAGCGTGCGGTAGTGGTGCAGGACCTGCCGCCCTGTCTCGGTCACCCGCGCGCCGCCGCCGCCCGCCCCGCCGCGGGCGCTGTCGATGACCGGCTCGGCGAAGGCGATGTTCATCTCCTCGACCAAGGTCCAGGCGCGCTTGTAGCTCATCCCCATTTCGCGCGCGGCGGCCGAGATTGAGCCGAGGCGGTCGATGCGGCTGAGCAGCTCGGCCTTGCCGGGGCCGAGGATCAGGGGCGAATCATATTCGAGCCGCAGCTTGATGCGCAGCCTCGGGCCGCCTTCGGTCTGGCTCATGCGGGTGTCCTGCCGTTATTCCGGCAGAGCATACCGCTTGGCCGCCTGCGGTGAAAGGGCCGGATGGTAGCGCGCACAGATCTTGCGGCATTGCAGCACGGGATTATGCTGCCTGCGATCAGAGGAGGGTCACATGACTGCAACCGACATCGTCATCCTGTCCGGCGTTCGCACCGCCATCGGCACCTTCGGCGGCAGCCTGGCCGCGATCCCGCCGACGCAGCTGGCCACCACCGTCACCCGCGAGGCGATGGCACGCGCCGGCATCGCGCCCGAGAAGATCGGGCAGGTCGTCTTCGGCCATGTGATCAACACCGAGCCGCGCGACATGTATCTCAGCCGCGTGGCGATGCTGGAGGCGGGAATTCCGCACACGGTCCCGGCGATGAACGTGAACCGGCTCTGCGGGTCGGGGGCGCAGGCCATTGTCTCGGCGGCGCAGGCGCTGATGCTGGGCGATGCCGAGTTCGCGCTGGCCGGCGGCGCGGAAAGCATGAGCCGCTCGCCCTATGCGGTCAGCTCGGCCCGCTTCGGGGCGAAGATGGGCGATCAGGTCATGATGGACATGATGACCGGCGCGCTGACCTGCCCGATGGGCACCGGCCACATGGGGGTCACGGCCGAGAACGTCGCGGCCGAGCATGACATCAGCCGCGAGGCGCAGGACGAGTTTGCGATGGAATCGCAGCGCCGTGCGGCGGCGGCCATCGCGGCCGGCCATTTCCGCGAGCAGATCGTCCCGATCGAGGTGAAGACCCGGAAGGGCCCCGCCGCCTTCGACACGGACGAGCATCCCAAGGAATCGACGCTCGAGAAGCTGGCCGGCCTGAAGGCGGTCTTCCAGAAGGGCGGCAGCGTCACTGCCGGCAATGCCAGCGGCATCAACGACGGGGCGGCGGCGCTGGTGCTGGCGCGGGCCGAGGCGGCCGAGGCGGCGGGGCTTTCGCCGCGCGCGCGGATCCTCGGTTATGCCGTCGCCGGCGTGCGGCCCGAGGTGATGGGGATCGGACCCATCCCGGCGGTCGAGCAGGTGATGGCGCGGACGGGGCTGAAGGCCGGCGATTTCGACGTGGTCGAATCGAACGAGGCCTTCGCGGCGCAGGCCTTGGCGGTGAACAAGGGGCTTGGCCTCGATCCGGCACGGGTGAACCCGAACGGCGGCGCCATCGCACTCGGCCACCCGGTCGGCGCGACCGGCGCGATCCTGATGGTCAAGGCGATCCACGAGCTGGAGCGGACCGGCGGGCGGCGCGGCCTTGTCACCATGTGCATCGGCGGCGGCCAGGGCATCGCCATCGCCATCGAGCGCATCTGAGCCAAGGCCTAAGCGGGGGGCGGGTGCAGCACACCGGACGCGACGTTTTCGCCTGCCTTCGCGCAAAGGGTTCGTATCCCTGACCGATTTCCCTTGATTCGCGGGATCGTCCGTTGCCGGATGCGGCACGAACTGATCCTGAGGAGGAGAAATGATGCCCGGTCCGGTCCTTTTGCTTGCGGCGGCGCTGCCCGTCCTGGTGGTTTTCCTGCTGCTGGTGGTGATGCGGCGCTCTGCCAAGGTCGCGATGCTCGCGGCATATGTCGTGACGGTGCTTCTGGCGCTGGTGCTGTGGGGGGCGGCGCCCGCGCGGGTCGCGGGGGCGACGGTGAACGGCCTGGTGACGGCCATCACGCTGCTCTACATCGTCTTCGGCGCCATCCTACTGCTGTTCACGGTGCAGGAATCGGGCGCGATCCGCACGATCCGGCGCGGCTTCACCGACATCTCGCCCGACCGGCGCATCCAGGCCATCATCATCGCCTGGATGTTCGGCTCGCTGATCGAGGGCGCCTCGGGATTCGGCACGCCTGCCGCCGTGGCCGCGCCCCTGCTGGTCGCGATCGGGTTTCCGGCCATGGCCGCGGTAATGGTGGCATTGATCATCCAGTCGACGCCGGTCTCGTTCGGCGCGGTCGGTACGCCGATGCTGGTCGGCATCCAGAACGGCCTGTCGAACAGCCCCGAGGTCGAGGCCGCCATCGCGCCGATGACCGTCGCCGACTACGTGCCGGTGGTCGCCGCGCAGGTGGCGCTGGTCCATGCCATCGTCGGCGTCCTCGTCCCGCTGCTGATGGTCGGGATGCTGACGCGCTTCTTCGGCCAGTCCCGCAGCTTCGCCGAGGGTTTCCGTGCCTGGAAGTTCGCGATCTTCGCGGGCCTTGCCTTCACCGTTCCCTACTTCCTGGTCGCGCGCTTCCTGGGGCCCGAGTTCCCGTCGCTGCTGGGCGGGCTGATCGGGCTGATGATCGTGGTGCCGGCGGCGCGGGCCGGGCTGTTCCTGCCGCAGGACCGCTTCGACTTTCCTGCGCGGGCAAACTGGGGCGCGGGCTGGCAGGGCAGCGTCGAGCCGGACGAGGCCGAGGCCGAGCTTGGCCCCGACACGCGACGCATCGGGCTGGTCGCGGCCTGGATGCCCTATGTCATCGTCGCGGTCCTGCTGGTGCTGACGCGCACCATCGCGCCGCTGAAGGCCTGGCTGACTGGACCGGACGCGACGCTGGCGCTGACCGACATCTTCGGGTCGGGGATCAACGCCTCGGCGCAGTTCCTCTATTCGCCGGGGACGGTGATGATCATCGCCTCGCTGATCTCGGTCGCGCTGTTCCGGATGCCGGTGGCAGCCTATGGTCGGGCCTGGGGCATCTCGGGGCGGACGATGCTGGCGGCGGCGCCCGCGCTGCTGCTGGCGGTGCCGATGGTGCAGGTCTTCATCAACTCGGGCTCGGAGGGCATGGCATCGATGCCCATCACCCTGGCCGAGGGCATGGCCGCGGCGACGGGTGCCGCATGGCCGCTGTTCGCGCCGATCGTGGGCGCGCTCGGCGCCTTCATCGCCGGCTCGAACACGGTGTCGAACATGATGTTCGCGCTGTTCCAGTTCTCGACCGCCGAGGGGATCGGGCTGAACCTGGCCGGGATCACCACCGTCGTCGTCCTGCAGGCGGTCGGCGGGGCCGCCGGCAACATGATCTGCGTGCACAACGTCGTGGCCGCCTCGGCGACCGTCGGGCTGACGGACCGCGAAGGGGACCTGATCCGCAAGACGCTCATCACCATGGTCTACTACGTGGTGCAGGCCGGGCTGGTCGGGATGGGGCTGATCAATGGTGGTCTGTGGTGGGCCGCGGCGCTGGTCTGGGCGCTGGTCGTCATCGGCGGCATGGGCGCGAACCGGGCCCGCACCCGGGCGGCGTGACGAACGGCGAAGGGCGGCCCCTGGGGGCCGCCCTTCCTGCGCCGGCGCGGGCAGGGCCGCGGGGCCGGAAACAGAAACGGGCCGCCTGAAACAGACGGCCCGCGAGTTCCACGGAGATGGTCCGGTTAGGGATGGAAGATATCCGCCCGGTCCCAATCAGGGTTTACGACCCTTGGGGTTGCCCTTAGGTCACGGCCCCCCTGACTGTTCCGACACCTCTCTCCAATATCACTCTAGACACTGGACCACCTCCTTTCAAAACGTTGCCGTTGCAAGCTCAGCCTGCCACAGAACCAAGCTCTGTCAATCAGCTTTCGTTCCGCACCCGCAACAAATTGCGGACGATTATACGAAAGGGTACAAGGGCAAGTACGGCGAGACAGAGTTTGAACAGCCAGTCGGCAACTGCCAGCGAAACCCACAGCGCGGTGACCGGTCCCTGACCAAGCAGCGGAACGGCCTCGTTGGACCAGCCGGTGTTCATGTCCGCGGGCAGGGCCGCCGAGAAGGCGATGCCGAAGAAGAGTGCGGTGTCGATGGCCGAGCAGATGACGCTGGAGGCCAGGGGGGCGCGCCACCAGCGCCCGTCGCGCAGGGCGTCGAAGATCGACACGTCGAGCAGCTGCGCGATGAGGAAGGCGGTGCCCGAGCCGATGGCGATGCGCAGCGTGGTGGCGTCGAGCCCGGCGGCGATGACCGAGCAGAGCACGCCGATGAGGAAGCCCGCCAGCACCACCCGGCGCGCCGCGGCGGGGCCGTAGACCTTGTTCATGACATCGGTGACGAGGAAGGCGAAGGGATAGCTGATCGCGCCCCAGGTCAGCCAGTTGCCGATCGGGAATTGCACGAGGATGTTGGAGGCCACGACGATGGCGGCCATGGCAAGGATGCCGGGCAGGAAGCGGGTCATCAGGGGTTGGTTCCGTTTTACAAGGTGGCGGAGAACTCGGCCCCGGCTTGGCGCGGGACAGCGGGGCGGTTACGCCCTGCACGCCGCCCTGTCAACGCTTGGGTCCTTGCATGCGCGCGGATCGGAGCGCGGGCGGTCCACGGCATAACCGCCGAAAGCAGCTCGAGGCGCGGGCCCCCATCGAGGGGGCCCGCGCCTCGCGGCGGCAGGCCGCCGGGCGCCGGCTCAGTCGCGGCGCGCGTGGCGGCCGTCGGCGGAGAGCACGTATTCCACCAGCTCGGTCCGCTGCACGAAGAGGAAATTGTCGTCCGAGATCATCGTCATGCGGATCTGCGGCCCGTCGGCCCAGACCGAGATCCCCTCGAGATTGTCGTATTGCAGGGGCAGGCTGCGCACTACGACGGCCACGTCCTCGGGCCCGTCCTCGGTCAGGACCATGCTGCGCACCCGCGAGGCGAAGCCGAAGGGGCCGAGAAAGTCGCGCTCGAGCAGGTAGAAGCGGCCGTCGGGACCGAAATCTGCGCCCACCGGCAGCCAGCGGCCGTCGCGCGGGATCAGCGCCAGCCGGCGCCAGGCGCCTTCTTCGTAGACCTGCGCGGCGAAGGGGAGGCCGGCGCCGGCAGAGCGTTCGGGCACTATCACGATCCGACCCTCGGGATCGATCGCCAGCGCCTCGTAGCCGGAATTCCCGCCCATGCCGGGCAGCCGCGGCGGGCGCAGCACCTCGCTGGCCGGAGCCTCGGGCCCGGCATGGCGGGCGACGCGGTGATCGCGCTCGAAGCTGACCCAGATGTTGCCCTCGGCGTCCAGCGCCATCCCCTCGCTGTCGGTCAGCTTCTCCTGATCCAGCGGCGCGCCGTCCGTGCCGCGCAGGGGCGTGCTGCCCTCGATCTGCATCTCGCGGATCTGGCCGCGCTCGCCGCGCCGGATGCTGCCCCAGAAGAGATGGGCGCGGTCGGTCAGCGCGAGGAAGCGCGCGCCGCCCTCCGTCACCTCGATGGCCGAGAAGCCGCCGAAATGCGGATCCTCGTGCTGCCAGATATGGGTGCCGGCATGGGTCGCGGTGGGTGTCCCGGCCTCCGGCGCGGCGGGGGCCGCGCAGGAGAGGGTCAGGCAGGTCGCCGTCAGGGCGAAGAGGCGACGATGTTGCATTGCTGGGGAAGCTCGCTCATCCGGTATGTTCGGGGGTGACGGTAATCCGGATCGGCGGGCGTTGCCGGCGCACGCGAAGGATTGGCGCGGTTGTTGATCCACTGCTGCGCCTCGGCACAGCCATCGCCCGCAGGCGGCGGGTCCTGCGTGCGGCAGATCGAGCCGGCGGGGCAGGAGAGGCGCACGTGGAAGTGGAAGTCGTGGGCGTTGATCGGCCGGACCTTGCGCAGCCAGGACCGGTCGCCCGTCTCCATCTGGCACATCGCGACCTTGGCGACGGGATCGACCAGGATGCGCTCGACCCGCGGATCGCGGGCGGCGGCGCGCATGATGAGGAAATGGCCCTGGTTCCAGGCCGAGGACAGGCCGAGCCCGTTCCGCGCCACGACCGAGACCGAGGACAGGTTCTCGCGCTGCTGGCGCGAGAGGTTCAGCGACGAGGGCGGCAGCATCCAGATGTCGGCATCCAGCCCGATCTGGTGGCTGGCATGGCCCGAGGTCATCGGCCCGCCCCGCGGCTGGCTGATGTCACCGATATAGAGCCCCTGCCAGCCCGCCTGCTGCGCCGCACGCGAAAGGCCCTGCAGGAAGTCGATCATCACCGGATGGCCCCAGTGCCGGTCGCGCGACAGGCGCATCGACTGCCAGGACGGCCCGCTTTCCGGCATCTGCACCATGCCCTGCGCGCAGCCCTGCGAGTAGTAGCCGATCGACACCGCCGGCCCCTGCGAGGGCGAGCGGAAGCTGCCGAAGACGTCCTTGGCCAGCGGGTCCGCAGCGGCCGGCAGCGCCAGCCCCAGCATCACCGCGGCGGCGGTCAGGGTTCTCTTGATCACGTCGGGCCCTCGCTTTCTCCTTCGGCATTGACCCACCGTAGCAGAACGAGCGCGAGCAGAAAGATCACGATCAGCGGAACGAAGCCGACCCGCTGATTGCCGCTGAGATCGGTCGTCACCGCGATCAGGAACGGCGCGAGGAAGGCCGTGACCTTGCCGGAGAGGGCGTAGAGGCCAAATCCTTCGGTCGCGCGGGCCTTGGTCGTGTGGCGGACCATCATGGTGCGGCTGGCGGCCTGAAGCGCGCCGCCCGCCCCGCCGATGACGGCGCCGCAGGCGAAGAAGATGAGGTCGGGCAGGCGCAGGCCGGCGAAGAGCGGCTCGGCCGGGGCGGGCATGCCGAAGACGGAGTTGCGGTCCATGCCGACCAGCAGCGTGCAGACGGCGGTCAGCGCAAGGATGCAGGCGATGATGACGCTGCGCGGGCCGAAGGCGCGGTCGGCGCGCCCGCCGAGCCAGCTGATGATCGCCGCGCTGATCGCGCTGACGACGCCGAAGACCCCGGCCAGGAAGACCGGCCAGCCCAGCACCGTGCCGGCATAGACCCCGCCGAAGCCGTAGAGCGCGTTCAGCGCGTCGCGCGAGAACATCGAGGACAGCAGCCATGCCGCAAGGCTGCGGCGATGGCGGAGGCTGCGGATCAGCGCCCAAAGCTCGGACAGCGCGGGCCGGATGCGGATGGGACGGCGGGGGCCGGTTTCCTTCACCCAGAGGAAGAAGGGGATCATGAAGACGACATACCAGATCGCGGTGAAGGGACCGACGAAGCGGGTCCCCTCGCGCAGGGCCGGATCGAGGCCGAAGAGCGGCGGGATGCCGATGAGGGTCCGGCCGCTCGGCGTCTCGGCGAACAGCGCCAGCATGAGGGCCAGCGCGACGACGCCGCCCAGATAGCCGAAGGCGTAGCCCGAGCCTGAGACGCGGCCGATCTCGTCCCGCGGCGCGAGGCCGGGAAGTTGGGCGTTGGTGAAGATGGTCGCGAACTCGACCCCGATCAGGCCGATGCCGAACAGGACCACCGCTTGCAGCAGGGCCGGCTGCGTCGGCATCAGCCACCAAAGGCCCGCAGCGCCGATAACGTAGAGCCCCGAGAAGAACCACACCCAGGGCATCCGCCGCCCCGAGCTGTCGGCGATGGCGCCGAGGATCGGGGCGAAGACGGCGATGATGATCCCGGCGGCCGAGAGCCCGTAGCCCCACAGCGCCTGCGCATGGGCGCCGGCCAGCGTGCTGCTTTCCCCGAGGGCGATGTAGTGGCGCTTGGCGACCTCGGCAAAGTAGATCGAGAAGATGAAGGTCAGGAGCAGCGTGTGATAGGGCTGGCTCGCCCAATCGAAGAACCACCACCCCCAGATCCGCTTGCGGTTCATGCCGTCCCCCCTGCCTTGGCCTCATGGCTCTTGCGCGCATAAGGCCGCGCAGGGGTCAGGCTGGCAAGCTGTCTTTCCCGTCCTCGGGCAGCCGGGGCGGCCAGGGGCGCAGGGCGTCGGCCTGAACCCAGGCAGCGATCCAGTCGGGCAGGGGCGGGCTGACCGGGTCGTGGCCAAGCGCCGCCATCACCTCGGCCGGCGGCACGATCCCCTGCGCCGAGGTGATGGCCGAGCGGATCAGCACCTGGTTGCAGCAGCCCGCGCGGGTCCACATCGACTGGTCCATGTAGACGAAGCGGTGGTCCCACCCGACCATGCGCGAGATCATCGTGAATCGGTCGAAGGCGCGGATGCGGCGGCGGTAGCGGGTCGAGCTGCCCGCGACGGTGATGCCCCACCTGTTGGCGCGCAGCACCGGGATCAGCCCCGTGCGCTGCGCCAGCGGGATGCGGCCCAGATCGAACAGCGTCAGCGTGCGACCGTTGTTCAGCTCGATCCAGGGATCGAGGTCCCAAGGCCAGCAGATATGGGTCGAGACATGGGTTCCGGTCGGCGCCAGGCGCGGCGCTTTACGGAATTTCAACATCTCCTTGGCAAAACGCATCAGCGGATACATGGCGGTCCTTTCGTTGCGCCTTGCGTGACCGGCACTCACGGCAGCGTCAACCGGGACGCGGCGGCAGGTGGCCGCATCACCTTGCGCGGGACGGTGGGCGTCGCCATACAAGGGCGGACCGCGAACAGGACGAGGGACGGATGGTTACGCTCTATCAGGCACTGCAACTGATCCTTCAGGTGGTGTGGTTCATCATGATCGTCCACATCATCATGTCGTGGCTGATCAACTTCCAGGTCCTGAACCTGCGCCAGCCGCTGGTCGCGCAGATCTGGGACGGCCTGAACCGCCTGCTCGAGCCGATCTACGCCCCTGTCCGCCGCATTCTGCCGAACACCGGCGGGCTGGACCTGGCGCCGCTGGTCGTCTTCATCATCATCATCATCCTGAGGTCCGCGCTGGCGAACAACGCAGGCTTCTTCTACGGCTATTGATGGCGCGCGATCTGCCAGCGGGCGATCTTCTGCGCCAGGTCTGGGGCTTCGACGGCTTCCGCCCCGGCCAGCAGGAGATCGTGGAGGCCGTCGCGGACGGCCGGAACGTGCTGGCGATCATGCCGACGGGCGGGGGCAAGTCGCTGTGCTACCAGCTGCCCGCGCTGATGCGGGACGGGGTGACGGTCGTCATCTCGCCGCTGATCGCGCTCATGCGCGACCAGGTCCGCGCCCTGCGCGAGGCCGGGGTCGAGGCCGGCGCCCTGACCAGCGGCAATACCGAGGACGAGACGGACGAGGTCTTCCGCGCCATCTCGGAGCGAAGGCTGAAGCTGCTCTACATGGCGCCCGAGCGGCTGGCCTCGGGCGGGACGGTGAACCTCTTGCGCCGCGCCGGCGTCACCGCCATTGCGGTCGATGAGGCGCATTGCGTCAGCCAGTGGGGCCATGACTTCCGGCCCGACTACCTGCGGATCGGCGATCTGCGCCGGACGCTGGATGTGCCGCTTGCCGCCTTTACCGCGACCGCCGATGTCGAGACGCGGGCCGAGATCGTCACGCGCCTCTTCGACGGCGCCGAGCCGGTCACCTTCCTGCGCGGCTTCGACCGGCCGAACATCCGCCTCGCCTTCCAGCCCAAGAACAGCCCGCGCGCGCAGGTGCTGACCTATGTCGCCGCACGGCGCGGCCAGTCGGGCATCATCTATTGCGGCGCCCGCGCGCGCACCGAGACCTTGGCGCAGGCCTTGCGCGAGGCGGGCCATCCGGCCATCGCCTACCACGCCGGCCTCGAGCCCGATGCCCGGCGCGAGGCCGAGGCGCGGTTCCAGCGCGAGGACGGGCTGATCGTGGTGGCGACGGTCGCCTTCGGCATGGGCATCGACAAGCCCGACATCCGCTGGGTGCTGCACGCGGACCTGCCGAAGTCGATCGAGGGGTACTATCAGGAAATCGGCCGCGCCGGCCGCGACGGTGATCCGGCGGACACGCTGACGCTCTACGGCCCCGACGACATCCGCCTGCGCCGCACCCAGATCGACGAGGGGCTGGGCGACGCGGCGCGCAAGGCCGGCGATCATGCCCGGCTGAATGCGCTTCTGGGCCTGGCTGAGGCGACCGGCTGCCGCCGCAAGCGGCTGCTCTCGTATTTCGGCGAGGAGCTGGCCGCGGATTGCGGAAATTGCGACCTCTGCCAGGCGCCGCCGAAGCTGTTCGACGGCACCATGGCGGTCCGCAAGGCCTTGTCGGCCATCGTGCGGACGGGCGAATGGTTCGGCAGCGGCCATCTGATCGACATCCTGACCGGCACCACCACCGACAAGGTGCGCGAGCGCGGCCATGACCAGCTGCCGACCTTCGGCGTCGGGCGCGAGCATGGGCGCGGCCAGTGGCAGGCGATCTTCCGGCAGATGATGGGGCTCGACCTCTGCCGCCCCGACCCTGAGCGTCACGGCGCGCTGCACCTGACCGACGCCGCCCATCCCGTCCTGCGCGGCGAGGAAAGCGTCACTCTGCGCGAGGACACGACCAAGGCTGCCAAGCCCGCCAACGTCCTGCGCGCCCAAGTGGCCGAGGAGGACGAGCCGCTGCTGTCCGCCCTGAAGGCCAAGCGCCGCGCACTGGCCGAGGCGGCGCGGGTGCCGGCCTATGTCATCTTCCCCGACCGCACGCTGATCGAAATGGCCGAGAAGCGGCCGCAGGACCTGGACGCGATGGCGCGTGTCAGCGGTGTCGGCGCCAAGAAGCTGGAGAGCTTCGGCGCCGCTTTCCTCGAGGTGATTGCCGGCGCCCCGGCCCCGATGCACCCGGCGCGCCGCGCCTTGGCCGGTCGCCCCGAGGGCGCGCTGTTGGACCGGCTGGCCGAGGCGCAGCTGCGGCTGGCGCGGGGCGAGGACGGAACGGAAAAGCCGCTCTCCTGCTCGACCGCGCAGCTGCGCCGCATTGCCGAGGCGCGCCCCGCCAGCCGCGACGCGCTTTCGCGCCATCTGGACGAGGCGCGGATGGACCGCTTCGCGGATGCCTTCCTCGAGGAAATCGCGGCGGCCTGACGCGTCACCCCTTCGTGATGCACGCAAATTGCGTGGCCGCGCGTTACTCGTGGCATGATGAAGCCGGCCAGCCCGGCCCATGCGGAGCGCGCGATGAAACTCAACTGGTCCGACGTCACCCCGAAAGCAAACTGGCTGAACCGCCGCAGCTTCATGGCGGCCGGCGCGGCCGCCGTCCTGCTGCCGGCCGCCGCGCGCAGCGCGCAGCCCTCGCCCCTCTCGACGGACGAGACGCCGAACACGCTCGAGGAAATCACCAACTACAACAACTTCTACGAGTTCGGCACCGGCAAGGAGGATCCCGCCCGCTACGCCGGAGCACTGACCACCGACCCCTGGGCCGTCGAGATCGGCGGTCTCGTGGACCGCCCCGGCAGCTACGGCGTCGACGACCTTGCGCCCGACAACGCCTTGGAAGAGCGCATCTACCGCCTCCGCTGCGTCGAGGCCTGGTCCATGGTCATCCCCTGGATCGGCGTTCCGCTGGCCGGCGTGCTGCAGAAGGTCGGCGTTCAGCCCTCGGCCAAATATGTCGAGTTCGAAACCTTGCTGCGCCCCGAGGAGATGCCGGGCCAGCGCCGCGCCATCCTGGACTGGCCCTATCGCGAGGGGCTGCGGCTGGATGAGGCGATGCACCCGCTGACGATCCTGGCGACCGGCCTCTACGGCGATCCGATGCCCAACCAGAACGGCGCGCCGATCCGGCTGGTGGTGCCGTGGAAATATGGCTTCAAGTCGATCAAGTCGATCGTGCGCATCAACCTGGTCTCGGATCAGCCGGTGAACACCTGGAAGCAGATGCAGTCGAGCGAATACGGCTTCTTCGCCAATGTGAACCCCGAGGTCGATCACCCCCGCTGGAGCCAGGCGACCGAGCGGCGCATCGGCGCGGGCCTGTTTGCCGGGCGCGAGCAGACGCAGATGTTCAACGGCTACGGCGATCAGGTCGCCTCGCTCTACGCCGGGATGGACCTGAGGGTGAACTATTGATCCGCAGTCTGAACGAAGCGCTGCGCCGCATCCCGGTGCCGCTGGTCTGGCTGGCCGGCGCCATCCCCTTCGCGCTGCTCTTGTGGGACACGCTGACCGGCGGCCTCGGTGTCGAGCCGATCCGAGAGATCGAGCATCGCCTCGGCCGCACCGCGCTCTACTTCCTCGTCGCAAGCATCGGGGTAACGCCGCTGCTGCGGCTGACCGGAATCTCGCTGATGCGTTTCCGTCGGGCGCTGGGCGTTCTGTGCTTTGCCTATGCGGTGCCGCATGTGTTGGCCTGGGTGGTCATGGATATGGGCCTTCTCTGGGGACAGATGGCGCGGGACATCGTGAAGCGCCCCTACCTTCTCTTCGGGATGCTGTCCTTCGTGCTGCTTCTGCCGCTGGCGCTCAGCTCGAACGACTGGTCGATCCGGTCGCTTGGCGGGAAGGCGTGGCGCAACCTGCACAAGGCGGTCTATGTCGCCGCGCCCCTCGCGGCCCTGCACTGGCTCTGGGCGGTCAAGGTGAACGAGCCTGCCCCCCTGTTCTGGCTGGTCGCGATTCTGTCGCTGCTGGGCCTGAGGCTGGTGGTCCGCCGTCGCCTGAACCTGCAGACGCTGTTTCGGGGTAGCAAGAAGCAAGCCTGATCAATGGCTTGTTGAAAAAGTCCTGATCGCCGTCATTTTTCTGTCGTTTTGGACTTGCGGGTGGGTGCGTGTCTCCGTAAATACCGCTTCACCGAAGGCGGGAACGCTGGAGGGGCCGGGAAGGGGAGCGCTGCGAGGCGCGGGTCTGGACCGGAAGAGATTTTGGGAATGGATGACCGGGCTGGGCGTCGAGAGATTGGCGCTTGATCCGCGATTTTGTTTCCTCTGCTTTTTGACATTGATGGATATCTGAAGAGATATGCGGGCGGTTTGGTCGGTTTTCGACCTTGAAGCTTGCATGTCGGCCCTCTAGCGCAAGCGATGATGAGGGTGTCAGCTTCACTGTTTGTCGGTTCACGCGAGTGGAACGATGAACGGATGATC
>NZ_FMVT01000004.1 GCF_900102505.1 Paracoccus tibetensis | reverse complement strand
AGCGGCGCAAGCCCAAGAACAAGGTGCTGATCCACTCGGACCAGGGCAGTCAGTTCACCAGCATGGACTGGACTGCGTTCCTGCGCGCCCACAATCTTGAGCATTCGATGAGCCGCCGCGGCAACTGCCATGACAATGCCGTTGCGGAGAGCTTCTTCAACCTGCTCAAGCGCGAGCGGATCAGGCGCAGGACCTACCGGACACGCGAAGAAGCCAGGCAGGACGTGTTCGATTACATCGAGATGTTCTGCAACCCGAAGCGCAAGCACGCGAGAAACGGAATGCTGTCGCCTGCGGAGTTCGAGCGACGGCAGATGATGAGACGTGAAGGCGTCTAAGAAACTCGGGGCTGTTCAAGTTGATCAGCATGCCTCTGCGCTCCAGCAGCAGACCGATCCGCCGATAGCCCAACCGGTGCCGCAACATTGCGATCTTATGCCTCGCTCGGCTGCGTATTTGCGCCGCACCGTCTTCAGATCGATGACCTGTCAGAACACAGGCCCGGCGTCGCGCGATGTCATGATTGCGCATCGCCTTTGAACGCTGCGGCCCGCTGCCCCAGTGACGGCGACAGACCTCCGCCGTCTCCATCTCGGCTTCCCGCCCCTTGATCATCCCCATGATCTGCGCCCCGGTGAAGCGGCTTTTCCTCATGTCATTTGCTCATCTGTGGTAAAGCAAACGCTACATCACACCGAGGGATGTTCCGGGAGCTAGGTCGGTACCACCAGCAGTTCGTTGGCTTCAAGAAAGAGAGGAACGTTATTTAAAGGCGCAACTAGAGCGAAAATAAGTGCAGCGATCCGGCACAGAGTTGCCAAAGGCCCCAGGAAGCCAAGCGCCAGAACAACCATGAACGCCGGGAGGAAATGCGCGGCGTACAGGAACGGCTCGTCTCCGTAGACCATGTGCAACATGAACTGGAACCCGATGAACAACCCCGGGATCAGGGCTAGCCGCCTTAACCGGCCTTCTTGGCGAAGGGCGGCTATGGCGGCCACAAATACGACCAGCAGCGCAACGAGTGCCACCCATCCTGCCACACCATAGGAGAGATGCACGGGCCGGATGCCTTGGGCTTCTGTCATGATGCTGTCAGGCGCAACCCACGGTGCCAGCCAGAAGCTGGCTAGATTGCCACCAAAGCCGAGCGACCAACCGACCTCATTCACGACTGAAACGAACGACAACTCATCCGTGAAGGCACCCGGCAGGAAGAAGAACTGCGAGGTCGGCAGATACGCCTTCTGCCAAACTGCCAGTACGGCAACCAGCGTCGTCGCAAGGAGCGCAACCTTGAGCGTGTTGAACCGGCCCAAACGAAAGGCGCTGGCGATCAACGCCGCGGCGATATTGGTCGTCGTTATCGCCAACGCAAAGCTGCTCGCCAGGACCCAAGCGAGCAAGCTGGTTCGCGACAGGATCGGCATCATCAGAGCGATCGCGACACTCATGCCGCCGAAGGGGAAAGTCTCGGGTACGCTCCACCAGAAGACGAACGTCGCTGACCCGATGAACATGAGACACAGGAGGATCGCATCCACACGACAGAGTTCCAGCAGCCGTGCACTAAGGTAGAGGATGCTCGCAGTTGCCGCGGCGCTCAGCGCAACAACAGCCTGTGCGGCCTGCTCTGGTGAAAGTCCAACGCCCATCAAGCTTCGGGTGGGGGGGAAGAGAAGGAACGTGAAGACGGGATGCACGGTTGATCGAAATTGGGCGAAGCGTCCCCCGCCCGTCATGTAGTCAAAGACACGATTTATGTCGGCCCCGTAGTACAGGTCGACGTCAATGTACAAGACCGGCGCCAGTTGCGCGCCAAGGACAAACGAGACGCCTGCGGCCACTGCGCCGATCAGCACGAAGATGAAAAGGTCTACCGCAAAACTGACACGAGTTGCGTCGCCCTCTCCGCGGGCAGAGCCTTCAATCATCATTGTGTGGTTCCTATGCATGCCATTTCTCTGAAAACTGGCACAGTTGCCGCCGATACGATAACGTCACGTGCTTTCCGACATCGCAGTGACCACCAGCCCAAGGATGATCAGCCCGAGGCCTGCCGCACGCGCCGCGTTGACTGTCTCTTGCTGGAGCAGCACTCCGAGCGCGGTCAGCATGACCATCGCCATCGCTGTCACAGCTGTATATGTCAGGCTCAGGGAGTGCAGGCGAATTGCTGCGACAAAGGCCGTCAACAAGATCGCGGCGCTTGCGACGGCAAGCCACATCCAGCCAGAGGCGATGATCGAGATGATCAGCGATTTCAGGGAGCCAAGGTCAAGCGCTTGCCCCCCGCGCTTGAGGCACATGTTCAACCCGACATTTGCGCAGGCAGCGATAGTAATGAGTAACCAATGGTTCATCGTGCTTCCAAAGATACCAAGAGTGTCACCTTCGCACGGGACTAGCTACTGAATAGCTGCTGGACAACGCGCACATGCCTAACCTGCTGCCGCCATCAGAAAGAAGCTTAACATGACAACACCGCAGGTTGCACTTACGCGATCCCTCATGGTGAAGACGAGTGGATCATCTGTCATGAAGCCGCGCGTTGTCATAAGCTGCATGCGGCCGAGCCACAGCATCAGAATTGGACAGATCAGCAGCAATATGATGGGTTTCGAGAACTGCAACTGCACGGATGTGTCCTGCGTGTAAAGCGCAAAGACCAAGACTGCCGCCTGCGCGCTACTGATGGACATTGCACGATATATCGGCAGGTCGCTGACCAGCAGATTTCGCCCCGCTGTTTCAGTCTTGCCTCGATTGGTCAGATCCTCGAGTTCGGCTTGCCGCTTGATGGTCGCCAAGGAAAAGAAGAGGAACATCGAGAACACGAGCAACCATGGCGAGAGCACGATGCCCGTGGCGAGACTTCCGGCCACGATCCGCAGCGTGTAGAGCACTGCAAGCGTTATCACGTCTGCCATCATCTTCCGCTTCAACGAAAGAGAATAGACCGTCGTGATAACGAGATATGTCAGCAACATGCCGAGGAACGGGCCAGGCAGAAGCAGCGCGAGGCTGAACGCGAGCAGCAGAAGCGCGGCGCTTGCCACTGCCCCTTGAGCGGCTGTGGCCTCGCCCGAAGCAAAGGGGCGGAACCGCTTGCGCGGATGCCGGCGGTCGTTCGGTAGATCCAGCAGATCGTTGACGATGTACACCGCTGAGGCAGCAAAGGAGAAGCACAAGAACGCCAGAGCTGCCGCGGGCAGCGCAGCAAGGTTGAATGCCGTGAGAACCGGGAGGAAGATCAGAAGGTTCTTTGCCCATTGGTGAGGCCTGCACGCGCGGATCATTGCGCGGAGGGGCCAACCTGTTCTTTGCCCGATCTCCACAAGCGGGATGCCTTGCGCGTGCGCCAGCCGACGCGTTGCCGGAGCCAGCCGGACTCCGACCGCTTCTCGCGCCGCGGTCCAGACAGGAAGGTCAGTCGCGCTGTCGCCGATATAGTCGAAACCCCTATGCCCAAAATGCTGGACCAGAAGATCCGCCTTGGCCGCACCGCGTAGATTTGCATCATTTGCCGCTGTGCCGGTTCCTACCACAAGATCGAACAGCTGAAGGTGATTTGCAACAGCTTCCACCTGACGATGATCCGCTGCTGAAACCAGCGCAACCGAGCGACCACGCTCTCGTGCTTGCGCTATGAGATGAAGGACATCGGGGTCATATGGAAGAAGCGAGGGGTCAAGCAGGCTGCGTTCCGCAACTTCTTGTTTGAAACCGCTCCGCCCTCGCATGAGCCAAGAAGGCAACTTGAACAGCAACAATGGGTGTTGTGCTACCAGTGATGCGAGTCCCTCATGCAACGTGTCGGTACGAACCAGGGTGCCGTCCAGATCTACAACGAGAGGAACGGAGCTTTCGTGTTGTTGTTGGACTGTATCCATTGCGGCGAAACTAAAGTTCCCGCCTGCATTTTGAAGACCTTGTACCGCTTGCGCTTCCGGATGGCGCATCTGGATCACCTTTAACCACCTACTGTGCAGCAGATTTGCAGCGTGCCGCTACGAACCTCTAGCATGATAAGGCACTGGCTCAAGCATCCAACTGTTAGGCAGGCACTTTCAGACGGAGTCAGCTTGCCGATTTGGCATTGCCTGCGCTACATTTTGACATGACCCGGCCAGGCTCAAAGACCGTTCTGACTCCAGCGTCGTAGCGGTTCCGGGAGAGTAAAATCTTTCTCCCTCAACCGGATGTCAATTTGATCCAGTAGCTTAACGTCCTTCCTTGCGAGAGACCGTTTCGCGCATCGTTTTGGAAACGTTTCTACAGAACCCACCGTCATAATATTATTATAACTGCGTTTTTCATCAAATTGCGTACGTATTCTTGCCTGGCGAGTAATCAGTCCATCCAAGCTGAAACTGCACGTCTTTCAGGCTCGGGCGCGGGGCGAGTTGGATTTGTCCAGACTTGGTCCTGCCGCGGCCACGCCGAGGGAATTGGGTGCGGCGAAGTGGCAGGCGGCCATCTGCCCGGGCGCGACTTGGGCCAGCGGAGGGCGCTCGACGCGGCAGATCCCTTGGGCCAGGGGACAGCGTGTGTGAAAGCTGCAACCTTCCGGAACGGCCGTCGGGCTGGGGACGTCGCCCTTGAGAACAATCCGGCGATAGGGGCGATCGAGACGAGCCTCGGGGGCCGCAGAGAGAAGCGCCTGCGTGTAGGGGTGCTGTGGCACCTCGTAGATCTGGCGCTTGGTGCCGATTTCCATCACCTGTCCCAGGTACATGACGGCAACGCGATGGGCGATGTGGCGGACCACCGCCAGGTCATGGGCGATGAACAGAAAGGAAAACTGCTTCTCCTGCTGCAGGTCTTGCATCAGGTTGATGATCTGCGCCTGGATCGAGACATCGAGCGCCGAGACCGGCTCGTCCGCGACGATGAAGCTGGGATCGACCGACAGCGCCCGCGCAATGCCGATCCGCTGGCGCTGGCCGCCCGAGAACTGGCGCGGATTGCGGTCCATCACCGAAGGGGGCAGGCCGACCTGGGTCAGCAGCTCGGCCACGCGCTCGCGCATCTGGCGGCGGTTCTTCACGAGGCCGAAGACCTGAAGCGGCTCGGCAATCAATTGGGCGATTGTGCGGCGGGGGCTGAGCGAGCCGTAAGGGTCCTGAAATACCATCTGCACCTTGCGGCGCATCTGTCGCATCTCGGCGCCGGACAGCGTCGTGATGTCCGTACCTTCGATGAGCACGCGTCCCGAACTGGGCTCGATCAGCCGCAGCAAGAGGCGGCCGAGCGTGGATTTCCCGCAACCGCTTTCACCGACAACGGCCAAGGTTTCGCCGCGGGTCATCTCGAAGCTTACCCCGTCGACGGCGCGCACGTCCGGCGGCGCGGGCCGCCACAGCCCGCCACCACCACCGGGAAAAATCTTGCCGACATTCTCGGCCTGAATGATCGGCTGGTTCATGCGGACCGCACCTCTGACAAATTTTGGGTGACCCAGCAGGCGGCTTGATGGCTACTCGAATGCCGCGACATGGCGGGCATGGTCTGCGCGCAGATGTTCTGGCGCAGATCACAGCGGGCGTAGAAGGGGCAGCCCTGCTTGATGCTGCCTGCCTGCGGAACCGAGCCGGGGATCTGGTAGAGGCGCGAGCGTTCGTCCGTCAGCGAGGGCACCGCGCGCAGAAGCCCCCGCGTATAAGGATGCTTCGGGTTCTCGAAGAGCGAGCGGATGTCGGCGTCCTCGACCACATGGCCGGCATACATGACCAGCACCCGCTCGCAGACCTCGGCGATGACGCCCAGATCGTGCGAGATCAGCAGGATCGCCGTGTTCAGTTTCTCGCGCACGTCCTTCATCAGGTCCAGCACCTGCGCCTGGATGGTGACATCCAGCGCGGTCGTTGGCTCGTCGGCGATGAGCAGCTTCGGGTTGCAGGCGACGGCGATGGCGATCATCACCCGCTGCCGCATCCCGCCCGAGAACTGGTGCGGATAGGCCTTTAGCCGGCTTTCAGGGTCCGGGATGCCGACGAGGCGCAGCAGCTGGATCACGCGGGCACGGCGCTCGGCGCGAGACATCCGCTCGTGCAGCATGATCGCCTCGCCGATCTGCGCCTCGACCGTCATGACCGGGTTCAGCGAGCTCATGGGTTCCTGGAAGATCATGGCGATGTCGCGGCCGCGCATGTGGCGCAGCTGCGATTTCGGCATCGCCAGAAGGTCGCGGCCCTCGAAGGTGATGCTGCCGGCGGCGATGCGGCTTGGCGGCTCGGGCACAAGGCGCAGGATCGACAGCGAGGTGATCGACTTGCCGGACCCGGATTCGCCGACGATGCCCACGGCCTCGCCCGGATCGACCCGCAGGTTCACGTCGTTGATGACGCGGATCGGGGCGGCCTTAGGGCCGAACTCGACGCAGAGGCCCTGGACGTTCAGAAGCGGCGCGCTCATCAGTTGATCTCCGGATCAAGTTCGTCGCGCACCTGGTCACCGATGATGCTGATCGCCAGCACGACGATGGTGATCGCAAGGCCCCCCGCGATGATCGGCCACGAGGTCGCGAAGATGTTGGCCAGCCCCTCGCGGATGATGTTGCCCCAGCTTGGGGCAGGGGGCTGCGTGCCGATGCCGAGAAAGCTCAGCGTCGCCTCCAGCCGGATCGAGGACGCGGCCCAAAGGGTCATCAGCACGACGATGGGCGCCATGATGTTCGGCACGACATGGCGCAGGATGATCACGGGCGTCCGGACGCCGGCGGCGATGGCGGATTCGATATAGGGCTCTTGCTTGACGGACAGCGTGGTTGCGCGGGCGACGCGGGCGAAGCCGGGGGTGAAGGCGACGGTCAGCACCGCGACGACGTTCCAGAAGCCTCCGCCGAGCGCGGCGGCGACCAGGATTGCCAGCAGCAGCTCGGGGAAGGACAGCAGCATGTCCACCAGCCGCGTCACGATCCGGTCGAGGATGCCGCCGAAATAGCCCGACAGCACTCCGAGAGTGCCGCCGATCAGCGCCGCCAGCACCGGCGACAGGAAGCCGAAGATCAGCGAGTTGCGCGAGCCCCAGATCATCCGCGACAGCACGTCCCGCCCGAACTGGTCCGTGCCCAGCCAATGCTCCCAAGAGGGCGGTTTGTTGATCGAGATGAAGCTCTGCGCCATCGGATCGTAGGGCGCCAGCCAAGGGGCAAAGGCCGCGACGAAGATGAACAGCGCCACGGTGATCGTCGCGATGACGGTGGCGGTGCGGCCGAAGAAGACGCGGCGCAGGCGCTGCGACAGGCCGGGCTCGGGCGGGGCGAAGTCCTGTTCGATGGTGGCCATCACTGCACCCGGATGCGGGGATCGACGGCCACGTAGACCAGATCCATGAGAAGGTTCACGATCACCACGACCGAGGCGAAGACGACGACCCCGGCCTGGATGACGGGGTAGTCACGCTCGGTGATGGCCTCGATCAGAAGGCGGCCGATGCCGGGGCGGTTGAAGACCAGCTCGACTGCGACTGAGCCCGAGAGGGTGGACAGGATCGACAGGCCGAGCCCAGTCGACAGCGGCAGCAGCGCGTTCCGCAGCCCGTGGCGGTAGACCACGCGCCGCTCGCTGGCGCCCTTGGCGCGGGCGGTGCGGACATAGTCGCGGCCCAGCACCTCCAGCAGCGAGGTGCGGGTCAGGCGGCCGATGAAGGCCATCTTCAGCATGGCCAGCGTCAGCGCAGGCAGCACGATGTGGTGCATGCGGCTGGCGAAGTCGGTCCCCGCGCCGTTGATCGGAAACCAGCCGAGGCTGAGCGAGAAGGTCAGCAGCAGCACCGCGCCCAGATAGAAGTCGGGCACCGCATAACCGACCAGCGAGAAGACGCGAAAGCCGTTGTCCTGCCACTTGTTGCGCCGCACGGCGGCCATGACGCCAAGCGGGATGCCGAAGGTGATCCCGATCACCATCGCCGCCAGCGTCAGCTCCAGCGTGTAGGGCAGGTTGTTCGCGATCAGCGTGGCGACCGGCGCATTCTTCACCAGCGAATTGCCGAAGTCGAAGGTGAACACGTCGCGCAGGAAGTTGAGGTATTGCAGCCAGAGCGGATCGTTCAGCCCGAACTGCTCGCGGAAGCGGGCGATGGTTTCGGGATGGGCGTTGTCGCCCAGCACCGCAAGCGCCGGATCGCCCGGCAGGATGCGCATGGCCAGAAAGACCAGCGTCAGGACCAGAAGGATCGTCGGGATCGAATCCAGCACCCGGACGAGGATGTACCGTGCCATGCGCGCCCGCCTTACGCTTTGGTGGCGCGGTGGAAGCGCCAGCGGGCGTAGCCGCTTTCGACCTCGTAGCCGAGGTCGACCCGCGGGTTGCGGATCGCCGTGAAGCCAAGCGTCATCAGCCCCATGACGGGCAGATCCTCTTGCAGCTTCAGCTCGATGCCGCGGCCGATCTCGGTATATTCCTCCATCGTGGTGGCGCGCTGCATGGCGGCCAGCTCGTCGTCAACGCCGGGGATGGTGATGCCGTAATGGGAATAGTTGGTCCCGCCGCTGCCGTCCGGCTTCACCTCGGCGCCGGTCGAGAGGTAGCGCATCATGTAGTCCAGCGCGACCGGCGGGAAGCTGGCGGCGTGCAGCGCCAGCGTGTTCTGGTCCTGCCGGTTCGAGCCGTGATAGGCCGAGTGGTCCATGATGTTCAGCCGCATGTTGATGCCCGACGCGCGCATCAGCTCCTGCACGATCAGCATGGACGAGCGGTAATCCTCGCGCTGGCTGGTATTCGCGGTGAACTCGATCCCGTTCGGGAAGCCCGCCTCGCGCAGCAGCTCGCGCGCGGCTTCGGGATCGTGGTCATAGCGCAGCTCCTCGGGCAGCTCGTCATGCGCCCATCCGGTGGGATATTCCGGCGGGGACAGCGTGAAGGTCGGCTGGCCCATAGGCGCCATGGCATTCGCCACGATCTCGGAGCTGATCGAAGTTGCAATCGCCTTGCGCACGAGCGGGTTGTCGAAGGGCGCGACGTTCAGGTTGAAGTGCAGCGTCATGAACGAGCCGGGATTGGTCATGTCCACCAGCAGCGAGCTGTCGCGCTGGCGGATCTGGTCGACCCAACCTGGCGCGCGCACCGCCTCGATGATGTCTACATCGCCCGAGATCAGCGCCAGCGTCTGCGCCGTCGTGTCGGCGATGTAGAGGCACTCGACCCGCTCGATGTTGGCGGGGCCGTCCCAGTAATCCTCGAACCTGCTGAGGAAGACGCCGTTCTCGATGTCGAAGCGGTCCAATTGATAGGGGCCGGTGCCGATGGAGTCGGTGTTGAAGCCCTCGCCCTTCTCCTCTTCGGCGCGCTTGGAGACGATCGAGGCGCCGTTCTGGAACACGGTCGAACCGAGGAACAGCGGATCGGGGCCGGTCAGGGTGAAGGTCACCTCGTAATCGCCCGATGCCTGCACGTCGGCAATGTTGCCCATGACTGCGGTGTTCACGCCGTCGAAGCGGGCGCGGTTGAAGCTGTGGACGACGTCCTCGGCCGTCATCTCGCCAAAGCCCTTGTGGAACTGCACGCCCTGCCGGATCTGGAACACCCAGGTCAGCCCGTCATCCGAGGCCTCCCAGCTTGTCGCCAGCGTCGGGACGTATTCGTCGTCGGTCGTGGCGAACTGGCCGTCGCGGGGGCGGACCAGCTGCTCGAACATCTGCTCGGTTGACCAGTTGTCGGCGCCCTGCGTCGTCTGGTTGGGATCGACGCTGCGCGGCCCGCCGGCGGACACGGCGATGCGGATGACGTTGCTGCTGTTCTGCGCCCAGAGCGCGGGCGCGGACAGCAAGCTGCCGGCCATGCCGAGCGCGCCAACCTGGAGCAGTCTTCTGCGATGCAGTCTCATTGTTGTCTCCTCCCTTGTTGTTCGTTCTCAGCCGATGCGCCGCCCCTCCAAAGCGGGCGCATCGACCGTTAGTCCAAGTCCCGGATCGTCGGTCAGCTCGAAGACCCCGTTCCTCGGCCTCGGCGGGTTCAGAAAGCCGCCGTCCATCCGTCCGGACGGATCGGCATATTCGGCCGGCCGCGTCATGTGCATCTGCGTCGCCACCACATGCAGGTTTGCGAGGTGGCCGATGACGGGCTGCGTCTGGTGGGGCACGATCTCGACCCCGTGGGCCTGGGCCAGCGCGTAGCAGCGCATCAGCCCGGTGATCCCGCCCATCTTGATGATGTCGGGCTGCACCATCCGCACGCCGGCCCGGATCAGGTCGGCGACCGCGTTCAGCGTGTAGGACTGCTCGCCGGCCGAGACGGTGATGTCCAGCTTGCGCGCGACCTCTCCCATACCGTGGATGTCGTAATGCTGGACCGGCTCCTCGAACCAGGCATAGCCCAGCTCCTCGAGCGCGCGGCCGACCCGGATCGCGCCGGCGACGCTGTAGAGGTTGTTGGCGTCGAAGGCGAGCGGCAGGTCCGGCCCGACCAGCTCGCGCACTGCGCGGGCCTTCGCGATGTCGCCGGGAATGTCCGCGTCCTGCTGCGTGCGGTCGCCGTCCCACCGGATCTTGATGGCCGCCGGCTGCTCGGCCGTCAGCCGCGCCTCGACCTCGTGCAGCATCGCGTCCGCGCTGCGCCGGGCATTGCCGCCGATCGAGGCGTAGAAGGGGATCTGCCGGCGCCACGCCCCACCCAGAAGGGCATGGATCGGCAGGCCCAGGATCTTGCCCTTCATGTCCCAGAGCGCGATATCGACGGCGGCAAGCGCCCCGGTCGCGGCGCCCTCGGGTCCGAGCTTGATGAGCTTGTGCAGCAGCCGGTCGTGAATGACCGATGTGTCGAACGGGCTGGCGCCGATCAGATCCGGCGCGATGTCCCGGTCGATGATGCCGAGAGAATGCTCGCCGCCCAGCATGGGCGAGGCCTCGCCGTAACCTTCCGTGCCATCGCTTGCCGTCACCCGAACCAATGCGCTGCGACGTCCGGGCGCGTCTTCGGCGGCCCAAGCGATCCGAAGCGTCTCGACCTGCGTGATGGTGACGGGGGCAGGGGGCGGGCCCGCGTTGTCTGTCGTGGCGCTGGTGGCCGGCATCTTGTCTTCTCCTCCATCTTCGACGCTAACAGGATTGCATCCGGATGCAATACTTAGTTCGTGGCGCGAGCCTCAGTGGGAGCGGGGTCGATCTGGAACAGGTTTGTCCGGCGGTGACGGGCCGCGAGCCGGTCGCCGTCAAGAACGAGGTACTCGTCGCTGACGAAGTAGTGCTTGCCGCCGCTTTCGAAGACTTCGGTGGCCACGGCCGAGGTGCTGACGCGGTCGCCGGGCCTGACGGCACAGTAGTGGCGCGTTTCGACGGCGGTAAAGATCGGCGGCATCGGAAGGATGAAGCTGCGCAAGACGTCATCCATCGTCAGCCGTACAAGGCAGCCGGGATGGGCGACGTCATTCTGCAGGAACACTGGATGGGTTTCGGCCATCGCGCGGCGCGACGCGGCAAGATCATCGGCCGTCAGAACGCGCTCGGACGTGTTGAACCGCGTGCCGGGGCGCATCCGGGCGGCGTCGATCGCCTCGCGCGTGTCGCGATGCGGTTGGAAGATCAGGTCTGCTTGCGGCGTTTCGTGCGCAGGTGCGCCGAGGGTGCCGGTCACAACCTCCTCCCCCAGCTGGTTCGTCACCGTCAGCCTGTGGCTGCCGTCAGGTTCGGCGCTTTGTGCGGCAATGGTCAGCAGGTCGCCGTTGAAGACGGGCCGCCGGAACCGGGTGGAAATGGCGCCGCGCTCGACCCAGTCCATCCCCCAGGCAGAGACGGCGAGACGTGCCGCATAGGTATAGACAAACGCGCCTGGCAGCAGAGCCGACCGATAGCCCATGCGCTGCGCCACCGAATCCTCGTGGATGCTGCCTTTGTAGCGGGGGTGGTCGTCCAGCAGGGCCTCGACCTCGATGCGAGCAGGGAAGGTCATGCTCATGCCTCTGCGTCCGGTGTGTCGGCGATGACGCGCGCGGCGTGAAGGCGCGCGATCGTAGCCGCGTCCATGCCCAGCACCTCGCTCAGAAGATGCGCATTGTCGGCGCCGAAGCAGGGGGCAGGGCGGTCGGCTGGCGCCGGACCGAGATGGAAGGGCAGGCCCGGATAGGGATGTGTGCCGGCAAGCGGATGCGTCACCGTCGAAAAGAACCCCCGTGCCCTCAGATAGGGCGAGGCAGCCAGATCGCGCGGCGTGTTCACCGGCGCGGCTGGAACGCCGGCGGCCTGAAGTCGCGCAGCCAGCGCGTGCTTGTCCTGCCCGCGCGTCCAATCTGCCAGAGCCTGATCGATGCGCGCGATGGCCGCCTTCCGTCCCGTCAGATGGCGCAGGCTGTCATCTCTGGCCAAATCCGGGCGCTGCATTTGCCGCGCCAGCGCCTGCCATTGTGCGTCGGTTTCGACAGCGAGTGCGATCCACTCATCCTCGCCCGCTGTCGGGTAACAGTCGTGCGGGCAGGCGTGGGCCACCCGATTGCCGTCCGGCACCGGCTCGCTTCCCTGCTCCGCCGCTGCCAGCAGTTCCGGGCCGATAAGCTGCATCGCTGCTTCGACCTGCGGCACCTCGACATGCTGGCCAAGCCCTGTCGCGTTGCGGCTGACAAGCGCCGTCAGCACGGCGGCGGCGGCGTTGAAGCCTCCGATCGGGTCCATGTATGACGGGCCAGTGACCGTCGGCTTGCCGCCGGGATAGGAAATCATCGCGGACATCCCTGCCGCCATCTCCATCGTTGGCCCAAGCGCGGCATAGCTGGAATGCGGCCCTTCGAGGCCGTAGGCAGGCATCTCGACCACGATAAGACCGGGGTTGTCCTCGCTAAGCGTCGCGTGATCCAGTCCGAGCCGTTTCAGCATCCCGCCCCGGAAGTTGCACAGCAGCACGTCGCTGGCGCAGATCAGGGCGCGCATGGCGGCCAAACCCTCGGGCTTCTTCAGGTCGATCACCAGCGATCTTTTGTTGAGGTTCTGCGAGTTGAACAAAAAGGTCCGGTCGTACTTGCGCGCGCCGGGATCAAGGTCAGGATAGCAGACCGGGCTCGGCTCACCCTTGTTCTGGCGCCAGGAATTGGTGCGCGTCGGGGACTCGACATGCGTAACATCGGCCCCGAGCCACGCCAGGATTCGGCCTGCCATCGGGCCGGCCCAAGCCGTCGTGAGCTCGATCACGCGGAGTCCTTCAAGAGGTCGGCTCATCCCGCCACCTTCCGCGCGCCAGGCTCGTCTTCCGTCGCAAGTTGTTGCGGTGCGCGCGACATTCGGAAGGGTCGTCCGAGGACCTGCACCTCTGCCCCCTCCATTCGAACGGTCTCCCAGAAGCCCCGAGCTTCAAGATGCGGGTTCTGCGCAAGCTCCGAGGACCGATAGGCGCAAGCGGCGATCACTTGTGCGTCTTGGAGGTGGCGCACGACCTCTTCGGCGTCTCGGTCGACCAGCGCCTCCTGGATCTCATCGAACAGCGCCGCCCAGTTCCGAGTCCGTGTAACGGGTTCGGCAAAGCGCGGATCGTCGATCAGGCACTCTAGGCCCAGCGTGCGGCACATCGCTGAAAAGCGGAACGGATAGACCCAGATGCAGACCCAGGTTCCCCGGCACAGCACCTGCCCGGCCGGGATCTCTTGATCACCGCGCCGCCTGTCGGTGCCGTTATAGGCGTGCTGCAAGACATAGGGAAAGCTCATCGCGGCCGCCGTCTCGGCGACATCCACCGAGGCATGGCGCGTCGCGCCGCCCTTATCTCGCGCCAGCAACAGGGCAATGGCGGAGATGTAGGCTGCAAGCCCGGCGGCATAGGCAGCGCGCTGCCCGGTCCCGAACAACGGAGGACGCCCTGCCTCACCGTTATTGTTCATCATGCCGGACAGCGCCTGCACGATCATCTCGCCCCCCTGCCAGTCCTTGTACGGCCCGTCTGTGCCGAAGTCCGAAACCTCCACTATGACGCAGTCTCCGTTGACGCTGCGGATCGCGTCGGCATCGAAACCTGCCGGCACCACTGCCAGGTCGGCCTCCGCCGCAAGTTCGGCAAGCTCTGACGACGTGGCTCCGGAGCGCAGCCGATGCAGTATCTTCCCGTGGTTCAGGTGGCGAAAGACAAGCGAGTCGCCGCTCATCGCCATCGGCGCCTGGCAACGCAGTGCCGAACCTTCCGCCGGCTCGATCAGCGTTACGCTGGCGCCGTAATCGGCCATCAGCCGGCAGCAGAATTGGCCCGCTACGGTTTCAGACAGGTCGATGACTCGGAAACGTTCCAGTGCAGTGATCATTGAGCTCCTCCTGAAGCTAGGCTAGGCAGTATTGCATCCGGATGCAAACTCAAATGAGGACGCGAGGCGGCAGGTGACAATTCGCATGGTGCTGCGCACGAAACGGGTTAAGTAAGAGGCTGACGGAGCGGAGGAGAGGATGGAGAAAATCGGCCGCCCAGAGGCGGAGGAGCAGCCGTCGCCCGGCCAACAGCGACAGGCCGCGCGCCCGGCGCTGACCGCACGCGATCTTGCCGATCTTATCGGCGTCAGTCAGTCCACGGTATCACGCGCGTTCTCGAAAGGAACCAGCGTCTCGCCCAAGACGCGCGCCTTCGTTCTCGATCAGGCCGAAAGGCTGGGCTACCGGCCAAACGTCATCGCGAGCTTCCTGTCGCGTCGCGCCAGCAGCATCGTCGGGGTGGTGACGGCAGATTTCACCAGCCCGGTCTACATCGACATGCTGGATCGCCTGTCTGTTCGGATGCAGGAGCTGGACATTCACCCGCTTCTCTTCAACCTGCAAGCCGGGGCGGACGCCGGCGACCAGCTTGCCGTGCTGCGTCAGTACAACATCGATACGGTCATCGTCATCTCCGGTCGGATCTCGCACATGTCCGTGGCGAAATGGGCGGCGGATGGGCGGCAGGTCATCCTGATGAACCGCGACATCCCTGACATGGCAATCGCGAGCGTGCGCTGCGACAACTCGGCCTCGTCGCTGGTGGCCGATCACCTTTATGAACTTGGCTTGAGACGTGTGGCCTTCGTCGGAGGGCCCGAGAGCTCGGCGGTCAGTGCCGAACGCGAGCAGGCATTCGTGCGTCGCGTGGCCGAACTGGGCATGGTGCTATGCGGCCGTGAGGGCGGGCGGGAGTTCACGCATCAGGCTGGGTTCGAAGAGACCCGGGCCGTCCTGGCGGCTCGCCCTGAGGCGATCTTCTATGCCACCGATCGGCTGGCGATCGGCGGTCTGGATGCGTTGGCCTGGAGCGGTGGGCTGAGCGTTCCAGGCGACGTGTCGGTCGTGGGTTTCGACAATATCGACATGGCCTCTTGGCCAGGCGTTCAATTGACAACCGTGCACCATGATGTTCCGCAGATCGTCGATGAAGCGATCGAGCTGCTTCAGCAAATCCGCGAGGGTCGTGAGGGCGTGCGCAAGCACCTCGTCCGAGGGGATCTTGTGGTGCGCGCGACCACCGGGCCGGCGAAGCGCTAGTAGCCTGCTTCGCGGGAAACAACCCCGTGCATGTCTTCGGCACGCCCCTGAAGGAACGCCCGAAGATTTCGAGCGAGGATGTCCTGCCCACGCTGACGCGTGAGCGGTCCGGAATGGGACACATGCCCGGTCAGCCGGACGCGGGGATGGGTGTAGAGCCAGTGATCCTCAGGCGGCGGTTCGGGCACGGCCACATCAAGGCTGGCCATCGCAAGACGATCTTCGTCCAGCGCCTCGCGCAGCGCGTCGGTATCGATGATCGCGCCGCGCGCGACGTTGATGAGGTGCGCGCCACGATGCATCGCGGCGAGCGCGCTCTTGTCGATCATTCCCCGTGTCTCATCCGTCAGCGGCGTGCAGATCACCAAGTGATCGCTTTCTGCAAGCAACTCATCGAAAGTGACAGCACTGACTTTGGGACAGCCCGTTCGGGCTCCGTGACGGCGATGAGCGATCAGGCGGACGCCGAAGGGCACCAGCCGTGCGGCCACCGCGCGCCCGATCTCGCCGAAGCCCAGAAGACCAACTGTTCTACCGCTCAAGCCCCCAAGCGGGGGTTGCGCCCATGCAGCCGGGCTATGCGCCAGGATCTGCGGCAGGCGCTTTTCGAACGCGAGCGCCATCATCACCACGTATTCCGCGATGGCATCGGCCTGCGCCCCGCGCGAGACGGTCACCAACTCTGGCTCCAGCAGCCAGCGCGGCATTCGGTCGATGCCGGTCGAGCCGAAATGCACCCACCTGAGCTGCCACGGCCAGCCGGTGGGGCGAGGGGTGTCGGGACCTATTCCGCGCATCGCCGCTGGAAACGTCAGCAGGGCATCGGCATCCGGCCCGCCGAATGGACTGGCGGGAGGCACCGCGCGAAGCCTGGCCTGTCCGCCCGCCACTGCCTCCAGCGAAGCGACAGCTTCCGGCGGATGCTGGTGCAGGATCAGGAGCTTGCCATCATCCTCGGTCACGATTCTGCGCCCAGGACCGGAACGACAAGTCGGCCGCGCACCTGCCCGGCCATCATCTTTCGAGCGGTGGGGATTACCTCCTCCAACGGGATCTCACTGGTCAGGGCCTCGAGCTTGGCCGGGTCAAGATCGCGTGCCAGTCGCCCCCATGCTTCAAGGCGCCGCGGGCGCGGGCACATGACACTGTCGACACCCGCCAAGGTGATGCCGCGGAGGATGAACGGGGCGACCGAGGTAGGCAGCGACATGCTCGCGGCCAGTCCGCAGGCCGCAACTGTCCCGCCGTAGCGCATCGCCGCGCAGACATTGGCAAGAACATGCCCCCCCGCGACGTCGACGGCGCCGGCCCAACGCTCGCGGCTGAGGGGTTTGCCGGCTTCGGCATATTCGGCCCGGTCAACAATCTCGACCGCCCCGAGCGAGGTCAGAAAGTCGCGTTCCTCGGGGCGCCCGGTCATTGCAGCAACGCGATAGCCAAGTCGTGACAGAAGAGCGACAGCGACGCTGCCGACTCCGCCAGCCGCACCCGTAACCAATACCTCGCCTTGCTCAGGCGTGACCCCGCCGCGCTCCAGCGCCATCACACACAGCATGGCCGTGTAACCGGCCGTGCCTATCGCCGCTGCCTGCCGCAGGGTGAACGCCGGCTCCAGCGGTACCAGCCAGTCGCCATTCAGCCGAGCCCGCTCCGCCAGCCCGCCCCAATGCTTCTCGCCAACGCCCCACCCGTTCAACACGACCTTGTCCCCGGGGCTGTAGGCCGGGTTGTCCGACGCCTCGACGACGCCGGCAAGATCGATGCCGGGAACCATCGGGAAGCTGCGCACGACGGGGCCGCTGCCGGTGATCGCCAAGGAATCTTTGTAGTTCAACGTCGAGTAGGCAACGCGAACCGTGACATCGCCCTGCGGCAGTTGCGCCTCATCCAGATCGACCAGCTTCGCATCTGTCTCGTCGCCCGTCTTCTCGATCAAGATTGCCTTGAACATTCCCAACTCCCGTTTTTGTCGATGATGCAGCGACCGCCACAAGAAAATGCCGCGCGAAGCAATCCAGCGGAGCGGTGCTGCGCTCGAGCCTCGCGCGCAGAACAGCGCCTTCCCAACCGATCCAGAAGACGCGCGCCTGCTCGGCAGGATCGGCATCGCGCGATGTTTCACCAGCCTGCTGCGCATCGCGCAGACAGGCGGCGACCCGGTCCTCCCAGCCCGCCAGAACGTTGCGCAAGGCATCGCGGAAGCTCGACGGCAGCGACTGGATATCCTGGCCGAGATTTCCAACGACACATCCGCGCCGGAAGTCATGGCGTGTCATCCCGGCTTTTGCATCCTCCACGAAGGCGGCAAGCCGCTCCAGAGGTCGACGTTCGTCCGAAAGAAGATGGCGATCCAGCTTGCGGTCGAAATAGGTGCTATAGGCTGACAGCACGCTCAGTCCGAACGCTTCCTTGCTCGGGAACAGGCTGTAGAAGGAGCCTTTCGGAATACTCGTGCGCCGCAAGAGCCCGTCCAAGCCCGCTGCGACATATCCGTGCTCGGACAGCGCTTCGACACCTGCTTCTACCACCGAACGACGCATGTCCTGAAGCGTCGCCTGCGAGCGGGCAGGACGACCACGTCGGCCATGCTTCTGGTTCTCGTTCGTCGCCGGAGAGATCATGGATAATTTCTAGACCGATCGTCTCGAAATGCAACAGCTTCTGGGCGTCCACCAACGAACGATCAGCTTCCACTGCGATGTTCGGCGCAGGCACTGCGCTCTGCTGCACGGTGCGACAAGCGGACGGTGCGCATTCATGCAGATGCCACCGATACGAAGGGAGAGGCCCGCCGTCCGATGGCGTCGATGAAGCGGCGCCCCGGCATTGATTGTAGCAGCGATCTCCGCCGCGCCTGGCTCCGGTCAGGCTGGGGACCAGACCAGCGGGGCCGGGGCCTCGCGATGGGCGAAGCGCAGGAGGTGTCTCTCCAGCACATCCTGAAGCTGCACCTGCGTAGCGGCATCGGCCGCCTCGACCGTCAGCGCCAGCCCTTCCGGCACTTCAGCGAGCGTCGCGAGACCGTCGTCAAAGCGGAACTCGGCGCGGGTGGCGGCGTCCGTCACCGAAATCTTGTGGCTGAAATGCTTGGCCATCGTGCCGCGCAGGGCAGCCGGGCGGGCGGTCGGGAAGATCGCGTTCGTCTTCATCTTGAGCTCCAAGTGTCGTTGCAAGCAGGCGCCAAGGCACCCGCCGTGAGTCCCTCAAACAGCCGTCGCAGATGTTGACAAAAATAGAAAGCTATTCTTGTTGCCAGCGGAACGTCGCGCTAAGCCTCGGCGAAACTCGTACAAAGGAGCACCTGATGCGCCGTCTTCTTCTGTCCAGTCTGACCGTGGCCGCCCTTGTCGCGCCAGCCGCAGCCGAGATCACCGTCGGCACCGCGCAAGGAGAGGTGACGTTGCCTGACGCGCCGCGCACGGTGGCGGTCTACGACATGGCCGCGCTGGACAGCCTGCTGGCGCTGGGCGTCCAGCCGGCAGGGACGATCGAGAACGTCACCGTCCCCGCATTGCGCGCGCAGGTGCAGGATGCCGCCCGCGTCGGCACGCTCTTCGAGCCGGATCTGGAAGCGCTGGCAGGTCTTGCGCCGGACCTGATCGTGGTCGGCGGGCGCTCGTCGACGCAGCTTGCAGCGGTCTCGCAGGTGGCGCCGGCCATCGACATGACCTTCGGCCCCGATCTTCTGTCCGATGCCCGCGCGCGGATCGACGGCTACGGCGCAATCTTCGGCAAGGCGGGCGAGGCGGCCGAGCTGAACGCCTCGCTCGATGCGCAGCTCGCCGCGCTGCGCGAGGCAGCCGAGGGGCAGGGGCGGGCGCTGATCGTGCTGACCAACGGCACCCGCATGTCGGCCTATGGCAAGGGCTCGCGCTTCGGCTGGATCTTCGAGGCGGCGGGGCTGGAGGAGGCCGCGCCGGGCCTCGACCACGCCACCCACGGTCAGGCGATCACGCACGAGTTCATCGCCGAGGTAAACCCCGACTGGCTCTTCGTGGTGGATCGCGGCGCGGCCATCGGCGAGGACGGGCAGGGAGCGGAGGCAACGCTGCGCTCGGCGCTGGTCGAGGGCACGGCGGCCTGGACGCGAGGACAGGTCGTCTATCTGGACCCCGGCGCGGCCTATATCTCGGCCGGCGGCTACTCGGCGATGAGCCTGCTGATGGGCCAGTTGACGGACGCGTTCTCGGCCGCCGACCCCAGCTGATGCGGCTGGTGCCGGCCCTGTCGATGGCGCTGGCGGCGCTGATGCTGGCGAGCCTGACCGTCGGCGCCGCCAACGTGGATCTGCGCGGCATCTTCCGCGACCCGCAGGCCATGCTGGTGCTGCTGGAATCGCGCCTGCCGCGGACCTTGGCCGTGACGCTGACAGGTGCAGCGCTGTCGGTGGCGGGGGTGCTGATCCAGGTGCTGGTCAGGAACCGCTTCGTCGGTCCCGACACCTCGGGCACGGCCGAGGGCGCGGCGTTGGGCCTGCTGGCGATCACCATCCTTGCACCGACCAGCGCGCTGTGGCTTCGAATGGGTGCGGCAGCCTTGGGCGCGATGGCCACGACGGCGCTGTTCGTCACGGTGATCCGCCGCCTTCCCCCGCGTGAAGTGATGCTGGTGCCCATCGCCGGGCTGGTGCTGTCGGGCGTTCTGGGCGCGGTCGTGACCTTCATCGGCTGGCAGACGGACCTGATGCAGTATGTCGGCGCCTGGCTCTATAGCGGCGAGTTCTCGGGCGTCATCGCCGGTCGCTACGAGCTGCTCTGGATTGCCGGCCTCGCGGCGGGGCTGGCGTGGCTGGCAGCCGACCGCTTCGTGATCCTGGCGCTTGGCCAGCAGGTGGCGACGGGGCTGGGGCTGTCGACGGCGGCGGTCATGCGGCTCGGGCTGCTGGTCGTGTCGGTGGTGACGGCGATGGTGGTGACGACGGTGGGGATGATCCCCTTCGTCGGGCTGGTGGTGCCGAACCTCGTCTCGCGCATCATGGGGGACAACCTGCGGGCCTCGCTGCCCGTCGTGGCGCTGGCGGGGGCGCTGCTGGTGCTGGCCTGCGACCTGATCGGGCGGCTCGCGATCCATCCTTACGAGCTGCCGGCGGGGCTGATCCTGGGAGTCCTCGGCGCAGGGCTGTTCCTGTGGCTGCTGCACAAGAGGCCCTCCCATGGATAGGTCGGGGTGGATGCTGGCCGGGCTGGTCGCGCTTCTCGCGGCGCTGTCGGCGCTGTGGATGCTGCAGGGGCTCGGCGCCGGCAATCGCGGCTTCGTTCTGGGGCTCAGGGCGGGCAAACTGGCGGCGCTGGTCATCGTCGGCGCGGCGGTGGCGGTGGCGACGGTGCTGTTTCAGACGGTGGCGGCGAACCGGGTGCTGACCCCCTCGATCATGGGGTTCGACGCGCTTTACGTGCTGATCCAGACGACGCTCGTCGCGAGCTTCGGCACCGCCGCCTATGCCGGGCTGCCGGCGGGGGGCAAGTTCCTCTCGGAGGTTGCGGTGATGACGGCGCTGGCTTGCCTGCTCTTCGGAACGCTACTGGCGCGGGGTGGCCGGGACGTTCCGCGCATGATCCTGACCGGTGTAATCCTCGGGGTGATGTTCCGCGCCATGGCCGGTTTCCTCGGCCGGATCATGGACCCGAGCGAGTTCGCCGTGGTCCAGTCCGTCAGCTTCGCCAGCTTCAACCGGGTGAACGCGGATCTACTGCCCATCGCCGCCGCCGTGACCGCCCTGGCGGTGGGGCTGGCGCTGCGGATGGCGCCGCGGCTCGACGTGCTGGCGCTTGGGCGGGACGCGGCGGTCTCGCTTGGGCTGCGGCATCAGGCGCTGGTGCTGGCGGCGCTTGCGCTGGTCTCGGCGCTGGTGGCGGTCTCGACGGCGCTGGTCGGGCCGGTGGCGTTCTTCGGGCTGATCGTGGCCGGGCTGGCGCATGCCTTGGCGCGGACGGCGCGGCACAGGGTGCTGCTGCCCGCGGCGGCGCTGATCGCGGCCTGCCTGCTGGTCGGCGGCCAGTGGCTTTTCGAGCGCCAGCTGGGGCAGGCCGCGACCCTCTCGGTCGTGGTCGAATTCGCGGGCGGGTTGTTCTTCCTCTATCTTCTGCTGAAAGGGCGCATCCGATGATCCAGATCGAGGGCGTGAGCCACCACATCGGCACGGCGCAGATCCTCCGGGACATCAGCACGAGCCTGCCCGAGGGAAGGCTGACTGCTTTGATCGGTCCGAACGGGGCCGGCAAGTCGACGCTGCTGCGCCTGATCGGCCGGCTCGAGCCGTTGCAGGCGGGGCGCATCACGGTGGACGAGCACGACGTGGCGCGATGTCCGACGGGCTGCCTGGCGCGGGTGATGGCGATCCTCGGGCAGCAGACGGCCATCGCCAGCCGCCTTCGCCTTTCGGAACTGGTCGGCTTCGGCCGCTGGCCGCATCACCAAGGCCGCCCCTCCGCGGATGATCACGCGCGGGTGGCCGAGGCGCTGGACGCCTTTGCCCTGACGCCGCTTGCCGGGCGCTTCCTCGACGAGGTGTCGGGCGGGCAGGCGCAGCGGGCCCATATTGCGATGGCCTTCGCCCAGGACACGCCCTGGCTGCTGCTGGACGAGCCGCTGAACAATCTCGACATGTCACATGCGCGGGCGCTGATGGTGCGGCTGCGGGGGCTGGTCGCGGACGGGGGCCGCAGCGTCGCGATGGTGGTGCACGAGATCAACTATGCGGCGGCCTGGGCCGATCATGTCGTCGCGATGAAGGACGGGCGGATCTTCGCCACAGGCGCTCCGGCCGAGGTGCTGACGGAAGAGGTGCTGTCGGCGCTCTATGACGCGTCGATCCGGGTCGGGCAGCACCACGGGCGTCCCTTGGTGCTGCACCACGCCTGAGGTCGCCTCGCACGCCGACAAGAAAGGCCGCCCGATCGCACGCGGCGACCGGGCGGCCTGCCGCGGCTCAGAAGCGCATCGACGCGGAAATCGCGTATGTCCGCGGCGCGCCGGCTGCGAGGAAGCCGCGGGCCGAGCTTGACCAGTAGGCCTCGTCCAGCACGTTCTCGACATTCGCGCGCAGCTCGATCTCGCGACCCTGCGCGGCGAAGGCGTAGCGCGCCCCGAGATCGAGCCGCGTCCAGCCTGCGACCTTTTGCGTGTTCGCCTGGTCATACCAGGTCGATCCGCCATGCAGCACCCGCCCGTTCAGCGTCAGGCCCTTGACCTGCGGCAGGTCATATTCGGCGTAAAGGCTCGCGGCCGTGCGCGGCACGCCCGGCACGTCGTTGCCGTCGAAGGCGCCCCCTTGGGTGCGGCGCAGCTCGGCGTCCAACAGGGTGATGCCGCCCAGCAGCCGCAGCCCGTCGATCGGCGCGCCCGCCGCCGACAATTCCAGCCCGCGATTGCGCTGCTGGCCGGAGAGCGAGAAGACGTTCGTGGCCGGGTCGGTGATGCCGTTCGGCTGACGGATCTCGAAGAGGCTCGCGCCAAGCGTCACGGTGCCGAGGTCATACTTCATCCCGATCTCGCGCTGGCGGTTGACCACCGCGGGGAACAGCTCGCCCGCGTTCTCTGCGACCAGCGGCGCGGTCGGCCCCTCGGTCAGCGCCTCGACATAGTTCGCGTAAAGGTTCAGCCCGTCGCGCACCTGCCATGAAGCCGCAAGCGCCGGCGTAAAGGCGCTGTCCTCGTAGAGATAGTTCCGCGCGCCCACCGGGGCGTCCGGGTTGCCGGGCCGGGTGTTGAAGCCCTGTATGCGGATCTCCTGCCAGCGGCCGCCGAAGGTGACCTGCACCCGGTTGCCGGGCAGTGAGACCGTGTCCGACAGCGCGACCGAGCGGCTGCGCAGGTCGGCAAAGGGGATCAGCCCGTCCGAGGTCGGCAGGCCCGACAGGTCCGGCGCGCCGGGCAGATAGACCGGGTCGTAGATGTTGGTCGGCAGGGTCGGAAAGCCCAGCAGCCGCGGGTTGAACTCGCCCCGGTTGTTGCGGTTCAGCGCATAGGCGGCGGACAGGCTGATGCGGTGGCTGAGCCCGCCGGTCATCACCTCGGTCCGAAGGCCGATTTCGGCCGCGCGGCCCTCGATCTCCTGCGGGTTGAAGCCCAGCTCGTTGATCGCGTCGCCATTCGGCGCGGTGATCGTGTAGTTCGAGCTGAGGAAGTCCTCGCGATAGCGGCTGGCTCCGAAGGCGCCGTAGATCGTGGTCGAGGGGGCGATGTCGTATTCGACGCGGCCCGCCGCCATGCGGTGCTCGCTGTCGTGGAACTCGAAGGGGTTCGCGGTATTGACGCGCCCGTCCGGAGCCTCGGGCACCGGCACGCCCGGCGCCACCGCGTTGAAGAGCGAGGTCGGCGCGTCGAGGTTCTGCTTGCCGGCATTGAGATCCAGCGTCGCCCGAAGCCGCTCGCCGCGGTAGTCGAGGCCGAGCGTGCCGACACCCACCTCGGTGCTGTTGCCGTCCAGCGCGGTGTCTCCGCCGCGCCAGGACAGGTTGCCCCGCACACCCCACTCCTTCAGCGGGCCGAAGCGGCGGCCCATGTCCAGGTGCGACCAGACCTGGCTGTCCGAGGCGACGCCGGTGGTCAGGCGCGTCAGATCTGCGTCTTCGGCGCGCTTGGGGATCATGTTGATCGTCCCGCCGACCCGGCCGACGCCGCCATTGACCAGCGCGGTCGGCCCCATCAGCAGATCGACGCGCTCGATCCCCTCCAGCGCGCTGCGCCGCGGGTTCGCGATGTAGGGCAGACCGTCGTAAAGCGTGTCGAGGTTCGGCACCGAGAAGCCGCGGATGAAGAACGAGTCGCGCTCGCTGAAGCTGGGCGCGTCCTGCCGGATCGAGGGCTCGTTGCGCGTCACGTCCGCCAGGGTCCGGGCCTGCTGGTTGCGGATCAGCTCTTCCGTGACGGCGGTGGCGCGGAAGGGCGCCGTCTGCACGTCCAGATCGCCGAGCGCGCCGATCCGGGCGCGGGTCGAGACCTGCCCGCCGGGATATGGCTGCGCCGGCGCGGCGATGGTCCCGGTCTGGGCCACGGCCTCCAGCGTGATCTCATCAAGAAGAACCGGAAGTTCCTGCGCGGACAGGACGGCCGGGCCGAGCGCGGCAAGCGAGGCGCACAAGGGCAGGGAACACAAGGACGGATAAGAGGAAGACATCAACAGGCTCCAGCTCAAGATGTGACTTGGCTAGCGCGGAGACAGTCCGTCAGCTTGCTTCGGTTAGGATGAGGCGCGGATACACGTCAGATCGCGCGGCTTCAATCCTGTTGTCTGCACCTCGTCTGCCTTCGCGTCAGAAGGCAGCGGCCACGGACGCGGGCAAGACGGCATTCGCGGCGATGTGGCGCCGCATGATCAGAAGGGCAGGAAGCGCATGACGCGGCTGCCGTCCTCCGGGTCGATCAGGGTGGTTGCGCGCACGCCGAAGACTCGCGCCAGCAGCGCCGCATCCAGGATCTCGTCCGGTGGCCCGAGCGCCTGCAGCCGCCCGCCCTGCAGGACGGCAAGCCTGTCGCAGCGCATCGCCTGGTTCAGGTCGTGCAGCGCGACCACGACCGAGAGGCCTAGATCGCCCACAAGGCTCAGGATCGACAACTGGTGGCGGATGTCGAGATGGTTGGTCGGCTCGTCCAGCAGCAGGATCTGCGGGTCCTGCGCCAGGGCGCGGGCGATGTGGGCGCGCTGACGCTCGCCGCCCGACAGGGTCGACCAGTCGCGATGGGCGAGATGGGCCAGATCGACTCGCCGGAGGGCGCGGGCGACATGGGCATCGTCCTCGGCCGACCACGGGCGCAGGGCATCCAGCCACGGGGTGCGCCCCAAGGCGACCGCGTCGCGGACGGTGATGCGGTCGGATGTCTCGGCGCTTTGCGCGACCAGCGCGATCCGCCGGGCGATCTGGCGCTGCGGCATGGTCGCCATTGGCGCCCCGTCAAGGCGGACGCAGCCTCGGGCGGGGCGCGTCAGCCCGGCAATGAGGCGCAGGAGCGTGGACTTGCCCGAGCCGTTCGGGCCGACGAGGCCCAGCACCTCTCCGGGCGCCAGCGCAAGGCTGACGCCGTCCAGCAGGTCGCGGCCGCGCAGGCGGAAGCCGAGGTCGATCGCCTCCAGCGTCACGGCATGCGCCTTGCGCGGATCAGGATGATGGCGAAGGCCGGTGCCCCGACCAGTGCCGTCACCACGCCGATCGGCAGGGTCTGGCCCGGCACCAGCATCCGCGCGATCACGTCGGCCGCGATCAGGAAGACCATCCCGATCAGCGCCGAGGCCGGCACCAGGCGCGCGTGCCCGCTGCCGACCAGCAGCCGCGCCGCGTGAGGCACGACAAGCCCGACGAAGCCAATGGCTCCGGTGATCGACACGAGGACAGCCGTCGCCGCCGCCGTCGCGAGGATCAGGACACCCTGCACCCGCCGGACCGGCACCCCGAGCGAGGCCGCGGACTCGGTGCCGAAGGTGAAGGCGTCGAGCGAGCGGACATGCCACATCGCCGCGCCGAGGGCCGTCGCGGCAGCGGCGACCGCCAGGCCCACGTCGTCCCACCGGACGCCGGACAGGTTGCCCAGCAGCCAGAACATGATGCCCCGCGCCTGCTCGGCACTGGCGGAGCGCGCGATGATGAAGCTGGTCAGCGCGTTGAAGAGCTGAGAGCCGGCGATGCCGGCCAGCACGATCTGCGCCGCGCCCCGCGCCGTCGGCCCGCCACCTGCCAGCCGCGAAAGGCCAGCGACCAGCGCAAAGGCGGCCAGCGCGCCCAGAAGCGCCCCCGCCGACATCGGCAGGACGGCCGCGCCCAGCCCTGCCACGGCGACCAGCACCGCGCCGGTCGAGGCTCCGGCCGAGATGCCCAGCAGGTAGGGGTCTGCCAAGGCGTTGCGCAGCAGCGTCTGCAGGACGAGGCCGGCGATCGCCAGCCCCGCGCCGCAGGCCCCCGCGACCAAGGCACGCGGCAGCCGGTAGGACCAGACGATCCCCTGGTCGATCGGGTCCACCGGATAGCCGGCGCCCCAGATCTGGTTGGCCAGCGACCGCCACACCGTGTCGAGCGGGATCGGCGTCTCGCCCAGGGCCGCCCCGATGAGCGGCGCCGCCACGACCAAGGCCGCCGCCCACAGCCAGCCCGGCAGCCGCGGCGGCCGGGCGGCCGCGACATCCACCTGCGCGCTCATCTGGACAGCCCTTCCATGGCTTCCGCCAGCGCCTCGAGGCCGTCGATCAGGCGAATGCCGGCATGCATCGCCTCGGCATCGAGGATCACGATCCGGCCCTCCCGGACGGCGGTCATCCGGCTGGTCACCGGATCGGACCTCAGGAAGCGCAGCTTCTCTTCGTGATCGTCCGCCGGGAAACGGCGGCGGTCCATGCGCGCGATCACGAGGACCGAAGGATCGGCGCGCGCAATCGTCTCCCATCCGACGGAGGGCCATTCCTCGTCCGTGGTGACGACATTGCGAAGGCCGAGCCGTTCCAGCATCCAGGCGGGAACGCCCATCCCACCGGCCATGAAGGGATCAAGCTGCAGATCGGCGGACGAGAACCACACCGCGGCCGAGGCGTCCTCGAGCTTCATCGCGGCAGCGCGACCGGCAACGGCCGCCTCTCGGGCCTTGAGGTCAGCGACCAGAGCGTCCCCCGCCTCCTGCGCGTCCATGATCAGGGCCATCTGGTCGATGCTGTCCCACAAGGTCTGGATGTCGAAGGGCGCGAGGCGCGTGCCATCCGCGCCGACGAGGTTGTCCTTGCCTTCGCAGTCGGTGGGCATGACATAGGCCGGAACGCCGAATTCTGCGAAGTGCGCGCGCGTGCCGACGGCGCCTTCTGCGCCGATCATCCATTCGAACATGGTCGGCACGAAGCCGGGACGCCTGGCGAGCACCGCCTCGAAGCTGGGCGCGTTGTCGCTGATGCGTGCGACACGGGCATTCTGCTCCTCGAACCGAGGCAGCACGGCGTTGAACCACAGGGACGTCCCCGCCATGCGGTCAGCCTGGCCCAGGGCGTAGAGGATTTCGGTCGCGGCCTGGCCGATCGAGACCACGTTGTCGGGGCGCTGCGGGAAGCTAAGCGCGTGTCCGCAATTGTCGACGGTCAGCGGATAGGCGGTCGGCGCGGCCGAGGCGGCGGTCGCCGTCATCGCCAGAAGCGCGGTCAAGGTCAGATGGTTCATGGTCGTCCTTCATCATGCGAAGAACGGGGCAGAAGAAGGCGCATCGGCACGAGCAGGGCGCGTTCCCGGCTCTGACGCGTCTCGCGGTCGGGCTAGATCACTGCCGGATCGCGGCACATGCGGTCATTCTCCGGGGCACCCCGCCCGGGTCGGTTTCGGTCATGATGGCAGGTCTCCTGACTTGCGGATCGTCGCCTCCCCCGCCTTCCCGGCGCCGGCGCGCCAGTGGCATCATGGGATCGGCTCACCGCTTACAGTTGCGGGGGCAGTCGTGGACTTGGCGCCTGATGGCTACACCGCACCACGTTCCCTTTTCACCCGATCCGGCGTGGCCGGTCCGGGAACCATCGCGGACCGTCATGCTTGCAAATGGCGCGAGGGTCAATGGAGCCCGGCACGGCGACCCGTATGGGTCGGGATCGAGCTTATCCCACTTTGAATGATCTGCCGGACGACCGCGACGCGCAGCGATCCGGACCAATGCGCTTCAGTGCCGCGCCAGTTTCAGCTATGAAGTTCCTCCTTCGCCAGCCATTCTCACCGCGAGTAACTGCCAAGGATGGTTGCGATGCCCGACGATCTGGACCTGGAAGATCCCGAAGCTCCGCGGTCGAAGGCGCTTGTCGCCGAGGGCAACGCCGAGGTGGCCCGGCGCCTGCATGACGATCTGTTCGAGGCTGACCAGCAGCGCCTCAGGGCGATCCTCGAGGATGACGACAAGCTCTTCGTCTGCGGGAAAAGGGGCGGCTACCTCTATGACTTCCACCAGAACGCGGATCATCCGCGCGGCCTCTGGCGGAGGATACCCGAGCATCTGACGCCCGCGCCCGACGCGCCGTGGGAGCCGGTCTTCGATCTCGACGCCTATTGCCGCGACACCGGCAAGGAATGGGCCTGGCGCGGCCCGATCGGACGGTCGGGCGGGGGCGGCGCCATGATGATGCTGTCGGTCGATGGCTCGGACGTGCTTGTGGGGCGCGAGTTCGATCTGCACGCAAAGGATTTCGTCGCCGGCGGCTTCGAGACGCCGCCCGCCCGGCAGTGGCTCGCTTGGGACGGTCCGGAGACCTTGCTGGTGTTCGCGGCAACGAGTCCCGAACATGCGACGCGCTCTGGCTGGCCGCGGACGGTCAGGTCCTGGAGGCGTGGCACCGCGCTGGAGGACGCGCCGGTGATCCACGAGGCCGCCCAGGATGACGTGGACGCCGGTGCCGGACGCGCGCTCGGCAAGAAGGGCGGCCCGCTCCTGCTGCGAATCTCGCACACGATCCGGTCGAGCACCCTCGCCGTCGAGATGCACGGGCAGCGCGTCACCCTCGATCTGCCGCGGCTGTCGCCGAAGATCGCGAATGATCGCTTCGTCGTGTGGGAGCCGCTGGAAGACGGCGATCATCCGGCCGGCAGCGTCATCCTGCGGCGCTTCGACGGTCCACCCCTGGAGCGGGTCATCTTCGCACCGCGCCCGCGCAGCAGCACCGATGAGCTTCTGCTGTCTCGCGACTGGCTCGTGCTGACTGGCCATGATGACCTGCGGCCTTGGCTGCGAGTCCTCGACCTGCGCGAGCCCGAGGGGGATATCCGCGAGTTGCCGCTGCCCGAGGAAGCCTCGAATATCGCAATCCTTTGGCACGCCGTCGACCCCGATGCCGACGATGACCGCGACATGCGCCTCAACATCTGGGCCGACGGTCCGCTTCTGCCGCCCAGCCTCTACCGGATCGATCTGGACGCGCTTGATGATGCGCCGCAGCCTGAGCTGGTTGCCCGCTCGAAGCCGTCCTTCGACGCCTCCGGCATGGAGGCGCGACTGGTCGAGGCCACCTCGGCGGATGGCACGCAGGTGCCCTACCACCTCGTCCTGCCGCGCGAGGCGGCGCGGGTCCCTGTCCCGGTCGTGGTGCAGGCCTATGGCGGGTACGGGATCGCCATCTCGGCACATTACCAGAAGTTCGACGGCCCCGCGCTCCTCGAGAAGGGGATCGGCGTGGCGGTCGCCCATATCCGCGGAGGGGGCGAGTTCGGCCCCTCGTGGCACCAGCAGGCCATGAGGGAGAACCGCCCGAAGTCCTTCGAGGATTGCGTGGCCGTGGCGCGGGATCTGGTGGCTCGCGGGATCGCGCCTCCGGGTGGGGTCGGCTTCGTCGGCGGGTCCAATGGCGGGTTGCTGGCCGCCGTCATGGCCACGCGCTACCCCCGAGACTGGGGCGCCATCAAGGCGGACGTTCCGGTCACGGACATGCTGCGTTTTCACCTCTACGAGGCGGGGGCGGCCTGGATCGAGGAATACGGAGATCCGGACACCGAGGAAGACGCCGCCTACCTGAGCGGCTACTCGCCCCTTCACCAGGTCCGGCCGCGCGCGGAGATCATCTATCCGCCGATCCTGATCAACGCGCCTGCCCATGACGATCGTGTAGACCCCGCCCACGCCCGCCGCTTCGCCCAGAGGCTGAAGGAGGCGGGGCAGGACGTGATGCTCCGCACCAGCGACACCGGCGGGCATGGCGTCGGCGAGACAAGTGATCGCGCGGCGACCGATTTTGCACTTTCTGCGGCGTTCTTCCGGAGGATGCTGGCGAAGCCGTGATCGGCAGCGGACGCAGGCGCAGCACGAACCCGCAACTCGCAACGGTCGGTCGACCTCCGGCACTCGCTGCACTGCAGCTTTCTTAGATCAGTCAATCCTACGGGACGTGTCGCTGCTATTGCTCCCCCGCCACAGGACTGCATCGTCCGCGCTCCTGCGCCGCCAGCGTGCGCAACCCGACCGTGGTAGGCTCCAGCCGCAGCTGCAGGCCAAGACGGCCTTGCACGGCCTCCAGCACGACCGCCATTGAATCGGTGATCCCGGGGCTGATGCCGTTGCCGTCGAGGATCAGGAGGCTGAACTGGGTCGTGCCTTGCCCATCATCGATGTGACTTGGCGGGACGCGGAGCGGGCTTCACGCCGACCAGCCTTGCGATGACGGGCGCGCCGGTGATGACGACGACGATCCGTGTCAGGTGGTGTAGCACGACGAAGCCCAGATCGGCGCCGACGACGATGGCCATGACGGTCAGCTCGGCCTGTCCGCCCGGTGCGAAGGCCAGGAAGCCCTCCAGCGGGCGCGCGAGGCCGGTCAGGACCACGAATTCGGTGAAGGCGGCGGCGAGCACGGCCAGGATCAGCACGAAGGCGAGACCCGACAGGACAAAGACGCGCAGCTCTCGCAGGGTGACGCCGACATATTGCACGCCGATCCCGATCCCGATGAACAGCTGCGCCAGCATGATCGCCTCGGCCGGGGGACGCTGCGTGATGATCCCGGCCATCGACAGGGCCGCGGTGGTGATCATCGGCCCCAGGATCGAGGCGCCGAAGAGGCCGATGCGCTCGCCCCCCTTCCAGCCGACCAGCGCGGCCAGAACCATCCACGCGAGCTGGTCCAGTGCGAACCCCCGCAGCGGCGCGCCCATCGCGCCCGACAGCGGCGCATCATAAAGCCAGACGAGGATCACCGGCGCCAGCGTCACCAACACCGCAACCCGCGTCGCATGGATCAGCGACAGGGCACGCACATCGGCCCCCGCCTCCTGCCCGAAGATCACCATGTCCTGCAGCCCGCCGGGCATGGCCGCGTAATACGAGGTCGCCGGATCGAAGCCGAGCCGGCGGAAGAACGGCACCCCGATCAGCCCGATGATGCCGACGTAAAGCGGCACAAGCGCGACGCTCATCGCCATCTGGGGGATCTGGCTCACCACCTCGGGCGTGATCGACGCGCCGACGGCGACGCCTAGGATCGTGCGCGCCGCGACGGAGATCTGCCCCAGCCCCTTCAGCCGCGCCCCCAGAAGCGCCGCGGCCAAGCAGAATGCCATCGGCCCGAACAGGAACGGCAGCGGCAGGCCAAGCGCGCGAAACACCGACGCTCCCGCCAGCGCCAAGGCCAGCGTCCCGAGCCGCGGCAGTGGGTCGATCCTGTTGGGGGCGGATCGGGTCATGGGTCTCTCCGTGCTTGACGGTCTTTGTATCCGACTGTATGCAGCCGGATGCAAGAGGGATCTGGAGGCGGCATGGGCGACGAAACGGAGGGACCGCAGGGCCAGTCGGCCTATCGCCGGCTTCTGGCCGAAATCCGCGCCGGCCAGCTTCTGCCCGGCGCCCGGCTGCGGGAAACGGAACTGGCCGAGCGGCTCGGCATCTCGCGCACCCCAGTGCGCGAGGCGATCCGGCAGCTGGAGGCGGACGGGCTGGTGTCCCATCAGGCGCGGCAGGGGGCGACGATCCGCAACCTCGACTATGTTGAGGTGATCGAGCTTTACGAGATGCGCTCGGTGCTGGAAGGCACGGCCGCGCGGCTGGCGGCGCGCATGGCGAGCCAAGTCGAGTTGCGCGAGCTGACCGAGATCAACGAGGCGCTGGCCTACGCCGAGCCCGGCACTGCGGCGCAAGAGCTGAACCGCCAGTTCCACCGCACGCTTTTGGACGCCGCCCGCAACCGCTTCCTCGTCAAGACCATGATCGCGCTGCAAAAGACGCTGCTGATCCTCGGTCCCACGACGCTATCGGAGAGCGAGCGCCACGAATCCGCCTCCATCGAGCATCGCGCCGTCATCGACGCCATCGCCGCCCATGACGGCGACCGGGCCGAGGCCGCCATGCGCGCCCATGTCGAGGCGGCGCTGAACGCCCGCGTCCGGGGAATGCGCGGCCGCGAGATCCCGCTGGAGGACGAATGAACCGCGCCGCAAACGGGCAGCGCAGCCCTCAGCGTGGCGCCGCTCGGGCCGTGCCGCAGATGAGGACACCTGTGCAGCAGCAGCTTAGATGCCGATGGACAGGTTCCGGGCGCCTGTCGTGACGATTAGCTTGAGCCGCGTCAGCGCCTCGATCAGCGGAGCGTCCAGCGGCGTCCGCTCGCGCATCACGCAAATGATGTTGGAAGGCGCCAGCGTCTTTGCCTGCGCGGAGCGGGCCGGCGTCGATTCATCCACGACCCTAACGGTGTCGCCCTCGGGCCAATCTGAATAGCTGCACGCGACATCGGCGTGGTCATCAAGATCCACGATCTGCAACGTCATTACTATGGTCTAATCAGCTCATCTCGGTTCTGGCGCATGTGGCACCTGGTCACCACGCTTCACCTGATGCTGGAGCAAGTCTTTCCACGCATTCGACTTATATGGTTGCGTTAGCTAAAGTCGATCGAACGCGCCTTTTTGAGACGGCGCTTGGCTGTCTGTCTTGGCTCACACAAGAGTGGCAGTCATGACTCATCGACGACACTCCGCGACCCGTAGATCCAAAATGTCTAGGTTACGTCAGATGCGTGCTTGCTCTTGCAGGGTTCTCACCTGTTCTGCAGTCAGATAGCCCGTCTCGGCCAGTCCGTTGTCCCCTTGCCATCGACCAATGGCGCTTCGCGTTGTCGAGCCGAACACACCGTCAGCCTGGCCCCTCAGGTAACCGAGGCTGATGAGCCGCTGCTGGACCCTCGTGCGCTCGGCACGCGTCAGGCCGAGCAGGTCTTCGTCAACGGCCGCGGCTCGGTCGACTGATGCCTCTGACCCGCGAGCTTCGGCATCCGCCCGAAGCGCGCTGATCATCGCTGCAGTCATGTAGCCGGTTGCGCCCTGACCCGTATTGCGCTGCCAGGCCCTGATGGCCTCACGTGTTCCGGTGCCAAATAGACCGTCCGCTCCCTTGGGGTCATAGCCAAGGTCGATGAGATCGTGCTGTATCTGCACACGTTGCGCGCGCGTCAGTCCGAGGTTGAGCTCTGCCTGTGCAGCCGACGTGGCAGCAACATCAGCCGCAGGCGCTGGAGCAGCAGGCCGTGCATCCGCCCGGTCGAGAAGCAGAGGCAGCTGCCTCTGGTCCAGATAGCCGGTCGGGCCAAACCCGTTTGCCCTCTGCCATGCCGTTATCGCGCGCCGCGTCCCGGCCCCGAAGGCACCGTCGATGCCGGCCGTGTAATAGCCGCCTGCTGCGAGCCTTCGCTGGACGGCGACACGGTCCTCCCGCGCCAAGCCTAGCCGCAACTCTGATTGCGCTGCGCGGGTCTCTGCCGCAGTCGCGGCCTCCAGCCTTGCCAGTTGATCCCGTGCAGCCTGAGCATTCGGACCTTCCGGATAGGTGTCCAGATACTGCCGATAGGCCGCCGCAGACCCATTGGCGACCACTCCATCCCACAGTGCCCGCTCGTGTGCGCCCTGCTGTTGCTCCAGAATGGTTCTTGCAATGGTGCCGACAACCTCGCCCAGGTCTGGCTCGGCCTGGCTTGGCTGGCCGGTGATCGAGATCAGGCTCGCGACGATCGCGAGAACGGAAATGCGCTGAGCCATCATGTCCTCCTGCTACGGCGTTGCACATGGGAAGCCTGACACCGAACGTCAGCTTGGAGAAATCCACGAAGCTGGCGACAGGTTCCAGTTGCGCGGAACATGTGATCAAGCGAGTGCAGATCATGTAATCGCGCTTCGGCAAGGGCTGATCTGGAAGCGCGAGAAGAGAGAAGGCGAGGCGCTTTCCCGGATCGGCGGGCTATCGAGCGCTATCTCTTGGGACCAAGTCGACACGCGGCTCCCTGTACCGCTGCAACGTGGTGACCTTCAATGCGGCTCTTCCGCTAGCGGTTCTCGCGCGGCACCATCCATCGTATTCCTCAACGGAGAGTTGGTAGCGCTTGAGCGCCTCGTCCCGGCTGATCAGCCCGTGCGTCACGGCCAAGACGACCGTTTCCTTCCGGCTGGCCACCCATCGGGTGTCCGCATTCGGAAGATCCGAGACGCTCAGGATGCGTCCGTTATCAAGGGTCACGGAGCGGGGACCATTGGCCTTTTTCAGATACAAGTCACACCTCTTACACCACGTAGAATGGCTTCTTCTGACCGGCGCAGGACGACGGTTAGCCCAATCGCGATATTCTTTTGTCGGAAGCTCAACCCCGTAACATCAGGGATGCTAAGCCGGCCCGGTATGGTGCGTCGTTCACCATCCGCGCTTGCGCAAGCCGATCATCTTGTTGCTGTCCGGCCGTCTGATGATCCTCGGAGTTGCGTCCGGACCAGGTTCAGGAGGCCCTGACGACACCCCAAGTGACCGCCTGATGCTGCAGCCGATCACGCAGATCGCGGTATTCCGTGTTGTGCGCGTACGCGCCGATGGCGGACAAGATCATCATCAGGTCCTTTGCCGAGACGCTTGGGCGAAGGTCGGCTTGCTGCTGCTTGTGGCACATGGAAAAGATCCAACTCTCGAAAAATGTACACGCTTTACTAAGCTGAGGTCTGTGCGATTGGAAACCTGACTTTTCGCACAGGTTGCGTATGATCGAGTCGCTGTGACTTCAGGTTGATCACGTGCGTTTCCTGACCGTCGACACGGCGTCTTCCAAGGCAAACACCAATGGTGTTGTCGATGATGTCACTTTCCGACCCGACTTGTGAGGAATCGTGGGGTGATCACGGCGTAGAGGCCTTGTATCACCCAGCATCTTCACCCGCGCCCGATGAAGGGCATGTTGGTCGCCATCACGGTCACGAACTGCATGTTCGCGCCCTCGGGAAGGCTGGCCATCCGCAGCACCGCATCGGCCACGATGGCGACATCCATGACCGGCTCTGGCTTGATCGACCCGTCTGCCTGCAGGACACCCTGCTGCATGCTCGCCGTCATTTCGGTGATGGCATTGCCGATGTCGATCTGCCCGCAGGCGATGTTGAACGGCCGCCCGTCCAGCGAGATCGTCCGGGTGATCCCCGTGACCGCGTGCTTGGAGGCCGTATAGGCGATGGATCCGGGACGCGGGGCGTGCGCCGAGATAGAGCCGTTGTTGATGATCCGTCCGCCAGGCGGGGTCTGCGCCCTCATCCTTGCAAAGGCGGCGCGGGCGCAGTTGAAGACGCCGATGACGTTGACGTCGATGACCGCGCGGAAATCGTCCGGGTCGATCTCGTCCGGGGTCGATGAGGTCAGGCCGCCGCCGGCATTGTTGAAAAGCGTGTCGATCCGTCCCCAGGCCGTAACCGCGCGGTCGAAGCTTGCATCGACCGCTGCGGCATCGGTGACGTCGCAGGGCAGGATCAGCGCCGCCTCCGCGGCCTCTGCGGTCTCGACCAGCTTGTCCTCGCGCCGGCCAAGAAGCCCCACGCGCCAGCCTGCCTCGAGGAACCGCCGGGCGGTGGCGCGACCGATGCCGCTGCCTGCGCCGGTGATGATGATGGACCTTGGATCGCTCACGGGTGTCTCCTTCGGGGCGGACGCGAAAGGGCAGCCACCTCCCTGGGCAGAGGCGTCGATGCCGCGGGACACCGGCGTCGCTCGGGCTTGAGGCGAATGGCATTGCGCCATTGCGGTTATCCTTGGCACATTGGATCAAGGGACGGAAGAGTCCTGCAGGAACGGAGGGAACGAGCATGAACCTCTCGCGATTGGCCGCCGAACGCGCGGCCGCAGGACGGCCCGTTCGTGCGGCGCTGATCGGGGCGGGCAAGTTCGGCTCGATGTTTCTGGCGCAGGTTCCGACGATCTCCGGGCTCGAGGTCGCGATCATCGCCGACCTGAACCCCGACAATGCGCGCGCCGCCTGTCGCACCGTCGGCTGGAGCGACGATCTGATTGCAGCCACGCGCTTCACCGATGACGGCAACGCCGCCGCGCGCGCCGAGGTCGATGTCGTGATCGAGGCGACGGGCAACCCGGAAGCGGGCATTCGGCACGCGGAAGCCGCCATCGCGGCCGGCCGCAACGTGGTGCTCGTCAATGTCGAGGCCGATGTGCTCGCCGGGCCGCAACTTGCGGCGCAGGCGCGTGCGGCAGGCGTGGTCTGTTCGATGGCGTATGGCGATCAGCCGGCACTGGTGAGCGAGATGGTGGACTGGGCGCGCGCCGCGGGCTTCGAAGTCGCCGCTGCCGGCAAGGGCACCAAGTATCTGCCCAGCTACCATCAAGTCACGCCTGACGATGTCTGGACGCATTATGGTCTTACGTCCGAAGATGCGCGTGCGGCGGGGATGAACCCGCAAATGTTCAACTCGTTTCTGGATGGCACCAAGTCCGCGATCGAAGCTGCGGCCATCTCCAACGCGTGCGGCCTTGATCTGCCTGAAGACGGACTGGCATTCCCACCCTGCGGCGTGGACGATCTGGCACATGTGCTGCGCCCGCGCGAGCTGGGTGGGCTTCTCGACCGCGACGGGATGGTGGAGGTTGTCTCGTCGCTCGAACGGGACGGGCGTCCGGTCTTTCGCGATTTGCGGTGGGGTGTGTATGTGGTGCTGCGCGCACCCAACGATTATGCGGCCCAGTGCTTCCGCCAGTATGGCCTGCCCACCGATAGCAGCGGGCGCTATGCCGCAATGTACAAGCCCTTCCACCTGATAGGGCTGGAATTGTCGATCTCGGTTCTCTCGGTCGCCTTGCGGGGCGAAGCTACCGGGCAGAGCCGGGAGTGGCGCGGCGACGCGGTCGCGGTGGCCAAACGCCCGCTGCGCAAGGGTGAGAGGCTCGATGGTGAAGGAGGCTGGACAGTTCACGGACGAGCCGTGCCCGCCGCGCGCAGCCGAGCAGAGGCGCTGCTGCCCATCGGTCTGGCACATGACGTCGCGCTCTTGCGCAATATCTCTGCGGGTGAGGTGCTTCGCATGGCCGACGTTGCTCTTGACCCGGCGCGACGCGGTGTCGTCCTCCGCCAAGCCATGCTGGCGTGAACAACCAGCAGCCAAGTCGGCGCTGCACGAGATGCGCTCGGGGACGAGAACGCTGGTGGAACTGAGCGCGGGTATCGTGGCAGGGGCCGCGTCGAGCCGAAGATAAACTCGCTGGGATTCCCGCGGCGGCGCTTCATGGCGCGGATAGCTCGTGCAGCAGGGCCATCAACCAAGCAAAGGCGACGGCATCCCGCTGTGAGATGCGTCCTGTCCCTAGCCTGCGGGAAGGCGGAAGGGGATGACGTTGGGGTCGGGCGCCGCGCGCAGCGCCTCGGCCACGGCGCGTTCCAGCTGCACCTGGAAGAAGGGTTTGTCGAGCCGGTAGGCGATGTTCGCGTGGTTGGGGGGCAGCTCGGCATAGCCCGTGGCCAGGATCACCGGCAGGTCCGGGCGGTGAAGCCTCAGCGCCTCGGCCAGCTGCAGCCCGGTCATCCGGGGCATGGCCTGGTCGGTAATGACCAGATCGACATCGCGCGCCTGCTCGAGGATGCGCAGCGCCTCGTCGCCGCTGTGAGCGGCAAGGACGCGGTGGCCCATGTCCTCGAGCATCGCCTGTGTGTTCATCAGGACCAGGATGTCGTCGTCCACGGCCAGGACGGTCGCCGCGACGCGGGGGGCCGGCGCGGGTTCGGGCAGGGACTGGCGCGGTTCGGCCGGGGCGGGGGCAAGGGCGGCGGGCAGCATCATCGTCGCCTGCGTTCCTTCGCCGGGCGTGCTGGAGAGATAGAGCTTGCCGCCGGACTGCGCGGCGAAGCCGTGCACCATCGACAGGCCCAGGCCCGTGCCCTTCGTCGGGCCCTTGGTGGTGAAAAAGGGCTCGGTCGCGCGGGCCAGGGTCTCGGGGTCCATGCCGCTGCCGTGGTCCAGCACGCGGATCGCGATCTGCTGCGGGGCGCCATGGGTCTGCACGGCCTCGACCGAGACGCGGATCGACCCGCCGGCCGGCATCGCGTCGCGCGCGTTGACGATCAGGTTCAGCAGCGCCATCTCCAGCTGGTTCTCGTCCACGTTGGCGACGGCCACCTGCTCGGCCTCGGGCAGGTGCAGCTCGTAATGCGGGCCGAGCGAGCGCTGCAGCAGGCCGGCCATGCCGCGGATCAGCCCGCCCACGTCGATGTTCTTCGGATCGAGGCTCTGGCGCCGCGCGAAGGCCAGCATCCGCTGCGTCAGCGTCGAGCCGCGCTCGACCCCCTGGATCGCCAGGTCGATCAGCTCCCGGCTCCGCTCGTCGCCGCCGGCGCGCTTGCGCAGAAGCTCGAGGTTGCCGAGGATGATCGCCAGCAGGTTGTTGAAGTCATGCGCCACGCCGCCGGTCAGATGGCCGAGGACCTCCATCTTCTGCGCCTGCCGCAGCGCGTTCTCGGCCTCCTTGCGGGCGGTGACGTCGACAAGTCCCTCGATGCAGGAGGCGAAGCGCCCCTCGGCATCCAGTTCCCTGCGGCCGGTCATCTCGACCTCGACCAGCCTGCCTGATTTCGTCACCAGCCCGGCCTGGACCTCGCGCAGCGCGTCCGTCTCGGCAACGGCGGGCCAGGTCGAGCCCGCCCGCTCCTGCGCCGAGGCGGGGGTCATGAAGCTTCGCAGGGGTCGCCCGATCACCTCGTCGCGACCGTAGCCCAGAAGGGCGAGCCAGGCGTCGCTGACATCGAGGATGTCGTCGTTCGGATCGACCGCGTGGAGGGGCAGGGGCGTGCGGCGGTAGAGCAGGCGGAAGCGCTCTTCGCTCTCGCGCAGCAGCTCGGCCTCGCGCTGGCTCTGCTGCGCGCGGCGGCGGTCGGTGGCGGCGGCGAGCAGGCCGAGCGAGAGGATCGCGAAGGTCACGACCGAGATGACGGTGCCCAGCACCTCCAGATCGACGCTGCGGCTTTGTAGCGGCGCGCCGCCCGGGATCGGCACGAACGTCGCGGCCCGCATCCCCGAGAAATGCATCCCCGAGATCGCGGCCCCCATGACCACCGCGGCGATGAACTTCTCGACAAGGCCCGTGTTCATGAAGGCCAGCCACAGCGCGGCCGTCGCGGCGCCAATGGCGATCACCAGCGATATCGCGATCCAGGCCGGGTCGTAGCTGACGGTCATGGGCACCCGCAGCGCGGCCATGCCGGTATAGTGCATCGCAGCGATGCCGAAGCCCATCAGCGGCCCGCTGAGCAGCAGCGCCGCCACGCGCCGGCGCAGGTGCACGACGATGGCAAAGCCCGCGCCCGTCGCGCAGACGGCCAGCAGGAAGGACAGCGCCGTGAGCCCCAGCCCATAGGAGGCGTGCGCGCCCGGCAGCGAGTGCGCCAGCATCGCCACGAAATGCATCGACCAGATCCCGCCGCCAAGCGAGAAGGCCGCGCCGCCCAGCCAAGCCCCGCGGGCCCGGCGCGTCGTGGCGGCGCCGAAGCGCCCGGCCAGATCCAGCGCCGTGTACGAGGTCGCCGTGGCGATCAGAAGCGCGAGAAAGACCAGGGCCTCGTTGTGGTGACCGTGCATTCGCGCTCCTGCGGTGGACACTCTTGCGCCTGTTATATCAGCAATCTGAAAAGAGGGAGAAGTTTCGCCACGGCACCTTCCGGCCTGCGGCCGGTGCGCGCAGCTGACGAACATTTAAGGAACTGCAGCATCCGGCGAGCGGTTGTGCGGAGCAAGATGGCAGTGGGTCAAGACAATGCAGATCGACGACGACACGGCGCAGCAGGCCAGCGACGAGCTGATGGCGGCGATTGCGGACAAGGACTTTCCCTGCCTCGGGGCGAAGTCCGCGATGGCGCGGGGGACGCTGAAGACGGTGGTCTGCCGCTCGCTTCGGATGGCGGTGGACGACGTGCACATCCATACCGAGCTGATCGCCTGGGTTCGCGACTATCAGCAAGATCCGTCCGGCCTGCGCAGCCTGGCCGTTGTCTTCGCCGGGCCGGACGACCTGGACGAGGAGCAGTTCGAGACCGCCATGTGGGGGCGCCTGCAATCCCTGGCCGAGATCGACGACCGCCGGCGGCAGCCCTATGACAGCAGCGTCAGCCTTGATCCCGAGGACCCGCACTTCTCGCTGAGTTTCGGCGGGGCGGCGTTCTTCGTCGTGGGCCTTCACCCGGCGGCCTCGCGCCCGGCACGGCGGATGCCGCGGCCGACCCTCGTCTTCAACCTGCACGACCAGTTCGAGCGTCTGCGCGAGGAGGGGGTCTACGAGCGGATGCGCGAGAAGATCCTCAGCCGCGACGAGGCGCTGGCGGGCAGCATCAACCCGATGCTCGCGCGCCACGGCGAGACCAGCGAGGCGCGCCAGTACAGCGGCCGCCTGGTCGACGACAGCTGGCGCTGCCCCTTCCACGACCCGAGGGCCGACGATGCCCGTCACTGAAATCCCGCCCCGCAGCGGCGCGGCCTTCCGCCTGGCGCGGGGGCAGGTGCTGACGGTCATCGACCCCGAGGGGATGCAGGTCTCGGACCTTCTGGCCTACAGCGCCGAGGACGTGCGCGAGGTGATCTCGAACGGGCGGACCTTTGATTACGAGGAGACGATCGCCCTGACGACGGGCGCGCGGCTCTGGTCCAACCGCTCGCGGGTGATGCTGACGATCGTCGAGGACAGCGTAGGGCGGCACGACTTCCTGCTGACGCCCTGCAGCGAGGCGACCTTCCGCCACTTCTACCCCGACCAGCCGGTCCATCGCGGCTGCTTCGGCAATCTCGCCGAGGCGCTGGCGCCCTTCGGTGTCGAGCCCGACATGATACCCTGCGCGTTCAACGTCTTCATGAACGTCCCCGTCGCGGCGGACGGCAAGCTGCGGGTCGATCCGCCGGTCAGCAAGCCGGGCGATCACCTGCGGCTGCGGGCCGAGATGGACCTGATCATCGGCCTGACGGCCTGCTCGGCCTATGCCTCGAACGGCGGCAGCTTCAAGCCCATCCACTACAGCATCGACGGCGGGCAACACCCGCAGGAGTAGCGCCGCCAACGCTGCCCTGATCCGCGCCCGATGGCGCGCGGCGGGGGCGGCGTTGTGACGCCACGTCTCGAACCGCTGCGCGCCACTTGCAACGGCGGGCATCAGCGGGTCTTCTGGTGGAAGTGGCTGCCCTCGAGGCGGCCTGCTTCAATGATCAGGGAGAGAGAGATGAAGAAGGTGATGACGCGCCTCGGCCTTGCGCTGCTGTCCACGACGATGATCGCCGGCACCGCCTCGGCCGAGACGATCCGATGGGCCCGCGCCTCGGACGCGCTGACGCTTGACCCCCATTCCCAGAACCAGGGCGTGACGCACAACTTCGCGCACCATATCTACGAGACGCTGGTGGACCGCGACGAGGAGGGCACGCTGCAGCCGCGCCTCGCGACCGAGTGGGAGCTGAAGGAGGACGATCCGACGGTCTGGGTGTTCCGCCTGCGCGAGGGCGTGACCTTCCACGACGGCGCCGAGTTCACGGCCGAGGACGTTGTCTTCTCGCTGGACCGCGCCCGCTCCGAAGCCTCTAACATGCGCCAGCTGCATGTCGAGGTGGCCGAGGTGCGCGCGGTGGACGACTACACGGTCGAGGTGCAGATGACCGGCCCGTCGCCGCTCTATCCCAACAACCTGACCAACACCTTCATCATGGACAAGGACTGGTCCGAGGCCAATGACGTGGTCGAGGTGCAGGACTATGCCGCGGGCGAGGACAACTACGCCGTCCGCAACACCAACGGCACCGGCCCCTACATCCTGCAATCGCGCGAGGTCGACGTCCGCTCGGTCCTGACGCTGAACGAGAACCACTGGGCCGAGGATACCCCGGCGGTGACCGAGATCATCTACCTGCCCATCGCCGACAACGCGACCCGCATCGCGGCGCTCTTGTCGGGCGAGGTGGACCTGGTGCAGGACGTGCCCGTCCAGGACATCGAGCGGCTGCAGGCGACGCAGGGTGTCAAGATCGAGACCGGCCCCGAGAACCGCGTGATCTATTTCGGCTACCGCTTCGGGGAAGAGCCGCTGGCCTCGTCCAACGTCACCGACGCGAACCCTTTCAACGACCCGCGCGTGCGCGAGGCGATGGAGCTGGCCGTGGACCGCGACGCCATCGCGCAGGTCGTGATGCGCGGTCAGGCGCTGCCGACGGGCGTCGCCAACCCGCCCTTCGTCGCCGGCTGGACCGAGGAGCTGAACGCCTATCCCGCCGTGGATCTGGAGCGCGCGCAGGAGCTGATGAACGAGGCCGGCTACGAGAACGGCTTCACCGTCACGCTGGACACGCCGAACAACCGCTACGTCAACGACGAGGCGATCAGCCAGGCGGTCGTCGGCATGCTGGGCCGGATCGGGATTAACGTGACGCTGGCCTCGCGCCCGGTCGCGCAGCACTCGCCGCTGGTCACCAACAATCAGACCGACTTCTACCTGCTGGGCTGGGGCGTTCCGACCTTCGACTCGGCCTATGTCTTCAACGACCTCGTGCACACGAAGGAAGGCAGCTACGGCGCCTATAACGGCGGGCTCTACTCGAACCCCGAGCTGGACGCGAAGATCCAGTCGCTCGGCACCGAGACCGACATGGAAGTCCGCGACGCCACCGTGGCCGAGATCTGGCAGACCGTGAAGGAAGAGCGCGTGCTGCTGCCGATCCACAACCAGGTGCTGGCCTATGCGATGCGCGACGACATCACGCTGCCGGTCCACCCCGAGAACCAGCCGCTGCTGACCTCGCTGACCTTCGCCGACTGATCGCGCGACCTGACGGACCGCCGCGCTTGGGTGCTTCCCAAGCGCGGCGTTTCCCTATTTCGAGAGGATATGGCCCATGCTGGCCTTCATCATCCGCAGGCTGGCGCAATCGGTGCTGGTCATGCTGTTCGTGGCGCTGATCGCCTTCGTCGTCTTCCGCTATGTCGGCGATCCCATCGCCAGCATGGTCGGCGTCGAGACGCGGCTGGAGGATCAGGCGATCATGCGCGACAGGCTGGGCCTCAACGACCCGGTCATCTGGCAATTCCTGCGCTTCATCGGCAACGCGATGCAGGGCGAGTTCGGCATCTCCTACCGCCTCCAGCAGCCGGTGACCGAGCTGATCCTGTCGCGCCTGCCCGCGACGCTTGAGCTGGCCTTCGCCTCGGCCACCATCGCGATGGTTTTCGGGCTGACGCTCGGCGTCTTCACCGCGTTGAAGCCCAAGAGCTTCCTGACCGGCTTCGTGATGGCCGTCTCGCTGATCGGGGTGTCGCTGCCGACCTTCCTGATCGGGATCGGCCTCATCTACATCTTCGCGGTCGAGCTGGGCTGGTTCCCCTCCTTCGGGCGCGGCGAGACGGTGCAGATCGGCGCCTGGCGCACCGGGCTTCTGACGGAAAGCGGCCTGCGCTCGCTGGTCCTGCCCGCGATCACGCTGTCGCTGTTCCAGCTGACGCTGATCATGCGCCTCGTGCGCGCCGAGATGCTGGAGGTGCTGCGCACCGAATACATCCGCTTCGCCCGCGCCCGCGGGTTGTCGCAGCGGGCGATCCATTTCGGCCACGCGCTGAAGAACACGCTGGTCCCGGTCATCACCATCACCGGCCTGCAGCTCGGCTCGGTCATCGCCTTCGCCATCGTGACGGAGACCGTCTTCCAGTGGCCGGGCGTCGGCTCGCTGTTCATCGTCTCGGTCCAGGTGGTCGATGTGCCCGTGATGGCCGCGTACCTGATGTTCATCGCGCTGGTCTTCGTGCTGATCAACCTGATCGTCGATATTCTTTACTACGTCGTCGACCCGCGCCTGCGCGTCGATGCCGGAAGCGGGAAGTAACCCATGACACACCCAACCGAAGGCCAAGCCGCACCGGCCCCCGCGCCCATCGTGCCGCCGAAGCCGCAAGGCAGGATCAAGGCGGCGCTCGACAGCGACATTTTCTACTCTTGGCGCCGCTCGCCCGTCACCATCGTCGCGACAGTCGTCGCGCTGTCGCTGATCCTGATGGCGATCCTCGCCCCGTGGATCGCGCCCTACAACCCGTTCAACCCTGCCAGCCTCAACCTGATGGACGGCTTCACCCCGCCGATGACCGAGAACCAGTTCACAGGGAACACCTACCTTCTCGGGACAGACAACCAGGGCAGGGACGTGCTGTCCTCGATCATGTATGGCAGCCGCATCAGCCTGTTCGTGGGCGCGATGGCGACGGCCTTCGCGATCACGCTCGGCGTCTCGCTTGGGCTGGTGGCGGGCTACAATGGCGGGATGATCGACGGGATCATCATGCGCATCGCCGACATCCAGCTGTCCTTCCCCGGCATCCTGATCGCGCTGCTGATCTTCGGGATCGCCCGCGGCCTGATCCCGCCGAACCAGCAGGAGAGCATGGCGATCTGGGTCCTGATCATCGCCATCGGCCTGTCGAACTGGGCGCAATTTGCCCGGACCGTGCGCGGCGCGACGATGGTCGAGCGGCAGAAGGACTACGTCTCGGCCGCCCGGATCATGGGGGTGCATCCCTTCCTGATCCTACTGCGCCACGTCCTGCCGAACGTCCTCGGGCCGGTGCTGGTCATCGGCACCATCGGCCTCGCGCTCGCGATCATCGAGGAGGCGACGCTGTCCTTCCTCGGCGTAGGCGTCCCGCCGACGCAGCCCTCGCTCGGCACGCTGATCCGCATCGGGCAGCAGTTCCTCTTCTCGGGCGAGTGGTGGATCCTGCTCTTCCCGGCGCTGACGCTGATCCTGCTGGCCCTGTCGGTGAACCTGCTGGGCGACTGGCTGCGTGACGCGCTGAACCCCAAGCTGCGGTGAGGACATGAGCAAACCCGTTCTTTCCGTTCGCGGCCTCACGGTCGAGTTTCCGACCCGGCGCGGCCTGCTGACCGCCGTTGAGGACATCACCTTCGACATCATGCCCGGCGAGGTGCTGGGCGTGGTCGGCGAAAGCGGCGCCGGCAAATCGATGACCGGCGCCGCCATCATCGGCCTGATCGACCCGCCGGGCCGCATCGCCCGGGGCGAGATCTGGCTGGGCGAGAAGCGCATCGACAACCTCGCTCCCGACGAGATGCGCAAGATCCGCGGCCGGCGGATTGGCATGATCTTCCAGGACCCGCTGACCTCGCTGAACCCGCTCTACCGCATCTCGCGCCAGCTGATCGAGACGATCCGCACGCATTTGCCGCTGTCCGAAAGCGACGCCCGCAAGCGCGCCGTGAAGCTACTGGACGATGTCGGCATTCCCGATGCCGCGCGGCGGATCGACGACTACCCGCACCAGTTCTCGGGCGGGATGCGGCAGCGCGTGGTGATCGCGCTGGCGCTCTGTGCCGACCCCGAGGTGGTGATCGCGGACGAGCCGACGACCGCGCTGGACGTCTCGGTTCAGGCGCAGATCATCGACGTGATGAAGGAGATCTGCGCCGAGCGGGGCGCCGCCATCATGCTGGTCACGCATGACATGGGAGTCATCGCCGAGACGGCCGACCGCGTCGCGGTGATGTATGCCGGGCGGCTGGCCGAGCTGGGGCCGGTGGCGTCCGTCATCAAGGACGCCAAGCATCCCTATTCGCAGGGGCTGATGGGCGCGATCCCGAAGCTGGGCGAGAACCTCGACCGGCTGGTGCACATCCCCGGCTCGATGCCGCGCCTCAACGCGATCCCGCAGGGCTGCGCCTTCAACCCGCGCTGCCCCAAGGTCTTCGACAAGTGCCGCATCCACCGCCCTGCCGCGTCCGAGATCGAACCCGGCCGCCGCGCCGCCTGCTGGCTCTACCCGGAGGTCACCTAAGCATGAGCGACACCCTTCTGGACGTCCGCCACCTGTCGCGACGCTTCGACGTCTCGGCCCCTTGGCTCAACCGCAAGATCGAGGGCAAGGACAAGGTCTATGTGAACGCGGTGAAGGATGTCAGCTTCACCGTCGCCAAGGGCAAGACCTTTGCGCTGGTCGGCGAAAGCGGCTCGGGCAAGTCTACCATCGCCCGGCTGATCGTGGGCCTTCTGGAGCCGACCGAGGGCGAGATCGTCTTCGACGGCACCTCGCTGGCCCGCGGACTGCGCGGGGCCGAGGCGCGCCGCCTGCGCCGCAGGTTCCAGATGATCTTCCAGGATCCGCTAGCCAGCCTCAACCCGCGCTGGCGCGTCGTGGACATCATCGCCGAGCCGCTGCGCGTCTTCGAGAAGACGATGAACGACCGCGCCCGCCGCATCCGCGTGGGCGAGCTGCTGACGCTGGTCGGCCTTTCGCCCGAGGACGGGATCAAGTTCCCGCACCAGTTCTCGGGCGGGCAACGCCAGCGCATCGCTATCGCGCGCGCCTTGGCGGCCAATCCCGAGTTCATCGTCTGCGACGAGCCGACCAGCGCGCTGGACGTCTCGGTGCAGGCGCAAATCCTGAACCTGATGCGCGACCTGCAGGACGAGTTCGGCCTGACCTATGTCTTCATCTCGCACAACCTTCAGGTCGTGCGGCACATGGCGGACGAGATCGGCGTCCTCTACCTCGGCCGCCTGGCCGAGGTGGGCGAGGCCGAGGCGCTGTTCGCGACCCCGCAGCACCCCTACACGCGGATGCTGCTGGACGCGGTGCCGGACATCGAGATGACCGGCCGCCGCCGCAAGAAGGTCGAGGGCGAGATCCCGTCCCCGATCGACCCGCCGCCGGGCTGCCCGTTCCATCCCCGCTGCCCCTTCGCGAACGAGCGCTGCCGGATCGAGATCCCCGGCCTCACCCGCCGCGGCGTGCAGGCCGCCGCCTGCCATGCGGTCGAGGAAGGGCGCATCTGAGGGAAGCATGGCTTGCAAACGAAGAAGGCCCCGCCGAAGCGGGGCCTTCCTGCGAAGCTCGAGGCAATCAGATGTCGTTGCCGAGCTTGCCCTTGACGGTGCCGGACACGTCCTGCGCCGAGCCCTTGGCCTTCTGCGCCTTGCCCTCGGCCTGCAGGTCCTTGTTGTCCGTCATATCGCCGATACCGTCTTTCACGCTGCCCATGGCCTTGTTGCCCGCAGCCTTCGCCTTGTCGGTCATCTCACCCATTTTGAACTCCTGTCGGTTTCGTTTCTGTTGCAAGTCAACGGTCATCCACGGCCTGGGGTTCCGCGTTATCCGCCTTGCCCTGCAGGTCATCAGCGTCGCGCGGGGGAAGAAGCGCGGCCAGACGCTCCACCTCCTCGGGCAGCGTCAGCGCCTTCTCGGCCCGCGCGAAGGCCAGCCGGGATTGCGTACGCGCGGCGCTGCGGAAGCTGTCATCGCCCATTCCCATGAGCGCTCCGAGCGCCTTCTGAAGCCGCATCTGCACCTCGATGACGCCGGCCCCGTCCCGCGCGATCGCCGCGAAGCCGTCCTCCAGAAGATCGGCGCTGTTCAGCATCGGGACATGGACATGGGGATAGCGGACGTCCGCCTGCTCGACCTCGCCCTCGGCCCAGAAGGCCAGCAGCTCGGTGATCCGGGCGATCATGTCGATGGCGGTGCCGGGGTCGTTGATGCCGGGCGAGAGGGCGCGCGAGCCGATTTCGGACAGGACAAGGATGCCGAAGCGCGGGTCCTGATCGTAGTCGCGGCTGACCGAGATGGCGCAGGCCGCGCGGATGCAGTCCTCCAGCGCCTCGTCCGTCGCGCCGCTGACATAGGCCAGCGTCGCGCCGGGATGGACATAGCTGCCGGGCAGCGTCGCCAGGTCCACGCGCAGGTCGCGCTCGGCCGCGGCCTTCTCGATCAGCTGCATGTCGATATGGATGATGTAGCCGATGCCGGTCGCAGCCACGCGCCGGGCCAGCGTCGGCATGGGCTGTCCGGGCGGGCGCAGCTTACCGCCAAGGCCCGGCGCCTCCTTGCGAGCCTTCAGCGTGCTGCGGGCGATGGTCTGCACGCGCTGCGCCGTCTCGCCGACCCGCCCCAGCTTGATCAGGTGGTCGATCCATCGCAGCAGCGACACGACGACCAGCGCCAGCACGAGGATGGTCACGAAGAACAGCACCGCGCGCCCGCGCTCACCATAGGCCTGCGCCTGCAGGACGACGATGCCGACGATGCTGAAGAGGAAGGCGCCGACGAAGGTCGACAGGACGTTCTGCGTGACACCGTCCTGCATCAGCAGCCGCGTCGCCCGCGGGCTGGCATTCGAGGTGGCATCGCCAAGCGCGCTCGTCAGCGTCGTCAGCGAAAAGGTCGTCACCGCCAGCATCGAGGAGGCGAGGATCGTCAGGATGTTGTCCACCGCATCCGAGCCCATCTCGAGCGCCCAGCTGTCGGGCAGGAAGCGGTCCGCCATGGTGCCCGCCGCCGCGGTGGCGATGCCCAGAAGCCCCATCAGCGTGGCCCGGAACCACAGCTGGCGCCCAAGCCGGGCCATGAGCCAGTTCCATTTCGTCAGCATCCCGTCCCCTTCGCCTGAGCCTCGCCCTCAACGCCGCGGCGCGGCAGGTCGATGCATCACGTGCGGCATCGAGGCCAGGCTGCGGCGGAACAACGGGGCGCGCGGGCGGTTGGCCTTGCTCATGGACCCGCAAGGAGGACGCAGCATGAGCAGCAGCAAGCAGCCGAAGTCGGATACGGAGGTCGGCCTGGACCTGCGCGACAACCTGAAGGACGATCCCGGCATCGGACGGTCCAAGGGCCGCTTTGCAATGACGAACGAGCCGCCGATCGAGGGCGAGACCACCTTCGAGGGCGACGTCAAGAACGACGCCACCCCCGCGGGCGGCATCGATCCGAACCAGCAGGGCCGCACCAACAAGTAAGGGTCGGCATCGGCCCGGCCGAAGCCCCCTTCAGCGGGGGGCTTCGCCAAAGAAGAAGCGCACCATCTCCGCGCTGGCATCGGGACCCTTGGGGTCCGTGTAGCTGCCGGCCGGCTTGCCCCCGGACCAGGCATGGCCCATCCCATCGATCAGCCAATGCTCGACCGAAGGCGCCCCGCCGGTGTCGCCACCACCGGTTCCTTCGCCATGGGTGACGCAGCGGCGGTAGGACCGGCCGCCGGCAGAGCCGCTGCTTTTGGTTTGCAGGCTCTCGCGGGGGCCGTTGTCGATGGCGTGGCGGGCGATGCGCTCGCCGTTCTGGGGATGCACGGTGGCATCGGCCGAGCCGTGGAAGACGATGGTGCGGACCGCCGGCCCGCCCGAACCTGCATCCGTGACTTGGCCCGCCATGGCCGCGAAGGCCGAGGGCACGTCCTTGGCCGCCCCGAGCGGCAGGCCAGAATGGGCACCGACGGCGTGGAAGAGTTCGGGATAGGCCGCGCCCAGGATGACCGCCATCGCGGCCCCTGCCGAGAGGCCCGCGACGAAGACCTGCTGCGGCGGCACCGCGTGGCGTTCCATGACCGAGCGGGTGATCCCGGCGATGATCGCGGGCTCGCCCCGGTCGCGCCGCTGGTCGCCGCGGCTGAACCAGTTCCAGCAGGACTGCGCGTTGTCGCCCCGCGATTGCGCGGGATAGACGACGATGAAGCGATGCGCCTCGGCCAGCTGGTTCATGCCCGTGCCGGCCGCGAAATCTTCGGGGTTCTGGGTGCAGCCGTGCAGCATGACGACCAGCCCGGTCACGCCGTCCTTCGCAGAGGCGGGAACGTAGGTCCGGTAGCGGCGGGTGCCGGCCGGGCAGGTGAAGCTGTCCTCGGCGAAGCTGGCGCCATCGGGCAGGGGGTCCGGCGCGGCCGCGGGCCGACCCATGCGCCCGGCAAGGCCGGCGAGCGCCGAGGCTATCGTGCCGCCGCCGGCCTCGCCGAGCGGGCGAGGCGACAGGGGCGCCGCAGTCCCGGAGGGCAGGGGAGAGGCGAGGCCATGCCGCGCCAGCGTCTGCGCAACGAGGTCATTGGCCGAGGCCAGCTGCGCGTTGCCCATTGCCTTGCGCCAGGCGCCTGCTTTGAGATCGATCATTTGTATCTTCCTTTCGCGATCCGCCATCAGGTGATGCGGTCGGCCAATGCCTTCTTTATGTCCGCCGAGGCCTGAAGGGCGCCGAGAACAGTGATCGAGCCGATGGTGGCGCGGGCCAGCTCGGGTGTGACGTCGCCGGCGATGCGCGCGAGGCCCACGACCCTGACATGCAGCGTCTCGCCGGCCGCGCGGGCCTGCTCCAGTTCGGTCCGGGTAAATTCGCGCAGGCCAAGCTCCATCATGTGCCGCTCGATCGAGCGGTCCACGGCCTCGCCATGCGTGTCGAACTGCCTGCGGATCGCCGTCCTGATGAAGTCGCTGCGGTTCGAGTAGAACCCCTCGCGCACCAGCAGGTCGATCCGGCCCAGGTCGACGAAGCCGAGGTTGATCGTGATCTTCTCGCTCTCGGGCTGCCGGTCGCGCAACTGCGTGATCTCTGCCATCACCTGCCTCATGCCATCCACATGGATGGTATATGGCTGCCGTTCGGAGATACGCAAGGGAGGTGCTGCAAAAGGATCAGCGAGATCGACCGCCGATCTGCAAACGCGCCAAAGGGATCAGGTCACCGAGGTGATGTCGGCCCTGCCGGCACGTGCCGCGTCAGACGGACGCCTCGCACAGGGCGACCGCGTTCTTCATGTGCCGGGCGACAAGCGAGCGGGCTGGGCGGCCGCCGACCAGCGGCCGGGCCGGCGCCGGAAGCCCGTCGCGCAGCTGGGGCAGCAATTCGATGATCTCGCGCCGGCTGGCCTCGCTCAAGGACTTGAGCGCCTCGGGGCCGACGAACAGGCTTTCGGTCGTCGCGCCTTCGGAGAGGACGATCTGGTGGCTGTCGAACATGATGTGCCAGTACTCGACCGGACCCGGCCGCGCGGCGACCGTCACGCCCGCGGCGCCGAGAAGATGCTTGGCCGCCACCAGCACCTCGGGCCGTCCGAACATGCGCTGCGCGATGCGCGAGCGCACCAGGACGCGGTGCTGCGGCGAGACGGTCAGATCGCGCCGCGGCAGTCCCTCGCCGAGCGCCCCCGCCGCGATGGTGTTCGGCGCCAGATGCGGACTTGCGCGCAGCTCGGCCTCGGTCAGGGCGCGGTGGCCGGTCCAGAGCAGCGGCTGCGGACCTTCGTCCAGCGTCATCACCAGATCCCCCGGCACGAGGTCCTGGACCGGCACCTCGCCCGCCGCGGTCATGATCCGGCTGCCGCGGACGAAGCAGGGCACGCCGGTGTTCTCGGACGTGAAGTCCCGCCACGTGACGTCCAGGAACTGGATGCCGCCCTGTCCGTCCACCAGCAGCGAGCTGCGGCCGTCATAGGTGACGGGCCGGCCCTTCATGTCCTTGGTGTTAGACTGGTTGAGGATGCCGTCATCGTTGAAGTCGGCGCGCAGGTCCGAGAGCTTGTGGTAATAGGGGCTGAGGTCGATGAAGTCGTTGTTCGCGGCGTTCTTGTCGTTCAGGGCGCCGGTGTTGCCGAAGTTGAAGTCGGTGATCGTGTCGACGCTGCCGTCGGGCGTGTAGCGGAAGACGTCGTTGCCCGCGCCGCCCGTCAGCGTGTCGCTGCCCGCGCCGCCGTCGAGCAGGTCGTCGCCGGCGCCGCCGTCCAGCCGGTCGTGCCCCTTGCCGCCCTCCAGGCTGTCCCGGCCGTTGCCGCCCAGCAGCTTGTCGTTGCCGTCACCGCCGTAAAGCGCATCGTCGCCGCCGTCGCCGGACAGCGTGTCGTCGCCCGCGCCCCCGTCCAGCGTGTCGTTCCCCTCGCCGCCGTTCAGCTGGTCGTTGTCCGCCCCCCCGGACAGGCGGTCGTTGCCCGCGCCGCCGCTGAGCGTGTCGTTGCCGGCGCCGCCGATCAGGGTGTCGTTGCCGGCGCCTCCGTCCGCGATGTCGTGGCCGTCGCCGCCATCGATGTAGTCGTTGCCGTCACCGCCCGAGAGGCTGTCATCGCCGCCGCCGCCAGAGAGCTGATCGTCGTCCTCGCCGCCGTCGAGCGTGTCCTGCCCCTCGCCGCCGCTGAGCGTGTCCTTGCCGGCGCCTCCTTCAAGGCTGTCGTTCCCCGACCCGCCGTCCAGATGGTCGGTCCCGTCGCCTCCCTTCAGGGTATCATCGCCCTCTCCGCCCAGGAGGTGGTCGTTGCCCGTCCCGCCGATGAGCGTGTCGTTCCCGATGCCGCCGACCAAGAAATCGTTGCCGTCGCCGCCGTCGAGAAAGTCGTTGCCTTCGTTGCCGATCAGCTGGTCGTCCCCGCCCTCGCCAGAGATCGTGTCATGGCCGGCATTGCCCTCGATGTAGTCGTTCCCGTCGCCGCCCGAGATGACGTCGTCGCCGTTCCCGCCCCAGATGGCATCTTCATCCGCCCCGCCGTCGATCGTGTCGTTGCCGTCGCCGCCCAGGATGTAGTCGCGCCCGCCGCCGCCATAGATGACATCGTTGCCGGCGCCACCCTGAAGGTTGTCGTTTCCGCCATTCGGCGCGCGCGTGTCGCCGGCATCGTCGCCATAGAGCGTGTCGTCGCCGTCGCCCCCTTCCAGCAGATCGTTGCCGTCGCCGCCGACCAGCAGGTCGTTGCCGAGCCCGCCCAGCAGGCGGTCGTCGCCGCTGCCGCCGAGCAGGGTGTCGAAACCGTCCCCGCCGTCCAGCATGTCATTGCCGGCCCCGCCCGACAGGCGGTCGTTCCCGCCTTCGCCAAAGAGGACGTCGTCGTCGTTCTCTCCGTTCAGCGTGTCGTTGCCGTCGCCGCCATAGATCGTGTCGTTGCCGGTCCCGCCCGAGGCGGAATCGTCGCCCGGCCCGCCCTCGATCAGGTCGCTGCCCGCGCCGCCGGTCAGCAGGTCGTTGCCGTCCCCGCCGCGCAGGGTGTCGTTGCCGTCGCCTCCGTCCAGCGTGTCGTTGTCCGCCTCGCCGTCGAGGAGGTCGTCGCCGATGCCGCCCATGAGCGTGTCGAGCCCGCCGCCCCCACGCAGCGTGTCGTTGCCCTCGTCGCCGTAGAGAAGGTCGTTGCCGAGGCCGCCGTCGAGGCTGTCCTCTCCCGTCCCGCCCCGCAGCGTGTCGTTGCCGCCATTGCCGTTCAGCGTGTCGTTGCCGTCGCCTCCTTCCAGAGAATCGTCGCCTGCGTCTCCGCGCATGCTGTCGTTGCCGATGCCCCCGATCAGCATGTCGTTGCCCGCACCGCCGAACAGCGTGTCGTTGCCCTCGTTCCCCTCGAGCCAATCATGGCCGTCCCCGCCATCCAGGACGTCGTTCCCCGCACCGCCATAGAGCGAGTCGTTGCCCGTCCCGCCGTTCAGGGTGTCGTTGCCGTCGAGGCCCCAGAGCGAGTCGTTCCCCCCGCCGCCGTTCAGCAGGTCAGGGCCGGCCGTGCCAACCTGGCGGTCGCCGGCCTCGGTGGTGATGTCGTTGTTGGCGCTGACGTTGATCTTCACGTCGCTGCCGGCCGGATCGAAATCCAGCGTCCGGGTCTGGAGCGTGGCGATGTTGAGGTTGCCGACGCTGTCGTCCAGCACCGCGAAGTAGCGCGTGGGGCCGGTCCCCGAGACCGGATCGGCGCGGATGAAGGCGATCTGCGAGGTGTGGCCATCGCCGCTGACATTGGTCACCGCGCCCGACGCGCTCGTCAGCGTGACCGGATTCGCGCTGCCGCCAGGCACGGCGAGCGTGATCCGGTAATTCACGCCGTTGATCGTCAGGTAGCGCGTGCTGCTCTTGGTGTCGTTCAGCTCGACGATGGTGGTCAGCGTGTTGTCGTTGTCGCCCGTGTAGGTCGCGCCGTCGATGACGCCCCGGATGGTGCCGTTTGCCGCGCTGTAGACGGTGTTGCTGGCGATGCCCGACAGCTCGATCAGGTCGTGGATATAGGGCACGGAGAGCTCCTCGGCGCGGCTCGGTGAACGGTCCATTGGCGGGTGTCGCCAACGCCGCTTCTACCAGAGCGCTCGAGTCGCCTCTTGCGGAGAGTGATTAAAATACAATCCGTTAGCCAAGATCCTGTCGCGCAAAACGCAAGCGGCGGCGGCCGTTCGTGCCGCCGCCGCAGAGGCAGGTCGTGGGTTCTGGAGGCAGGTCTATCCGAGCGGGTCGTGGCCCCAGTTCATCAGCGAGTAGCGCCAGTCGCTGTGCTCCTTTTCCTTCTCGGGGCCGCCCTGTGCGAGGTGGCGCTTGATGTAGCCCACGACCTTGCCCATGTGGGCCCAGTCCTCGTCGTCGAGGTCGGTTTTCTTCTTCCCCTTGATCTCCAGGATGCGCTTGCCGGACTTGTGGCCGGTGCTCTCGCCGTTGCCGCCGGTATCGCCGACGCTCTGGCTCTCGTCGCTCTCCAGCCATTTCTTCAGGGCCGAGGGCGGCATGTTCACCAGGTCCTGCCACTCGGACCAGATTTCGTCATGGGATTTCATCGTGTCCTCCTTTGACCGGGAACATGACGAAGCTGCGATGGGTTCCGGGCTGCGGGGCAATGACGCAGACATATCGGGGAACAAAACGGCGCCTGTGGTCTTGGGCCTGTGCCAAAGACTTTGGAGGCCATACCATGACAGACAGAAGCGACGACGCCATGCGTCCGGCGGCGCGCGCCGATGGCGTGCTGACGACCCGGCAGGGACACCCCGTCGGAAACAACCAGTCGCAGCGCACGGTCGGCCCGCGCGGCCCGGCGACGCTGGAGAACTACCACTTCCTGGAAAAGATCAGCCATTTCGACCGCGAGCGCATCCCCGAGCGCGTGGTCCATGCCCGCGGCTTTGTGTGCTACGGTGAATTCGAGGCCACCGGCATGATCGGCGACGAGCCGGCATCGAAATACACCCGCGCCAAGCTCTTCCAGGAGCAGGGCAAGAAGACGCCGCTGGCGATCCGCTTCTCGACCGTGATCGGCGGGCGCGACAGTTCCGAGACGGCGCGCGACCCGCGCGGCTTTGCGGTGAAGTTCTACACCGAGGACGGCAACTGGGACCTCGTTGGCAACAACCTCGCGGTGTTCTTCATCCGCGACGCGATCAAGTTCCCGGACGTGATCCATTCGCTCAAGCCCGATCCGGTGACCTTCCGGCAGGAACCGAACCGCATCTTCGACTTCATGAGCCAGACGCCCGAGTCGATGCACATGCTGACGCATCTCTTCAGCCCGCGCGGCATCCCGGCCAGCTATCGCCACATGGAGGGCTTCGGCGTCAACACCTACAAGATGGTGAACGCCGAGGGCGGCACGGTCATCGTCAAGTACCACTTCCACCCACGCCAGGGCGTTGCCAGCCTGACGGGTGAGGAGGCAGCGAAGGTGCAGGGCCAGGATCTCGGCTCGGCGTCCAAGGATCTCTTCACCGCGATCGAGATGGGCAATTTCCCGCAATGGGACATGTTCGTGCAGATCATGGAGGACCATGAGCATCCCGAGCTGGACTGGGACCCGCTGGACGACACGAAGGTCTGGCCGGAAAAGGACTTCCCGCTGCGCCATGTCGGCGTGATGACGCTGAACCGCAACGTCGAGGACTTCTTCAACGAGAACGAGCAGATCGCGATGGGGACGGGCGTGCTGGTCGACGGGCTGGACTTCTCGGACGACAAGATGCTGGTGGGGCGCACCTTCTCCTATTCGGACACGCAGCGCTACCGGGTGGGGCCGAACTACCTGCAACTGCCGGTGAACCAGCCCAAGAGCGGGCAGGTGGCGACGAACCAGTCGGGCGGGCAGATGTCCTTCTACCGCGACAAGGCGCCGGGCCAGAACCCCTCGGTGAACTACGAGCCCTCGATCCACAACGGCCTGCGCGAGGCCGAGCGCCAGCCGAACAACCCGCCCGAGGTCACCGGCCACCTCACGCAGTCGGTGCTGGAGCGGCGCAACGACTATGTCCAGGCACGGGCGCGCTTCTGCACCATGATGGACTGGGAGCGGGACGACCTGATCAAGACAATGGGCGAGATGCTGGGCCAGTGTCAGCGCGACGTGCAGGAGCGCATGATCTGGCACTTCCTGATGATCCATGACGATTACGGCCGCCGCGTGGGCGAGATCATCGGCGTCTCGGCCAAGGATGTCGCCGGCATGGCGCCGCTGCCGAACCAGGTGCTGACCGACGAAGACCAGCGCCGCCTCTCGAAGCTCGGCTCGAACGGCGACAAGATCGACGGCGAGGTCTGGGGCCAGTGGACCAGCTCGGTCCCGAACCGTCAGGCGAAGGCCGAGGAGGTGCTGGCCGGGCAGCTGCCCGAGACGCATCGCGAGGCGGCGGAGTAACCGCACCCTCATGACTGCATGGAAGCGGCCGGCGCGCAGGCGCCGGCCGCTTTCGTTCATGCGCACAGAGGCCCGCGATCCGGATCAGGACGCGGCAGGCAGCAGCAGGGCGAAGGCCAGGGCAAGGCCCACGGCCAGAAGGACCAGGGCAGCGGCGAGGAGGCGGGCGAGGAGGGGGCGCATCGGTCAGACCATCTCGAAGATTTCGCTGTCGATGCGGCCGGCCGGAACGCCCATCCGCAGCAGCGCCGACCGCGCCGCCGCCAGCATCGGCGCAGGGCCGCACATCATGTGCGGCCAGTCGCGGCTCTCGGGCGGCAGGAGGCGCTTCAGGAGCGCCTCGTCGATCATCCCCGCTTCGGTCAGATGACCCTCGGGCGGCCAGTCCTCGGGCGGCTCGGCGATGATATGGACGACGCGCAGGTCCATTTCGGAGGACATGCGCGACAGCTCGTCGCGGAAGGCGACCTCGTCCCAGGTCTCATTGGCATAGAGCAGGATCACCGGCCGCGGATCGCCCCGCGCATGCAGCGCGCGCAGGTTGGCGATGACGGGCGTCACGCCGACGCCGCCGGCGATCATCACGAAACCTTCGGCGTCGATCTCCCGGTCGATGGTGAAGACGCCGTAAGGGCCGTCGACATAGGCCCTGGCGCCGACCGGCGTCCGGGACAGGCGCTTGCTGTCATCCCCGAGCGGCTTGATCGAGAACGAGATCTGCGGTCCGCGGTCCGGCGCGGTCGAGATGGTGAAGGGATGCTCGCGAAAGCCGAAGGGCGAGTTGCCGACGGCGAGCCAGGCGAACTGTCCCGGCCGCCAGCCGCGGAGCGGCCGACCCTGCGGCTCGAGCACCAGAGTGCGGATGCCGCTGCCCTCGTCGCGGTTCTCGGTCACGCGCCAGGGGTTGAACCACTGCCGCAGGGGCCGGCCGAGCCGCGTCCACGCAAGCAGCAGCAGCCAGACCAGCGTCACCGCCAGCCACAGCGCGCGCGTCTCGTCCCGGCCGGTGAAGTGCCCCGCGCCCAGCACGTGCCAGATCGCGGCGCCGAAGCCGATGACCGCCAGCGCCACGTGCAGCCGTCGCCACCAGAGGTAGTCGAGCTTCAGCCGCTTGCGGAACTCGGAACTGACGATCAGGACGACAAAGCAGCCCAGGGCGACGCGGCCCGCGGTCATGTAGGGCGCGGCGGTCAGCGGGCTGAGGCTGCCCAGATCGTCCTGGTGCCAGATGTAGAACATCCCGAAATGGCCCAGCATCAGCCCGACGGCGCCCCAGCTGAGGAAGCGGTGGAAGACCACCACGATGTCGGCGCCGAAGGGGTGCAGCAGGGGCTTCAGACGGCCGGTCAGCGCGAACTGCATCCCCGCCAGCGCCAGCGCGGCGAAGCCGAGCGCATAGGCGAAGTCCCGGGTGAAGCCGCGGGCCTCGGGCGGATCGCCGGCCAGGATCACGGCGAAGGGCAGCGCGACCGCCAGCGCCGCCAGCGCCAGCAGCGCCGCGGCGCGCAGCCTGACGGCAAGCGGCCGGTCCGACGGCCGGACATGAGCCGCGGGCGGCGCGGCGGCGTCACGGGCGGGAAGGGGCGTCGACGGGGGCATGTGCCCGAACGCGACGCCGGGGCAGGGGTTCCGCGATGGTGCCACGTGCGGGAACCGTCGGCGCATCAGGAGGTTGGGGTGCAGCATGCCCCGGCACCGGACCTGAAGCGAGACGGCTGCCCGGACAAGAGGGACAACGATGATGAACCAGAGCCTGCCCTATTGCGGCCCGGCCCCCCTGCCGCAGGACCTGTGGCGCAGCTGGAATCTCGACCCGCTGCTGCTGCTGGCGCTGGCGGGCTTCGGCGCTCTGCTGCTGGCCCGCACCGCGCCGGATCGGCGGCTGGCCGCAGGCGCGGGATGGGCGGCGGTGGCGATCGCCTTCGCCTCGCCGCTCTGCGCGCTGACGGTGGCCCTGTTCTCGGCGCGGGCGGCCCATCACGTGCTGATCCTGACGCTCGCCGCGCCGGCCCTGGCCCACGCGCTGCCCCTGCTGCCGCGCCTGCCGGCGGGGCTGTCGCTTGCCGCGGTCACGGCGGCGATGGTGGCCTGGCACCTGCCGCAGGTCTATGCGGCGGCCTGGGGCTCGGACCTCGTCTACTGGGCGCTGCAATTGGCGATGCTGCTGCCGGCCTGGGCCTTCTGGTCCGCCGTCCTGCGCCCCGGCGCGGACGGGCAGGAGGCGCTGCAGCGCGCTGTCCTCATCGGCGGCTTCGCGGCGGTCATGGGGTTCGTCGGCGCCATCCTGACCTTCTCGCCGCGGCTTCTCTACATCCAGCATGTTGAGGGCGCGGCGGCCTGGGGCCTTGATCCGCTGGCGGACCAGCAGCTCGCGGGGCTTGTCATGTGGGTGCCGGGCTTCCTGCCGGTGGCGGTGATCGGCTTTGCCATGCTGCATCTCGGCTGGCGCCGGAGCTTCGCCGCATGATCGTCGCGGGGCTGAAGTTCCTGCATCTGGGGGCGATGTTCTGCTGGTGCGCGGCGCTGATCGCGCTGCCGCTGCTGCTGCATTTCTACGGCAGCACCTGGCGCCACCAGACGGGCGACCAGAAGGCCCAGGCACGCTACATCGAGTTCCGGCTGATCACGCATTACGGCTACATCGCCTTCGCGACGCCGGCCGCGATCATCGCCATCGCCTCGGGCACGGGGCTGATCTTCGCCGAAGAGGTGTTCGATTTGTGGTTCGCGCTGAAGCTGGCGCTGGTCTCGGGGATGGCCCTGGTCCATGCCTGGATCGGTCACCTGATCCTGACCTCGGCCGAGAAGCGCAGCCTGCACCACCTGCCGTCGCCGGTCTGGGCGCTGATGCTGGGCGTGCCGCTGATGGTTGGGGTGTTGTGGCTGGTCCTCGCCAAGCCCGATCTGTCATGGACCGCCGAGTTCATGCCCGAGTTCCTGCTGGCCCCGCGGGGCCAGCAATGAGCGCGTGGGCCCTGTCCGGTGGCGCCCTATTCGGGGCGCGACTGCGTGCCGATGTGGTAGTCGAAGACCAGCTTGCCGCCGTGCCAGCCGGTGATGCCGGTCATCGCCGCGGCGAGGGCCGAGATCAGGATCCCGTAGGGCAGCACCGCGTCCTCGGCATTGGCCAGGCGGAAGCCCCAGTTCAGCCCGAGGACGGACAGCAGCATGACCGCGAGGATGAAATGAGTCCAGCTGGCCGACCGGATGCGGATGCCCGGCACCATCAACAGCTCGATCGTGCCCGAGATGCCGGCCAGAACGCCCATCAGGAAGGCGAAGCCCGCCGCCCACAGCGCGACGCGCGGCCAGAAGGCGTCGGCCGTCCACCAGTAGAACAGGTCGGCGCCGAAGGTCGAGAAGGCCAGCGTGATCGGGAAGGCGACCATCATCGCATGGATCGGGTGGCCGTTCAGGGCGATCTTCGTCTCGGTGTCGTTGAAGGCGACATGTTCCTCGATCGGGTCGGACAGGCGGCGGCGTTGCTTCCAGCTGCGTTTCTCACGCATGCGCGGTTCCTTCTGCGGCGGTTCTGCCAGCACAAGACTGCGGCGGCGCTGGCGGTTCCGCTTCTGGCGGCTTGCGAGGGGCCGCTGAGCACGCTGAGCCCCTCGGGTCCGGCGGCCGAGGATGCCGCACGGCTGCTCTGGGGGATGCTGATCGGCGGCGGACTGATCACGCTGATGATCTGCGTCATGCTGGTCCTGGCGATCCGCGCCCGCGCCGGCAGCGGCCGCGGCGAGCGGTTCTGGATCTGGGGCTGGGGGCTCGGCTTCTCGCTGCCGGTGCTGACGATCCTCGTCGGCTTCTCGCTCTGGATCGGCGAGCGGATGCTGGCGCGTGCCGACGACGCGCTGCGGGTCGAGGCCCATGCGGCGCGGTGGGACTGGGAGTTCGTGCAGCCCGGCCCGGACGGCCAACCAGTCCGCACTGAGACCACGCTCTTCGTGCCGGCCGGCAGCAGCTTCGACGTCTTCATCTCGTCCGAGGACGTGATCCACAGCTTCTGGGTCCCGCAGCTCGGCGGCAAGATGGACGCGGTTCCGGGGCATGTGAACGTCCACCGCCTGCGCGCGGATGCCCCCGGCACCTACGAGGGCCTCTGCGCCGAGTTCTGCGGCGTCGGCCATCCCTTCATGCGGTTCACCGTCATCGCCTACGACCCCGCGGCACCGATGCCCGACATGAGCGAATACATCATCGAGGACGCCCAGCCATGAGCGATGCCAGCCTGCCGCAGACCGCCGCGACCGGCCCGCGTTCCACCAAACCGCGTTCCGAAGCCGAGATCCGCGCGCACGGGATCGACATCGCCGCGAACCCGCCGCAGCGGGCGCTGCACCTGCACCGGGAACTGGATCGCGTCTGGCGGGACGCGCCGGGCTGGGCGGGCTTTTTCACCTCGGTGAACCACGGCACGATCGGCCTGCGCTTCATGGTCACCTCCTTCGTCTTCTTCGCCATCGGCGGCGTGTTGGCGATGCTGATCCGGGCGCAGCTGGCCACGCGCGAGGGCGACTTTCTCGACGTCGCGCTCTACAACCAGATCTTCACGATGCACGGCAGCATCATGATGTTCCTCTTCGCCATCCCCCTGCTCGAGGGGCTGGCGCTGTGGCTGCTGCCGAAGATCCTCGGGGCGCGGGACATGGCCTTCCCGCGGCTCAGCGCGCTCGGCTACTGGTGCTATTTCTTCGGCGGCGCGATCATCGTGCTGTCGCTGGTCTTCGGCGTGGCGCCGAACGGCGGCTGGTTCATGTATGTGCCGCTGACCGACAAGACCTACACGCCGGGCGTGAATGCCGATGTCTGGCTCCTGGGCGTCACCTTCGTCGAGATCAGCGCGATGGCCGCCGCGGTCGAGATCACCGTGACCATCCTCCGCTGCCGCGCGCCGGGCATGCCGCTGACGAAGATGCCGCTGATGGCGTGGTATCTTCTGGGCACCGCCGTGATGATGCTGGTGGGCTTTCCGCCGCTGATCCTCGGCTCGATCCTGCTCGAGGTGCAGCGCGCCTTCGACTGGCCCTTCTTCGACGTCGCCCGCGGCGGCGATCCGATGCTGTGGCAGCATCTCTTCTGGCTCTTCGGCCATCCCGAGGTCTACATCATCTTCCTGCCGGCCGCCGGCGCGCTTTCGACGATTATCCCGGTCCTCAGCCGGACCACGATCCTCGGCTACGGCGCGCTGGTCGCGGCAGTCATCGGGCTGGTCTTCCTGTCCTTCGGCCTCTGGGTCCACCACATGTTCACGGTCGGCATCCCGCACATGGCGCTGGCCTTCTTCTCGGCCGCCTCGGCGCTGGTCGTGGTGCCGACGGCGGTGCAGATCTTCGCTTGGATCGGGACGATGTGGATGGGCCAGGTGCAGCTGCGCCTGCCGATGCTCTACGTGATGGGCTTCTTCGCGACCTTCGTGATGGGCGGGCTGACCGGGGTCATGCTGGCGATGGTGCCGTTCAACTGGCAGGCCCATGACACGCATTTCGTGGTGGCGCACCTGCACTACGTCCTGATCGGCGGCTTCGTCTTCCCGATGCTGGCCGCGGTGACCTACTGGATGCCGCTGATCTGCGGGCGCTGGCGCATCCGCGGCCTGGGCGAGAGCGCCTTCTGGCTGATCCTCATCGGCTTTCACGGCACCTTCTTCATCATGCATCTGACGGGCCTTCTGGGCATGCCGCGCCGCGTCGCGGTCTATCCCGACAACCCCGAATGGGAGTGGCTGAACCTCACCTCCTCGATCTTCGGGATGGTCATGTCGGCAGGCTTCGCGCTCTTCGCCTTCGACATCATCATGCAGTGGCTCTTTGGGCGGCGCAGCTGGCGCAATCCGTGGGACGCGCCGACGCATGAATGGGCGATGCCGCTGCCCGCGCCCTCGTACAACTTCGCCTCGCTGCCCGGGCCGCGTCAGCCGGATGCCGGCGCGCTTCTGCCGTTGGCGCGGGGCGAGGGGCTGCTGCCCGGCGCGCCCCGCGGCGACCGCGAGACGCTGGTCGTCGATCCCGGAAGCGGACGGCCGGACCATGTCGCGGTTCTGGCGACCAGCACGGCGCTGCCCATCGCCACCTCGGCCGCGATCGGCAGCTTCTTCGGCATGATGCTGGCCGGCCAGTACTGGCTGGCGCTGCTGGGCATCGCGGCGACGCTGATCATGGCCTGGCGGTGGGGCGGGATCATGGGCGTGACCCATGACCGGGGCCGGATCGAGGTCGCGCCGGGCATCCAGCTGCCGCTGCACTACCAGACGCGCAATACGCTGGCCTATACCGGGGCGCTGGCGCTGCTCCTGGCCGATGGAGCGCTCTTCGGCTCGCTTCTCTTCGGGGTCGGGTTCCTCGGCGTCGTCGCGCCCGGCTGGCCGGCACCGCCGAGCGGGCTGGCCCATGGCCCGCTGCTGCTGGCGGCGCTTGCCGCGCTGGCCCTGATGGCGGTCGGCAGCTGGGCCGCGATGCGGGCCGAGCGGCTGCGCGCCGCGCCCGCGGGCAGCAGCTGGGCGCTGGCGGGCCTCGTCTGCGGCCTTATCGCCCTCGGGCTGCTGGGCGTGCTGGCGGCGGGCCTCGACGATCCGCGCCGCCATGCACGCGACGCGCTCAGGGGCGCGATCCTCGGCTACGCGGTCGTGCACGGGGTCATCGCCGTGATGCTGGCGCTGCGGACGGTGATGGACTTCCGCCAGGGGCGCATCAGCCTGTCGCGGCGTGGCGCGGCGCCGGCGTGGCAGCTCTTCCAGGGCTGGTGGCTGGCGACCTCGGCCGCGGCGCTCGGCACGGTCGCGCTGCTCGAGGTGCTGTCATGATGTGGCTCGCCCGGGCGCTGGCCGCCCCGATCCTGTGGGGCGTCCTCTTCAGCGTCGTCTACGGGCTGCACGGCGTCGGATGCAGCCTCGGCTGGAACGAGCGGCCCGTCCTTTTCACCGACTGGCACCACCTGGCGATGTGGTCGGCCTGGCTGCTGGGCCTCGGCCTGCATCTCCTGCTGCTCCGCATCCTGCCCGAGGGCGAGGGGCGCCGCCGCCGCCTGATCGTGATGGGCGCCTGGATCGGCCTCGTCTCCAGCGCCTACACGCTCTTCCCGGTTGTCGTCACCTCGAGCTGCATCCCGCATTGAGGGAGCCCGCACCGCCATGCTAGTCCCGTCGGACAGGAGGCGCGGATGCAGGAACGAACAGGCAGAGGGGCAGCAGGATGACGCCGGGCGCACGGCTCGCCGCGGCCATCGAGGTGCTCGACCGGGTTCTGGCGGGCGCGCCGGCCGAGCAGGCGCTGCTGCGCTGGTCCCGCGCCAGCCGCTTCGCCGGCTCGGGCGATCGCGCCGCCGTCCGGGACCTGGTCTTCGACGCGCTGCGGCAACGGGATTCTCTGGCGGCGCTCGGCGGCGCGCTCAGCGGCCGCGGCCTCGTTCTTGGCACGCTCCGGGCGTTGGGCGAGGACCCCGCTCGGCTCTTCACCGGCGAGGGCCACGCCCCGGCGCCGCTCAGCGAGGCCGAGCGGGCCGCGACTGCACCCTGCATCCTGCCGGACGATCTGCCGGACTGGCTGCGGCCGCTCTGGCAGGCCTCGCTCGGTCCCGCGGCGGCCGAGGTGGCCCATGCGATGCGCGCGCGCGCGCCCGTCTGGCTGCGGGTCAACATCGCCCGAGGGGCGCCGGACGCCGCTGCTGCCGCGCTGGCCGCCGAGGGGATCGCTACCGAAGTCTCTCCACTTCTTCCTTCGGCCTTGCGCGTCACCGAAGGCGAGCGCCGGCTGTCGCGCTCGGTGGCGTATCGCGACGGGCTGGTCGAGTTGCAGGACCTCTCGGCCCAACTGGCCTCGGCCGTGCCGACGTTGTCCCCGGGCGCCCGCGTGCTGGACTACTGCGCGGGTGGGGGTGGCAAGTCGCTCGCCCTCGCGGCGAGAGAGCCGGCGGCGCGCATCTTCGCCCATGACGCGCTGGCGCAGCGCATGGCAGATCTGCCTGCCCGCGCCGCCCGCGCGGGGGCCGCGATCCAGCTGATGCCACGACCGAAGGGCGCCTTCGAGCTGGTCGTGACCGACGTGCCCTGCTCGGGCAGCGGAACCTGGCGGCGCAATCCCGACGCAAAGTGGCGCCTGACGCCCGCTGCCCTGGCTGAGCTGCTGGAGCTTCAGGCCCGCATCCTCGACGCGGCGGCGCCGCGCGTGGCGCCGGGCGGGCACCTCGCCTACATGACCTGCTCGGTTCTTGCCGACGAGAACGACCGGCAGATCGAGACCTTCCTGCACCGCATCCCCGGCTTCGCCCTGCGCGACAGGCGGCTCTGGACGCCGCTCGAAGCCAGCGACGGCTTCTTCCTGGCGCTTCTGCAACGCCAGCCATGAACCGCCGCCCCCGCCTTAACCCAGGATTAACCGGCAGTCTGCAATCTGCGCGTGAGGTCTTGGCCAGAAAGGCGAATCGGATGGCACATTGGGACGAACAGATCGGGTTGCCGCGCGGGGCGGTTGCGGCGGTGCCGCTGCTGGTCCTGCCGATGGTTGTGGGGTCGGTGCTGCTGCTGGTGGTGCCGGCCAGCGGCTACGGGACCGCGGCCGTGATTGCGGCGACCGTGGCGCTGGCATGGTATCTGCTCGGCGGCGCCGTGGCTCTGTCGCAGCGGCTCCGGCTGGCGCGGACGCGCAAGGCGGTGGCCGCGCTGCGGTCCGAGCTGGCAGACGCGCCCGAGGCGGTCTGGCTCTGCGATGACGAGGGGCGGATCCTCTTTCAGAACCTGGCCGCCGACCAGCGTTTCCAGGCGGCGAGTTCGGGCACCATCCTCGACGTTCTCGGCCGTCTGCGGGCCGATGCCGAACACGAGGCGGCGCATCTGCTGCGCCGCGCGGAACGCGTCGGCACCGCCGAACTGGCGCTGAACCAGGGCGAGACGCTGTCCCTCAGCTGCGCGGCCGACGGCTCGGTGCAGATCTGGGCGCTGCTGCCATCGGGGGCAGAGCCTGCCTTCGCATCCGCGGACGAGGCTGCCGCCGATGGCGCCGGCGACGAGTTCGAGGCGCTGCCTGTCCCGCTGCTGCGCCTTGGCACCGATGGGCGCATTCACCAAGCGAACGCCGCCGCCCGCCGGCTCTTCGACGGTCGGTTGGAGCTTGAGCCGCAGGATGTCCATCTCGGCGCGCTCTTCGAGGGGCCGGGGCGGGCGCTGACGGACTGGATCACCGAAATCGCCGAGGGCCGCGCCGAGTCCCGCACCGAGATGCTGCGCCTGCGCCAGCCCGGCCCGCGCGGCCCGGAAAGCCGGGATCGCCACTACCAGGTCGCGCTGGCCGTGGACCCCAAGACGGACGACGCGCTGATCGCCGTGCTGACCGACATCAGCGCCCTGAAGACGCTCGAGGCGCAGTTCGTGCAGAGCCAGAAGATGCAGGCCATCGGCCAGCTGGCGGGGGGCGTGGCGCATGACTTCAACAACCTGCTCACCGCGATCCGGGGCCATTGCGACCTGCTGATGCTGCGCCGCGACAAAGGCGATCCCGACTATGCCGATCTCGACCAGATCAGCCAGAACGCGAACCGGGCCGCCGCGCTGGTGGGCCAGCTGCTCGCCTTCTCGCGCAAGCAGACGCTGCAGCTCGAGCCGCTGGACCTGCGCGACACGCTGGCCGACCTGACGCATCTGCTCAACCGCCTGGTGGGCGAGCGCATCGGCCTGCGCATCACCCATGACCCCAAGCTCCGCCCCATCCGCGCCGACAAGCGCCAGCTCGAGCAGGTGATCATGAACCTCGTCGTCAATGCCCGCGACGCCATGCCCGAGGGCGGCGAGATCTGCGTGCGGACCGAGAACCAGCGGCTGAACGCACCGCTGCCGCGCGACCGCGTCACGCTGCCGGCGGGGGACTACGTCCGCATCACCGTCACCGACCAGGGCTGCGGCATCCCGCCCGAGATCCTGTCGAAGATCTTCGAGCCGTTCTTCACGACCAAGCGCACCGGCGAGGGCACCGGCCTTGGCCTCTCGACGGCCTACGGCATCGTGAAGCAGACGGGGGGCTACATCTTCTGCGACAGCATGCCGGGGCAGGGGACCTGCTTCTCGCTCTACTTCCCGGCCCATCATGCCGAGCCCGTCGCGGCCCTGCCGGCCGCGCCCGTCGCGGCGCCGCGTCCTGCGGCGCGTCCGGAACCGGCCGAGACGCCGCGCCTCCTTCTGGTCGAGGACGAAGCCCCCGTACGCGCCTTCGCGGCGCGTGCCCTCAAGCTCAAGGGTTACGAGGTGCTGGAGGCCGACTCGGCCGAAGCGGCGCTGGAGATCCTGCGCGATCCCGCGCTGCGGATCGACCTCTTCGTGACGGATGTGGTGATGCCGGGTCTCGACGGGCCGAGCTGGGTGCGCGAGGCCCCCAAGAGCCGCCCTCAGGCCGGCGTCATCTTCATGTCGGGCTATACCGAGGACATCTTCACCGAGGGCCGGGCGCCAATCGCCAACTCGGCCTTCCTCTCCAAGCCCTTCACCCTGGCCGAGCTTGCACAGCTGGTCGAGGACCGGCTCGCCAGCAGCGACATGCCGCAGCCGCGGCAGGAGCCCGCGCGGCAACTGCACTAGCGCGTTGCGGCCGCAGCGGCCAGCTGGCTGCCAGTGTCGGGCTGGCTCCTGCAGTTCGGTCGGGGTGCCGTTGCTCTCACAAGAACGGGCGATCAGAGGCTCGAGTAGAGAGCGAGGTCCTCCGCGAGGCAGAGGCGCAGGCGCGCCTCGGCCTCGGACTCCAGGTGGACATCCACGCTCGGGGGCACGTTGATCCGCGGCAGCTCGATGGCGCAGTCGAGCCGGTTCTCGAGGAATTCCACGAACTGGTCCATATCCTCGTAGCGGAAGATCCGGTCCACCCGCGCGCCACCGTCCACGAGGAAGGCCCGCTGGCTGCCGATCCCGAGCTGGCCGGGGCCTTCGGGCGCGGCGTAGCGTGCGGCGAAGTCCGGGAAGCTGGCCATCTCGGGCGACTGGAACGGCTCGTCCTGGTCGTCGCGCAGCTTGAAGCGATACCAGCTGCGCAGCCAGTCCACCGGCTCGCGCATCAGCGCGACGGTGGTGAAGCTGCGGCCGGTCTGCGCGCTCAGCCATGGTCCGACATGACGGGCATAGCTGCCGATGCTGGTGTGCTTGAGCGCCGCGGGACGGAGAAGCGCGGCCGAGGCGAGCGATTCGAGCGCCATCTCGACCGCCGTCGAACCGGCCTTGGGCGTCGCCAGGAAGACCAGCCCCTCGTCCCAGAAAATCAGCATGATGACCCGTCCTGCCGCCGTCGCAGGAGGCTGGATAGAGGCCGCGGGCGAGCAAGTAAACGAATTCTTAACCGGAGGGCGAGAAAGCTGGACGAAGATGATTCGCGCAGGGTGGTGAAGCTTCTTGAAAAGCGGCCCGTCATGGCGCATCTAGGTGAGAACAAGGCAGGAACACTTGCAGCGCCGCGTCGATTGCCCCGGGCGGCCTGCTGTGAAACAATAACGGGAAAGCACATGGCACAGGCGAGCATCTTCGACATGACGGACAAACGCGCGGCGGACAAGCAGAAGGCCCTCGACAGCGCCCTGGCGCAGATCGAGCGGCAGTTCGGCAAGGGCTCGATCATGAAGCTGGGCAAGGACAACCCGGTGGCCGAGATCGAGGCGACCTCGACTGGCTCGCTCGGCCTCGACATCGCGCTTGGGATCGGCGGGCTTCCGAAGGGCCGCATCATCGAGATCTTCGGGCCGGAAAGCTCGGGCAAGACGACGCTAACGCTGCATGTCGTGGCCGAGGAGCAGAAGAAGGGCGGCGTCTGCGCCTTCGTCGATGCCGAGCATGCGCTGGACCCGCAATATGCGCGCAAGCTGGGCGTGAACCTGGACGAGTTGCTGATCAGCCAGCCCGACACGGGCGAGCAGGCGCTGGAGATCGTGGACACGCTGGTTCGCTCGGGCGCGGTGAGCTTGGTCGTCGTCGACTCGGTGGCGGCGCTGACGCCGAAATCCGAGATCGAGGGCGACATGGGCGACATGCAGATGGGCAGCCAGGCCCGGCTGATGAGCCAAGCCATGCGCAAGCTGACCGCCTCGATCGGGCGCAGCAACTGCATGGTGATCTTCATCAACCAGATCCGCATGAAGATCGGCGTGATGTTCGGCAACCCCGAGACGACGACGGGCGGCAACGCGCTGAAGTTCTATGCCTCGGTGCGTCTGGACATCCGCCGCACGGGCGCGGTGAAGGACCGCGACGAGGTCATCGGCAACGCGACGCGGGTGAAGGTCGTCAAGAACAAGGTCGCGCCCCCGTTCCGGCAGGTCGAGTTCGACATCATGTACGGCGAGGGCATCAGCAAGGTCGGCGAGCTGATCGACCTCGGGGTCAAGGCGGGCGTCGTCGAAAAGTCGGGCGCCTGGTATTCCTATGGCGACGAGCGGATCGGCCAGGGGCGCGAGAACGCCAAGCAGTTCCTGCGCGACCGGCAGGACGTGGCCATGGCGATCGAGGACAAAATCCGGGCGAGCCACGGGCTGGAATTCGCGGTCGCGGGCGGCGAGGACGAGGCGCTGACCGAGGAATGATCCTGCCCGCGGGCGGTAAGAGAAATGAGCGCGGAGGCGGAGCCTCCGCGCGTTTCCTTTTCCTGGGGGCTCCGCCCCGGCCGCGGGCGCGGCCTCCCCGGGATATTTCGGCACAGAAGATGGGGCGCGGCGGATTGCTGGACAGTGCGGCGGGGCGCGCGTAAACCATCGGGCAGCCCGGCCCGGCCGGAGATGGCACTCTTGCGACGAAGGCCCGACATGCCCAGCCTGAACGACATCCGCTCGACTTTCCTTGGTTACTTCGAGAAGAACGGCCACCGCGTCGTCGAGAGCAGCCCGCTGGTGCCGCGCAACGACCCGACGCTGATGTTCACCAACTCGGGCATGGTGCAGTTCAAGAATCTGTTCACCGGCGTCGAGACGCGCGACTACAACCGTGCGACGACGGCGCAGAAATGCGTCCGCGCAGGCGGCAAGCACAACGACCTGGACAATGTCGGCTACACGGCGCGGCACCATACCTTTTTTGAGATGCTGGGCAATTTCAGCTTCGGCGATTACTTCAAGACCGAGGCGATTCCCTTCGCTTGGGAACTGCTGACCCGCGATTTCGACATTCCGAGGGACCGGCTGCTGGTCACCGTCTATCATACCGATGACGAGGCGGCCGAGATCTGGAAGAAGGTCGCGGGGCTGTCGGATGACCGCATCATTCGGATCCCGACCAGCGACAACTTCTGGCAGATGGGCCCGACCGGCCCCTGCGGGCCCTGCACCGAGATCTTCTTCGATCATGGCGACAAGATCTGGGGCGGCCCTCCGGGCAGTGCCGAGGAGGATGGCGACCGCTTCATCGAGATCTGGAACCTTGTCTTCATGCAGAACGAGCAGTTCGAGGACGGCTCGATGCGGGCGCTGGACATGCAGTCTATCGACACCGGCATGGGGCTGGAGCGGATCGGCGCGCTCTTGCAGGGCAAGCACGACAACTATGACACGGACCTCATGCGGTCGCTGATCGAGGCCAGCGCGCATGCGACCAGCGCCGATCCCGATGGGCCGCACAAGGTGCATCACCGGGTGATCGCGGATCACCTGCGCTCGACCAGCTTCCTGATCGCGGACGGGGTGATGCCCAGCAACGAGGGGCGTGGTTACGTGCTGCGGCGGATCATGCGGCGCGCGATGCGGCATACGCATATGCTGGGGGCGCAGGATCCGGTGATGCACAAGCTGGTGCCGGCGCTGGTGCGGCAGATGGGGACGGCATACCCTGAACTGACCCGGGCGCAGGCGATGATCGAGGAGACGCTGCGCAGCGAGGAGACGCGCTTTCGCCAGACGTTGGACCGCGGGCTGCGGCTGCTGGAGGACGAGCTGTCGGGCCTGCCCGACGGCAGCGATCTGCCGGGAGAGGCGGCGTTCAAGCTTTACGACACCTACGGCTTCCCGCTGGACCTGACGCAGGATGCGCTGCGCGAGAAGGGCCGGGGCGTGGACACGGCCGGCTTCGACGCGGCCATGGCCGAGCAGAAGCGGATGGCGCGGGCGGCCTGGTCCGGCTCGGGCGAGGCGGCGGACGCGACGATCTGGTTCGAGCTGGCCGAGAAGCACGGCGCGACCGAGTTCCTCGGCTATGACACCGAGGAGGCCGAAGGCCAGGTCTTGGCGCTGGTCGTCGATGGCGCGGATGCGGGCGAGGCAGGGGCCGGCACCAAGGTCAGCATCGTGGTGAACCAGTCGCCCTTCTATGCCGAAAGCGGCGGGCAGGTCGGGGACACGGGTTCGATCCGCACCGAGACGGGGCTGGCGCGGGTGACCGACACGAAGAAGGTCGCGGGGGTCTTCATCCACATCGCCGAGGTCACCGAGGGCCAGATCCAGCGCGGGCAGGGCGCGCAGCTGGCGGTGGATCACGCGCGGCGCGGGGCGATCCGGGCGAACCACTCGGCGACGCACCTTCTGCACGAGGCGCTGCGGCACGCGCTTGGCGATCACGTCGCGCAGCGGGGCAGCCTCAACGCGCCCGACCGGCTGCGCTTCGACTTCAGCCACAACCATGCCGTCACGGCCGAGGAGCTGTCGGCGATCGAGGCCGAGGTGAACGGCTATATCCGCCAGAACAGCACGGTCGAGACGCGGATCATGACGCCGGACGATGCGCGCGCGCTTGGGGCGCAGGCGCTGTTCGGCGAGAAGTATGGCGACGAGGTGCGGGTCGTTTCGATGGGCCGGCAGGACGGTAGCGGCAAGGGCGCCGACAAGGCGACCTATTCGCTTGAGCTGTGCGGCGGCACGCATGTCGGCCGGACAGGCGAGATCGGGGCCTTTGCGATTCTGGGCGACAGCGCCTCCAGCGCTGGGGTGCGGCGGATCGAGGCGCTGACGGGGCAGGCCGCGCTGGACCATCTGCGCGAGGCGGACCGGAAGCTAGGTGAGATCGCGGGCATCCTCAAGGCGCAATCCTCGGAGGTCGTGAACCGCGTGCGCGCGCTGGCCGATGAGCGCAAGGCGCTCGCCAACGAGGTCGCGCAGCTTAAGCGGCAGCTGGCCATGGGCGGCGGCGGCGCCTCCGAGGCGCAGGAGATCGGCGGGCTGAAGTTCATCGGCCGCCAGGTCGAGGGCGTGGGCGGCAAGGAGCTGGGCGCGCTGGTCGACGAGATGAAGGCGCAGCTGGGCAGCGGGGTGGTGCTTGTACTGGCCGAAGATGGCGGCAAGGCCACCGTCGCGGCCGGGGTGACGCCGGATCTGACCGGGCGGATCAGCGCGGTGGCGCTGGTTCAGACCGCGACCGCCGCGCTTGGCGGCAAGGGCGGCGGCGGCCGGCCCGACCGTGCGCAGGGCGGGGCGCCCAGCCTGGAAGCCGCCGAGACTGCCTTCAACGATGCCCGCAAAATGATCGAGGAAAGCGCATGACCGCCCTCTGGATTGCCCATGTGACCGTCACCGACCCCGACGCCTATGGCCGTTACGCGGCCGAGGCGGGGCCGGCCATCGCCGCGCATGGCGGGGTCTTCCTCGCCCGCGGCGGGCGCTTCCGGCAGATGGAGGGGAACGAGCGGCCGCGCAATGTGGTCGCGCGCTTTCCCAGCTTCGATGCGGCGATTGCCTGCTACGAGAGCAGCGCCTACCAGGCCGCGCTGGCCCATGCCAAAGGGGCGAGCGAGCGCGATCTCGTGATCGTGGAAGAGACGCCCCCTCCCACAGAATAGATGAAGCCTTCATACCTTTGTGCTAGGACTGACACAAAAGCAGTCTGAGGCGAGGGCAGCATCATGTGCCGTTGGGCGGCCTATACGGGCGAGCCTATCTTCATCGAGGATATCGTCAGCCGGCCGGCGCATTCGCTGATCCGGCAGGCGCAGGGGGCGCTGCGCTGCCACACGCCGGTAAACGCGGACGGGTTCGGGCTGGCCTGGTACGGCGAGCGTCCCGAGCCGGGGCTCTACCGCGACATCCTGCCCGCTTGGTCCGATCCGAACCTGCGCAGCATCGTCAGCCAGGTCCGCTCGCCGCTGTTCATGGCGCATGTGCGCGCCTCGACCGGGACCGCGACCAGCCGCAACAACTGCCACCCCTTCGCCGTCGGGCGCTGGTCCTTCATGCATAACGGCCAGTTCGGCGGCTATGACGCCTATCGCCGCGATGCCGAGCAGCTGATCCCCGACGCCTTCTACGAGCATCGCAAGGGCGCGACGGACAGCGAGGCGCTGTTCCTGATCGCCCTGGGCGAGGGGCTGGACGAGGACCCGCAGGGCGCCATGGCCCGCGCCATCGCCCGCATGACCCGGCTGGCGCTGCGGCGGGGCAGCGCGCCGCATGTGCGCGCGACCTGCGCCTTCTCGGACGGGCAGCGGCTCTATGCGCTGCGCCACGCCAGCGACGACCACGCGCCCTCGCTCTACCACCGCTGGTCCGACACGCGTCAGGGCTGGGCGGTCGTCTCCGAGCCGCTTGAGACGGACCAGGGCGACTGGCTGGAGGTGCCGCCGGACAGCTTCTGCATCTTCGAGGCGGGGCGCGTCACCATCCGGCCCTTCGTCACCGTCGATCTGGTCGAGGCCGCCTGAGCGGCGGGCTGCCCGTCAGGCCAGCGCCTCGCGCACCAGAGCCCCCGGATGCCGGATCACGCGCCGGCTGAGGTCGTGACCGGCGCGGATCGCGGCCTCGCACTTCGCGCCCTTCAGCCGGGCCGCCAGGTACCCGGCGTTGAAGCTGTCGCCGGCGGCGGTCGTGTCCACGGGCGTCTCCGGAGGGAGGTCGTCGACACAGCCGCTGCCGTCCCGGCCCGCGAAATGGATTGCGCCGCCGCCGTTCTTGACGACGACCTGAGCCGCGCCGCCGCGCAGGTAGCGCGCCGCCGTGTCCTCGGGCGATGCGTCCGCGAAATGCGTCCGCTCGTCGTCGAAGCTGGGCAGGACGAGATCCGCACCCGCCGCCGCGGCCTCGATCTCGCGGCACATTGTGGCCGTGTCGGACCAGAGCCTCGGGCGCAGGTTCGTGTCGAACACGACCACCGTGCCGGCCGCCCGCGCCCTCGCCAGCGCCGCCAGCAGGCGGGCGCGTCCCTCGGGCGGCAGGATCGCCAGTGTGATTCCGGAGAAGTAGGCGACGCCGCAGCCGCCAAGCGCCTCCGCCAGCGGCGCCTCGTCATCGGCCAGCCGCCGGGCCGCCGAGGTCTCGCGCCAGTAGGAGAAGCTGCGCTCGCCGTCCTTGAGGTTGATCGCATAGAGGCCGATCTCGCGATCCGCCTCGCGCACGATGTGGCGCGTGTCGAGCCCTTCGGCTGCCATGAAGTCCAGCGCCTTCTGCGAGAACTCGCCCGTGCCGACCCGCGTCATGTAGCCGACCTGCCAGTCTGCCGGCAGCAGGCGGCGCAGGTACCAGGCGGTGTTCAGCGTGTCGCCCGCGATGCCAAGCCGCCAGAGGCCTTGTTGCGGGGCCTGGGACAGCTCGACCATGGCTTCGCCGATGCAGAGGATGCGGTTCATGAGGCCTGCCTTCCGGATCAGTCGGTGAAATACGCGGGATGCGCCGCCGCCATCTGCGGCAGCTCGTCCAGCATCTGGCGAAGATGCGCCCGCACGGCCGCCTCGGCGGCGCCCGCATCGCCCGCCTCCAGCGCTTCCAGGATCGCGCGGTGCTGGGCCATGGTCGCGGCCCGGTCGAAGACGCGCATCGACAAGTGGCGCAGGCGGTTCATCTGCGCCTTTAGCCGATCCAGGTCCTGCCAGACCTCCGGCGCGCCGGCGGCCTCGGCCATCGCGGCGTGGAAACGGTCGTCGGCCTCGATGAAGGCGGGCACGTCCTCCGCCGCGTGGGCCATCTGCTGCGCGGCGATCTGCGCGTGCAGGGCCGACAGGTCCGGCCGCAGCCCGGCCACACGGCGCGCCAGGTCGCTCTCGACGGCCTCGCGGATCAGCCGGGCCGACAGGACGGCGCGCATCGAGATGCGGCCGATATAGGTGCCGCGCTGCGGGCGGATCTCGGCGAGGCCGTTCTCGGCCAGCCGGATGAAGGCCTCGCGCACCGGCTGGCGCGAGAGCCCCACGCGCGCCGCGATTTCGGTTTCCGACAGCCGCTGGCCGGGCAGCAGATCGCCGCGCAGGACGCAGCTGTAAAGCCAGTCATGCACCTGCTGCGCCGTGGAGGCGCTGCGGGGAAGGGGCAAGGGGGCGGGGTCGTCGGCCATGAGCCGTGGCTAGCGCGAACTTCCATACAAGTAAAGACGGCGGCTTGACGCCCGTGCGGCGGCGGGGCCTGATGCCGCGATGATCGACAAGCTCGAGATGTTCCTGGCCGTGGCGAAGGAGCGGCATTTCGGCCGCGCCGCGCAGACGCTCGGGGTCACGCAGCCCACGTTGTCGGCCGGCATCAAGCAGCTGGAAGAGCAGCTGGGCGTCCTGCTGATCTTCCGCGGCAGCCGCTTCGGCGGGCTGACGCCCGAGGGGCAGGCGGCGCTGGTCTGGGCGCGGCGCATCGTCGGCGACAGCCGCCAGCTGCGCGAGGAGATGCGGGCGGTGCGGCATGGCCTGTCGGGGCGGCTGAGGATCGCGGTGATCCCGACGGCGCTGACCTGGGCCGCGCGGATCAGCGCCCGCTTCGGCGCCGCCCATCCCAATGTCGGCTTCACCATCCTGTCGCGGAGCTCGGTCGAGATCCTCCAGATGATCGAGGATCTCGATGTGGACGCCGGCATCAGCTACCTCGACAACGAGCCGCTCGGCCGCGTCAGCAGCGTGCCCCTCTATGACGAGCGCTACGTGCTCTTGGCACGCGAGGATCACCCGCTGGCGGCGGCCACGCGCCTGCCTTGGAGCGCGCTGGAAGGGCAGCGCCTGTGCCTTCTGTCGGCGGACATGCAGAACCGCCGCATCATCGACCGCACGCTCAGCGAGGCGGGCGTGACCACGCAGGCGGCGGTCGAGTCGAACTCGACCGTGGTTCTGGCGGCGCATGTGCTGGAGGGCGGCTGGCTGACGATCCTGCCGCAGGGCATCGCGAGCTTCCTGGCCGAGGGCAAGCCGCTGCGCCTGATCGCCCTCGAGGGACGCGGCGGCGCCTATCAGGTGGGCCTCATCGCGCCATGGCGAGAGCCGCACACGCCCGTGCTGGACGCGCTTCTGGGCGAGGCGCGGCGGCTGGTCGATAGATGAATCCTATCGGCCAACGGGACGGCGATATTGATTTCGGAACGAGCAGCCTGTGTAATGGCGGTCTAGCACGTCGAAAGGCCAGCCATGCTTGAACAGTCGCCAGCCCCGACCGCGGACGAGATCCGCGAGGTCGTGGCCCCCCTCATCTCCCTCGAGGGACCGCTTCTGCCCATGCTTCACCGGGTGCAGGAGGTCTGGGGCCATGTTCCGCAGGAGGCGGTGCCGGTGCTGGCCGACATCCTCAACCTCGGCAAGGCCGAGGTGCATGGGGTGATCAGCTTCTACCACGACTTCCGCGACCACCCCGCCGGGCGGCAGGTGCTGAAGATCTGCCGGGCCGAGGCCTGCCAGTCCATGGGCGGGGCAGGTGTCGCGGCCGAGACGCTGGCCCGGCTCGGCGTCGACTGGCACGGCACCACCGCCGACGGCGCGGTGACGGTCGAGCCGGTCTACTGCCTCGGCATTTGCGCCTGCGCGCCCGCCGCCATGATCGGCGACCGGGTGATCGGCCGCGCGACGGCCGAGCGGCTGGCCCGCGAGGTGCGGGCATGAAGATCTTCGTTCCCCTGGACAGCGCCGCCAAGGCCCTCGGTGCGGATGCGGTGGCCGAGGCGGTCGCCCGCGAGGCGGCGGCGCGCGGCCTCGACGTGCAACTCATCCGCAACGGCAGCCGCGGGATGGTCTGGCTCGAGCCCCTGGTCGAGATCGAGAAGGACGGCCGGCGCCTCGCTTACGGGCCCGTGACGCCCGAGGATGTGCCGGCGCTGCTGGATGGCGGCTTCGAGACGCTCGGCCCGGTCGAGCGAATCCCCTTCTTCGCCCGCCAGACCCGGCTGACCTTCGCCCGCTGCGGGCTGATCGACCCGCTGGACCTCGATGATTACGAGGCCCATGGCGGCCTCGCCGGCCTGCGCCGCGCCATCGCGATGGAACCGGGCGGCATCGTCGCCGAGGTCACCGCCAGCGGGCTGCGTGGTCGGGGCGGCGCGGGATTCCCGACCGGCATCAAGTGGCAGACCGTGGCGAATGCCGCCGCGGACCAGAAATACATCGTCTGCAACGCCGACGAGGGCGACAGCGGCACTTTCGCCGACCGGATGATCATGGAGGGCGACCCGTTCACCCTGATCGAGGGCATGGCGATTGCCGGCCTCGGCGTCGGGGCGACGCGCGGCTATGTCTACCTCCGCAGCGAGTATCCCGATGCGATCCGGGTGATGGAGGCGGCGATGAAGATCGCCCGCCAGCGCGGGCTGCTGGGCCCAGACGTTCTGGGCAGCGGCCGCGCCTTCGACATGCAGATCCGCAAGGGCGCCGGCGCCTATGTCTGCGGCGAGGAAACCAGCCTTCTGAACAGCCTCGAGGGCAAGCGCGGCACGGTGCGCGCGAAACCTCCGCTGCCGGCGCTGGAGGGCTTCCTCGGCAAGCCGACGGTGGTCAACAACGTGATCTCGCTGGCCACGGTCCCGGTGATCTTCGAGAAGGGCGCGCAAGCCTATGCCGATTTCGGCCTCGGCCGGTCGCGCGGGACGGTGACGCTGCAGATCGCCGGGAACGTGGCACGCGGCGGGCTGTTCGAGACCGCCTTCGGCATGTCGCTTGGCGAGGTGGTGAACGACATCGCGGGCGGCACGGCGACCGGACCCCCGGTGAAGGCGGTGCAGGTCGGCGGGCCGCTCGGCGCCTACATGCCGGTCCACAAGTTCGACACCCCTCTCGGCTATGAGGATTTCGACGCGGCGGGCGGGCTCATTGGCCATGCCGGGCTCGTGGTCTTCGACGACAGCGCCGACATGCTGCAGATGGCGCGCTTCGCGATGGAGTTCTGCGCCGTGGAAAGCTGCGGCAAATGCACCCCCTGCCGGATCGGCGCGGTGCGCGGGGTCGAGACGATCGACCGCATCGCTGCCGGCGACGCGAGCGCCATCCCCCTGCTGACCGACCTTTGCGAGACGATGAAGGACGGCTCGCTCTGCGCGCTCGGCGGCTTCACCCCCTATCCGGTCATGTCCGCGCTGACGCAGTTCCCGGACGACTTCGCGACCCAGAAAGAGGCAGCGGAATGAAGGACTTCATCATCCCCACGCACCGCCCCGGCGAGGATATCACCGACGACCGCGACCTCGGCACCCCGGCCCGCCACGGCGCGCCGGTCTCGCTGACGGTGGACGGGGTCGCGGTCACGGTCCCCGAGGGCACCTCGGTCATGCGCGCCTCCTACCTCGCGGGCATCAGCGTCCCGAAGCTGTGTGCCAGCGACAACATGGAGGCCTTCGGCTCCTGCCGCCTCTGCGTCGTCGAGATCGAGGGGCGGCGCGGCACGCCCGCTTCCTGCACCACCCCGGTGGCCGAGGGCATGATCGTCCGCACCCAGTCCGAGAAGGTCCGCCGCATCCGCCGCGGGGTGATGGAGCTTTACATCAGCGACCACCCGCTGGACTGCCTGACCTGCGCGGCCAATGGCGATTGCGAATTGCAGGACGCGGCGGGGCAGGTGGGTCTGCGCGACGTGCGCTACACGCCGGGCGCCAACCATTTCGACCCCAAGGGCATCGGCGCCCGCAGCCAGTCCGAGGCCAAGCTGCAAGCCGGACCGGGCAATGCGCAATACATCCCCAAGGACGACAGCAACCCCTATTTCTCCTACGACCCCAGCAAGTGCATCGTCTGCTCGCGCTGCGTGCGCGCCTGCGAAGAGGTGCAGGGCACCTTCGCGCTGACGATCGAGGGGCGGGGCTTCGACAGCCGCGTCAAGGCCGGGGCAGGGGCGGACGACTTCCTGACCTCGGACTGCGTCAGCTGCGGCGCCTGCGTGCAGGCCTGTCCGACCGCCACGCTGCAGGAGAAGTCCGTGGCCGAGCTTGGCACGCCCACGCGCTCGGTCATCACCACCTGCGCCTATTGCGGCGTCGGCTGCAGCTTCAAGGCCGAGCTGAACGGCGACCAGCTGGTCCGCATGGTCCCGTGGAAGCACGGCAAGGCCAACCGCGGCCACAGCTGCGTCAAGGGCCGCTTCGCCTATGGCTATGCCGCCCACAAGGACCGCATCCTGAAGCCGATGATCCGCGAGCGGATCGAGGACCCCTGGCGCGAGGTCGAATGGGACGAAGCGCTGACCTTTGCCGCTGGCCGCATGCAGGCGATCCAGGAGAAGCACGGCCGCCGCTCGGTCGGGGTCATCACCTCGTCGCGCTGCACGAACGAGGAGACCTACCTCGTCCAGAAGCTGACCCGCGCTGTCTTCGGCAACAACAACACCGACACCTGCGCCCGCGTCTGCCACTCGCCCACCGGCTACGGCCTCGGCAAGACCTTCGGCACCTCGGCCGGCACGCAGGACTTCGACAGCGTCGAGGAGACGGACGTGGTGCTGATCATCGGCGCCAACCCGACGGACGGGCACCCGGTCTTTGCCAGCCGCCTCAAGAAGCGACTGCGCCAGGGCGCGAAACTCATCGTCGTGGACCCGCGCCGCACCGACATCGTACGCTCGGCCCATGTCGAGGCCGCCCATCACCTGCCCCTGCGGCCCGGCACCAACGTCGCCGTGGTCAGCGCGATGGCCCATGTCATCGTGACCGAAGGGCTGATGGACGAGGCCTATATCCGCGAGCGCTGCGATTGGGACGAGTTCCAGCACTATGCCGAATTCATCCGCGACCCGCGCCACGCCCCCGAGGCGACCGAGATGCTGACCGGCGTGCCCGCGGCCGAGCTGCGCGCTGCGGCACGCCTCTTCGCGACGGGCGGGAACGGGGCGATCTATTACGGCCTCGGCGTGACCGAGCACAGCCAGGGCTCGACCACTGTCATGGCCATCGCGAATCTCGCGATGCTGACCGGCAACATCGGCCGGCCGGGCGTGGGGGTGAACCCGCTGCGCGGGCAGAACAACGTGCAGGGGGCCTGCGACATGGGCAGCTTCCCGCACGAGCTGCCGGGCTATCGCCACGTGAAGCTGCCCGACGTGCGCGCGATCTTCGAACAGGCCTGGGGCGTCGAGATCGACCCCGAGCCGGGCCTGCGCATCCCGAACATGCTGGATGCGGCGGTCGAGGGGACGTTCAAGGGCCTCTATTGCCAGGGCGAGGACATCCTGCAGTCGGACCCCGACACGCATCACGTCGCGGCCGGCCTTCGGTCGATGGAATGCGTGATCGTCCATGACCTGTTCCTGAACGAGACGGCGAACTACGCCCATGTCTTCCTGCCGGGCTCGACCTTCCTCGAGAAGGACGGCACCTTCACGAATGCCGAACGGCGCATCAACCGCGTCCGCCGCGTGATGGCGCCGCGCAACGGCTTCGAGGACTGGGAGGTCACGCAGATGCTGGCCAATGCGCTTCTGAAGGCGCAGGGGCGGCCGGGCTGGCACTACACCCATCCCTCGCAGATCATGGACGAGATCGCCGCCACCACCCCCAGCTTTGCGGGCGTCAGCTACGAGCGGCTGGAGGTTCTGGGCTCGGTGCAATGGCCCTGCGACGAGAGCGCGCCCGAGGGCACGCCCTTGATGCATGTGGACGGCTTCCGCTCGGGCCGCGGCCATTTCATCATCACCGAATATGTCGCGACCGACGAGCGCACGGGGCCGCGCTTCCCGCTGCTGCTGACGACGGGCCGGATCCTGTCGCAATACAATGTCGGCGCGCAGACGCGGCGGACCGAGAACGTGGTCTGGCATCCCGAGGACCTTCTGGAGATGCACCCCCATGACGCCGAGAACCGGGGCGTCACCGAGGGGGACTGGGTGCGCCTCGCCAGCCGGGCGGGCGAGACGACGCTGCGGGTCAGGATCACGGACCGGGTCTCGCCCGGCGTCGTCTACACGACCTTCCACCACCCGGCGACGCAGGCCAACGTCGTCACCACCGACTTCTCGGACTGGGCGACGAACTGCCCGGAATACAAGGTGACGGCGGTGCAGGTCACGCCCTCGAACGGGCCGTCCCACTGGCAGGAGGAATATGCCGCACAGGCCGTGCAGGCGCGCCGGATCCTGCCGGCCGCGGAATGAGCCTGCCGCCGCCCGTGATCGCGGTCCCGGCCGGTCACCACCGGCCGGGCAGCCATGTCGCCGTCACGCGCGAACTGGCCGAGGAGGTGCCGGTGGCGCTGGTCTATGGCGGCTCGACGCAGGCGGTGATGATGGCCTCGCCCTGCGATCTGGAGGATTTCGCCGTCGGCTTCTCGCTGACCGAGGGGATCGTGGCGCGGCCCGAGCAGATCAGGCGGCTGGAGGTTCTGCCCCATCCGAGCGGGATCGAGGCGCAGATGTGGCTCGAGGAGGACCGCGCCGAGGCGCTGGCCGCGCGCCGCCGCTTCATGGCCGGCCCGGTCGGTTGCGGGCTCTGCGGCATCGACAGCCTCGACGAGGTGCTTCGGGCGCTGCCGAACCGCGCGCCCGCCGGCCCGGTGCTCGAGGCAGGGCAGGTCATCCACGCGACCGAGGCGCTGCGCGTCTGGCAGCCGCTGCACGACCGGTCCCGCGCGGTCCATGCCGCGGGCTTCCTGCTGCCCGGCCGGGGTGTCGTGCTGGCGCGCGAGGATGTCGGGCGGCACAACGCGCTCGACAAGCTGATCGGGGCGATGGCGCGGCAGGGGATCGCGGCCTCGGGCGGCGCTTTCGTGCTGACGAGCCGCGTCTCGATGGACATGGTGCAGAAATGCGCGATGGCCGGGGCCGGCATCCTCATCGCGGTCTCGGCGCCGACTGCCCATGCGTTGCGGCTGGCCGACAGTGCCGGCATCACCGTCGCCGCCTTCGCGCGCCAAGGCAGCTTCGATGTCTTCACCCACTCTCACAGAATCCCGTCAGAGGTTCCTGATGTCGCCTGAGAAAATGGTCGCCATGGCCAACCAGATCGCCACCTTCTTCGACAGCCAGCCCGGCGATCCCGCCGAGAAGATCGCCGGCCATCTCTCGGATTTCTGGGAGCCGCGGATGCGCGCGCAGCTGCTGAGCTACATCGAGGCTGGCGGCGGCGGCTTAAAGCCCTCGGTCGAGGCCGCCGCCCGCAGGCTCTGAGGGCGCGATGAAACCTCCGGGGGCTGTCGGGTGTTCTGGCAGAGCGATCGGGGGACACAGATGCAGGACAAGACCGAGGCGTTCGATCTGGGCAAGGCCCGGGTCTGCGTCATCATGAACCGTGGCTCGGGCAAGAAGAAGCACCGCCAGCTGGCCGAGCAGCTTCAGGCCGATCTTGCCCCCCATTGCGCCAGCTTCACCCTGCGCCAGAGCCAGCGCGGCAGCGACCTGCCGGACCTTGCCCGCGAGGTGGCGGGCGAGGGTTTCGATCTGGTCGTCGCGGCCGGCGGCGACGGCACCCAATCGGCCGTCGCAGGCGCGCTGGCCGGCACGGATGTGGCGATGGGCGTTCTGCCGGGCGGCACCTTCAACTACTTCGCGCGCGATCTGGGCGTCGGCGAGACGATCGAGGATGCGCTCGAGACGCTGCGCGACGGCAGGCTCGAGCCTGTCGATGTCGGGGATGTCAACGGCCTGATCTTCCTCAACAACATCAGCCTCGGCGCCTATCCGCAGATCCTGAAGACGCGCGAGGGGATCTACAAGCGGTGGGGCCGCTCGCGGCTGGCGGCCTACTGGTCGGTGCTGGTGGCGCTGCGGCGCCTGCGCCAGCCGATGCAGCTCGTGGCGCGGGTGGACGGCGAGAGCCGCACCTTCACCAGCGCGCTGGTCTTCATCGCGCGCAGCGCCTACCAGATGGACAGCTTCGGTCTCGACGGCGCGGACGCCATCCGTGCCGGGCAGTTCGCCGTGCTGATCGCGAAGGCGAAGAAGCCGTTGCCGCTGATGCGCTCGGCCGTGCGGCTGGCCTTCGGGCACAGCGCCAAGGACAGCGATTTCGACCTCATCAGCACGGACGAGCTGCAGATCGAGACGCCGCGCCGCCGCCAGCTCGTCGCCCATGACGGCGAGAAGACGGCCCTGACCAGCCCGTTCCGGCTGCAGGTGCGGCATGGCGGGCTGCGCGTCCTGCGGCCGCGGGACGGGGTCAGCAAGACGGCGGACGTCTAGGCCGTGACGCGAATCCTGCACCTGACCGACCTGCATTTCGGCTTTCACCGCGAGGCGCTGGTGGAGCCGCTCCTGGCGCGCCTCGAGGCGCTTGCGCCGGACCTCGTGGTGGTGACGGGCGATCTGACCCATCGCGCGCTGCCCGGGCAGCTGGCGCAAGGGCGCGCCTTCCTCGACCGGATCAAGGCGCCGACCATCGTGATGCCGGGCAATCACGATCTGCCGGTGCTGAACCCGCTCGCGCGGCTCTTCTGGCCCTTCGCGGCCTGGCGGCAGCGGATCTCGCCCGTGCTGCGCCCCGAGGCGCGGGCGGGCCAGACCCGCGTCATGGCCGTCAACAGCGCCGATCCCTATGCCTGGCAGCGCGGCAAGATTCGCACGGGCGAGATCGCGCGGCTGGAGCGGGGGCTCGACCCGCTCGGCACGAACATCGTCGCGCTGCACCACCCGCTCCAGCAGCTGCCGCGGGTCGACAAGCGGCCGGCGCGCCGCGCGCACGAGGCGCTCGGGCGGCTGGAGGCGGCGGGGGTGCATGTCATCCTCTCGGGCCATCTGCACCGTTGGGCGGCAGACGAGCTGCTGGAGACCGGCCTCTACCCGCGCCTTCTGCAGATCCAGACGGGCACCGCGCTCTGCGCGCGGCTCAGCGACGTGCAGAACGAGTTCGCGCTGCTGTCGATCGATCGCACCGAGCTTGAATTGCAGCGCCACACCGCCCCGATGGAGGCGGCCGCCTGGCAAGAGCCGGAGATCGCGCGCTACAGCCGCGCCACCGGCGTCTGGCGGCGCGTTTAGGCGTTGAGTTTCCCGGCGTTTGCCGCTATGGGGGCGCCAGTCACTCGGGCAACCGGTCCTGGCGGGCCGCCAGCGGACAGGTCGGGCAGCACGCTCCGGCCTTTTGTCGTTGCCCTGAACGGCACCATAAAGACCGGCGGAGCCAACCGCATGGCCAGAAAACAGACACAAAGGAAACTGATCACGCATGTGCGCTAAAGCGACCATGGAGGAATTCGAGGCCCTCCTGAACGAAAGCCTCGAAATCGACACACCGGACGAAGGTTCGGTGGTCAAGGGCCGGGTCATCGCCATCGAGGCGGGCCAGGCCATCATCGACGTCGGCTACAAGATGGAAGGCCGCGTCGATCTGAAGGAATTCGCAAACCCGGGCGAAGAGCCGAACATCCAGGTCGGCGACGAGGTCGAGGTCTATCTGGACCGCGTCGAGAACGCCCGCGGTGAAGCCAGCATCTCGCGCGAGAAAGCCCGCCGCGAGGAAGCCTGGGACCGCCTCGAGAAAGCTTATTCGGACGAGGAGCGCGTCGAGGGCGCCATCTTCGGCCGCGTCAAGGGCGGCTTCACGGTCGACCTGGGCGGCGCCGTGGCCTTCCTGCCCGGCAGCCAAGTCGATGTGCGCCCCGTGCGCGACGCCGGCCCGCTGATGGGTCTGAAGCAGCCGTTCCAGATCCTGAAGATGGACCGCCGCCGGGGCAACATCGTCGTCTCGCGCCGCGCCATCCTGGAAGAGAGCCGCGCCGAACAGCGCGCCGAGGTCATCGCCAACCTGACCGAAGGTCAGACGGTCGACGGCGTCGTGAAGAACATCACCGAATACGGTGCGTTCGTGGATCTGGGCGGCGTTGACGGCCTGCTGCACGTCACCGACATGGCCTGGCGCCGCGTCAACCACCCATCCGAGATCCTGGCGATCGGCGAGACCGTCAAGGTCCAGGTCATCAAGATCAACAAGGACAGCCACCGCATCAGCCTCGGCATGAAACAGCTGCAGGCCGATCCGTGGGATACGGTCGCCGACAAGTTCCCGATCGGCTCGGTCCACCAGGGCCGCGTGACCAACATCACCGACTACGGCGCCTTCGTGGAGCTGGAAGCCGGCGTCGAGGGTCTGGTCCACGTCTCGGAAATGAGCTGGACCAAGAAGAACGTCCATCCGGGCAAGATCGTGTCCACCTCGCAAGAGGTCGACGTGATGGTGCTGGAGATCGACGAGCAGAAGCGCCGCGTGTCGCTTGGTCTCAAGCAGACCATGCGCAACCCGTGGGAGGTCTTCGCCGAGACGCACCCGACCGGCACCGTCATCGAGGGCGAGGTCAAGAACATCACCGAGTTCGGTCTGTTCGTCGGCCTCGAAGGCGACATCGACGGCATGGTCCACCTGTCGGACATCTCGTGGGATGCCCGCGGCGAGGATGCGATCCAGGACTTCCGCAAGGGCGACACCGTCAAGGCCGTCGTGCAGGACGTGGATGTCGAGAAAGAGCGCATCAGCTTGTCGATCAAGTCGCTCGAGAACGAGCACATGGCCGAAGCCGTTGACGGCGTGAAGCGTGGCTCGGTCGTCACCGTCGAGGTGACGGCGATCGAGGAAGGCGGGATCGAGGTCGAGTACAACGGCGTCAAGTCCTTCATCCGCCGCAGCGACCTGGCCCGCGACCGTCAGGACCAGCGCCCCGAGCGCTTCCAGGTCGGCGACAAGGTCGATGCCCGCGTCACCAACGTGGACACCAAGACCCGCCGTCTCGGCCTGTCGATCAAGGCCCGCGAGATCGCGGAAGAGAAGGAAGCGATCGACCAGTACGGCAGCTCGGATTCGGGCGCCTCGCTTGGCGACATCCTGGGTGCGGCACTGAACCGCAACAGCTGATCGCGGCCTCGGCCCGATCGACCTTGGCCCGTCCCGCAAACGCGGGGCGGGCCATTTTTTTGGCAGGCCCGCACCTGCCGCCTTGCACGGCTTATGTAAAGCTGGCAACCCTGTGAAACCAGTGACTTCCGCTGCGCGTTGCGCGATATGGGGGCCGTTTTTGGCGTCCCGCCCCCGACCCCGCGACAGGCGCAGGGTTTGCCCGCGGCCCGTTCATCTTGGGGAAGAAGCATGATCCGATCCGAACTGATCCAGAAGATCGCAGACGAGAACCCGCACCTGTTCCGGCGCGATGTCGAGCGCATCGTGAACACGGTGCTCGAAGAGATCATCGACGCCATGGCGCGCGGCGATCGGGTCGAGCTGCGCGGCTTCGGGGCGTTCTCGGTCAAGAAGCGCGACTCGCGCACCGGGCGCAACCCGCGGACCGGGGACTCGGTCGAGGTCGAGGAGAAGCACGTGCCCTTCTTCAAGACCGGCAAGCTGCTGCGTGACCGGTTGAACGGGGACGCGTGAGCGTCGTAGAAGCAGGCGGCCGGCCGCCCTTTACCGCGCCGGCAAGCAAGGAGTCGTGATGCGCTTTCTCCGTCTTTTCTTCGTGGTCGTCCTGGCGCTGCTGCTGGTCGCCATCGCGCTGGCCAATCGCGGCCTGGTGACGCTGGCGCTGTTCCCGGCCAATATCGGCCGCTACCTCGGCGGCGAATACAGCGTCGAGCTGCCGCTGTTCCTGGTCATCCTGGTCTCCATCGCCTTCGGGATGCTGGCGGGCCTCATCTGGGAATGGCTGCGCGAGGCCCATATCCGCCGCGAGGCCAGCGCCCGCCGGGCCGAGGTCGCGCGCCTGGAATCCGAGGTCGGCCATCTGCGCGAACGGCACGCCGCGCCCACGGACGACGTGCTGGCGATCCTCGACGAGCCGAGCACCAAGCCCGCGCAACCCGCGGCCGCGCGCCCTGTGGCACCGTCCGACGCGGCCGCCGGCCTGCCTGCGCCGCGCTGAGGTGACCGACGTCAAGATCTGCGGGCTGCGCGAGCCTGCCCATGTCGCGCTGGCTGCCGAGGCCGGCGCGCGCTATGTCGGCTTCGTCTTCTTTCCCCGCTCGCCCCGTGCCGTGACGCCCGCCGATGCGGCGGCCCTGTCGCTGCACGTGCCGGTCGGCGTGGCGCAGGTGGGACTTTTCGTGGACCCGGATGACGCGATTCTGGACGAGGTTCTGGCCGTCGTTCCCCTGGACATCATCCAGCTTCACGGACATGAGGATCCGGTCCGCGTCGCCGCGATCAAGGCCCGCACCGGCCTGCCCGTGATGAAGGCCGTCGGCATCTCCGGCCCTGAGGATCTGGGCCAGCTGACGGATTATAGCCTCGTTGCGGACCTGCTGCTGGTCGATGCCAAGCCTGCGCCAGGCGCGGCGCTTCCGGGCGGCAACGGCCTCGCCTTCGACTGGCGGCTCCTGCAGGGGCGGCGCTGGCTGCGGCCCTGGCTGCTGGCGGGCGGTCTGACGCCGGACAATGTCGCCGAGGCCGTGCGCCTGACCCGCGCGCCCGGCGTCGACGTCAGCTCGGGGGTCGAGGCGGCGCCGGGCGTCAAGGACAAGGACCTGATCCGCAGCTTCATCACCGCCGCCCGAGGCTGAACGGAAAGGGCCGCCCTGCGGATGCAGGACGGCCCTTCTGCCTGTCAGGGAGCGCGATCAGCTTTCGCGGTCGTCTACGATCACCTCGACCGCGCCTTCCGCACTGCGACGCACCATCACGACGTCGTCGGCGTCGAACTCCTCGGCTTCCAGCGCCTCGGTGATCTGCGTGTTCCCGCGCACAGCGTCGCGGCCGGTGGTCAGCGCCGCTTCATTGTCCGTCAGCGCCTGGTCGAAACCCTGCGCGTTCTCGGCCGCCGCACCCTGGAATGAGCTGAGGCGGACGATCTGGATGTCGGCCGTTTCGTCGATGCCCTCCAGCTCGGCCGAGAAGTCGGCGCCGGTGCGCATGCCCGAGATCAGCGAGCCATAGGTCCAGTCGCCCTGGCCGCCGGCACCCATGTCGCCCGCGGCGCCGGCCGTTCCGGTCGCGCCCGCGCCCGTCGCGCCCGCATCCATGCCCGCACCGGCCGCGCCGGTGGTGCCCATCTCTCCGGCCGCGCCGGTCGTGCCCATGTCACCGGCCGGAGGCGTCGTCTGCCCTTCGGTCATCGTGCCGGTATTCCCGCCCACGGTGCCCGTGCCGGCGCCGTCGGTCATGTCGGTGGTGCCGACGCCCGTCTCGCCGCCGACGCCCGCGCCGGTGGTCGCGTCAACGCCCGTTCCGACGCCCGTGCCGGTGCCGGTTGTGTCCATTTCGCCGCCGCCGAGGCCGCCGGCCTCGGGCGAGGTGTCCATCTGCACTTGGCCGCCATCGGCGCCAAGGCCCGGCTCGGGATTGGTCAGGGCGTCCTGGGCCAGCGAGGCCGTGGCGAAGGTCGCGGCAAAGATGGCAGCGGCGCTCGTCATGATCTTGCGGTCAGTCATCGTCTGTTTCCTCCTGTTTCGGGTCGGACGGCCGGGGCGCTTGGCTCCGGTGTCTGGGCCGAACAACGGAGAGAGGCGGGCGATGTTCCCCGCTCGCGGACACGGATGCGTCAGCCTTCTGGAGCATCTTCGAGAGCAGCCGGACCTAACGGTCTGCGCGCGCGCGATTTCCCGCTATTCCCCCTCGAAGCGGAAGAGGGCGAGGCTGCGCTCCCGCTCGTTGATCGCAAGGCGGCGGTTGATCGGCGGCTGCGCGCGCGAGCCGCAATTCTGCCGCTCGCAGAGATAGCAGTTCAGCCCGATGTCGGTCGGCTCGGCCCGGTCCAGGTTGATGCGGTCGGCATAGACCAGCCGCGCGGCATAGGAGACGTCGCAGCCGAGCCCGATGGCCAGCCGCTGCGCCGGCGCGGCATGGGTGCCGCCCGCCCGCATCACCGTGCGCGCGATCGAGAAGTAGCTGGCGCCCTCGGGCATGCGGATGATCTGGGTGTGAACGCGCTCGGGCGCCTCGAAGGCGGAATGGATGTTCCAGAGCGGGCAGGTCCCTCCGAAGCGCGAAAAGGGAAAGCGCCCGGCGCTGAAGCGCTTCGACACGTTCCCCGCCCGGTCGATGCGGACGAAGAAGAACGGGATGCCACGCGCGTTGGGGCGCTGGAGGGTCGCCATCCGATGCGCGGTCTGCTCGTAGGAGGCGCCGAAGCGGTGTGATATCAGCTCGACATCGTAGCGCTCCTGCTCACAGGCGGCGAGGAAGCGGGCATAGGGCATCTGGAGAGCCGCCGAGAAGTAGTTCGCCAGACTGACGCGGGCGAGGCTGCGGGTGTCGGCGTCCTTGAAGCCCGCCGCGTCGATCTGCGCCTCGATCAGCGCCTCGTATTCCAGCCGCGCGATCAGCACGCCGATCTGGAAGCGGCGGCTCGCCTGGCCCAGCAGCTCGGACAGCATCAGCTCCTTGCGGTGCGGATCGAAGCGGCGCAGCGCCCCGCCCATCACCTCGGCCGGCAGGATGCGGACGCGGATGCCGTGGCGCGACATGCGGTCGGTCAGCGCCAGATGCGGCTCCTCGCGGTGCAGGGCCATGTCGAAGGCCAGCTGCTCGGCCGCGCGGTCCACGGCATCCATGTAATTGTCGGTGGCATAAAGCCAGTCGCGCACCCGCTCGTCGGGGCGGGAGACCTCTCCGATGGCCTCGACCTTGGCGCGGTCGGTGAAGGGATTGTCAGGCGCCTGATCGCGCATCCGCGCCTCGGTCAGCTTGCCGTGCAGGCGCACGACCGCCGCCGCGATCTGGGGCGAGGCCTGCAGCGCGGCCTCGATCTCGGACCGGGGCAGGGCGGCCAGCTCCAGCGCCGGGTCCTTCAGCGCCGCCTCGAAGTCGGATGCAAGCTGCGCGTCCATCTCAGGCGCGAGTTCCCCGATGTTCATGTCGTAGACCTGCGCCAGCCGCAGCAGGAGGTTCGCCGAGGCGGGACGCTGGTCGGCCTCGATCAGGGTGATGTAGCTGGCCGAGACGTCCAGCTGGTCGGCCAGCTGCGCCTGTGTCAGTCCAAGCGATTTGCGCAGCACCTTGAGGCGCCGGCCGATCATCAGCTTCTGGATGCGCTTGGCCATGATGTTACAGATCCGCCTGTTAGGATGTGACAATACTTACGGCCGCACCCATTCATTTCAAACTTATAATGCGCCCACAGCATTACATTACTAGAGTGACATCAGGAACCGGATGCAGCCGCAGCGCAGGGAGACGCGGATGACACCAGACAGCAGCCCGACCTGACCCTTTCCGACAATCCGGCACCTTTCCCGGTGGGCCATGCGCCTTACCGACCGACCTTCCATATCCTGACGAACGAGGACCGACATGGCAAACCGCAAGACCTACGCCGAACTCCGCTCCGAGGCCGAAGCGCGCTATCCCTCCGGCCAGACGCCGGGCGGCGTCACCGTGGACGACATCGTCCAGCTGAAGCTGCAGAACACGTTCGACACGCATCTGGACATCGCCCGCGCCATGGCGAAGGTCATGCGCGAGGACATGGCCGCCTATGACGCCGACCCGACGCTGTCGACGCAATCGCTCGGCTGCTGGTCGGGCTTCCATGCCCAGCAGATGATCAAGTCGGTCAAGCGCCTGCGCGGCACCACCAAACGCGCCTATGTCTACCTGTCCGGCTGGATGGTCGCCGGCCTTCGCAACCGGTGGGGCCATCTGCCCGACCAGTCCATGCACGAGAAGACCGCCGTCGCCGACCTGATCCAGGAGATCTACACCTCGCTGCGCCAAGCGGACGAGGTCGCGATGAACGATCTGTTCAAGGATCTCAAGGCCGCCCGCAAGGCCGGCGACAGCGCCGCCGAACGCGCCGCGATCGAGGCGATCGACAATTTCGAGACGCATGTCGTGCCGATCATCGCCGATATCGACGCCGGCTTCGGCAACGAGCACGCAACCTATCTTCTGGCGAAGGAGCTGATCAAGGCCGGCGCCTGTTGCCTGCAGATCGAGAACCAGGTCTCGGACGCCAAGCAGTGCGGCCACCAGGACGGCAAGGTCACGGTGCCGCGGGAAGACTTCATCGAGAAGCTGCGCGCCTGCCGCCTGGCCTTCGAGGAGCTGGGCGTCGATGAGGGCGTCATCGTCGCCCGCACGGACAGCCTCGGCGCGGGCCTGACGCAGAAGGTGCCGGTCAGCCAGCATCCGGGCGATCTGGCCGCCGAATACATCAAGTGGCTGAAGACGGAAGCCATCACCGACGCCAACCCGATGAAGGACGGCGAACTGGCGCTCTATCGCGACGGCCAGTTCGTCCGCCCGGCGCGCCTGCCGAACGGTCTCTTCCCCTTCCAGGAGGGCTCGGGCCGGCAGCGCGTGATCGAGGACTGCATCGCCTCGCTGACCCAGGGCGGCGCCGACCTGCTGTGGATCGAGACGGACACGCCCAATGTCGACGAGATCGCCGGCATGGTGAACGAGATCAAGCGCGAGGTTCCGAACGCGAAGCTCACCTACAACAACTCGCCCAGCTTCAACTGGACGCTGAACCTTCGCAAACAGGTCCGCGACCAGTGGATCAAGGAGGGCAAGATCGCCGAGACCGACTACCCGGCCGGCAACGAGCTGATGAAGGCCGACTATGACGAGACCGATCTGGGGCGCGAGGCCGACGACCGTCTGCGCCGCTTCCAGCACGACATCTCGACCAAGGCAGGCGTGTTCCACAACCTGATCACGCTGCCGACCTTCCACCTGACCGCGAAGTCGGTGGACGAGCTGTCGCATGGCTACTTCGGAGAGGACAAGATGCTGGCCTATGTCGCCACCGTCCAGCGGCAGGAGATCCGCCGCGGCATCTCGGCGGTCAAGCACCAGCACGAGGTCGGCTCGGACCTCGGCGACACCTTCAAGGAGATGGTCGCCGGCGAGCGCGCGCTGAAGGCCGGCGGTCATGCCAACACCATGAACCAGTTCGCCGCCGAATGATAACGACGCCCCTGCCGACCGCCGGCAGGGGCACCCCAACGCCCTGAGCGAGAACCCCCGAGGAGGACACCATGAACGACCAAGCCACCGAGTTCACCCGCGTCGAACGTCCTGAGACGGATGCACAGACCCGCGCCATCCACCGCGTCGCCGATGCGGTCCACCGCGTCAACGAGGCGGTCCAGCGCGCCGTCGCCGAGGGGATCTCGGTCGAGCTGATCCGGGTCTCGCGCCATCACAACGGCGCCGGTGCCTGGGGCGACCAGATCGTGCCGACGATCCGGGATGTCTCGAAGCAGGACTGAGCCCGCGCCCGGCAGCGCGCCGGGACGGCAGAGCAAGGCAAGACGAAGTCCGGCCCCGACGCGATGCGCGGGGCCGGATTTTTGTGTTCAGCGGGCGGCCAGCGCCGGAACGGCGGCACGCTTGCGCGGAACCGGCGCCTGCACCTGCGTCGCGAACCAGGGGATGGTCTTGGCCAGCCCCTCGCGCAGCGGCACTTCGGGGGACCAGCCCAGCAGCGTTCCGGCGCGGGTGATGTCCGGCTGGCGGCGCTTGGGATCGTCCTTCGGCAGCGGCTTGAAGACCGGCCGCGCGGTGCCCGGCACCATCTCGCGGATCAGCTCGGCCAGCTCGAGGATGGTGAACTCGCCCGGATTGCCGAGGTTCACCGCCCCGTCCGGCGCGTCCCGCACCTCCATCAGCGCCATGAGGCCGCGCACGAGGTCGCTGACATAGCAGAAGGACCGCGTCTGCATCCCGTCGCCGTAGATGGTCATCGGCTTGTCCTCAAGGGCCTGGCAGATCAGGTTAGACACGATCCGACCGTCGTCGGGGCGCATCTGCGGGCCGTAGGTGTTAAAGATCCGCGCCACCCGCACATCGGCGTTGCCGGCCCGGAGCGAGTCGAAGCACATGCTTTCGGCGGCACGCTTGCCCTCGTCATAGCAGGCGCGGGGGCCGGTGCAGTTGACGTTGCCCCAGTAGTCCTCGCGCTGCGGATGGGCCTCGGGATCGCCATAGACCTCGGAGGTCGAGGCCTGCAGGTAGCGTGCCCCGGTCTTCTCGGCCAGTTTCAGCAGGTGCCCGGTCCCGACCACGCAGGTCATCATCGTATGCGTCGGATCGGCCTGGTATTGCGGGGGCGAGGCCGCGCAGGCGAGGTTGTAGACCCGGTCCAGCGGGCCGCGGATGGTCACAGGATTGGTGATGTCCTGCTCGATCAGGGTGAAGCCGGGGTGGTTCTCCAGCGGCTCCACGTTTTCGCGGCGGCCGGACAGGAAGCTGTCCACGCAGATCACCCGGTGGCCTTGGTAGAGCAGCGTCTCGCAGAGATGCGAGCCGATGAAGCCCGCGCCGCCCGCGACGAGGATGCTGTTCTTGAACGTCGTCATCTGCTGCATGGGATGGTCCTATCCTGCACTGATTGCCGCCGGGGCGGATTGGGCGCCAAGCGCCAGTTGCGTCGCCAGCTCGCGCGCGCGGGCGCGGCCGGTGTGGCCCGAAAGAACGATGCGCCGCGCCTCGGCCGCGAGGGCCTGCCGCCGCGTTTCGGGCAGGGCGGTCAGCGCCTCCACCACCTGATCGGGGCCGTCGGCGATAAGGACGGCGCGGTCCTCGGGCAGCAGTTCGTCCAGCCCCTGCCAGCGGTCCGAGATGATCGGGGTGCCGCAGGCCGCCGCCTCGAACAGGCGCACCGAGGGCGACCAGCCGAGGCGCCGCATCGCAGCGCGGGTGATGTTCAGGGTGAAGCGCTGCGCGTTGTAGAACTCGGCGTGTTGGGCCGGGGGCAGATGCTCGATCCGCTCGACATTCTCGGGCCATTCGATGTCGCCGGGGAACATCGAGCCCGCGACAACGAAGCGCATCTGCGGCAGGCGGCGGGCCGGCTCGATCAGCAGGGCCTCAAGGCCGGGCTGGCGGTCGGGGCTGTAGGTGCCCAGATAGCCGAGATCCCACCGGCTCGGCACCTCCATCGGCTGGTAGGCGCCCTCGTCCACCGCGCAGTAGAGGGGCTGCGGGTTCGGGGTTCCATAGACCTCGCGCAGCCGGTCCAGCACCTTGCCGCCCGAGAAGGAGAAGTAGGCATCGAACCGCGGCATCTGGCGGCGGGCGAGATGGGTCTCGTCGCCCTTGTCCAGCAGGTCCATCGTGACCGGCGTGTCGATGTCGTAGAAGCAGAGCTGCCGCAGCGGCAGCCGGTCCAGTGCGTCGATCAGGCGCTGGCCCTCGGGGACGTAGGAGCCGACGATCACCGCCTCGGCATCCTCCAGCCGGTCCCGGTAGCGGGCCAGCGCCTCGGGGATCTCGTCGTAGAAGCGCAGCTCGCAGAAGTCGGGATCGGCGAGGTCCTGGTTCTCCTGATACCACGGCTGGCGCCGTTCCAGGAACAGGACGCGCCGGCCTTCGGCATGGAGCCCGCGCAGCAGGGCGCGGAAGGTGGTGGCGTGGCCGTTGCCCCAAGACGAGCTCAGCGACAGGCCGAAGATCACGATCTCGCCGCTCACAGCGCCACCTCGCTGCGGAGGGGCGCGGCGGCCTTGGCCTTGGCGGCGGCGTCGGTCAGGACCCTGTGCAACTGCTCGGCGCGGCGGTCGTAGGTGTGCTCGGCCAGAACGCGGCGCAGGGCGGCCTGGCCGATCTGGCCGAAGCGCTCGGGCGGCAGGTTGGTCAGGAAATCGGCCACATCTTGGCCGTCGCGGGCCACGAGCACCTCTTCGTCCGGCTTCAGGAACAGCTCGATGCCCTCCCAGTAGTCGGTGATGAGGCAGCCGCCCGCGCCCGCCGCCTCGAAGACGCGGGTGGCGGGGGAAAAGCCGGTCGCGGCCATCGAGTCGCGGGCGACGTTCAGCACCGCCCGGGGTGTGCAGTTGAAGGCGTTGTGATCGCCTGTGCGGACATGGCCGAGGCAGCGGATGTTGCCCGGCAGATGCTCGGGCTGCCAGCCCGAGCCGCCGAGGATGAACTGCCGGCCCGGCAGGGCGCTCGCAGGGCGCAGGAAGAACTCGGCCACCCGCGCCTCGCGGTCGGGCAGGCGGTTGGCGAGAAAGCCGAGGTCCGCCTGGAAGCGCGGCTGCGGCGGGGCGGGATGGTGGGTCGCGGGGTCGAGCGCGTTGTAGACCGGCACGCAGTCCCGCGCGCCCAGCTCGCGATAGGCGCGGATCACCGGATCGCCGCCGCCATAGGTCAGGATCAGGTCCAGGTCCGGCAGCATCCGGCGCAGCGCGTCGTTCGGGTTCTGCCGCATCTCGGCAAGGGTCGCCGGGGCGTCCACGTCCCAGAAGATCCGCAGCGCGTCGGGGCGGGCGGCGGCCATCACTTGGCGCAGGATCTCGTCGTCGGCATAGCCGACGCCCGAGGCTTTCACGACGATGTCGGCATCCGCCGCCTGCGCCGCGGCGGCCGCAAGACCCTCGGGCGTGGCGGGCCAGACGTTCACCTCGGCCCAGTCCGGCACCTCGATGTCGCGATGGGACTGGCGGTCGAAGGCGTCGGGTTCGTGGAAGGTCACGCGGTAGCCCTGTGCGGCCATCGCCTTGATGATGCCGCGGTAATAGGTCGCCGCGCCGTTCCAGTAGGAGGAAAGAAGGCTCGATCCGTAGAAGGCGACGCGGGTCATGCGGTGACCTCCTTGAGGGCCGGGGCGGCGAGGCGGGTGAGGATGTCCAGCAGTTCCTCGGCGCGGTGGGTGCAGCTGTGGCGGGCGCGGATCGTCTCCAGCCCGCGTGCGGCCTGTTCGGCGGCGGCGGCGCGGTCGTCCAGCATCAGGCGCAGGGCCTGGCGCATCTGGTCGCCGCTCGACACGAAGCGGATGTCACCGGGACGGAACAACCCTTCTGCATCCTCCCACGGCGCGCTGATCAGCGGGATGCCGCAGGCGAGCGCCTCGAAGGGGCGGATGGTCGGGATGCCGGGCAGGGCGGTGACATAGGGGCGGCGCGGGACATGAACGGTGACGCGGTGACGGGCGAAGACCTCGGGCACGCGGGCATTCGCCAACCAGCCGCGATAGTCGATGCCGGCCTGCCGCAGGCGGTCCAGCGCATGGTCCGGGTAGCGCACGCCGTGGACGGTGGCGGAGAGGCCGAGCGCCTCGACGGGGCGAATCAGGAAGCTCTCCAGCTCGTCGCTGCGCTCGCCGTCGCCCCAGTTACCGACCCAGATGAGGTCGCGCTCGGGCGTGATCTGGGGCAGGGGGCGGAAGATCGAGGTGTCGGCGGCCTCGTGCCAGGTGAAGACCTGCCGGCCCCAGCCCGCATCGAGGTAACGCTGCCGCAGCGCTTCGCCAAAGGCCAGCACGCCGTCATAGCCGTCAAGGTCCATGCCGGCGATGTCTTCGGCCGTGCTGACGGCGCGGTGGTGGGTGTCGTGGAACAGCAGCGTGAAGCGGCCGCCCCTGCGTCGGGCGCGGCCGATGCGGGCGACCAGCGCGGGCGGGGTCCATTCGTGGACGATCACGACGTCGGCAGCGTCCAGCGCGGCGTCGTGGTCGTGATCCTCGGGGTAGCTCTGCCAGCGCAGGTCGGGAAAGTCGGCGGCGAAGGCGTTGAGCGCGGCCTGCCCGCCATCGGCGATCAGGTTCTGGCGGCTCCAGCTGTCTTCCGGCTCTAGCGCCAGCGTCTCGTGGCCCTTCGCGTTCAGGGCCCGCATCACGCCGCGCAGGAAATGGGCGTTGCCATGGTTCCAGTCCGAGACGAGCGAGTGGGTGTAGAAGAGAAATCGCATGGGGGTCATCCTGCCGGGGTCAGTGCTCGCGCGCCTTGAGAGGCGAGCTGGCGGTAGAGCCGCAGCATCGCGGCATGTTGGGTCTGGGGCTGGTAGCGGTTCGCGCGCTGCTCGGCCGCGGCCCCGAGGCGGGCGCGCAGGGCGCCGTCCTTCGCGACACCGTTCAGCGCGGCTCGGAGGGCGGCGGGATTGCGCGGGTCCATGAAGACCGCCGCGCCGTCCCACAGCTCGCGGAAGACGGGGATGTCGGCCAGCACGAGGGGCGTGGCGGCGCGGGCGGCCTCCAGCACCGAAAGGCCGAAGGGCTCGTAGAGCGAGGGGGCGCAGAAGATGCCGGCGCGGCAGATGCGCGCCATGACCTGCGGATGGGGCAGGGAGCCGCCGGCGCGGGCGTGGTTCAGCGCGATCCGGGCGCCGTTCGGGCCGTCGGTGGCGCCGAGGAGGGTGACCGGCCAAGCGCAGCCCTCGGCGGCCGCATTCAGAGCGGCGCCGTTCTTGCCGTCGTCCCACCAGCGGCCGACGGCGACAATCTCGGCCGCGCGGGCGCTGCGGGGCAGGGGCACCTGGCTGCTGTTGTGGACGACCTCGATGGGGCTGGTCATGCCGTAGGCGGCGGTGACGGCCTCGGCATGGGCGCGGGTCGGCGCCACGATCAGGTCGGCGGCGGCGAGCCCTTCGGCGGTCAGGGCGGCCTGCCACGCCATGTCCTGCGGCACGGCGGTGCCCCGGACGGCGGCGAACCAGGTGGCAAGGCAGGAATGGGAGACCGTCAGCACCGGCAGGCCGCAGCGCAGCCCCACCGCCTGCGTCGGCAGGTTCAGGTGCAGAAGATCCACCCCGTGCTTCGTGGCAAGCCCGTCGATCCAAGGCGCGACACTGGCCAGTTCATCCGGCGCCCCCGCCATCCAGTCCAGCGGCGCCTCGCCCCATTCCAGCGGCGCGATGGCGCGGGCCTCGGCCAACTGCTCAGCCGAAGGCTGAGGCCCGAGACCCGCCAGCACCACCCGCACCCCGCGCGCCGTCAGCCCCGAGGCCAGGTCCAGCGCGTAGCGCCAGACCCCCCCGACGGCGTCGAGCGTCATCAGCACCTTCATGCCAGCTTCCTTTGCGCCCGCAGCGGCAGGTTCCGCTCGGCCGCGAGCCATTCGGCCAGATCGCGCAGGCCGGCGCGCCAGCCGATGCTGGCCTTCCAGCCGGTCGCGGCCTCCAGCGCGCGGGTGTCGGCGACGAACCAGGGCTGATCGCCCTGCCGCCAGTCCGAGCGGTCGATCTGCACCGGCTTGCCGGTGATGTCCCAAATCTCGTCCAGCACCTCTCCGAGGCTGACCGAATTGTCTGGGCCGCCACCAAGGTTGAAGGCTCGGCCCGATAGCGTGTCGATGCGCCCCAGCAGCGCGCGATAGGCCGCGACCGCGTCATGGACATGCAGCACGTCGCGGACCTGGCGGCCGGTGCCGAAGACGGTCACCGGCCGGCCCTCCAGCGCGCGGATCAGGAAATGGGCGACCCAGCCCTGATCCTCGGTCCCGAACTGGCGGGGGCCGTAGATGCAGCTCATCCGCAGGACCGCCGCCGGGATGCCGTAGCTCTTGGCGTAGTCCAGCACATACTGATCCGCGACGCCCTTCGAGCAGCCGTAGGGCGTGCAGAAGTCCAGCGGCCGCGTCTCGTCGACGCCATGCGCGGCGATCAGGTTGTCGGTCGGGCCGCAGCGGGTGTCGGTCTCGGCGACCTGAAGATCGGCCAGGGCGCCGTAGACCTTGTTGGTCGAGGCGAAGATCACCGGCAGCTTGCGGCCCGTTGCCCGCACGGCTTCCAGCAGGTCCAGCGTGCCGCGGGCGTTCACCTCGAAATCCTCGACCGGGGCCGTCAGGCTGGTGGTCACGGCCGTCTGCGCGGCAAGGTGGAAGACCGCCTCGGCCCCCGCCACGGCGCCCTTCAGCGCGGTCGGATCGCGCAGGTCGGCGGGGATCGCGCGCAGCTTGTCGCCGTGGCGGCCGGCGAGCCAGCGCAGGTTCCGCTCGACCCCCGGCCGGCTGAGATTGTCCAGCACCGTCACCTGCTGCCCTTCGCTCATCAGCGCATCGGCCAGATTCGCGCCGATGAACCCCGCCCCGCCGGTGATGAGGGTGCTGATCTCGGTTCCGATCCGTGCGGGGGCGGCGAGGGCGGTCAGTTCGCGCAGGCGCTCGACCCCGCCTTCGGCGAGGACGCGGCCCAGCAGCTTCGGCTGGCCGTCCTCGGTCACTGCGCCGAGGTGATAGTGCCGCGGGTCGAACCACAGCCCCTCCTGCACGGCGACATGCGCTGGCACGTCCGACCAGGCGTACCAGTAGACGCGATCCGCCGGGGCTTGCAGCGAGTGGACGAAGCGGCGCGCCTGCTCCATCTCGTCGCGGCGCCATGTGGAATAGCCGGTCTCGGTGATCCAGATGCGGGCCTTGGCATTGTGGCGATCGAGGATGCGGCGCATCTCGCCCAGGTGCATGTCCCAGCCCTGCCAGCTGGCGGCCTCGCTGTCCCAGGTGCCGGGAAAGCCGTGGAAGCCGACGACGTCGGAAACGCCCAGCACGCCGCGCTCGCCCATCAGGTTCAGCCAGTAGGGATCGAAGGGCGCCGGCCCGCCGAGGACGGTCTTCCAGCCGCGCTTCTGGACCCAGTAGGCGGCGCCGCCCACCATTTCGCAGAACAGATCGAACTCGGGGTCCTCGCGCCAATCCCAGTCCAACAGATTGTTCGGCTCGTTCCACAGCTCGACATGGGTGAAGTGCTGGCCGTGCCGCGTGAGCAGGATGTCGAGGAAATCGGCGTAGTCCTTGAGCACCTTCGGCGCACCGGAGCTGCGGCCGGTGCGCGAGAGCGAGGGCGGGGTGTAGTGGACGCAGGGCAGCAGCTCGAGGTCGCGGGCAAGGCGCGGCAGCAGCCAGTCGAACCATTCCTGCCCGCCGGTCGCGTGGTATTCAGCCCAGCTGACATGCGTGCGCAGATGGGTCGCGCCCGAGGCGACGAGGCCGGGCAGAAGCGCCTCGACCCGGTCATGGTCGCCGGGGCGAAACCACTCGACGAAGCCGAAGCCGCGGCTCATGTGACCAGTCCCCGCTCTTCGAGCTGCTGGCGCATCCGGCTGCCATTGTCGGTCGAGGGCGACTGCCGGACCCAATCGACGAAGGGCCCGAGGCTGTCCTCCAGGCGGTGCTGCGGCTCGAAGCTCAGCAGCGCGCGGGCCTTGCCGATGTCGGCAAAGCAGTTGCGGATGTCGCCGGCGCGGAACTTGCCCAGGATCTCGGGCTGCAGGTGCTCGGCGTCCATCGCCTTAGCCAGAAGCCGGGCGACGTCGCTGATCGTATAGGCGTTGCCGGAGCCGACATTGATCACATGACCCGCCGCAGCGTCGCTTTCCAGCGCCAGGCGGAAGGCGCGGGCGACGTCGCGCACATGGACGAAGTCGCGCTTCTGCTCGCCATCCTCGAAGATCGTCGGCGCCTGCCCGTTGGCGATGCGTGAGGCGAAGTTCGCCAGAACGCCCGTGTAGGGGTTCGACAGCGCCTGCCCGGCGCCGAAGACGTTGAAGAGGCGCAGCGCGACCGAGGGGATGTCATAGGCCTTGCCGAAGATCAGCACGGCCTGTTCCTGCTGGTATTTCGTCAGCGCGTAGATCGAGGCGAGGTCGACCCGCTTGCTCTCGGTCGTCGCGACCGGGATCAACGCGACGCCGTTCTCGGTCACCGGCTCCCACCGGCCGGCGCGCAGGTCGGCCACGTTGCGGCGCACGGTCTCGTTCACTTGGCCCGAAGGGGTGCGGTAGTAGCCCTCGCCATAGACGCTCATCGAGGAGGCGACGACCAGCTTCTTCACGGGGTGCTTGGCGATGGCCTCCAGCAGGACCGCGGTGCCCAGATCATTCGCGCCAACATAGCGCGCGATCTCGTACATGGACTGCCCGACCCCGACCTCGGCCGCCAGATGCAGCACCGCCTCGCAGCCCTTGAGCGCGCCTTCCAGCTTCTCGGCCTCGCGCATGTCGCCGCGCACCAGCCGCGCGCCCTCGGGCAGCTTCACCTCGGTCCCCGCATGGACCTGGTCGATCATCGCGTCGTAGAGCACGACCTCGTGGCCGGCCTCCAGCAGTTCCTCGGCCACATGGCGCCCGATGAAGCCGCCGCCGCCCGTGATAAGAACCTTTGTCATCTGTCCCCTTTCCCCTTCATGATGGACCCGCGGCCCGCGCGGCCGTGCCGCGCCCCGGCCGGTCCCGCTTCTTCAATGTCATCTTTGACATCATCCGGGCCGCTGAACCTGCGTCGGGAACATTTGTTCCAGCTTCTTGTTCAGGGCCTGAAACATTAGCAAAAAACAGCCGGAGACAGTCGATGAACGATGCCAGCCCGACCGCTTGGCCGCAGGATCTTGCCATGCGACAGGGGCCGCGCGCGGCCCGGATCGTGGCGCCGGGTAAGGTGCAGATCGTGCCGACCGCCCCTTGCAGCCCCGGCCCGGGGCAGGTGCGGATCGCGCTCGAGGGCTGCGGCGTCTGCGCCTCGAACCTGGGGCCTTGGGCCGGGCCGGACTGGCTGGAATTCCCGCTGGCGCCCGGCGCGCTCGGCCACGAGGGGTGGGGCCGCATCGACGCGCTCGGCGAGGGTGTCGAGGGCGTCAGCCTCGGCCAGCGCGTCGCCTTCGCGGGCCAGCACGGCTTTGCCACCCATGACTGCGTTCCCGCCGCCGACGTGATCCCGCTGCCGCGCGAGCTGGACGGCCAGCCGGTCCCGGCCGAGCCCTTGGGCTGCGCCATCAACGTCTTCCACCGCAGCGCGGTGCGGCCGGGCGACACGGTGGCGGTCATCGGCATCGGTTTCCTGGGCGCGCTTCTGGTGCGGCAGGCGGCGGATGCCGGGGCGCGGGTCATCGCGATCTCGCGTCGGGAGAGCTCGCTGGAGCTGGCGCGCCGCATGGGCGCGGCCGAGACGGTCGTGATGGACGATCACTGGCGGATCATCGAGGACGTCAAGCGCCTGACCGGCGAGAAGCTCTGCGACGTGGTGATCGAGGTCGTCGGCAAGCAATGGCCGCTGGACCTGGCCGCCGAGCTGGTGCGCGACGGGGGCCGGCTGGTGATCGGCGGCTATCACCAGGACGGGCCGCGGCAGGTCAACATGCAGATGTGGAACTGGAAAGGCATGGACGTGATCAACGCCCATGAGCGCGACCCCGAGGTCGTGCGCCGCGGCATGCGCGAGGCGGTCGCCGCCATCGCCGCGGGCCGACTGGACCCTAGTCCGCTCTATTCTCAGGTCTTCCCGCTAGAGGAGCTGGGCGCCGCGCTGGACGCCACCCGCGACAAGCCGGGCAATTTCGTGAAGGCGCTGATCTCATGCAGCTGATGGCGAAGCCGCAGGCGGCGCTGGACCGCCCCCGCATCGGGTTCCTTGGCCTCGGCTGGATTGGGCGTCACCGGATGCAGGCGATGGCCGAGGCCGGCGGGATCGAGATCGTCGCGCTGGCCGATCCCGACCCGTCCTCGGTCGAGGCGGCGGCCAGCCTCGTGCCGGGCGCGGCGACCGGTCACGCGCTGGAGGCGGTGCTGGAGACGCAGCCGGACGGGGTGGTGATCGCCACGCCCTCGGCCCTGCATGCCGGGCAATCGATCGCGGCGCTTCAGGCGGGGGCGGCGGTCTTCTGCCAGAAGCCCCTTGGCCGCAGCGGCGCCGAGACGGGGGCGGTGGTCGAGGCGGCGCGGACGGCGGACCGGCTGCTGGCCACCGATCTCAGCTATCGCCATGCCGCGGCCTTCATCGCCCTGCGCGAGCAGATCCGCGGCGGCGAGCTGGGCGCTGTCCACGCGCTCGACCTGACCTTCCACAATGCCTATGGCCCCGACAAGCCGTGGTTCCGCGACCGCGCCCTGTCCGGGGGCGGCTGCCTGATCGACCTCGGCATCCATCTGGTGGACATGGCGCTCTGGTGCCTCGAGCCGACCGGCATCGAGGTCGTCGCCGCCCATGCCCGCCGCGGCGGCCGCCCGCTGGAGGACCCGCGCCACGAGGTCGAGGATTACGTCTCGGCCACGCTCGAGACCGCGGACGGGACGGTGATCCGCCTCGCCTGCTCGTGGAACCTGCCGGCGGGGCAGGACGCGGTGATCGGGATGGAGGCGCATGGCACTGCCGCCGGCGGGCGCGTGGCCAATATCGACGGCTCGTTCTTCGACTTCGGCGCCTGGCGCCATGACGGCACGAGCCGGCGCCAGATCGCCGCGCCGCCGGACGATTGGGGCGGGCGCGCCGCCGTGGACTGGGCCCACCGCCTTGCAGGCGGGGCCGGGTTCGACCCCGAGGCCGAGCGGCTGACGGCGCTGGCCGAGGTGCTGGACGCGATCTACCGCAAGGCCGGCCTCTGAGCAGGCGGATGTCCGGCGGGCAACCGCCGGACATCCGCCTGCTGTCAAGCGTCGGGAACATAGCAGGTCTATCGCGGTTCAGAGCGCCGACGAGGCAACTCGGTCACAGCCAAACCCCGGAGGCATCCTTCCATGTTCTATGTCGACAACCGACTGCAATTCCCCGTGCGCGTCGAGACCCCCGACCCGCTCTTCGCCCGTGCCCTTCAGCAGGCCATCGGCGGCGTCGAGGGCGAGATCCGCGTCGCGATGCAGTACTTCTTCCAAGCCTGCGGCGCCCGGGGCGACGCGCGCTTCCGCGAATTGCTGATGAACACCGCGGCCGAGGAACTGGGTCATATCGAGATGCTGGCCACGGCCGTCGCGATGAACCTGGAAGGGGCGCCGCTGTCCATGCAGGAAGAGGCTGCCGCCGATCCGGTCGCGGGCGCGATCCTCGGCGGGATCAACCTGAAGAACCTGCTGTCCGCCGGCCTCTCGGCCATGCCGATCGACAGCGACGGCGTGCCCTTCAACATGTCCCACATCTATGCCAGCGGCAACATCGCCGCCGACATGCACGCCAACGTCACCGCCGAGTCGACCGGCCGCATCCTGGCTGTGCGGCTCTACAACATGACGACCGATCCCGGCATGCGCGAGATGCTGGCCTTCCTGATCGCCCGCGACACCATGCACCAGAACCAGTTCCTGGCCGCGCTGGAAGAGCTGGGCGGCGCCGAGGGCGTCTTCCCGATCCCCAACAGCTTCCCGCAGGAGGAAGAGAACCAGGACTTCAACTACGCCTTCCTGGGCTTCCAGGCCGACGGCTCCGAGCCGGTCGCAGGTCGCTGGTCCGAAGGCACCTCGATCGACGGCAAGGGCGAGTTCACCACCCGCGCGCATGAGCCGATGGGTGAGGAGCCGGACCTTGGTTCCGCGCGTCCCAACAGCGGCGCCCAGTCCGAGCAGATGGAATGATCGGGCGGCGGCAGGTCCTCGGCACGCTGGCGCTGGCGGGGGTTCCCGCCGCCGCTGTCCTGCCGAGTGCCGCGCTCGCGCGGGGGCGGGCCGAGCCGGTCGAGGTGCTGACCACGCATCTCGCCAACCCGGACCGCAGCTTCCGCCCGACGCCGGGCCAGCGCCTGGTGCTGCGGCGCGATCCGTCGCGCGCCTTCGATCCCGCCGCCATCGCCGTCGAGACCGAGGCCGGCCAGCGGGTCGGCGTCGTGCCGCCGGCGCGCGCGGCTGTGCTGTCCCGGCTGATGGACCAAGGCGCTCCGGCCCATGCCGAAGCCGCACCCGGCGGCCGCCTGCGGGTCTTCCTGACCCTCGGCTGATCCGCGCCTGCGGCTGATCCTCGCGCCGCGCCGGCTTCCCCGGCGCGGCGCCCACATCCCATTCCCAAGAACGGAGGCCAGCATGGCCCATGACAAGCTCGCGCTGGTGACCGGCGCTTCCAGCGGCATCGGCCGCTGCCTTGCGCAGATCGCGGCCTCGGACGGGCATGACCTGCTGCTGGTCTCGCAGAGCAGCGAAATCGAGCATCCCGAGGCGCTGGAGATGACCGGCGTGCAGGTCGAGACGCTGCACGCCGACCTGTCCGACGAGGACGGGATCGACAAGCTGATGACCGCTCTTGGCGGCCGCTGCCCGGACCTCCTCTTTGCCAATGCCGGGCACGGCCGCGTCGGCCATTTCGCCGATCAGGACGAGGTGGACATCGTGAATCTTGTCGGCACCAACGTTGTTGGCACCACGGTCCTCGTCCACCGCATCCTGCGCCGGATGCTGGCGCGCGGGCATGGCCGCATCCTGATGACAGGCTCGATCGCGGGTCGGATGCCGGGGCCGAACCAAGCGGTCTACAACGCCAGCAAGGCCTATGTGAACATGCTCGCCCGCGCGCTGCACCACGAGGTGATGGGCACGGGCGTCACCGTCACCAACCTCGCGCCGGGGCCGGTGGACACGCCTTTCTTCCCGCGCTCGGGCATGGACAAGACGCTGATGGGGCAGGGACCGAAGGACGATCCCATGACCGTCGCCGGCGCCGGCTACCGCGCCATGATGAAGGGCAAGGCCGAGGTGGTCAGCGGCTGGAAGGGCAAGGCGATGCAGGCCGGCACGCATCTGATGACCGACGGCATGACAGCAGAGCTGCACCGCGTCATGGCCCGACCCCGGCACTGAGCCGCCAAGGGGCGCGCCGTCTATCTGCTTGCAGGGCGGGCGCCCGGCGACTAGAACCGGGGAAATTTTCAGGCCGCCGACCATCGGCGGCCCTTCTTGCTATGAGGACGATGATGCAGGTCAAGGAAACCCGGAACGAAGGTCTGAAGCGGGGCTACCAGTTCACCCTGCCCGCCGCGGATCTGGCCGCCACGGTCGATGCCAAGCTGAAAGAGGCGCAGCCCGAGGTCGAGATGAAGGGCTTCCGCAAGGGCAAGGTCCCGATGGCGATGCTGAAGAAGCAGTTCGGCCAGCGGATCATGGGCGATGCGATGCAGGACGCCATCGACGGCGCGCTGCGCAAGCATCTGGAGGAGTCGGGCGATCGCCCGGCCCTGCAGCCCAAGGTCGAGATGGAGAACGGCGAGACCTGGAAAGAGGGCGATGACGTCGTCGTCAACGTCTCCTACGAGGCGCTGCCGCCGATCCCCGAGATCGACCTGTCCGAGCTGAGCCTCGAGAAACTGACCGTCCCGGCCGAGGAAGCCGCCGTGACCGAGGCGCTGGAGAACCTGGCGAAGTCGGCGCAGAGCTTCGAAGACCGCCGCAAGGGCTCCAAGGCCAAGGACGGTGACCAGGTCGTGATCGACTTCAAGGGCTTCGTCGACGGCGAGGCCTTCGAGGGTGGCGAGGCAGAGGACTACCCGCTGGTCCTGGGCTCGAACAGCTTCATCCCCGGCTTCGAGGACCAGCTGGTCGGCGCCAAGGCCGATGACGAGATCAAGGTCGAGGTGAACTTCCCCGAGGAATACGGCGCCCCGCACCTGGCCGGCAAGGCCGCGACCTTCGAGTGCAAGGTCAAGGCCGTGAAGGCGCCGAAGGCCGCCGAGATTGACGACGAGCTGGCCAAGAAGTTCGGCGCCGAGGACCTGGACGGTCTGAAGAAGCAGATCTCGGACCGTCTCGAGCAGGAATATGCCGGCGCCGCGCGCCAGGTGATGAAGCGCAGCCTCCTCGACCAGCTGGACGAGAAGGTGAAGTTCGACCTGCCCGATGCCCTGGTCGAGGCCGAGGCCAGCCAGATCGCGCACCAGCTGTGGCACGAGGAGAACCCCGAGGTTCACGACCACAACCACGGCAATATCGAGCCGACGGACGAGCACAAGAAGCTGGCCGAGCGCCGCGTGCGCCTTGGCCTGCTGCTGGCCGAGATCGGCCAGAAGGCCGAGGTGACGGTGACCGACCAGGAGATGACGCAGGCCGTCCTGCGCGCCGCTCGCCAGTATCCGGGCCAGGAGCGGCAGTTCTTCGAGTTCATCCAGCAGAACCAGGGCGCCCAGCAGCAGCTCCGCGCGCCGATCTTCGAGGACAAGGTCATCGACCACATCGCCGCGCAGGCGAAGGTCGAGGAAAAGACCGTGACTAAGGAAGAGCTGGAGAAGGCGGTCGAGAAGCTCGACGAGCTCTGATCGCCCGCTTCCGATCGACGACAGGGGCCGCGACATCGCGGCCCCTTTTTCATGCGCGGCTTGATGCCGGGCCGGCCCGGCATTAGGTGGGTGCCGATGACGAAAATCCTGAACCTGATGAAGCTCTGCGTGGGCGCCGAGCGCCCCGAGGACCTTGCCGCCTGGCAGGCGCAGCGCTTTGGCGCCGCCCCCGCGCTGCACGTCACCCGGATGTGGCCCAAGCGCGAGGCCGAGCTGCTGGAGGGCGGCTCGATCTACTGGGTCTTCAAGGGGGTGATGCTGGCCCGGCAGCGCATCCTCGGACTGGACCGCGTCGAGGGGGGCGACGGCATCCTGCGCTGCGGCCTCGTTCTCGACCGCGACCTGGTGCGGGTCGCCGCCGTCCCGCGCCGCCCCTTCCAGGGCTGGCGCTATCTGGACCAGGCCGACGCGCCACCCGACCTGCCCAAGGGGCGCGAGGCCGAGGCGTCGCTGCCCCCAGCCGTGGCCGCCGCGCTGGCGCAGATGGGGCTGCGCTGAGCCGCTTGACGCTCTGCGCGCCATCCGCTAGGTCGGAACGCACGCGGGTGTAGCTCAATGGTAGAGCAGAAGCTTCCCAAGCTTACGACGAGGGTTCGATTCCCTTCACCCGCTCCAGCATCTTCCCCCTTTCAGAACTTGTATTCGAATTGCACCGCCAGCCAGCTGCTGTGCCAGCCGCTGCGGTCGAGCAGGTAGTCCAGCGTCTCCTCCGGCGGCAGGATGGTCGCGGCCAGGCGGCAGTTGACGGCCATCGCGCCGAACTCGCCGTAATCGCCCATGCAGGAGCGTTCGGTCAGATCGCCGCCCAGAAGGGCCGAGCCGCTGAAGGTCAGCAGCGCGTTCTCGAACAGCTCGTCCTGCAGCACGAAACCCAGATGCAGGGCCGGGGCGATGCGGTATTTCCGGCCCGTCTCGCCGGTCGAGACGCCCCAGGTGATGCCGACGCCATCCGACATCTCGGTCATCAGGCGCAGCGTCAGGTCGGGCAGTCCGGGCTCGTACCAGTCGCGCAGGCGGATCGGGCGGCCGTCCGACAGCGCGTAGCCGCCGCGGCTGGCGGTGCGGACGCGGGCCGCCCGGTCCGAGCCGTCACTGAGGTCCAGAAGGTGGCTGTGGTCGAGGAATTCGGCCGCAGCCGGATGCGGCAGGACCGCCGGCGCCGCGGCCAGCACCGCGCCCAGCACCAGCCGGGCCGGCAGCGCGCCGAGCGGCCGCGGCATCCGCCGGCCCATCGCGTCAGTCGATGCGCGAGGGCGCGATGGCACGGCCGATGCTGGCCTCGCCGCGCCCATGCACGTCCCGGCGGTAGTTGCGGATCGTGTCGGTGCGGGCGGTGTTCAGCAGCCGGTTGCTGATCTGCGTGGCCGATGCCCCGCGGAACTTGCTGCCCAGAACGGCCGCGTAGCCGCTGACGATCGGCGCGGCGAAGGAGGTTCCGGCGAGGCCCGTCACGTCGTCCCGCACCCCCACCATGAGGAATCGGTCCTGCACGGCGCGCCGTCCGCCCGCGCGGTTCGAATAGCTCTCGATTCGCGCCTTGTTGGTGACGGTCCCGTTCCGGTCCAGCGCGCCCACGAAAATGGCGGACTGCTTGCCGATCAGCGCGAGCGAGAGGTAGTCGACATCTCCGCCCGGCTCCATCGTCCCGACCGCGACGCCGTCATTTCCGGCCGCCTGCACCACGACCGCCGTGCCGAGGCGCGCGTGGCGGATGATCGACCGTTCCTGCGGCGGAAGCTCGCTCTCGATGATGGGCATGCCGGGGCGGCCGAAGATCCCGTAGCTGAGATTGACGACGGTGAGGCCGGTGCTCCGCGCCGTCACCCGCTCGTTCGAGTAGTAGTCGAGCGTGCGAAACTCGGCCGCGGGGGCGATCATGCCGGCCTGCTGCCGCACCCAGTATCCGTGGCGGCGGTTGGTCTCGCCCGCACCGAAATTGCCCGAGAAGCGGTCGCTGCTGGTGAAATCGTCCACCACCACGATGCGCGTGTTCTGGCCCCGGAAGCCGGCGTTCCAGGCGGTGCGGATCTCGGGGCTCATCCAGCGCCGGTAGACCGGCGTGACGGCCGGCCGCAGCGTCACCGCGCCCGGCAGGCGCAGGGCGGTGGTGCTGGCCGGGACGACGGTCGCAACATCCCGCAGGGCCGGGGCGAAGCTCAGCCCTTCGGCGCGCGCGCCTCCGGCAACGGCGGCGATAAGGGCCGCAGCGGCGGCGAGTGCAGCGAAGGGGCGGGTCTTCTGGAGCATGAGGGCGAGCTTGCGGTGAGGGGCGATGGGGGCAGGCGCAGGCGGGACGGCGTTGCGCCGGGCATGTCATCCTCCGAGCAGAATCCCGGATGACGTGTGGCGCGCACATCTTCTACCACATCAGGTTGTAGGCGGTCACCTGCCGATGCTTGCCTTTTCCCTTCACATTCACGAACAGGCAGCGGGACGAATGGCGACAGGATGGCACGGTGCTGCCCGATCTCTACCTGATACGGCACGGCGAGACCCGGTGGAACCGCGAAGGGCGGCTGCAGGGCCGGCTGGATTCGCCGCTGACCGCGCAGGGACGGGCGCAGGCGCTTGCGCTTGCGGACCTGGTGCGGGCCCTGCCGGGGACGCGGTTCAGCAGTCCGCAGGGGCGCGCGGTCGCGACCGCCCGGCTGCTCTTCGGCGCGGCGGGCTTTCGTACCGACGCCCGCCTGGCCGAGGTCGATGTCGGCGCCTTCACGGGCTGCGCGATGTCCGATCTGCACATCGCCCATCCCGCGCTCTTCGCGGAGCGCGGGCTTGGCTGGTACGACCGCTGCCCCGGGGGCGAGGGCTTCGCAGCGCTTGCGGCCAGGTGCCGCAGCTTCCTCTCCGAGCTGCAGGGCCCGGCGCTGCTGGTCGGACACGGGATCACGCTGCGAATGATCTGGGCAGTTGCCACCGAAGCGGGCGTCGCGCGCCTGCACGAGGCGCCGTTGGCGCAAGGCGCGGTGCTTGCCGTCAGGGACGGTCGCAGCCTGCTGCTGGAGCCGCCGAACGGGCTTGCCAATGGCGGCGGTTTCGCGCTTTAACGCGTGGGCCGGGGCCCGTTAGCTCAGTGGTAGAGCGTCCCGTTTACACCGGGCCGGTCGGGAGTTCGAATCTCTCACGGGCCACCATATCCCCGGGTCCGACGCGCCATGCGCGCCGAGGTGGAAGTCACGTCAGCGCGCGCGGCCCGTTGACTTTGCCTCGCGACTTGCCATGTCTGGCGCAACCCCGAGGCATTGATGCCAGCGACCGGCCGTCCCGCCGGCCTGTCCCGTGCCGTTCCGAACCTGAATGTGAATTTGGATGTCACGATTTTTCTCCCTTTCGACGCTGGTGTTCCTGGCGATCCTGGGCCTTCTGGTGTTCTGGATCGGCGGCGGGATGCTGAACCGCCAGCCCCCCGCGGAGCCCGAGCAGGTCGCGGCCCCCATTCCCCATGTCGCCGCCAGCCTCAGCCGGGCCGAGGTGGTCGAGCCGAGGGTCGTCCTCTATGGCAACATCGTGCCGAACCAGACCTCGGTCCTGCGCGCGCGCATCAGCGGCATCGTCGAGGAGGTGGTGCGGCAGGGCACCGAGGTCGAACGGGGCGAGCAGCTGGCGCGGCTGTCGGCCGACGACCGGCAGGCCGGCGTCGCGCGGGCCGAGGCCGAGCTGCGTTCGGCCGAGCGGGACTACGAGGCGGCGCGGCAGCTGCGCGAGCGGGGCGTGACCTCCGAGGCCGAGGTGCAGTCGCGCTTTGCCGCGCTCGAGGCGGCCCGCGCCGGACTGCGCGCGGCCGAGCTGGAGCTGGAGAACACCTTGCTCGGCGCGCCGATCACCGGCACCGTCAGCACCATCCATGCCGACATCGGCAGCTTCGTGCAGGCCGGCGGCGAGATCCTGGAGATCGTGAACAACGACCCGCTGATCGCCGAGGTGGACGTGCGGCAGTCCGAGATCACCTCGGTCCAGCTGGGCCAGACGGCCGAGGTCACTTTCCAGGGCGGGCGCGAGGCCGAGGCGGTCGTGCGCTTCATCTCTCCGGTCGCGATGGCCGAGACGCGCACCTTCCGCGTCGAGCTGGAGATCCCGAACCCCGACAACGCGATCCCCGCCGGCCTTTCGGCGCAGATTTCGCTGGCGATGCAGCCGCAGCGGGCGCATCGCATCTCGCCCGCGCTGGTGCGGCTGGACGACGCCGGCCGGATCGGGGTGATCATTGTCGATGCGGACGGCGAGACGCTGCGCTTCGCCCCCATCGAGATCGTGCAGGCGCGCGCCGAGGCGATCTGGGCCAGCGGCCTACCCGAGGAGGCGCGGATCGTGACCATCTCGCAGGGCGCGCTGAACGACGGGCAGAAGGCCCGGGTCAGCGAGACGCCCGAAGAGTTCCGCAACGTGCTGGGCGGCAGTCCATCGCCCGACGCGGGCGCGGTGCCGCTGGAGGCCGAGGCGGCCGAGATGCTGGGGGCGGCCACGGCCGGCGGCGTGGCGCAGGGCGCGACGCCGGCGGACCTGAACTGAGGAGCGGGTGATGAACGGGATGATCGCGGCGGCATTCTCTCGGGCAAGGACGGTCGTCCTGGTGATGGTGGCGCTGATCCTCTCGGGGTTCTTCGCCTATGTCACCATCCCGAAGGAGTCGATGCCCGAAGTCGACATCCCGATCTTCATCGTCAACGTGACCTATAGCGGCGTCAGCGCCGAGGATGCCGGCAAGCTGCTGGCCGAGCCGATCGAGCGGCAGGTCAACTCGCTCGACGGGCTGCGGCGGATGCAGACGAGCGCCAGCGAGGGCTTCGCCTCGATCCAGCTCGAGTTCCGGCCGGGCTTCGACCAGGACAGCGCGCTGCAATCGGTCAAGGACGCGGTCGATGACGCGCAGCCCGACCTGCCGCCCGGCGCGGACGGGCCGTTCGTGCGCGAGATCGACATGTCGATGTTCCCGATCCTGACCGTCGCCCTGTCGGGCCAGGTGCCCGAGCGCGAGCTGATCCGCCTCGGCCGCCAGCTGTCGGACCGGATCGAGACGGTCAGCGGCGTCCTGCAGGCCGACCTGACCGGCGACCGCGCGGACCAGCTGGAAGTGCTGATCGACCCGCTGGCGATGGAAACCTACGGCATCTCGCCCAACCAGCTGGCGCAGGCGGTGCAGGCCAACAACCAGCTGATCGCCGTCGGCAGCTTCGACACCGGGGCAGGGCGGCTTGGCGTCTCGATCCCGGGCACCGTCGTGCGGCTGGACGAGGTGATGTCGATCCCCGTCCTCGTCAGCGGGCCGACGGTCCTGCGCGTGCAGGACGTGGCCGAGGTGCGCCAGACCTTCAAGGACCCGACCAGCTTCGCCCGCATCGACGGCCAGCCCGCGCTGGCCATCGACGTGCGCAAGTCGGCCGGCGCCAACATCATCGACACGGTCGCCGCCGTCCGCTCCGAGGTGCAGGCAGCCTCGCGCGACTGGCCAGCGCAGGTGCAGGTCGACTTCATGAACGACCAGTCGATCGAGATGCAGGACCTGCTGTCGGACCTGCAGAACAACGTCATCGCCGCCGTCGTGCTGGTGATGCTGGTCACGGTCCTCTTTCTGGGCGTGCGCGCCTCGCTGCTGGTCGCGGTCGCGATCCCCGGCTCGTTCCTCGGCGGCATCCTCATCATCTGGGCGCTCGGCTTCACGCTGAACGTCATCGTCCTCTTCGCGCTGATCCTGGTCGTCGGAATGCTCGTCGACGGCGCCATCGTCGTGGTCGAGCTGGGCGAGCGGCTGATCGCCAAGGGCCACAGCAAGTTCGACGCCTTCCGCATGGCCGCGCAGCGCATGGCCTGGCCGATCACCGCCTCCACCGCGACCACGCTCGCCGTGTTCTTCCCGCTGCTCTTCTGGCCCGGCCTCGCGGGGCAGTTCATGTTCTACCTGCCCGCCACCATGATCGCGACGCTGCTGATGTCGCTGGCGATGGCGCTGATCTTCGTGCCGGTCACCGGCACCGTGCTGGGCGGCGGCGGCGGCGGCATGGTGACCGACGACGGCGATGCCGAGGTTCCCTCGGTCATGAACCGCTTCTCGGGTTGGACGATCCAGCGGCCGGGCGCCACGCTCGGCCTGGCGATCCTGGGGCTGCTGTCCTGCTTCTACGCCTATTCGATCTTCGGCCGCGGGGTCGACTTCTTCCCGACGACGGATGCCGAGCGGGCGCAGGTGCAGATCTCGGCCAACGGCAACCTCGCGGTGCAGGAATCCGATCAGCTGGTGCGGCTGGTCGAGCAGCGGCTGATCGGCCTGCCCGGCATCGACAGCGTCTATGCCCGCACCATCGGCTCGGTCGAGGAGCGGGTGCGCTCGAGCCTCTCGAGCGACGTGATCGGGCAGATCCAGGTCGAGTTCACTGACTGGCAGACCCGCGCCCGCTCGGGCGAGATCATCGACCAGATGCGCGCGCTGACGGCCGAGGTGCCGGGCCTCGGCATCCAGGTCGAGGCGGCGGCGCAGGGGCCGGCAGCCTCGCGCCCGGTGCAGATCGAGGTGTCCTCGAACAACCGGGCCACGCTGCAGGCGGCGGCCGAGGCCATCGAGCGGCTGATGGTCGAGCAGGGCACCTTCGTCGACATCGCCAACGACACGCCGCGCCCCAACCCCGAGATCCGGCTGGTGGTCGACCGCGAGGAGGCGGCCCGCTACGGCGTCGACATGGACACCATCGGCACGGCCGTGCAGCTGCTGACGAACGGCGTGAACCTTGGCACCTACCTGCCCGATTTCGCCGACGAGGAGGTGGACATCGCGCTGCGCTACCCGCCCGAGCAGCGGAACCTCGAGAACCTCAGCAACCTGCGCGTCGCGGTGCGGCAGGGCCAGGTGCCGATCTCGAACGTGGTGCAGATCGTGCCGGCGCCGGCGCCCGCGGCCATCACCCGCATCGCGGCGCGCGAGACGCAGACGCTGTCGGCCGAGCTTGCGCCCGGCTCGACCCTTCAGGCCGAGCTGACGCGGGTCGAGCAGGCCATCGCCCAGCTCGAGCTGCCCGACGAGGTCGAGGTCAGCTTCGGCGGCGAGATCGAGGACCAGCAGGAGGCGATGACCTTCCTCGTCGGCGCCTTCTTCGTCGCGCTGTTCCTGATGTTCACCATCCTGCTGATCCAGATGAACAGCTTCTACCAGGCCTTCCTGATCCTGACCGCGATCATCTTCTCGATTGCCGGTGTCTTCCTGGGCCTGATGATCCGGCAGGAGCCCTTCTCGATCGTGATGAGCGGCATCGGGATCATGGCGCTGGCCGGGGTGGTGGTGAACAACAACATCGTGCTGATCGACGCCTACAACGAGCATCGCGGCAACGGGCTGGGTCCCGACAAGGCCGCGCGCCGCGCCGCGGGCGAGCGCTTCCGGCCGGTGATCCTGACGGCGGGAACCACCGTCATCGGTCTTCTGCCGATGGTGCTGGGCATGACCATCGACTTCACCGGGCGCGACCTCTACTTCGGCGCGCCGTCGGGGCAGTTCTGGATCCAGCTGTCCACGGGAATCGCCGGCGGCCTCTTCGTCGCGACGGCGGTGACGCTTCTGCTGACCCCGACGCTGCTGGCCTGGGACGGCCGCCGCCGCATCCGCCGAGACGAGCGGCGCGCGCAGAAGGCGGCGCGCCGGCAGCAGGCGGGCGCGGCCACGGCCTGAGGCCGGACGCCGCCCCGCGCGAATCGCTACGCGGGGGCCGGGAAATGTCGTACACTCGCTGAAGTTGAGTGTGAGGCGTTCATGGACGCGCCCGTCACCCGGAGCCCGCGGTTCCCCGGCCTGCCCCTCGCGCTGCTGTTCCTGACGGCGGCGCTTGGCGCGCTGGTGCTGTTCGGGATCCTGGGTGTCGGCCGGGGCGGCTCGGTCTTCGCCCATGACATGCGCTATCTCTACGGCGCTGGCGCCGTCTGGCTGCAGGGGGCCAGCCCCTACGATCTGGAGACGTTCAAGGCAGCGATGCTGGCGCTGCTGGGCGTCGCCTCGGACAGCTTCGCCTATCCGCCGAACGCCTTCCCGCTGGCCGCCATCCTCGGCAGCGGGTCGCCAGCGCGGGCCGACCTGCTGATCGGGCTGCTGAACCTGATGGCCCTGGCGGGCCTGGCGCTCTTCGTCCGGGCGGCCGTCGCGGCCGCGGGGGACGGGCGGGACCGGCTGCTCGTCCTGGTCACCATCGCCGTGCTGGTCGGCAATCCCTTCACCGCGCATGTGTTCTGGATGGGGCAGACGACGCTGATCGCGGCGGCGCTGGTCTATGGCGCCTGGCTCTGCGCGCATCGGCGAATGGACGTTCTGGCGGGCGTGCTTCTCGGCCTCAGCGCCTTCAAGCCGCAGATCGCCTTTCTCGTCGGGCTGTGGTTCCTTCTGGATCGGCGCTGGCTTCTGCTGGCGGCCGCCGCCGGCGCGACGCTGGCCGCCTCGGCCTGGCCCATCGCGACGGGCGGTCTTGCCGGCTCGTGGCTCGCATGGGCCGCGACGCTGCACGAATACCAGAGCACCGGCTTCAACACTGTGACCTTCCGCCACGTCTTCGGCCTGCGGAGCCTGCTGGCCGGACTGGGCCTGCCAGCGCCCTCGCTGCTGCCGGCGGGCGTTGCGGCGCTCATCGGCCTCTATCTGATGCGCCGCCGCTATGACGAGATCTGGCTGGTGAATGCCGTCCTCGTCATCTCGTTCCTGATGCTGTTCGCGCATGACTACGACCTGGCGCCGGTCGCCGTCATCGCGGCGCCCCTGCTGACGGTGGCGCGCGGGCGGCCGGGCGTGCTGGTGCTGCTCTGCCTGCTGGCGGCGGTGATCTTCTTCCCGCAGCGCGTGTGGCAGGCGCTCGATCTTGCGCCGGCGGCGCGCAGCCGGGAACTGGCGCTGCTGGCGCTGCTCGGCCTCTACCTGCGGCTCTGCCGCAAGCCTGCGACCGCGCGCGCGCCCCGCGCGGCCGCGCCCATCTGACAGGAGGTTTCGGAATGCGTCATCACCTTCCCGTCCGCCGCGACCCCGCCTTCGCCGCCGCGGTGCGCCGCCCCGCCCGGGCCGAGCCGCTGGCGCGCCACGATGCAGTGGCCGCCCCGCCCTCGCCGGCCGCGGCCGGCCCGCCGCTGCAGAAGCTGTCGCTGGTCGTGCCGGTCCTGAACGAGGAGGACGCGATCGCCCCGTTCCTCGCCCGCACCGCCGCGGTGCTGGCTGGCATCGAAGGGCTGACGCACGAGATCGTCTTCGTCGACGACGGCTCGAGCGACGGCACCGCGCGGGTCATCGAGGCCGCGCATCTGCGCGATCCGGCCGTCTGCCTGCTGCGCCTGACGCGCAACTTCGGCAAGGAGGCGGCGCTGACCGCCGGGCTCGAGGCTGCCAGCGGGGACGCGGTGGTGCCCATGGACGTGGACCTGCAGGACCCGCCCGAGCTGCTGGCCGAGTTCGTGCGCCTCTGGCGCGAGGGCTACGACGTCGTCTACGGCCGCCGCACCGATCGCGGCGCCGACACCGCCGCGAAAAGCGGTTCGGCCGGCATGTTCTACGCGCTCTTCAACCGCCTCTCGCCGATGAAGATCGAGCCGAACGTGGGCGATTTCCGCCTGCTCTCGCGTCCTGCGCTGGACGCTACCTTGCAGCTGCGCGAGCGCAACCGCTTCATGAAGGGCATCTTTGCCTGGGTCGGCTTCCGCAGCATCGGCGTGCCCTATGCCCGCCCAAGCCGCGCCGTGGGCAGCACCAAGTTCAGCTACTGGAAGCTGTGGAACTTCGCGCTGGACGGGGTCACCAGCTTCTCGACCATGCCGCTTAGGGTCTGGACCTATGCCGGCGGGATCGTGGCGCTGATCTCGATGCTCTACACGCTGACCATCGTGCTGCAGACGCTGCTCTTCGGGCGCGACGTGCCGGGCTACGCCTCGCTGATGGCGGTGGTGCTGATGCTGGGGGCGGTGCAGCTGATCTCGCTCGGCATCATCGGCGAGTATCTGGGCCGGCTCTACATCGAGTCCAAGCAGCGCCCCATCTACCTCGTCCGCGAGCGCCTCGGCCTCGGCGGCGCCGTTCCGGCACATGAGACGGCGCCGCGGCTGTCGGCCACGGCAGACTGACGCCCCCATGCCGCTGCGGCGCGAGTTGCTGCGCTTCGGCGCCGTCGGCCTTGCGGCGACGATGGTGCATTTCGCGCTGCTGACGCTGCTGGTCGAGGCCGGCGGCCTGCCGCCTACCGCCGCCAACGGCGCGGCCTTCCTCGGCGCGCTCAGTGTCACCTATCTGGGCCAGTCCCTCTGGGTCTTTCCCGCGCGCAGCCGCCACGGGCCGCGCCAGATGCTGCGCTTCGCGGCCTCGCTGGCGCTCGGCTTCGGCGCGAATGTCGCGGTCATGGCGGTCAGCCTCGACCTGCTGGGCCTCGGCTATCGGGCGGGTTTCGTGCTGGCGGTGCTGCTGGTCCCGGCGCTCAGCTTCGTCGTCAACCGCTTCTGGGTCTTCGACGGCCGCTAGGCGGCGTTATCTTCGGGCGGAGATAACGCTTGCACCATCCGCGCCCTTGGGCGCTTATGGCGGGACCTTTTCCAGAAGGAGGCTCCATGCGGTTGCCGGCGATCCTTTTTTCGGCGCTTCTTGCCTTGGGCAGCGCAGGCGTCAGCGCGCAGGCGCAGGAGGACGCCCCGGTGGTCGCCGCGGCCTCGGACCTGCAATTCGCCATCGAGGAGATCGCCGCCCGCTTCACCGAGGAGACGGGCATGTCCGTGCGCCTGTCGCTCGGCTCGACGGGCAACTTCGCCCGCCAGATCCGCGCGGGCGCGCCGTTCCAGATCTTCATGGCCGCCGACGAGCAGTTCATCCTGGACCTGCACCGCGACGGGATCGTGCCGACGGAGGGCACGCTCTACGGGATCGGGCGGATCGGCGTGATGGTGCCCCATGACGGACCTCTGGCCGCCGATGGCCGTCTCGACAGCCTCGCGGCGGCGCTTGAGGCGGGCACGCTCGGCCGCTTCGCCATCGCCAATCCCGAACACGCCCCCTACGGGCTGCGCGCGAAGGAAGCGTTGCAGCACCGGGGGCTGTGGGAGGGGGTCCAGCCGCATCTGGTTCTGGGCGAGAATGTCTCGCAGGCGGCGCAGTTCGCGCTGTCCGGCAATGCCGATGGCGGCATCATCGCCCATTCGCTGGCCCTCGCCCCCCAGATCGCGGCGCAAGGTGAGTTCGCGCTGATCCCCGAGGAGTGGCACCAGCCCCTGCGCCAGCGTATGGTCCTGCTGGAGGGCGCGGGCGAGGTGGCCGAGGCCTTCTACGCCTACATACTGACCCCCGCCGCCCGCGAGATCATGGACCGCTACGGCTTCTCGCTGCCGGCGGGCGGCTGAGGCATGGACTGGACCGCGCTTGGGCTGTCGCTGCGTCTGGCGGGCTGGACGGTGGCGCTGCTGCTGCCGGTCTCGGTGCTGGTGGGGCGCCTGCTGGCCTATCGCCGCTTCGCCGGCAAGGGAGTGGTCGAGGCGCTGGTGATGCTGCCGCTGGTGCTGCCGCCGACGGTCTTCGGCTTCTACCTGCTGCTGGCCTTCGGCCGCGGCGCGCCCTTCGGCGATCTGTGGCAGGGGCTGGTCGGCCGGCCGCTGGTGTTCAGCTTCGAGGGGCTGGTCCTCGCCTCGGTGATCTTCAACCTCCCCTTCGCCATCCAGCCCGCGCAGCGGGGCTTCCAGGCCATCCCGCCCGAGGTGCGCGAGGCCGCCGCCTGCTGCGGCATGTCCCCGCTGCGGGCGCTGTGGCACATCGAGCTGCCCCTGGCCTGGCCGGGAGTGATGACGGCGATGGTCCTGACCTTCGCCCATACGCTCGGCGAGTTCGGGATCGTGCTGATGGTCGGCGGCTCGATCCCCGGCGAGACCAAGACCATCGCCATCTCGATCTACGACCGCGTGCAGGCCTTCGACAATCGCGGCGCCGGGATCATGTCCGCGGTGCTGGTGGCGATCTCGCTGGCGGCGATCACGCTGACCTATGCGCTGTCGGCGCGGGTCGGGCGCAGGCTGGGCTGATGGCGCTGGACGTCGATCTGCGGGCGCAGGCGCCCATCCCGCTGGACCTTGGCTTCCGCGTGGCGCCGGGCGAGATCATGGCGCTGGTCGGCCCCTCGGGCAGCGGCAAGACCACGATCCTGCGCGCCATCGCGGGCCTCTGGCGGCCCGAGGCGGGGCGCGTCGCGGTTGGCGCCGAGGTCTGGCTGGACAGCGCGCGCCGTCGGTGGCTGCCGCCGCATCGCCGCCGGACCGGGCTGGTCTTCCAGAACTACGCGCTCTTTCCGCACATGACCGCGCTCGGCAACGTGATGGCGGCGATGGACGATCCGACGCCGGACGGGGCGGCGCGCATCCTCGGGCTGGTCAATCTTGGCGGCATGGACGCGCGGCGGCCGGCCGAGCTGTCGGGCGGGCAGCAGCAGCGCGTGGCGCTGGCGCGGGCCTTGGCGCGGCGGCCGCTGGCGCTGCTGCTCGACGAGCCCTTCTCGGCCGTGGACCGGGCCACGCGGGTCCGGCTGCATGAAGAGGTGCTGGCCCTGCGGGCGCATCTGTCGATGCCGGTCCTTCTGGTGACGCATGATCTTTCCGAGGCCGAGCGTCTTGCCGACCGCATCGCCGTCATCGAGCAGGGCCGGATCGTGGCCGAGGGCGCGGCCCATGCCATCCTGTCGGACGCGGCGGCGCTGCGCGTCCTGGGGCTGGAGGACGCCATCTCGATCCTGCCCGCGTTGGTGGCGGCGCATCTTCCGGGCGGCCTGACGCGGCTGGAGGGGCCGACGGGGCCGCTGCTGGTTCCCGCGCTTGCCCTGCCGGCCGGCGCGCGGGTGCAGCTGCGCGTGCGTTCCGCGGACGTGCTTCTGTCGCGCAGCCCGGTCACGGGTCTCTCCAGCCCCACCGTGCTGGCCGCGCGGATCGAGGCGCTGACGCCGGGGCAGGGGGCGTTGCTGGTGCGGCTGAGGGCCGGGGCATCCGTCATCTCCTGCCGGCTGCCCCTCAGCGGGGCGCAGGTCCTCGGCCTCTCGCCTGGCGAGGCGGTGCACGCGGTCCTGACCGATCCTGTCGTGACGGAGCTGCCCGGCTAGCGGGCCTTCGGCGCGGCCTCATCGCGCAGGAGCCAGTCGAGCGCGCGGGTCAGGCGGGCGGTTCCGTTGCTCTCGAACCACGCGCCATGAGCGAAGATGACGCGCTCGGGAGTCAGCGCGACCAGGCGGCGCGCGGCCTCGCGCGCGGGCGATCCCTTCATGCGCACGACGGCGCGCAAGTAGCTTGGCGCCCGTCCGTCAGGAGCGAGGTTGCCCGCGACCGACAGCAGCGGCCGGGTCACGGCGGGCATCTTCTCGGGCTCGAGGTTCTGGATGAGGTCGGTCATCAGCAGCGTGTGGCTTGGCGCGTGGAACAGGCACACCTCGTGGAAGCCGCCGATGCCGGGAACGTCCACCTGCTCCAGCTCGGCCGGCCAGCCGGCGGCTTCCGGCCCGCCGAGGTCGTGGTCCAGCCGCAGCCCAGAGGCCCGGACCTGGCGGCGGTCCCGCAGCCCCGGCGCGCCCCAGGTGGTCGCGTCCGGCAGCGCCTTCTGCCAATCCTGCATCATCGTCCAATGCGCGCTGTTCGGCGCGACCAGGTGGCGCGGCGTGCCGATCTCGCGCAGCTGCGCCAGCAACCCCGGCGTGAAGCGCGTGGGCGAGTGCAGCAGCAGCCCGCCGTCCTCAAGGCGCACGACGCTCATGCGGACGGGCAGGGGAAGAACGCCCATCGCCCTGAACGGGCCGCTATCGACGATCCAGACGTTATCGGTGACGGGTTTCAGGCGGTCGGTCGGCGTGTAGGTGCTGTCCGTCATCGGCGCGCTTCCTTCCGTGGACGCTGTGCCGCGCCCTAACGGACGGCCGGCACGGATGTTCCTGACCGTGCGCCCGCCGAAGCGGCCGGGTCAGCCGCGCCCGCCGCCCGCCCGCCGCCCGCCAGCCCCCCTCCCGCCCGCCCATCGCCAGCCAGGCCGTCGATGATCGGGCAGTCGGGCCGGTCGTCGCCGTGGCAGCTTTCGACCAGCTGCCCCAGCATCCGGCGCAGGCCGGCGAGTTCTTCGATGCGCCGGTCGATCTCGGCCAGCTTCTCGAGGGCGATGGCCTTGACGTCGGCGCTGGCCCGGTCGCGGTCGCTGTAGAGCGACAGCAGCTGCCGGCACTCCTCGACCGAGAAGCCGAGCCGCCGCGCCCGCTGCACGAAGCCGAGCCGCTGGACATCGGCCTCGGAATAGTCGCGATAGCCGTTGGCGGCGCGCGAGGCAGTCAGCAGGCCGATCTCCTCGTAGTAGCGAATGGTCTTCGGCGGCAGGCCCGAGCGGCGTGCCGCCGCGCCGATGTTCATCGCGCGCCCTCCTTCATGCGGTCCTCAGTCCGCCCGCTCGGCCAGCCAGGTCGTCATCTCCTCGATCTCGGCGACCTGCGCGGTGATGATCTCCTCGGCCAGCGCGCGCATCCGAGGGTCGCTGCCGTGTTCCAGCAGCACCTCGGCCATGTCGATGGCGCCCTGGTGATGGGCGATCATGCCGCAGGCGAAGGCAATGTCGGGATCGTCATGCATCATGCCCTCGTGCATGGCCGGCATGGTGACGGCCATCCGGGCCATGTTCTCCTGCACATGCTCGGGGCGCCCCGCGGTATCCGGCATGCCCGCTGCCGCGCCCGCGCCGTGATCGACCCCGTGGCCCGTCCCTTGGCCCGCGCCGTGACCGGAGCCGTGCCCCGCGCCGTGATCCATCTGCGTGTCGTGAGCCGCGCCGGCGGTCGCCTCGGCCATGCTGCATTGCGGGGGAAGCTGGAAGGCGGCGTCCTGCGCCGAGGCCGGAAGGGCCAGCGCGGCGGCGGCAAGGGCGCCGAGGGCGGCAAGGCGGGTGATGGTCATCGTGATCCTCCTGCGATTGCGGGGCCTGCACACTTGGCAGCACCCATTCCCGGCTTAGATAGAGGTTCCAGCAGGGGGAAGGTCAACCGCGCGCGGCGCGTCGCGGGCGCCGAGTTTCCGCTTGACCTTCCCGCGACTGGAAGGCGCACAAGGAGCGATCAGCCGTTCCGAGAGGAGAGTCCCAGATGACGAGCCACGCCGCCCTGACAGTGCCGGGGCAGGAGCAGCCGGCCAAGATCGTGCTGCCGGTCACGGGCATGAACTGCGCCTCTTGCGTGGGGCGGGTCGAGAAGGCGCTGCTGCGGGTGGAGGGCGTCGCCGCCGCCGCCGTGAACCTTGCCGCCGAGCGCGCCGAGGTGACGCTGGCGCGGCCGGTCCCGCGCGCGGCCCTGGTCGAGGCCGTCACCGAGGCTGGCTACGAGGTGCCGGGTCGCCATCTGGAGCTGGCGATCACCGGGATGAACTGCGCCTCCTGCGCCGGCCGCGTCGAGCGGGCGCTGCTGGCGGTGCCGGGGGTCGAGGCGGCGGCGGTCAACGTTGCCTCGGACCGCGCGACGATTACGGCGGCGCCCTGGGTCGCCGAGGCCGACCTGGTCGGCGCCGTCGCGGCAGCCGGCTATGCGGCGGCGGCGCGGGGCGGGCGCGCCGATGACGAGGCGCAGCAGCGCCGGAAGGACGACGAGCAGCGCGTGCTGGCGCGCGATCTGACGGTCGCGGCGCTGCTGACGCTGCCGGTCTTCGCGCTCGAGATGGGCGGGCACCTGATCCCCGCGGTGCATGACCTCGTGATGACGCGGATCGGGATGCGGGAAAGCTGGCTGCTGCAATTCGCGCTGACGGCGGTGATCCTCGCCTGGCCCGGCCGGCGCTTCTACCGCATCGGCCTGCCGGCGCTGCTGCGCGGCGCCCCGGACATGAACTCGCTGGTGGCCGTCGGCACGTTGGCGGCCTTCGCCTATTCGGTGATCGCGACCTTCACGCCGGGCCTGCTGCCCGCCGGCACGGTCAATGTCTATTTCGAGGCGGCGGCCGTCATCGTCACGCTGATCCTGCTCGGCCGCTACCTCGAGGCGCGCGCCAAGGGCCGCACCTCGGCCGCCATCACGCGGCTGGTGGGCCTGCAACCCAAGATCGCCCGCGTGCGCCGGAACGGCCGCAGCGTCGAGCTGCCGCTGGACCAGCTTGCCGCGGGGGATCTGGTCGAGCTGCGCCCGGGCGAGCGCGTGGCGACGGACGGCGTGGTGGTCGAGGGCGAGAGCTTCGTCGACGAGGCGATGATCTCGGGCGAGCCGGCGCCGGTCGCCAAGGGTCCCGGCGCGCAGGTCATCGGCGGCACGGTCAACCAGACGGGCAGCCTCACCTTCCGCGCCACCGCCGTCGGCGGGGCCACCATGCTGGCGCAGATCATCCGCATGGTGGAGGCGGCGCAGGGCGCGAAACTCCCGATCCAGCAGCTGGTGGACCGGGTGACGCTGTGGTTCGTGCCGGCGGTCATGGGCGTCGCCGCGCTGACCTTCCTCGCCTGGCTTCTGGCGGGACCGGAGCCCGCGCTGACCTTCGCCCTGGTCAACGCCGTCGCGGTCCTCATCATCGCCTGCCCCTGCGCGATGGGGCTGGCGACGCCGACCTCGATCATGGTCGGCACCGGACAGGGCGCGGCGATGGGGGTGCTGTTCCGCAACGGCACGGCCCTTCAGGCGCTGCGGAACACGCGGGTGGTGGCGCTGGACAAGACCGGCACGCTGACGATGGGGCGCCCGGTGCTGACCGATCTGGTGACGCGCGGCACATTCGATCACCCCGTAGTGCTGGCGCTGGTCGCGGCGGCCGAGGCGCGGTCCGAGCATCCGATCGCCCGCGCCCTTGTCGCGGCGGCCGAGGCCGAGGGGCTGGACCTGCCCGAGGCGACGGGGGTGCAGAGCGTCAGCGGCCAGGGTCTTCAGGCCGAGGTCGCCGGCCGCCGGGTGCATGTCGGCTCGGACCGCTTCATGGCCGCGCTCGGCCATGACGTCGCCGGCTTCGCGGCCGAGGCGGCGCGGCTGGCGGACGAGGGCAAGTCGCCGCTCTATGCCGCCATCGACGGCGATCTGGCCGCGATCATCGTCGTGGCCGACCCGGTGAAGCCCGACACGCCGGCCGCCATCGCCGCGCTGCACGATCTGGGCCTGAAGGTCGCGATGGTGACGGGCGACAACCGCCGCACGGCCGCCGCCATCGCCCGCCAGCTCGGCATCGACGAGGTCGCGGCCGAGGTGCTGCCGGCGGGCAAGGTCGAGGCCATCGCGGATCTCAGGCGCCGCCATGGCGCGCTGGCCTTCGTCGGGGACGGGATCAACGACGCGCCCGCACTGGCCGAGGCGGATGTCGGCATCGCCATCGGCACCGGCACCGACATCGCCATCGAGGCGGCGGATGTGGTGCTGATGTCGGGCAGCCTGCGGGGCGTGCCGAACGCCATCGCCCTGTCGCAGGCGACGATCCGCAACATCCGGCAGAACCTCTTCTGGGCCTTCGCCTACAACACGGCGCTGATCCCGGTCGCCGCGGGGCTGCTCTACCCCGTCTTCGGCATCCTTCTGTCGCCCGTCCTTGCCGCGGCGGCGATGGCGATGTCCAGCGTCTTCGTGCTGGGCAACGCGCTGCGCCTGACCAGCTTCTCGCCGCCTCAGCCATAGGGCCGTCTGGCAGGCGCCCGCGCAGAGGGCTATCCAGTCGCCAAGGGACTTGGCGGAGGGGCGGGCGTGGCGGGACGGCGACAGGGCGCGGACGGGCGCGGGGCGCGGGCACTCTCGCCGGTCGCCACCATCTCGCTGGCGCAGCTCTTCGGCACCTCGCTCTGGTTCAGCGCCAACAGCGCGGCCGAGGGGCTGGCGCGGGACTGGGGCGCGAGCGCGGCCGACATCGCCCTGCTGACGACGGCGGTTCAGGCGGGTTTCATCCTCGGCACGCTGACGCTGTCGCTGACGGGGCTTGCCGACCGTTTCCGGGCCAGCGCCATCTTCGTGACCTGCGCGCTGGCCGGGGCGGCCTGCAACGCCGCCTTCGCCTGGTGGGCCGGCTCGGTCGCGCAGGGCGCGGCGCTGCGCCTTCTGGTCGGGCTGAGCCTTGCCGGCATCTACCCCATCGGCATGAAGCTGGTCGTCAGCTGGGAGCCCGCGCGCACCGGGCAGGCGCTGGCGCTGCTGGTGGCCATGCTGACGCTCGGCACCGCGCTGCCGCATCTGCTGCGCGCCTCGGGGGCGGGGCTCGACTGGCGCTGGATCGTCACCGCCTCGTCGCTGCTGGCGCTGCTCGGGGCGGGCATGATCCGCGCTCTCGGCGACGGCCCGCACCTTCCGCCGCGCCGCGCGGGCACCGGCGGTCCCCGCCGCTCGGTTCTCGGCGCGTTCCGCGTGCCGCAGTTCCGCGCCGCCGCCACCGGCTATTTCGGCCATATGTGGGAGCTTTACGCCTTCTGGACGCTGGTGCCGCTGCTGGTCGCGGCCAGCGGCGCCGCGGCGGGGGTTCCGGGCGGGACGGCGGGCCTGTCCTTCGCGATCATCGGGATCGGCGCTGCCGGCTGCCTTCTGGGCGGTCGGCTGTCGCGGCGCTTCGGCAGCGGCGCCGTGGCGCTGACGGCGCTGGCGCTGTCGGGCAGCTGCGCCGCCGCCTTTGCGCTGGCCTGGGACGCGCTGCCGGGACCAGCAGTCGCGCTGCTGCTGCTGCTCTGGGGGGCGGCGGTGGTGGCGGATTCGCCGCAATTCTCGGCGCTGTCGGCAGCGTCGTGCCCGCGCGATCTTGTGGGCAGCGCGCTGGCGATCCAGAATGCCATCGGCTTTGCGATCACCATCCTGTCGATCTCGGCCGCCGCGGCGGTGCTTGAACGCCTCGGCCCCTCGGCCGCCGCCTGGCTTCTGGTGCCGGGTCCGGCCCTGGGCCTTGCCGGCTACGCCGCCGCCCGCCGAGGCCGCCATACAAGAAATGATTGACGTCTGTCATCTTCCCGTGCAGCTTGGATGCCGGGGAGAGATTCATGCGCATACCGACGCTGCACGACGTGGCGCGGGCCGCCGGTGTCAGCTACTCGACGGCCGACCGGGTCCTCAATGACCGGGGCAAGGTCGCCGAGAAGTCGGCGCAGCGGGTTCGCGACGCGATGGAGAGCCTGGGCTACCGCCGCGACATCCGCGCCGCGAACCTCGCGCGCCAGCGCGCCTACCGCTTCCGCTTCTACCTGCCGCAGGGCGATCACGGCTTCTACACCGTCCTGCGCGAGGCGCTGGAGGCGCAGGTCGTCCCGCGCCGCAGCGACCGCATCCTGATCGAGCGGCACGACGTGCCGGCCCTTGACGACGAGGCGCTGGCGGCGCGGCTGGAGGCGACGGCCCCCGGCGACTGCGACTGCATCGCCCTGGTCGGCATCCAGTCGCCCCGGCTCGAGGCGGCGATCGCGCGGCTGGTCGCGGCGGGCATCCCGGTCCTGACGCTGGTCTCGGATGCCGCCGAGAGTGCCCGCGCGCTCTATGTCGGGATCGACAACGTGGCGGCGGGCCGGACGGCAGGCCGACTGATCCGCCTGGCGCATCGGGGCGCGCAGGGGGTGGTGCTGCCGATCCTCGGGCGGCGCGATCTGCGCGATCACGGCGACCGTCTGGCGGGCGTGACCGGGGTCCTGGCCGAGCCGGGCGCCGCCTGCACCGTCCTGCCGCCGATCGAGGTGCTGGACCAGCCCGAGCGGATGTCCGAGAGCCTCGCTCGCGCCCTGCGCGAGGCGCCGGCGATCACCGCCATCTACTCGATCGGGGCGGGCAACCGGGCGCTCATCGGGCTGCTGCGCGGCCTGCCCGCGCCGCGTCCCGTGGTGGTGCTGCACGAGCTGACCGCCCATTCCCGTGCCGCGCTGGAGCAGGGGCTGGTCGATGCCGTGATCGACCAGAAGCCGGCCGAGGAGATCGCGCGGGCGCTGGACGCCATGACCGCCATCGCGGACGGGATGGCCCCGCAGCCGGCGCGGGTCGTGCCGATGATCTACCTTCACGACAACCTGCCGGCCCTGACCGAGGCGGATGCAGCGGCGGGCGGCCCTGACCTTGCAACAGGATCCGGCGGGCGCGTCCCGTCGGAGGAAAGGATAGCATGAAGACGATCAAGGGACCGGCGCTGTTCCTGGCCCAGTTCGCGGGCGACGAGGCGCCCTTCAACAGCTGGGACTCGATCACCCAATGGGCGGCCGATTGCGGCTACAAGGGCGTTCAGGTGCCCAGCTGGGACGGGCGTCTGATCGATCTGGCGAAGGCTGCCGAGAGCCGCGACTATTGCGACGAGTTCAAGGGGATCGCCAAAGCGAACGGCGTCGAGGTGACCGAGCTGTCGACCCATCTCCAAGGCCAGCTTGTCGCCGTGCACCCGGCCTATGACGAGGCCTTCGACGGCTTCACCGTCCCGGATATGCGCGGCAATCCCAAGGCCCGGCAGGAATGGGCGGTGGATCAGGTCACCAAGGCGCTGACCGCCTCGCGCAACATGGGGCTGACGGCGATGGTCAGCTTCTCGGGCGCGCTGGCTTGGCCCTTTGTCTACCCGTGGCCGCAGCGCCCGCAGGGGCTGGTGGAGACTGCGTTCGACGAGCTGGCCCGCCGCTGGCGCCCGCTGCTGGATCATGCCGAGGACTGCGGGGTGGACGTCTGCTACGAGATCCATCCCGGCGAGGACCTGCATGACGGCGACAGCTACGAGATGTTCCTCGACCGCGTGGGGAACCACGCGCGGGCCTGCATGCTCTACGACCCGTCGCATTACGTGCTGCAATGCCTGGATTACCTCGACAATATCGACATCTATGCCGACCGCATCCGCATGTTCCACGTCAAGGATGCCGAGTTCAATCCGACCGGGCGCAAGGGCGTCTATGGCGGCTTCCAGCCTTGGGTGAGCCGGGCCGGGCGCTTCCGCTCGCTTGGCGACGGGCAGGTGGATTTCGGGGCCGTGTTCTCGAAGCTGACGGCGAATGACTTCGACGGATGGGCCGTCGTGGAGTGGGAATGCTGCCTGAAGCATCCCGAGGATGGCGCGCGAGAGGGGGCGGCTTTTGTCCGTGACCACATCATCCGGGTGACCGAGCGCGCCTTTGACGACTTCGCGGACGGGGGCGCCGACGAGGCCGCCAATCGCCGCATGCTGGGGATTTGACGACATGACGAAACGGATCAGGCTGGGCATGGTCGGCGGCGGCAAGGACGCCTTCATCGGGGCGGTCCACCGCATCGCCGCCCGCATCGACGGCGAGTTCGACCTTGTGGCCGGGGCCCTGTCCTCGACGCCCGAAAAGGCGCGCGACAGCGGCGCGGCCCTGGGACTGGAGCCGGACCGCTGCTATGACAGCTTCGAGGCGATGGCCGAGACCGAGGCCGCGCGCCCGGACGGGATCGAGGCGGTGTCCATCGTCACCCCGAACCACGTCCACGGGCCTGCGGCCAAGGCGTTCCTGTCGCGCGGCATCCACGTCATCTGCGACAAGCCCCTGACCGCCACGATTGCGCAGGCCGAGGATCTGGCAGAAGCGATCCGGCAGGCGAAATCGCTGTTCATCCTGACGCACAACTACACCGGCTATCCCATGATCCGGCAGGCGCGCGAGATGATCGCGGCGGGCGATCTGGGCGCCCTTCGGGTGGTGCAGGTCGAATATCCGCAGGACTGGCTGACGGAAGCCGCCGAGCAGTCGGGCGAGAACAAGCAGGCCGAGTGGCGCACCGATCCCGAACGCTCGGGCGCGGGCGGCTCGGTCGGGGATATCGGCAGCCACGCGCATAACCTTGCCTGCTTCGTCGCGGGCGACCGGGTCGAAAAGCTGGCTGCCGACCTTCAGGCCTTCGTGCCGGGGCGGCGGGTGGACGATAACGCCCATGTGCTGTTGCGCTTTGCCGGCGGTGCGCGCGGGATGCTCTGGTGCAGCCAGGTCGCGCCGGGGAACGAGAACGCCCTGCGGCTGAGGGTCTATGGCGAGAAGGGCGGCCTTGAGTGGTCGCAGGAGGACCCGAATTACCTGTGGTTCACGCCCTTCGGTGAGCCCAAACGCCTGCTGACGCGGGGCGGCTCGGGTGCGCGGGCGGCGGCCAGCGCCGTCACCCGCACGCCGGGCGGGCATCCCGAGGGCTATCTGGAGGGTTTCGCCAACATCTATGCCGGCGCCGCGCAGGCGATCCGGGCGGCGCGGGACGGACGGCGCGATCCGGTGCTGGACGTGCTGCCGGGGCTTGAGGCGGGGCTGGAAGGCATGCGCTTCATCGACGCCTGCGTGCGCTCGTCGCAGCAGGACGCGGCCTGGGTGGCGCTGTGAGCGGCGCGGCTGTCCTGTCGCTGCGGCAGGTCAGCCGCAGTTTCGGCCCCATCGAGGTGCTGCATGGCGTCGACATCGCCCTCAGCCCCGGCCGGGTCCACGCCCTGATCGGCGAGAACGGGGCCGGCAAGTCCACCACGATGAAGATCATGGCGGGCTACCAGCCGCCGTCCTCGGGCGAAGTGCTGCTGGACGGCGCCGTGACGACGTTTGCGACGCCCGGCGAGGCCGAGGCGCGCGGCATCTCGATGATCCACCAGGAGTTCAACCTGGCCGAGCCGCTCAGCGTCGAGCAGAACATCTTCCTCGGCCGCGAGCTGAAGCGCGGCCCCTTCCTCGACAAGCGCGCGATGCGGGCGAAGACGCGGGAGCTGCTGGAGCGGCTGGAATGTCGCGTCTCGCCCGACCGGCTGGTCTCGACGCTTTCCAACAGCGACAAGCAGATGGTCGAGATCGCCAAGGCCCTTTTGCGCGAGACGCGCGTGCTGATCATGGATGAGCCGACGGCGGTGCTGACCAGCGCCGAGACCGCGATCCTGCTGCGGCAGGTGCGCGCGCTGCGGCAGGCGGGGACGGCGGTGCTGTTCACCTCGCACAAGCTGAACGAGGTCGCCGAGATCGCCGACGATCTGACCATCATGCGCGACGGCGCGGTGGTTTGGTCGGGGCCTGCGGCCGAGATGGACGAGCACGCCATGGCGACCGCGATGGTCGGACGCGAGATGTCGGACCTGTTTCCGCCGAAGGACGGCCGCCCCGGCGAGGTCGCGTTGGAGCTGCGCGGCCTGACCGTGCCGGGCTTTTCCCGCGACGTCAGCCTGACCCTGCGTCGGGGCGAGATCCTCGGTATCGCCGGCCTCATCGGCTCGGGCCGGACCGAGACCTTCGAGGGGCTCTGCGGCCTGCGCCCCGCGACCGGCGAGGTGCGGGTGAACGGCCAGCCCGTCCGCATCTCCGAGCCGTGGCAGGCGCAGGCCATGGGCCTTTGCTACCTGACCGAGGATCGCAAGACGCGCGGATTGCTGCTGGCCAAGGGCATGCGCGAGAACCTGACGCTGCAGGCGCTGCGCCAGTTCAGCCGGGGCCTGATCGACACCCGCGCCGAGGAGGCCGCGCTGGACGAGGCCATTCGCGAGTTCGACATCCGCGGCAGCCGCGCGGCGCTGGTCGGGAACCTGTCGGGCGGGAACCAGCAGAAGCTGCTCTTCGCCAAGACCATGCTGGCCGACCCGCGCATCCTCATCATCGACGAGCCGACCCGCGGCATCGACATCGGCACCAAGCAGCAGATGTACGGCTTCATCCGCCGCCTCGCCGCCGAGGGGCGGGCCATCGTCGTCATCTCGTCCGAGATGCAGGAGGTGATCGGCCTCGCCGACAGCATCCTCGTCATGCGCCACGGCCGCGTCACCGGGGAACTCTCTGGAGCCGAGGCCACCGAAGACGCCATTGTCCGCCTCGCCATGGGCGTCGCCCCCACCACCGCAGGAACCGCCGCATGACCGACATCGCCCGCGCCCCCGCCGCCCGCCCGCGCCTCGGCCGCATCCGCATGGGCGTCATCGGCCCGATCCTCGCGCTGGTGGTGCTGATGGCCATCGGCGCCTCGATGAACGAGAACTTCCTCAGCTGGAACAACATGACAAACGTGCTGGCACGGTCCGCCTTCATCGGCATCATCGCGGTCGGCATGACCTTCGTCATCACCGCCGGCGGGCTGGACCTGTCGGTCGGCTCGATGGCGGCCTTTGTCGCGGGGCTGATGATCCTGGTGATGAACCTCGCGCTGCCGAGCATGGGGGTCGGGTTGCCGGTCGTGATGCTGGGCGTCGGGGTCGCGCTGCTGGCCGGCCTCGTTGCGGGGCTGCTGAACGGCATCTTCGTGACCGCGCTCAGGATCGAGCCTTTCATCGTCACGCTCGGCTCGATGGGGATCTATCGCAGCCTCGTCACCTGGCTCGCGGATGGAGGCACGCTGTCGCTGGATTTCGGCCTTCGGACCTTCTACCAGCCGGTCTATTACGGCGGCATCTTCGGGATCAGCTGGCCGATCATCGTCTTCGCGATCGTCGTCATCATCGGCGAGATCATCATGCGCGGCACCGCCTTCGGCCGGCACTGCGCCGCCGTCGGCTCGAACGAGCAGGTGGCGCGCTACTCATCCGTCCGCGTCGGCCGCGTGCGCCTGATGACCTATGCCGCCCTCGGCCTTCTGGTCGGGATCGCGGTCGTGATGTATGTCCCGCGCCTCGGCTCGGCCTCGTCCGCGACCGGCGTTCTGTGGGAGCTGGAGGCGATCGCAGCGGTCATCATCGGCGGCACCTTCCTCAAGGGCGGCTTCGGCCGGGTCTGGGGGACGGTGCTGGGCGTGCTGATCCTGTCGATGATCGGCAACATCCTCAATCTCACCGATTTCGTGTCCCCGTATCTCAACGGCGCGATCCAGGGCGCGATCATCATTCTCGCTGTCGTCTTGCAGCGCGAAAGCAAGGCCGGGCACTGATCCGGCACCATCAGGGAGGAAGACCATGAAGCATTTTGCAATCGGAACGGCGATGGCGCTGGTTCTGGCGCTGCCGGCGGTCGCGCAGGAGGACGAGACGCACACGATCGGCGTCTCCATCCCGGCGGCCACGCATGGCTGGGCCGGCGGCATGAACTACTTTGCCCAGGCCGCCATCGACCGTCTCTCCGAGACCTATCCGAACCTGGAATTCGTGCTGGCCACGGCGTCCGACCCGGCCCGGCAGGTGAACGACATCGAGGACATGGTCGCCACCCGCAACATCGACGCGCTGGTGGTCCTGCCCTTCGAATCCGAGCCGCTGACCGGGCCGGTGCAGCAGGTGAAGGCCTCGGGCGCTTGGGTGACGGTGGTGGACCGCGGCCTCTCGGTCGAGGGGATCGAGGATCTCTATGTCGCGGGCGACAACCCCGGCTTCGGCCGCGTCTCGGGCGAGTACATGCGCGAGGCGATGCCGGATGGCGGCCAGATCGTCGTGCTGCGCGGCATCCCGACCACCATCGACAACGAGCGGGTCGAGGGCTTCCAAGCGGCCATCGACGGCTCGGGCATCGAGATCCTGGGGATGGAGCACGGCAACTGGAACCGCGACGACAGCTTCACCGTGATGCAGGACTTCCTGCAGCGCCATCCGCAGATCGACGCGGTCTGGGCCTCGGATGACGACATGGCGATGGGGGTCCTGGGCGCCATCGAGGCGGCGGGCCGCGACGACATCCAGTTCGTCCTGGGCGGCGCGGGCATGAAGGAGATGATCCAGCGTACGATGGACGGGGACGAGATGATCCCGGCCAACGTGACCTACCCGCCCTCGATGATCGCGACGGCCATCGAGGTGACGGCGGTGGGTCTTGTCAGCCAGGCGCCGGTCTCGGGCGAGTTCATCATCGGCTCGGTTCTGGTCACGCAGGACAATGCCGAGGACTTCTACTACCCCGACAGCCCGTTCTGATCGGGTGAAAGGGACGGCCCCGCGCTGGCAGGCGCGGGGCCGTCCTGCCTCAGTAATAGCTCAGCTCGGTCGCCTTGCCGCGGAAGACGGTGTAGGCGAGGATCGAGTAGCCGATGATGATCGGCAGGACGAACAGCGCCCCCACCAGGATGATGATCAGGCTCTCGGGCGCGGCGGCGGCCTCGTAGATGGTGATCTGCTCGGGCACCACATAGGGGTAGAAGCTGTAGGCCAGACCCCCGAAGGCCATCACGAAAAGCACGGTCGAGATGGAGAAGGGCGCCCAGGCCCACCGGTCGTTCTCGAACGGCATGCGCTGCAGGATGCGCCACAGAAGGACGACCAGCAGCACGGAGATGACCGGCAGCGGGGACAGCAGCACGACCTCGGGGAAGCTGAACCAGCGGTCCCAGATCCGCCCGCTGACCAGCGGCGTCGCGGCCGAGACGGCGCCGATGCCCGCGATCATCCCCCAGATGCCGCGCCGCGCCCAGTGAATCGCCTTCAGCTGCAGATCGCCTTCGGTCTTGCCGATCAGCCAGACCGCGCCGATGAAGCTGAAACCGACAGTCAGGCAGACGGCCGTCAGCGCCGCAAAGGCGATGTTGGCCCAGCCCAGCTGCAGCCCGGTGACATAGAGCCCCAGCATGAAGCCCTGCGCCAAGGACGCCGCCAGGCTGCCGCCGTAGAAGGCCCGGTTCCAAGCGCCGCGATGCCTGGTCGGCGCCTTCACCCGGAATTCGAAGGCGACGCCGCGGGCGATTAGCCCGACCAGCAGCACCGCGACCGGCAGGTAGAGCGCGGTCAGGATCACCCCATGCGCGACCGGGAAGGCGACCAGCAGGATGCCGATGGCGAGGACGAGCCAGGTCTCGTTCGCGTCCCAGAAGGGGCCGATCGAGGCGACCATGCGGTCGCGCTCGGCCGGGGTGGCGAAGGGGAAGAGGAGGCCCACGCCGAGGTCGAACCCGTCGAGGATGACATAGGTCAGGATCGCCGCGCCCATCAGCGCCGCGAAGGCGAAGGGCAGCCAGGTGGCGGGGTCTCCGAACAGTTCCATCATGGCGCTACTCCGCAGGCTGAAGGACGCGCACGCCGGCGTCGGGTTTCGGGATCTGGGGCGAGGTGCCGTCATGGCGCGCGGCGCGGCGGGCCATGTAGGTCAGCGTGCCCAGATAGGCGGCCAGCAGGAAGGCGTAGACCGCAAGGTAGGCCGCGAGGGTCGAGGCGACCATGCCGCCGCTGATCGGGCCGAGCGCGTCTGCCGTCGTCAGCACGCCGCTGACCAGCCAGGGCTGACGGCCGATCTCGGTCACGTACCAGCCGGCCAGCGTCGCCACCCAGCCCGAAAAGGCCATGCCGACGAAGGCATAGATCCAGGGCTTCGGCAGGCCCTCGACGCCGCCGCGTTTCTTCCGCATCAGCCACAGGGCCGACCAAGACAGCGCCAGCATCGCCATGCCGATTCCGACCATCAGGCGGAAGGCGAAGAAGACCGGCGCGACGGGCGGGTGCAGGCGGGTGCCGTCCTCGGCCACGAAGTCGTTGAGGCCCGGCACCTCGCCCGCGAAGTCATGCGTCAGGATGAAGGATGCCATGCCGGGGACCGCGATCTCGAAGCGGTTCTCGCGCGCGGCCTCGTCGGGCAGGGCGAAGAGGACCAGCGGGACGTTGGACTGCGTCTCCCAGTTGCCCTCCATCGCGGCGACCTTGGCGGGCTGATGCTCCAGCGTGTTCAGCCCGTGCATGTCGCCGGCAAGGATCTGCAGCGGAATGAGCAGGGCGCCCATCCACGCGCCGAAGCGCAGCGTGGCGCGCACCTCGGCGCCGCGGTCGCCCCAGAGCCAGCGCAGTGCCGAGAAGCCGGCGATGAGGAAGGCGACGGTCAGGCCCGAGGCCAGCAGCATGTGGACAAGCCGGTAGGGCATCGAGGGGTTGAAGACGATGGCGAACCAGTCGGTCGCGTGCACGATCCCGTCGCGCAGCTCATAGCCCGCCGGCGTGTGCATCCAGCTGTTCAGGACCAGGATCCAGAAGGCCGACAGCGTTGTGCCGATGGCGACCAGCGCCGTTGCCGTCGTGTGCAGCCAGCCCGGCACGCGGCGGAAGCCGAACAGCATGATGCCGAGGAACGCGGCCTCGAGGAAGAAGGCGGTCAGGATCTCGTAGGCCAGCAAGGGGCCCGCGACATTGCCGACGACCTCCATGAAGCCCGGCCAGTTGGTGCCGAACTGGAAGGACATCACGATGCCCGACACGACGCCGAGCGCGAAGCTGAGGGCGAAGACCTTCACCCAGAAGCGATAGGCGTCCATCCACTTCTCTTCGCCCGACCGGTTGAAGCGCAGCTTGAAGAACAAGAGCACCCAACCCAGGGCGATGGTGATGGTGGGAAAGAGGATGTGAAACGAGATGTTCGCGGCAAACTGTATCCGCGACAGGATCAGGGGGTCCATGGCGGTCTCCGGTTCAGGTCTTCGTGCGGCGGATGGGGATCAGGCGGCCCGCGCCGTCCACGAGACGGCCGAGCTTCGCGCCCATGTTCAGCAGGGCGACCAGCCGCTCGGTCTCGAAGCGGGCGAGGTCGTCGTGAAAGCGCGTCATTTGCTCGATCAGCTCGCGCAACTCGGCGATGCGGGCATGGGCGGCGGCATCCGCCGCGTCCGGCGTCGTCATCGACAGCTCGCGCAGCTTGGTCAGCGTAGGGTCGATCTCGCGCTTGCGGCGCTGGTCGATCAGGGTGCGGACGATCTCCCACAGGTCATCGGGGGTGGTGAAGAACTCGCGCCGGTCATCCGTCTTGTGGCGCAGCCGGACGAGGTTCCAGCTTTGCAGCTCCTTCAGGGCCATCGACACGTTCGAGCGCGAAAAGCCCAAGGCGGCGACAATATCATCGGCGCAAAGCGGATCGTCCGCCAGGAACAGCAGCGCGTAGACCTGCCCGACGGTCCGGTTGATCCCCCATCGCGAGCCCATCTCGCCGAAATGGAGGATGAAGTCCTGGCGCAGCGCTGAGAGGTTCATTCGGTCGTTCCCGTGATTTCAGTAATTTCTGAAATCTATATGGGAAATGGCAGGGGAGGTTGAACCGGGCAGGCTGTCGCAGGGCTCAAACGCAAAACGCCGGCCACGGGGGCCGACGTCAGGTCAGTTCACTCCCACTCGATGATTTCCTGGCATCATAACGCACTGATTTCAGTAAGAAAAGTTTTTTTCTCGGGACGCTATACCGTCAGCCACACCGTCAGAAAATGGCGCTGCTGAAAACATTGAATTTTTAGGATCGATATCGGAAAATGACCTTCCGCCATCTATCGCCCAAGACGGCCGAAACGGTGACTCGAAGGGCATTCATACCAACATCGCCGTTTCCACGCTATGCTACGACCGATATGAATTCTCCTTCCTCTATCTCTACCGTAATCGTCGAGCTGCCGCCGCATCAATCAAGCGCCATACCCCCATCTGGCGACCAGACAACCACATCGCGCGGCCGCCCACGGAAAGGTTCCCCGACAAGGGCTAAACCGTCGCGGAAAAGCGTATACTGGTAAGGCTCATCTGCCTCGGCTCTGGCAACGCGATCTCCCGCTGAAAGCGCAAAGCCTGCAGGTTCAAAAGTTGGAAGCCTTATCGTCGCCGGCAGCCCCACCCCTCGATCGCGGATCGCATTACTCAGTGCGTTCAAAAATTCGGCTCCTGCCTTCTCTTCAATCACGAACCAGCCAAAGTCAGAACCGGGGTGACGCAACGGCGATAGTCGCGCGCGCCGAGCAATTCGCCACCACTCAGGATGATCGAAGAAGTCATCGATCCACCACGGAGGGCTACCAGATCGCAAATGCCACGGCGTCGCAGCCAAATAAGTCCGGCCAGCAAAGTCAAATCGAAGAAGCGGAACGTTGTAGCGGTCGGGAGCGGGGGAGTCCGGCGAACGGATCCAGTCGATCCAGTTCGTTACCTCCGGTGCGCCTATCAGAAGAAAGTTCGAGCGATGGGTCGCCAGAGCCATCGGCGCGGACGTACCTTCGGATGTCGCGCCCCGCTGCGGGTCGCCCGGTGGCGTAGTGCGTTTTCGCGGCTTCGAGATCCGCGTCTCCGATATGGCCAAGAAGCTCCCGGCTGTCGTCGGCTTCGACCCGAATGCAATCGAATAGCCGTGGATAATTTCTCCGAACGGCGACGGATTCGCAATGACGGTCTTTACCTGCTTGGTGTATTTTCTCTTCGCCGTATTCGCTATCTTGGCGGCACTCGCATCTTTGGCGAACGAGCCGTGAGCCTCAGCGAGCACAACACCGTGACCCGACGCGTTGCCACCGTCGTAGATGAAATCTGCATGGGGATTGAGCGAAGACGAGAGGCACGCTGCGTTTGCTCGCCATGCGTAGCCGAGAGCGTACATATAGAGGTGGGCAATGCCTGCCCCAACTTTGGCCGCAAACTGAGACCCGGCAGTACCCGCAAGAAATTTAAAATGAGATTCGAGCGCAACTGCCGATCCATCCTGAAGCAAAGTCTCCAGTTCGATCAGAGCACTCTGTTGCAATCCGTCGAGTAAGACGACAGGTGCATCATCCCAAGTCGTCGCCGTTCTCGCGATCGCCGCCGCCAAGGCAATCGGGTTGAAGGACAGACTCGACTGAGCCGGTGGCGCCACGAAGTGCGGAGAGACCGGGCTTGGTACGTGGCGGTGCTTCGTATGCTTGGTCAAACCAATCAGCTTGACCGACGTCCCGAGTCCGACTGTCGACACAGGCCCGCTCATCCCTTCAGCTCCGCAGCCTGCGCGACCAGGTCCACAAGTTTCCACCCTTGGTCCGTTGCAGGCCCTAGCAGGATCATTGCTTCGGATTTACGCAGCGCGAGCCCAAGCAACTCCCGCGGCCTGGTCACGCCCACGAAGACATTTGTCGCGGCCGTAAGTCCCACCCACGTAAATGGCTGGTCGGTAACGCCGAACGCACGGGGAAGCACCGTGCCTAGATCGATGCACTGCTCGTTTGCAGCACTGCCCTTCCAGACCTCACTCTCTACGACGAGAAGTCCGTCTACGCTCTTGCCCTTGACCGAGTGGATCGATCCCAGCTGCAAGGTGAGATCGTCGAATTGCATCTGCTGAGTGGAGCGGCGCTCGGGGTCGGCGAGATCGGCCTTTTGATCCGCGACGAAGCTGCACAAATCCGCGATTTCGGCCTCAGCGCCTTCAGGATGCGGACTGAAAAGTGGCAGCAACTGCGCCGTGAACGCCAGCCAGGCCGCCTGCTCCCATACCGCATCACCGGTAAGCACATGGTCCCTGAGCAGTCGACGTACAGCACGCGGCAACGCAAGGTCGCGATGCGACAAAGCCGGCCAGACATTATGCGCAGTAATCGGACGATCATTCGCCGCTTTCCAACCATGCGCGCGCGCCAGCCCGGAAACACCGACGGCGAGCATCTCGCTGACCTCTGCGGGAGGACGCGCCGCGGCGTGGTGTACCGCGGCCTTCTGAAGCTGCCGGCAAAGGAGGTTGGCCTTCGATCGAGAACCGCCCTCGCTGCAATATGCGGGATGATAGTCGACAAGGCTCTTCGGCTGCCATGCCCCTTTCTTACCAGCCAGATTGTGACGCGATGCGACCGCCCAGACGTCGCGGCTGCTGCAATCGCCGCCTCACAGCGCGCGTGCCTCTTCAGCGAAGGCTCCGAGAACGCCGCCGATCGTGGCTTCATCAAACAGAACCATTACCCGCGACGCAGGCCGTGCGCCCAGGCCCACAATGTTCTGAGCCTGGCGCGCAGTCAGCCGACTTGCAAAACCTGCGATCTCGCCGCCAAACCTGCGACTCGTATCGAGAGGGATGCAACCGGGACCCGGCGTCCAATAGGCTGGTGCAGCTCCATCGTCGTCATAGAGGGTTTGATTGCTGTCCCCGAGGCGCTGGAACGCCGCTCCCTCTTGCTTGAAGACGTGCTCTAGCAGCCGAAGCTGGTCGCCATGGGTATCCTGCGCCTCATCAAGGATGGCGAGCGGAAAGCGGTCGCGAAGCCGCTCTGCGAGAGCCGGGTTTTCGCGGAGCGCGCGCCATCCGAGCGCAGTCATGTCGGCGTAGCGATAGAGCCCGCTCTTGACCATCGAGGCCTTGAGGGATTCGAGCGCCTTCCCGCAATCGGTGTGGGCACCCCATTGCCCTTTGCGGCAGCGCACCGCCAGCGCCCGGGGCTCTGCATCTGTGTCCGTGAAACCCGGGTCCAGATCGAGAAGCGGAATCCACTCTTCGAGCCTGCGCTTCAGCTTGAGCTTCTTGTTCTTGGCGAGGTTGTCGAGGACGCCCCAAGCCGGATACCGCCGCAGCGCCTCAGCCGCGAAGGCGTCGTCGTCAATCTGGCGCACGTGCCAGCCCAGGCCTCGAAGGTAGGGCAAGGCAAGGTACTGGTTGATGAACGTTGTGACCGTGCCGGTGAAATGAGGATAGACCATCAGCCGCCCTGCGGTCGGGTGACGGGCGATCAAGTCTTCGACCTCCGTGCGCGCGGCATTGGTGTGCGAGATGACGCAGACGCCCCGCCTGCGGGTCGACCAGTTACGCGAAAGCAGCGCGAGCTTTGCGGCCAGCAGCGTCGTCTTGCCGTTGCCGGGTGCCGCCTGGACGTCACAGCTGGTGGCCACCGCCAGGAAATCGGTCTGGCTCGGATCAGTGAAGTCGCAGCCGCCCAGCTCGTCGCCAAGTTCGGCAAGCAGTTCGGGTGTGAGCGGCAGGATCTCGAACATGGTGCTACGCCTCCACCGCCGCTGCGCCTTCCATCCCGGCGCCCCCGATCTCTTCGTCTCCGACTTCCGGCTCGGGTACGATCGCTGGCGCCCCGGGGACATAGCCACCCGTCAGGTAATAGATCGCGCGCACTAGATAGGGCGGAAGCCGATCGCGCATCTGCTCCGGCGTATCGGTGCGTTTACGCAGTATGGCGGCGAGTTGTTCAGCGACCTCGGCCTTGGAGGCCTCTTTGTCGTGGACGGGCTGGTAGATCTTGACGGCGATCTCGGTCGTGGAGAGCCCAGCCTCCTTCCAGCCTGCGTAGGTTTCGCTGGCCTTCGTCACGATCTTCGCAAGCCGCTCTGGCTTGCGACTGCTGGTCTTAGCGAGTTGGACCGCCTGGTGAACGCTCTCGGCAAGCTGGGGCCGCAGCGCGAGATCGAACTCGAGCGTCCAACTGTCGGCGATGAAAACGTCGACGGGGTCCCCGACGTCGCGCCGCAGCGTCTTCAGCCGTGCGACGACCTCGTCCTGCGTCAGCTCGTTCTCAGTCTTCCGATCACCGACGAGGTCTTTCGCCTCGGCGGGCGGGATATCCCTGTCAGGGATCAGCGCCACGGGTACGGGGATCGCGTTCCCGGTCTTGCGTTGCAGTATCCGGCTGTACCGGAACAAGCCGCGGTGACCGACATTTACGAGCGAGACGCCGTAGCGGCTCAGCGGACGCCCAAGCTTCTCGGCGATCGTGGGCAGCAACAGGCGCTCGCCGTCGCCCTCCACGACGATCAGTGCGCGGGCGAAGAACAGGTTGGCCTTGGTCGCGTCGAGGAACCGGCGCAGGAACTCATAGTCGTCAGCTTCGAGCCGGGTATGCGCCGCGCCCAACGGAAAGGCGCGGTGACCGACGATGATCGTCATGGTCTCAAGCTCAGCGCCGGCCGCGAGTTGCGGGCTATGGGTGGTGAGCAGGACCTGGACCTGCTGATGGGTTTCGCCCTTCTCGGAATCCGGTTTGGCGGCGCGGGCAGCGAGCACCTCCATGAACAGCGTCTGGTGCTGGGGATGCAGGTGCGCTTCCGGCTCCTCGATCAGCAGGAACGGGACTTGATCGGGATGCGACTGAAGCAAGAGCAGCTCGGCCGCCATGAACAGCAGGTTGTTATAGCCCAACCCGCGCTGCACGCGCTCGGTACCTGCCTTTGCGTTCAGATAGAGCTCGAATCGTTCGAGGATCTGATCGAACGACCCGCCCGCGCCGAGGTCCAGCGTCGCGACGAGGCGATCATCCACAAACGACAGCTTATCGAGAAAATCTGTATTCACGCTGCTGGCGACGCCCCCTACGGCAGCATTGCCCCGGACCGCAGCGTCAGCGGCGGCAAGTGTGTCGTGAAGCGTAGCGTTGGCACCCGGCGCGGCGGGCTTGCTCTGGGGGCCCATCGTGGGCATCGCGCCGAGAATGCGCGACAGACGCGAACGGCGTCCTGTTCGCATCTCGCGCTCGGCGTCCCGTAAAGGCTTGAGATAGGTGGTCTTTAGATACTCGCGCAGTTCTCCGTCGAGCGGCAGGCCTTCGCCTTCGGCGCCAGCTCGGTGCTGGCTGGAGATGATGCTGCCGCCGCCAGGAGAAACCCGCCGCGCCCCGCATGCAGACGTGCAGACGAAGCTTCCCCTTTTCGTTGGTGCACCATTCTAGAAAGCGGGCTTCCTCATCCGCGCTGAGATCGTCGAAAGTGCATCGCACGGCGAAGTCGCAAGCCCGCGTGCCGTCGACGCCGACGTGGAAGTCGTGTTCGTCTGGGCGGATATAGTCGTCGCCACGTGTCCAGAGGACGTAGCGGGCAGCGTCGATGATCGCGCTCTTCCCGGCGTCGTTCGGCCCCACGAGAATATTTAGACCGGAAGAGAGCTTCAGTTGCAACGGCGCGCTCGGATCGAAGCACCGGAAGCCGCTCGCGTAGATTTCGGAAATGTACACCGTCGCCTCCCAGCCCGTTTTCTTATCCTGCCGCGCTATTGGCCCGTGCGGCGATCTCTGCGCAGCGCTCCATGAGCGCCTCGAAAGGCTCGGCGTCCACCAGAAGGAGGCCGTCCTCAACCATGCGGGCGTAATCTTCTTCCAAGGCCTTCGCCCCATCGCCGGCCGGAACGAGCTGCAGACCTCCGTTGACCGCGGCCGCGTAGTCGATCGGCGATCGGTCCGCTGCCTTTTCGGCGAAGAACATCGCCTTGTGACGGGCGACGGCGTTCGCCAGCTCGCGATCCGCGAAAGCAGCCGCCGCGAAGCCCGCTTCGTCCAATCGAGCGACATCATGCCAGTGCCGGGCGAACCGGTCGCCGCGCAGACGCTCCTGGAGGCAGAAGACGTGGATGGCCGTCGCCTTCTTCCAGAAGGTCCGCTCCGCATGCATCACGCGCGGCCGGGCCGTCGGGAAGACGACGCCTTCCACCAAACCGGCAGCATCGCAAACCACGTCGCGCACACTCGCCGGCTCGCCGTTGATCGCGCACCAAATTCGAGCATCACGCTCGGGGCGACATAGCCGGAGCCAGCCGTCGCGGCCTCGTAGTCGATGAAGAGCTTCTCACCGTCCACGCGGATCGTGGCGGCAAGCGACTCAACGGCCAACGCCTCAGCAAGGATCGGCTGAACGGTCCCAACTACCCAGTCTGGCAAGCGCTTGCGTACCTCACTCGACCAGCGCTTCTCCTCGCTGCGAGTCTTCGGCAGGGCCTCGCCATCGTCGCCCACCAGATCGGGTGCGATCGTCCGGATGTCATAGGTCAGGTCGACATCCTCGGAAAACCGCCGGATGACCTGATAGGCTTTGGATAGCGACGTACCGCCTTTGAACACCAGATGTTCGCCGAGCGCCGAGCCGTAAAGGGTCGCGAGCGCCCAGACCACCCAGACGTCCTTCTCGAGAAGGTGCGCGGGTCGTCCCGACTGATCGGCCGCGACGCTCAACGCCTCGCGGCGGTCGGCGACCGGAAGGTGGAGAAAGGCGTCAGCCATGGGCCACCTTTCCCACGCTGCGCGCCAACCAAGTCGGAAGCTGCGGCGCTGCCGCGACCAGTTCGCTGAAAATGGATGGCGGGAGCCTCCGCTTCAATGTTTCCAGGGCGGCTTCCGCCTTCTCCGGTCCAAGCCAGGCCAGCGCTCGCACTGCCTCGCCAGCCGGCTTGTGAGCCAGGGCGAGTTGCCAGCGTGGAGCGTGGCGAAGTTCGACGACCTGCTTGCCGAGGTTCATCGTCCGGCTGCGGCCGGAGGTTAGATAGACCGATCGGACCGGCACCTGTGTCGTGAGGCCAAGCGTGTTAGCCGCCGCCGCCCCGCTCGGGACGATGACCTCGCCGCGTTGGTTGGCGAGCGCCTCGACTGCCTGTTGGACGGAGGGAGCCCTCGTACCGAACCGGCTCGTGATGGGACGCAGATAGACACCGCGACCGGCCCGAACGAGTTGGCCCCGCTCGGTCAGACGCGACAAGGCCTGATCCACCGCGGCGCGATTACCGAGATGGAGCAAGCTCTTAGCCGCCACGGGCGTGCCTTCCGGCAGCCCTCCGGCATACGCAAGAATCTGTTCGGTTAACCGTTGCATGGCCATTCTCCTGTCAGAAAGATATGCGGTTTTCTGACATTTTGCTACCGACGGCTTGGCGGGTCAGCGCCGTTAGATCAGCGGCGCGCCCTTATCGAGCAGGCTGTCCAGAGAATCCTCGCGCGACGGGATCTGTCCCGATTCCGTCGCCAAGATCAGCGCCTCTACGACCTGACGAGCCAGCGAACGGGCCATCACCTGCTCTTGGGTCGAGATGTCCGTCATGGCGCGGCCGTGCAGGAAGGCGCTTCTTATGTCGAAGAGCTGCTCATATTGGTCAGCATGGCTACGGTCACCGAGCAGGCCGGCGACACGCCCTCGCATCCGGTTCGTCGCGCGCATTCCCTTATGGCGATCAGGCGCAACACGGAAACTCTTCTGTTAGTCGGCGCGCAGCCCCAGCGCCGCCTCGATCGTTGTGATGTGGGCGAGAATTCATCCACGCCTTCGGCAAGGAAGGCGCGGATCAGGAAATGGGCGACCGGCGTCTCAAACAGAACCGATTGCTTCGCCTGCTCAACGATCACCCACCGGCTCTGGTCCCAAACAGTCAGCTCGGTCGCGGCGTTGTCATCAAGGCGCAGCTCGACCGGCTGCTCTTCTTCGTAGGTTCTGCCATAGCCGTCATCATAGATGCGATCCTCCCAGCTCAGCGTGTCGGGTGATGGCGGCGAGCCTGGACGCACGAAGATGTCGCTGTCGACGGTATAAACCCACGGCACGCAGAATCCTGCCCAATCCACTTCCGGCATCGTCGACCAGCCCTCCCAGGGCGCCAGCAGGAGGAAGAACAGCGCTTCCTCGAAGGCGCATGGAAACCGTCCCTTGTGTGGCTCGATCCGCCCCAGATCCTGGCTGAGATCCATCGAGAAAAACGGGACCACCCGCGCTTCCGGCCCGTGTTTGAACGCCACCGTCTCCTCGACGACCATGCCAGTGAAACTCCGACAGCCGATCGGCGTCCAGTTCCTGCCGCGGATAGACCCGCTTTAGGAGGCGCTCATCGAAGAGCACCCGCAACTCGTCCGGCGTCAGCCGACATAGCTTCGCCGGGCCGAATGCAAGCGGCGACAGATCATCCGCTAGATCGAGCGGCGCGAGATGCACCCGCGTGGAACGCAGCGCCGCGTCGAGACCCGCCGCCGCCTCTTCCACTGGAAGCGCCAAATGGGCGGCGTCCTTTTGCAGGTGGCACGGCAGCCCCAACGCCCTCAACGCCGTCGAGAGCGCGAATGCGGGGCCCGTCTTCCCCGTGCCAGAGTAGTTGTCACGGCAGGCCTCGCGCAGACGCACGAATGCCGGATGCGCGAGGATATTGTCAGGGCCAGGCGGGCTGAGCCGCCAAAGCTCGGCGATCGCGCCAAGCATTGCTGAACTGGGGCCGTCCGCTACGACGCTCATCAGGCGATTCGAAGCCGTCGCAGGAGCTTGCCCAGAACAGCTTCATACTCTTCAGGTTTGGAGAAGTCGGCGTAGAGCTTGCCTTTCAGGAACCCTGGAAGTTCACACTCTTCATAGAGCAATGGCAGCACGACCACTTCGCCGGTGGAAATCTCCCGGTTCATCGCCAGGTCGAGCTCCTTCTTCACCCAAGGGGCGTCGATCGACTTCTTCGACAGGACGACGGCGATGTATCGGCTGAGCTTCATGCCCTCATCGATCTTGGCGATCAGCGAGTCGCCGATTTCGATCTCCGCTTCGTCCAGCCAGACGCGCGGCACGCCATGGGCGAGGAGATCCTTGCGCAGCTGGCGCACGAACGGTCGTTCGACGCGCACGCGCCGGAAACCCTGCGTGTGGACCTGCTGCCGGAGCTGCTTGATGTCGCCGACTCCAAATGCCACTGCGGCCTTCAGCGGGCTGGCGAAGGTGGCGTAGTAGCTCCACCGCGCGTCGCCGGGCAGCTGCGGATTCTGCCGCCTGTCGGTAATAACGACGTCCCGCGGATCGCTGGTGTTTCTGAAGGCGTGAAAGGTGATCCAGTCGGGTCGACGATAGCGCGCCGCTTTGCTGAAGGGGACGGACTGGACCTTTACGTCGCTTTGGTCGAGCACCCAGTCGCGCTGCTCAAGGATCTGCCGGACCATGTGGCCGACCATTTGCTTCACGCGATCGACAAGGACGTCCTCTCGAAACTCGGCAAGAAGCTGTTCCTCGAGCCCCTCGACGGAGGGCTTTCCCAGTTCCGACGCTGTTTCGAGCCGGGCGACGTTTTCGAACTGCGCAAGGAACGCCCAAATCCGCTGACCGAGATCGGTGGCGTAGAGCGAAGCGAACTTTTCAGGGGCCTCCTTGCCTCAAAGTTAGCGAAGAAGGCGTCCACGAAACATGGGGCTATTCAGGGTTCGAGTGGCAGCCCCTCCTTTTTCGCTCTAACAACGACTGCGGTCGTAAACCGATTGAACGTCGCACGCGACATCGGGGCGTCAGCGTCATATCGCGACAGAAGGACGTAGCGCGAATTACCCGCACAAGTTTTCAGCGCGATGAAGATGTCAACAGCCTGCTGTGACAGGTAGACGTTGTGTGCCTTCGACCGCTTCATTCGCTCCTTCGGTATCGACCAGATGGCGTTCTCAAAGTCGATTTCATCCCACGTCGCGTCCTGCAGCTCGCTTTTCCTGACCATCGTTAGAAGGAACAGCTTCATTCCCAGCCGTATAGTCGGCAGGGTCGGTACATGCTCGAGCTGACCAAGCATGACGCGGATCTCGGCAGGTGATAGCGAACGATCCTTCGGTACGAAGGTCGCAATAGACGCAGGCCCAACTTCATCCGCTGGGTTGACGACCTTCTCGCCATGCAAGATCGCGAATGCAAAGATCAGCTTCACGATATCCCGCACATGCACGGCCGTGGCTGGAGCGCCGCGATCCTTCACCTTCCCGCACATCATGCGGAGATCGTCCGGCGTGATCTCGGTGAGAAGCCTGTTTCGAAACGTTGGCAGAATGTCCCGCTCGTAGATCGAGCGTCGCATGGCGCGCGTGCTTTCGGCCATGCGCGACTCCTGGAACCACTTCTCGCCGAACTCGCCGAACCGCTTCGCCTCCTTCAGGCGCCGCTTATCCTGCTGCTTCTCTTGAGCAGGTGACCGGCCCTCTGAAATGGCCCGCTTCGCGTCGATCAGCTTCTCACGAGCCCTCGCGAGAATCGGGACACTACCCCCGATAGGCGACGATAGATGGTGTGCAAATTATCTCGACAGTTCAATGCGTTATGGCGTATCGGAGCGTAGAAACGGATAGTGCCGGAGGGGTAAAGATCATTCCCACTCGATCGTGCCCGGGGGCTTCGAGGTGATGTCATAGGTGCAGCGGTTGATGCCCTTGACCTCGTTGATGATCCGCGTCGCGGTCTCGCCCAGGAAGTCGTGGGTGAAGGGATAATAATCCGCCGTCATCCCGTCGACCGAGGTCACGGCGCGCAGCGCGCAGGCATAGTCATAGGTGCGCCCGTCGCCCATCACGCCCACGGTGCGGACCGGCAGGATTGCGACGAAGGCCTGCCAGATCTCGTCGTAAAGGCCGTGCCTGCGGATCTGGTCGATGAAGACCGCGTCGGCCTTGCGCAGGATCTCCAGCTTCTCGCGGGTGATCTCGCCGGGGCAGCGGATGGCGAGGCCGGGGCCGGGGAAGGGGTGGCGGCCGATGAAGCTGTCGGGCAGGCCCAATTCGCGGCCGAGGGCGCGGACCTCGTCCTTGAACAGCTCGCGCAGCGGTTCGACCAGCTTGAGGCCCATCTTCTCGGGCAGGCCGCCGACATTGTGGTGGCTCTTGATCGTGACCGACGGCCCGCCCGAGAAGCTGACGCTTTCGATGACGTCAGGGTAAAGCGTGCCTTGCGCCAGGAACTCGGCGCCCTCGATCTCGCTGGCGTAGCGCTGGAAGACGTCGATGAAGAGGCGGCCGATGGTCTTGCGCTTGACCTCGGGGTCGCTGACCCCTTCCAGCGCGCCGAGGAACAGGTCGCTCTCGTTCGCGTGGATCAGCGGGATGTTGTAGTTGTCGCGGAACATCTTCACGACCTCTTCGCCCTCGTTCAGGCGCAGAAGGCCGTGATCGACGAACACGCAGGTCAGCTGGTCGCCGATCGCCTCGTGGATGAGGACGGCGGCGACCGAGCTGTCGACGCCCCCGGACAAGCCGCAGATCACCTTGCGGTCGCCGACCTGCTCGCGGATCTTGCGGATCGCCTCGTCCTTGTAGGAGGCCATCGTCCAATCGCCGGTGAAGCCGGCCATGCGGACGAAGTTCTCCAGCATGGTGCGGCCGTTCGGGGTGTGGTGCACCTCGGGGTGGAACTGAACGCCGTAAAAGCGCCGCGCCTCGTCCGCGATCATCGCCATGGGGGCGTTGGGCGAGACGCCGATCACCTCGAAGCCGGGGGCAAGGCTGGTGACGCGGTCGCCGTGGCTCATCCAGACTTCCTCGCGGCCCGCATCAAAGAGGCCTGCGAAGATGCCGTCGCCCTTGTGGTCGGGGGCGGGGGCGATGAAGGCGCGGCCGTATTCGGCGTGATGGCCGGCTTCGACGGCCCCGCCCAGCTGCGCCATCATCACCTGCTGGCCGTAGCAGATGCCGAAGACCGGCACGCCCAGCTCGAACACCGCCTGCGGCGCGCGGGGGCTGCCCTCGGTGGTGACGCTGGCCGGCCCGCCCGAGAGGATGATCGCCTGCGGCGCCATCTCGCGCAAAGCGGCATCGGTCAGGCTGTTGAAGGGCCGGATCTCGCAGAAGACGTTCAGCTCGCGCAGGCGACGCGCGATCAGCTGGGTCACCTGGCTGCCGAAGTCGATGATCAGAAGATGCTGATGCTGGGTCATGGAGGCGGCTTTAAGCGGCGTTCTTGCGTCGCGCAAGCCCCGGCGGCGCACCGGAACCGCAGGGGAAGATGCGGCGTTGGCAAAGATCAATCGAAACAACTGCGTAACCAGCACCGAGGTCTGCCATGCCGCTTCGCCAGCTTTTTGCCGCGACCGGGCTTATCGCCCTGTCAGCCTGCGGGTCCACCATGCCGACGGGACTGGACGGCTATGCCGGCCCCCCGCCCGAACCACCGGCCGAGCAGGCGCTCGCGGCCACGTGCACCGGGGACGCCGCGCTCGGCCAGCAGATGACCGACGTGATGAACGCCACGCGCTCGAACCAAGGCAAGACCGTCCTGGCGCCCGAGGCGCGGCTGGACGAGATCGCGGTCAGCCATGCCTGCGACATGGCACAGCGCGGGCGGCTGGATGTGGCGGGCTCGAACGGCTCGAACGTCGTCGACCGGGCCCGGGCGGTGGGTTATCCGACCTGCGGCGTCGTGCAGCTGGTCGGGCGCGGGACGAGCCCCTCTGCGGTGGTCGGCACCTGGCTGGCGCAGCCCCCGCAGCGCGAGCAGGTGCTGGGGCAACTGAGCTACCAGATCGGCAGCGGCGCGGTGCGCGGGCCGAACGGGCAGGTCTATCACAGCGTGGTTCTGGGCAACAATTGCAGCTGAACGGGAAGGGGGCGCCGCGGCGCCCCCTTTGCCTCATCTCTCGGGCACCAGCCCCCGCGGCGCGAAGCGCAGCACCAGAAGCAGCACCATCCCCATCGCGATGAAGCGCATGTGGGGCGAGCTGTCCAGAAGATGCGCCTTCAGCGGCCCATCGGCCATGGGCGAGGTGAGGGCGGCGATCATGGCCGGGCCCCAGACCTCGGCCTTGATCCAGAGGAACCAGATCAGGATGGCGCCCAGCACCGCGCCCCAGTTGTTCCCCGAGCCGCCGACGATGACCATCACCCAGATCAGGAAAGTGTAGCGCAGCGGGTTGTAGCTGGTCGGTGCCAGCAGCCCGTCCAGCGTCACCATCATCGCCCCCGCAATGCCGATCACCGCCGAGCCGAGGATGAAGACCTGCAGGTGGCGCCCGGTCACGTCCTTGCCCATCGCCTCGGCCGCGGTCTCGTTGTCGCGGATCGCGCGCATCATCCGGCCCCAAGGCGATTTCAGCGCCAGTTCCGCCAGCAGGATCACCGCCAGCAGGACGACGAGGAACAGGCTCATGTAGCTGAGCTTGACCCAGATGCCCGAGGTCTCGGCGGCCGAGAAGCCCCAGTCCTGCGCCGCCGCCACGAAGTCGGGGTTGCGCTGCAGGTTCACCTCGTAGGCGACGGGCCGCGGGATCGAGGTGATGTTCTTCACCCCGCGCGCCAGCCAGTCCTCGTTGCGCATGACGGCGACGATGATCTCGCCGATGCCGAGCGTCGCGATGGCGAGATAGTCCGAGCGAAGGCCGAGCGCGACCTTGCCGATCGCCCAGGCCGCCGCCGCGGCGAAGAGGCCGCCGACCAGCCAGGACAGCAGCACCGGCAGGCCGAGCCCGCCGATATTGCCGTGGCGGGCGGGGTTGTTCGCCTCGATGGCCGTGACGGCGGGGTCGAACAGGTGGCGGAACAGGAAGAACCCGCCCAGCAGCACCAGCGCGACCAGCCAGCCCTTGCGCCAGCGGGTGTAGACCATCTTCGCCGCGGCCAGCACACCGAGGCCGACCAGCAGCGACAGGATCAGGCGGGGGGCGCCGGCCTCCCACGCGCCCTCCACCGGGGGCAGGGCGATCAGCACCGGGGCCAGCGCGCCCATCGCGAGGAAGCCCACGACGCCGACGTTGAAAAGGCCCGCATAGCCCCATTGCATGTTCACCCCGAGCGCGGTGATCGCCGAGATGAGGCCCATGTTCAGGATCGCGAGCGAGGTGTTCCAGCTGCCCGAGAACATGCTGTTCCTGACCGTGCCTTCCAGCACGAAGAGCACCGCGAGGATCGCGAAGACGACCGGGGCGCGCCAGGGGCTGGAGGCTGCGGCTTGACGATTGGTTGCCATGACGTGACCTCCCTTACACCGATTTGCCGCGGAACAGGCCCGTCGGCCGGAACAGCAGGACCACGATCAGGATGACGAAGCTGACCGCGAATTTGTATTCCGTGCCCAGAAGCTGCATCAGGTTGCCCTGACCCGGATCGTACCACGGCGCCAGATAGCCGACGACGCGCACCCAGGGGTAGGTGACCGCGACCTCGGAGAAGGCGACGAGGAAGCCGCCCGCGATGGCGCCAAGCGGGTTGCCGAGGCCGCCCACGATGGCCGCCGCGAAGATCGGCAGCAGGATCTGGAAGTAATTGAACGGCCGGTAGGATTTGTCGAGGCCGTAGAGCGAGCCGGCGATGACCATGAGGCCCGCCGCGATGATCCAGGTCAGGCGCACCACCCGCTCGGGGTCGATCCCCGAGAGGAGGGCCAGATCCTCGTTGTCCGAATAGGCGCGCATCGCCTTGCCGGAACGGGTGCGGTTCAGGAACCAGAAGAGCGCGATCATCACGACGAAGGCCAGTCCCACCGTCAGCGCCTGCGTCGAGCGAAGGGCGAGCCCCTCGGTGAGGCCCGTCATCTCGCGGAAGGTCCGCACGTCGATGATGAAGCGTGCGCCGTCGTCCATCCGCTGCTCGTTCACGCCGATCAGCAGGCGCGTCAGGCCGTTCATCACGAACATGACCCCGACCGAGGCCATGACGAAGATGATCGGTGCGGCCTTCTGCTTGCGGTAGAAGCGGTAGACCAGCCGGTCCGTGACCAGCACCAGCACAGCCGTCAGGGCGATGGCCGGCACCAGCGCCAGCAGCGCCGTCGGCAGCGGCTGGATCGAGACGCCGAGCGCCTGCAGGCCCCAGGTCAGCAGGATCACGATGGCGGTGCCGAAGGCCATCGTGTCGCCATGGGCGAAGTTCGAAAAGCGCAGGATGCCGTAGATCAGCGTGACCCCAAGCGCGCCGAGCGCCAGCTGCGCGCCATAGGCGGCGGCCGGGATGAACACGAAGTTGAGAAAGACCACGAGGGCGTTCAGGATGTCCACGGCTCAGCCCCCCAGGAAGGTGCGCCGCACCTCGTCGTTCTGCATCAGTTCCTTTCCCGTGCCGGTATGGGCATTCGCGCCCTGCACCAGCACATAGGCCTTGTCGGCGATCATCATCGCCTGCCTTGCGTTCTGCTCGACCATCAGGACGGGCAGCCCGCCGCGCGCGATGGCGATGATCCGGTCGAACAGCTCGTCCATGACGATGGGGCTGACCCCGGCAGTCGGCTCGTCCAGCATCAGGACCTGCGGCTGCGTCATCAGCGCCCGTCCGACGGCGACCTGCTGGCGCTGCCCGCCCGACAGCTCACCGGCCGCCTGCTTGCGCTTGGCGGCGACGGCCGGGAACAGCTCGTAGACCTGCTCCAGCGTCGGCTTGATGTCGTCACGGCGGATATAGGCGCCCATCTCGAGGTTCTCTTCCACGCTCATCGAGGGGAAGATGTTGTTCACCTGCGGCACGAAGCCCATGCCGGCCTTCACCCGGTCCTGCGGGTTCAGGGCGCTGATGTCGCGCCCGTTCAGCCGCACGCTGCCTTGCCGCAGGTTCAGCATCCCGAAGATCGCCTTCATCGCGGTGGACTTGCCGGCGCCGTTGGGGCCGACGATCACCGCGATCTGCCCCTTCTCGACGGCGATGGTGCAGTCGTGCAGGATGTCGGCGCCCTTGCCGTAGCCGCCGGTCATGTTCTCGCCGATGAGGAAGGGATCGCCTGCGCGACCCTCGCCCAAGGGGCCGGACCGGCGGGTGCCGTCGATCGTGCCGCGGCCCTTGGGGTTCACCACCGACAGGTCGCGGTTGCCGCGATTGCCGAAGACGGCGTCCTGATCGCTCATTGAGCCATGTCCTTGTTCTTCAGGCCGGTGCCCAGATAGGCCTCGATGACCGCCTCGTTCTTCATGATGTCCTGCGCGCTGCCCTTGGCCAGCACCTTGCCCTCGGCCATGACGATCACCGGGTCGCAGAGCTTGCCAATGAAATCCATGTCATGCTCGATCACGCAGAAGGTATAGCCGCGCTCCTTGTTCAGGCGGATGATCGCGTCGGCGATGGTCATCAGAAGGGTGCGGTTCACCCCGGCGCCGACCTCGTCCAGAAAGACGATCTTGGCGTCCACCATCATCGTGCGGCCGAGTTCGAGCAGCTTCTTCTGCCCGCCCGAGAGGTTGCCGGCCAGCTCATCGGCCAGATGGCGGATGGTCAGGAACTCCAGCACCTCGTCGGCCTTGCGGCGCAGCGTGCGTTCCTCGGCGGCGATGCGGCCGCGCTGGAACCAGGTCTTCCAGATCGTCTCGCCCGACTGGGCGCCCGGCACCATCATCAGGTTCTCGCGCACTGTCATCGAGCTGAACTCGTGCGCCAGCTGGAACGTCCGCAGCAGGCCCTTGTGGAATAACTCGTGCGGCGGCAGGCCGGTGATGTCCTCGCCGTCCATGACGACGCGGCCCGAGGTCGGGGGCAGCACGCCCGCGATGACGTTGAACAGCGTCGACTTGCCGGCGCCGTTCGGCCCGATCAGCCCGGTGATCGAGCCGGTCTCGATCCGCACGCTGGCGCCGTCCACGGCCCGGAAGCCGCCGAAATGTCTGTGAAGGTCGTGGACCTCGATCATGCTTCTACTTCCCCGCCCCCGCGTGAACCGCGAGGCTGCCGTCGTGCGGCTTCATTGCAATAGAAATCGGCCCGGCACCTGTCACGGTGCCGGGCCTTCTGTCAAGCGGCGGGATCAGCGGTAGCCGACGACCTCGATCGCGCCGTCCGTGATCTGGATCTCGCGATAGGTGCCGGCGCTCTCGCCCGCGCCGATCAGCTCGACGTTCGTGGCGCCGACATAGTCCACGTCGCCGCCCTCGTTGATGATCTCCAGCGCGCGGGCCAGCTGGCCCGGCAGGATCTGCTCGCCCGGCTCGTTGGCGACGTCCATGATGCTGTCCTTGTAGGTCGCGGGATCATGGGTGCCTGCCTTGGCCATCGCCAGCAGGATCAGGGCGGCGGCGTCATAAGCCTCGGCCGAGTAGGCGCTGGTTCCGTCGAAGCCGGCTTCCTCGGCCATCGACAGGAAGGTCTCGCGGCCCTCGCCCTCGGCGGCCGGGTTCTGGCCGAAGCTGCCGTTGATCTCGGTGCCGAAGTTCGCCTCCAGCGCGCTGCCGACCATGCCGTCGGGGAAGACGAAGGTCTCGAAGGCGCCGGTGTCCAGCGCCGCGCGCACGACGCCCGAGCCGCCCTGGTCGACATAGCCCACCACGACCAGCGCATCGCCGCCCGCGGCTGCCAGCGCGGCCACCTCGGCCGAGTAGTCGGCCTTGCCGTCGTCATGCGCGGCATTGGTGGTCACGGTGCCGCCGGCGGCCTCGAAGGCTGCCTGGAAGCTGTCGGCCAGTCCCTTGCCGTAGTCGTTGTTCGTGTAGGTGATCGCGGCCGACTGGATGCCACGCTCCTGCATGATCTGGGCCATAACTTCGCCCTGGCGCGCGTCCGAGGGCGAGGTGCGGAAGAACAGCCCGTCATCCTCCATGTCCGACAGCGCGGGCGAGGTGGCCGAGGGCGAGATCATCACGACGCCGTTCGGGCGCGCGACGTTTTCCAGCGAGGCGATGGTCTCGCCCGAGCACATGCCGCCGATGATCCCGCGCACGCCTTCGGCCGTGATCAGGCGCTCGACCGTGGCGGTCGCCGCGGCGGCGTCGATGCAAGTGCTGTCGCCGGTCACGGCGCTGACGGTCGAGCCGTCCAGCAGCAGGCCCGAATCCGAGACTTCCTTGATGGCCAGCTCGGCCCCGTTCTGCATGCCCGGCGCCATGGATTCCAGCGGCCCGGTGAACCCGAGCGAGATGCCCAGCTTGATGTCCTCGGCGCCGGCGCTACCTGCGATCAGCGCGCTGGCGGCGGTCGCGAGAAGGAACTTTTTCATACGTTGACTCCCAGTTGGAACATTGTCCTGACGGCACGTTAGAAGCGCCCTGATTAAAAGAAAAGCAGGATGTTCGGGCAGGTTGGGTGCCGTAACGGCAAGGCAGGCCTAGCGCCAGCCGAGCCGCTCGTCACGGCGCGTGAGGCGGCCGAGAAGCCCGGTCACGAGCCAGCCGATCATGAAGCCGATCAGCGCGGCGATCAGCCCCGCGCGGGTCAGCGGCACGGCCGGGCGGAAGTCGCCCCAGGTGGCCGTCAGCGTCTCGGGATCGCGCAGGCGGTGGGGCAGGGCCATCCGCTCCAGCGGGCCGGCAAGGCGCAGCATCTGCAGGTCGGCGCGCGCCCGGTCGAGGCGCAGGAAGGCCCGGGCCATGTCCTGTCCGTGCGCGTCGCGGAAGGCGGTGCCCGACAGCTCGGCCAGCGCCTCCTGCCGGGTCAGGCCGGCGCGGGTGGCGCTGGCGTCGAAATCCTGCACCACGCGGGTCAGCGCATCGACCTGGCCCCCGAGGCGCTGCACATACTGGTCCGAGAAGGCCGGAAATTGCGACAGCGCCGCGGCCAGAAGGCCGCAGACCGCCAGTCGCAGCAGCCCGATCATTTGTCCCGCACGACGCTGCCGAGGACGGGCGCGTAGATCGCCTCGAGCCGGGCGATGGCCTCTTTCGGGGACAGCTCCTCGCTCTCGCCGGTGCGGCGGCTGGTCAGCTCGACCTTGTTCGCCGCCAGACCGCGGGGGCCGACGGTGATACGCCAAGGCAGGCCAATCAGGTCGGCGGTGGCGAATTTCGCGCCCGCCCGCTCGTCCCGGTCGTCGTAAAGCGGGTCCAGGCCGCGGGTCTGCAGCTCGGCATAGATCGCCTCGCAGGCGCTGTCGGTCGAGTTGTCGCCCTGCTTGAGGTTGACGATGCCCACATGGAACGGCGCGACGCCCTCGGGCCAGATGATGCCCTTTTCGTCGTGGTTCGCCTCGATGATCGCGCCCAGAAGGCGGGAAACGCCGATGCCGTGGCTGCCCATGTGGACCGGCACGCGCTGCCCGTCGGGGCCGACGACAGTGGCGCCCATCGCGTCGGAATACTTGGTGCCGAAGTAGAAGATCTGCCCGACCTCGATCCCGCGCGCGGTGCGGCGGCGCTCCTCGGGGACCTCGTCGAAGATCGCCTGATCGTGGGTCTCGTCGGTGCGGGCGTAGCGGCCGGTGAACTCTTCCAGCACGGCCTGGCACTGCTCGACGCTGTCATAGTCGATGGCGCGGTCGCCGAAGGTCAGGTCGGTGATCTCCTTGTCGTAGAAGACCTCGGACTCGCCCGTCTCGGCCAGCACCAGGAACTCGTGCGTGTAGTCCCCGCCGATGGGGCCGCCATCGGCGCGCATCGGGATCGCCTGAAGCCCCATCCGCTCGTAGCTGCGCAGGTAGCTGACGAGGTGGCGGTTGTAGGCGTGAAGCGCGTCCTCCTTGGTCAGGTCGAAGTTGTAGCCGTCCTTCATCAGGAACTCGCGCCCGCGCATCACGCCGAAGCGGGGACGGATCTCGTCGCGGAACTTCCACTGGATGTGGTAAAGGGTCAGCGGCAGGTCCTTGTAGCTGTTCACGTGCGACCGGAAGATGTCGGTGATCATCTCCTCGTTCGTCGGACCGTAGAGAAGGTCGCGCTTGTGACGGTCCTTCAGGCGCAGCATCTCCTCGCCGTAATCGTCGTAGCGGCCGCTCTCGCGCCACAGGTCCGCCGGTTGCAGCGTCGGCATCAGCATGGGGATGTGGCCGGCGCGCTGCTGTTCCTCGTGCACGATCTGCTCGATCCGGCGCAGCACCTTGAAGCCGAGCGGCAGCCAGGAATAGATCCCCGCCGCCTGCTGCTTGATCATGCCCGCGCGCAGCATCAGGCGGTGGCTGACGATCTGCGCCTCCTTCGGGTCTTCCTTCAGGACGGGCAGGAAATAGCGCGACAGACGCATGGGCGGTTCCTTCGGCGGGGTTCGGGGCGGATCGGTTCGTGCCGGATCGGTGCGGTTCAATTCGGCGCAGGGTTACCGGATCGCCGGGAGCTTGCCAAGCGAGGCCGCAGCCGCTTGCAACCCGCCGCCGCTGGCGTCACATTCGCGCAGGCACAGATGCAGGGACAGATGATGCGCATCCCGGTTCGCAAGCAGTTGATCTGGTGGGGCGTCTCGGCGCTGACCCTGCTGGTGACGCTGTGGCTGCTGGGCGGCGCGGTCCTGCCCTTCATCCTGGGCGCGGGGATCGCCTATCTGCTGGACCCCCTGGCCGACCGGCTGGAGCGGGCGGGCCTGTCGCGCACCATGTCCGTCGTGCTGATCACGCTGATCATGGTGCTGGCCTTCGTCGCGGTCATCCTGCTGGTCGTGCCGCTGCTGGTGCGCCAGGCGACCGCCCTGATCGAGACCGCGCCGCAGATGATCGCGCAAGGACGCGCCTTCATCGAGCTGCGCTTTCCCGACCTCATCCCCGATGGCGGGCAGACGACCGGCACGCTGACCGAGATGTCGGCCGCCCTGCGCGAGCAGGGCACGGCGCTGGCCGCGCGGGTTCTGGGCTCGCTTCGGGGCTTTGTCGGCACGGTGGCATTGCTGGTCATCGTGCCGGTCGTCGCCTTCTACCTGCTGCTGGACTGGGACAAGATGGTGGCGAAGGTCGACAGCCTGCTGCCGCGCGAGCACGCCGCCACCATCCGCCAGATCGCGCTCGAGATCGACGCGGCCCTTGCCGGCTTCCTGCGGGGGCAGGCGCTGGTGATCCTGATCCTCGGGACTTGGTACGCCTTCGGCCTGATGCTGGTCGGACTGCCCTTCGGCTTCTTCATCGGCATCATGGCGGCGGTTTTGTCCTTCATCCCCTATGTCGGCGTGCTGATCGGCGGCGCCACGGCCATCGGCGTCGCGCTGTTCAGCTTCTGGGGCGATCCGCTGTGGATCGGGGCGGTGATCGCGATCTTCGCCATCGGCCAGATCGTCGAGGGCAACTACCTCCAGCCCAAGATCGTCGGCCATCATGTCGGCCTGCACCCGGTCTGGCTGCTGCTGGCCCTGTCGGTCTTCGGCACGCTCTTCGGCTTCGTGGGGCTGGTGCTGGCCGTGCCGATGGCGGCCGCGCTCGGGGTGCTGGCGCGCTTCCTGCTTGCCCGCTACCGCGAGAGCGGCGCCTATACGGGACAGGCCGCGCCGGGCGATCCCGCGCTGCCGGTGCTGGTCGAGCTGGTCCCGCGCGGCACGCTGGAGCGTGAGCGGGCGGCCGCGGTCGTCGTTCCGGTCGCCTCGACGGAGCCAGGGCCGGGGCCCGGGCAGGCGTGAGCCTCTTTCCCGCCGCCCGCCAGCTGACGCTGGACCTGACGACGCCGCCCGCCCATGCGCGGGCCGATTTCCTGCCCGCGCCCGCCAACCAGGCGGCGCTGGACATGTTGGACCAGCCGCTCTCATGGCCAAACGGGCGGATGCTGCTGGTCGGGCCCGAGGGCGCGGGCAAGACCCATCTCGCCGCCTTCTGGGCGGCCGAGAACGGGGCGCGCCGCGTCAGCGCCTCGGGGTTGCGGCCGGACGGGGCCGATCTTCTTGCGGCCGAGGGCGGCGCGGTGGTGGTCGAGGATGCCGATCATGCGGGCTTCGCCGCGGGGGCCGAGCAGGCGCTGTTCCACCTGTGGAACCTCTGCGGTCCGCGCGGCTGCCTTTTGCTGCTGACCGCCCGCACGCCGCCGCGGGACTGGGGGCTGGTGCTGCCCGACCTGCGCTCGCGCATGGATGCGATGCCGCAGGTCCGCCTGAACCCGCCGGACGAGGCACTGCTGGCCGCGGTGCTGGTCAAGCTGTTCGCCGACCGGCAGCAGGCCGTCAGCGCGGGGCTTCTCGACTGGCTGGTGCTGCACATGGACCGCGACCTTGGGCTGGCGCGGCGGCTGGTGGCGGCGATGGACCGCGCCGCGATGGCCGAAAAAGGCCCGATCACCCGGCGCATCGCCGCCGAGGTGCTGGACCAGCTGCGCGCGCCGCAGGGGGCTGACGCTTGAAGCCCGCACGGACCGACCTTAACCTTCCGGGGGCGCAGCGGCTGCCGCGCGCCGCGACAACAGGACGACCCATCCCATGACCCTGGCGGATTTCCTGCGCACCGAGTTTCCCGCCCCGCGCGAGCCTGACGGCGAGGTGCCGACCGGTCCCGCCCGCTTTTTCAACCGCGAGCTGAGCTGGCTCAGCTTCAACTGGCGCGTCCTCGACGAGGCCCGCAACCCGCGCGTGCCGCTGCTGGAGCGGCTCCGCTTCGTGTCGATCAGCGCCACCAACCTGGACGAGTTCTACACGGTCCGTGTCGCCGGCCTGCGCGAGCTGGTCCGCGAGGGCAACACCACCGCCTCGGATGACGGGCTGACCCCGGCTGAGCAGCTGACGCTCATCAACGCCGACGCCCGCCGGCTGATGAGCGCGCAGCAATCGGTCTGGAACCGCCTCCGGCAGGAGATGGAGCAGGAGGGGATCGTGATCCTCTCGCGCCAGCGCCTGACGGGGGCCGAGGAGACCTTCCTTCACGAGTATTTCGAGAACCGCGTCTTTCCGGTCCTCTCGCCGCTGGCCATCGACCCGGCGCATCCCTTCCCCTTCATCCCCAACACCGGCTTCTCGCTGGCGCTCGAGCTGGCGCGCGAGACGGACGGGCGGCAGATGCAGGCTCTGCTGCCGATCCCCGCGCAGCTGCCGCGCTTCGTGCCCCTGCCGGGCGGCCAGCGCTTTCTGCGGCTGGAAGAACTGCTGCTGATGCATCTCTCGAGCCTCTTTCCCGGCTATCGCGACGCCGGCCATTGCAGCTTCCGCGTCCTGCGCGACAGCGATCTGGAAGTCGAGGAGGAGGCCGAGGATCTGGTCCGCGAGTTCGAGACCGCGCTGAAGCGCCGCCGCCGGGGCAGCGTCATCCGGCTGAAGATCACCTCGGGCGCGCCCGACCGCCTGCGCCGCCTGATCATGGACGAGCTGGAGGTCGGCCCCGACGAGGTGATCGAGGTCGCCGGGCTTCTGGGCATGGCCGACCTGGCCGAGCTGGTCCTGGACAGCCGCCGCGACCTGCTGTGGCCTTCGTTCACGCCGCGCGTGCCCGAGCGGGTGCAGGACCATGACGGCGACATGTTCGCCGCGATCCGCCAGAAGGACATGCTGCTGCACCACCCCTACGAGACCTTCGACATGGTGGTGCGCTTTCTCGCGCAGGCCGCGCGCGATCCCGACGTGCTGGCGATCAAGCAGACGCTCTACCGCACCAGCCGCGACAGCCCCATCGTGGACGCGCTCTGCGAGGCGGCCGAGGCGGGCAAGTCCGTCACCGCCCTCGTCGAGCTGAAGGCCCGCTTCGACGAGGCCGCCAACATCCGCCAGTCGCGCCGGCTGGAGCGGGCGGGCGCCCATGTCGTTTATGGCTTCGTGAACTACAAGACCCATGCCAAGATCAGCACCGTCGTGCGGCGCGAGGGCGAGGGACTGGTCACCTACACCCATTACGGCACCGGCAACTACCACCCGATCACCGCGCGGATCTACACCGACCTCTCGCTCTTCACCTGCAACCCGGCGCTCGGGCGGGACGCGACCAAGGTGTTCAACTACCTGTCGGGCTACGTCCAGCCGGTCGGGCTCGAGAACCTGTCGATCTCGCCCATCAACATGAAGGAGCGCTTGCTCGAGCTGATCGGGCGCGAGGCGGAATACGCCCGGCAGGGCCGGCCCGCCGCGATCTGGGCCAAGATGAATTCGATCGTCGAGACCGAGGTGATCGAGGCGCTCTACGACGCCAGCGCGGCCGGGGTGAAGATCAGCCTCGTGGTGCGCGGGATCTGCGGATTACGTCCCGGCATCAAGGGCTTGTCGGACAATATTCGCGTGAAGTCGATCGTCGGCCGCTACCTTGAACATTCCCGCATCGTCTGCTTCGGGAACGGGCACGGGCTGCCCTCGGCCAAGGCACGGGTCTTCATCAGCTCGGCCGATTGGATGGGGCGCAATCTCAGCCGGCGCGTGGAAACGCTGGTGGAATGCGAGAACGAGACCGTCAAGGCGCAGATCGTCAGCCAGATCATGGCGGCGAACCTGGCGGACGAGGCGCAGAGCTGGCTGTTGCAACCCGATGGCCGCTTCGTGCGCTATCTGCCCGAGGGACGTGACGATCTGTTCAACTGTCACCGCTTCTTCATGGAAAACCCGTCTCTTTCGGGACGCGGTACCGCCGGCGCACGCGACGTGCCGGCGCTGACCCATTCGAGCGAATAAGCGGCTCCGCCGCGCCAGGAACGCAAGACAAGAGGCCCCCATGAACGGCGTGCGATTGACCAGCGGCCGACAGGTCGAACCCTTTGGACCGAAGTTCCGCAAGCTGCCCAAGCGCGCGCTGAAGCGGCTCGGCGTCGTCGATGTCGGCTCGAACTCGATCCGGTTGGTGGTCTTCGACGGCGCGGCCCGCTCGCCCGCCTATTTCTACAACGAGAAGGTCATGGCGGGTCTCGGCCAGGACATGGCCCGCACCGGCAAGCTGAACCCGGCGGGGGTCGAGCGCGGCTTCGCGGCTTTGCGGCGCTTCGCGGCCCTCGCCCGCGGCATGGGGATCGAGCCCCTGACCTGCGTCGCCACCGCCGCCGTGCGTGAGGCCGAGGATGGCCCCGCATTCCAGGCGCGGGTCGAGAAGGAGACCGGGCTGAAGCTCTGGGTCATCGACGGCGAGGAGGAGGCGCGGCTGTCGGCGCAGGGCGTGCTGCTGGGCTGGCCCGACGCGAAGGGCCTCGTCTGCGACATCGGCGGCAACTCGATGGAGCTGGCCGAGGTGGCCGATGGCAAGGTCGGCCGCCGCGTCACCTCGCCGCTCGGGCCGTTCCGCCTGCAGCAGGTGCCGCCGGCCGAGCTGCCAGGTCACATCCGCACCATCCTGCAGGACCTCGCCGCGCAGATGGGCACGGATCACGAGCGGATCTACCTCGTCGGCGGCTCGTGGCGCGCCATCGCGCGGCTGGACATGGAGCGGGCGAGCTACCCGATGACGGTCCTGCACGAATACCGCATGACTCCCGCCGCCGTGACCGAGACGGTGGACTGGATCGCGGGACACGAGCTGAACGCGCTGCGCGCCAAGGTCGGCATCTCGGCCTCGCGGATCGAGCTGGTGCCGCTGGCGGGGCAGGTGCTGTCGCAGATGATCGAGGTCTTCCAGCCGTCCGAGCTGAACGTCAGCAGCTACGGCATTCGCGAGGGGCTGCTGTACGAGCACATGTCCGGCACGCTGCGCAAGCGCGACCCGCTGCTGGAGGCGGCGCGCTTCACCGAGAAGCAGATGGCCCGGCTGCCGGGCTTCGGCAAGAAGCTCTACCAGTTCCTGCTGCCGATCTTCGCGGGCCTGCCGCCCGAGCGAGACCGCCTGGTGCGCGCGGCCTGCCTGCTGCACGACACCGCCTGGCGCGCCCATCCCGACTACCGGGCCGAGGCCTGTTTCGACAACGTCACCCGCGCCAACATGGCCGCCCTCAGCCATCCCGAGCGGGTCTTCCTAGGGCTTGCCCTGCTGCACCGCTACAAGAACAGCCGGGCAAAATCGCCCATGGCGCCGCTGTTCGCGCTGCTGGACGAGGCGCAGCTGCGCGACGCCGAGATCCTGGGCAAGGCCATGCGCTTCGGCGCGATGTTCGCCACCGACGATCCGGCCGATGCCGGAAAGCTGACGCTGGTCAAGGGAAAGCGGCTGGAGCTGAAGCTGACGCCGATGGGCCGCCAGCTGATGGGCGAGGTCGCGGAAGCGCGCTTCCGCTCGCTCTGCACCGCGCTCGGGGTCGAGCCGCAGGTGGGCTGAGGCGGCGGCGCTTGGCCGCCGCCCCGCGCGTCAGAGCGCTTCGGACGTGCGCTGCATCCACTCGCGGTGGCGCAGCTCGTCCGAATGCGCCTTCTGGAAGAAGGCGCGCGACTTTTCGATCGCGTCCTGGTGATGCGCGGCCCGCTCGTAGGCGGTGACCGTGTCCTCCTCGTTCGTGCGCATCGCCTTGAGAATGGCGGCGTCGCCGAACAGGTCGGCCAGCGCGATCTTGCCGGTCGTCAGCATCTGCTTCATGTCGCCCTCCAGCGGCGCCTCGGCGCCGGCCTCGGCGGCCATCTCGTTCAGTACGTCGAGATGCTGCAGATGGTCCTGGCGGAACTGCTCGACCTGCGAGGACAGTGCCGGATCGTCCAGCCGCTCGATGGTGGACTCGTAGGCGGCGATGGCGTCCCGCTCGAGCAGGATCAGGTTGCGCACGAGGTCCTGGAAGGTGTCTTCGGTTCCGACGGTGGTCACCATGATGGGGTCCTTTCCCTTTGGTGGGCTGCGGGCCAAGGAACCAGAGGGATGCCCCTTTGTTCCCATCTGCAGGGGCAGTCGGCGGAGGCGGCATGGACGGCATCAGCAGCTTCTCGCTGTCGGATCACCTGGGCGCGGCCAGCCTCGGATTCGAGTGGCTGGTCCTCGGGATCGAGCTCTTCGCGATCCTGATCCTGCTGCTGGGCCTTCTGCGCTTCATCAAGAATTTCGTCAGCGGCGAGATGCACCGCCGCGACGGGCACGAACGCTCGCACCGGCTGAACCTCGGCCGGCTCGAGCTGGGGCGGCACATCCTGACAGGGATGGAGGTGCTGATCGTCGCCGACCTCATCCGCACGATGCTGGACCTGAACATCGAGAACATCATCCTCCTGGGCGGGCTGGTCACGATCCGCTCGCTGATCTCGTTCTTCCTCGAGCGCGAGCTGAGCCATCTGCAGCGCGAGGATGGCGGGCGCGAAGACGGCACGGCGACCCGAAAAGAGCGCAAGGCGCAGACATAGAAAAAGGGCGCCACCCGGGCGCCCTTCCTCTGTCTGCCGCAGGGGCAGGAATGATTACATCATCCCGTCCATGCCCATGCCGCCCATGCCGCCGCCCATGCCGCCGCCCTGGCCTTTCGGCTCGGGCTTCTCGGCGATCATGGCTTCGGTGGTGATCAGCAGGCCAGCAACCGAGGCCGCGTCTTCCAGCGCGGTGCGCACGACCTTGGCCGGGTCGATGACGCCGAACTTGAACATGTCGCCATATTCCTCGGTCTGCGCGTTGAAGCCGAAGGACTTGTCGGTCGACTCGCGGACCTTGCCGGCAACCACGGCGCCGTCGACGCCGGCGTTCTCGGCGATCTGGCGCATCGGAGCTTCCAGCGCGCGGCGGATGATGGCGATGCCCGCATCCTGGTCGCTGTTGACGCCGGTGACGCCTTCCAGAGCCTTGCCGCCCTGGACCAGGGCCACGCCGCCGCCGACGACAACGCCTTCCTGAACGGCCGCACGGGTCGCGTTCAGCGCATCGTCAACGCGGTCCTTGCGCTCTTTCACTTCGATCTCGCTCATGCCGCCGACGCGGATCACGGCAACACCGCCGGCCAGTTTGGCCACGCGCTCTTGCAGCTTCTCCTTGTCGTAGTCCGAGGTGGTTTCCTCGATCTGCTGGCGGATCTGGGCGACGCGCGCCTCGATCTCGGACTTCTCACCGGCGCCGTCGACGATGGTGGTGTTGTCCTTGTTGATCGTGATCTTCTTGGCGCGGCCGAGCATGTCGATGCCGACATTCTCCAGCTTCATGCCCAGGTCTTCGCTGATGACCTGACCGCCGGTCAGGATCGCGATGTCCTGCAGCATGGCCTTGCGGCGATCGCCGAAGCCCGGCGCCTTGACGGCCGCGATCTTCAGGCCGCCGCGCAGCTTGTTGACGACCAGCGTGGCCAGGGCCTCGCCTTCGACGTCCTCGGCCACGATGACCAGCGGCTTGCCCGACTGGATGACGGCTTCCAGCAGCGGAACCATCGGCTGCAGCGACGAGAGCTTCTTCTCGTGCAGCAGGATGAAGGCGTCTTCCAGATCCGCGATCATCTTGTCGGGATTGGTGACGAAGTAGGGCGAGAGGTAGCCGCGGTCGAACTGCATGCCCTCGACGACTTCGACCTCGGTCTCCATCCCCTTGTTCTCTTCGACGGTGATGACACCCTCGTTGCCGACCTTCTGCATCGCGTCGGCGATGAAGCGGCCGATATTGGCCTCGCCATTGGCCGAGATGGTGCCGACCTGGGCGACTTCGTCGCTGTCGGTGACGGGGCGCGAAGCGGCTTTGATGGCCTCGACGACTTTCAGCGTGGCCAGGTCGATGCCGCGCTTGAGGTCCATCGGGTTCATGCCGGCGGCAACCGCCTTCATGCCTTCCTTGACGATGGCCTGGGCCAGCACCGTCGCGGTGGTGGTGCCGTCGCCGGCCTCGTCATTGGTGCGCGAGGCAACTTCGCGGACCATCTGGGCGCCCATGTTCTCGAACTTGTCGGACAGCTCGATTTCCTTGGCGACCGAGACACCGTCCTTCGTGATGCGCGGGGCGCCGAAGGACTTGTCGATCACGACGTTGCGGCCTTTCGGGCCGAGCGTCACCTTCACGGCGTCGGCGAGGATGTTCACGCCTTTCAGCATACGGTCGCGGGCGTCGGTGCTGAACTTGACTTCTTTCGATGCCATTTGTCTCTCCTGAATTCAGTGGGGAAGGATGCGTCCGTCCGGGATCAGTGGATGATGCCCAGGATGTCGCTTTCCTTCATGATCAGCAGCTCTTCGCCGTCGACCGTGACTTCGGTGCCCGACCATTTGCCGAACAGGACGCGATCGCCGGTCGAAACCGAGGGAGCGATCAGTTCGCCCGAGTCCTTGCGCGCGCCTTCGCCGACCGCGATGATCTCGCCCTCGGCGGGCTTTTCTTTAGCGTTGTCGGGGATGATCAGACCGCCCTTGGTCTTTTCTTCCGACTGGACGCGGCGGACCAGCACGCGGTCATGCAGCGGTTTGAATGCCATTGGTGAACACTCCGTTTCAGGTTCCAGTGTTTCGCTGTTGGCACTCACCTCGGGCGAGTGCCAATGGCGATGATCTAGGCCGCTCTCACGCCACTGTCAACACCTGCGGCGGGGGCGCGGGGTGGCCTGCGGCGGCTTGCTGTGTCACGTTCGCGGCGGATTCACGACGGCAAGAAGGAGGACGAGCATGCGGATCCTGGCAAGCGCGCTGGCCCTGGCCCTGTCATTCGGCGGCGCCGCGCTGGCAGAGAGCTGCGAAGGGCGAAACGTCTTCGAGACCATGCCGTCCGAGCGGGCGGCCGCCATCGAGGAGGCGACCGCGGGTGTCCCCTTCCGCCGCGGCCTGCTTTTCGAGGCGGTGCGCGACGATGCGCGTATCACCCTTGTCGGCACCTATCACTTCGCGGACCCGCGCCACGAGGCGCTGGCCGAGCGGGTCGCGGACCGCCTCGCTACGGCCGCCGCGCTCTATGTCGAGGCCGGGCCCGAGGAGGAGGCGCGCCTGACCGAGGCGCTGGCCGCCGATCCGACGCTGATGGTCGATCCGACAGGCGCGACGCTGCCCGAGCGGCTGGAGCCCGAGGAGTGGCAGCAGCTGACGTCGGCCCTTAACGATCGGGGCATCCCGCCGATCATGGCGGCGCGGCTGCGGCCTTGGTACGTGTCGATGATGCTGGGGATCTCGCCTTGCATGATGCGGCAGATGGCCGAGGCGGACGGCAAGGCCGGGGGGCTCGACCACATGCTGGTGGACCGCGCCGCGGCGCAGGCGCTGGAGGTCCGGGCGCTCGAGCCGTGGGACACGGTCTTCGCGCTCTTCGCCGATCTTTCGCCGGAAGAGGAGCTGGACATGATCCGCGCGAACCTGCCGGCCGCCGCCTATGCGGACGATTACGCCGTCACCCTGACAGACGCCTATTTCGAGGGAGACGTCTGGAAGATCTGGGAATTCGCGCGGCACGACGCCTATGCCAATTCCGGCCTCTCGCGCGAGGAGATCGACGCCCAGCTGGCGCTGGCGCAGGAGCGCCTGATGGACCAGCGCAACCGCGCCTGGATCGCGCCGCTGCTCGAGGGGGCGACTGCGGCGGCAGCCGAGGGCAAGGGAATCGTCGCGGCCTTCGGGGCGCTGCACCTGCCGGGCGAGGCCGGGGTGCTGAGCCTTCTCGAGGCGGAAGGGTTCGAGATCACGCGGCTCGATGGCTGAGACGCGCCGGACCGCCGGCCGGCACCAGGATGCTTGGGCGTCAAGGACGAGAGGCTGCCGAAGGCAGGCGCTGGCCGGGGCTACTGGCCGTTCAGGACGCCCAGAGCCTGCACCTGGCCGCCGCGGTTGTAGAGGATTCGGCTGTCGCGGATCTCGGTGATGGTGCCGCCGTTGATGCGGTCCCCGAGGCGCAGCGTCAGGACGCGGCCGTTCGACAGGCGCACCAGCGCCCGGCTGGCCTGGCCCGCGCCGATCGTGCCGATGATCTGCGTGCTGTTCAGGCGGATGCCCTGGCTGACGGTCGCCGTGGCGGCAGCATTGCCGATGGCGCCTTGCGGGATGGCGGCGACCACGTCGGGCTCGTTGTCGATCTCCTGCGGCTTGTACTGCTGGTTGCGGGCGGCGGCCTGACGGGCCTCGGCCTCGGCCTGGGCGCGGGCGCGGGCCTCGGCCTGAGCGCGGGCCTGCGCCTCGGCACGGGCGTCGGCGGCGGCCTGGGCGCGGGCGCGGGCTTCGGCCTGGGCCTGCAATTCGGCGTCCTGCCGGCGCTGCTCGGCCATCGCGGATTCGGCCGCCTGCGCCTCGGCCGCCGCGCGCAGGTCGGCGGCAGAGGGCGCGGTGGCGGCGGCGGCGGCGATCGGCGCGGCGGCAACAGGCGCGGCGGCCATCATCGTGTTGGCGCTGAGGCTGGCAAGGCCCGCGGCGGCGGCGGTGGCGGCGGCGCCCGAGCGGCGCGGCGGCAGGGAGGAGGAGCTGAGCGCCGTCAGCGGCACGGCGCCGGGCGTGGCGGGGCTGCCCGCCACGGCGGCCGCGATGGCCGCCTCGACCGCGGCGGGCGAGGTCGCGGGTGCGCCTGACGCCCCGCGGCCCGAGATGCTGGCAGGCTTGGCGACGGGCCGGCCCGAGCGGCTGATCGCGCTGGCTGGCGAAGGAGCGGGCGCCGGCGCGGCGGCCGGGGCGGCCGGCGCGATGACCGCGGCCGCCGTCGAGGCGCTGGCGCGGGGCTCGGGCCGATCCGCGCTGACCGCGGCTCCGGTCACGGCGGCTTGCGAGGGCGCGCGGACGGCGACGGGCTTGCGGGTCGGGCGGGCGTCTGCAAGCTGGAAGACGAGCCCGCGTTCGGCCTCGGACAGGCCAGCCGCGCCAAGCTCGGCCGTGCGCAGGTCGCGCAGCTGCGCCATCATGAGCGCACGCTCGTCAGAGTTCAGCGGCCGGGCGGCCGTCTCCTCGCGGCGGCTGCCCTCCTCCAGAAGCGACAGGTTGGCAGGGCGTGCCGGCGGGCGCTGGCCGAGCGGCGCGGCGGGTGCCGGTTGAGGCGCCTCGGCCTGCGGGGCGGCCGGGCGGGCGGCGGGGGCCGGCGCGGGCGCCGGAGCCGCGGCCGCAGCCGGAGCGGCTGCCGGGGCAGGCGCAGGCGCCGTGGTGCTGGCGGCAGCGGGGCGGGCGGCGGGACGCGCCGGCGGACGCGCGGCCGTTACCGGGCTGCCGGTGCCGGGGCCGGCACGGCCATAGGGCGCAGGTGCGGCCGGGACGGCAGGCTGGGCATCCGGGCCGGCCGGAGCGGTGGCGGGCGTCGGGTTCGCCCGGGGCGGGCGGGCGGAGCTGGCCAGGCGGCCTGCTTGCGTGGCGGCGCTCTCTGACGCGCGCGGCGCCGGCGGCGGAGCCGTGGCGGGCGTGGCGGCCGGGGCGGTGTCCGCGGTGGATGCGGCCGTTGTCGGGGATGCGGGCCGGGGCGCGGCCGGCGGGGCTGCGCTTGTCGGCGCGGCTGCTGCAGGCGGGGTGGGGGCAGGCGGCACGAGGCCCGCGACGGTCGTGGCGGCGGCCTGGGCCTCAGCCGGATCGGCCGTCGCGGCCGCAGGGGTCGGGGCGGCTTGGCCAAGCGCCTCGGCCAGGGCGCGGGTCAGCGCGTCCTGATCGGTCGGGGCTGCGGGTGCGGCCTCGGCTGCCGCCTCATTGGCCGGGGCGGGCGCGGTCTCGGCCACGGCGGCCGGAGCGGACGGTGCCGGAGCGGACGGTGCCGGTTCGGCCGGCGCCACGGGCGCGGTGGCCGTGGCCTCGGGCGCAGGCGTCGGTGCGGGCAGCGGTGCGGCAACCGGAGCCGCGCTTTCTGGCGCGGCCTCGGTCACGGCCTGCGCCGAAGCGGGCTCCGCGGTCGGGGCGGCCTCCGTGACCTCGGTCGCGGACGCCTCGGCTTCGGGCGCCGGCGCGGGGATCGGCAGCGTCTCGGGGACGGCCTCGGCCACGGGCGGGGTGTTGGGCGCCTGGCGCCCGAAGATCAGCAGCGCCACGACGAGGGCCAGCGCCAGCGCGCCCACCATCACCGGAAGCCGCGCCGGATCGAGGCTGCGGATGCGGCCGAGCACGCCCGAGGGCGCATCGACGGGCGGCGGCGGGGCGCGGCGCGCGCGGGCCTCGGCGGCGCGCGTCAGAACGGCCTCGGCGCGCGGAGAGAGCCGGCGGGTCGCCACCGGGCTGCCGACCTGGCCGTGGCGGATGACGGGCGAGCCGGTCCGCGCAGCGCCGTCCTCTGCCGCGTCCTCTGCCAGCGGTGCGGATGCCGCCTCGGCTGCGGCCTCGGGCGCGCCAACGGGCCGCGCGGGCGCGGCGGCGGCGGGAACGGGGGCGACATGCGGGGTGATGCGCGAGATGACCAGGGCCGGCGCGGCCGACGGGGCAGGGTCGTCCTGCAGGTCGATGACAGGTGCGGTCACGCGCACCTCGCCAAGGTCCGGCTCGCTGAAGGGGCGGCGGTCGAACTGTTCCTGCACGAGGCCCGAGGGGCCGAAATCGGGCTGGCCGTCGAAGCGGTCGTCGTCCGGGCGGGCCTGGAAGCCCGAGGGGCGGAAGCCTTGGGCGCGGGCGAATTCCTCGGCCTCGACCAGCGTGCGGCGGGCGACGGCGGCGACGCGCAGCGTCTCGATGTCGCCATTGGCCGACGGACACCAGTCGAAGGCCAGATCCGCCGCGGCATAGGGCGTCAACCCCTCGAGCGCACGGGCGATGGTGGCCGCCGTGTCCGAGCCGAAGGGCACCGTCAGCGTGGTGTAGAGGATCTGGTCGTCCGGGATCACCAGGATCGTGTCCAGATCGCCCGACTGCCCGCCGGCCTGGTCGCGCAGGCCGTTCAGGACGAAGGCCAGGTCGCCCTCGGCGAAGCGCGCCTGGCCGAGCGGTCGCCACCGCCGCCCCTCGCGTCGTTCCAGCAACACGGCATCCTGCGTGAAGCTCATGGCAAATTCAGGACCGGCGGCATGTTGGTTCATGGTTCTGCTTCGCTGCTCGATTTGCATCATGCTTCTGCGGCACGACGTCGTTGACCTCACCCACCACTACCGCAAATTGTGCTTCCGGGAAAGCAGAACTGGCGCATCTGTGAAGGACTTGGGCGCTCTTGCCCCTATCTTCTGCATCATCTGCAAGGCACTCTTTTCGCATGGTGATCTGACCTGAAAGGAACCCCCATGTTCGCGACCCTAATTTCGCCGCGCCTCGTGCGGCTTGGCGCGGTCTCTGCGCTGGCCCTCGGCCTCGCCGCGCCTGCCGTGATGGCGCAGGAGAGCTGCGGCCCGATGCACGGCCCCTCGCGCCTGACGGTCACGGGCGAGGGCCAATCGCGCGTCGCGCCCGATCTTGCGACCGTGCAGCTGGGCGTGACGACGCAGGCGGAAAGCGCCTCCGAGGCGATGCGGCAGAACGCCGAGCAGCAGAGCGCAGTCATCGCCGCCCTGCGCGAGTCCGGTCTTTCGGAGGCCGACATCCAGACCTCGGGGCTGAACCTGAACCCGCTGATGCGCTACGGCGACGGCGTGGCGCCCGAGGTGACCGGCTACCAGGCGAGCAACCTGGTGACGGTGCGCGTGGCCGAGATGGAGCGCCTCGGCGAGGTGCTGGACGCGATCGTGGCGGCGGGCGCGAACGATATCCAGGGCATCCAGTTCACCCGCGAGGACGGCGCCGACACGCTGGACGAGGCGCGGCGCGAGGCGGTCGAGGACGCGCGGCGCAAGGCCGAGGTCATGGCCGAGGCGGCGGGCGTCACGCTTGGCCCGATCATGGTGCTGCGCGACGTGCCGCAGAACGGCGGGATGCCGCGGCCGATGATGCGAATGGAGGCGGCGATGGCGGACGCCTCGGTGCCGGTGCAGCCGGGCGAGATGTCGATGGCGGCGCTGGTCGAGATCGAGTTCGCGCTGACGGGCGAGGGTGCCTGCGCGCCGATGCCGATGCGCGGCCCGCGCGGCGGGGGGCACCATGGCGCGCCCGAGCTGCCGCCGGGCCATCCGCCGATCCCGGAGCCGCAGCCGGAACCCGCGCCGCAGCCCGAGCCGCAGCCGCCGGTCGACCTGCCCGAGCCGCAGGCGCCGGCGAACTGAGGATGCCGCGGCAGTCCGACGGACTGCCGCGCCGCCAAGGAGGCCGGGGACGCTGCCCCGGCCTCAGCTCAACGAAGGAAGTCTCGGCGTCAGCCTGCAGCCTTGGCCAGCGCCTGGTCGAGATCCGCGATGAGATCGTCCACGTCCTCGAGCCCGACCGACAGGCGCACCACCTCGGGGGCGGCCCCTGCCGCGCGCTGCTGCGCCTCGGTCAGCTGGCGGTGCGTGGTCGAGGCCGAGTGGATGACCAGCGAACGCGCATCGCCCAGATTGGCGACGTGGCTGAACAGCTTCAGCGCGTCGACCAGCTTCACCGCCGCCTCGTACCCGCCGCGGATCGCGAAGGTGAAAAGGGCGCCGGCGCCCTTGGGATAGAGCCGCTGCGCCGTCTGGTTCCAGGGCGAGCTGGCAAGGCCGGCATAGGTCACCGTCTCGACCCGCGGGTCCTTCTCCAGCCATTCGGCGACGCGCAGGGCGTTCGCCACGTGCCGCTCCATCCTGAGGCCGAGCGTCTCGATCCCCATCAGCGTGTAGTGGGCGCCCTGCGGGTTCATGGTCATCCCCAGATCGCGCAGCCCGATGGCAATGCCGTGGAAGGTGAAGGCGAGGTTGCCGAAGGTCTCGTGGAACTTCAGGCCGTGATACGCGGGCTCGGGCGCGGACAGGCTGGGAAACCTGTCCGAGGCGGACCAGTCGAAGCGGCCGCTGTCCACCACCACGCCGCCGGTGACCGTGCCGTTGCCGGTCATGTATTTCGTCAGGCTGTGCACGACCAGCGTGGCGCCCATCTCGATCGGGCGGCAGAGGAAGGGCGTCGCCAGCGTGTTGTCCACGATCAGCGGCAGCCCCGCCGCATCCGCGACGGCGGCGACGGCCGGGATGTCGGTCACGTAGCCGCCGGGATTGCTGATCGATTCGCAGAAGATCGCCCGTGTGTCCTCGTCGATGGCGGCGCGCAGCGCCTCGGGGTCGTCGAGATCCACGAATTTCGCCGACCAGCCGAAGCGGCGGATCGTCTGGCTGAACTGCGTCACCGTCCCGCCATAGAGCCGCGTCGAGGCGACGATGTTGCGCCCCGGCTCCATCAGCGGGAAGAGCGCGAGGATCTGCGCGGCATGGCCCGACGAGCAGCAGACGGCCCCGGCGCCGCCTTCCAGCGCGGCGATGCGGCTCTGCAGCGCGGCGACGGTGGGATTGGTCAGCCGCGAATAGATGTAGCCGACCTCCTGCAGATTGAAGAGCCGCGCGGCATGATCGGCGTCGCGGAAGGCATAGGCCGTGGTCTGGTAGATCGGCACCTGCCGCGCGCCCGTCGCCGGGTCCGGCGTGCTTCCCGCATGGATCGCCAGCGTGTCGAAGCCCTGTTCATCGCTCATGTCGCATCCTCCCTTTTGCGCCGCAGCCTAGCCGCGCCGGTCCCGCATCGGCAACGGGGAAAGCCCGCCTCCCGGAAGGCCCGGTGGCAGCGCGAGGCTGCTGCCGCGACGCCCCGTGCGAGGCGATCATTCCCTGCAACCCGGCGCTTTTCCACGGCCCCGCGGAAGCAGTTGCAGATAAGGCACCCACATCTGCGCGAGCCTAGTGACAAGCTGCGGATCATACTTTATGGGGGCGCCCAAGGTGCCGGATTTCTGACCGCCCGGCGCCGCCGGAGGACTTATGAAAGCCCAGACCTTCCTTCCCCAGGATTACCGCCCCGCCGAGGACGAGCCCTTCATGAACGAGCGTCAGCTCGAGTATTTCCGGCGGAAGCTCGAGGCCTGGAAGCAGGAGCTGCTCGACCAGTCGGCCGAGACGCTGGAGGGTCTGCAGGACAGCGCCCGCGCGGTTCCCGACCTCGCCGACCGCGCCAGCGAGGAAACCGACCGCGCCATCGAGCTGCGCACCCGCGACCGCCAGCGCAAGCTGGTCAGCAAGATCGACGCCGCGCTGCGCCGGATCGAGACGGGCGAATACGGCTATTGCGAGATGACGGGCGAGCCGATCAGCCTCAAGCGCCTCGACGCCCGCCCCATCGCCACCATGACGCTGGAGGCGCAGGAGCGCCACGAGCGCAAGGAGCGGGTCCACCGCGACGACTGACGGCCGCTTTCCGGCGGTGCGGGAGAAGCCGATGGCATCCGCCTTGCAGCAACGCCGCGCGACGGTGGTCGGCGCGGGGATCGGCGGGCTGGCCGCGGCCCTGGCGCTGGCCCGGCGCGGGGCCGAGGTCACCGTGCTGGAGCGCGCGCCCGAGCTGGCTGAGGTCGGCGCAGGGCTGCAACTCTCGCCGAACGGCATGCGCGTGATCGACGCGCTCGGGCTCGGATCCGCCGTCGAGGCCGTCTCCGTCCCCGGCGGCACCGTCCGGCTTCACGACCATAGTGGCCGCCCGGTGATCCGGCTCGATTTCACCCGCCGCCGTCCCGATGCCTCCTTCCGCCTCATCCACCGCGCCCGCCTTCTGGAGGTGCTGGCCGAGGCCGCCCGCGCCGCCGGGATCACCATCCGGCTCGGGGCGGATGTGGCCGAACCGCCCGCCGGCCCGCTGGTCATCGGCGCCGACGGTCTCCGCAGCCGCATCCGGCAGGCGCTGAACGGGCGCGAGGTGCCCTTCTTCACCGGCCACACGGCCTGGCGCGCGCTGATCCCCGACGACGGCGGGCGCAGCGGCGCCGAGGTCTTCATGGGCCCGGGCCGCCACCTCGTCAGCTACCCGCTTTCCGGCGGCCTGCGCAACATCGTCGCCATCGAGGAGCGGCGCGACTGGCAGGACGAGGGCTGGTCGCATCAAGGCGATCCGGCGGACCTCCGCGCTGCCTTCGCCGGGTTCGGCGGCCCGGTGCCGGGCTGGCTCGATGCGGTTGAGCGGACGCATCTCTGGGGCCTCTTCCGCCACGAGGTCGCCCCGATCTGGCAGGACGGCCGCCTCGCCCTCGTCGGCGACGCCGCCCACCCGACGCTGCCCTTCCTCGCCCAGGGCGCGGTCATGGCGCTGGAAGATGCCTGGACGCTCGCCGCCTGCCTCGACGCTGATCCCGACCAGCCCGCGGCTCTTGCACGCTACCAGTCGCTCCGTGCTCCGCGCGCCGCGCGCATCGTCGCGGCGGCCAACGGAAACGCCCGCAACTACCACCTCTCAGGGCTGAGGCGCCTCGCCGGCCACACTGCCCTGCGCCTCGCGAACCGCCTGACGCCGGACCTGATGCCAAGCCGCTTCGACTGGCTCTACGACCACGACCCGGTGGCAAGCGGCGCCTAGCGCTTCTTCGTTGACCAAAAACCCCGGGGGTCCGGGGGCAGAGCCCCCGGCCGTCGCGGGACGCCCTCAGGCCGCCGTTTCCACCGCCGCCACGATCTCGTCGACGACGTCGCGCAGCACCACCTCGTCCTCGGCCTCGGCCATGACGCGGATCAGCGGCTCGGTGCCTGACTTGCGGATCAGCACCCGGCCCGAGCCCGCCAGCCGCGCCTCGGCCGCCGCGATCACCCGCCGCACCGGCTCGGCCGACAGGGGATCGGCCCCCTCGGCGTAGCGCACGTTCTTCAGCAGCTGCGGCACCGGGTCGAACTGCGCGACCAGCGCGCTGGCCGTGTCGCCCGTCTCGACCATCGCGCCCAGCACCTGGATCGCCGCCATCAGCCCGTCGCCGGTGGTCGCGTAGTCGGTCATCACGATATGGCCCGACTGCTCGCCGCCGAGGTTGAAGCCGCCCTCGCGCATCCGTTCGACCACGTAGCGGTCGCCGACGCGCGTGCGCTCGAGCCGCAGCCCCTTGCCCGTCAGGAAATGCTCGAGCCCGAGGTTCGACATGACCGTCGCGACCAGCGCCCCGCCCGACAGGCGGCCCTGCGCGGCCCAACGCGCGGCCAGCAGCGCCATGATCTGGTCGCCGTCGGCCACCCGCCCGCGCTCGTCCACGATCACCACCCGGTCCGCGTCCCCGTCGAGCGAGATCCCCAGATCCGCCCCATGCTCGCGTACGGCCGCCGCGCAGGCCTCGGGGTGGGTGCTGCCGACGCCGGCATTGATGTTCGAGCCGTCCGGCTTCACGCCGAGCGGGATCACCGTCGCGCCCAGCTCCCACAGCACCTCGGGCGCGGCGCGGTAGGCGGCGCCGTTGGCGCAATCCACCACCACCTTCAGCCCGTCGAGCCGACGGCCGGCCGGGAAGGTGGTCTTGGCATATTCCATGTAGCGCCCGCGCCCGTCCTCGATCCGCTTGGCGCGGCCGATATTGCCGGGCTGCGCGAGGGCGATCTCGCCCGCGACGATGGCCTCGATCTCGGCCTCGGCCTCGTCGGACAGCTTGAAGCCGTCGGGGCCGAAGAACTTGATGCCGTTGTCCTCGGCCGGGTTGTGGCTGGCCGAGATCATGATCCCCAGATCCGCCCGCATCGAGCGCGTCAGGAACCCGACCGCCGGCGTCGGCACCGGCCCCAGCAGCAGCACGTTCATGCCCGTCGAAGTCAGCCCCGCCGTCAGCGCGTTCTCCAGCATGTAGCCCGACAGGCGCGTGTCCTTGCCGATCACCACGCGATGCGCCGACTGCCCGCCGCGGCGGAAGTAGCGGCCCGCCGCCGCGCCGAGGCGCAGCGCCATCTCGGCCGTCATCGGGTGGCTGTTCGCCCGGCCCCTGACGCCGTCCGTTCCGAAGAGTTTCCTGCTCATCCCTCTGCCTTCTCGTTCTTGGCGACCGCCTGCCACAGGCGCAGCGCCTGCACATGGGCGGCCACATCGTGGACGCGGTGGACCTGCACGCCCTGCATCACCGCCATCAGGCTCAGCGCCAGCGTCCCCGCGGCGCGGTCGGCCGGCGCAGGCGCGCCGCCGATGCTGCCGATGAAGCGCTTGCGCGAGACGCCCAGCAGGATCGCGCAGCCAAGGCCATGATACAGCGAAATGCGCCGGAGGATGGCCAGATTATGCGCCTCGGTCTTGCCGAAGCCGATGCCGGGGTCGATCACGATCCTCGCACGCGGGATGCCGGCCGCATCGGCCCGCCGAATGCGCGCCTCGAGCGCGTCATAGACGTCCAGCAGCACGTCGTCATAGCGCGGGTCGTCCTGCATCGTCGCCGGCAGGCCCTGCGCGTGCATCAGGCAGACCGGCACGCCCGCGGCGGCCACCAAGGCGGGCAGGGCGGGGTCGAAGTCGAAGCCCGAGACGTCGTTGACAAGGCCCGCGCCCGCCTCCAGCGCCGGGCCGGCAACGGCGGCCTTGCGCGTGTCCACCGACACCGGCAGCAGCGCGGCTCCGGCGCGGATGGCGGGCAGGATACGGTCCAGCTCTTCCGGCACAGGCACTTCCGCAGCGCCGGGCCGGGTGGATTCGCCGCCGATGTCGAGGATGTCGGCCCCCGCCGCGGCCAGCTGCCGGGCCTGGGCGGCGGGATCATAGGCGCCGCCGTCCGAGAAACTGTCGGGCGTCGCGTTGACGATCCCCATGATGCGCGGCGCGTCCAGCGAAAGTCCCATCAGGGGCGGGCGCGGGGCGGTGAGCGCGGCGATCACCTCGGGCGGCGCATCGGTGACGCGGCGCGGCGGCTCGCCCCGGCAGAGGCGCTCGAGTTCCGAAAAGCGGCTCCAGCCGCCGGCAAGCTGCCACCGCCCTCCTTCACCCGAGGGGATGGGGCGGTAATAGACCTGCGCGCTCATTCCGCCCCGGACGCGAGCCGGGCGACGGGCAGGCGCGTGCCGGCCGGCAGGTCGGGCATGGCGGCATCCGCGGGCAGCGCGAGGTCAAGGCCCGCGGCGCCGAGCCGTGCGCCCAGCCACAGCGCGAGTTCCAGGGGGCTGGTGCCGCCGTCCTCGGCCTCGGCCGCCAGCCGCGCCGGCGCCCAGACCACCGGCGTGGCCATGTGGATCGCAGCCTCCAGCTCGGTGCGGGTTGCGGCGACCTCCAGCGACAGCTCACCCGCCAGCGCCCAGGCCGACTGGTCCAGCGCCAGAAGCTGGATGCGGCGGCGGTTGGCGCCCGGCGGCAGGGGCAGGCCGGTCTCGGGCGGTACCACGACGACGCGGCCCTCGGGGCGCGGTGCGGCGGCGTTCCAGAGGAGCAGGCGCCAATTGGCCTGCACCCCCGTGGCCGGCATGCTGGCCCGGTCCCGCCGAAGCGAGACGCCGAGCGAGCCGGGGCCGCGGTCCAGCTTCTCGACCGTGACGGTGATGGCCGCGGCCTGGGGATGGGCAAGAACCTCGGCCACGATCCGCTCGGCCAGCGTCTCGACCAGGTCGTAGCGCTGCGCCGCCATGGCGGTGTCCACCGCCTGGACCAGCACGTCGTAGGAGAGGATGCGGTCCACCTCGTCCCCCGCGCCCGTCACCGGATCGCGCAGCTCGACGTCGAGGTTGAAGCGCAGACGCTGCTCGCGCCCGCGCTCGGACTGGAAGGCGCCGATTTCGGCCGAGAGGACATGGTCGCGAAGGAAGATGCGGTCGGCTTGGGTCATGCCTGCCATTCAGCGCAATTCACGGGCCGCGACAACCCCCGCCGCGTGGCCGGGGCCGAACTTAGTTTGAGGCGACGCGCGTGCCGGGGCGGTAGAAGATGTGCCGGCCGATCTGGACCGTGCGCTGGAAGCGATGCGACCAGGAGGGGCGGACGGCGGGCGTGTGGAAATAGGTGGCGCCGCCGGTCAGGTTGCGCGGGGCGCCAGACAGGGCGGCCTCGGCGATGGCGCGGGCGCGCATGATGGCGGACTTGTTGCGCATCGGCTTGGCGCCGCCGATGGTGTAGCTGAACTGGCTGGGCTGGTTGATGACGCCGCAGACCGACGAAGGGAACTGGCGGCTGTCGACGCGGTTCAGGATGACCTCGGCCACGGCCTGCTGGCCCTGCGTGCCCTCGCCGCGCGCCTCGTGATAAAGCGCCTCGGCCATGCAGGCCAGATCGGCTTCGGAATAGGGGCGGCTGGCGCTGGCCAGATGAAGTTGCTCGACGTCGATGTCGGGCTCGATTTCCACTTTCACAGGATCGCTGTTGGCATATAGAAGCGGCGACGTCTGCGGCACGTTCGTCGTCAGGGCGAGTGCCCCGAAAAGCCCCGCCTCGGACGAGAACAGCGAGCCGTTACCCCCGGCGGAGGCGCTGGTCGTGATGAGGGGCAGGGCGATGGCGGCACAAAGAAGACTGTGCGCCGCCCGGTGAAGCAGCGTGGGCATGGTTGGTCCTTCTTAGCGTCAAGCAGTTGACGGTTCATGAACATCGGACAGCCAGCACGAGCAGAGTGCCGGTCCGACGACCTCACGTTGCTTAGGATTGTCCGTGTTGCTCGCGCCATCCCACATCCGCGTGAGGGCGGGGAACGCGCCGCAAGGCGCCGTTTCGGGCAGAAGCCTGCCGCCCGGAAGTTGGTTAACTGGCAGGAACCGGCCGAGCTTCGCGTTTGACGGGTATGGGCGCCGTCCACTCGCCAGCCGTATTACGGCCCATCAAGGAAAAGAATCACCCCAGTCCATGTAGAGCCTGGCGCGGATCGCGGCCTGCGCCGCCGCCAGACGCGCCACGGGAACACGGAAGGGTGAGCACGAGACGTAGTCGAATCCGGCCTCGTGGCAGAAGGCGATGGACTCGGGATTGCCGCCATGCTCGCCACAGACCGAGATGGTGATCTCGGGCTGCTGCTGGCGCGCGCGCAGCGCCCCGGTCAGCAGCAGCTCGCCCACCCCCTCCTGGTCGAGGACGTGGAACGGGTCCTCGGGGAAGACGCCCTGGGCCACATAGGTGCCCATGAAGCGCCCCGCGTCATCGCGCGAGAGGCCATAGGTCATCTGAGTCAGGTCGTTCGTGCCGAAGGACAGAAAGGCGCTGTGCGAGGCGATCTCGCCGGCGCGCAGGGCGGCGCGCGGCGTCTCGACCATGACGCCGAGGCGATAGGCGAAGTCGGCATGGCGCTCGTTGCGGACGGCGGCGGCGACGGCGTCCACGCGGGTCTTGACCAGCTCGACTTCGCGCCGGGCGCTGACCAGCGGGATCATGATCTCGGGCACCACCGGGCTGCCGTGGCGGTTCGCCTCGATCGTGGCCTCGAAGATGGCGCGGGCCTGCATGTCGTAGATCTCGGGCATGGTGATGCCCAGCCTGACGCCGCGCATGCCCAGCATGGGATTGAACTCGGACAAGGCCTCGACGCGGCGGGTGACGTCCGACAGGGGCAGGTCCAGCGACTCGGCCAGCTCGCGCAGGCCGTCGCGGTCATGCGGCAGGAACTCGTGCAGCGGCGGATCGAAGAGGCGGATGGTCACCGGCAGCCCGGCCATGATCTCGAAGAGATGGGTGAAGTCCTGGCGCTGCATCGGCAGGATGCGCGCCAGCGCGCGGCGCCGGTCCTCGGGCGTGTCGGCGAAGATCATCTCGCGCATGGCGGGCAGGCGCTCGGCGTCGAAGAACATGTGCTCGGTCCGGCAGAGGCCGATGCCCTGCGCCTTGAAGCGCCGCGCGGTGATGGCGTCGTCGGGCGTGTCGGCATTGGCACGCACGGCGATCCCGCCGGCCTCGTCGGCCCAGTCCAAGAGCTGCGTGAAGGTGTCGTCCAGCGCGGGCGGCAGAAGCGCGGCTGCCCCGGCCAGAACCTCGCCCGAGCTGCCGTCGATGGTGATCTCGTCGCCCTCGGACAGCGTGCGCCCGCCTGCGATCAGCTGCCGGGCGCGGGCGTCGATGCGGATGCCGGAGGCGCCGACGATGCAGGGCCGGCCGAGGCCGCGGGCGATGACCGCCGCATGGCTGGTCGTGCCGCCACGCTCGGTCAGCACGCCGACGGCGGCATGCATGCCGCGGATGTCCTCGGGCACGGTCTCGCGGCGCACCAGGATCGAAGGCTCGCCCCGCGCATCGGCCGCCTGCGCGGCCGCGGCCGAGAAGACGATGCGCCCGGTCGCGGCGCCGGGGCTGGCGTTGATCCCGCGAGCCAGAAGGTCGCGCGGCGCCCGCGGATCGACCTGGTGGTGCAGAAGGTCGGCAAGGGCGCGCGGCTCGACCCGCATCAGCGCCTCTTGCGGCTGGATGATCCCGTCGCGCGCCAGGCTGACGGCGATGCGGACGCTCGCGCGGGCGCTGCGGGCGACGCGGGTGGCGTCGAGGACCGAGATCTGCCCGCCGGTCACCACGAACTCGATCTGCATCTCCTCGCGCAGCCGCTCGCGGGCGGCGATGCCGAAGCGCACGAGGTCGGCGAAGATCTCGGGCGCGACCTCCTCCAGCGAGGGGCCACGCTCGTCGCGGGTCAGATAAAGCGTCTCGGCCCCCGCCCCAACGGCGGCGCCGTGATGCTGGCCCCGGAAACGGCCGGTGACGCGGGGGGTGCCGGTGACCGGGTCGCTGAACTGGATCGTCCCCGAGCCGCAGAGGCCGGGGCCGAGCGCAAGCGCCATCTCCTGGACGACAAGGCCCAGGGGGGCTTCGGCCGGCGCGCCCTTTGCCTCGCGCAGGATGCGCGCGGTCGGTCCCTCCCAGGCCCGCGCCATCGAGCGCAGCACCTCGGAGAGCTGCATCGCCGGGTCCTGCGGGAAGGGCTCGTCCATCTCGGAGCGGTAGAGGGCCAGCGCATCGGGCAGCGCGCCGCTGCCCTCCTGCGCGAACATGTCGGGGTCGAGGCGGGCGATGTGGATCGCGTAGCTTTGCACGAAGGACAGGTAGATCGCGTCGGCATTCGCGCGGCCGATCTGATCGCTCAGCACGCGGTGCAGGCTGTCGTTGATGCCGACGTTCAGCACCGTGCCGGGACCGCCCCATTCCGGCATCATGGCCGAGGGGCGCACGCTGACAAGGCCGCTGCCGCCCTCGAAGATGCGCGACAGCTCCTCGAGCGGCAGCGGGCGGCCCGAGGCGATCTGCTGCACGGTCTCGCAGGAGATGGCGAAGCTGCGCGGGACCGGCAGGCCCATGCGGACCAGCCGTTGCAGGCATTTGCCGCGCCACCCGTGCCGCTCTCGGGCCACGGGGGCCGAGGGGGTGATGAGGGTGGTCTGGGTCAGGATGCGCGTGTCCATTCGCGCAGTGTAAAGATGCAGCCGCTCATGCTGCAAGTGCGAAAGGGGCCGGCCCGGCCGGCCCCCCGCGCCGTCAGGTCACTCTTCGGTTTCGGCGACCGTGACCGAGAGCATGTAGTCCGGCTCGCTGACCGCGCCATTGGCGGCCGGATCGCCCAGCTTGATGCTGTCCAGCACTTCCCAGCCTTCGACCAGTTGGCCGACGACCGTGTACTGCCCGTCGAGGAAGCCCGCCGGGGCCAGGTCGATGAAGAACTGGCTGTTGGCGCTGTTCGGATTGGCCGAGCGGGCCATGCCGACGGTGCCGCGCTCGAAGGGCAGGTCGCTGAACTCGGCCTCCAGATCGGGCAGGTCCGAGCCGCCCATGCCGGCCATCGCCGTGTCGCCGTCCTGGCGGCCGTGCTCCACATCGCCGGTCTGGGCCATGAAGCCCTCGATCACGCGGTGGAAGACGACGCCGTCATAGGCGCCGCTCTCGGCCAGCTCGGTCAGGCGGGCGACATGGTTCGGGGCGACCTCGGGGAAGAGGTCGAGGACCATCGTGCCCTTGGAATTGCCCTCGGCATCGGCGACCTCGATCACGAGGTTCGGCCCGGGGCCGTCCTCGACGGCGGGGTTCTCCTGCGCCAGGGCGACGCCGGCGGTCAGGGCGAGGGCGGCGAGGATCAGGGCGAGCTTATGCATCGGCGGCCACCTTCACGCTGATCATGCGGTCGGGCTGCGCGGGCGGCTCGCCGCGCATGATCTTGTCCACATGCTCCATCCCCTCGATCACGCGGCCATAGACGGTGTACTGGCCGTTCAGGAAATGGTTGTCTTTGAAGTTGATGAAGAACTGGCTGTTCGCGCTGTTGGGGTTCTGCGAGCGCGCGGCGCCGATCGTGCCGCGGTCGTGCGGCAGCTTCGAGAACTCGGCCGGCAGGTCCGGCAGGTCCGACCCGCCGGTGCCGGCGCGGCGGATGTCGAAGTCCTTCTCCATGTTTGCATGGGCGACGTCGCCGGTCTGGGCCATGAAGCCCTCGATCACGCGGTGGAAGGCGACGTTGTCATAGGCGCCGGCGCGGGCCAGCTCCTTCATGCGCGCGGCGTGCTTGGGCGCCACGTCCGCCAGCAGCTCGACAACGACGCGGCCGTCCTTCAGCTCGATGATGACGGTGTTCTCGGGGTCCTTGATCTCGGCCATGCGGCCCTCCTTTGCGGTCGTTCGGCCCCAGACTTAGGGGCTGGCGCGGCGGGCCGCAACGCGCGAAACCGTGACGCGCCCCGGCGCGGCGGGAAAGCGCAGGCTCACGCAGAGTTGACGCCGGACGCGCCATGCGGGACAAGCCATGCCAACGCCCCCAAGCCCCCGGAAGGACGCGACATGGCCAAGTTTCACACCATTGACGATCTGGAAATGGACGGAAAGGTCGTGCTGACCCGCGTCGATCTGAACGTGCCGGTCGAGAACGGGCAGGTCACCGACTCCACCCGGATCGAGAAGATCGTGCCGACGGTGCGCGCGATCCAGGCGCGGGGCGGCATCCCGGTGCTGCTCGCGCATTTCGACCGTCCCAAGGGCCAGCGGGTGGACAGCATGAGCTTGCGCCAGGTTGTCCCGGCGCTGGAGGCCGCGCTTGGCCAGCCGGTCACCTTCGCCGAGGACTGCATTGGCGGCACCGCCAAGCGGGCCGTGGCCGCGCTGAAGAAGGGCGATGTCGGCCTGCTGGAGAACACGCGCTTCCATGCCGGCGAGGAGGCCAATGACGCCACCTTCGCCGCCTCGCTGGCCGCGCTCGGCGGGGTCTTCGTGAACGACGCCTTTTCGGCCGCGCACCGCGCCCATGCCTCGACCGAGGGACTGGCGCGGCTTCTGAACGCCGGCGCGGGCCTTCTGATGGAGGCCGAGCTGAAAGCGCTGGACGCCGCGCTCGGCCATCCGCAACGCCCGGTGATGGCGGTGGTGGGCGGGGCCAAGGTCTCGACCAAGCTCGACCTGCTGACCAACCTCGTCGAGAAGGTGGACCACCTCGTCATCGGCGGCGGCATGGCCAACACCTTCCTGGTCGCGAAGGGCGTCGAGGTCGGCAAGTCGCTGGCCGAGCGCGACATGGCCGACACGGCGCGCGCGATCCTGGAGAAGGCCGAGGCGACCGGCTGCCGCATCCACCTGCCGGTGGACATCGTGGTGGCGCGCGAGTTCAAGGCCGGCGCCGAGAACGAGGTGCTGCCGGTGGCCGAGTGCCCCGAGGACGCGATGATCCTCGACGCGGGGCCGCAGACGGTCGAGGCGCTGCGCCAGGCGATGACCGCCTGCCGCACGCTGATCTGGAACGGCCCGCTCGGGGCCTTCGAGATCGAGCCCTTCGACCGCGCCACGAACGCCGCGGCGCAGGCGGCGGCCGAGCTGACGCGGGCGGGCTCGCTGGTGTCGGTGGCCGGCGGGGGCGACACGGTCGCGGCGCTGAACAAGGCCGGCGCCTCGGCGGATTTCACCTTCATCTCGACCGCTGGCGGCGCCTTCCTCGAATGGATGGAAGGCAAGGAGCTTCCGGGCGTCGCCGCACTGACCGCCAAGGTGCGCTGACGCGGATCCACCTGCGCCCCGCCGGAACGACAGGGCGCAGGTCAAGGCTGTCCTAGCGCAGCAGGCGGCCCAGCAGGCCGCCGCCGCTGCCCGAGGTCGTCGTGGTCGGCTGCGTCGTGGTTGGCTGCGTCGTCGTCGTCGAAGTCGTTCCGGTTGACGTGTTGGACGACGTGGCGGGTGCGGTCGTCGTGGACGTCGTCGGTGCCGCCGTCGGTTCAGCAGATGGCGCCGGGGCCGCTGCAGGTTGCGTGCCGGCCGTCGGAGCCGGGGTCGGCGCGGCTTCGGGAGCCGGTGCGGGCGCGGGCTCAGCCGGGACTGTCGCGACCGGCTCGGGCGTCGGCTCGGGTGCCGTGGCCGTGCTGGACGCATCCGAGGGTGCTGCCTGCGGCTGTTCCGGCTCGGCGGGCGGAGCCGCGGGTTCCGGCGCGCTCGCCTCGGGCTCGGCCTGCTGTGCTGCGGGTTCCTGGGTGGCGGGGGCGGCTTCCGGCGCAGCGGCCATCTGGGCCGGCGGCGCACTGGGGCGGGCCGTCTCGCGACCTGCGGTGGCCTCGTAATTCTGGATGCGCGCGAGCCACTGCTTGAACTCGAAGGGCAGGGTCGTCTTCTCGGGCTTCTGGACGATCTGCGCCTTCGGCAGCTCGGTCAGCGGACTGATCGAGGTGATCGGCCGCACGAAGACGCTGCGCTGGTCTGCGCCGATTTCGGTCTTGACCCCGACGGATGCCAGTTGAAGCAGGGGCATCTGGTAGTGCGCCAGGGTTGTGGTCATGAACATGGTTACCCCTTCCTTAAATTTACCTTTCCTTGATGCTATGTGAGAAAAGACAGCGCATTGCGAACGAATCTTGATGCGTATTTTAGGCATCGGCCGCGCGGATCGCGGCGTGCCAAGGCAACCCGTTGAACGGGCATCGGTCTTCTACTTAAGAGGGTCCGCGCGCCACCCTCGACGAGGGCGCGCGGTGCGGGTCAGACTTCCTCGATCCGCAGCTCGACCGGCTCGCTGACCAGAACGCCCGTGCGGGGCAGGGCCTCGATGGCGAAGTCGATCGCCTCGGGCGTCGTCTTGTGAGTCACCACAAGCACCGGCACGCTGTCCGGGCTGTGCTGGCCGTATTGCCGCATCCGGTCGATCGAGATCCCGGCATTGCCCAGCACCGTCGCGACCTTCGCCAGCGCCCCCGGCTTGTCCTGCAGCTCGAGGCGGATGTAATAGGCCGCCGGCACCGCGGTCCGCGCGTGCTGAGGCGCCAGCAGCGAGGCCGCGGGCTGGCCGAAGACCGGCAGGCGCACGCCGCGCGCGATCTCGACGATGTCGGACATCACCGCGCTTGCGGTCGGACCCTCGCCGGCCCCGGCGCCGCGCAGGACGATCTGGCCGACGCTGTCGCCCTCGATCACGACCATGTTCGTGCCGCCGACCAGCTGGCCGAGCGGGCTGTCCGCCGGCACGAGGCAGGGCGACATGCGCTGCTCCAGCCCCCGGGCGGTCATCTGCGCCACGCCCAGCAGCTTGATGCGGTAGCCCATGTCGCGGGCGCGGTGTATGTCGTCGATGCTGACGCGCTCGATCCCCTCCAGCTCGACCGCGTCGAAGCTGACCTGCGTGCCGAAGGCGATCGAGCTGAGGATCGCCAGCTTGTGGCCGGCGTCGATGCCGCCGACATCCAGCGTCGGGTCGGCTTCAAGATAGCCCAGCTGGCGCGCCTCCTCGAAGACCGCCTCGTAGGGCAGGCCGGCGCTTTCCATGCGGGTCAGGATGTAGTTGCAGGTGCCGTTCATCACGCCCATGACGCGGGTGATGCGGTTGCCGGCCAGGGACTCGGTCATCGCCTTGATCACGGGGATGCCACCCGCGACGGCGGCCTCGAAGCGGATCACCCGGCCGAGGCTTTCGGCCAGCGCCGCCAGTTCCTGCCCATGGACGGCCAGCAGCGCCTTGTTCGCAGTCACCACGTCCTTGCCGGCGCGCAGCGCGGCCTCGATGCTGTCCTTGGCGATGCCGTTGTCGCCGCCGATCAGCTCCAGGTAGACGTCCACGTCATCGGCGGTGGCAACGGCCATCGGGTCTTCGGCCCAACGATAGCCCGACAGGTCCGCGCTGCGGTTCTTCATCCGGTCGCGGGCCGAGATCGCGGTGATGGCGACGGGGCGGCCGGCGCGCTGCGCCAGCAGGTCGGCATGTTTCTGCACGATCTTGACGACACCGATCCCGACGGTGCCGAGCCCGGCGATGCCGAGGCGAAGGGGGGACGACATGACTTCCTCGCTTGCAGGATTTGCCGGGTGTTAGCGCGGCGCGCCGAACCTTGCAACGCGCGAAAGCCGCACCCGCGCCGATGAGGCCCGGCTAGTCGTCCTCATGCCCGGCCCACTGCCCGTCGATGCCGGTGGCGCGCATGATCGACACGACGCGGCGCGCCAGCCGCAGCGTCTCGGCCCGCACCGCGTGCAGGTCGGCGGGCGTCATGTCGTGCGGGTGCCGCTCGCCCCTGGTGTTGATGAAGGTCGGGTGCCAGTGGCCCGGCTGAGCCCCCGGCCGCCAGGAGGCGTGGCAGAGGAGGTTCCGCATGAGCCGTGTCGCGGCGAGATCGGCGGCGAGCTGCGCGTGATCCTCGACCCCGGCGCGCCGGGCGGCGGCCAGGAAGCTGTCGATCAGCGTGCCGAGCGTGTCGTCCGCGATCTCCTCCATCCGCCGCAGCCAGCGCTCCAGCGCGGCCTCGTCCGCCGGCTCGATGTCCTGCCGCGTGAGCGAGAAGATGGCGCGCTTCAGCGCCTCCTCGAGAAAGCCGAAGCTGGCGACGGCATGGCCGAGCGCCTCGGCCATCTCGCCGGGCAGGCGGTCGGGCGCGCGGGGCAGGGGCATCAGACGCCGCCCCGCGCAGCCATCAGTCCTCCAGCGCCTCGAGCTGGTCTATGAAGCCCTCGATCATCGACAGGCCCTTGTCCCAGAAGGCCGGATCCGACGCGTCCAGCCCGAAGGGCGCCAGCAACTCGCTATGGTGCTTGGACCCGCCCGCCTTCAGCAGCTCGAAATACTTGGCCTGGAAGTCCGGCAGCCCGTCCTCGTAGGCGGCGTAAAGCGCGTTCACCAGCCCGTCGCCGAAGGCATAGGCATAGACGTAGAAGGGCGAGTGCACGAAATGCGGCACATAGGTCCAGAAGGTCTCGTAGCCCGGCATGAACTCGAAGACCGGGCCGAGGCTTTCGTGCTGGACCGCCATCCAGAGGGCGTTGATGTCGTCCGGCGTCAGCTCGCCCTCGGCGCGGGCAGCATGCAGGCGGCATTCGAAGTCGTAGAAGGCGATCTGGCGGACGACCGTGTTGATCATGTCCTCGACCTTGCCGGCCAGCAGCGCCTTCTTCTGCGCCGGGTCGGTGGTCTTGGCCAGCAGCGTGCGGAAGGTCAGCATCTCGCCGAAGACCGAAGCCGTCTCGGCCAGCGTCAGCGGCGTCGAGGCCAGGATCTCGCCCTGCCCGGCGGCGAGGCGCTGGTGGACGCCGTGCCCCAGCTCGTGGGCCAGCGTCATCACGTCGCGCGGTTTGCCGAGGTAGTTCAAGAGGATATAGGGATGCGCCGTGGTCACCGTGGGATGGGCGAAGGCGCCGGGCGCCTTGCCGGGCTTCACAGCGGCGTCGATCCAGCCCTGGTCGAAGAAGGGCTGCGCCAGCTCGGCCAGCTTCGGAGAGAAGCCGGCATAGGCGTCCATGACCGTCGCCCGCGCCTCGGGCCAGTCGATGGTGCGGGGCGTCTCGGTCGGCAGGGGGGCGTTGCGGTCCCAGACCTGCAGCTTGTCGAGGCCGAGCCAGCGGGCCTTCAGCGCGTAGTAGCGATGCGACAGGCGCGGATAGGCAGCGGTGACGGCGTTGCGAAGGGCCTCGACCACCTCCGGCTCGACATGGTTCGACAGGTGCCGGCCGTGCTGGGGCGAGGGCATCTTGCGCCACTTGTCCTCGATCGCCTTTTCCTTCGCCAGCGTGTTGTGGATGCGTGAAAACAGGCCGACGTTCGCCCCGAAGACCTTCGCCAGCGCATGGGCGCCGGCCTCGCGCCGGCCGCGGTCGTGCTCGGTCAGCAGGTTCAGCGTCGCCTCGAGGCCCATCGTCTCGCCCGCGACGTCGAAGGTCAGCCCGGCCATCGTCTCGTCGAAAAGGCGGTTCCAGGCGGCGGCGCCGACGACCGAGTTGTCGTGGAGGAACTGCTCCAGCTCGTCCGAGAGCTGGTGCGGGCGCATCGCGCGCATCCGGTCGAAGGCGGGCTTGTAGCGGGCGGGGCCGTCCGCGGCGGTGAAGACCTGCTGATAGCGGTCCTCGGGGATGCGGTTGAACTCGAGCCCGAAGAAGACCAGCGGCGTCGTCAGGTCGGTGAGTTTCGCCTGAAGATCGCCCATCTGCTTGGCGCGGATCGGGTCGGTCGTGTTCTGGTAATAGCGCAGCGCGACATAGGACATGATGCGGCCGGCGAGGATGTCGATCCGTTCGTTTTCCTCGATGCAGGCCAGCATCTCGCCCGGCGTCAGCTCGGCCAGCTTGCCCTGATAGCGGGCGGCGAAGTCGGAGGCGCGGGCTCCCAGCTCGGCGATGTCGGCCTTCAGCTCGGGGCTGTCGGGGGCGGGGTAGAGATCGGTCAGGTCCCATTCCGGCAGCTCGCCGAATTCGCCCTGTCCCGCCACGCGCTCGGCCGCGTCAAACTGCATCATCGCCATCATTGGTCCTTTCCTAGCTTGCTGCCAAGATGTGGCGGCTTGAAGGCAGGCGTGCAAGCCCGTGGGTCAGAGCGTCGCGAAGGCCGGCGCATGGGCGATGCCGCTGCCGGCCGGCAGATTGCCCCGGATCATCAGATGCGCGCCGGCATAGGGCGAGGCGAGATCGGCGGGCGCAAAGCCGAAGCGGGCGTAGAAGGCAGGCTCGCCCAGCACGACCACGGGCCGGTCACCCGCCGCCTCCAGCGCCGCCCGCACCAGCGCGGTGCCGATCCCGCGCCCCTGAAGCGCCGGATGAACCGCCAGCGGGGCCAGTGCGAGGGCGGGACGCTTGGCCGCGAGCGGCGAGAGGGCGACATGGCCCACCGGCACCCCGCCCGCATGGGCAACGAGGGAATGGGTCAGATCGCCCGCCGCCCGCAGCGCGCGGACCAGCGCGGCCTCGTCCCCTCCGCCGAACGCGGCACTGAGCAGCGCGTCGATACCGGCCGTGTCGCCCGCCGCCTCGGGGCGCAGGCGCGGCAGAAGCGCGTGGCGGTGGAAGTCGCGCCCGAGATCCGTGCTGCGCAGGCCCCACTCGCTGGCCCTTGCGCGGTCCTGATGGGCGGCGAAGGCGGCCTTATCCGCGAAGACCTCATCCAGCGTCCAGACCAGCGGGTCGTCATCCTGCGCGATCTCGAAGCGCAGGCAGCCGGGCTCGGCGCGGCTGAGGCGGGCATGTTCGGGCAGGAGGTCCAGCGCCAGCATCATCTGCGCCGCGTCCCGGCAGATCAGCCGCCCGTGCAGCGCGACCAGCGGGCGCGTCAGCGGGATCTCGGCCCCGCCCGTGTCCGCCGCCGGCGCGTGGTGATGTCCGCAGGTGCAATCCATGGCGCCCTCCCGATGAAGCCCGCGGAGCTTCCCGCGCGGGCCGGGCGGGGTCAAGGTCAGACCGTCTCGTCCGCGTCCATGCGCGCGAGGAAGTCGGCCGCCTCGGCGCGGATGGTCTGGCGCCGCGCCTCGTCCATCCGGTCCCAGGTCGCGTAGATGCGGCCGATCCGGGGGTTCTTCTCGAACCGGTCGCGGTGGCGGTCGAGGAAGTCCCAGTAGAGCAGGTTGAACGGGCAGGCGTCCTTGCCGGTCTTGGCGCTGACCTTGTAGGCGCAGCCCGCGCAGTAGTCCGACATCTTGTTGATGTAGTTGCCGGAACTGACATAGGGCTTGCTGCCGACCAGCCCGCCATCGGCGAACTGGCTCATGCCGATGGTGTTCGGCGCCTCGACCCATTCATAGGCGTCGATGTAGACCTCGAGATACCATTCATGCACCTGATGAGGATCGCAGCCCGCCAGCAGCGCGAAATTGCCGGTGATCATCAGGCGCTGGATGTGATGGGCATAGGCGTGGCGCTGCGTCTGCCCCACCGCCTGCGACAGGCAGTGCATCTTCGTCGGCGCACCCCAATAAAGCGGCGGCAGGTCGCGGTCGTGGCGCAGCACGTTGCGGTTGGGGTAGTCCGGCCCCTCGAGGAAGTAGATCCCCCGCATGAACTCGCGCCAGCCGAGGATCTGGCGGATGAACCCCTCGGCCGAGTTGAGCCGCACCTTCCCCTCGGCATAGGCCTTTGCTGCCGCCTCGCAGACCTCGAACGCGGTCAGGAGGCCGGCGTTGATGTAGGGCGAGAGGACCGAGTGGTGCAGGAACGGATCGTCCGTCAGCATCGCGTCCTGGTAGGGGCCGAACTCGTCCAGCGAGTGCTGGATGAAATGCGCCATCGCCTTCAGCGCACCCTCGCGGTCGGTCGCATAGTCGAAGGGAAGGAGGTCGCCGAAGTGATCCGCGAAGCGCGCCTCGACAAGGGCCAGCACCTCCTTAGTAAGCGCATCGGGCGGGAAGGAGGGCGGGGGCGCGCGCAGCAGGTCAGGGGCGGCGGGCTTGCGGTTGTCGTGGTCGAAGTTCCACTTGCCGCCCTCCGGCTCGTCGCCGTTCATCAGCAGGCCAGTCTTGCGGCGCATCTCTCGGTAGAACCACTCCATCCGCAGCTCGCGCCGGCCCTCGGCCCAGGCCGCAAACTCGGCATGGGAGGCGAAGAAGCGGTCGTCGGGCAGCTGCGTGACGGGCAGGGGCAGGTCGTGAAGCGCCTCGATCAGCCGCCACTCGCCGGGCTCGGTGACCAGCACGCCCTCCGCACCATGCTCGGCCGCGCGGCGCAGAAGCTCGCCGGGGATCGAGTGGCTGTTCTCGGGATCGTCCAGGCGGGTATAGGCGACGTGGTGCCCCTTGTCGCGCAGCTCGCCGGCGAAGCGGCGCATGGCAGCGAAGAGGAAGGCGATCTTCTTGGGATGGTGGCGGACATAGGTGGCCTCGTCCGTGACCTCGGCCATGACGATCAGGTCGCCCTCGGCGGCAGTGCGCAGCGCGGCACCGTCATGCGTCAGCTGGTCGCCCAGCACCAGGATCAGGCGCGGCATGCACGGGCCCGCTGCGACAGGATGAGACCCGGGTTCGGGACGCAGGTGCGGACGTTCGGCATCGTGACCCCATGACGCGACTTCAGCGGTCAGGCTAGGCCAGCAGGACAGGCGCCACCAGTGCGGAACTTGGTCGCAGGTCGCGCCGTTGCCTTGGTGTCCCGCCTCAAACACGCAGCTTCCGCCGGTGCCGTCTGGCGCTGGTAAAAACTGTACAATTAGATATGGGACCAAAACCGGTCTGCCGCGTTACGTTGCAGATTGTCGGAGGGACGTGTCTTGCGGTTGTTGGTTCTCATTGTTTGCATTTCTGCCTGCGCGCCGGTGGAGCAGCCTGTTCCCTACGTCACATGCAGTGCTGACCGCACGATGTGCGCGTCCAGCTTCGTCGAATACAGCGACTGACACCCGCGCCCAAGCCTCGGGAGAGCCTCTGGCGAGGCATGGGTGACGGATCGTTAACCAGCCTGTCAGGCAGGTGCTGCACCGGGCATTTGTCCCGGGGTAGAAACAGGGGGAGGTGTGGTGCGATGGACAGGAACATGACTGGCGAGAGCAACAGCTACCGTGGCCCGACCATCCCGTCGGCCTTCGCGACGCGCAGCTACGAGCGTGCCGAGGCCGCCCGTCCGAAACCGCAGCTGGCGCTGAAGGTCACGGCCTTCGCCGCTGGTCTCGCGGTCCTCGCGGCGATGATCGCGGCGTTCTAAACCGGCTGCAAAATCCCAACGGAAGGACGCGCATGGCAGACAGCCATGCGCGTCTTTCCGTTTGGGCTGTTGGAGATCCCGCGGCTCGTCGCCGTGTTGGGCACATTACCCCTCCGGTCCGCGGGAAACGACCTTCACCGCTGCGCCTGATCCTATCCTTTCGCAGAGGAATGGCCGCTTCGTATAGCGGCCGCTCTGCTTCCGCCTGACCCTCCTCTCCTTTCCGAAGCAGGACTGCGTGCCGTGCTCATGGCAAGAGCAGCGAAGGAGAAACGAGGGTCAGCCATGCAATCGCAACTTGCGAACTTACATCAGAAGCCCGTCGCCGCCGAAGCCGGACATTCCAGCGAGAGCGCGGGCGCGAACGCAGCGCCCGCGTCAACGACTTTTGCCCTGCCGGCCCGCTGCACGCTGGTGCAGGCCGAGGCGATCCACCGCGACTGCCGCGCCGCCTTTCATGGCGGAAGCGCCGCGTTCCGGATCGACGCCAGCGCGGTCGAGGAAACCGATGTCAGCCTGCTGCAGATCATCATCGCTTCCCAGAAGAGCTGCCGGGCAGCGGGGCGCGACTTTGCCTTGACCCTCTCGCCCGCCGTCGCCGAGGCCGCCCGCCGCGCCGGCCTGCGCGCTGACCCCGGCGGCCTTTCGGCAGCCGCCGACAGAGCCTGAACCTCCCTCTCCCGCTGCTCAAGGAGCATCCGATGCCTCACCCCATCCTCTGCGTCGACGATTCTGCCAGCATCCGGCAGATGGTCACCTTCGCGCTTCAATCGGCGGGCTACAGCGCGGTTGCGGCCGTCGACGGGCTGGACGCGCTGAGCAAGCTGAACGGCGCGCCGTTCTCGCTGATCATCACCGATCTCAACATGCCGAACCTCGACGGCATCTCGATGATCCGGCAGGTCCGGACGCTGTCGGACTACGCGGGCGTGCCGATCGTCATGCTGACCACCGAATCCGACGAGGCCCGCAAGCAGGAGGGCAAGGCCGCCGGCGCGACCGGCTGGCTGGTCAAGCCCTTCGACCCGGCCAAGCTGCGGGCGGTGGTCGCCAAGCTCGTCGGTCCCGCCTGATCCCCCTTTCCCGAAAGAGCGCCACATGAGCCTGCTTGATGCCACCCAGACCTTCCTTGACGAGGCCCGCGACCTGCTCGAGCAGCTCGAGGCGGCGCTTCTGGACCTCGAGGCGCGTCCCGACGACGCGGCCCTGATCAACACCACCTTCCGCGCGCTGCACACGCTGAAGGGCTCGGGGGCGATGTTCGGCCCGGCCGAAATGGCGGCCTTCGCCCATCACCTGGAGGACACGTTCGAGCTGGTCCGGCAGGGGCGCGTGCCGCTCGGTCCCCGCCTCGTCGGTGTCTTCCTGCGCGCGGGCGATCACCTGCGGCGGCTTCTCTTCACGCCGGGCGTCGAACACGAGGCCGAGACGCTGCACCTGCTGGCCGCGCTGCGCGAGCTGACCGGGGCCGCGCCCGAGAGCGTGCCCGCCGCCACGCCGCTTGCGCCGGAGGCGCAGCCGGACATGCGGCAGGTGATGATCAACCTGCGCCTGCCGCCCACGGCGCTGGCCTTCGGCACCAACCCGCTGGCGCTGATCGACGAGCTGCGCGGGCTGGGGGATTGCCTCGTCACCCCGCTGACCGGCGCCGTCCCGGACCTGGACCGGCTCGATCCGGCCCAGCTGTCGATGCACTGGCAGATGACGCTGACCACCGCGGCGGACCGCGCGGCCATCGAGGACGTGTTTATCTTCGTCGACGAGCCGGGCGTCGTCAGCATCACCGAGATCGCCCCCGCCATGCCCGAGGCGCCGGCCCGACCTCGCGCGCCTGTGGACGAGGCGCCCGCCGCCGCCCCGCGCGATGCGGCGACGGCCGAGCCGGCGGACAGCCAGGTCCGGGTCTCCGCCGCGCGGCTCGACACGCTGCTGGGTCAGGTGGGGGAACTGGTCATCGCCCAGGCCCGGCTGACCGCGCTGGCCCATCACCGGCATGACGCCGCGCTCTCCTCGATCGTCGAGGAGGTCGAGCGCCTGTCCGCCGACCTGCGCGACAGCGCGATGGACATGCGGATGCTGCCCATCGACCAGCTTTTCAGCCGCTATCGCCGCGTCGTCCGCGACCTGGCGGACAGCCTGAAAAAGGACATCCAGCTGGTCCTCAGCGGCGAGGAGACCGAGCTGGACAAGACGGTCCTCGACCGGCTCGGCGATCCCCTGGTTCACATCATCCGCAACGCCATCGACCACGGGATCGAGACGCCGGAGGCGCGCGAGGCGGCCGGAAAGCCGCGCCGCGGCACGCTGCGCCTCTGCGCGCGCCAGTCGGGCGGCGAGATGATCATCACCATCGAGGATGACGGCGCCGGCCTCGACCGCGGCCGCATCCGCGCCAAGGCGCTGGCCGCCGGCATCGTCGGCCCCGAGGAGGAGCTGACGCCGGGCCAGATCGACCAGCTGATCTTCCATCCGGGCCTCTCGACGGCGCAGGCGGTCTCGAGCCTCTCGGGGCGCGGGGTGGGGATGGATGTCGTCAAGCGGACGATCACGGACCTGCAGGGCAGCATCGAGATCGCCAGCGAGCCGGGCCGCGGCACGCGCATCACGCTGCGCCTGCCGCTGACGCTGGCCATCATCGAGGGGCTGCAGGTCGCCATCGGCGCGACCATGTGCATCCTGCCGGTCGCCTCGGTCGAGGAATGCGTCGAGCTGGCGCAGGTCGAGACCGGGACATCCAGCGGGCGGAACTTCGTCGACATTCGCGGCACGATGGTGCCGCTGCTCTGGACCGACCGGATCTTCGGCACCGCCCGCAGCGGCAGCGTCGTCGCGGTGCTCGAGACCGAGGGCGGCAAGACCGGCGTCGTGGTCGATCAGGTCATCGGCCAGCACCAGACGGTCATCAAGCCGCTCTCGCCGCTGCACCGCTGCGTGCCCGGCCTTGCCGGCGCGACGATCCTCGGCGACGGGTCCGTCGCCCTCATCCTCGACGTCCCGGCACTGGCCCGCTGCCAGACGCTGCCACCCGCGCCGGCCCGCCAGCCCGGCGCGTCTCTGCCGCACGTCGCCTGACGGAGATCGCCATGCAGACCACGACCGCCACCACCCTCGGCCAGGACTACCTGACCATCGCGCTCGACGAGGACATCTTCGCGCTACCCGTCGCCACCGTGCGCGAGGTGCTGGACCCGCCCCCGATGACCCGCGTGCCCTTCGCCCCGGCCCATGTGCCCGGGCTGGTCAACGTGCGCGGCAACGTGATGCCGCTGCTGGATCTCAGGACCCGCTTCGGCATGGCCGCGGCCGAGGATCGCGAGACGACCCGCCTCATCGTCACGCATGTGGACCGGCCGGGCGATCCGTTCCTCGTCGGCCTGCGTGCCGATGCCGTCTACGAGGTGATCGACATCGCGCAGGGCGCGCTGCGCCCCGCGCCCCCCGGCAGCACCCGCTGGCCGGCCGCGCTGATGCAAGGCGTCATTCAGCGGGGCGACCGCTACGTGATCGTCCTCGATCTCGCGGAAATCGTCGCGGCCGACGCCGCGCGCCCACAGTGAACGAGTCCCCTTTTTCCCCAGAACAGGATCCCAACCCATGCGACTGACGATCAAGACGAAGCTGATCGCCTCCTTTGCGGTCATTCTCACGCTCACGGCCGGAAGCGGCTACATGGCGATGCAGAGCCTTCAAGACGCGAACGAGGATTTCCACCAGTTCGTGTCCGGCCCCTTCGCGCAGGTGCAGACCAGCCGCGCGATGCGCGAGAGCCTGACCGATGTCCGGCGGCTGGTGAACCGCGCCTACATCACGAACGACCTCGCCGAGCGCGCCAAGTATGTCGAGGCCTTCGACACGCGCATCGCCGAGCTGGAAGCCTATCGCGAGCAGCTTCTGTCGCATGTGGACGACGCCAGCCGCGAGCAGCACGCGTCGCTGACCGCGGACATGGCCGAGTTCGCCGATACCGCGCGCCGCGCGCTGGAGCTGTCAAACGCCGCCGACAGCGAGGCGCCGGGCACCGTGCTGGAGGCGACCGAGCAGGTCTTCACCGCCTTTCTCGCCGACGCCGCCCGCCTGAGCGAGGGCCTTCGGAACCTCGGCGAGCCGTCGGCCGACAGCGGGCAGGGGGTGCATTCCGCGGCGCCGATGCGCGATCTCGTCCGGGCGCTGAGCCTGGCCGAGACGGTGTCGACCAGCGCCATGACGGCGCGCATCAGCACCATCGACGCCGCCGCGCGTCCCTCGCCCGAGCATACCCGCGCGCAGGTCGAGCATGCCGAGCAGCAGGTCGCCGCCGTCGAGGCCGCGCTGGCCGAGCTGAAGGCCATCCCGCTGGTCAGCCGGAACTTCATGGCGCTTGTGCCCGACCTCAACACCAGCTGGACCGCCGCCTTGGCCGTGCTGCGCGCGCAGCTCGACTCGGCGCTGGAGCTGCGCGAATACGCGGCGCTCGAGATGCTGTCGAAGGGGCTCCTCCCCGTTTCTGAGCGGCTCGACGGGCAGCTGGCGCAGATCTCGAACGACAGCGATGCCGCGGCCGCCGCGAAGAGCGCGGAGACTGAGGCTTCCTACGTCCAGATGCGGAACAAACTCGTTGCGATCGTCCTGGCCGCAATTGCCATCGGCGCGGCCGCCGCGCTGTGGATGGCGATCTCGATCTCGCGCGGGCTGAACCGCTCGGTCAAGGCGGCCGAGGCCATCGGGCGCGGCGATCTGACGACCGAGCTTGACGCGCGGGGCGCGGACGAGATCGGCGATCTGATGCGGGCGATGAAGGCGATGACCGAGAACCTGCGCCGCATCGTCGGGGACGTCATCTCCAGCTCGGGCCAGGTCGCGGCGGGTTCGCAGCAATCCTCGGCCACGGCCGAGCAGCTGAGCCAGGGCTCGACCGAACAGGCGGCCGCTACCGAGGAGGCTTCGGCCGCGATGGAGCAGATGGCGGCCAACATCCGCCAGAACGCCGAGAACGCGGCGCAGACCGAGAAGATCGCGGGCCAGGCCAGCCTCAACGCCGAGAAGACCGGCAAGGCCGTGGCGAACTCGGTCGACGCGATGCGGACCATCGCCGACAAGATCCAGATCGTGCAGGAGATCGCGCGCCAGACCGACCTTCTGGCCCTGAACGCCGCGATCGAGGCCGCGCGGGCCGGCCAGCACGGCAAGGGCTTCGCCGTCGTCGCATCCGAGGTGCGCAAGCTGGCCGAACGCTCGCAGCTCGCCTCGACCGAGATCGGCGAGCTGTCCGCCTCGACCCTCGGCATCTCGGAAGAGGCGGGCCGGATGCTGCAGGACCTCGTGCCGGACATCCAGCGCACGGCGGAACTGGTCGGCGAGATCTCGGCCGCCTGCCGCGAGCAGAACGCGGGCGCCGAGCAGATCAACCAGGCGATCCAGCAGCTGGACGAGGTGACCCAGCAGAACGCCGCCGCCGCCAACGAGATGTCGGCCACAGCCGAGCAGCTCTCGGCGCAGGCCGCCATGCTGAACGAGCGCGCGGGCTTCTTCGTGCTGTCGCGTGACGCGGCGGCTGCCACCACCCCCGCCGCGGCCAGAAGCGAGGACGAGCTGGACCGGCAGATGCAGACCGAGATGGCCGGCCGCGCGTCCAGAAAGCCCGCTGCCGCGCCCGTGAAGCGCGCTGCGGCCAAGGTCCGGCCGGCGCAGTCCGGCCCCGCGGCCGAGGGCGGGTTCGACCTGGACCTCGGCGCCGCGGGCGACGAGGGGGGCTTCGAAAGGCTCAGCGCATGATCGCCCCGTCCCGCATCGCGGATGATCTCCTGCCCGTCGGCGACGGGCAGGAGGAGGCCGCGCAGATCCTGACCCTGCGGCTCGGCCGCGGCGTCTTCGGCATCCCTGTCCGCCATGTGCGCGAGGTGCTGGACGTGGCGCCGATCACGCCCGTGGCGAACGCGCCGGCCAGCCTTCTGGGCATCATCGACGTGCGCCACGAAGGGGTGCCGGTGATCGACCTGAAGCAGCGGCTGCGCATCGCGGGCGACGACGCAGCCGGCAGCCGCGACCGGCGCATCGTGGTGCTGGAGATCGAGGCCGAAGGCGCCCCTACGGTCATCGCGATCATCGCCGACGCGGTGCTGGAGGTGGTCGAGCACGATCCCGCCGCACTCGACCGGCCGCCCAGCCTCGGCGAGCGGTGGGATGACAGCTTCATCCACGGCATCGGCCGGCGGATGGGCGAGTTCATGACGCTGCTCGACGTCAGCGCGATCTTCGGCCGCGCCCCATTCGGCCAGCCGGCCGCCTGACCCTTAGCCGCCTGCACCCTTTCCCGCTTCAAGGACGCCGCCATGACCCTGATCCACCCCGTCCGCCGCCAGCCCGACGCGGCTGCCGCCGCGGCCGGCGTCCTCGCGGCCACCGTGCCGCTGCGCGAGGCGACCTTCCGCCGCCTGGCGGCGCTGGTGCGGCAGAGCTGCGGCATCTCGCTGGCCCCCTCCAAGCGGCTGATGCTGCAGACGCGGCTCGGGCGCAGGCTGCGCGCGGCAGGGCTGTCCGACTTCGAGACCTACGCCGACCTGCTGACCGGGCCGAACCCGCCGAAGGACGAGCTGCAGGCCTTCGTGGACAGCGTGGTGACGAACGAGACCTCGTTCTTCCGCGAGCCGCCGCATTTCGCGTACCTGACGCCGGCCCGCCTGCAGGAGCTGGCAGAGGGCGGGACACCGGGCCACCTGGCGATGTGGTCCGCCGCCTGCTCGACCGGCGAAGAAGCCTGGTCGCTGGCCATGCTCGCCGCCGCCGCAAGCGCGGCCGAGGGGGGCGGGTGGAGCTGGTCGGTGCTGGCCACGGACATCTCGATCAGCGCGCTCAGGCGCGCGCGCCGCGGCAACTATGCCGCCGAGGCCGCCGGCCGCGTTCCGGCCGAGCTGGCCGCGCGCTACCTGCTGCGCGACGGCGCGGGGGCCGGCCAGTTGCGCGTGGCGCCAGGCCTGCGCCGGAACCTGCGCTTCGGCCAAGTAAACCTAATGGACGCGCGCTACCTGCCCGGGCGGATGATGGACGTCATCTTCTGCCGCAACGTGCTGATCTACTTCGACGCCGAGACGCAGGCGCGGATCGTCCGTAAGCTTTGCGCGCATCTGCGGCCGAGCGGCCTGCTGGTGCTGGGCCATTCCGACATGAGCCGCGAGCGGCAGGCTCCGCTGCGGCTGCTGCACAACAACATCCACGAACGGCTGGAGGACTGAGCCATGGCCGACATCAAGGTCCTGATCGTCGACGATTCCGCCAGCGTGCGGGCCGCGCTTGGCGACATCATCGCCGTCGAGCCGGGCATGACGGTGATGGGCACCGCCTCGGACCCCTATTTCGCGGCCGAGCGGATGCGGGCCGAGTTGCCCGACGTCATCATCTGCGACATCGAGATGCCGCGCATGGACGGGATCACCTTTGTGCAAAAGCTCATGCAGCAGCGCCCGCTGCCGGTGGTGATCTGCTCGTCCCTCGCCAATGCCGGCTCGCCCGCCGCGCTGGCCGCGCTAGAGGCGGGGGCGGTCGAGATCATCACCAAGCCGAGGCTCGGCACGACGCAGTTCCTGCTCGAGGCGCGGACGCGGATCTGCGACGCCGTCCGGGCCGCCGCCGCGGCGCGACTGCGACCGCGCAGCCGGATCGAGACGAGCCGCAAGCTGACCGCCGACGCCGTCCTGCCCCCGCCCGGCCGGCGCACGGCGCTGCAGACGACCGACCGGCTGGTCGCCATCGGTGCCTCGACCGGCGGGACCGAGGCGCTGCGCCTTCTGCTCGAGGCGCTGCCCGCCGATGCGCCGGGCCTCGCCATCGTCCAGCACATGCCCGCGGGCTTCACCGCCGCCTTCGCGCGCCGCCTGCACGATCTCTGCCGGATCGAGGTGCGCGAGGCCGAGACGGGCGACCGGCTGATCCCCGGCCTTGCGCTGATCGCGCCGGGCGATCACCACATGCTGCTGCATCGCAGTGGCGCGCAGTACCGCGTCGAGGTGCGGCAGGGTCCGCTCGTCTCGCGGCACCGCCCTTCGGTCGACGTGCTGTTCCGCTCGACGGCGCGGGCGGCGGGGCCGAACGCGCTTGGCATCATCCTGACCGGGATGGGCGACGATGGCGCGCGCGGGCTTCTGGAGATGCGCGAGGCCGGCGCCCGCACGCTCGGGCAGGACGAGGCGAGCTGTGTCGTCTACGGCATGCCGAAGGAGGCGATGCGGATGGGCGCGGTCGAGGCCGAGCTGCCCCTGGCCCGGATGGCGCCCGAGGTCATGCGCTTCGCCGCCGCCGAACATTCCACCGCTCCCGCGAAAGGCTGAGGATCATGGCCGCCCTTGCACGACGACTTGATGACGGATCGCTGGCGCTGCATCCCGAGGCGCAGCTTTCGGCGCTGGCAGACGCGCTGGCCGGCTGGAACGCCCGCAGCGAAGGCGCCTATATCGCCGCCGGCGAGGACCTGGCGGCCCTTCACGCCATGCTGCGCCGGATCGAGGCTGCGCTGGCGCGCACCATCGACGTGATGACCGGCCCCGAGGTCCAGCAGATCGACGAACGGCTCGGCACCACCGCCGGCCATGCCGCGACGCTCGCCCGGAACGGCCAGGCGATCGAGCGGCAGCTGGCCGAGGTTCTGGCCGGGCGCGAGGACGCGGCGGCCGGGAACGAGCAGGTGGAGCGTGCCTTCAAGCTGCTGGACTACATCGCGCTGGTGGCGCGGACGCATACCGGCTCGATCGCCGGCCGGGGCAGCCCGATGGCGCCGTTCCTCGACCAGGTCTCGGCTCTCGTGGGCGGCGGGCGCAGGCAGGCCGCCGCACTGTCCGAGCGGCTGGCCGAACTGCACCGCTCGCTTGGCGCGGCGGCTGGCCTGCTGCGCGAGCGCCAGCACGAGGAGGCCCGCCAGGCGCCGCTGCAAGAGGTCGTCGCCGCCCTGTCGCGCGGCCTCGCCGCACGTCGTGGCGCGGCGGACGAAGGCCGGGCCGGCGCGCATCTGGCCTTTGCCGAGGCCGCGCGGGCCGTGGGCGAGGTCGTCGCCGTCCTCCAGTTTCACGACATCGCCCGGCAGCGGCTGGAGCATGTGGTCGCGCATCTGGGCCTGATGTCCGCGCTGCTCTCTGGCGCGACCGCGGGCCCGGACCTGCCGGCCGACGCGCCGACGCGGCGGGCCTGGATCGCCGCGATCGCGCGGCTCGAGCGCGCGCAGCTTCTGGATCTCGCGCAGCTTTATCAGGACCGGATGTCGATGATCGGTGGCAGTCTCGACGGCATCCTGTCGCAGTCGCGCAGCGGGGCGGGCCTCGTCGCCGCCATGCTGCGCGACGAGCGGGACCGGGCCGAGGACGGCGCCATCGGCCTTGTGCAGCAGGCGCAGCAACTGGAAGAGCGGTTCCTCATGCGCGAGCGTCACCGCGCCCAGATCTGCGACAGCCTCGCAGATTGCGTGCGCGCGGCCGAGCAGTTCGCCGCCATGACCTCGAGCCTCGACGAGATCGAGTTCTCGCTGCGCCTGGCCGGCTTCAACGCCGCGATTCATGCCGCCGACCGCGACAGCGGCGACCGCACGATCGGTTACATCGCGCACGAGATCCGCGACAGCGCCGCAAGCGCCCAGGCGGGCGGCGACCTGATCCGGATGGGCGTCGCCCGCACAGCGGCGGCGGCGGACGCGTTGCAGTCCGTCCTTCTGCCGGTCGAGACGGGCAGCGCGGCGGCCATCCGCGGCGTAATCGGCGCCGTCGTCGCCGCTGTCGGCGCGGCCGAGGCCGAGTGCCTCGCCCAGCTGGCCGGGGCCCAGGGGGCGGCGGCCGACGTGCCAGCCCGCGTCGCCCGCGCCAAGGGGCTGATGCAGGGCCATGTCGAGGGCCGCACGCTGATCAACGCGCTGATCGACGCGCTCGGCACCTTCGCCGCGGCAGCGCCCTCCGAGGCCGACCTCTCGGCGCTGGCGACGCGGCTCGCGGCCGACTACACGATGCGCGAGGAGCGGGACATCCTCGCCCGCATCTTCCCCGGCGTGATCCCGGAGAGCCATCCAGAGGCCGAGACCGGCGCGGCCGAGGACGATCTTGCCGACATCTTCTTCTGACGCATCGCAGTGCATGGCGGGCGGTGCATGGCGGGCGGTGCATGGCGCGCGGGGCATTTCGTGCGGGGCAGGGGGGACGTCTGGCAGGCGCCGCCTGGTAGGCCCGGCAGGACTTGAACCCGCAACCAAGGCGTTATGAGCGCCCTGCTCTAACCAATTGAGCTACAGGCCCCCGCAGCGCATCCCGGTTAATCCGTGCGGGCGGGGCGGTCAAGCGTCTCGGCGGGCATCCCAAAGTCGGCGCCTCGGGCGTTGCCCCGGCGGCAGGCTTCGGCTATCGGAGGCGCGACATCAGCCGGGGGCCGCCATGACGAAGAACGGGATCAGCTATCGCGACGCGGGCGTCGACATCGACGCGGGCAATGCGCTGGTCGAGCGGATCAAGCCCGCCGCCGCCGCCACCGCGCGGCCCGGCGTCATGGACGCGCTCGGCGGCTTCGGCGCGCTGTTCGACCTGAAGGCCGCGGGCTATGACGATCCGGTTCTGGTCGCGGCCACGGACGGGGTGGGCACGAAGCTGCGGATCGCCATCGACACCGGCCACCTGGACGGGATCGGGCAGGACCTCGTCGCCATGTGCGTCAACGACCTGGTCTGCCAGGGGGCCGAGCCGCTGTTCTTTCTCGACTATTTCGCTACCGGCAAGCTGTCGGTCGACGAGGGCGCGCGGGTGGTGGAAGGCATCGCGCGGGGCTGCAAGGCCGCCGGCTGCGCCCTGATCGGCGGCGAGACTGCCGAGATGCCGGGCATGTATCACGACGGCGACTTCGACCTCGCGGGCTTCGCCGTCGGCGCGATGCAGCGCGGCACGGCGATGCCGGCGAACGTGGCCGAGGGGGACGTGCTGCTGGGCCTCGGCTCGGACGGGGTGCATTCCAACGGCTACTCGCTGGTCCGCAAGGTGGCCGAGCGGGCCGGCCTCGGCTGGTCCGACGCAGCGCCCTTTGCGGAGGGCGCGCTTGGCGCCGCGCTGCTGGTCCCGACGCGGCTCTACGTCAGGCCGGCTCTGGCGGCGATCCGAGCGGGGGGCGTTCATGCGCTCGCGCACATCACCGGCGGCGGGCTGACCGAGAACCTGCCGCGCGTGCTGCCGAAGGATATGGGCGCCGACATCGACCTGGGCGCATGGACCCTGCCGCCGGTGTTCCGCTGGCTGGCCGAGGCGGGCGGTATCGATCAGGCCGAGATGCTCAAGACCTTCAACAGCGGCATCGGCATGGTGCTGGTCGTGGCCGCCGACCGCGCGGACGCGCTGGCCGAGCTGCTGGCGGGGCAGGGCGAGACGGTCCACCGCCTCGGCGCTGTGACCCCGGGCGCGGGCATCCGCTATTCCGGCGCGCTTGCGTGAAACGCGTCGCCATCCTGATCTCGGGCGGCGGGTCCAACATGGTCCGGCTAATCGAGGACATGGCGGGCGATCACCCGGCGCGCCCGGTGCTGGTCGCCTCGAACAACCCGGCCGCCGGGGGCCTGAATCGCGCGACCGAGGCCGGCATCCCGACGGCCGCCGTCGATCACCGGAACTTCCCGAAGGACCGCGCGGGCTTCGAGGCCGCGCTGCTGCGCCCGCTGCTGGAGGCCGAGCCGGACATCCTCTGCCTCGCGGGCTTCATGCGCATCCTGACGCCGGACTTCGTCCAGCGCTTCGCCGGGCGGATGCTGAACATCCACCCGTCTCTGCTCCCGAAATACCCCGGCCTGAACACACACGCCCGCGCCATCGCCGCCGGTGATGCCGAGGCCGGCTGCACCGTCCACGAGGTCACGCCCGAGCTGGATGCCGGCCCCATGCTGGGCCAGGCGCGGGTGCCGATCCTGCCAGGCGACGACGCCGCCACGCTGGCCGCGCGGGTGCTGGTGCAGGAGCATCGGCTCTATCCGGCCGTCCTGCGCCGTTTCGCGGCAGGCGACCGGACGCCGGTGATCCTCTAGTTCCAGAGCAGGCCGAGCGCGTCCAGCGGGTCTTCCTCGCCCCAGATCTCGGGGCCGATGGCGATGAAGTCGCTCAGCGGCGACAGGCTGTTGATCAGCTCGCGCGTGATGGCGCCCTCGGCCACGACCGGCACCTCGATCATCTCGGACCACCACTGGAACAGCTCCAGCGCGGCCGGCTCGCCCCGGTACAGCGCCGAATCCCCGACGGGGCCGAAGCTGACGTAATCGGCGCCGTTCTCGCCCGCCGTCATCCCCTCGTGCCGCGAACTGCCGCAGAAGGCCCCGACGATGGCGTCATCGCCCAGCTCCTTGCGCGCATAGCGCACGCTGCGCGCGCCGTCGGTCAGGTGCACCCCGTCGAGCCCGTGCCGCTGCGCCAGCTTGATATGGTCGTCGATCACCACCGCCACGTCGCGGGCATGGGCGATCTCGCGCGCCAGGTCCGCAAGCCGGCCCAGCTCGTCCTCCTCGGCGCCGGCGCGGATGCGCAGGCAGGCAGGAGGGAAGCGGTCCATCACCTCGGTCAGCAGCGGCCCGAGGGCCGAGGCCTGCGCGCCCGCCGGGGTCATCAGGTAAAGCTGGGGTGCGTCGGTCATCGGGAACTCCTTTCTGTCGCAGATAGCGCAGCTTGTGGGCCGCCGCCAGACGGACTATCTGCCTGCCCATGCAGACCGAACGCCCCATCCTGCCGAACGCTCCCGCCGTCATCCTCGTCGCGCCCCAGATGGGCGAGAATATCGGCGCCGCCGCCCGCGCCATGCTGAATTTCGGGCTGACCGAGATGCGGCTGGTCGCCCCACGCGACGGCTGGCCGAACCCCAAGGCGGTCGCCATGGCCTCCGGCGCGGCGGGCCGGGTGCTGGATCACGCCAAGGTCTACCCGACGCTGGCCGAGGCGATGAAGGGCATCGAATATGCCTATGCCACGACGGCGCGGGGCCGCGAGCTGACCAAGCCCGTCCTGACCCCCGAGGCCGCAATGGCCGAGACGCGCGCAAGGGCCGGCCGCAGCGCGATCATCTTCGGCCCCGAGCGGACGGGGCTGGAAAACGACGACATCGCCCGCGCCAATGCCATCGTGACGGTGCCGGTGAACCCCGAGTTCCCCTCGCTGAACCTCGCGCAGGCGGTGCTGCTGATGGGCTACGAGCTGGGCCGTGACACCCTGCCGCCCGAGCCCGCCCCCCATGCCCGACGCGCCGACAGCGAGGAGCTGGCCGACCGCGTTGAGATCGAGCGGCTCGGGGATCACTACGACGAGAGGCTGACCGAGGCGGGCTTCTTCTTTCCCGACACCAAGGCGGCCTCGATGCGGCTGAACCTGCGCAACATGTGGTCGCGCCTGCCGCTGACCCGCGGCGACGTGCGCGTGCTGCACGGCATCCTGCGCCAGTTGACCCGCCGCTAGGCGACACCTACCCTCCGCCCGAAAGGAGCCACGCATGGCCAAGCGCCCTGTCTTCCAGGAAGTCTCGGACCCCGCAGCCGCCCGTCCCGTCCAGACCACCGGCATGATCGACGCCCGCCCCAAGGGCGCCCGGCGCGCGATCCGCGCCTGGCTCGCGGTGCTGTTCCTGCTGGTCCTGGCGATGATCGTGGTGGGCGGGGCGACGCGGCTGACCGGCTCGGGCCTCTCGATCACCGAATGGCGCCCGGTCACCGGGGCGATCCCGCCGATGAACGCGGCCGACTGGCAGCGCGAGTTCGACCTCTACCGCCAGATCCCGCAATACCAGGAAGTCAACGCGGGCATGTCGCTCAGCGAGTTCCAGTTCATCTACTGGTGGGAATGGGGCCACCGCCTGCTGGGTCGCGTCGTCGGGCTGGTCTGGGCCGTCGGCTTCGTCTTCTTTTGGGCCACCAGCCGCATCCCGGCCGGCTGGACGCCGCGCCTTCTGGGCCTCGGCGCGCTCGGCGGGCTGCAGGGCGCGATCGGCTGGTGGATGGTCAGCTCCGGCCTTGGCGAGGGGATGACCCGCGTCGCCTCGTACCGGCTCGCCACCCATCTCGGCATCGCTTTCCTGATCCTGTCGCTGATCGCCTGGTACGTCCTGCAGCTCTCGCGCTCGGAGGCCGAGCTGCTGCGCGCCCGCCGCGCCGGAGAGGCCAAGCTCTTCGGCATGTCCACCGGCCTTCTGCACCTGACCTTCGTCCAGATCATCCTCGGCGCGCTGGTCGCCGGCATCGACGCGGGCCGCATGTATACCGGCTGGCCGACGATGGGCGGCGAGTGGATTCCGTCCACCATCTGGGACGCGACGCTCGGCTGGCGCAACTTCTTCGAGAACCCGGCGCTGGTGCAGTTCATCCACCGCATGACCGGCTACTTGCTGGCGATCTTCGCCGTGGTGGTCTTCCTGCGCGCCCGCCGCTCGCCCCACCCGGTCACCCGCGGCGCCTTCACCGTGATGATCGTCGCGATGGCGGCGCAGATCGGCCTCGGCATCCTCAACGTCATCCACGCCTCGCCCCTGCACCTGGCGCTGACCCACCAGTTCGGCGCCGTCGTGCTGATCACCATGATCCTGCGCGCCCGCCACCATGCGCGCTACCCGGTTGAAACCTCGATCCGCGGAGCCAAGCGATGAACGCCTTCGACGACCTTCTCGCCTTCCAGCGCCAGACCGAGGCGCTGTCCTCCGTGGCCGAACGCCTTGGCTGGGACCAGGAAACCGTGATGCCCCGCGGCGCAACCGAGCAGCGCTCCGAGGAGATGGCGGCGATGGAGGCCGTGCTTCACGAGCGCCGCACCGATCCGCGCATTGGCGAGTGGCTCGACGCGGCAAGCCCGCGGACCGAGGCCGAGACCCGTATCGCGGCGCTGATCCAGCGCGACTTCACCCGCGCCAGCCGCATCCCCGCGCGCCTGGCCGAGGAACTGGCCCGCCAGACATCGCTGGCGCAGGGCATCTGGGCCGAGGCCCGCGCGGCCGATGCGCCCGAGGCCTATCTGCCCGTCCTCGACCAGATCCTGATGCTGAAGCGCGAAGAGGCCGCGGCGCTGGCGGATGGCGGCGATCTCTATGACGCGCTGCTGGACGATTACGAGCCCGGCATGACCGGCGCCCGGATCGCGCAGCTCTTCGACCGGATGCGCCCGCGCCTCGTTGCGCTTCGCGATGCGGTGCTCGGCACTGAGCGCCAGCCGCAGCCGCTCAGCGGGCACTTCCCGCAGGAAACCCAGCTGCGCCTCACCCGCACCGTCGCGACCGCCTTCGGCTATGACTGGAGCCGCGGGCGCATGGACATTGCGGTCCACCCGTTCAGCTCGGGCCGCTGGCAGGACAGCCGCATCACCACGCGGGTGGTCGAGACCGACCCGTTCAACTGCCTCTACTCGACCATCCACGAGGTCGGCCATTCCTCCTACGAGCTGGGGATCGATCCGGACTACGCCTTCACCCCCCTCGGCCGGGGCGTGTCGATGGGCGTCCATGAAAGCCAGAGCCGCATCTACGAGAACCAGATGGGCCGCGGCCGCGCCTTCGCCGGCTGGCTGTTCCAGCGCATGTCGGATGCCTTCGACGGGCTGAACATCACCGACCCGGACGCCTTCTACGCCACCGTCAACCGCGTCACCCCCGGCTTCATCCGCACCGAGGCGGACGAGGTGCAATACAACCTGCACATCATGATGCGCTTCGACATCGAGCGGGACCTGATCGCCGGGCGCCTCGACGTCAAGGACCTGCCCGAGGCCTGGAACGCCCGCTTCCACGCCGATTTCGGCGTCGCGGTGGACCGCCCCGCCAATGGCGTCCTGCAGGATGTCCACTGGTCCGTCGGCCTCTTCGGCTACTTCCCGACCTATGCGCTCGGCAATGTCTATGCCGGCTGCCTCGACCGGGCGCTGCGCGCCGCCGTGCCCGACCTGGACGCGGCGCTTGCCCGCGGCGATGCCGGGCCGGCCGTGGAATGGCTGCGCGAGAATGTGCAGCGCCACGGCGGGCTGCTGGCGCCAACCGAACTGATCGAGACCGCCACCCGCGCCCCGGTCAGCGAAGCGCCGCTCCTCAACTATCTCGAGCACAAGTTCGGCAGCATATACGGGCTCTGAGGCCGAATGGGTATTTGAACAACGGAGAAGCGCAGAGCGATCGCTTTACATTCTCCGTTGCGGAAATACCCCGCGGGGGGTCCGGGGGGCGCGAAGCCCCCCGGCCATCGCGGGACGCAAGAGCCTACTCCGCCGCCTGCGCCGCCATCGGGTTGTTCGGATGGCTCGTCCAGTTCGCATATTCCCGACGCGGCTCGCCGGTGCGCTTGTCGATCTCGCCGATCTCCAGCTCGCGCATGGTGATGCAGTTCTCGACCGGGCAGACGTCGAGGCAGAGATTGCAGGCGACGCATTCCTCCTCGATCACCTCGAAGACTCGGCCGGGGTTCATCGCGATGGCCTGGTGCGAAGTGTCCTCGCAGGCCGCATAGCAGCGCCCGCAGCTGATGCAGAGATCCTGGTCGATCACCGCCTTGGTGATGTAGTTCAGGTTCAGGTGCTGCCAGTCGGTGACGTTGGGCACCGCGCGGCCGATCAGGTCGTCCAGCTGCATCTGGTGGCTGTCGAGATAGTCCGCCAGGCCCGAGATCATCTCCTGCACGATCTTGAAGCCGTAGGTCATCGCCGCCGTGCAGACCTGCACGTTGCCGGCGCCAAGCGCCATGAACTCGGCCGCGTCGCGCCAGGTGGTGACGCCGCCGATGCCGCTGATCGGGATGCCCCGGGTCTCGGCGGACCGGGCGATTTCGGCCACCATGTTCAGCGCGATTGGCTTGACCGCCGGGCCGCAATAGCCGCCATGGCTGCCCTTGCCGTCGATGGTGGGCTGGGGCGCGAAGAGGTCGAGGTCGACCGAGGTGATCGAGTTGATCGTGTTGATCAGGCTCACCGCGTCCGCCCCGCCGCGCTTGGCGGCTTCGGCGGGCTTCCTGACATCGGTGATGTTCGGCGTCAGCTTCACGATGCAGGGCATGCGCGAGTGCTTCTTCACCCACCGCGTCACCATCTCGATATATTCCGGCACCTGGCCCACGGCCGAGCCCATGCCGCGCTCGGCCATGCCGTGGGGGCAGCCGAAGTTCAGCTCGACCCCGTCGGCGCCCGTGTCCTCGATGCGGTGCAGAATCGCCTTCCAGCTCTCCTCGTCGCAGGGGACCATCAGGCTGATGATCAGCGCCCGGTCCGGGTAGTCGCGCTTGACCGACTTGATCTCGCGCAGGTTCACCTCCAGCGGGCGGTCGGTGATCAGCTCGATGTTGTTGATGCCGAGGACGCGGCGGTCGGCGCCGTGGATCACGCCGTAGCGCGGGCCGTTGACGTTCACGACCGGCGGACCCTCGGAGCCGAGGGTCTTCCAGACGACCCCGCCCCAGCCCGCCTCGTAGGCGCGGCGGACGTTGTATTCCTTGTCCGTTGGCGGGGCCGAGGCCAGCCAGAACGGGTTCGGAGACTTGATGCCGATGAAGTTGCTGCGAAGATCTGCCATGTCACCCTCTCTAGCTGCGCGGTTCGCGTTGCTGGTCCAGTTGATGTCGAATAATGGTGCTGCGGTGGCGGAAGACGGCGTCCCGCGTCAAGTGGCGCGCCGACCGGCCCGCCCGGCCGACAAGCTGCGACAGTCGGTCCCGGTCCGCGTCCAGCGCCGCCACGGCCTGGGCAAGGGCGCCGACATCGCCCCGCGGGACCAGGATGCCGGCATCCTTCTCGGCCACCAGCTCGGCGGAATAGGGGTCGCGGTAGCCGATAAGCGGCGTGCCGGAATGGAGGCTCTCGATCAGGTTGCGGGGCGACTCGTCCGACTTGTGGCAGAAGAGCAGCAGATGCGCCGCGCGATAGGCGTCGCGGACGCGCTGCGGGTCCGCGACGAAGCCATCGAAGGTCAGGTCCGTTTCGTCGAGCCCGCCCTCCTGCGCGGCGGCCTTCATCTGCGCCAGCATCTCGCCGTCGCCAAGCCAGCGCGCGTGGAACGCGATGCCGCGCCGCTTCAGCTGGATCAGCGCCGCGATCCAGTCCTCCGGTCCCTTCATCGGGGCCGCCCGGCCGCAATAGAGGATCTGCAGCGGGCCGGTCGCCACGGCGGCCTGCTTCTCGGCCAGCGCCGCTTCGTCGATGAAGTCGGCGTCGGTGAAGTGGATGTCCTCGACCTGATGCGGGTTCTTCGCGATGGGCTGGAAGTGGCGGAAGACGCTGGCGCCGTGCAGCAGGCTGAGCTGCGCGTGGCGCACGGCCCGGTTCTCGTGGAAGACGAAGATGGCGCGGCGCAGCCTGGCCTTCAGGCCCAGCTTCTCGGGTCCGCCCGCCTCGGCCACGGCCACCTGCGACTCCACCCGGTCAAACCAGACCCCGTGGCTGAGCCCGTTCGCCCGCGCGGTCGAGGCCGCGATCTCGCCCGGATCGCCCAGCCAGCCGCCATAGGCGAAGGTCCGGTAGCGGTGGGTCCGCATCAGCTGCAGCAGCTGGCGCGCGACGCTGCGGCGCTGGCGCAGCAGGATGCGCGGCCGGTAGGTGTCGGGCAGGGGCACCAGCGCGATGCCGTCTGCGGGTCCGCCCTCTGGCCACGGCTCCCAGCCTTGCGGCGCGGGCGCGTCGTGGCAGATCGAGAAGGCGGTCACGCGGCCGAAATTCGCGCGCCAGGCGGCAAGGCCGAGGATGGTCTGCCGCTCGACATGAAGCTGCCCGTCATGCCGGAAAAAGGGGGCGCTGATCCCGACCAGCAGCCCGTCGTCATGTTCTTGCACCCAGATACTCCACGATGTCCTCGGCCGCGTCCCGGCCTTCCGCCACGGCGGTCACGGTAAGGTCATCGCCCCCCAGAGCGCAATCGCCGCCGGCCCAGACACCGGGAATCGAGCTGCGTCCCACCGCGTCCACGTCGATCTTGCCGCCGGTCAGGCGCAGCTCGTCCGGCGTGCCGTCAAGGCGCTGACCGATGGCGCGGAAGACCTGGTCGGCGGGCAGGCGGAAGCGCTGATCGGTCACCACCAGCGCGCCGCTGCTGTCGTCGGTATAGGCGCATTCGATCTGCGCGACGGTGCCGTTGCCATGCAGCGCCACCGGCACGGCGTTGCAGATGATCCGGACGCCCGAGGCGGTCGCGTGCTCCTGCTCGTGCCGGCTGGCGGCCATGCGTTCCTGCCCGCGGCGGTAGAGGATGGTCACGTTCTCGGCGCCCAGAAGCCGGGCCTGCACCGCCGCGTCCACCGCCGTCATGCCGCCGCCGATCACCACCACGTCGCGGCCGACGGGCAGGGCGGTCAGATCGCTCGCCTGCCGAAGGTCGCGGATGAAGTCGACCGCGTCCAGCACATGCATCCGCTCCTCGCCCGGCGCGCCGAGCGCGTTGACGCCGGAGAGGCCCATGCCCAGGAAGACCGCGTCATAATCCGCCCGCAGCTCCTCCAGCGTGATCTCGGCGCCGAGGCGATGACCGTGCCGCAGCTCGATCCCGCCGATCTTCAGGAGCCACTCGACCTCGGCCTGCGCGAAGCCGTCCACCGCCTTGTAGCTGGCGATGCCGTATTCGTTCAGCCCGCCCGGCTTCGGCCTCGCCTCGAAGACGGTGACGTCGATCCCCTTCATCGCCAGCCGGTGCGCGCAGGCCAGGCCCGCCGGACCCGCGCCGACGACCGCCACGCGATGCCCGGTGGGCGCCGCGCGCGTGAAGGGATGGGCGCCCTTCGCCATCAGGTGGTCGGTGGCGTAGCGCTGCAGGGCGCCGATCTCGACCGGTCGGCCCTCGGCGGCCTCGCGGACGCAGGCGCCCTCGCAGAGGTTCTCGGTCGGACAGACGCGAGCGCACATGCCGCCGAAGATGTTCGCGCCGAGGATCGTCATCGCGGCCGCGTCGGGCGTACCGGTGCCGATCTGGCGGATGAAGAGCGGGATGTCGATGCCGGTGGGGCAGGCCGTGATGCAGGGCGCGTCATGGCAGAAATAGCAGCGGTCGGCGGCCACCTGCGCCTCGTGCCGGTCCAAGGGCGGCGCGACATCGGTGAAGTTCGCGGCCAGCGCATCGGGCGTCAGCCGCCCCGGCACGACGCCGGGCGACAGTCTGGCTTGGGACATTTGCGTCTCCTGGCTTTTCCCTGTTGGTAGAATCAGGCTCTCACAGGTCCGAAATTTTATCAAATGGTAAAATAAGCGCCGGCCCGCGCTGCCCAAAATTTCCGCACGGCGGGTGCCACGGCGTCCCGCTCTCTCGCGCAAGTTGTTGCGGCAACTTGTTCTTTGCAGATTGTGACAGCGCGGTTAGCATCCCCGGCATGACCAAAGGGCGCTGTCACGGAACCGTCTTGCCCTGCGGCTAGAGGTGGCGATCATCTTGATCAACAGGAGGAAGTTTCCATGAACCGGATCAACAGGCGCGGATTGCTGCGGGGCGCTGCGGCCACCGCGGGCGTGACTCTGGCTTCGCCCTATCTGGCGCGCCGCGCGATGGCGCAGGGCGCGGGGCAGGTCAACATCTTCGCATGGGAGGGCTATCTGACGGAGGAGATCCTGACCGCGTTCCGCGAAGCCACCGGGATCACCCCGAACTTCACCGGATACGGCACGAACGACGAGCTGCTGAACCAGCTGCGCGCCAACAACGGTGCCGGCTTCGACCTGATCTGGCCGACCGTGGACCGCGTGCCGAACTACGTCGAGTTCGGCCTGGTGCAGCCCATCGACGAATCGCGCATCGAGGTGGACCGCGTCCTGCCGAGCGCGTGGGAGAACTCGACCAATCTCGGCGCCGTGGTGGACGGACAGCGCTTCCAGGTCCCGACCGATTGGGGCACCGAGGCCATCGCCTATGACACCGAGCAGATGCCGCTGGAATACGGCACCGCCTCCTATGGCGACATCTGGAACAACGAGAACGCGCAGGCGACCGTGCGCGGCCATTCCTCGCTGATCGGGCTGGGCCTGTGGCTGGAAGCCGAGGGCCGTCTGCCGCGCCCTCTGCTGGACGCCTTCACCGACGAGCAGGCGCAGGTCGAGATCTTCGACGTGATCCTGGCCGAGGCGATCGAGCGCAAGGGCCGCATCATCCAGTTCTGGACCAACGAGAACGAGGCGCAGGGCGCCTTCCGCGTCAACGGCGCGAACATCGGCCAGACCTGGGACTCGACCGCCGCCGCGCTGGCGCGCGAGGGGCTGCCGGTCGGCTTCATCGCCCCGCGCGAGGGTGCGCTGGCCTGGATGGAGGGCCTGTCGATCCCGTCGGGCGCCGCGAACGTGGACGAGGCCTACGAGTTCATCAACTGGTTCCTCACCCCGGAAGCCGGCGCGATGTACACCAACGCCACCTCGATCAACTCGACCGCCGTCGGCTCGGACCAGCTGATCTCGGACGAGGCGCGGGCGTTCTTCGCCGCCGCCTATCCCGGGGATGCGCTCGAGAAGCTGTGGTGGTGGCCGATCCAGGAAAACTGGTACGTCACCCGCCGCAACGAGTATCAGGACCGCTTCCTGTCGGCCTGATCTTTCCGGGGGCGGCCTTCACGCCGCCCCCCATCAAGGAGGTTCCATGTCCCATTCCGTCGAGCTGGCCGGCATCGGCATGACCTTCGGCACGACTCGCGCCGTCAGCGATGTCACGTTCAAGGTCCGGGAGGGCGAGTTCTTCTCGATCCTCGGGCCATCCGGTTGCGGCAAGACGACGATCCTGCGGATGATCGCGGGCTTCATCGAGCCGACCGAGGGCCGGGTGCTGATCGGCGGGCGCGACATGAAGGGCCTCGGTCCGAACCAGCGGCCGACCGCGATGATCTTCCAGTCGCTGGCCCTGTTTCCGCTGATGACGGTCTGGGAGAACATCGCCTTCGGCCTCGAGGCCCGCGGCGTCGGCAAGGCGGAACGCCGTGCCAAGGCCGAGGAGCTGCTGCGCCTGATCGCGCTGGAAGGCTATGGCAACCGGATGCCGGGCGAGCTATCGGGCGGCCAGCGCCAGCGCGTCGCCATCGCCCGCGCCCTGGCGGTCGAGCCGGGGGTGCTGCTGCTCGATGAGCCGCTGTCCGCGCTTGACCTGAAGCTGCGCCAGCACATGCGGGCCGAGCTGCGCGCGCTGCAAAAGCGCACCGGCGTCACCTTCATCTACATCACCCACGACCAGTCCGAGGCGCTGGCCATGTCCGACCGCGTCGCCGTGATGTCGGCGGGCCTGCTGCAACAGGTCGCCACCCCGCGGGAGCTGTACGACAACCCCGCCACGCCCTTCGTGGCCCGCTTCGTGGGCGAGACGAACGCGCTGGCCGGCCGCATCACCGAAGTCGCGGGCGGGCAGGCGCGGATCGAGACGGCGCTCGGCGCGCTGACCGGCCGCGCGGGGCAGGGGGCCGCCGCGGGGCAGGCGGGCACGATCTACATCCGCCCCGAGGCGCTGATGCCCGGCGGCGCGACCAACAGCCTGACCGCCAAGGTCGAGCGTGTGGATTTCGAGGGCGCCTTCGCCCTCGTCCACGGCGCCTTTGCGGACGGGGCGGCGCTGGCGGCCTCTGTCCCCTCGACGCGGCTTGGCGATGCGCCCGCGCCCGGGGCCGAGGCGCGCTTCGGCTTTCAGCCCGAACATGCGGTGGTGCTGGGAGATGGGTGATCTCTACCGCCGCTTCGGACCGGGCCTCTCGACGATCTTCGTCGCGCTGGTGCTGGTCTGGCTGGCCGGCATGGTGCTGGCGCCGAACCTGATGATGATCGACTATGCGCTGCGCCCGAACCTGCCGCCCGCGGCGATCGGCGGGCCGACCGACACCTATTCGCTGGCGAACATCGCCTATCTCGCCGGCGAGGCGACGCATCGGACGATCTTCCTCAAGACCATCTGGGCCAGCGCCCTGGTCGCGCTGACGACCTTCCTCGTCTGCTATCCGATCGCCTTCTGGATGGCGCAGCGGGCGACGGTGGGCCAGCTCTCGGTCGTCCTGCTGCTGATCATCATTCCCTTCTTCATCAACGAGGTGCTGCGGACCCTCGCCTGGTTCATCATCCTGGCCTATCGCGGCCCGCTGAACGCGGTGCTGATGAACCTCGGGATCATCGAGGCGCCGATCCGCTGGCAGGGCGACGGCGGCGTGCTGGCCGCGATGGTCTATGCCTATATCCTGTTCATGCTGCTGCCGATCTACAACGCCATCGAGAGCCTCGAGAAGGCGCAGATCGAGGCCGCGCGCGACCTCGGCGCCTCGCCCTGGCGCATCCATACCCGCGTGGTCATCCCCCATGCCAAGGCCGGCATCGCGACGGGCTTCGTCTTCACCTTCATGCTGGCTGCCGGCAGCTATGTCGCGCCGGCGCTGCTGGGCGCGCCCGGCAGCCGCTGGTTCACCGAGATCATCTACAACTGGTTCTTCGAGGGCGGCGACTGGAATCGGGGGGCGGCATATGCGCTGGTGCTGCTGGTCCTCTGCCTCGCCGTCGTGCTGGTCACGCTGAAGATCGCCCGCGTCAACCTGGCGGATGTCGCCAAATGAGCGGTTCCGAGCGGATCTTCAACGCCCTCTTCTGGCTCTATCTCGTGGCCTTCGGGCTCTACCTCTTCGCGCCGCTCATCATCATGGGCGCCGCCGCCTTCAACGAGAGCCGCTTTCCGACCGTGATCCCTTGGCAGGGCACGACGACCGACTGGTTCGCGGCCATGTGGGCGGACCGGACGATGTGGCAGTCGCTCTGGACCTCGCTGATCGTGGCGGTCTGCGTGGTGGTGGTGGCGGTGCCCATCGGGACGGCGGCGGCCTTGGTGCTGACCTCGCTGCACGCGCGCGCCAAGGGCTTCGCATACGCGCTGATGGTCTCGCCGCTGCTGACGCCGGGGGTGGTCATCGGCATCTCGACGCTGATCCTCTGGCGGCAGCTGGGGATCGGCGGGGGCATCTTCCTGATCGTGCTGGCGCAGTCCACCTTCATCATCTGCTACGTCATGCTGATGGTGATGGCGCGCCTGCAACGCTTCGACCGCACGCAGGAGGAGGCGGCCCTGGGCCTCGGCGCCTCGAAGGTGATGGTGTTCCGCCGCGTGACGCTGCCCTTCCTGCGCCCCGCGCTGCTGGCGGCAAGCGGCCTTGCAGTGCTGCAATCGGTCGAGAACTACAACACGACGCTCTTCGTGCGCGGCTTCGAGACGCCGCTGACCGTGTTCATCGCGACCAAGGTCCGCACCGGCCTGACCCCGGCGGTCAACGCGCTGGCGCTGATCATCATCGCCGCCACGGTCGTCGGCGCCATCGCCTTCGAGATCGCGCGGCGCCGCCGGGCCGGTCGCCCTAGCCCGTAGGCAGGATCAGGTCGGCCGGCCGGCTCGCCTCCAGCACGAGGCGCATGTTCGGCAGGTCGTTCCCGTCCAGCTTGACGCGCAGCGTGCCGGGATCATACCCCGCCCACCGGCCCTGAAGCCGTGCGAGCAGCACAGGCTCTGGCGCCTCCAGCATGACCGTCAGCGCGAAGTGCCGCGCCAGGTCGCGCCAGCCGGGGCGGTCGAGCAGCAGGTAGTTGCCCTCGACCAGGATGAGCCGCGTCTGCGCAGTGATCTCGGCGGCAGCACCCCGGCTCGTCTCGATGCTTCGGTCGAAGACCGGCACCAGGACGTCGCGCCCGTCATCGGCTGACAGCCGGTCCAGCATCACCGAAAGCCCGTCCAGATCGAACGATTCGGGCGCGCCCTTCCGCGCCAGCATCCCCCGCTGGTGCAGCAACCGGTCGTCGAGATGAAACCCGTCCATCTGCAAGAGCCCCGCCTGTGGCAGCTGCTTCTGCAGGATGTCGCAGATATGGCTCTTGCCCGCCGCCGGGGGACCGGCCAGCGCCACCAGCCGCCGCTGCGGCCCCTCGGTCAGCGGCCGCAGCCGCGCGATCAGCTCTGACGGTCCGACACGTTCGCTCATGCGCATCTTGTTCCACGGCCCCGCATGGCTGACAAGGCCGCTTGCCGCGCCTGTCCGGGCGGGGGAAGATGCGCCGGGCAGGAGGGGCGACGTGAGACGGCTTCAGCGCGGGACATGGCGAAAGCGGCGGGCGGCGGCGCTTCTGGCGCTGGCGCTCGGCATCGCCGTCGTGCTGACGCTCGGCACCGGCTGGCTGCCCGCACGCTCGATCGCGGCGACGGTGCCGCAGGGCGAGAACGTGCTGCGCCTCGCCATCTCGGGGTTGCGCGGGGAGCTTGCCCGCTACGAGCGCCTGCCCGAGCTCATGGCGACCGAGCAGCTTCTGGCGGATGCGCTGGACCCCGAGGCGCCGGGCGCGACCATCGCCGGGGCCAACCTCTACCTGCGCCATGTCAACGCGATGATGGGCCTGTCGGACAGCTACATCATGCGGCTCGACGGGATGACAGTCGCGGCCAGCAATTTCGACCAGCCCCTCAGCTTCATCGGCCAGCGCTTCGACTACCGGCCCTATTTCAGCGATGCGGTGGCGGGCGGGCAGGGGCGGTTCTTCGCGCTCGGAACCACCTCGGCCAAGCGCGGCTACTATTTCGGCGCGCCGGTGCGGAACCGGGGCCGGATCGTGGGCGCGCTGGCGCTGAAGGTCGATGTGGACGCGATTGAGGACAGCTGGCGCGCCGCGGAATACGAGATCATCGTGACGGATGACGAGGGGATCGTCTTCCTCGCCAGCCGCCGCGACTGGCAGTTCCGCGCGCTGGCGCCGCTGTCGGACGAGGCCCGCGCCCGCGTCGCCGCCACCCGCCGCTATGATGCCGCCCCGCTCGAGCCGCTGCCGCTGGAGCGGGTGGGCCAGGTGGGCGCGCATCGGCTGATGCAGCTGGACCTGCCCGAGGGCCGGCGCGAATTCGTGGTCGTCGCCGAGGCGATGCCCGAGGCCGGCTGGACGGTGCAGGTGCTTCTGGACACCGCGCCCGCCCGTCGCCAGGCCGTGATCGCGGTGGTGCTGGCCCTGCTGGCGCTGGCCCTCGGCGCGGCGGGTGTCGCGGCCGTGGCGCAGCGCCGCGCCCGCCTGCGCGAGCGGCTGCAGATGCAGCAGGAGGCGCAGAGCCAGCTGGAGGGGCGCGTGGCCGAACGCACGGCCGAGCTGGCGGCGCTGAACACCCGCCTCGAGGCCGAGGTCGCCGAGCGCCGCGCCACCGAGGCCGAACTGCGCCGCACGCAGCGCCACCTGGTGCAGTCGGCGAAGCTGGCCGCGCTCGGCCAGATGTCGGCGGCCCTCTCGCACGAGCTGAACCAGCCGCTTGGCGCGGTGCGCAACTTTGCGGCCAATGCGCTGACCTATCTGCAGCGGGGACGGCAGGCCGAGGCGAGCGAGAACATCACCCGCATCCTCGGCCTTGCCGACCGGATGACCGAAATCGGCCGCACCCTGCGCAACTTCGCGCGCAAGCCGAACGCGCAGCTCTCGGACGTGGACCTGCACGAGGTCGTCCGCGACGCGATGGAGGTGATCGCCTGGCGGCTCGGGGACCGGCCCGTGCGAATCGAGACCGACCTGCCGCCCGGCCCGCTCATGGTCCGCGCGGGGCCGGTGCGCTTCCAGCAGGTGATCGTGAACCTCATCTCGAACGCGCTCGACGCGCTGGAGGGGCGCGAGGACGGGCTGATCCGCCTGGCGGTGCGCAAGACGCCCGAGCGCATCGTCCTGCGGGTCAGCGACAACGGCCCCGGCGTGCCGGCGGGGCTGGAGGAGCGGATCTTCGACCCCTTCTTCTCGACCAAGGGGGTGGGCAGCGGGCTGGGGCTGGGCCTCTCGATCTCGTTTAACATCATCAAGGACTTCGGCGGGGAACTTCGCGTGATGAATGACGGCGGCGCGGTGTTCGAGGTGGAGCTGGCGCGCCCGTCGGCGCAGCAGGAAGTGGCATGAAGGGGCGCGTCCTTCTGGTCGATGACGACGCGGCGATGCGGCTTTCGACGGCCCAGGCCCTGGATCTCGAGGGTTTCGAGGTCGAGGAACTGCCCGATGCGCAAGCCGCGCTGGACCGGGTCGGCTTCGGCTTCGAGGGGGTCGTCATCTCGGACATCCGCATGCCCGGCATGGACGGGCTGACGCTGATGAACCGCATCCGCGACATCGACCCCGAGATCCCGGTGATCCTGATCACCGGCCATGGCGACGTGCAGCTGGCCGTGCGCTCGATGCGCGAGGGGGCGCATGACTTTGTCGAAAAGCCCTTCGACGCCCAGCAGCTGGTCAAGATCGTCTCGCGCGCGCTGGCCTATCGCGGCGTCGTGCTGGAGAACCGCGTGCTGCGCGCCGCGGCGGGGCAGGCGGACGATCTGGAGACGCGGCTCGTGGGCCGCTCGACCGCGATGATCGACCTGCGCCGGCGGCTGCGCACCATCGGGCCGACCGATGCCGACGTGCTGATCGTGGGCGAGACCGGCACCGGCAAGGAGGTCGTCGCCCGCGCCCTGCATGACCTGTCGCCGCGCGCGCGCCGCCCCTTCATCGCCATCGACTGCGCCGCCCTGCCGGGGGCGCTGATCGAATCCGAGCTGTTCGGTCACGAGGCCGGCGCCTTTCCCGGTGCCCTCCGGGCGCGTTACGGCAAATTCGAACATGCCAAGGGCGGCACGGTGCTGCTGGACGAGATCGGCTCGATGCCGCTGGACCTGCAGGCCAAGCTGCTGCGGGTGGTGCAGGACCGGGTCATCACGCCGCTCGGCTCGAACGAGGACCGGGTGCTGGACGTGCGCTTCATCGCCACCTCGCGCCGCTCGCTCGAGGACGAGGCGCTGGCCGGGCGTTTCCGGGCCGACCTTCTCTATCGGCTGAACGTGGTGACGCTGCATGTCCCGCCCCTTTCCGCGCGGCGCGAGGACGTGCAGCTTCTGTTCATCAAGCTGGTGCAGGAGGCCGCGTCGCGCCACCAGCGCCCGCTCGCCCCGGTGCCGCCGCAGCTGCTGGCCGAGGTCGCCAGCCGCGACTGGCCCGGCAATGTGCGCGAGCTTCGCAACGCCGCCGACCGCCACGCCCTGGGCATCGCGTTGCAACCGGCCGAGGAGGACGCGCCCGGCCAGGCCCGCCTCGCGCAGCGGGTGGCCGCATTCGAGCGCGAGCTGATCGTCTCGACCCTTGCGGCGCATGGCGGGCGGCTGAAGCCGGTCTACGAGACGCTCGGCCTGTCGCGGAAGTCGCTCTGGGAGAAGATGCAGAAGCACCGGATCGACAAGGCGCTCTATGGCGATGGCGGAGACGAGGGCGAGTGATGGGGCCAAATCCACACATGCCTGGCCGGCCGATGTTACCGCTTCCACCCATCGCGGCGCCCGCATCCACGTTTTCCTGCGCGGCGGACGCATGCCCGCATTGCGCCGGGTGCATGACGGGCAGTAGCTGATCCCGTCCGGCCGGCCCCGCGCCGTCCGATCACCAACGGGAGGAATTCAATGCGCCTGACCACAGCCGCCATCGCGGCCGCCGCCGCCCTTGCCATCTCGCCCGCCCTCGCGCAGGAGGACCGCGCGGACTGGCCGTCCAGCCTGACCATCGGCACCGCGAGCCAGGGCGGCACCTACTTCATCTACGGCACGGGCCTTGCCGGCCTCATCTCGCAGAGCCTCAACGTGAACGCCTCGGCCGAGGTGACAGGCGGCCCCGTGCAGAACGCGACGCTGGTCGAGACGGGCGATCACCAGATCGGCCTCGTCACGATGGGCCCGGCCTACGAGGCCTGGACCGGCCAGAGCGAGCTGGCCCCGGGCGTCGAGCATGCCTCGCTGCGCGCGCTCTTCCCGATGTACCAGACCCCGTTCGAGGCGGTGGCGCTGCAATCCTCGGGCATCGCCGACGTCATGGACATGAACGGCAAGCGCGTCTCGGTCGGCCCGGCCGGCGGGACCGCCGCGACCTACTGGCCGCGCTTCTTCGAGGTGCTGGGCGTTGAAGCCAACATCAGCTACGCCGGCGCCAACGACGCCACCAGCCAGGTCAAGGACGGCCTGATCGACGCCTTCGCCTTCGCGGCGGGCGTGCCGATCTCGGCCTTTGCGCAGATCGCGGCGGAAAACCCGGTCAACATCTTCGGCTTCACCGAGGAGCAGCGCACCCAGATCCTGGAAGCGCTGCCGGAAGTGTCGGCCTTCGACGTGCCGGGCGGCATGTACCAGGGCTTCCCCGAGGGCCACGGCACCGTCGCCATGTGGAACTTCGCCATCGCCCATGCCGACATGCCCGAAAGCCTCGCCTACGAGATCACCAAGCTGGTGATGGAGAACAACGAGGCGATGATGCAGATCCACGCGACCGCCGCCGAGACCCTGCCGGAGAACGCCGACAAGAACACCTTCCTGCCCTACCACCCGGGCGCGCTGCGGTTCTTCGACGAGGCCGGCATCGAGATCCCGGACGAGCTGCGCGGCTGATCCGCACCTGATCCTGCCCCGGGGGCCGTCGCGGCCCCCGGGAAGCCTGCCTCTCCCCTTGTCCCATATCGAACGGCCCGGCGGCGGCACCCTGTCCGCGTGATCCGCGCCGACGGAGAACCCACACATGTCCGTTCAAGCTGCCTCGGCGGCGGGAGCCGGCCCGGTCATCGCGCAAGGCGTCGATGACGAGCCGCTGGCCGGCAACCAGCGCGACCCACAGGGCCGCATCGGCCTGCTGATCGCCATCCTCTGCGCCGCCTATACCGTCTTTCACCTGGTCGTCATGGTCCTCTATCCGCTGGAGACCTGGACCTACCGGATGATCCACCTCTGCGGGGGGCTGCTGATCGGCTTCCTGACCTATTCCGCCCTCAGCCAGACGACCGAGGACCCCGCGCCCGGCGCGGCGCGCCATCCCGTCGGCCTCGCGCTGACCGCCGTGGCCGTGGCCGGCATCGGCTACGGCTTCCTGATGATCGCGATTGCCTGGGGCGGATGGTGGATCGCCGGCGCCGCGCAGCCGCCGGGCTTCGCCTTTAGGACCTACGGCATCCCATTGGCCGTCGGCACCGTCGCCGCCATCCTCGCGGGCTGGTTCTTCTCGCCCCGCTCGCGCCGCCGCATCCCGCTTCTTGACGTCGCGCTCGGCTTTGCGGCGCTGGCGGTGCTGGGCTACATCCTCTTCGTCGTCGCGCCGCTGCGGATGCGGGCGGGCACGGGCATGGCGCAGCCGGGCGATCTCTGGGCCGCCGTCACGGGCGTCCTGCTGATCCTGGAGCTGGCGCGCCGCCTGACCGGCCTTGCGCTGGTGGTGATCGTGGGCGTCTTCATCGCCTACAGCTTCCTCGGGCCGTGGCTGCCGGGCTTCCTGAACCACCGCGGCTACACGCCGACGCGGTTCTTCACCTACATCTTCACCGACCAGGGCGTGCTGGGCGATCCCATCGCGGTCAGCTCGACCTACATCATCCTCTTCATCGCATTCGCGGCCTTCCTTCAGGCCTCGAAGGTCGGCGACTACTTCGTGAACTTCGCCTTTGCCTGCGCGGGCCAGGCGCGCGGAGGCCCGGCGAAGGTCGCCGTCTTCGCCTCGGGCCTGATGGGCATGATCAACGGCACCTCGGCGGGCAACGTCGTGTCCACCGGCTCGCTGACCATCCCGCTGATGAAGAAGGTCGGCTATTCGCCCAAGACCTCGGCCGCCATCGAGGCGACCGCCTCCTCGGGCGGGCAGATCCTGCCGCCGATCATGGGCGCGGGCGCCTTCATCATGGCCGAGGTGACGGGCATTCCCTATACCGACATCGTCATCGCCGCGATCATCCCGGCGCTGCTCTACTTCGTGTCGGTCTACTTCATGGTGGACCTGCAGGCGCTGAAGCTGAACATGAAGGGCCTGCCGCGCTCCGAGCTGCCGCGATTTGCCGACCTGATCAAGCAGGTCTACCTGTTCCTGCCGATCATCATCCTGATCTACACGCTCTTTGCCGGCTATTCGGTGATCCGGGCGGGGGCGATGGGCATGGCGGCGGCGGCTATGGTCAGCTGGCTGACGCCGCACAAGATGGGCCCGCGCCAGATCTTCCACGCGCTGGAACTGGGCGCGAAGATGTCGATCCAGCTGGTCGCGGTCTGCGCCGCGGCGGGCGTGATCGTCGGCGTCATCGCCCTGACCGGGGTCGGCGCGCGCTTCTCCTCGCTGCTGCTGACCATCGCCGACCAGAACCAGTATCTGGCGATGTTCTTCGCGATGTGCATCTCGATCATCCTGGGGATGGGGATGCCGACGACGGCCGCCTATGCGGTGGCGGCGGCGGTGGTTGCGCCGGGGCTGATCCAGCTGGGCGTGCCGGTGCTGGTCGCGCATTTCTTCGTCTTCTACTACGCGGTCATGTCGGCCATCACGCCGCCGGTCGCGCTGGCCGCCTATGCGGGGGCGGGGCTGTCGGGGTCGGACCCGATGAAGACCTCGGTCGAGGCCTTCAAGCTGGGCCTCGCCGCCTTCATCGTGCCCTTCATGTTCTTCGGCGCGCATGAGCTGCTGATGCAGGGCGAGACGATCGACATCATCCACGCGACGGCTTCGGCGCTTCTGGGGATGTTCCTGCTGTCGGCAGGGGTGATCGGCTACTATTTCGGCCATGCCTCCGGCCTGGTGCGGATCGTGCTGCTGGCCGCGGCGCTGTCGATGATCGCGGTCGGGTGGATCTCGGACGCAATCGGCCTGACGGCGGCGGTGGGGCTGTTCCTCTGGCAGCGCCAGATGGTGACGCCAAACGTCCTGGCCAAAGGCCGCGCCGACTGAGGGATATGCGACGCGACTGCAGGGGCGGGCCGGAAGGCCCGCCCCTTTTCCTTGCGCGGATGTCGGTCGGCCTCGTGCCGCGGCCGGTCGCCCAGAGACGGGACGGGCATCAGGCATGCGCGGGCGACGCATCCACAGCACGCGACACTCTCCGGCTGCAGCGCGACGCGTCCGTTCGCGTCGATCCTAGACAAAGAAAAAGGCGCGGCCGAGGCCGCGCCTTTGTTGCGGATGTCTCAGTCCGTCAGCGGCCGATGACGCTGCACTCGCGCGAGCGGCTGCGCAGGCGCTCGCAGGCAAGCTCCGCCTGGCCCTTGTTCAGGTTCACGAACTGGGCGTTGAAGCCGCGACGCGTGTCGGCGACGTGTCGGCGTGCGTTGCCGAGGATCGCGCCGTCCTGCAGCGCCATGCTCAGCAGTTCGCGCTCGGCCTGGCTCTGCGAAGGGTAGATGCCGACCGAGACGCCGAAGCTGCGGCCACTGTCGGCCGGGCGGCTGACGATCTCCAGCGCCTCCGGGTTGCCCAGATCGCCCTCGCCCATCGCGGCAAGGATGACGGTCTCGGAGCGCGGACGGGGCGCGGGCGAGCTGAGCAGGCCGAGGCCGGCCTCGCTGGCGGCGGCAGGCGCGGCGACCGGGGCCTCCGCCGGCGCGGCATCGGCAACGACGGCAGCCGTGCTGGCGGCGCTGGCCGTGCTGCGGCGGGGCGAGGGGCGCGGCCGCGACGAGGCGGCCAGGACAGGGGCGGCGAGGCTTGCGGTCACGGCGGTCTCGGCCTCGGCGGCGGGGGCTGCGGCCACTGCCGTCGGCGCCGCGCTGCCCGGGCGCAGGCGCGGACGCTGACTGGAGGCGAGGGCCAGCGCGCCCTTGGGCGCTGCCGGGGCCTCGGGGACCGCGCCGGCCTGGCGCAGCGCCTCGGTCAGGTCGGGGACAGGGGCCGCGGGAATGGCGGGGGCGGCGACGGCGACGAGACTCGCGGCCTCGGCCGGCCGAGCCTGCGGGGCCGGCGAGGCGGCCAGGACCATGCGCTGCGGCTCGGGCTGCGTCGCGGCGGGGCTGGCGGCGACCTGCGCGCGGCGGGTCGTCGTCTGCACCAGCATCCGCGGGCGCTGCGGCCGCACCTCGCGCACGCGGTCGGCGATGCGGGGGAAGCTGGCGTCCAGCAGCCCGGCCATGACCTGATTGCGGTGGGCGGTCGAGGTGCCGCCGAAGACGGTCGCGATCAGGCGCTTGTTGCCGCGCTGTGCCGAGGCGGTCAGGTTGAAGCCCGCCGCCCGCGTGTAGCCGGTCTTGATCCCGTCCGCGCCGGCGTAATCATCGAGGAAGCGCCGGTTGGTCGAGGCGACCTGCGCCACGCCCGCATCCGCCGAGCGGCGCGAGAACAGGTTGTAGTATTGCGGGAAGTCGTAGAAGAGGTGGCGCCCCAGCACGCTCATGTCATGGGCGGTCGAGTAGTGCCCCTCGCGCGTCAGGCCATGCGCGTTGCGGAACTGCGAGTTGTTCATCCCCAGGGCGCGGGCCATCTGCGTCATCTGCTGGGTGAACGCCTCCTCGGAGCCTGCCAGCCCCTCGCCGATGGCGGTGGCCGCGTCGTTCGCCGACTTGATCGCGGCGGCGCGGATGAGATAGCGCAGCTCGATCTGCTGGCCGGCGCGCAGCCCCAGCTTCGAGGGCGGCTCGTTCGCCGCCTTGCTGGAGATGGTGAAGCGCGAATCGAGCCGGACCTGCCCCCGCTCGATGGCCGTGAAGGCCATGTAGAGCGTCATCATCTTGGTCAGCGAGGCCGGGTGCAGCCGCGTGTCCGAGTTCTGCCGGTAGACGGGCTGGCCGGTGCGCGCGTCCATGACATAGGCCGCGAAGGGCGCGGCGGCGGCGGGCTGCGCGATGGCGCCGGCAAGAAGCGGCACGGTCACCACCGCAAGCGCCCACAGCCGAAATGCGGAAAGGAATCGGGTCACTGTCACTGTCTCTCTGCCTCTGGCAGGCGTGTCGTTTGTTGCACGCCAATCATTATCAAAATGACAATAGCATGGGGCAAAACCGCAATAAACCTTGGATTGAAGATATTTTGCGACGGCATCCCGCACGCTGCCCCTGCCTTGGGTGGCGGCGCGGGAACCGGCGCGGGGGCGGGGGGCTTTCATCCGGGCAGGTTTCGACTATATTCCGCTGGATGCAGGCGGTGCCGGGGCGCGGCTCCGCCCGCGGATGGCCTCAGGAACGACCTTACCCCGATGACGCACTGGATGACCGACAGCACGCCGCCTGACGACCAGTCCGATCTGGCCGTCAAGCCCCGCAGCCGCACGCAACGCCCGCCAATGTACAAGGTGCTGCTGCTGAACGACGACTTCACGCCGATGGAGTTCGTGGTCCATGTCCTCGAGCGGCTGTTCCACATGACCCATGCGCAGGCGATCGAGATCATGCTGACCGTCCATCGCAAGGGCGTCGCGGTGGTCGGCGTCTTCTCGCACGAAGTCGCCGAGACGAAGGTGGCGCAGGTCATGGAATTGGCCCGCCGTCAGCAGCACCCGCTGCAATGCACCATGGAAAAAGAGTAGCAGTTGACGCAATCCCGACTTCACCTGGCCTTCCCGGACGGCCATCCCGGAGGCCGGGTGCTGGTCATCGGCGCCGGCGGCAGCGACGATCTTTCGCCGCTTGACCCGACACTCACCCTGATCCGCCAAGGCAACTTCCCCGACCACCAGGCCCTCGCCGCCCGCGGCTACGACGTCGCGCCCGAGGTCGAGGGCGCGTTCGATCTGGCGATCGTCCGGCTGCCGCGGTCCAAGGCCGCGGCGCGGGCGGCGGTTGCGGATGCGGCGGCGCGGCTTCCGGCAGGGGCTGCGCTGTGGATCGACGGGCAGAAGACCGACGGGGTCGACGCGCTGCTGCGCGAGCTGCGCCAGCTCGGTCCAGTCGACGAGGTCCACAGCAAGGCGCATGGCAAGATCTTCCGCCTTATCCTGCCGGCGGGCGACTGGCTGCCGGCCGACTGGCGCGAGACGCCGCTCGAGGCCGCGGCGGGTTTTGCGACCCTTCCCGGGGTCTTCTCGGCCGATGGCGTCGATCCCGGCTCGGCCGTCCTGGCGGCGCATCTGCCCGACAAGCTGCCGACGCGGATGGTCGATCTGGGCGCAGGCTGGGGCTGGCTGTCGGCGCAGGTCCTGGCGCGCCCCGGCGTGCAGCAGCTTGACCTCGTGGAGGCGGACCACGCCGCGCTGCAACTGGCGCGGCGCAACGTGACCGACCGCCGCGCGCGCTTCCACTGGGCCGACGCCCGCGACTTCCGCCTGCCCGAGCCGGTCAACGGCGTGGTGATGAACCCGCCCTTCCACGAGGGGCGGCAGGCCGACCCGCGGCTCGGACAGGCCTTCATCGCGACGGCGGCGCGGCTGCTGACGGGGGCGGGGCGGCTGTGGATGGTGGCGAACCGGCATCTGCCCTACGAGGCGGCGCTGGCGCAGCATTTCGCGCAGGTCACCGAGATCGGCGGCGACAACAGCTTCAAGATCATCGAGGCGACGGGCGCCCGCCGCGCCGGCGGCCAGCCTCAGGCCGCACCCGCGCGGCGCAGGAGATCCAGATGACACTGTCGATCCAGGGCCGGACGGCCATCGTGACCGGAGCCGCCCGCGGCGTGGGCCTCGCCATCGCGCGCCACTTCGTCGAGCGGGGCGCGCGGGTGATGCTGGCCGACGGGGACGAGGCCGCCTTGAACTCGGTCATCTCGGACTACCAGGACGTGCCCGACGCGCGGCGCTTCATCGGCAACATGTCCGAGAAGCTGGCCATGGCGAACCTGCTCTCGGCCACGCTGGACGCCTTCGACCGGGTGGACATCCTGGTGAACGCGCATCGCTTCGTGCGCAGCTCGGACCCGCTGGACACCGATATCGACGCCGTCGAGGAGATGCTGCGCCAGAACATGCTGGCCGGGCTGCGCCTGTCGCAGATCGTCGCCAAGCGGATGATCCGGCAGGCCGAGGACGACGGCGAGCAGGTGCAGGCCGGCGCCATCGTCAACGTCTCGACCCTGGCGGCGCGGCGGCCGGTGCCGTCGATGCTGGGCTACTCGATCGCCTGCGCTGCGCAAGAGCAGGCGACTCGGGGGCTGGCGCTGGCGCTGGCGCCGCACCGCATCCGCGTCAACGGCGTCAGCTTCAGCAGCGTCATGTCGCACGAGCTGCAATGCGCCCTGAAGGAGACCCCCGAAAAGCGCGGGCAGATCATCGCCGGCACGCCGCTTGGCCGCATCGCGGCGGCGGACGAGCTGGCCGAGACGGTGCAGTATCTGGTCAGCGAGGGCGCGCGCTTCGTGACCGGGCAGATCGTCACGGTCGATGGCGGGCGCAGCCTCGCCGACCCGGTGACGGCGCAGATCCTCTAGCTGGCCTCGGGATAGGCGGCGCGGCAGGCCTCGACCGCCTGCTGCGCGCCGGGGGCCAGCGCGGCGCGCCGGGCCACGAGGTTGTCGCGCTTGCGCGTCTCGGCCGCCGGATCGATCGGCACGCGGTAGCGCTCGCTGTCGGTGTAGTCTCGCCAGCAGCCATAGGTGCCGATCACCTGGTTGCCGTCGCGGTCGCGGCTGACATACTGGCACTGCGCGAAGCGCGAGCGCAGCACCTGCCGCTCGCGCCACTCGTAGCCGCGCGCGAGGTTGCCCTCGACCTCGGCCAGGAGCCGGCTGACCGTGCGGTATTCGCTGGTGTTGCGGCTGATGCACTGCTCCTGCGGGGTGCCGCAGGCGGCGAGGGCAAGCGGAAGGGCCGCGATCAGGGCCAGGGCGGTGTTGCGGGGCATGACGGGTCTCTTTACATCGATGCCACGAATGCTAGGCCCGGCCGCGAGCCTTGGCAAATCACGAAAGGTGCTGCGATGGACATGGAACGGCGCCAGGCTGCGGACTGGTTTCACGCGCTGCGCGACCGCATCGTCGCCGCCTTCGAGGCGCTGGAGGATCGCGGGCCCGGCACGACGGCGCCCGGCCGCTTCGAGGTGACGCCGACCACGCGCGCCGAGGATGGCGGCGGCGGCCTCATGTCGGTGATGCGCGGCGGGCGGGTCTTCGAGAAGGTCGGCGTGAACTGGTCCGAGGTACACGGCACCCTCGCCCCGCGCGCGCAGGCGGCGATGGCCGCGCGCGGCGTGCCGGGCATGGCCGAGGACCCGCGCTTCTGGGCCTCGGGGATCAGCCTCGTCGCGCATATGCAGAACCCCCACGCACCGGCCGTCCACATGAACACCCGCATGTTCTGGACGCCGGGCGCCTGGTGGTTCGGCGGCGGCGCCGACCTGAACCCCTGCATCGAATATGCCGAGGACACCGCCCATTTCCACGGAACGCTGCGCGATGCCTGCACGGCGCACGGAGCCGACTACTACGACCGTTTCAAGGCCTGGGCGGACGAGTATTTCTTCATCCCGCATCGGGGGCGGGCCCGCGGCGTCGGCGGCATCTTCTACGACGACCTCAACACCGGCAGTTGGGCCGCGGACTTCGCCTTTACCCGCGCGGTGGGCGAGGCGTTCCTGCCGGCCTTCCTGCCGCTGGCGGAGCAGCGGATGGCGACGCCCTTTGACGCGGGGGACCGCGACCGGCAGCTGGTCCATCGCGGGCTCTATGCCGAATACAACCTCGTCTATGACCGCGGCACGAAGTTCGGGCTCGAGACGGGCCACAATGCCGACGCGGTGCTGATGAGCCTGCCGCCGCTGGCCCGCTGGCCCTGACGCGCTCAGCCGCGCTGCGCGCGGAAGACGTCGGGCGTGCGGCCCGTGGCCGCGACGAAGGCGCGGGCGAAATGCGCCTGGCTGCTGTAGCCCAGCTCCTGCGCGATGCGCGCGCTCGGCGCGTCGCTGTGGCGCAGCATCTCGGCCGCCCGCTCGAGCCGCAGCTCGTTGACCAGATCCACCGCCCGCCGCCCACGTGCGCTGCGGCAGGCGCGGTCAAGGGCGGTCAGCGTCGTGCCGAGATCCTGCGCGAGGTCGGCTAGCGTCCGGCAGGTCGACAGGTCCTGCACGGCAAGGCCGAGGAACCGGTCGACCAGGGGCAGATCGGGCGGCAGCGCCGGATCGTCCTCGGCCGCACGCTCTGGCGCGAGCCGGCCGAGGCGCAGCGAGAGCATGTTCAGAAGGCAGAGCAGGGCCTTGGGATCGGTGGCGCGCGCGGCCTCCTCCGCCAGTTCGGAGAGGTTCAGGGCCAGCGCCTCGGACTGCGCCCCGGCGGCGCCCGCGAACTGGCTGGCGGGCAGCGGCGGCTCCAGCCCCGCGGTCATCTCGGGCGAGAGGAGTAGGGCGTGGCCCTCGGTCCCGGCTTGGGGCAGCGCGGCGAAGGCGGTGCCGGCCGGGATGTAGCGGATGTCGCCCGCCGACATGAGGATCGCCTGCCGCGGCAGGTCCAGCCGAAGCCGGCCGGCGGTCACCCAGACCAGCACATGGTCGGGGCGGGTGCGCGGCTGCGGCGGGGTGCTGCGGCTGCCCCAGCAGAACGAACCGAGCGGCAGAAGCCGCAGGCTGGCCCGGCGCGGAGCGAAACGGCGCGAGGGCGGCGTGCCCCGCAGCCGCAGCGCCTCCGGCAGGGCCTGGGCCGCGCGGGCGGGCGCATCCTCGGTTACCGCAGGACGGGGAGGCAGCGCGAGCGGGGCGCCGTCGTCGAGGATGTCGGCACGGGTGATCCGGGCGCGGCCAGGCGCGGCGACGCCCCGCCCGACCTCGCGCAGCCGCGAAGGCGAGAAGGGAAAGCCCTTGGTCCAATCCGTCCGTCCAAACATCGACATGGCGAGGCGCCCCGGTCCATCATTACAACCACCATAGGCGGATAATCGCCCACTCTGGTTAAAACACAATGAATCGTTGCAAGTTCCCGCACGAATCAGGCGGGTGCGTGCGGACTGTCTCCGGCCGGCCACGTTTCCCAATCGCGCATCCGGCCGCGGAACCAGATCCTCTGGGCCTTGGCGTATTGCCGGGTGGAGATCGTCGCCGCCTCGCAGGCGGCCGCGAGGTCCATCCGCCCGTCCAGATGCGCGACCAGCTCGGGCGCCCCGATCGCCCGCGCCCATTGGCGCGCAGGGTCCCAGAGAGGCAGCATCGCCCGCACCTCCTCCAGCGCGCCACCCTGCAGCATCGTCTCGAAGCGGCGGGCGATGCGGCGGGCGAGCCAGGCGGGGTCGGCCTGAAGAACCAGCCGCTGGCTGTGCGCCTCCGGCATCAGGGGCGGCGGCATCTCGGCCTGCCAGTCCCGCAGCCCGCGCCCAGTGGCCCGCAGCACCTCCCATGCCCGCTGCACGCGGGCTGGGTTGCGCAGGTCGATCCCCGCCGCCGTCGCCGCGTCGAGGCCCGCGATCATGCGCGCAAGGCCCCGGTCGCTGCGCAGGAGCGCGTCGCCCTCGGCGCGGATCTCGTCGAGGACCGGCGGGATCTCGGCCAGGCCGCGGGTCAGCGCCGTCAGGTAGAGCCCCGTGCCGCCGACGACGATCAGCCGCCCGCGCCCCATCAGCCCGGCCACCTCGCGCAGCCACGCGCCGACCGAATAGCCCTGGTCCGGCGCCACATGTCCATACAGCGCATGGGGCGCGAGCGCCTCCTCGGCCGCCGAGGGGCGGGCGGTCAGGACGCGCCAGCAGGACCAGACCTGAAGCGCATCCGCGTTCACGATCGTGCCGCCCTGCGCCCGCGCGACGGCCAGCGCCAGCGCCGACTTCCCGCTGGCGGTCGGTCCCGCGATCAGCAGGTGGCGGTCCGGGTCGATCTGGCTAAGCTCTAGCATTCTCACGAGGCGCTTCGGCCGGCGATCCGGCGGTTGATACTGGCGGCCTTTTGCGACATCTAACGCGGCGATGAAAGCGATGCCTCACATCCCAGGAGCCTGATCCATGACAACCGAGCCCTCCCGCCATTATGGCCGCGTGATGCTGAAGATCTCGGGCGAGGCGCTCATGGGCGACCAGGGCTACGGGCTGCACCCGCCCACCGTCAGCCGCATCGCGGACGAGGTCGAATCGGTTCAGCAGATGGGCGTCGAGGTCTGCATGGTCATCGGCGGCGGCAACATCTTCCGCGGCCTGCAGGGCAGCGCGCAGGGAATGGAGCGGACGACGGCCGACTACATGGGGATGCTGGCGACCGTGATGAACGCGCTGGCGATGCAGTCCGCGCTGGAAGCCAAGGGCCTGCACTGCCGCGTCATCAGCGCCATCCGCATGGACGAGGTCTGCGAGCCCTATATCCGCCGCCGCGCGATCCGGCATCTGGAAAAAAAGCGCATCGTCATCTTCGCGGCCGGCACGGGCAATCCCTACTTCACCACCGACACGGCGGCGACACTGCGCGCCTCGGAGATGAACTGCGAGGCGATCTTCAAGGGGACGAAGGTGGACGGCGTCTACGACAAGGACCCAATCAAGCACCCGGACGCGAAACGCTACGGCGATGTCAGCTACGACGAGGTGCTGCAGAAGCACCTCGGTGTCATGGACGCCTCGGCGATCGCGCTGGCCCGCGACAACCGCCTGCCGATCATCGTCTTCTCGCTGGACGCGCCGGGCGGCTTCCGCAGCATCCTCGAAGGGCGCGGCACCTACACGCGCGTGCAGAACTGACGCCAGCCATGTCCCTGCGCGCGCGCATCGACAGCCTGGTCCACAGCCGGAGGGCGCAGGTATTCATCACCGGCGTCATCCTCTTCAACGCCTTCATCCTGGGGCTGGAGACCTCGCGCACCGTCATGGCGGTGGCCGGGCCTCTGATCCTGGCGCTGGACCGGCTGTGCCTGACGATCTTCGTCATCGAGATCGGAATGAAGCTCTTCGCCCGCCGCCTGCGCTTCTTCGCGGACGGCTGGAACGTCTTCGACTTCGTGATCGTCGCCATCGCGCTGATGCCGGCGACGCAGGGGCTCTCGGTGCTGCGGGCGCTGCGGATCCTGCGGCTCCTGCGCATCGTCTCGGTCACCCCGCGCCTGCGCCGGGTGGTCGAGGGCTTCCTGGCCGCGCTGCCGGGCATGGCCTCGGTCTTCCTCTTGATGGGGATCATCTTCTACATCTTCGCGGTCATGGCGACCAAGCTCTTCGCGGCGAGCTTTCCCGACTGGTTCGGCACGCTCGGCGGCTCGGCCTATTCGCTCTTCCAGATCATGACGCTGGAGAGCTGGTCGATGGGCATCGTCCGCCCGGTGATGGAGGTCTACCCGCAGGCCTGGCTGTTCTTCGTCCCCTTCATCCTGGTCACCACCTTCGCGGTGATGAACCTCGTGGTCGGTCTCATCGTGAACTCGATGCAGGAGGCCCATTCCGAGGAATCGAACGTCGCGACCGAGGCCTATCGGGACGAGGTCCTGGCGCGGCTGATCGCCATCGAGAAGCGGCTGGCCGAGGGCGCCGGGGGCGGCGGGACTGCGGCGGACGAGAGCGACCGCCGGGCGGGCTGAGGGCCGATACGCGCCGGGCAAAGGCTTTGCCAATCCCCGGCGATACAGCTACAAGCAGAAAAAATTGAAATCGAGGCGGACTGGCATGGCAGAGGACATCGAAATCGACATCGACGATCTGGAGCGGCGGATGAAGGGCGCGATGGAGGCGCTTCGGACCGAGTTCGCCAGCCTGCGGACCGGGCGCGCCTCGGCCAGCATGGTCGAGCCGGTGCAGGTCGAGGCCTATGGCCAGATGACTCCGATCAACCAGCTGGGCACGGTGAACGTCCCCGAGCCGCGGATGGTCACGATCAATGTCTGGGACAAGGGCATGGTGAACAAGGTCGAGAAGGCGATCCGCGAAAGCGGCCTTGGCATCAACCCGCAGACCAACGGCACCATCATCATGCTGCCGATCCCCGAGCTGAACGAGGAACGCCGCCGCGAGCTGACCAAGGTCGCCGCGCAATATGCCGAACATGCCCGCGTGGCCGTGCGCAACGTGCGCCGCGACGGCATGGACCAGGTCAAGAAGGGCAAGTCGAACGGCATGCCCGAGGATGACCAGAAATTTTGGGAAACCGAGATCCAGGCCCTGACCGACAAGATGATCGGTGCCGTGGACGAGGCGCTGACGGCCAAGCAGGCCGAGATCATGCAGGTCTGATCCATCATGGCATCCGCGTTCAGCGCAGCGGCAGCGGCCGCACCAGCGGGCGGGCAGAAGCCGCGTCACGTCGCCATCATCATGGACGGCAATGGCCGTTGGGCGAGTGAGCGGGGCTGGCCAAGGCTGGTCGGCCACCGCCGCGGCGCCGAGCGCGTCAAGCAGATCGTCCGCGCCTGCCCCGATCTGGGGGTGGACTGGCTGACCATCTACGCCTTCTCGACCGAGAACTGGAAGCGCTCGACCGAGGAGGTCCTCGGGCTGATGAAGATCTTCCGCCGCTACATCGAGCGCGAGGCCGAGGGCATGTCGGCCGAGGGGGTGCGGATGCGCTTCATCGGCGGGCGCGAGCGCCTGGACCGGAAGCTTCAGGACCTTATGGCCTCGATCGAGGCGCGGACGGCGGGGAACACGCGCCTGAACCTGACCGTGGCGATCAACTACGGCGGCCGGGACGAGCTGGCCCGCGCGGCCAGCCGCATGGCCGACAAGCTGGCGCGGGGCGAGATCTCCACCACCTGCGAGGCCGAGTTCGAGGCCTGCCTCGACACGGCCGGCCATCCCGACCCGGACCTCGTGATCCGCACCTCGGGCGAGACGCGGGTCTCGAACTTCCTGCCCTGGCAGGCCGCCTATTCGGAATACGAGTTCACGCCGACGCTCTGGCCGGACTTCACGCCCGAGCATCTCGGCGCGGTCCTCGACCGCTTCGGGATGCGCCAGCGTCGCTTCGGGGGCGTATGAGGCCGGGGGCGCCGCGCAGGGCCGCGCCCGCGCCTGCGGGCAAGTGGGCGGACCTGTCGCGGCGCGTCGCCTCGACGCTGGTGCTGCTGGGGATCGGCGTCCTTCTGGCCGTGGCGCAGGGCGAGTGGCTGCGGCTCGGCATGGCGGTGATCTCGGCCATCACCTTCTGGGAACTGGCGGCGATGACGGGCTGGAAGCGGCCCGCGCGCCATGTCACCATCTTCGGGCGCAGCCGCCCGGTGGCGCTGGCGATGATCGCGGGCGTTGCGCAGGCCGTCGCGCTGACGGGCGCCCATCCGCTGATCTGGCTGGTGCTGCTGGCCCCGCTGATCCTGGGCCTGCCCGGCGCGGCCCGGAAGGACCGCCTGACCTATGTCCTCTTCGGCGCCGCGATCCTGCTGGTCGCCTACGGCCTCGTCGATTTTCGCGAGGCCTTCGGACTGCCCTTCGTGCTGTGGCTGATGGGCATCGTCATCATTTCGGACAGTCTTGGCTACTTCGCCGGCCGGATGCTGGGCGGGCCCAAGTTCTGGCCGGCCGTCAGCCCCAAGAAGACCTGGTCGGGCACGGTGGCCGGCTGGATCGGCAGCGCGCTTCTGGGCCTTGCGATCTGGGCCAGCGGCCATGGCAGCGTCGCGCTGATCTGGGTCTCGCCGCTGGTCTGCTTCGCGGGCCAGATGGGGGACATCGCCGAAAGCTGGCTGAAGCGCCGGGCGGGGGTCAAGGACAGCTCGAACCTCATCCCCGGCCATGGCGGCTTCATGGATCGATTTGACGCAGTGACGGGCGCGGTTCTGGCCACCATGCTCATCGGCCTCGTGACCAGCCTTCCCGCGGTGAACTGATGAGACGCATCTCGATCCTCGGCGCCACCGGATCGGTGGGCGCGAACGGCGTCGATCTGATCCGCCGGGCCGGAGGCGCTTCCGCCTACCGCGTCACCGCGCTGACCGGAGGCCGCAACATCGCCCGCCTGGCCGAGATGGCGCGCGAGCTGCGGGCCGAGGTGGCGGTGACCGCGCATGACGAGCTGCTGGACGAGCTGCGCCAAGCCCTGGCCGGCAGCGGGGTCGAGGCGGCCGCCGGGTCGAACGCCCTGGCCGAGGCCGCGGCGCGTCCCGCCGACTGGACGCTCTCGGCCATTGTCGGTGCGGCGGGCCTTGCGCCGGGCCTTGCCGCGATGGCGCAGGGGGGCGTTCTGGCGCTGGCGAACAAGGAGTCGCTCGTCTGCGCCGGGGCGCTGCTGCGCGGGGCGCGGCAGGCGGGCGGGGCGACGATCCTGCCGGTGGACAGCGAGCATTCCGCCATCTTTCAGGCGCTTGGCCAGGATGATCTCGACAGCGTCAAGGATGTCACCATCACCGCCTCGGGCGGCGCCTTCCGCGACTGGCCGCTCGAGCGGCTGGCGGCGGCGACGGTCGCCGAGGCCTCGACCCATCCCAACTGGGCGATGGGGCAGCGGATCACCATCGACAGTGCCTCGATGTTCAACAAGGCGATGGAAGTCATCGAGGCCAAAGAGTTTTTCAGTCTCTCCTCAGACAGGATTAAGGTCCTGGTCCATCCCGAATCCATCATCCACGCGATGGTGACCCACCATGACGGCGGCACGATCGCGCATCTGGGCGCGCCGGACATGCGCCACGCCATCGGCTATGCGCTGAACTGGCCGGTGCGCGCGCCGCTGCCGGTCGCGGCGCTGGACCTGGCGGCGATCGGCAGCCTGACCTTCCGCGCCCCCGACGAACGGCGCTGGCCCGCCCTGCGCCTTGCGCGCGAGGTGATGGCCGCGGGCGGGGCGGCCGGCGCGGTCTTCAACGCCGCAAAGGAGCAGGCGCTGGACGACTTCATCGCCAGCCGCATCCGCTTCACCGACATGGCGCCCCGCGTCGAGGCCGTTCTGAGCGCCCTTGCGGCCGAGCCCGGCTTCGGCCGCGACCCGGACAGCCTCGACGCCGTGATGGACTGGGACGCCCTCGCCCGCAGAAAGGCCGCCGCATGACCGATCTTCTCCTTGGCACGGGCAGCACGCTCTGGACGCTGGCCTCCTTCATCCTGGCGCTGGCGGTCATCGTCACCGTCCACGAATACGGCCATTACATCGTCGGCCGCTGGTCCGGCATCCGGGCCGAGGTTTTCAGCGTCGGTTTCGGCCCGCGCCTTGCCTCGCGCCTCGACCGGCGCGGCACGCAGTGGCAGGTGGCCGCCATTCCACTTGGCGGCTACGTCAAGTTCCTCGGCGACGAGAACGCGGCCAGCGCCGGACCGGGACGGCAAGTCGATCCCGCGCTGCGGCGGCAGACGCTGCAGGGCGCGCCGCTCTGGGCGCGCTTCGCGACGCTGCTGGCGGGTCCGGTCTTCAACTTCATCCTGTCGATCCTGATCTTCGGCGGCTTCGCCATCGTCCAGGGCGTCGCCCAGCCCGAGGTGCGGGTCGGCAGCATCTCGGACGCCCCGCCGGGCGTGACCAACCAGCTCCAGCCGGGGGACCGGGTGCTGGCGGTCGGCGGCCAAGCGGTGGAAAGCTGGGGCGATCTGGGCCGCGCGGCCGAGACGCTGCCCATCGCCCCGGTGCAGGACTGGACGGTCGAGCGGGGCGGCCAGCGCCTGACGGTGCAGGGCCCTGACCCGATGCCCGCCCGCGTCACGGGCGTCGCCCCGCGCAGCGCGGCGGCCTCGGCCGGGCTGCGGGCCGGCGACGTGATCCTTGCCATCGATGAGGCACCCGTCGCCCGCTTTGGCGAGCTGCGCGCCGCGGTCGAGGCGGCCGAAGGCGCACCCTTGGACCTGACGATCTGGCGCCCCGGCGCGGGTGAGCGGCAGGTGACGCTGACGCCGCGTCTGTCGGACCTGCCCGCTCAGGGCGGCGGCTTCGAGCAGCGCTGGCTCATCGGCATCACCGGCGGCGAGAGCTACTTCACGCCCCAGACCCGCCGGGCAGGCCCGCTGGAGGCGCTCGGGATGGGCGCGGCGCAGACCTGGAACATCATCTGGTCCTCGCTGACCGGGCTCTGGGCGATGATCTCGGGGCAGATCGGCACCTGCAACCTCGGCGGGGCGATCAGCATCGCGGAAAGCACGGGGCAGGCGGCCAGCGCAGGGGGCGCGAACTTCCTGTGGTGGATCGCGGTCCTGTCGGCGGCCATCGGTTTTCTGAACCTGCTGCCGATCCCGGTCCTCGATGGCGGACACCTGATGTTCTACAGCTACGAGGCGATCACGGGCCGGCCTCCCTCGGACCGGGCGCTGAACATCCTGACCTCGATCGGGCTGGCGGCGGTTCTGTCGCTGATGGTCTTCGGCCTCACCAACGACCTTTTCTGCCCTTAAAGCGCAGGGGGCTTTTGACAGGGCGGCCCTTCTGGCGCTAGAGAAACAGAAAAAGACGCGGACGCGCGACATATCGGAAGGGGCAGTCATGACACGGAAACTGGGCAGAAGCGCGGTGGCGCTGGTCACGGCCCTGGCGATCGCCACGCCTGCCGGGCTCGCGCCCATGACCGCCGCGGCGCAGGCCGTCACCGGGATCAGGGTCGAGGGGAACAGCCGGGTCGAGACGGGCACGATCACCTCGTTCATGAACTTGCCGGCCGGCCAGCCCGCCAGCCCCGGCGACATCAACGACGCGCTGCAGCGGCTGCAGAACTCGGGCCTCTTCGAGACGGTCGAGATCATCCCGCAGGGCGGCACGCTGGTCGTGCGGGTGCGCGAATACCCGACGATCAACCAGATCACCTTCGAGGGGAACCGGCGCCTGCGCGACGCGCGCCTGTCCGAGATCGTCCAGAGCCAGCCGCGCCGCATCTACCAGCCGAGCCAGGCGATCCAGGACGCGCAGACCATCGCCGAGACCTACGCCTCGGAGGGGCGGCTTGCCGCCCGCGTCGATCCGCGCATCATCCGCCGTAGCGAGAACCGGGTCGACCTGGTCTTCGAGATCCGCGAGGGCAACGTCACCGAGATCGAGCGCGTCAGCTTCACCGGCAACCGCGCCTTCTCGGACCGCCGCCTGCGGAACGTGCTGCAGACCAAGCAGGCCGGCCTTCTGCGCACCTTCATCCGCCGCGACACCTTCGCGCCCGAGCGCATCCCGCTGGACGAGCGCCTGCTGACCGAGTTCTACCGCTCGCGCGGCTATGCCGACATGCGCGTGCAGGCCGTGGCCCCCGAGATCGCGCGCGAACGCGACGCCTTCTTCATCACCTTCAACATTCAGGAAGGCCCGCGCTACCGCTTCGGGCAGGTCAACACCATCTCGGAAGTGCCGGGCGTCGATGCGGCGCCCTTCGCGGCGCAGAACCGCGTCCGGCGCGGCGAGGTCTACAACCCGAATGCGGTGGACAATACCATCCGCCGGATGGAGACGATCGCGCTTCAGCAGGGGCTGAACTTCCTCAACATCGAGCCGCGCATCACGCGCAACCCTTCGAACCAGACGCTGGACCTGACCTTCGCGCTGACGCGGGGCGAGCGGGTCTTCGTCGAGCGCATCGACATCGAGGGCAACACCACCACCCTGGACGAGGTCATCCGCCGCCAGTTCGGCACGGTCGAAGGCGATCCCTTCAACCCGCGCGAGATCCGCAACTCGGCCGAGCGCATCCGCGCGCTTGGCTACTTCGCCGACGCGCAGGTGGAGACGCGGCAGGGCAGCGGCCCGGACCAGGTCATCGTCGGCGTGAACGTTGAAGAGCAGCCGACCGGCTCGCTGACGCTTGGCGCCTCCTATGGCGTCAACTCGGGCGTCGGCCTGAACGTGGGCCTCTCCGAACAGAACTTCCTTGGCCGCGGCCAGTCGCTTGGCGTGAACATCTCGACGGCCAGCGGCGATCGCACAGCGGCGATCAACTTCGCCGAGCCGTTCTTCCTCGGGCGGAACCTGCGTCTCGGCTTCGGGCTGAACTACAACGAGACAGAGGGGCTGAACGCGGATTACGATACGCGCTCGCTCGGCTTCCGGCCGTCGCTGGAGTTCCCGGTCTCGCAGAACGGCCGGCTGGAGCTGCGCTACCGCATCTCGGAAGAGGTGCTGAGCAACGTGAACGAGGAAAGTTCGCTCATCCTTCGCGAGGAGGAGGGCACCCGCGTCACCTCGGCCTTCGGCTACAGCTACAACTGGGACTCGCGCCGCACCGGGCTTGACCCGCAGACCGCCTATCGGCTGCGCTTCTCGCAGGACATCGCCGGCCTTGGCGGCGACACCAAGAGCGTGACCACGACCGTCCTCGCTGGCGTCGAGAGCAATGCCTGGCGCGACGAGGTCACCCTGCGCGGCGAGTTCGAGGCCGGCGCGATCAACGCCTATGGCGACTACTCGCCCTGGATCCTCGACCGTTTTCGCAGCGGCGGCCGCGTCCGCGGGTTCGAGCCGAACGGCTTCGGCCCGCGAGATCTGGACAGCGACAACGAGGATGCGCTCGGCGGCAAGTTCTTCTGGGCGGCACGCGCCGAGGCGCAGTTCCCCATCGGCCTGCCCGAGGAATACGGCATCCAGGGCGGCCTTTTCGCCGATGTCGGCTCGCTCTGGGGGCTGGACCGCACGAGCTACACGGATCCCGTCTCGGGCGCGGATGTCACTATCGACGACAGCATGTATGTACGTGCGGCCGTCGGCGCGTCGATCTTCTGGACGACTCCGATCGGGCCGCTGCGCTTCAACTTCTCGCGGCCCATCCGCAAGGAAGACTACGACCTCGAGCAGAACTTCGACCTGACGATCCAGACGCGGTTCTGATGGTACGGGGCCGGGGCCTTCTTGCGGCAGTTCTGCTGCTGCTGGCTGCCCCGGCAGCCGCCCAGCAGGACCCGCTGGCCCCGGACATCGCCGGCCCGCCCGAGTTGCAGCCGCCGGCGGTGGTCGCCCCGCCACTGCCGAGCCGCACCATCCCGCTGCCCGAGACCGACGGGCCGCCGCCGGTCTCGCCGGTGCTGACCGTCGATCAGGACGCGCTCTACCTGCAATCGGCCTGGGGCCTGCGCGCGCAGGAGCGGCTGGAGGCGGCGGGCGAGCAGATCGCCGCCGAGAACGAGCGCCTGACCGAGCTGCTGTCGGGCGAGGAGGCGGGGCTGACCAACCAGCGCGCGACCCTGGCGCCGGCCGAGTTCCGGCGGCTGGCCGAGGCGTTCGATCTGCGCGCCACCGAGATCCGCCGCGAGCGGGCTCAGGCGGTCCAGGCGCTGAACACCTGGGCGGACGCGGATCGCAACGCCTTCTTCCGCGCGGCGCTGCCGGTCATGGGCGACGTGATGGAGCAGCGCGGCGCGGCCGCCGTCCTCGACCGCCGCACGGTGTTCGTGTCCCTGGAAGGCATCGACATCACCCGCAGCCTCATCGGGACGCTGGACGCGACCATCGGCGACGGCGAGGGGACGGTGCCGATGCCCGACATCCGCTCGCCCCATCTCGAACCTGCGGGCGCGGCCGACGGAACTGCCGACTAGGGCAGCCGCGCGAGGCGTTCGGACAGCAGCGCGAAGAGCCCGTCGCGGTCGAGGTGCCGGATGAAGAGGGCGTTGGCCGCGCGCCCGCTGACGCGCCACCAGTCCGCGACCGTCATGCCCATCGTCCAGCGCCCCTCGGTCTCGATCTCGACATTGATCTCGCGCCCCTCGAAGAGGTCGGGGCGCAGCAGCCAGGCGATGGTGCAGGGATCGTGCAGCGGCGCGCCCTGGCTGCCGTACTTTTCCTTGTCGTAGCGCTCGAAGAAGTCGGTCCAGCTGGCGATGGCGGGCCCGCAGCGGCCGGGCAGGGCGCGCATCCCCTCGACCCAGTCGCGCGAGGTGATGGCCTCGTGCGTGGCGTCCAGCGGCAGCACGACCAGCGGCACGCCCGCCGCGAAGACCTCGGCCGCGGCCTCGGGATCGACGTAGATGTTGAATTCGGCCGCCGGGGTGATGTTGCCAACCTCGAAATAGGCGCCGCCCATCAGGACGATCTGCTGCACGCGGGTGATGATGTCGGGCGCGCGGCGGAAGGCCTCGGCGATGTTGGTGAGCGGGCCGATGGGCACCAGCGTCACGCTGCCGGTCTCCTCGCGGCGCAGCGTCTCGACGATGAAGTCGACGCCGTCCTGCGCCTGAAGCGGCAGCGTCGGCGCGGGCAGCTCGATCCCGTCGAGCCCGGTCTTGCCGTGGACATGCTCGGCCGTGACCAGCGGGCGGGCCAAGGGCGTGGCGCAGCCGGCGAAGACCGGCACGTCCGTGCGGCCCGACAGCTCCACGACCTTGCGCGCGTTCACCTCGGTCAGCGGCAGCGGCACGTTGCCGGCGACGGCCACGACGCCCAGCACCTCCAGCTCGGGCGAGGCGAGCGCCAGAAGGATGGCCACCGCGTCGTCCTGACCGGGATCGGTGTCGATGATGATCTTCTGCGGCATCTGCCTCTCCATCAACTTGCACGGCATGCATGATCCACGATGCAAAAAGGCGCAAGCCCTGCCTGCGCCTTTGGTTTCTGTGCGGACATCCCGCGCGGCCTGCCGCCTCGGCGGCAGGGCGCGGCGGAAGGTCAGCCGTCGAAGTTGACCTGCTCGATCAGGTCCAGCGCCTGCGGGCGCAGGTCCGAGATCTCGGACAGGGCCAGGTCGTCCGCGGTGAACTCGCCCCAGCTGGCGACCAGCTCGGAGCGCGCGACGCCCTCCTTGACGGGGAACTCGTGGTTGGTCTCGGCATAGATGCGCTGCGCCTCGTCGCTGACAAGGAATTCGACCAGCTTCAGCGCGTTCTCGCGGTTGGGCGCGGCCGAGGTCATCGCGACGCCCGAGACGTTCACATGCGTGCCGCCATCCTGGAAGGTCGGGAACTCGATGCGGACCGAGTCGGCCCAGGCCTTCTGCTCGTCATCCGACAGCATCTGGCCCATGTAGTAGGTGTTGCCGAGCGCGATGTCGCATTCGCCGGCCCAGATCGCCTTGACCTGGTCGCGGTCGCCGCCCTCGGGCTTGCGGGTGAGGTTCGCCTTGATGCCCTCCAGCCAGGTCCGCGTCGCCTCCTCGCCGTGATGGGCCAGGTGGGCGGCGGTCAGGGCGACGTTGTAGTCATGGGTGAAGACGCGGGTGCAGATGCGGCCGCGCCATTTGGGATCGGCCAGATCCTCGTAGGTCGTCACCTCTCCCTCGGCCACGCGCTCTTTGGAGGCGTAGACGATGCGCGCGCGGGTCGTCAGGGCGAACCACTGGTTCTCGTCGTCATGCAGGGCGGCGGGCACGGCCGCCAGCGCCTCGTCCTCGATGGGCTGGGTGACGCCGGCATCCTTGACCTCGCCGAGGCGCGCCACGTCCACCGTCAGGATCAGGTCCGCCGGCGAGCGCGCGCCCTCGGCCTGCAGCCGCTCGACCATGCCCTTGTCGACGAAGGACGAGTTCACCGTGATCCCGGTCTCGGCCGTGAAGGCGTCGAAGAGCGGCTGGATCAGCTCGGGCTGGCGGTGCGAGTAGACGTTCACCTCCTGGGCCAGGGCGGGCAGGGCGGTGGCCGTCATCAGCGACGCGAGAAGCAGGGGACGCATGTCGTTCTCCAAGTTGATTTGTCAGGTTTCTGGCATTCCCGAGAGAAAACGTCAAACAACTTCTTCCCCGCGTTCTTCGCCAGCGCCCCTTGAACCCGGACGGGCCCCCGGCTAGGTCGCAAGCCATGGCGCGCACACCCCTTCTGCAACTGTCCGACATCTCGCTGACCTATGGCGGGAACCCTGTATTCGACGGCCTCTCGCTGACCGTCCAGCCGGGCGACCGGGTGGCACTGGTCGGGCGCAACGGCTCGGGCAAGTCGACGCTGATGAAGGTCATGGCCGGGCTGGTCGAGCCGGACCGGGGCGAGGTCGTCCTCTCCTCGGGCGTGACCACCGGCTACATGGAGCAGGACCCGGATCTTTCGGGCTTCGAGACGCTCGGCGATTTCGCCCGCGACGGGCTGGACGAGGGCGAGGGCTACCGCGTCGAGATGGCGGCCGAGGGGCTGAAATTCGATCCCGCGCGTCCCGTCGCCACCGCCTCGGGCGGCGAGCGGCGCCGGGCCGCGCTGGCCCGGCTTCTGGCGCAGGCGCCCGAGCTGATGCTGCTGGACGAGCCGACGAACCATCTCGACATCGAGGCGATCGGCTGGCTCGAGGAGCATCTGTCGCAGACCCGCGCGGCCTTCGTCCTCATCAGCCATGACCGCGCCTTCCTGCGCCGCCTGACGCGGGCGACCCTGTGGATCGACCGCAGCGAGGTGCGCCGGCAGGAGAAGGGCTTCGAGGGCTTCGAGGAATGGCGCGAGGCGATCTGGTCTGCCGAGGACGACGCCCGCCACAAGCTGGACCGCAAGATCAAGGCCGAGGCCCGTTGGGCCGTCGAGGGCATCAGCGCGCGCCGCAAGCGCAACCAGGGCCGCGTCCGGGCGCTGGCCGCGCTGCGGGCCGAGCGCAGCGCCCAGATCCGCCGGCAGGGCACCGCCGCGATGGCGCTGGATGCCGGGCCGCAATCGGGCAAGAAGGTGATCGAGGCGCGCGGCATCGCCAAGACCTTTGGCGAGCGAACCATCCTGCGGCCGTTCGACCTGCGCATCCAGCGCGGCGACCGCATCGCCTTTGTCGGGCCTAACGGCGCCGGCAAGACGACCCTCATCAAGATGCTGACGGGCGAGATCGCGCCGGACGAGGGCAGCGTGACGCTTGGCACGAACCTCGAGATCGCGGTCTTCGACCAGGCGCGGGCCGCGCTGAACCCCGACCAGACGCTGTGGGAATCGCTGACAGGCGATCCCGAAATGCGCGTCTCGGGCCGGGCCGATCAGGTGATGGTGCGTGGCGTGCCGAAGCACGTCGTGGCCTATCTCAAGGACTTCCTCTTCGACGACGCGCAGGCCCGCGCGCCGGTCCGCAGCCTGTCGGGCGGCGAGAAGGCGCGGCTGCTGCTGGCGCGGCTGATGGCCAAGCCGTCGAACCTGCTGGTCATGGACGAGCCGACGAACGATCTGGACGTCGAGACGCTGGACCTGTTGCAGGACCTTCTAGGCGATTACGACGGCACGGTGCTGCTGGTCAGCCACGACCGGGACTTCATCGACCGCGTCGCCGACACCACCGTCGCGATGGAAGGCGACGGCCGCGCCACCGTCTATGCCGGCGGCTGGAGCGACTATCAGGCGCAGCGCGCCGCGCCCGCGCCCGAGCCTGCCGCCGCCACCCCGCGCGGCGCCCCGCCGGCCGAGGAGAAGCCGAAGACCGCCAAGGCCGGCCTCAGCTTCACCGAGAAGCACCGGCTCGACGAGCTGCCGGGCGTTCTCGAGCGGCTGGAGACCGAGATCGCGAAGCTCGAGGCGTTCCTGTCCGACCCGGACCTCTTCCACAGCGCGCCGGCGAAGTTCGAGAAGGCGAGCCTTGCCCTCTCCGAGCGGCAGGTGGCCTTGGCCGAGGCCGAGGAGGAATGGCTGGCGCTGGAGGAGAAGGCCGCGGGCTAGGCTCCGCGGCTGAGGTGGTTCTTCAGCCAGCCATGCGCGAAGGCGATCTTCTCTCGCACGGGCAGCGTCAGCACGAAGGGGTAGAGGTCGCTGTTGTCCAGCGCCCGGTTGATGTCGTTGACCGCGATGGCGATTTCGGCCGCGCTGTTCAGCAGCCGCTCGGCATCGTCCTCGGCATAGGGATGGTAGTCGTCCGGAACGCCGGGCATGGCCAGATGCGTGCTGCAGAAGCTGTCGGCGACGTCCGTCAGGTGCAGCAGATGCGCCACCGTCTCGGCCCAGTCCTCGTGCGGATGCGAGGTGGCGTAGCTGGTGATGTAGTCCTCGCCCGGATCGCGCGGGCTCTCGTAATGGCGCTGCAGCGCCTCGCCGTAATCCGCCCGCTCGTCGCCGAACAGGGCGCGGAACCCGGTCAGGAAGTCGGGCGAGACGGCCAGCCGGTCGAACAGGAAATGCGCGATCTCGTGCCGGAAATGCCCGACCATCGAGCGGTACTGCTCGCCTAGCTCCAGCTGGCGCTTGAGGCGGATGAGCGCGTCCGCCTCGGTCACGTTGATGGTGATCTCGCCATCCTCGTGGCCCATGGTGATCTGCTGGCTGCGCCCGCCGGTATTCTCGGACAGCATCAGGAAATGCGGCCGCCGGCCCGGATCGTCCGAGGTGAACCAGCCCCAGTTGCCGAGGTTCGCCAGAACCCACCGCTTCGCCCGCTCGGCGCTCGCCAGAAGCCGCGCGTTCTCGCCCACTGTCAGGTCGGGCACCACATGGGAAAGCGCGCAGGCCCGGCACAGCGTGCCCTCCTGCGCGGCCGTCCAGTTGCACTCGATCGCGTCGCGGTTGGCGCAGGAGATGGCCTCGGTCACGATGTCCCGCCGGTCGGGATCGTAGTGGAGCGGGTCTCCGCAGGTGCAGGTCATGTTGTGGAAATAGGCGCGGGTCCCGCAGGTCGGGCAGGTGAAGCGTTGCATGTGATGCAGCTTTCGTTGTGACTTCACCACAAAGCCGCGGCGAGGGGGGAAAGTTGCACCGATTCCCGCGACGCCCTCGCTTGACTTGGTCCGCCCCTTCCGCCATATCCGCCTCAACCGGCCGGGCATCCGCCCTTGGCCGGTGATCTGTTTTTCAATGACACCCACAAGGGTGCGCTGTCCGAAGGCGGGGCTTGCCCCTAGAACACCGGCCAAGGCCGGGGCCGCAGGACGCGGAGCACGAAGGAAGAAAGCGATGTTCGCGGTTCTGAAGACTGGCGGCAAGCAGTACAAGGTGCAGGCAGGCGATGTCCTGCGCGTCGAGAAGCTGAATGCCGCGGCTGGCGAGAAGGTCCAGTTCAACGAGATTCTGATGGTCGGATCGACCCTGGGCGCGCCGCTGGTCAGCGGTGCCTGCGTGCAGGCCGAGGTCATCGACCAGATCAAGGCCGACAAGGTCGTCACCTATGTCAAGCGCCGCCGCAAGCACAGCTCGCAGCGCACCCGCGGCCATCGCCAGCAGCTGACGCTGCTGCGCGTCACCGACGTGCTGGACAACGGCGCCGACAAGACCGGCGTGAAACCCGCCCTCGGCGCCCGCGCCAAGGCCGAGCCGGCTCAAGCCTAAGGAGAGTTACCCATGGCACACAAGAAAGCAGGCGGTTCCTCCCGCAACGGTCGCGATTCCGCCGGTCGCCGTCTTGGCGTCAAGCTGTTCGGCGGCCAGGCCGCCATCGCGGGCAACATCATCGTGCGTCAGCGCGGCACCACCTGGTGGCCGGGCCAGAACGTCGGCATGGGCAAGGACCACACGCTGTTCGCCCTGACCGATGGTCACGTGACGTTCCGCAAGGGTCTCAAGGGCCGCACCTTCATTTCGGTGATCCCCGCGAGCCTCGAGGCCGCCGAGTAACCTCAGCGTAACATTTCGATGTTAAGGGGGGGATCGGCGAAAGGCCGGTCCCCCTCGGTCGTTTCTGTAGTTGTATTCATGGCCGGTTTCCGGAGGAGGGAACATGGTGATGTCCGCACCCCTGAGGGAGGGTACGAGATTGGACGACCTGAACGCGATTGGCGCCGCGGTGCTGGATCAGCCGGTGATCGAGACCGAACGCTTCACGCTGCGCCCGCTGCGCCCGTCCGATGCCGGGCTGATCGCCCACTACACCGCCGACCGCCGCGTGGCCGAGGGCACGCGGGCCATTCCCCATCCCCTGCCACCGGGCGCCTCCGAGGCCTTCGTCGCGCGTGCGCTCTCTGCCAAGCGGACCGAGGATGTCTGGGCCATCGACGGCAGCCAGAACCGCCTGGCCGAGCTTCTGGGCGTCGTGTCGCTGACGCGGATGGAGGGCGAGCAGTCCGAGCTTGGCTTCTGGATCGGTGCCGGCTTCTGGAACACGGGCTTCGCGACCGAGGCCGTGGCCGCGCTGGTCGCCGCCAACCCGCACGGCGCCCGCACGCTGTTCGCCGAGGCGTTCCAAGACAATCCGGGCTCGGCGCGGGTGCTGACGAATTGCGGCTTCGTCTATCTGGGCGATGCCGAAAGCTGGTCGGTGGCCCGCGGGGCGCGGGTGCCCACCTGGACCTATCTGCGCAAGATGGGCTGAGGCTGGTCAGGTGTCGACGGCAGGGGGCGCTCGCGCCCCCTCTGTCGCCGGCGGCGCCATTCACCCCCTGAGGATATTTCTGCACAGAAGATGCCCGCGCGCACTGGAAGCAGGCGCGGCGGCCCCTAGATCAGGGGGATGACACAGCTTCCCTATTCGCTTCTGGATCTGTCGCCGGTGCCCGAGGGCAAGACCGCGGCCGATGCCATCGCCGCCTCCATCGACCTTGCGCAGCATGCGGAAGGCTGGGGCTATCACCGCTTCTGGATGGCCGAGCATCACAACATGCCGGGCATCGCCAGCGCGGCCACCGCCGTCCTTCTGGGGCTGATCGCGCAGAAGACGCGCAGCATCCGCGTGGGCGCGGGCGGCATCATGCTGCCGAACCACGCGCCGCTGACCGTCGCCGAGGCCTTCGGCACGCTGGCGACGGCGTTCCCGGACCGGATCGATCTCGGTCTCGGCCGCGCGCCGGGGGGCGACGGCGCCGTCGTGCGGGCCTTGCGGCGGGATCCGATGGCCGACAGCTTCCCGCAGGACGTCGTCGAGCTGCTGGATTATCTGGGCCCCGAACGGCCGGGCGCGGCCGTGCGCGCGCTTCCGGGCGAGGGGACGAACGTGCCCGTCTGGATCCTCGGCAGCAGCCTGTTCGGGGCGCAGCTGGCCGCGCATCTGGGCCTGCCCTATGCCTTTGCCAGCCATTTCGCGCCCGACGACCTGGACCAGGCACTGGCCATCTATCGCGAGCGCTTCCGCCCCTCGCCCTGGGGCCAGCGCCCGCGGGCGATGATGGCGGTCAACGTCTTCGCGGCCGAGACCTCGGCCGAGGCCGCGCGGCTGCGGACCACGATGCAGCTGGCCTTCGCCCGGCTGCGGACGGGCCAGCCGGGCAAACTGCCGGCCCCCGTGGACGACATCGACGCCGAGATCGGCCAGCCGATGCGGCAGGCCGTGGACCGGGCGCTGCAGGTCACGGCAGTGGGAACACCCGCCGAGGTGCAGGGTCAGCTGGCAGGGCTGGTGGCCCAGCACCGGCCGGACGAGATCATCCTGACCGGCCAGATCCACGACCACGCCGCGCGCCTGCGGAGCTTCGAGATCGCCGCCGAGGTGATGCAGGACATCCATCTGCCTGCGGCCGCCTGAGCGCAGCGCCCTAGCGCAAAGAAAAAGCCCCGCCGTCTCCGGCGGGGCTTTGTCGTTTCAAGGCGCTGCGATCACTCGCGGTTGCCGAGGAATTGCAGGAGGAACATGAAGAGGTTCAGGAAGTCGAGGTAGAGGCGCAGCGCCCCCATGATCGCCGACTTGCCGATGAAGTCCGCGTCCAAGCCCGACATCTGAAGGTAGGTGTTCTTGATGTTCTGCGTGTCATAGGCCGTCAGGCCCGCGAAGATCAGCACGCCGAGGACCGAGATCGCGAACTGCATGCCCGAGGACTGCAGGAAGATGTTCACGATCGAGGCGACGATCAGGCCGATCACGCCCATGATCAGGAAGCTGCCCCAGCCCGAGATGTCCTTCTTCGTGGTGTAGCCCCAGAGCGACAGGCCCGCGAAGGCGATCGCCGTCACGAGGAAGGTCTGCACGATCGAGACGCCCGTGAAGACGAGGAAGATCGAGCTGATCGACACGCCCATCAGCGCGGCGAAGGCGTAGAAGACGCCGGTGGCCGCCGAGACGGACAGTCGGTTGATGGCCGCGCCGAAGGCGAAGACCATCAGCAGCGGCGCGAACATGATCACCCACCGCAGAGGGCTGCCGTAGAGGACCTGCGCCACCTCGGGGCTGTTCATTGCCGCGGTCGCGGTGCCGTAGGCTGCGACGGCAGTCACACCCATGCCGGCCGCCATCAGTCCATAAACCTTGTTCATGTAGGCCCGGAGGCCCTCGTCGATCACCGCACCGCGGGTGCCGACGCCCTGGGCTGTCCGGTACGTGTTGTAATCTGCCATCGATGTCTCCCCTATGCGTGTCGCGGAAAGCTCCGCGTGTGACAGCAATATCGGACGAAAGCCGCCGCAATTCAATGCCGAGGCCGCGACGATTGTACGCGCTGTCACCGATGTGACCTCGGCCGGGCAGTCCTGCCTTTGCCGGAACCGTGATCCCGCCCAGGTTGTATCAGACCTGTCTTTTTGGTCAGAAACGCAGTCATTAACCATAATGACACTCGAAAAGCGAACGGCGCCGGGATAATGCCGCCTGAGTTGTGTGGAGAGTATGTGATGAAACACGGTGTTGATGTACATGTCGGCAAGCGAATTCGCCATCGTCGCTGGATGATCGGGATGACCCAGCAGCAGCTGGCGGACCGGGTCGGGATCAAGTTCCAGCAGATCCAGAAGTACGAGACGGGGATGAACCGCGTCTCGGCCTCGCGGCTGTGGGACATCGCGCGGGCGGTGGACGTGCCGGTCAGCTTCTTCTTCGAAGGGTTGCAGGAAGGCGCTCCGGCCGAGGCGGTCGAGGGCGATATCTTCGCCGACAAGGAGGCGCTGCAACTGGTGCGGTCCTACTATGCCATGCCGCCGGCGCAGCGCCGCCAGATCTTCGAGCTGGCCCGCGTCCTGTCCGACGCCGCCTGAGAGGATCAAGTCATGCAGGTGCCGGTCCCGCCGGCACCTGCATGACGTCTTCATGAAACGGGCTGCCTGTGGCTGGCCTCTGCCCGGCAGGCGCGTTACATCCTGCATGACTTTCAGGGCAGGAGGCCGCCATGCAGGATGCCGATCAGATCGTTGCGACCGCGCATGAGATGGCCGATGCCGCGGCCGCCGCGATCCTTCCCCATTTCCGGCAGGCGGGGCTGGCCGCCGACAACAAGCTGCTCGAGGGCTTCGACCCGGTGACCGCCGCCGACCGCGCCGCCGAGCTGGCGATGCGCGAGGTCCTGGCCCGGCGCCGCCCCGCAGATGCGATCCTCGGCGAGGAGTTCGGCACGCAGGCGGGCGAGAGCGGCCTCACCTGGGTTCTCGATCCGATCGACGGCACGCGGGCGTTCCTGTGCGGCGCGGCCAGCTGGGGCGTCCTCATCGGGCTGACCGACGACACGGGCGTGCGCTATGGCCTCATCGACCAGCCCTACACGGGCGAGCGGTTCGAGGGCGGCCTGGGCCGCGCCCGCCATCTGCGCGCCGGGATCGAGACGCCGCTCTCGGTGCGCGGCACGACTCGGCTCGCCGAGGCGCGGCTGATGACCACCTTCCCCGAGATCGGCAGCCCGGCCGAAGCCGCGGCCTTCCGCAACGTGGCGGAGCACGTGCAGCTCACGCGCTACGGGCTGGACTGCTACGCCTACGGTCTTCTGGCGCTCGGCCAGATCGACCTGGTGATCGAGGCGGGGCTTCAGGCCTACGACATCGCGGGTCCCTTGGCGGTGGTCGAGGCCGCCGGCGGCATCGTCACGAACTGGCAGGGCGGCCCCGCGCATGAGGGCGGGCAGGTCGTCGCGGCGGCAAGCCCGGTGCTGCACCGCGCAACGCTTGATCTTCTGAACCGTTGAGGCGACACGCCGACGACCACCGAGACAGTCGACATAGCAAGGAGCGCCGAATGGCCGAAGATCTCCGCCCTGATCCGCAGGACCCGCTCCGCGCCCAGACCGCCCCCGATCCCGACCGGGACGAGGAGGAGTTCGGCCCGAGCCGCGAACTGCTGGCCGAGATCGACGCGGCGATCGAGGCGGGCGATACGGCACGGCTGAACCTGTTGCTCGAGCCGATGCACGGCGCCGACATCGCAGACATCATCGAGCGGCTGACCCCGGCCCACCGGCGCAGCTTCATGGGCCTCTATTCCGGCGAGTTCGACGCCGAGATCCTGACCGAGATCGACGAGTCCATCCGCGAGGAGGTGATCGACCTCCTGCCGCGCGAGGTGCTGGCCGAGGCCGTGCGCGAGATGGACAGCGACGATGTCGTGGACCTGATCGAGGATCTGGACGAACGCGACCAGGCCACCATCCTCGCCGCGCTGGACGAGGTCGACCGGGCCGCCGTCCAGCAGTCGCTGGCCTATCCCGAATATTCCGCCGGCCGGCTGATGCAGTCCGAGGTGGTCACCGCGCCCGAGCACTGGACGGTGGGCGAGACCATCGACTTCCTGCGCGCCGAGGACTGGCTGCCCGAGCAGTTCTACCACATCATCCTGGTCGATCCGCGCCGCCACCCGGTCGGCTACGTCACGCTCGGCCGGCTTCTGGCCGCCAAGCGCGAGGTGCGCCTGACGGACCTGACCGAGGACAGCTTCCGCACCATCGGCGTTCTCGCCGAGGAAGGCGACGTGGCCTATGTCTTCAACCAGTATCACCTGATCTCGGCGCCCGTGGTGGACGAGCATGACCGGCTGGTCGGGGTCATCACCATCGACGACGCGATGGCGGTGCTGGACGAGGAGCACGAGGAGGACATCCTGCGCCTCGCCGGCGTCAACGACGAGAGCCACGTCTCGGACGGGGCTTTCACCACCGCGAAGCAGCGCCTGCCATGGCTGGTCGTGAACCTCTTCACCGCCTCGCTCTCGGCCATCGTGATCACGCAGTTCGAGGACACGATCACCGCGCTGGTCGCGCTGGCCGCGCTGATGCCCATCGTCGCCTCGACCGGCGGCATCGCCGGCACGCAGTCGCTGGCCGTCGCGGTGCGGGCGCTGGCGACGCGGGACCTCAACAGCTCGAACGCCAAGCGCGTGGTCAAGCGCGAGCTGTTCGCGGGCATGCTGAACGGCGCCGGGCTGGCGCTGATCCTCGGGGCAGGGGGCGCGCTGATCTTCGGGGACATCAACCTCGGGATCGTGCTGGGGCTCGCGATGATCGTGAACCAGATCGTGGCGGCGCTTGGCGGCGTGCTGGTGCCGCTGTCGCTGGAGAAGCTGGGCCTCGATCCGGCGCTGGCCTCGGGGACCTTCGTGACGACCATGACCGACGTGATGGGCTTTTTCGCCTTCCTCGGGCTGGCGACGCTGATCCTGCTGTGAGCGACGCCGAGAAGGCCCGCCTGCGCGCCGAGGCTCTGGCCGCGCGGCAGGCAGGCGGCGATCAGGCCGCGCTCGACCGTCACCTGATCGAGGCGCTCTTGCCCCACCGCGGCAGCACCTTGGCCGGCTACTGGCCCATCCGCGGCGAGGCCGATCCGCGGGCGGGGATGGCGGCGCATGAGGGTCCGCTCTGCCTGCCGGTGGTGCCCGGGCGGGCGGTGCCCCTGATCTTCCGCGCCTGGTCGGGCGAGCTCCTGGAGGCCGGTCCCTTCGGCACGCGGCACCCGGGTGATTCGGCGCCGGTGCTGATCCCCTCCGTCCTGATCGTCCCGCTCGCCGGCTTCGATTCTGGCGGCAACCGATTGGGCTATGGCGGCGGCTACTACGACCGGACCCTGCAATTACTGCGCCGAAGCGGTCCCGTCACCGCGATCGGCCTCGCCTTCGCCTGCCAGGAGCTGCCGGAGATCCCTGTCGGTCCGCATGACGAACCGCTCGACCTGATCGTAAGGGACCGGGGAATGCTGACCCTATACGAATGATTTGCGCCGCCCGTTGCAAGTTTGCACCGCTGTGCACAACCACAAGAAGAACCCGGGATAAGCCTGTGGACAGGTTCTGGAAAGTTACGACTAACGCGTTGAAGAGACGATGCTAAAGCGTCTTCCACGGGCTTGGGACATGTTCGCGGTGTCTCTGCTGTGCGCGAATCTCGCGCGGCCGAGCCGGCACCCTGTCAATGCCACGATGCCGTAAAAATTCAGTTGAAACCGAACCGCACCCCCGGCAGTTTGTGGGCAGTTAGCCAAAGCGACACAAGATGTGGTGGCCTCAGCGCCATCACCGACTGAACGGACCCAATCGATCCCGAGAGGCGGCACTGCTGCCTGAACCGCCGGCCGCGCCGGTGGGCCGGGGCCGGCTGCCCGATGCGCGATGGCCGCAGGCAACAGATGCAATGGGGCAGGCAATGAAGATCGAACGGCGCTTCACGACGGCAGAGGGCGGGGCCTATGGCGAGATCGCCTTCACCACCACGACCAGCGAGATCCGCAACCCGGACGGCTCGATCGTCTTCCGCAACGAGGCCGTCGAGGTCCCGCAGGGCTGGAGCCAGGTGGCCAGCGACGTCATCGCCCAGAAGTATTTCCGCAAGGCCGGCATCCCGGCCCGCCTGAAGCCGGTCCGCGAGAAGGACGTGCCCGAGTTCCTGTGGCGCCACGTTCCCGACGAGGCCGCGCTGGCCGAGCTGCCGCAGGATCAGCGCCTCGTCGGCGAGACCAGCGCCCGGCAGGTCTTCGACCGCCTTGCCGGCACCTGGGCCTATTGGGGTTGGAAGGGCGGCTACTTCACTGCCGAAGAGGACGCCCGCGCCTATTTCGACGAGATGCGCTTCATGCTGGCCCGGCAGATGGCCGCGCCGAACAGCCCGCAATGGTTCAACACCGGCCTGCACTGGGCCTATGGCATCGACGGCCCGAGCCAGGGGCACTTCTACGTCGACTACAAGACCGGCAAGCTGGTCAAGTCGGCCAGCGCCTACGAGCATCCGCAGCCCCATGCCTGCTTCATCCAGTCAGTCAGCGACGACCTGGTGAACGAAGGCGGGATCATGGACCTCTGGGTCCGCGAGGCGCGCCTCTTCAAGTATGGCAGCGGCACCGGCACGAACTTCTCTTCGCTCCGCGGCGAGGGCGAGAAGCTGTCGGGCGGCGGGAAGTCCTCGGGGCTGATGGGGTTCCTGAAGATCGGCGATCGGGCGGCCGGCGCGATCAAGTCGGGCGGCACCACGCGGCGCGCGGCCAAGATGGTGATCTGCGACATGGATCACCCCGACATCGAGGCCTTCATCAACTGGAAGGTCATCGAGGAGCAGAAGGTGGCCAGTTTGGTGGCCGGCTCGAAGATGCACGAGCGCGAACTGAACGGCATCTTCGCCGCGATCCGGACCTGGGACGGCCGGGCTGAGGACGCCACCGATCCGGCGCGGAACGAGGCGCTGAAGGCTGCGATCAAGTCCGCCAAGCGCGCGATGATCCCGGATACCTACGTCAACCGCGTGCTGCAATACGCGCGCCAGGGCTTCGACAGCATCGAGTTCCCGACCTATGACACGGACTGGGACAGCGACGCCTATTCCAGCGTCTCGGGCCAGAACTCGAACAACTCGGTGCGGGTGACGGACGCCTTCCTGCGCGCCGTCCGCGAGGATGCCCCGTGGGAGCTGGTCCGCCGCACCGACGGCAGGATCGCCAAGACCGTCAGCGCCCGCGAACTTTGGGACCAGATCGGCCACGCGGCCTGGGCCTGCGCCGATCCCGGCATCCAGTTCCACGACACCGTCAACTCCTGGCACACCTGTCCCGAGGACGGGGCGATCCGCGGCAGCAACCCGTGCAGCGAATACATGTTCCTCGACGACACGGCCTGCAACCTGGCCTCGATGAATTTGCTGACCTTCCTTCACGACGGGCAGTTCGACGCCGAGGGCTATGTCCACGCCACCCGCCTCTGGACCGTGACGCTGGAGATCAGCGTGCTGATGGCCCAGTTCCCCAGCAAGGAGATCGCGCAGCGCAGCTACGACTTCCGCACCCTCGGCCTCGGCTACGCTAATATCGGCGGCCTCCTGATGAACATGGGGCTCGGCTATGACAGCGACCGCGGCCGGGCGCTCTGCGGCGCGCTGACGGCGATCATGACCGGCGTCTCCTACGCCACCAGCGCCGAGATGGCGGCCGAGCTGGGCGCCTTCCCCGGCTATGCCAGAAACCGCGAGCACATGCTGCGCGTGATCCGCAACCACCGCGCCGCCGCCCATGGCGCGCCCTGCGAGGGCGTCAACGTCGCCCCCGTCGCCCTGGACGCGGCGAACTGCCCCGACAAGCGGCTGGTCGCCATGGCCCGCGGTGCCTGGGACGAGGCCCTGTCCCTCGGCCAGCAGCACGGCTTCCGCAACGCGCAGGCGACCGTCATCGCGCCCACCGGCACGATCGGGCTGGTCATGGACTGCGACACCACGGGGATCGAGCCGGACTTTGCTCTGGTGAAGTTCAAGAAGCTCGCCGGCGGCGGCTATTTCAAGATCATCAACCAGTCGGTCCCCGCGGCGCTGGAAACGCTCGGCTATGCCAGCGCCCAGATCGAGGAGATTATCGCCCATGCCGTCGGCCATGCCTCGCTCGGCAACTGCCCCGGCATCAACCACACGGCGCTGGCCGGCCATGGCTTCGGCGCCCGCGAGATCGAGAAGATCGAGGCCGCGCTCGCCTCGGCCTTCGACATCCGCTTCGTCTTCAACCAGTGGACCTTGGGCGAGGAGTTCTGCCGCGGCACCCTCGGCATCCCCGCCGAGAAGCTGGCCGACCCGAGTTTCGACCTCCTCCGCCATCTCGGCTTCACCAAGGCCCAGATCGATGCGGCGAACGACCATGTCTGCGGGACGATGACCCTGGAAGGCGCGCCGCATCTGAAAGCCGAGCATCTGCCGGTCTTCGACTGCGCCAATGCCTGCGGCAAGACCGGCAAGCGCTATCTCTCGGTGGACAGCCACATCCGCATGATGGCGGCGGCGCAGAGCTTCATCTCGGGCGCGATCAGCAAGACGATCAACATGCCCTCCAGCGCCACCATCGCCGACGCGCTGGCCGCCTACGAGCTGAGCCACTCCCTCGGGATCAAGGCCAACGCGCTCTACCGCGACGGCTCGAAGCTGTCGCAGCCGCTCGCCTCCGCGCTGGTCGAGGATGACGAGGAGGCCGAGGAGATCCTCGCCTCGGGCAGCCAGCAGGAAAAAGCGACGGTGCTGGCCGAGAAGATCGTCGAGCGGATCATCGTTCGCGAGATCGTGCGCTCGAACCGCGAGAAGCTGCCGCAGCGCCGCAAGGGCTACACCCAGAAGGCCATCGTCGGCGGGCACAAGGTCTATCTGCGCACCGGCGAGTACGACGACGGCAAGCTCGGCGAGATCTTCATCGACATGCACAAGGAAGGCGCGGGCTTCCGGGCGATGATGAACAACTTCGCCATCGCGGTGTCGGTGGGCCTGCAATACGGCGTCCCGCTGGAGGAATTCGTCGATGCCTTCACCTTCACCCGCTTCGAGCCGGCGGGCATGGTGCAGGGCAATGACAGCATCAAGAACGCGACCTCGATCCTCGACTACGTCTTCCGCGAACTGGCCGTCAGCTATCTCGACCGCACGGACCTGGCGCATGTGAAGCCCGAAGGGGCGCGCTTCGACGACATGGGCGGCGGCGAGACTGAGGGCGCGAACGTCGCCCCGGTCAGCGACACGGCCGAGCTGAAGTCGCTGACCATGCTGAAGCAGATCAGCAGCTCGGGCTATCTGCGAAAGCGCCTGCCGCAGGACCTGATGGTGCTGCAAGGGGGCGTCTCGAGTGCCGCCGTCACCGCCGGAATGGCCGAGGCCGCCGCCCCCTTCGCGGCCGCGCCGCTGGACCTGCGGGCGAAGGCCAAGATGCAGGGCTACGAGGGCGATCCCTGCGGCGAATGCGGAAACTACACGCTGGTGCGCAACGGCACCTGCATGAAGTGCAACACCTGCGGCGGCACCAGCGGCTGCAGTTGAGACACCCGTCCGGCACAAGGACGGGGTAACGGGAGAACCTGTCGCAGCAGATAGCGCGCAGAAAGACGCGCCCCTCGGCCCGCCCCTCACAAGGGGCGGGTTTTTTGTCGCCGCACCGCCTCTTTCCGCGCAGGGTGAAAGCGGCTAGGACAAAGGCCGACTTCTTCGTTGCCCAAATACCCGATTCAACCGCAAAGGCCGCGCCCATGCCCGACGATCTGCCGAACAGCTTCACCACCGGCCCCGACGAGCAGGGCCGCTTCGGCATCTATGGCGGGCGCTTCGTGTCGGAGACGCTGATGCCGCTGATCCTCGACCTGGAGGCGGAATACGAGCGCGCCAAGACCGACCCGTCCTTCTGGGCGCAGATGGACGATCTGTGGACGCATTACGTGGGCCGGCCCAGCCCGCTCTATTTCGCCGAGCGGCTGACGCAGCATCTGGGCGGTGCCAAGATCTACATGAAGCGCGACGAGCTGAACCATACCGGCGCGCACAAGATCAACAACGTGCTGGGCCAGATCCTTCTGGCGATGCGCATGGGCAAGACGCGCATCATCGCCGAAACCGGCGCCGGCCAGCACGGCGTCGCCACCGCCACCGTCTGCGCGCGCTTCGGGCTGAAATGCATCGTCTACATGGGCGCCCATGACGTCGAGCGGCAGGCGCCCAACGTCTTCCGCATGCGTCTTCTGGGGGCCGAGGTCGTGCCCGTCACCTCGGGGCGCGGCACGCTGAAGGACGCGATGAACGACGCGCTGCGCGATTGGGTCACGAACGTGCGCGACACCTTCTACTGCATCGGCACGGTCGCCGGCCCGCACCCCTATCCGGCGATGGTGCGCGACTTCCAGTCGATCATCGGCAAGGAGGTGCGCGAGCAGATCACGGCGCGCGAGGGGCGGCTGCCGGACACGCTGGTCGCGGCGATCGGCGGCGGCTCGAACGCGATGGGCCTCTTCTACCCGTTCCTGAACGACGCCGAGGTCGGCATCATCGGCGTCGAGGCGGGCGGCAAGGGTGTCGACGAGACGATGCAGCATTGCGCCAGCCTGACCGGCGGGCGCGCGGGCGTGCTGCACGGCAACCGCACCTATCTTCTGCAGGACGAGGACGGGCAGATCCTGGAAGGGCACTCGATCAGCGCGGGGCTCGACTATCCCGGTATCGGGCCGGAACATGCCTGGCTGAAGGACGTGGGCCGCGCGGAATATGTCAGCATCACCGATGACGAGGCGCTGGCTGCCTTCCAGCTCTGCTGCGCGCAGGAGGGGATCATCCCGGCGCTGGAACCGAGCCACGCCCTCGCCCATGTCATCAAGATCGCGCCCGGCCTGCCGGCTGACCATCTGATCGTGATGAACATGTGCGGGCGCGGCGACAAGGACATCTTCACCGTCGCCAAGCATCTCGGCTTCGAGATGACGGTCTGATCAGCGGCTGAGAAGCAGCAGGTTTAGGTCGGATTCCAGATAGGGCAGGGGCAGGATCATCCGGCCCTTGTCCGCGCTTGCGAACTCGACAACGCCCACCTCCGGCACGCGCTGCGGATTGGCCGAAGGATCGACCTCGGCCGGCAGCTCGGCGTAGGGCGGGGGCGTGTCGCCGGCGATGAAGCCGGTGCCGGCATAGACCATCTGATCACCGCGCAGCCCGATTTGCCCGATCATCCGCTGCGAGCCGGTCAGCTTCTCGAAGCTGCCATTCGCGCCGATCCGGCAGCGGAAGGGCGCATAGGCCGTCAGCGACAGGATGCCGCCCAGCTTCACCACCCGGCAGGACCAATCGCCTTCCATGACCGCGGCCGCCTCAGCGGCGGGCAAGGCAGGGCCGGAAAGACCCTCGACCACGATCTGCACGTCCTCGGGCGCGCCCTCTGCGAAAGCGCCCAGCAAGTTGCGGCCCACGATTGCATCGCGCTGCGACAGGCGCTCCACATCGTCGGGGCGCAGGCTGTCCTCGATCGGAGCCAGGGGTTCGGCCGCGGCGGCCAAGGTCAGGCCCGCGGCCAGCGCCGGGGCGAGGAGCAAGATCTGTCGAAGCATTCTAGCCTTCTGCGTTCACGGAATGAGCCTGGAGAAGCGCCAGCGGCACGATGTCCAGCGCGCGGCGATGCGTCGCCTCCAGCACCACCTTCGGCGCGGCATACTCCTGCGCCGCCTGCAGGAAGCGCCCCGCGCAGAGGCACCAGCGCTCGCCGGCCTTCAGCCCCGGAAAGCCGAATTCCGGCCGGGGCGTCGTCAGGTCGTTGCCCAGGTAGCGGGACATGGCGAGGAATTCGTCGGTCAGCACGACGCAGACGGTGTGGCTGCCCCGATCCTCGGGGCCCGTGTCGCAGCAGCCGTTGCGGTAGAACCCGGTCATGGGCCGGGTCGAGCAGGGCTGAAGCGGCCCTCCGAGCACGTTGATCGACTGTTCCATGCCGCTCCTCCTGTGCGAAGGGTAGCGCGGCGGCGGGGTGGTGCCAAGGCGGCACGCCATCACGAAGCTGCGGACATGCGAAAGGGGCCCGAAGGCCCCCTGAGGTCGCTGCGGCGCGGATCAGGCCGCGCGGCGGGCGTCGAGTTCGCTCATCACCGGGCGAGGGCGTTCCTCGCGGGTGAAGTAGGCGTACATCTGGTCCAGCACGGCCTCGGCCTCGGCGGCAAGCTTGCGCTGCGCGATGCTGGTGGTTTTGTTGGCGTCTGCCATGGTCGTCTCCAAGGGTCTGGTTTCCCCTCCCGTGACGTTCAGATAAGCGTCCGGGAGGGGGGATGCCAGAGGACGAACGCCGCGTCAGACCCCGCGCAAGCCGGCCATGCGCAAGGCGGGCAGCTCAGCCGACGCGCAGCAGGCGGTGCTTCTTCTTGCCGATCGAGACCTTCAGCCCGTCCCCGATCAGGTGTGCATCCACCGACATCTGCGGGTCCGTCACCGCCTCGTTGTTGAAGCGGAGGCCCCCTTCGGCCACGAGGCGCTTGGCTTCCTTGCCCGAAGGCACCAGACCCGCCTGCACCAGCGCCTGCACGGCCGACAGCCCCTCGCCCAGAAGCGCGGCGGGGATCACGGCGACCTCAAGCTCGGCGCCGACACCGCCCTGCTCGAAGACTTCGCGGGCGGTTTCCTCGGCCCGCGCGGCGGCATCGGCGCCATGCAGCAGGGTCGTCACCTCATTGGCAAGCCGGATTTTGGCAATATTGATCTCGGACCCGCCAAGAGCGGCCAGCCGGTCGATCTCGTCCAGCGGCAGCTCGGTGTAGAGGCGCAGGAAGCGGCCCACATCGGCATCGGTCGAGTTGCGCCAGAACTGCCAGAACTCGTAGGGCGGCAGCATCGCGCCGTTCAGCCAGGTCGCCCCGCCCGCCGACTTGCCCATCTTGCGCCCATCCGAGGTCGTCAGAAGGGGCGAGGTCAGCCCGTAGATCACTCGGTCATCCACCCGCCGCGTCAGGTCGATCCCGTTGACGATGTTGCCCCACTGGTCCGACCCGCCCATCTGCAGCGTCACGCCGTAGCGGCGGTTCAGCTCGAGGAAGTCGTAGGCCTGCAGGATCATGTAGTTGAATTCGAGGAAGGACAGCGACTGCTCGCGGTCGAGGCGCGACTTCACCGACTCGAAGGACAGCATCCGGTTGACGCTGAAATGCCGCCCGATCTCGCGCAGGAAGGTCAGGTAGTTGAGGTTGTCCAGCCATTCGGCGTTGTTCAGCATCAGCGCCTTGTCGGCGCCGTAATCGAGGTAGCGCGCGAAGACCTGGCCCATCCCGTCGATGTTCGTCTGGATTGCGGCGTCGTCCAGCAGCGGCCGCTCGTCGCTGCGGAACGAGGGATCGCCGACCTTGGTCGTGCCGCCCCCCATCAGCGTGATCGGGCGGTGGCCGGTCTTCTGCAGCCAGCGCAGCATCATGATGTTCAGCAGGTGCCCGACATGCAGGCTGGCCGCAGTCGCGTCATAGCCGATATAGGCGGTCACCGGCCCGGCCAGCAGCGCCTTGTCCAGCCCCTCGTAATCCGTGCAGTCGGCGACATAGCCGCGCTCGATCATCACGCTCAGGAAATCGGACTTGGGTGCATATGCCATGGGCTTCATCCTTCTGTGCCGGCGCGGTATATCGCGGGGCAGGCACAAGGGGAAGGCGGATGATCCGGGCACTGGGGATGATGTCGGGCACCTCGATGGACGGGGTGGACGCGGCGGTGATCGAGACCGACGGCACCCGCATCGCCGCCTTCGGGCGGACGGGCTTTCGAGCCTATGGCGGCAACGAGGCGGCTGTCCTGCGCGCCGCGCTCGGCCGCTGGCCGGGCGATGCGGGCGTTGCCGAGGCGGCGGCGCTGTCCGAGGCCGCCCATGCCGCGCTCGCCGCAGATTTTCCCGAGGCGGAGGTGATCGGCTATCATGGCCAGACCTTCGCGCATGAGCCGCAGGGGCGGGGCACGCATCAGGCAGGCTCGGGCGCGGCGCTGGCCGCGCAGACAGGGCGGCCGGTGGTCTGGGACTTCCGGTCGGAGGATGTGCGGCAGGGCGGCGAGGGCGCGCCGCTCGCGCCCTTCTTCCACTGGGCCTGCGCGCGGTGGGCGATGGAGGCGAGGCATCTGGACCCAGCCCCGGTCGCCTTCCTCAATCTCGGCGGCGTGGGCAACATCACCTGGCTCGATCCGACGGCCGAGGCGCCCGAGGCGCCGGGCGCCTGCCTCGCCTTCGACACCGGACCCGCGAATGCGCCGCTGAACGACCTGATGCAGGCCCGGCGCGATCTGGCGCTGGACGAGGGCGGGCGGCTGGCGCTGGCGGGGCAGGCGGATGAGGCGCTGGTCGCGGCCTTCCTGCGCGATCCGTGGTTCGACCGACCGCCGCCGAAATCGCTCGACCGCGATCAGTTCGCGGACCGGCTGGCCGGCGTGTCGGCGCTTGGCGATGCCGACGCGGCGGCGACGCTGGTGGCGGTGATCGCAGCCTCCGTGGCGGCAGGGATGCGCTGGATGCCGCAGCCTCCGGCGCAGATGCTGGTCTGCGGTGGCGGGCGGCGCAATCCGGCGATCATGGCGGTTCTGGCCGGGCGCCTTGGCCTGCCGGTCCAGCCGGTCGAGGCGGCGGGCCTCGATGGCGACATGCTGGAGGCCCAGGCCTTCGGCTGGCTGGCCGTGCGGGTGATGCAGGGGCTTCCGACATCGGCGCCGGGCACGACGGGGGTCGCAGCGCCAGCCTGCGGCGGGCGGATCAGCCACCCCAACTAGCCACCCGGTTCCATCAACTTGAGTTGACCGGCCATGGGGGAACGGCGACTGCCGGGGGCCGTTGGGTCGTCGAAGTCGGGCGGCAGCGCTCGGCGACCTGAAAAGAACTGCAAGGAGACGCACGATGAACCGCATGATGATGACCGTGGCCGCCATGGCCCTCGCCGCCCCCGCTTTCGCTCAGGACGCAGCTGCGCCGTCCCCGGCCGACGGCACGCAGATGGACCAAACCGCCCCGGCCGAAGGCACGATGGCGCAAGACCCCGCCGCGCCGATGACGACGACGGACGGCACCATGACCGATACCGGCGGCACCGCCACGACCGGCACCGGCGGCACCATGCCGGCCGAGGGCACCGCGACGACCGGCACGACCGGCACTATGGCGACCGACGGCACGATGACGACTGAAGGCACCGCCGTCGAGGCGCAGCCGATGGCGACCGAGGGCGCCGCGATGGGCCAGACCGCCGAGCTGTCGGCCGAGAACCCGGGCATCACCGCCTCGTGGCTGATGGACCGCGCGATCTATACCACCAACCAGCCCTCGACCACGGCCTGGACCGACACGACCGGCGACACCGTCCCGGGCGACTGGAACGAGATCGCGAACGTCGCGGACCTCGTGATGACCGCGGACGGCGAGCTGGTCGGCTATGTGGCTGACATCGGCGGCTTCCTCGGCCTCGGCGCCCACACGGTGCTGCTGAGCCAGGACATGCTGCATGTCTCGCGCTTCGGCGACGACGTGGTGCTGGCGACCAACTACACCCAGGAAGAGCTCGAGGCTCTGCCGGAATTCGACACCAGCAACCTGATGGACTGACCTTCGATCCCAGGCTGATGCAAAGGGCGCCCCGCGGGGCGCCCTTTCGCGTTGCGGCCTCTCAGGCTCCGGCCGCGCCCGGCACGGAACCGGCATGGCCGCTTCCGCCTTGTTCTGGCGAACCCAGCCATCAGACGGAGGATCACATGCATCGGCAACTTCTGGGAACCGCGGCGGGACTAGCCCTGCTGGCCGCGCCCGCATTCGCGCAGGACGCAGCACCTGCCGGGGCGGAGGGGGCCGCTGCGGCAGGCGCCTGCGCGCCGACCGTCACCGTCACGCAGATGCCGCCCGAGGTGCGCATCACCCTTCCCGAAGATCCGGCCGCCGATCCCGTGGTCACCGTCGTGCAGGCCCCGCCGGAAGTGGTCGTCGAGGATTGCCCCGCCGATGCGGAAGCCGGAACGGCCGTCCCCGAGACGCAGGTCGTGGTCAATGCGGCCGAGACCGCGGAGCTGGTGGTGACCCGCCAGGGCGCGGAAGGGGCCGCGGCTCCGGCTGCCGGGGCCGCCGCGACGGCCGATGAGGCCGGAGCCGAGACCGCTGCCGCCGACGAGGCCACGACCGATGCTGCTGCCGCCGGTGCCGCGGGGACGGATGCCGCCGCGACCGATGCCGCCACGACCGATCCGGCGGCCGCCGAAGGCGCGCCTGCCGATCAGGCTGCCACCGACGCCGATGACCAACCCGCGACGCAGACTGCCGCACCTTCCGAGGCCGAGGATGGCCAGGCGCCCGCCACGACGCTGAACACCCAGGCCGAAGAGGCCGAGGGCGTCGCGCAGCAGGCGGCGCAGGCTGTCGGCCCGGACGGGGGCGACGCGGCCGAGGCCGACGTGCAGGCCATGGGCACCGACGGGCAGCAGCAGGATGCGGCGGGCGCGGAAGCGCAGCCGGCCGGGCAACCCGACGCCACCGCGACCGATGCGGCCGCGCCGGCTGAAGCCGATGCCGCTGCCGCCCCGCCCGCTGCAGATGCCGCTGCCGGCCCGCCCGCGGCGGATGCCGCAGCGCCCGCCGCCGAGGTCACCGCGGGCGAGGACATCCCGCAAGGCGCACGTCCCGAGGGGGCCGAGCCGCTGCGCGACAATGCCGCTGAGGTCGCGCAAGAGCAGCAGGTCATCGAGCAGATGAACGAGGCCGCCGGCACGACCGAACCCGCAGCCGCCGCCCCCACCACTGGTCAGGCCGAACCGCTGCCTGACGCGCCGACCGTCGCGCCTCTGCCCGCCGAGACCGACGGCCAGGCTGCTCCGGCCGAGGCCGCGGCACAGCCCGCCGATCCGGCGGCCGCCCAACCTGCCGCCAGCCTGCGCGAGGGCAATACCGCCGTCCCGCCCGCCGAGGCGATGCAGGCCGATCTGGAAGGCGTCGCCGTCGTCGCGGCCGATGACGAGGAGGTCGGACAGATCCAGCGCCTCGAGGGCCAGGGCGCCATCGTCGTCGGCGTCGGCGGCTTCCTCGGCATCGGCGAGCGGGACGTGGCGATCCCGATGGAGCAGGTCTCGTTCCAGCGCGATGCCGATGGCGAGATGCGGGCCTATCTGCCCTTCGCCTCGGACCAGGTCGAGGCGCTGCCGGAGGCGCAGCCCCAGCAATGACCCGCGCCGCGCGCGCCTGACGCTTTTTTCCACGCGCGCCCTTGACGGGGGCGCGCGTGCTGCGTAAACCCCGCTTCACCCCGGCGGGCGATCGTCCGGGGGATGAGTTGGGCGGTTGTAGCTCAGTTGGTTAGAGTACCGGCCTGTCACGCCGGGGGTCGCGGGTTCGAGCCCCGTCAACCGCGCCACAACTCATCATTCGCCCGGAAAATGCGCGGTTGTAGCTCAGTTGGTTAGAGTACCGGCCTGTCACGCCGGGGGTCGCGGGTTCGAGCCCCGTCAACCGCGCCACTTTCCCCTTCCTCTTCCTTCCCTCGGCCGGCCTCGCTAGAAGGGCCGCACCGCCATCAGCGGCGGCACGGACACGAGGATGACATGACGCAGATGGCAGAGGCGCAGCAACTGATTTCGGACCTGGGCAAACGGGCGCGCGACGCGGCCCTGACGCTGGCCGAGGCGCCAGCCGATGCCAAGGCGCAGGCGCTGGAGACCGCCGCCGATGCGGTCCTGACGCGGGAGGCCGAGATCCTGCGGGCGAATGCCAGCGATCTGGAGTTCGGGCGCGAGAAGGGGCTCTCCGAGGCGATGCTGGACCGGCTGCGGCTGGACGGCGGCCGCCTTTCCGCCATCGCCATGGGTCTGCGCGAGGTCGCGGCCCAGCCCGATCCGGTCGGACAGGTCATCGCGCAATGGGACCGTCCCTCGGGCCTGCACATCCGCCGCGTCAGGACGCCCATCGGCGTCATCGGCGTCATCTACGAGAGCCGGCCGAACGTGACGGCCGACGCGGGCGCGCTGGCGCTGAAATCGGGCAATGCCGTGATCCTGCGCGGCGGCTCGGAAAGCCTGCATTCCAGCGCCGCGATCCATGCCTGTATGGCCGAGGGGCTGCGCGCAGCGGGCCTGCCCGAAGCGGCGATCCAGATGGTGCCGACGCGGGACCGCGCGGCGGTCAGCGCCATGCTCCAGGCCCAGGGGCTGATCGACGTCATCATCCCCCGCGGTGGCAAGGGACTGGTCGGGCTTGTCCAGTCCGAGGCGCGCGTGCCGGTCTTCGCGCATCTCGAGGGCATCTGCCATGTCTACGTGGACGGCGCGGCTGATCTGGACAAGGCGCGCCGCGTCGTCCTGAACGCCAAGACGCGCCGGACGGGCATCTGCGGGGCGGCCGAGTGCCTGCTGATCGACCGGGCCTTCCTCGCGCGGCATGGCGACATCCTGCTGCGCGACCTGATCGCGGCCGGGGTCGAGGTGCGCGCGGCCGACGAACTGGCAGGGACGGCGGGCACTGTCCCGGCGGCAGAGGGTGACTTCGGCCACGAGTTCCTGGACATGATCATCGCCGCCCGGCCGGTGGACGGGATCGAGGCGGCGATCGCGCATATCCGCCGCTTCGGCAGCCAGCACACCGAGGCGATCCTGACCGAGGATCAGGCGAAGGCCGACCGCTTCTTCCGCGCGCTCGACAGCGCGATCCTGCTGCACAACGCCTCGACCCAGTTCGCGGACGGGGGCGAGTTCGGCATGGGCGCCGAGATCGGGATCGCCACCGGCAAGATGCATGCGCGCGGCCCGGTGGGCGCCGAGCAGCTGACCAGCTTCAAGTACCTGGTCAGCGGCGACGGGACGATCCGCAGCTAGGGCGCCTAGAAGCTGATCTCGGCGCCGGTATCGTCAAGCTCGGCCCGCAGGGGCCGGCCCGCGTTGGCGGCGGCCTCGGCCAGCAGCGGGAACTGCACCTCGGACGGGGCGGGAACCCGCGGCGGGGCGCTGCCGTCGAGCCAAGCCCAGAGCGCAGGGTCCTGGCGGCTGCGCTCGCATTCGGCGACGACGCGCCAGCCCGTCTCGGTTCGCACGGCCATGACGCGGCCGCCCCAGGGCAGCGCCGTCTCGAGGCACATGAGGCTGAGAAGGACCATCCGCCCCTCGTGGCGCGGCAGGTCGCGGTCGGCCTCGACCTCGACCTTGAGCCGGCCTTGGCCCGACAGCCCCTCGAGCAGGCGGCGCAGTTCCGACAGGCTGATGCGCTGATCGCCCGCAGAGGTGCCAAAGGCGACGCGGTAGGCTCCGATCCGCAGCAGGGCCGCCGTCACCGCCTCGGCGATCAGCTGCATCTCGGCCGACTGGCCAAGGCCGGGGAAGCTGGAGGACATCTCCAGCAGCTCGACGCCGTTGCCGATCGCCCCGAGCGGGGAGACGACGTCATGGCAAAGCCGCGATCCCACCAGGGCTGCCAGATCGGCTGCCGGAAGCGGCCTTGTCTCGAACGTCATGGGTGTTACCCTTCCTTCTCGCATTTCGGAGGCGCAGACGTGAACGAGATCCTCGAGCCCGGCATGATCGTCCGACACCCCGGCGCGCCCGAATGGGGCGAGGGGCAGGTGCAATCACGCATCGGCGACCGCATCACCGTGAACTTTGCCGAAGCCGGCAAGCAGGTGATCGACGGCCGGCGGATCACGTTGGAAATCCTGCGATTCCATGTGTGACTTCCTGTCCTTTCCACGATTGCAACCTTGGGTTGTCATTGGCAAGCGGTTTTTCGCCTATGGCCTGACGGCACGATGCGCTGTTGCAACGGGGGCGCCCCTTCCCTAGACAGCGCCCGAGCCCGAACGATGGAGTGCCCGTGACGCGGACCGACCCTTCCTTCTTCGACGTGCGGCTGGCGACCAGCGCGCAGGACCTCGCGGCGGCGCAGCGGCTGCGCTACCGGGTCTTCGTCGAGGAGCTGGGTGGCACCGGCCCAATGGTCGATCACGAGATGCGGCTGGAGCGGGACGAGTTCGATCCCGTCGTGGATCACCTCTGCCTCGTCGACACGCGCCGCGATGCCGAGGCGCTGGATCACGTGGTCGGCGTCTACCGCCTGCTGCCGGGCGACCGGGCCGAGGCGTTCGGCCGCTTCTACTGCGACGCGGAATACGATCTTGCGCCCCTGCGCCGGTCCGGCCGCCCGCTGCTGGAGCTGGGGCGCTCCTGCGTGGACGCCGACTACCGGGGCAGTTCGGGCATGTTCCTGATGTGGAACGCGCTGGCCGATTACGTCCTCGATCACGGCATCGAGCTGCTCTTCGGCGTCGCCAGCTTCCACGGCACCGACATCCCGATGCTGGCGCCCTCGCTCAGCTGGCTGCATCACCACCACCTCGCGCCCGAGGGGCTGCGGCCGGTGGCGCGGCCCGAAGGCTTCCAGCGGATGGACCTGATCGCGGCCGACAGGCTCGACCGGCGCGAGGCGCTGGTGGGCATGCCCGCGCTCATCAAGGCCTATCTGCGCCTCGGCGGCATGGTCGGGCAGGGGGCCTTCATCGACCGCGCCTTCAACACGACCGACGTCTTCCTGCTGATGGACACGGCGGCGATGTCGGCCAAGCACCGGCAGTTCTACGAATCCCGCCGGCAGGGCGCATGAGCGAGCCGCTGCCGGCGCCGCGGGAGGCGACCTGGCGCGACGGGGTGCCGCCCGCGCTGCCCCGGCCGCAGGGCCTGCGGGACTGGCTGCGGGTGGCCCGCCGCTTGGCTCCGGCCGTCCTGGTCCTGTTGCTCGGCGTCCTGCTGATCCTTCCGCTGCGCGCGGCCGAGCGGCTGGTCCACGGCCCGCGCCGGCCGTGGTGCGGGCCGCATGTCCAGATCGTCTGCCGGCTGGTGCTGGCCTGCCTCGGGATCGGCTGGCGCCGCGAGGGGCAGCCGATGCGCCAGCCCGGCGCGGTCGTCGCGAACCATTCCAGCTGGCTGGACATCCTGGTGATGAACGCCGCGCTGCCGGTCTTCTTCGTCAGCAAGGCCGAGGTCGCCGGCTGGCCCGGCATCAACATCCTGACCCGCGTCACCGACACGCATTTCGTCACCCGCGATCCCCGCCTCGCACGGGCGCAGGCGCGTGAGCTGGCGCAGCGCCTGCGCCACGGCCACCGCCTGCTGTTCTTCCCCGAGGGCACCTCGACCGACGGCCGGCGCGTCCTGCCCTTCAAGCCGACGCTGTTCCAGGCCTTTCTCGGGGACGACATGCCCGCCGGCCTCGCGATTCAGCCGATGAGCGTCCTCTACACCGCGCCCGCCGGCGAGGACCCCCGATTCTACGGCTGGTGGTCCGACATGGAGCTGGGCCCGCACCTGCTGGCGGTCCTGTCCGCGCCCCGGCAGGGCCATGTGCTCGTGCGCCTGCACCCGCCCATCCCGGCCGAGGGCCATGACCGCAAAAGCCTTTCGGCAGCCTGCCAGTCTGCGGTATCGTCCAGCTTCACGACGCTGCCCGATTGCTGAGTCGGGGGTTGCCTCTGGCAGCTGCCGTCTATATGTAGCGGTTAACTCCGAAATCGACGCTAAGGAATGTGGACATGACCCGCTTTGCTGCCCCTATTGCCGAACAGATCTGGGACATGAAGTACCGGATGAAGACCGCCGAGGGGCAGCCGGTGGACGCCACGGTCGAGGACAGCTGGCGCCGCGTCGCCCGCGATCTGGCGCGGGTCGAGGCCGATCCGGCCCTGTGGGAGGACCGCTTCTTCTCGGCACTCGAGGATTTCAAGTTCCTGCCCGCCGGCCGCATCCTGGCCGGGGCGGGGACCGGGCGCACGGTGACGCTCTTCAACTGCTTCGTCATGGGCACGGTGCCGGACAGCATGTCGGGCATCTTCGACATGCTGAAGGAGGCCGCGCTGACCATGCAGCAAGGCGGCGGGATCGGCTACGACTTCTCGACCATCCGCCCGCGCGGGGCAGAGGTGAAGGGCGTCGCCGCCGACGCCTCGGGCCCGCTGTCCTTCATGGATGTCTGGGACGCGATGTGCCGCACGATCATGTCCGCAGGCAGCCGCCGCGGCGCCATGATGGCGACGATGCGCTGCGATCACCCCGACGTCGAGCAGTTCATCGAGGCCAAGCAGGACAGCGCCCGCCTGCGCATGTTCAACCTGTCGGTCCTGATCACCGACGACTTCATGGAAGCCGTCCGCGCGGACGGCCCGTGGGAGCTGAAGTTCGACGGCCGCGTCTACCGCACCGTGCAGGCGCTGGACCTGTGGAACCGGATCATGAAGGCGACCTATGATTTCGCCGAGCCGGGCGTGATCTTCATCGACCGCATCAACAAGGCCAACAACCTCTCCTATGTCGAGACGATCGCGGCGACGAATCCCTGCGGCGAGCAACCCCTGCCGCCCTACGGCGCCTGCCTCCTGGGCTCGATCAACCTCGCGCGGCTGGTGACGAACCCCTTCACGGATGCCGCCGAGCTGGACCCCGAGGGGCTGGACGAGCTGGTCCGCACCGCCGTGCGGATGATGGACAACGTCGTGGACGCCTCGCGCTTCCCGCTGGAGGCGCAGGCCGAGGAGGCGCGCAACAAGCGCCGCATCGGCCTTGGCGTCACCGGGCTCGCCGACGCGCTGTTGATGCTGGGCCTGCGCTACGGCGCGGATGACGCGGTCGCGCAGACCCGTCGCTGGATGAAGGCGATCGCCCGCTCGGCCTATCTCGCCTCGGTCGATCTGGCGCGCGAGAAGGGCGCTTTCCCGCTGTTCGACGCGGAGAAATACTTGGCCTCGGGCTTCATGTCCAAGATGGACGCGGACGTGCGCGAGGCCATCGCCACGCATGGCATCCGCAACGCTCTGCTGACCTCGATCGCGCCGACCGGGACGATCAGCCTCTATGCCGGCAATGTCAGCTCGGGGATCGAACCGGTCTTCGCCTATGCCTATACCCGCAAGGTCTTGCAGAAGGACGGCAGCCGCACCGAGGAGGAGGTCGTCGATTACGCCGTGCAGATGTGGCGCGACCTCAAGGGCGACGCGCCGCTGCCGGATTACTTCGTGAACGCGCAGACGCTGGCGCCGCGCGATCACGTCGCCATGCAGGCGGCCGCGCAGGAATGGGTGGACAGCTCGATCTCGAAGACGATCAACTGCCCCGAGGACATCAGCTTCGACGCCTTCAAGGACGTCTACCTGGCGGCCTGGGACCTCGGCTGCAAGGGCTGCACGACCTACCGGCCGAACGCGGTCACGGGGTCTGTCCTGTCAGTGAGCGAGGCGACCGAGAAGGCGCCCGAGGCCGACAAGGGCGCCGACGTCGTCTACCTGACCGAGCCGCTGGACCGCCCCGCGGCGCTGGAGGGCGCGACATACAAGCTGAAATGGCCGGGCAGCGAGCACGCGATCTACATCACGATCAACGACATTGTGCAGGGCACCCACCGCCGCCCCTTCGAGATCTTCATCAACTCGAAGAATATGGAGCATTACGCTTGGACGGTGGCGCTGACGCGGATGGTCTCGGCCGTCTTCCGCCGCGGCGGCGACGTGAGCTTCGTGGTCGAGGAGCTGAAGGCCGTCTTCGACCCGCGCGGCGGCGCCTGGATGTCGGGCCGCTACGTTCCCTCGATCCTCGCGGCCATCGGCGGCGTGATCGAGCGGCACCTGATCGAGACCGGCTTTCTCGCCGGCGAGGGCCTCGGCCTCAAGGCGGACCCGCAGGCCGAACTGATGGCCGTGGGCGAGACGCCCCGCGGCCCGGCCTGCTCCAGCTGCGGTCAGTACGGCATGCGCATGGTCGAAGGTTGCATGACATGCCCGAGCTGCGGCCACTCCAAGTGCGGCTGACGCAGTCAGGCTGAGCGGGTTCGAAGCGAGAAGCCCCCTGCGGCGGCCAACGCCGCAGGGGGCTTCTCGCATGACCTGCGCCTGGTCATCGACGCATCGACCGGGACATCCCGCGTCGACGTGACAAGCGACATCAAGCAGGCTGCCCGGTCGGAGCAAAACGCATCAGTTTGTGAGGATTGAGATGGTGCTGCGAGAGAGGATTGAACTCTCGACCTCACCCTTACCAAGGGTGTGCTCTACCACTGAGCTACCGCAGCGACCGGAGGCGGGCCGTGGCCTGCCGATGTGTGGGCGTTTAGACAATGGCCGGGGCGGGCGCAAGAGGGGATCGGCAATAATTCACGTCAGGCGCCCGCGCGGCGCAGGGCTGCTGGACGGCGGCGGATCGCGGCGGTAACAGGCGGCATGACCGACCGGAAAAAAGACGGGACTGCGGCCAAGGATGAAAAGGCCGCGCGGCGCGCTCTGGCGCTGCGCGAGAACCTGCTGCGCCGGAAGGCGCAGGCGCGGGCGCGGGCCGACAAACCGGCGGACGAGGATCAAGCAGGCAGCGATACAGGCGAGGGCAGAGGCTGATGGACCAGATCATCGTGCGGGGCAACGGCCCGCTGAAGGGCGAGATCCCGATCGCGGGGGCGAAGAACGCCTGTCTCACCCTCATGCCGGCGACGCTGCTGACGGACCAGCCGCTGACGCTGACAAACGCGCCGCGCCTGTCGGACATCCGCACGATGACGGCGCTTCTGGGCTCGCTCGGTGCCGAGGTGGCGAGCCTACAGGACGGTCAGGTGCTGGCGCTGTCGAGCCATGCGCTGACCAGCCACCGCGCGGACTATGACATCGTGCGCAAGATGCGCGCCTCGATCCTGGTGCTGGGCCCGCTTCTGGCGCGGGACGGGGTGGCCGAGGTCTCGTTGCCGGGGGGCTGCGCCATCGGCGCGCGTCCGGTCGACCTGCATCTGCGCGCGCTCGAGGCGATGGGCGCGGAGCTGGACCTGCGCGAGGGCTATGTCCATGCCAAGGCGCCGGCGGGCGGGCTGAAGGGCGCCGTGTTCGAGTTTCCGCTTGTCTCGGTCGGGGCCACCGAGAACGCGCTGATGGCGGCGACGCTGGCGCGGGGCACCTCGGTCCTGAAGAACGTGGCGCGCGAGCCCGAGATCGTGGACCTGGCCCGCTGCCTCCGCGCGATGGGCGCGCGGATCGAGGGCGAGGGGACGGACACGCTGACCGTCGAGGGCGTGGACGCGCTGCATGGCGCGACGCATCCGGTGGTGACCGACCGGATCGAGCTGGGCACCTACATGCTTGCACCGGCTATGTGCGGCGGCGAGGTCGAGCTGCTCGGCGGGCGGATCGAGCTGCTTTCGGCCTTCTGCGAGAAGCTGGACGAGGCCGGCATCAGCGTCGAGGAGACGCCGCGCGGCATCCGCGTGGCGCGGCGCAACGGCCGCGTCAAGGCGGTGAACGTGACCACGGCGCCGTTCCCGGGCTTTCCGACCGACCTTCAGGCGCAGTTCATGGCGCTGATGTGCCTGGCCGAGGGAACCAGCGTGCTGGAAGAAACGATCTTCGAGAACCGCTTCATGCACGCGCCCGAGCTGACGCGCATGGGCGCGCGCATCGAGGTGCATGGCGGACATGCGACGGTGCGGGGCGTGGAGCGGCTGCGCGGCGCGCCGGTGATGGCGACGGACCTGCGGGCCTCGGTCAGCCTGATCCTGGCCGGCATGGCCGCCGAGGGTGCCACGACCGTCAGCCGGGTCTATCATCTCGACCGCGGCTACGAGCATGTCGTCCGCAAGCTGCGCGCCGTGGGCGCCCATATCGAACGCGTGACCGAGGAGTGACCATGTCCCGTGATGCCAGATTTGCCGATGCCGACCCGCGCCCGCTGGCGCTGAAGGCCGAGGACGAGGCGGATCTGCGCGTCCTGTCGTCGCTGGTGCAGGACGCCGTGCTGACGGCTGCCGACATCAGCTTCGACGCCAAGGCGCGGCGGCTGGCGGTGCTGCTGACGCGCTTCCGATGGGAGGACGCCGAGGCGGCCTCGGGCGAGGGGCGCCAGTTCGAGCGGGTCCGCGCGCTGCTGGTCGTCAGCGACGTGATGCGCGTGGTGAGCGACGGGATCTCGCCCGACCCCGACACGGTGCTGGAGCTGCTGGCGCTGCGCTGGTTCCCCGGCCAGGACGGGACGGGGCGCCTGTCGCTGGATTTCGCGGGCGACGGGACCATCCTGGCCGAGGCCGAGTGCATCAATCTCGACCTGCGCGACGTGACGCGGCCGCATCGGGCGGTCTCGGGGAAGGCGCCGTCGCACCCGGACTGAGCCGCCGCTTGGGTATTTGGACAACGAAGAAGTCGCGGAAAGGGCTTGAGATGCCGGTGTTTCTGGATACGCGCGAGGATGGGTTCGAGGCGGGCTTCCGGGCGATGCTGGCCGCCAAGCGCGAGGACGCGGCCGATGTGGGCGAGGCGGTGACGGGCATCATCGCCGAGGTCCGCAGCCGGGGCGATGCCGCGCTCTGCGACCTGACCGCGCGCTTCGACCGGCTGGACCTGGCGCCCGAGGGCCTGCGCTTCTCGACCGAGGAGATCGCGGCGCAGGTCGCGCGGGTGTCCGCCGAGGATCGCGCGGCGCTGGCCCTGGCGGCCGAGCGCATCCGCGCCTACCACGCCCGGCAGATGCCCGAGGACGCCAGCTGGACCGATCCCGAGGGCGCGACCCTCGGCTGGCGCTGGAGCGCGGTTTCGGCCGCGGGGCTCTATGTGCCGGGGGGGCAGGCGGCCTATCCGTCCTCGGTCCTGATGAACGCGGTCCCGGCGCGGGTGGCGGGCGTCGAGCGGCTGGTCATCTGCGTGCCGACGCCGGGCGGCGTGATCAATCCGCTGGTGCTGCTGGCCGCGCAGCTGTCCGGCGTCGACGAGATCTACCGGATCGGCGGGGCGCAGGCCATCGCGGCCATGGCCTACGGCACCGAGACGATCGCGCCCGTGGACAAGATCACCGGGCCGGGCAACGCCTATGTCGCCGCCGCCAAGCGGCAGGTCTTCGGGCGGGTCGGGATTGACATGATCGCAGGCCCCTCCGAGGTGCTGGTGATCGCCGACGGCGAGCAGAACCCCGACTGGCTGGCCTGGGACCTCCTGGCGCAGGCCGAGCATGACGCGGATGCGCAGTCGATCCTCATCACCACCGATCCCGCCATGGCCCGCGAGGTCGCGCTCGCGGTCGAGCGGATCATCCCGACGCTGGACCGCGCCGCCATCGCCGGGGCAAGCTGGCGCGACTACGGGACCATCATCACCGTGCGCGACCTGGACGAGGCCGCGCGGCTGTCGGACCGCATCGCGCCCGAGCATCTGGAGCTGTGCGTCGCCGATCCCGAGGCGCTGGCCGCGAAATGCCGCCATGCCGGCGCCATCTTCCTGGGGGCGCACACGCCCGAGGCGGTGGGCGACTATGTCAGCGGCCCGAATCACGTCCTGCCGACGGCGCGGTCGGCGCGCTTCTCCTCGGGGCTGTCGGTGATGGATTTCCTCAAGCGCACCACGATGGCGCGGCTGACGCCGGGGGCACTCGCCGCCATCGGTCCCGCCGCGGTGCGGCTGGCGGCATCGGAAGGGTTGCAGGCGCATGGCGCTTCGGTTCAGGCTCGGCTCGGGACGCTGAACGAAAGGCCAAACGGATGAGCCGCATCACCCGGATCGAGATCGACGACCGCGCGCTGCCCCCCGCCACGCCCGAGATGGATCAGGAGCGGCGCGTCGCCATCTTCGACCTGATCGAGGAGAACAACTTCGCCGTCCCCGCCCGCGACGGCGCCGCCCCGCCCGAGGGGCCCTTCGTGCTGGAACTGTGCCTGCACGAGGGGCGGCTGGTCTTCGACGTGACCACGGAAGGCCGCGAGAAGGTGGCGGAGTTCCACCTGTCGCTCGGGCCGTTCCGGCAGGTGGTGAAGGACTATTTCCAGATCTGCCAGAGCTATTTCGACGCCGTCCGCCGCCTGCCGCCCGCCCAGATCGAGGCGATCGACATGGCGCGGCGCGGCATCCACAACGAGGGCGCGCGCACCCTGCAGGAGCGGCTGGAGGGCAAGGCCGAGCTGGACATCTACACCGCGCGGCGCCTGTTCACCCTGATCTGCGCGCTGATCCCGCAGGGCTGAGGAATGTCGGGCAGCAAGATCCCCTCGTCGGTTCTGTTCTGCTGCGATCACAATGCCATCCGCTCGCCGATGGCCGAGGGGATGATGAAGAAGTTCTATGGCCGCGCGGCCTATGTCCAGTCGGCCGGCGTCAGGAACGACATGGAGGTCGACGGCTTCGCCATCGCTGTCTGCGACGAGATCGGCATCCCGCTGGCCCATCACCGCAGCCGCAGCTTCGACGAGATGCGGGACTGGGGCGACGATCTGGGCCAGTTCGACCTGATCGTCGCGCTCTCGCCCGCCAGCCAGCGCATGGCGCTGGAGATGACGCGCCATGCCCATATCGATGTCGAATACTGGCCCATCATGGACCCGTCGGGCCTTGTCGAGGGGCGCGAGGCGAAGCTGTCGCTCTACCGCCAGACGCGGGACCAGATCGAGGCGCGGATGATCGAGCGCTTCGGCCCGGCCGAGCGGCAGGGCTAGCGGCCGGACCCGCGGCGCCAGTTCGCCGGCACGTCCCAGATCGGGCGCTGCATCTCGGCCGCGACATCCTCGCGCGTGAGGCCGATATCCCGCAGCTGCGCGTCGGTCAGCCGGTCAAGGTCCAGCCGCGTGCGGTGGACGTCGAACATCGTCAGCAGGCGCTCGAGCCAGCTCGGACGGGGCAGGATGCCGCGTCCCGTCACGACGCGGCCGAGGGCGGTGGATCTGGTCATCGTTCAACTCCCGTGATCTGATACATCGTCAAGAAAGATGATTGGCGCCATCCTCATCTTCCTTATTGATGATTAAACGGGCGGGAGCTATCGTTGAAACGAATGGTTTTGATCCTTGGCATCAGGAGCGTTGAATGATCCGCAATCTCGACATCGCCACGCTGCGCTCGCTTCAGGCGGTGGCGGAATATGGCGGCGTCACCCGCGCGGCCGAGGCGCTGAACATGACGCAGAGCGCGCTCTCGATGCAGATGCGCCGGCTCGAGGAGCTGTTCGGCCGGCCGATGCTGGCGCGGGCGGGGCGCGGGGTGATCCTGTCGGACTTCGCGCAGGATCTGCTGGGCGAAAGCCGCAAGCTGGTGGCGCTGAACGACGCGATCCTGGCGCGCTTCACCGGCGCGCTGCCCGAGATGCGGCTGCGCGTGGGGCTGACCAGCGACTGGCTGTTCGACCGCGTCGCGCAGGCGGTGCGGGCCTTCCGCACCGACAATCCGCGCATCGAGCTGGTCATCAACGACGCCCGCAGCAAGGACCTGCGCGCACAGATGCGGCAGGGGATGCATGACGTGATCCTGACGACCGAGTTCGACGCCCCGCCGGGCGCGATCCATCTGGCCAAGGTCGACCTGGCCTGGTTCGGCGCCATCGGCGGCAGCGCCTGGCGCGAGCGGCCGCTGCCCATCGCCAATTCCCCGCACTGCGCCTATTACCCCTTCGGCATGGCGGCGCTGGACGAGGCGGGCATCGCCTGGACGCAGGTCGTGGGCGAGGGCGGCACGGACACCTGGCGCGTCTTGGCCGCGGCCGATCTGGGGCTGACGCTGCTGCCGCGCGGGATCGCGACCCCCGGTCTCGAGGTGGTCGAGCATGGCGGCGCGCTGCCGCCGCTGCCGTCGACCTGGCTCAACGTCTACGTGGCGGACGGGCCGGCGCGGGCGGTGGCGGCGGATTTCGCCGGCTACCTGCGCCGCGCCGTCTGCGCCGTCGTGGCCGACGCCGCCTGAGGCGTCAGACCGCCCCGACGCCGCTCAAGGCGTTAGACAACAACGCCCGCGCCTTCGGTGGCGGGGCCGGCGACGGCGCGGAAGGCCGCGAAAAGCTCGCGCCCGACGCCCTCACTGCTGGCGGCGGGATCGAAGCTGGCAGGGGTGCGCGTCTCGAAGTCCGCGGCCAGGCAGTCGATCGTTCCGGTCACCGCGTCCAGCCGCACCAGATCCCCGTCCCGCAGCCGCGCCAGCGGCCCGCCCGTCGCCGCCTCGGGCGAGACGTGGATCGCCGACGGCACCTTGCCCGAGGCGCCCGACATGCGCCCGTCGGTCACCAGCGCGACCTTCAGCCCGCGGTCCTGAAGCACCGCGAGGACCGGCGTCAGCGAATGCAGCTCGGGCATGCCGTTGGCGCGGGGGCCCTGGAAGCGGACGACGACGACCGTGTCCTGGGTGAACTCGTTGTTCCGGAAAGCCTGCTTCACCGATTCCTGGTCCTCGAAGACGCGGGCCTTGGCCTCGATGACATGCCGCTCGGGCGCGACGGCGCTGGTCTTGATGACCCCGCGGCCGAGATTGCCCTGAAGCTGCTTGAGGCCGCCGGTCTTGGCGAAGGGATCGGTGATCGGCCGCACGATCTTGTCGTTGAGGCTTTCGCGGGCGCCGTCCTCCCAGCGGATGCGGCTGCCGTCCAGCTTCGGCTCGGCGACATAGCCGTCAAGGCCGGTGCCGTTGATCGTCTTGACGTCCGGGTGCAGCAAGCCGCCCTCGAGCAGCTGGCCGATGGTGAAGCCGAGCCCGCCCGCGGCGTGGAAGTGGTTCACGTCGGCCAGCCCGTTCGGATAGACCCGCGCCAGCAGCGGCACGACGTCCGACAGGTCGTTGAAGTCCTGGATGTCGAGGATCACTCCCGCCGCCCGCGCCATCGCCGGCAGGTGCAGCACCAGGTTCGTCGAGCCGCCCGTGGCCATCAGGCCGACGATGCCGTTGACGAAGGCGCGCTCGTCCAGCACCTCGCCCGCGGGCAGGTAGGCGTTGCCGAGGTTCGTGATCGCCGCGGCGCGTTCGACGGCGGCGACGGTCAGCGCCTCGCGCAGGGGGGTGTTGGGGTTCACGAAGGACGAGCCGGGCAGGTGCAGGCCCATGAACTCCATCAGCATCTGGTTGGTGTTCGCGGTGCCGTAGAAGGTGCAGGTCCCAGCGCCGTGGTAGGAGGCCATCTCGGCCGCCATCAGCGCCTCGCGCCCGACTTCGCCGGTGGCGAATTGCTGGCGGACCTTGGCCTTCTCGTCGTTGGGCAGGCCCGAGGGCATCGGCCCGGCCGGCACGAAGACGGCCGGAACATGACCAAAGGTCGCCGCCGCGATTATCAGCCCCGGCACGATCTTGTCGCAGACCCCCAGATAGAGCGCCGCGTCGAAGCAGTCATGGGACAGCGCCACCCCCGCCGCCAGCGCGATCACGTCGCGCGAGAAGAGCGACAGCTCCATCCCCGCGCGGCCCTGCGTGACGCCGTCGCACATGGCCGGCACGCCGCCCGCGACCTGCACCGTCGCCCCCGCCGCATGGCCGGCGCGGCGGATGATGTCGGGGAAGCGCTCATAGGGCTGGTGGGCCGAGAGCATGTCGTTATAGGCCGTGACGATCCCGATGTTCGGCTTCCGCGTCGTCGCAAAATCCTCCTTGTCGGGCATGGCGGCATAGGCATGGGCCTGGTTCCCGCAGCTCAGATGCGCGCGGGCCGGGCCTTCCAGCGCGGCGCGGGCGATCTTTTGCAGGTAGGCGCCGCGCGCGTTCAGCGAGCGTTCGCGGATGCGGTCGGTGACCTTGTCGATCGTGGCGTGAAGGGTCATGGCGGCCTCCTCTGGCTTTGCCCCAGTTTAAGCCGTTAGCGATAACGCTTCAACCCGTGGTCACGTCTCTGCGGTGACCAGCGACAGCTCGCGCAGCTGCTCGGGTGTCAGGATGTTGATCTCGTCGGGGGGCGTGCGGAAGGCGTGGCTGAGAAGGCGCAGATCGACGCCCATCTCGGCGAGGTAGTCGATGACGCGGGCCTGCGCGCGCTGCAGATCGCGCACGGCCATGAAGGCCGGCAGGATCGTGTTCTGGCCGAAGTAATGCTGGTGCACGCCGACCACGCCCTCAGCCGCGACGCTGCGGCTGGTGCCGCCCGCCAGCATGTAGGGGCAGGCCGACAGGCAGACCGAGCCGTTCGCGACCTCGGTCGCAAGGCCGGTGCTGCGGATCGCCCGCCCGATCTCGAGCGCGTCCGAGACCGACCCGCCCGAGCTGTCCAGCGAGACCCGCGTCTCGTCCGGCCGCGCCTGGTCCAGCCAGGCGAGGAAGCGGCCGGCATCGCCCGGCGCGATCTGGCCGAGGATGCGGATGGCGCCGTCCTGCTGGCTGAACTCCAGCGCGTCGGGCATGGGGCGCATCGCGGGACCGCCGGGGCTGCCCGGGCGCAGGTCGGGGCGGTAGGGGCGCACGCTCGGCCCCTGCGCGGGCGGGGCGAACATGCCCGGCGCGGCGGCGGGCGGGCTTTGCCAGAGGTCGAGCCCCACGATGGCCAGCGCCAGCACCACCTGCGAGACCAGCACGGCGCGGATCGCCCGCTGCGGGGTCGAGAAGATGCCCATCCTCAGTCCTCGGGCCGGATCAGCGCGCGCGGGGGCGGGCTGCCCTCGGCGGGTGCGGCGGCAGGAGCCGCGGCGGGCGGGGCGGCGGGGCGCAGCAGCTCAGCCGCGGCCAGGGCGGCGCGCAGCTCGCCCACGGTCATGCGCGTGTCCAGATGCCCCTCGCCGCGTCCGCCGCGGATCGCCGCCTGCACGACCATGATGATGAAGACCAGCACCGCCGGCAGCAGGTCGATCGAGATGGCGCCCGCCCAGGCCGGCACGAAGTTGCGGGCATAGACGATGACCGCGTCCGCGGCCGACATCGCCGTGTAGAGTGCCTCGTCGGGCTGGGGCAGGGCGATCACCTCGGAGGCCGCCTGCGACAGCGTCGCCGCTCGCTGCGCGACCAGCGTCAGCACCGCGTTGATCGTGCTGGACTGCCCCGCTTGGATCTGCGCCGTGCGCCCGTCCAGCTCGGGCAGCACCACCGCGTCCGACAGGTCCTGCGCCGCCCGCAGCACCAGCGGCGCGGGGTTCAGCTGGCGCAGCTGGGTGATGAGCCCCGCCAGCTCGACCGCATCCTCGGAGAAGCGTACCGTGCGGTCCTGCAGCCCGCCCGCCTCGACCGAGATCGAGCGCATCCGCGACAGGATGACGTTGCCCTGCGCGAAGGTGTCCTCGATCGGCGCCTCGATGCCCAGAAGCTGCGTCTCGAGCCCCTGCAGCTCGGCGCTTTTCTGCGTCAGCACGCGAAAGACCGCGCCGCGGCCCTGGAAGCCCGAGAGGGTGCCGCCCTCCTCCTGCTCGCTGAGGTCCTGGAAGCTCTGGCGGACGCGGGCGACGTCGCGCGACAGGGACTGGCCGGCCACCGCGTTGGCATGCGCGCGCTCGAGCGAGGTCTGGTAGGTCTGCACCGTCGTCGCCATGTGCGTCTCGACAGCCGCCCCGCCGGCCAGCGCGGCGGCGTTCAGCCAGGACGACATCGCGATGATCGCGACCGAGCCGAGCCCCATCGTCAGCAGCAGCCCGATGCGCGAGGCGGCGCCGCGCACGGCCGGCAGCAGCCGCAGCAGGTAGGACCAGAAGACGAAGATGCCGACCGAGACGGCGATGGAATAGGCCAGCGCGGCGAAGGTCGTCCAGATCCCCGGATCGTCCAGCAGCGTCCTGACGCCCAGATAGGTGTAGATGCCCGAGGCCGCGGCCAGCACGCCGAGCGCGGTCGAGGTGAAGCTGTCGAGCCAGTCGAGGTGACGCTCCAGCTCGCGCGCGTAGCGGTGGCCCGCGTCTCCCGCCAGGGACGCCGGGCCGGCCGGCCTGGCCTGCGTGTCGGGTGTGGTGTCAGCCATGCATGCCTCGCGGGTTGGGTCGGGGATGCCGTGTCGGCACGAGAGGGATAGACCAGATGCACGTCCGGTCCATCCCCGTGGGCGCAGCGGCAGGATCACGGTTGCGACATCCGCGTCAAGCGGGGCGCCCCTTCACCCCGCAGCCCCGCGCGGCTAGGCTCGCCCTCGGCTTGCAGACAGGAGGTGCCGGTGCTGCCCTGGACGGAACTTGCCTCGGCGGACGCGCCGGGGGGCGACAGGCTGAGGCTGCTGCGGCGCGGGGACGAGTTCTCGATCCGGCTCTCGGGCGGGAACGAGCTGATGAACAGCCGCCTCGGCCATTCCGAGGAGGAGCTGGCGCGCCTTGCCCTTGCCCGGCTTCAGGGCCGGGCGGCGGCCCAAGTGCTGATCGGCGGCCTCGGGATGGGCTTCACGCTGCGCGCGGCCCTGCCGCTGCTGACCCCGGCGGCGCGCGTCACCGTGTCGGAGATCGTGCCCGAGCTGGCGGACTGGGCACGCGCGCATATGGAGGACGTCTTCGCCGGGTCGCTCGACGATCCGCGAGTCGAGCTGCGGCTCGACGATGTCGCCGCCCTCATCCGGCAGGCCGAGGGTGCCTATGACGCCATCCTCCTCGACGTGGACAACGGGCCGGACGGGCTGACGCGACCAAGCAACGACGCGCTTTACACCGAGGCGGGGCTGAGGGCCGCGCGCCGCGCGCTGGCGCCGGGCGGCGTTCTGGCGGTCTGGTCGGCATCGCCCGCGCCGGCCTTCACCGCGCGGCTCGCGCGCTGCGGCTTCGACGCCGAAACGCGCACCGTCCGCGCCAGCGGCAGCCGGCGCGGCAACCGCCATGTCATCTGGATCGCACGCCGCGCCTGAGGGGGCGGCGGATGCTCAGCGCTGGCGCGCCTTACGGGCGGCGTAGCGGCGGTCGCGCTCGGCCTTGCGGGCGGCCTCGTCCTGGACGACGCGCGAGATCATGCTGTCGGTCTTCTGCTGGGCTTCGGCCTGCGCGCGGGCGGCGACATTGGCGGCGTCGTTGAAGGCCGCGGCCTCGGCGGCGAGGCGCTTCTCCTCCTGCTGCTGCCGGCGGGCCTCGGCCTTCAGCCGGTCACGCTCTTCCTGCCGCGCCGCGCGGGCCTCGGCGATGGCCGCCAACTCCTGCTGGCGCGCGAGGCGGGCGGGCTCGTCGGCCTCCATCTTGGCGCGGTAGGCGGCCAGCTGGGCGGCCTTCGCCTCGGCGGCGGTGCTGCGGCGGTCGGCGAGATCGGTGCGCTTCGGCGTTTTCAAATCCATGTCCTGTCTGTCAAACGGCCGGCGGCGCCGGCCTGCCGCTGAACGCGGTGCTGCTGGGAGGTTGCGGCGGCCATAGCGCCGCCGCGGCGGGATGTCAAAGTCGATCAGCGAAACGGGCTTGCATCGCGCCTGCCGCACGGGCACTCCATCTGTCGTGACACATGCACCCGAACCCGCATCAGGCAGCCTTCCGGCCCTCGGCTGGTCGCCCTTCTTCGAGGCGCAGCTGACCACTGCCGAGGCCGCCCTCATGCCGGTGCGGATCGCCAGCGTCCATCGCGCGCGGCTGAGCGGGCAGTCGACGGCAGGCGCCGTGCGGCTGGTCCTGCCGCTCGGCGCGAAGACGGATGGCTTCGCGGTCGGGGACTGGGTGCTGGTCGAGCCGGAAACGCGCGATGTCCGCCGCCGCCTGTCCCGCCGGACGCTGCTGCAGCGCCGGACCGAGGGCGGGCGCGAGCCGCAGCTGATCGCCGCCAACGTGGACACGCTGTTCATCGTCACCTCGTGCAACGCGGACCTCAACGTCGCGCGGCTGGAGCGTTACCTCGCCCTCGCCAACGAGGCCGGCACGACCCCTGTCATCCTTCTGACCAAGGCGGACCAGGTGGACGACCCGGCCCCCTGGCGCACCGAGGTCGAGGGCCTGCAGCGCGATCTTGCCGTCGTGACGCTGAACGCGAAGTCGCCCGAGGCGGCGCAGGTGCTGGCGCCTTGGTGCGGGGCGGGGCAGACCGTCGCGCTGGTCGGATCGTCCGGCGTCGGCAAGTCCTCGCTGCTGAACACGCTGGCCGCCAAGGCGCCCGACGAGGCACAGGCGACGGGCGGCATCCGCGAATCGGACGCCAAGGGCCGGCACACGACCACGTCGCGCTCGCTTCACGCCATCGCGGTCGGGGGCTGGGCGATCGACACGCCAGGCATCCGCACGCTGCATGTCAGCGACATCTCGGACGGGCTCGACCTGCTCTTCGCCGAGATCACCGAGCTTGCGCCGGAATGCCGCTTCTCGAACTGCACCCATTCGCACGAGCCGGGCTGCGCCGTCAGGGCCGCGGTCGCCGCGGGCACGCTGCCCGAGGCGCGGCTCGAGCGCTGGCGCAAGCTGCGCGAGGAGAACCTCAGCAACACGCCGGTCGAGACCGGCAGCCGCAACAACAAGACAACGCGGCTGCCCGGCCGGCGCCGCTGACTAGAGCGAATTGCCGACGGTCCCGGCCGCGCTGCTGCCCGTCCTCAGGATCAGGTCGGCGGCCTTAGCGCCGATCATCATCGCCGTCGCGTTGGTGTTGCCCGAGACCGGCGACGGCATGATCGAGGCATCCGCCACCCGCAGGTTCGGGATGCCGTGAACCCGAAGCTCGGCATCGACGACGCTGCTCTCGGGGTCCGCGCCCATGCGGCAGGTGCCGTTCCCGTGCAGGCCGGACTTCACCAGCGACCGCACCTCGTCGAAGGTGGTGTCGTCGGCAAAGCCGCTGCCGCCGGGCACGATCTCGTCCCCGCAATAGGCCGACAGTGCCTTGCTGCGCGCGAAGCGTCGGATGGCGCGGACGATCTCGAGCTGCGTCGAGCGGTCATCGGGATGCTGCCACCAGTCCATGCGGATCTGCGGCGCGGTCACGTGGTCGGGCGAGACGATCTCGACCGACCCGCGGCTTCGGGGCCGCAGATCGAAGCCGAGGAACATGACGCTCGGCGTTCGCCCGCCCGGCCGGGCGGCGGCGCCGTTGCTGCGGATCAGCCGGTTCTCGATCGAGTAGGGGATCAGCCCCAGCTGGATGTTCGGCCAGACGCGGTTGTTCTCGGTCGACATCAGCGCCGTGACGGGCACGGCGGCAGTCGCCATCAGCCCTTTCATCCCCAGGTAGTATTGCAGCACATGCAGATAGAGCCGATAGGTCGTCAGCTGGCGGTGAAGCGCGACGTCGTGCTTCAGTTCGTAGGTGATCGAGACCATCGGGTGGTCGGCGAGGTGCCGCCCGACTGCCTCCATCGGATGCAGCACCGCGATGCCGGCCCGCTTCAGCACCTCTGCCGGCCCGATGCCGGACAACTGCAGCAGCTTCGGCGATTCGATGACGCCGCCGGACAGGATGACCTCGCGCGCGGCGCGGTAGGTCAGCTCGCGTCCGTTCTCCTGGCAGACGACGCCAACCGCGCGTCCGCCTTCGAGCAGGACGCGCGTCACCGCGCTGCCGGCCCGCACGACGAGATTCGAACGCGCGGCGACTGGCCTGATGAAGGCGGCATAGCTCGATTCGCGGTGGCCGCGGCGGTCCACGGTGAACTGCGAGAAGCCGATCCCGTCGGTGTTGATCTGGTTGATGTCCTGAAGGGCCGGCAGCCCGATCTCCTGCCCGGCGGCGATCATGGCCGAGATGAGGGGCGAGCGGTAGGTCCGCTGCGTCACCTCCAGGGGGCCGTCCTGGCCGCGGCTGCTGTCGGCGCCGCTTTCGCGATAGCTCTCGATCGACTTGTAGACCTCCTGGACCGCGTTCCAGCCCCAGCCCGGATTGCCCGCACGCTCCCAGCTTTCGAAATCGGCGGGCATGCCGCGCATGTACCACATGCCGTTGACCGCGCTCGAGCCGCCGAGGCCCTTGCCGTAATACCAGGTCTCGGGCGCCCAGTTGCTGGCACCGCTGGTCGGGTAGCTCCAGAAGTATTCCGGCCGCGACACCAGCTTCGAGAAGCCGCGCGGCATCGAGATGAACGGGTGGCGGTTGTGCCCGCCGGCTTCCAGCAGCAGCACGCGAACATCCGGCCGATCCGAGAGGCGCCGCGCCAGCACACAGCCGGCGGAGCCTGCGCCGACAACGATATAGTCGAAATCCATCAACATCTGGGACCTTGGGCCTGCAGTCTCGCCGCACGAAGCGGTGGCGTGACTTCAGCCAGATCAACTTGTGCGGAAGAGGATGTCAATCGCCGGCGTGAGAAACGGCTAATCTTTGCTAAACAGGGGGCTGCGCCTGTCTGGCGGAAGGGCACGGCATCTGCGGGGCGCCCGGGCCGGCCGTGTTGCCGTTGACCGGCCGAAGGCTCTGCTGTAGTGGCGCAAGGGTGCGCGGTTGGCGGAATTGGTAGACGCACTTGGTTTAGGTCCAAGCGCCTCGGCGTGGGGGTTCGAGTCCCTCACCGCGCACCACAATCAAATTCAAGCGCCCAAACCGGCCAGCACGGCCGGCAGCGCCTCCGGCAGGTCGTCGGCGATCAGGCCCGGCCCCGCCCGGCGCGCGGCGGCCGCGTGCAGCAGAACGCCCGCCGAGGCCGCCTTGAACGGCTCAAGGCCCCGCGCCATGAGGCCCGAGATCAGGCCCGCCAGCACGTCCCCCGCGCCCGCCGTCGCCAGCCAGCCAAGGTCCTGCGCGGCATGAATCGCCGCCGCGCCATCGGGTGCGGCGATTACCGTGTCCGGCCCCTTCAGCAACACGGAGCAGCCCAGATCCACTGCGGCCGCGCGCGCCGCGTCCAGGCGCGAGAAGGCGGGTCCGCGCTCGGCCGGGGCGGCCAGCCGCGCGGCGATGTCCGGCCAGAGCCGCGCGAACTCTCCGCCATGGGGTGTCAGGACGCAGCCCGGATGCACAAGGCTGCGCAGTTCCGGCCGTTGTGACAGCGCGGTCAGCGCGTCGGCGTCCAGCACCAGCGGTCGCCGCCATTCCAGCGCCACCCGAAGCAATGCGCCGGCACGCGATACGCCGCAGCCGGGACCCAGGCAGAGGGCGGCGATGCGGTCGTCGGACAGCAGGGTCGCCAGATCCTCGGCGCTGTCCAGCGCGCGCCGCATCAGCGCATCGGGCGGCGCGGCATGTTCGGCCATCGCGTCGCGCGACGGGCCAAGCGTCACCAGCCCCGCGCCGACGCGCAGCCCGGCCCGGGCGGCCAGCCGCGCCGCGCCCCCTTGGCCCGCCCCGCTCGCGATCACCACGAGATGACCATGGGCGTATTTGTGCCCGCCGCCTGCCTTGCTCAGGCGCGGCGCCAGAAGGGACGCATCCTCGATCCGCACTAGCTGCGCGGGCTGCGGGCGGAAGGACGAGATGCCGATGTCGGCCACCAGCACGCGCCCGCAGAGGGCCGCGCCCGCGTCCAGCAGGTGCCCCGGCCGCAGGCTGTCGAAGGTCACGGTCAGCGTGGCCGGCAGAACCGGCACGCTTCCCAGCACGCGGCCGCTGTCGAGGCAGAGGCCGCTTGGACCATCGACCGCCACGACCTCGGCCGCAGTCTCCCCTGCGCGCGCCAGCAGCGCGGCGAGGTCCGGGCCGAGACCTCGCGCAAGGCCGGTCCCGAACAGCGCGTCGACGATCAGCGGGGCAGGCGCGGCGGGCCAGGCAGCCTCGCCGAGTGGCCGGACAGGGACCGGGCAGCGCCGGCGCATCAGCGCGGCATCGGGGGCAGGGCCCTCGGGCAGGGCGAGGACCTCGACAGGCCAGCCGGCCTCGTGCAGCCGCCGGGCGATGACGATGCCGTCCCCGCCGTTGTTGCCCGGCCCGCAGAGGACCAGCACCCGCCGGGGCTGCGGCCAGCGCAGGCGAATCTGGCCGGCGACGGCCGCGCCCGCCCGCTCCATCAGCTGCGCGCCCGTGGTGCCGCCGCTGCCCATCGCGGCGGATTCCGTGGCGCGGATTTGGGCGCTCGTCAGGATCTGGACGCCATCTGCCATGCGAACTGCCTATCTTTTGATCGCCGTGCCCGTTCCATGTGCAGCCGCGGCCGGTTGCCTGCCTCCTCCGCACAAAGAGCAGCGTGGCGCATTTACCCACGCCGGGAAACCCGCCAATCAGGCGTCAGGCAAGCCGCGAGGAAGGATCAGTTGCGATGAAGAAGATCGAGGCGATCATCAAGCCGTTCAAGCTGGACGATGTGAAGGAGGCGCTCCAAGAGGTCGGCGTGCAAGGTCTTTCCGTCACCGAGGTGAAGGGCTTTGGTCGGCAGAAGGGCCATACCGAGCTTTATCGCGGCGCGGAATACGTGGTGGATTTCCTGCCCAAGGTGAAGATCGAGATGGTGCTGCCGGACGATCAGGTCGAGGCCGCCATTGAGGCGATCGTGGGCGCCGCCCGGACCGAGAAGATCGGCGACGGCAAGATCTTCGTGCTGCCTGTCGAACAGGCGATCCGCATCCGCACCGGCGAGACCGGCGACGACGCGGTCTGATCCGCCGCCGCCGCAAATGACTTCCGCGCCCGGCCGCGAGGGCCGCCCGGGCGCCTCCATGCAGAAAGGGAAGAGATGGAAATCAAGGATGTCTTGAAGCTGATCGAGGACGAGGACATCGCCTATGTCGATGTGCGCTTCACCGATCCCAAGGGCAAGCTTCAGCACGTCACGCTGGACCGCGATCTGGTGGACGAGGACTTCTTCGAGGAAGGCTTCATGTTCGACGGCAGCTCGATCGCGGGCTGGAAGTCGATCGACCAGTCCGACATGAAGCTGATCCCCGATCCGGCCTCGGTCTATGTCGATCCGTTCTACGCCGAGAAGACGCTCTGCGTGCATTGCAACGTGGTCGAGCCGGACACGGGCGAGGCCTATAGCCGCGACCCGCGCGGCACCGCGCTGAAGGCCGAGGCCTATCTCAAGTCCTCGGGCATCGGCGACGCCGCCTATTTCGGCCCCGAGGCCGAGTTCTTCATCTTCGACGACGTGCGCTACTCGGTCACGCCGCAGAAGGTCAGCTTCCAGATCGACGCGCAGGACGCGGCCTGGAACACGGACACCGAATACGAGATGGGCAACCTTGGCCACCGGGCGGCCCACAAGGGCGGCTACTTCCCGGTGAACCCGGTGGACGCGGCGCAGGACATCCGCGGCGAGATGCTGACCACCATGAAGCGCATGGGGATGAAGGTCGACAAGCACCACCACGAGGTGGCCTCCGCGCAGCACGAGCTGGGGCTGATCTTCGGCGCCCTGACCGAGCAGGCCGACAACATCCAGAAGTACAAGTACGTCATCCACAACGTCGCCCATGCCTATGGCAAGTCGGTGACCTTCATGCCGAAGCCCATGAAGGGCGACAACGGCTCGGGGATGCACGTCAACATGTCGATCTGGAAGGACGGCAAGCCGCTGTTCGCGGGCGACAAGTATGCCGATCTGTCGCAGGAGGCGCTGTGGTTCATCGGCGGCATCCTCAAGCACGCCAAGGCGCTGAACGCGCTGACGAACCCCTCGACCAACAGCTACAAGCGGCTGATCCCGGGCTTCGAGGCCCCGGTGCTGCGCGCCTACTCGGCCCGCAACCGCTCGGGCTGCGTCCGAATCCCGTGGACGGAAAGCCCGAAGGCCAAACGCGTCGAGGCCCGCTTCCCCGATCCGGCCGCGAACCCCTACCTAGCCTTCGCCGCCCTGCTGATGGCCGGCCTCGACGGGATCAAGAACAAGATCGATCCGGGTCCGGCCTCGGACAAGGACCTCTACGATCTGCCGCCGGAGGAACTGGCCGAGATCCCAACCGTCTGCGGCAGCCTGCGCGAGGCGCTGGAGGAGCTGGAGAAGGACATGGACTTCCTGCTGGCGGGAGACGTCTTCACCCGCGACCAGCTGGAAGGCTACATCGCCCTGAAATGGGAAGAGGTCTATGCCTACGAGCACACGCCTCACCCGGTCGAATACGCAATGTATTACAGCTGCTGAGAACAGCGAGGGACAGAGACGGGAAGGGGCGCCGCGCGGCGCCCCTTCTTCTTTGGCTCACTCGGCCGCGATGCCGGTGGCGGCGGGATAGTCGGTATAGCCCTTCTCCCCGCCCGCGTAGAAGGTCGCGGGGTCCTGCGCGTTCAGCGGCAGGCCCTGGCGCAGCCGCTCGGGCAGGTCCGGCGTCGCGATGAAGTCGCGCCCGAAGCTGACCGCATCGGCGCGGCCCTCCTCGACCAGCACGCGGGCAAGCTCGGGGGTCAGCGCCTCGTTGGCGATGACGGGCCCGCCGAAGGCGTCGCGGATGACGGGCAGCAGGCTGTCCTCGGCCGGGCGCTCGCGCAGGAACAGGAAGGCGAGGCCGCGGGCCTTCATCTCGCGCGCCACATAAGTGAAGAGCGCCCTCGGGTCGCTGTCGGATAGATCGTGGCTGTCCCCGCGCGGGGCGAGATGCAGGCCGACCCGGTCCGCCGACCATGCGCCGATCACGGCATCCGCGATCTCGCAGAGGAAGCGCGCGCGGTTCTCGATGCTGCCGCCATAGCGGTCGGTGCGCTTGTTGGTGCCGTCATGGAGGAACTGGTCGATCAGGTAGCCGTTCGCGCCATGGATCTCGACCCCGTCGAAGCCGGCCTCGCGGGCGCGCCGGGTGGCGTCGGCATAGGCCTGGACGATCTGCGGGATCTCGTCCGTCTCCAGCGCGCGGGGCGTTGCATAGGGGCGCTTCGGCCGCAACAGGCTGACATGGCCCGCCGGCGCGATGGCCGAGGGCGCGACGGGCAGCTCGCCGCCCAGCAGCTCGGGGTCCGAGATGCGGCCGACATGCCAGAGCTGCAGGAAGATCAGCCCGCCACGCGCATGGACGGCCTCGGTCACCGCCGTCCACCCGGCCACCTGCTCGTCCGACCAGATGCCCGGCGTCGCCTCGTAGCCGACGCCCATCGGCATGACGCTGGTCGCCTCGGACAGGATCAGCCCGGCGCCCGCACGCTGCGCGTAGTATTCTGCCATCAGCGCGTTCGGCACCCTCGCCTCGCCGGCGCGCGAGCGGGTCAGCGGCGCCATCACGATGCGGTTCTTCAGGGTCACGGCGCCGAGGCGCAGCGGGTCGAATAGCGAAGTCATGCGAAGTCCTTTCGGGATCGTCTTGTTGTCTCTCCCCGCGGCTTCATCTGTGCCGGCCGCGCGCCGCTTTCAAGATCGCGCCAGAACATGGAAAAAGCGCCGGCCCGCCTTGTGACGCAGCCGGCTTTCTGGCGTTATCGAAGGATCATGGATCTTGTTCTTCTGACGACCTTCACGGCACTTCTGTTCCTGCTGATCGCCGCGGCCGAGCCGGTCGCGGACCGCCTGTCCTTGCCCTACAGCGTGATCCTGGCCGCGCTTGGCATCCTGATCGGCGGCGGCGCGATCTTCCTGCTCAGGACCGAGCTGACCGACGCGCTGAACCCGGTGGCCGAGGCGATCCTGGCGCTGCCGATCCGCGCCAACGTCTTCCTCTACGTCTTCCTGCCGACGCTGATCTTCCAGGCCACGCTGGAAATGAACGTGCGGCGGATGCTGGATGACTGGGTGCCGATCCTGACGCTGGCAGTGGTGGCCGTGGTCGTCGCGACCCTGACCATCGGCTACACGCTCGCATGGGTCAGCGGCCTGCCGCTGATGGTCTGCCTGCTGGTCGGCTCGATCGTCTCGACCACCGATCCCTCGGCCGTGGTCAGCATCTTCCGCTCGATCAGCGCGCCCAAGCGCCTCGCGCGGATCATCGAGGGCGAGAGCCTTCTGAACGACGCCGCCGCCATCGCCCTCTTCGGCCTGTTCATGGGCTTCGTCATGCTGGGCGTGCCGAACCCGTCCTTGGGGGAGGCGCTTGGCGGCTTTCCGCAGCTGATCCTCGGCGGCGCGGCGGTCGGATGGGCGGTGGCGCGCATCGCGCTGATGCTGATGGGCATGTTCCACCGTTTCGAGCTGGCGCAGATCTCGGTCTCGGTCGCCGCGCCCTATCTGGCCTATATCGGGGCCGAGCGGCTGGCCGGCGCCTCGGGCGTCATCGCGGTCGTGGCGGCCGGGATCACGCTGAACCTGATGGGGCCGGGGCGGCTGGCCCCCGCCTTCTGGGTGAACCTGCGCGAGGTCTGGCGGCTGCTGGCCCATTGGGCCGGGGCGCTGATCTTCATTCTGGCGGCCCTGCTGATTCCGCGCCTGATGGGCGATCTGCGGGCGGGCGATCTTGGCCTCGTGGTGGTCGTGGTCCTGGCCGCCTTCGCGGCCCGCGCGATCATCCTGTTCCTCTTGCTGCCGCTGCTGACCGGCCTGCGCCTCTCGCCCAAGATCGAGCGGCCCTACCGCATCGCGATCATGTGGGGCGGCCTGCGCGGCGCCGTTACGCTGGCGCTGGCGCTGGCCGTCACCGAGAGCCTGCGCGTGCCGGTGGAGACCAAGCGCCTCGTCGGTATTCTCGCCACCGGCTTCACGCTCTTCACGCTGATCGTGCAGGGGACGACCCTGCGCTACGTCATCAGCCTTCTGGGCCTCGACAAGCTCTCGCCGCTGGACCGGGCGCTGTCGAACCAGGTGGTCGCAGTGGCGCTTCAGACCGTGCGCGAGGAAGTCTCCTCCACGACCGAGAAATACGACCTGACGCGCGAGACCGTCCGCTCCGAGGCCAAGCGTTTCGCCGCCCGTCTCGATGCCGCGGTGGAGCGGGCCGAGGCCGAGGACAATGCCGAGATCCTCGACCGCGACCGCATCACGCTCGGCCTCATCGCGCTGGCCGGGCACGAGCGCGAGGTAATCCTGCAGCGCTTCCGCGAGCGCGCCATCTCGGCCCGGCTCTCCGAGCAGGCGCTGTTCGACGCGGACCGGCTGATCGAGGGCGCGCGCCAAGGCGGCCGGGTGGGCTACCAGCGCGCCGCCCGCAGCGCGCTGAGTTACGGGCCGTCCTTCCGGCTGGCCGCGTTTCTCAGGAACCGCCTCGGCATCTCGGGGCCGCTGGCGCGGATGACCGCCGACCGTTTCGAGATGCTGCTGGCCAAGCGCCTGATCCTGCGAGATCTTCACGGCTTCATCGACCGCCGCATCCGCCGCATCCACGGCCGCCGCGTCGCCGAGCTGCTGCACGAGCTGCTGAACCGCCGGATCGAGGCGGCCGACACCGCTCTGGAGGGTCTGCGCCTGCAATATCCCGGCTATGCCGAGGAGCTGGAGCGCCGCTTCATCCGCCGCACCGCCCTGCGGCTGGAGGAGCGCGAATACGCCGCGATGCGCGAGGACGGGCTGATCGGCTCCGAGGTCCATACCGAGCTGATGTCCGACATCGCCCAACGCCGCGCCGCGACCGAGCTGCGCCCCCGCCTCGATCTGGCAATGCGCCGGAACGAGCTGGCGCGGACCCTGCCGCTCTTCGCCGATCTGGACGAGCCCGAGCTGAAGCGCCTCAGCCGCCAGATGCGGACGCGCTATGTCAACGCGGGGCAGGTGATCGTGCGCAAGGACACCAGCTCGCGCTCGGTCTATTTCGTGGCCTCGGGCGCGGTCGAGCAGGAGGTCGCGGGCCAGACGACGCGCCTCGGCCGCGGCGAGATGTTCGGGCAGATGGGCGTTCTGACCCGCCGCGTCCGCCGCGCCGAGGTCCGCGCCATCGTGCCGACGACCCTCCTGATCCTGGACGAGGACGGCTTTCGCCGCGTGCTGAAACGCTCGGCCGCCCTGCGCCGCGCGGTCCGCGACAGCATCGCCGCCGGCTCGGCCGACGTGCTGCGCCTGCCTGAGCTGATGATTGATGCCCCCGAACCTGCGAAGATCGAGCCTGCGAAAACCGAGCCTGCCAAGCCCGAAACGCCGCCGGCCGCCCCGCCCGCACCCGAGCCTCCGGCACCCAAGCCCGACGAGCCGCCGCTGGCCGAGATGGCCTCTGCCGCCCCCGACGCGCCCGAGCAGCAGGAGGCGCGCGAGCCCAAGCCGCTTGGCGCGCGGGTGCGGCGCGGCTAGAACGGCCCCCTGACGATCCAAGACCCGAGGTTCCGCATGGACGCCCCAGCCACCGCCCAGACCGTCGCCCAGACCGCCACGCGCATTGCCCGCCAGATCGCGACCGAGATCGGCGCCGCGCCCGCGCAGGTCACCGCCGCCGCAGAGCTTCTGGACGGCGGCGCGACCGTCCCCTTCGTCGCGCGATACCGCAAGGAGGTGACGGGCGGCCTTGACGACACGCAGCTGCGGACCCTGGCCGAGCGCCTCGCCTACCTGCGCGAGATGGAGGCGCGGCGCGCCGCGATCCTCTCCTCCATCCGCGAGCAGGGCAAGCTGACCGACGATCTGGCCCGCGCCATCGCGGGGGCCGCGACCAAGGCCACGCTCGAGGACATCTACCTGCCCTTCAAGCCCAAGCGCCGCACCAAGGCGATGATCGCCCGCGAGAACGGGCTGGAGCCGCTGCTTCGCGCGATCCAGGCGGACCCGTCGGCCGATCCTGCCGCCTTGGCGCCCGCCTTTGTGCGGGGCCCGGTCGAGACGCCGAAGGCCGCGCTGGAGGGTGCGCGCGACATCCTCGTCGAGGAGCTGTCCGAGAACGCTGCCCTGCTGGGCACCCTGCGCGACTTCATGCGCCGCGAGGCGCTGATCTCGGCCCGCGTGGTCAAGGGCAAGGAGGAGGCCGGCGCGAAGTTCAGCGACTATTTCAACCACCGCGAGCCTTGGGCGAAGATCGCCGGCCACCGCGCGCTGGCAATCCTGCGCGCCGCCAAGGAAGAGGTCGTGACCATCGAGATCGCGCCGGAGCCGGACACCGGCGCGGCGCGGGCCGAGGGGATCGTGGCGCAGGCGCTCGGGCCCATCGGGCAGGGGCCAGGCGCAGACTGGCTGCGGCAGATGGCGGGCTGGGCCTGGCGCGTGCGGCTGTCGAACACGATGTATCTCGACCTCATGACCGAGCTGCGCCAGCGCGCCCATGCCGAGGCGATCGGCGTCTTCGCCCGCAACCTCAAGGACCTGCTACTGGCCGCGCCTGCGGGGCCGCGCGCGACGCTCGGCCTCGATCCGGGCATCCGCACCGGGTGCAAGCTGGCGGTGGTGGACGCGACCGGCAAGCTGCTGGACACGGCGACGATCTATCCCTTCCAGCCCAGGAACGACCTGCGCGGCGCCGAGGCCACGCTTCTGGCCCTGATCGCCAGGCACAAGGTCGAGTTGATCGCCATCGGCAACGGCACCGCCAGCCGCGAGTCCGAGCGTCTGGTGGCCGAGGTTCTGAAGCGCCTGCCGCAAGGGGTCAAGGCGCCGACCAAGGTGATCGTCTCCGAGGCGGGCGCGTCGGTCTATTCGGCCTCGGAACTGGCGGCGCGCGAGTTTCCCGATCTGGATGTCAGCCTGCGCGGCGCCGTCTCCATCGCCCGCCGCCTGCAGGACCCGCTGGCCGAGCTGGTCAAGGTCCCGCCCCAATCTATCGGCGTCGGCCAGTACCAGCACGACGTGGACCAGCGCCAGCTGGCGAAATCGCTGGAGGCGGTGGTCGAGGATGCGGTGAACGCGGTGGGCGTGGACCTCAACACCGCCTCGGCGCCGCTGCTGGCGCATGTGGCTGGCCTCGGGCCGTCTCTGGCGCAGGCCATCGTGGCGCATCGGGATGCTTCGGGCGCCTTCCCCTCGCGGGCGGCGCTAAAGAAGGTCGCGGGCCTCGGCCCCCGCGCCTTCCAGCAATGCGCCGGGTTCCTGCGCATCGCTGACGGGACCGAGCCGCTGGACGCCTCCTCGGTCCACCCGGAAGCCTACGGCCTCGCCCGCAGGATTGTCGCCGCCTGCGGGCGCGACCTGCGCGCGGTGATGGGCGACGGCGCGGCCCTCAAGCGCCTGAAGCCCGAGGACTTCGTCACCGGCGATTTCGGCCTGCCGACGGTGCGCGACATCCTGTCGGAGCTGGAAAAGCCCGGCCGCGATCCGCGCCCCGGCTTCGTCACGGCCTCCTTCGCGGACGGGGTCGAGGACATCAAGGACCTCCGCCCCGGCATGTCGCTGGAGGGGACGGTGACCAATGTCGCGGCCTTTGGCGCCTTCGTCGATATCGGCGTGCATCAGGACGGGCTCGTCCATGTCAGCCAGCTCGCCGATCGCTTCGTGAAGGACCCGCACGAGGTGGTGAAGGCAGGCGACGTCGTCCGCGTCCGCGTGACCGAGGTGGACGTCGCCCGCAAGCGCATCGGCCTGACCATGCGCAAGGACGGCGGCGAGCCGGCGCCCAAGGGTCCGCGCGCCGAGAAGCCGCAGGGCCGGCAGCCGATGCAGGCGGCGCCGAAGGGGGGCGGGAAGGGCGCCTTCGGCTCGGCCCTCGCCGACGCGCTGAGGCGGCGATGACTTCCGGCACGTTGGCCGATCCCGTCCACCGCGCCTTTCTGGCAGAGGACGCCCGCCGGGCGCTCGACTTCTTCGACGCCAGCCCGCGCGCCGAGGGAGGCTTTCATGTGCTGGACCACGCCGGCGCCCCCTTGCCAGACCCGGTGCAGGAGCTGCACACCACCACGCGGCTGGTCCATTCCTACGCGCTCGGCCAGTGGGCGGGACGGCCGGACCGGGAGGGGATCATCGACCGGGGGATGGACTTCCTCTGGTCCGCGCATCGCGACCGGCAGCATGGCGGCTATCATTGGGCGTTGATCAGCGAGACGCCGCAGGACCGCCCGAAGCTGGCCTATGGACATGTCTTCGTCCTGCTGGCCGCCTCAAGCGCGAAGATGGCGGGCCATCCCGACGCGGACCGTCTGATGGCCGACATCCTCGAGGTGCTGGAGCGGCACTACTGGGACGAGGCAGCCGGCCTGTTCCGCGACGAGTTCACCCGCGACTGGCAGGTCTTCTCGACCTATCGCGGCATGAACGCCAACATGCACGGCGTCGAGGCGCTGCTGGCCGCGCATGAGGCGACGGGCGAGCGGGTCCACCTGACCCGCGCGGGCCGCATCCTCGATTTCTTCATCGCGGGGCAGGCCGCCGCGAACGGCTGGCGCATCCCCGAACATTACGACGACCGCTGGCGCCCCGACCCCAACTATGCGGGCGATCCGATGTTCCGCCCCGCCGGCACGACGCCCGGCCACAGCTTCGAGATGGCGCGCCTGCTCGTGCAGTGGTGGGACCTTGCGGGCCGGCCGGGGGACGAGGCGCCGGCGCAGGCGCGGGCACTGGTCGAGGTGGCGCTCGCCGACGCCTGGCTGCCCGAGGGCGGGCTGGCCTACACCATGCAGGGCGGCCGGATCGGCAACGCGGCGCGCTACTGGTGGCCGGTGACCGAGGCGATTGGGGCGCTGGCCGCGCTGATCAAGCTGGACCCGCGGGCCGAGGACGAGGCGTGGTATGCCCGCCTCTGGATCTTCGCGGAGCGGCACCTGATCGACCCGAGCGGCGGCTGGTTCCCCGAACTGGACGCCGAGGGCTGGCCGGCCGAGGCGCAGTTCAAGGGCAAGCCCGACATCTACCACGCGCTTCAGGCCGACCTTCTGCCGCTGGCGCCGGGTCTCTCGCGCGCCGCCGCGCGGCTGGCCGAGGCGCGACCGCTGGCCTAGATCGCCGCCAGCACCACCAGCAGGGCGCCGAACAGCAGAACGCCGCGCCGATAGAGGCCGAGCCCCCGCGCCAGATCGCCCGCGCCCGGATCGCGCGCCGCGCCGTTCAGCCACGGCTCGTCCGCCACCCGGTCGGCGTAGAGGCGCGGCCCCGACAGGCGCACGCCAAGGGTGCCCGCCATCGCCGCCTCGGGCCAGCCGGCATTGGGCGAGCGGTGGGCCGAGGCGTCCTCCCACGCGCAGCGCGCGGCATGGCCCGCCCCGCGCCCGGCGACGGCCACGAAGAGCAGCGCAGTCAGCCGCGCGGGGATCAGGTTCGCGACGTCGTCGAGGCGGGCGGCGAAGGCGCCGAAGGCCTCGTGCCGCGGCGTGCGATGGCCGATCATGGAGTCCAGTGTGTTGATCGCCTTGTAGGCCGCGATGCCCGGCAGCCCGCCGATGGCGGCCCAAAAGAGGGGCGCAATGACGCCGTCGCTGGCGTTCTCTGCCAGGCTCTCGAGACTCGCCCGCGCCAGCGCTGCCTCGTCCGCCTGCGTCACGTCGCGCCCGACGATCATCGCCGTCGCCGCCCGCGCCGCCGGCAGGTCGCCAGCCGCAAGCGGGCGCGCCACCGCCTGGACATGATCGTCCAGCGAGCGCGCCGCGACGAGCGGCCAGGCCAGCACCGCCGCCACCCAAGGGCCGAGCCAGAGTTGCAGCAGCGCCGCTGGCACCAGCGCCGCCGCGACAACCAGCAGCGCGGCGAGGGCGCCCTTCCAGCGGCGCCCTCGGCCCCGGTTCAACGCCCCGTCCAAGGTCGCGATCAGCCGGCCGAGCCAGGTGACCGGATGCCCGATCCGGGCATAGATCGCCGCGGGCCAGCCGATCGCCGCGTCCAGCAGCAACGCGATGGCGGCGATCAGGGCCATGTCAGGTTCACCGCCTCGACTGCCCATTCCGGCCCGGCGCGGCGCAAGATGGTCAGCGACAGCGGCGCCACGCTGAAGGACAGGGCCGCGTCGCCCACGACCATCGCCAGCCCCGCCCGCACGGTGCCGGCATGGGCGATCAGCAGGGTGTCGCGCTCCAGACCCTCCAGCACCGGGCGGACGCGGGCGGCCATGTCGCGGAAGCTCTCGCCGCCGGGCGGGCGATGGGCGGCCAGCGCCTCGAGCGGCAACGGCCCGAGATCGGGCAGGTCGGCATAGCTCTGCCCCTCCCACGCGCCGTAATCCTGTTCCCACAGGGCCGGATCGACGCGGACGGGCGACAGGCCCATCGCGTCGGCCGTCTGGATGCAGCGGCGGGCGGGGCTGGCGATCACCTCGGCCCCCACCACGCGCGCGGCCATCGCCGCCAGCGCGGTGCGGTCGCTGCAATCGGCATCCACCTCGGTCCGGCCCGCCAGCCGCCCCCCTGTCAGGGGCATGGCATGGCGCAGGATCATCACGCGCATCAGGGACCTTTCGGGCGGCTTCGTTCCGGCGCGCAGAATGTCGCCGCGCGCGGCCCAGGGCAAGGTTGACCGGCGCGGCCCTGCGGCGCAGGCTGGCCTTGACGCGGCGGGGGCGGCTGCGGTAACGCTTGAAATGAACAAGCGTTCAATAACGGGAGGGGATGCCGATGTTCACGCGGGGGATGGAGTTCGACCTGGGCGAGGACGTGAACGCCCTGCGCGACATGGTGCACCGGTGGGCGCAAGAGCGGGTGAAGCCGCTGGCCGCCGAGGTGGACCGCACCAACGCCTTTCCGAACGAGCTGTGGACCGAGATGGGCGAGCTGGGCCTTCTGGGCATCACCGTCTCCGAGGAGTTCGGCGGCGCCGGGATGGGCTATCTGGCCCATGTCATCGCGACCGAGGAACTGGCGCGGGCCAGCGCCAGCGTCAGCCTGTCCTACGGCGCGCATTCCAATCTCTGCGTGAACCAGATCAAGCTGAACGGCACGGACGCGCAGAAGGCGCGCTACCTGCCGGACCTCTGCAGCGGCAAGGCAGTCGGCGCGCTGGCCATGTCCGAGGAAGGCGCGGGCAGCGATGTCGTCGGCATGAAGCTGCGGGCCGAGAAGAAGAACGACCGCTACGTGCTGAACGGGTCCAAATACTGGATCACTAACGCGCCGGACGCCCATACGCTGGTCGTCTACGCCAAGACCGACCCCGAGGCGGGCAGCAAGGGCATCACCGCCTTCATCGTGGAGCGGGGGATGGCGGGCTTTACGACCAGCCCGCATTTCGACAAGCTGGGGATGCGCGGATCGAATACGGGCGAGTTGATCTTCGAGAATTGCGAGATCCCGTTCGAGAACGTCCTGGGCGAGGAGGGCCGGGGCGTTCGGGTGCTGATGTCGGGGCTGGACTATGAAAGACTGGTCCTCTCCGGCATCGGCACCGGCATCATGGCGGCCTGTCTCGACGAGGTGATGCCCTATGTCCGCGACCGCAAGCAGTTCGGCCAGCCGATCGGGTCCTTCCAGCTGATGCAGGGCAAGATCGCCGACATGTATGTCGCGCTGAACACCGCGCGGGCCTATGTCTACGAGGTCGCGCGCGCCTGCGACGCCGGCAAGGTCACGCGGCAGGACGCGGCGGGGGCGGTGCTCTACGCTTCGGAACAGGCGATGGTGCAGGCGCATCAGGCGGTGCAGGCGCTTGGCGGGGCGGGGTTCCTCAACGACAGCACGGTCAGCCGCCTTTTCCGCGACGCGAAATTGATGGAGATCGGCGCCGGCACCAGCGAGATCCGCCGGATGCTGATCGGCCGTGAACTGATGGCGCTGGCCTGATGCGCGCGCTGGCCCTGCTGCTGGTCATGGCCGCCCCTGCGGCGGCGCAAGAGCCGCCGGCCTTCGATGCGGCGCCGGTGGATGCCTGCCTTGCAGAGAACGTCGGAGATGACGGCCGGCCCGAAAGCTGCATCGGCCTTGCCGCTAATGCCTGCATCGAGCAGCCGGGCGGCTATTCGACCGTCGGCATGGGCTACTGCCTCTCGCAGGAGGTGGACCATTGGGACGGCCTGCTGAACGCGGCCTATGGCGAGGTCATGGCCTCGGCCAAGGCGGCGGATGCGGAACTGGCCGAGTTGGGCTCGGCGGCCGAGAAGCAGGAGCCGGCCTTGCGTGAGATGCAGCGCCGCTGGATCGCCTATCGCGACGCGGCCTGCGTTTATGAGCGGACGCGATGGGGCGGCGGCACCGGCGGCTCGACCGGTGCGGCGCAATGCCTGCTGGAGTTGACGGCGCGGCAGGCGCTGTGGCTGCGCGGCTATCAGCGCCAGATGTGATGCTGACCGGGACCGACCACGACGCGCTCCGCCGCGACTTCCGCTGGAGCTTCCCGGCGCGGCTGAACATGGCCGAGCAATGCCTCGGGCATGACCCAGAACGCGTCGCGATCATCGAACATGACGGCGCCCCGCGACCGGTCACCTATGGCGCCTTGACGGCCATGACCGACGCGCTGGCCCATGCGCTGGCCGCCGAGCGGGGCGAGCGCGTGGGCGTCCTGCGCAGCCAGTCCGGCTCGACGGCAGCGGCGCACTTGGCCGCGTGGAAATCGGCGGCGATCTCGGTGCCGCTCTTCAAGCTCTTCGGCCCCGACGCGCTGGAGCTGCGCCTGCGCGACGCCGGCATCCGCACCGTCGTCACCGATTCCGAAGGCCGCGCGCTGCTGGCGCCCTTTTCGGACCTGCGCGTGATCGTGCCCGAGGAAGGGCTGCCCGAGGCGGGGCCGTTCCAGACGCTAGAGACGGGACCGGACGATCCGGCCGTCATCATCTACACCTCGGGCACGACAGGGGCGCCGAAGGGCGCGCTGCACGGGCACCGGGTGCTGACCGGCCACCTACCGGGGGTCGAGATGTCCCACGACCTCCTGGGCCAGCCCGGCGACGTGATCTGGACGCCGGCGGACTGGGCCTGGATCGGGGGCCTCTTCGACGTGGCGATGCCGGCCCTCGCGCTCGGCCTGCCGGTCGTGGCGGCGCGGATGGCGAAGTTCGATCCGGCCGCCGTCGCCCGCCTGATCGAGGATTGCGGCATCCGCAACATCTTCTTCCCGCCGACCGCGCTGAAGATGCTGAAGGCGGCTGATGTGAGCCTGCCGGGGCTGCGCTCGATCGCCTCGGGGGGCGAGACGCTCGGCGCCGAGATGCTGGACTGGGGCCGCCGCGCCTTCGGCCTGACCATCAACGAGTTCTACGGCCAGACCGAGTGCAACATGGTCGCCTCCTCCTCGGCTGCGATGTTCCCCGCGAGGCCCGGCGCCATCGGCAAGGCCGTGCCCGGCTTCGACGTGCAGGTGATCGACGAGGCCGGCGCGCCCACGACCGGCGAGGGCGACATCGCCATCCGCCGCGGCGCGGGCTCCATGATGCTGGGCTACTGGCAGAATGCCGACGCCACCGCGCGGAAGTTCCGCGGCGACTGGCTGGTGACCGGCGACCGGGGCGTGATCGAGGACGGCTATATCCGCTTCGTCGGCCGGGACGACGACGTGATCACCTCGGCCGGCTACCGCATCGGACCGTCCGAGATCGAGGATTGCCTGCTGAAGCATCCCGCCGTCGCGCAGGTCGGCGTGATCGGCAAGCCCGACCCGCTGCGAACCGAAATCGTCAAGGCCTATGTCGTCCTGCGCGCGGACCACGCCCCCTCGGACGCGCTGGCCGCCGAGTTGCAGGACCACGCAAGGCGCCTCAGCGCCGCCCATTCCTATCCGCGCGAGATCGCCTTCCTCGACGCGCTGCCGCTGACGGTGACCGGCAAGGTCATGCGCCGCGAGCTGCGCAAGCTGGCCGAGGCCGAGATCGCCCGCACCACGGAGCCGAACCCATGAAGCTGACCTCCTCCGCGCTGCCCTCGTCCGAGCAGTTCCGCGCCAACCGCGAGGCGCATCTGGCGCTGCTTCAGACCGTGCGCGAGGCGGCCGAGGCCGCGGCCGCCGGCGGTGGGGCCAAGGCGATGGAGCGGCACACCAGCCGCGGCAAGATGCCCCCGCGCGAGCGGGTGGCGAACCTGTTGGACCCCGGCTCGCCGTTCCTCGAGATCGGGGCGACGGCGGCGCATGGCATGTATGACGGCGCGGCGCCTGCGGCAGGGGTGATCGCCGGGGTGGGGCTGGTCCACGGCCAGCAGGTCATGGTGGTCGCCAACGACGCCACCGTGAAGGGCGGCACCTACTACCCGATGACGGTGAAGAAGCACCTGCGCGCGCAGGAGATCGCCGAGGAATGCCATCTGCCCTGCCTCTATCTGGTGGACTCGGGCGGTGCGAACCTGCCGAACCAGGACGAGGTCTTTCCCGACCGCGACCATTTCGGGCGCATCTTTTTCAACCAGGCGCGGATGAGCGCCAAGGGCATCCCTCAGATCGCCGTGGTGATGGGCTCCTGCACGGCAGGCGGCGCCTATGTGCCGGCGATGTCGGACGTCACGATCATCGTGCGGGATCAGGGCACGATCTTCCTGGCCGGCCCGCCGCTGGTGAAGGCCGCGACGGGCGAGGTGGTGACGGCCGAGGATCTTGGCGGCGGCGATGTGCATACGCGCCTGTCGGGGGTCGCGGACTACCTGGCCGAGGATGACGCCCATGCGCTGGCGATGGCGCGGCGGGCGGTGAGCCATCTCAACCGCGTGCCGGTGCAGAACGTCCTCTGGCAGTCGCCCGAGCCGCCAGCTTTTGATCCGGACGAGCTGTTCGGCGTGGTCCCCGCCGACCTCCGCACGCCTTACGACATCCGCGAGGTGATCGCGCGCATCGTGGACGGCTCGCGCTTCGACGAGTTCAAGGCGCGGTTCGGCGAGACGCTGGTCACGGGCTTTGCCCATGTCGAGGGCTGCCCGGTCGGGATCGTGGCGAACAACGGCGTCCTCTTCTCGGAGGCCGCGCAAAAGGGCGCGCATTTCATCGAACTGTGCAGCCAGCGCGGCATCCCGGTGGTGTTCCTGCAGAACATCACCGGCTTCATGGTGGGGCGCAAATACGAGAACGAGGGCATCGCGCGGCACGGCGCCAAGATGGTGACGGCGGTGGCGACAACGGCGGTGCCGAAGATCACCATGCTGGTGGGCGGCAGCTTCGGCGCCGGGAATTATGGCATGGCGGGACGGGCTTACTCGCCGCGCTTCCTCTGGACTTGGCCCAACAGCCGCATCAGCGTCATGGGCGGCGAGCAGGCGGCGGGCGTTCTAGCGACCGTGCGGCGCGACGGGATCGAGCGGGCGGGCGGGTCCTGGCTGCCCGAGGAGGAGGCCGAGTTCAAGCGCCCCACCATCGAGATGTTCGAGCGGCAGAGCCACCCGCTTTATGCCTCGGCGCGGCTCTGGGACGACGGGATCATCGATCCCCGGAAATCGCGCGAGGTGCTGGCGCTGTCCCTCAGGGCGTCGCTGAACGCGCCGGTGGAGCCGACGCGCTTCGGGCTCTTCCGGATGTGACGGTGGCAGCGCCGCATGGGTATTTGGACAACGAAGAAGGGGAGGGCGCGGGGATGTTCGACAAGATCCTGATCGCGAACCGGGGCGAGATCGCCTGCCGCGTGATCGACACCTGCCGCCGGATGGGGGTCGCGACGGTCGCGGTTTTCTCGGACGCCGACCGGGGGGCGCGGCATGTCGCGATGGCCGACGAGGCGGTGCATCTGGGCGGGCCGGCGCCGGCGGACAGTTACCTGCGGGGGGATCTGGTGATCGCGGCGGCCAAGGCGACGGGCGCGCAGGGGATCCATCCGGGCTACGGGTTCCTGTCCGAGAACCCCGACTTCGTCGATGCGGTCGAGGCGGCGGGGCTTCGCTTCATCGGCCCCTCGGCCAGGGCCATCCGGGCGATGGGCCTCAAGGACGCGGCCAAGGCGCTGATGGAGGAGGCGGGCGTACCCGTCGTGCCGGGCTATCACGGGGCCGACCAGGACCCGGCGCATCTTGAGGCGGAGGCGGCGCGCATTGGCTATCCGGTGCTGATCAAGGCCGTCGCGGGCGGGGGCGGCAAGGGGATGCGGCGCGTGGACGATCCGGCGCGCTTCGCCGAGGCGCTGGAAAGCGCGCGGTCCGAGGCGACGACCGCTTTTGGCAATCCGGCGGTGCTGATCGAGAAATACGTCCTCCAGCCCCGGCATATCGAGGTGCAGGTCTTCGGCGATGGCAGCCGGGCCGTGCATCTGTTCGAGCGGGACTGCTCGCTCCAGCGGCGGCACCAGAAGGTCATCGAGGAGGCGCCGGCCCCCGGCATCACGGCCGAGATGCGCGCCGCGATGGGCAATGCGGCCGTGCGCGCGGCCGAGGCGATCGGCTATTCCGGCGCCGGAACGATCGAGTTCATCGTCGACGGTGCGCAGGGTCTGCGCCCCGACGGGTTCTGGTTCATGGAGATGAACACCCGCCTTCAGGTCGAGCATCCGGTGACCGAGGCGATCACCGGGATCGATCTTGTGGAATGGCAGCTGAGGGTCGCCTCGGGCGAGCCGCTGCCGGCGCGGCAGGAGGATCTGGCGATCCGCGGCCACGCCTTCGAGGCGCGGCTTTATGCCGAGGACGTGCCGGCGGGCTTCCTGCCCGCGACCGGGACGCTGGCGCATCTGCGCTTTCCCGAGGGCGCCCGGATCGAGACCGGGGTCCGTCCGGGCGACCGGATCAGCCCGTGGTATGATCCGATGATCGCCAAGGTCATCACGCATGGCGCGACCCGGGCCGTGGCGCTGCGGGCGTTGGAGCGGTCGCTGGTCGATACCGAGATCGCGGGGTCGGTGACGAATCTCGACTTCCTCATCGCGCTGACCCGCCATGACGGGTTCCGCAATGGCGAGGTCGATACCGGCCTCATCGAGCGGGATCTGGCGGCGCTGATCGCCGAACGGGCGGCCGATCCCGGCGCGCGGGCGCTGGCGGTGATCGGCCTCGCGGGCCTTGCCGCGCCCGAGACGCGGGGCGGGGTCACGCTGTGGCAGCCGCTGCGCCGCACGGTGGCCTGGGACGGGGGCGAGGCGGTGCTGGAGGTGCTTGGCCCCGGCGCCGCGCGGGTCACGCTGGAGGGCGCGGCGCACGAGGTGCGCTGGCGGGGCGACCGCTGGTGGGTCGACGGCAACCTGCGGCGCGAGCGGATCGCGCTGCATCCGGGCGGCGTCAGCGTCTTCGGCAGCGGCAGCCTGCATCTGTCGCCGCTGGACCCGCTGGCGAGGGCCGGGGCGGATGCGGGGGGCGACGGGCTGACGCGTTCGCCCATGCCGGGGCTCGTGCGCGCGGTTCATGTGACGGCGGGGCAGGCGGTGAAGGCCGGCGACCGGCTGGCGGTGCTGGAGGCCATGAAGATGGAGCACAGCCTGACCGCGTCCCGCGACGGAACCGTGGCCGAGGTGCTGGCCGCCGCGGGCGATCAGGTCGAGGCCGGCGCCCCCCTGATCCGGCTGGAGGAGGAACCCGCATGATCCGACTGCATCACGTTCCCGGCTCGCGCTCGATGCGGGTCCTGTGGCTGCTCGAGGAGATGGGCCTTCCCTACGAGCTGAAGACCTGGTCGCTGACCGATGGCAGCCTGCGGGGCGGCGATTTCCTCGCCATGTCGCCCGCAGGTCGCGTGCCCGCGCTGGAGATCGACGGCCGGTCGATCTTCGAGTCCGGCGCCATCGTCGAATACCTGACCGAGCGCGAGGGGCGTCTGGCGCCCGCACCAGGCAGCCCTGATCGGGCGGATTTCCTGGAATGGGTGCATTTTGCCGAGACGCAGGCGAACATCATCCAGGCGCTGAACATCCACCACATCTTCCTGCGGCCGGTCGAGGCACGCTCGGTCCCGCTGATGAAGCTGGACACCAAGCGCCTCGCCGCGGCGACGAAAGCGCTGGAGCGGCATCTGGCGGGGCGCGAGACGCTGCTGGATCAGTTCTCCGCCGCCGACTGCATGCTGGGCTTCAACATCGACGCGACCTTCCGCTTCCTGCGGCGCGAGCAGTTCCCGGCGCTGGCCGCCTATGCCGCCCGGGCGCAGGCGCGGCCCGCCTATCAGCGCGCCGAGGCGGCGGGGGGCGGCAGCCTCTTCTCGCAGGATTTTTACGAGCTGCCAGATGGTTGATGCGCCTTACGTCGAAATCTTCGAGATGGGCCCCCGCGACGGGCTTCAGAACGAGAAGCGCCTGATCCCGGCGGCAGAGAAGATCGCTCTGGTCGATCTTCTGAGCCGCGCGGGCTTCCGGCGGATCGAGGTGACCAGTTTCGTGCCGCCGAAATGGGTGCCGCAGATGGCGGATGCGGCCGAGGTCATGGCGGGGATCACCCGCCGCCACGGCCTCCGCTATGCCGTGCTGACCCCGAACCTGCGCGGCTATGAGGCGGCAAAGGCGGCGGGGGCGGATGAGGTGGCGATCTTTGCCAGCGCCTCGGAAGGGTTCAGCCGGGCAAACCTGAATGCCGGCATCGATGAGAGCCTGGCGCGCTTTGCCGAGGTGGCCGAGGCTGCGAAGGCCGACGGCGTGCCGGTGCGGGGCTATGTCAGCGTCGTGACCGATTGCCCCTTCGACGGGCCGACGCCACCGGCCTCGGTCGCGCGGGTGGCTGCTCGGCTGCGGGACATGGGGTGCTATGAGGTGAGCCTCGGCGACACGATCGGGCAGGGCCGCCCCGAGACGATCGACGCCATGCTGACCGCGGTCCTGGGCGAGCTACCGCCCGAGCGGCTGGCGGGCCATTACCACGACACGGTCGGCCGGGCGTTGGCGAATATCGACGCGAGCCTCGCGCGGGGGCTGCGGGTCTTCGATGCGGCGGTGGGCGGCCTTGGAGGTTGCCCCTATGCGCCCGGCGCGGCGGGCAATGTCGCGACGGAAGCAGTGGCGGCGCACCTGGCCTCGGCCGGCTACCGGACGGGCCTCGATGCGTCGGTGCTGGAGGAAGCGGCGGCCATGACGCGCCACATGCGGGAGACGCGCGATGTTTGAGACGATCCGGGTCCGGCAGGACGCGCGCGGCGTGGCGACGCTGTGGCTGGCGCGGGCCGAGAAGCACAACGCCCTCTCGCGGCAGATGATCGACGAGGTGACCGAGGCGGCGGGGCAACTGGCCCGCGATCCGGCCGTGCGCGTGGTGGTGCTGGCGGGCGAGGGGGCGAGTTTCTGCGCGGGCGGCGATCTTGGCTGGATGCGCGAGCAGATCGCGGCGGATGCCGAGACGCGGCGCGCGGGAGCGCAGGCGCTGGCGGGGATGCTGGCGGCGCTGAACGGGCTGCCGAAGCCCCTGATCGCGCGCGTTCATGGCAACGCCTTCGGCGGCGGCGTCGGGATGATGGCGGTGAGCGACATCGCCCTCGCTGCGGACACGGCGCGCTTCGGGCTGACCGAGGTGAAGCTGGGCCTGATCCCGGCGACCATCGGCCCCTATGTCCTTGCGCGGATGGGCGAGGACAAGGCGCGGCGGGTCTTCTTCTCGGGGCGGCTCTTCGATGCGGCCGAGGCCGAGCGGCTGAACCTTGCGGCGCAGGTGGTGGCGCCCGAGGCGCTGGACGCGGCGGTCGAGGCCGAGATCGCGCCCTTCCTGCTGGCCGCGCCCGGCGCGGTGGCGGCGGCGAAGGCGCAGTGCCGTGCGCTCGGGCCGCGCCTTGATGCGGCGGTGATCGAGGACAGCATCGAGCGGCTGGTGGCGGTCTGGGAAGGCGCCGAGGCCCCCGAGGGGATCGCCGCCTTCTTCGAGAAGCGCAAGCCGGGCTGGCAGGAGTGAATACGGGCGCCGCTCTGGCGACGCCCGATCCGCCTAGTTGAAGGCGCGGTCCGTGACCACGGGCGACCACGCCCCCTCGGGCGCCGCCGAGATCACCGGGTCCGAGCCGCCCGAGAGCAGCGTGTCGACCGTGCGCTGGTAGTCGGCCTCGTCCAGCGTGCCGTCCGAGCCCTCCAGCAGCAGCGCGATCTCGCGCATCATGCGGGCCTGGTGCTCCATCGTCTGCGCGCCGGTCTCGTCGTTCTCCAGCACGATCTCGGCCGCCTCGTCCGGGTTCGCGGCGGCGTATTCCCAGCCCTTCATGCTGGCGCGCACGAAGCGGGCGAGGCGATCGACCATCGCGTCGTCCTCGAGCGTCGATTCCAGCACGTAGAGCCCGTCTTCCAGCGTGGCGACGCCCTGATCCTCGTACTTGAAGGTCACGAGGTCGTCCTCGGAGAGGCCGGCATCCAGCACCTGGCCGTATTCGTTATAGGTCATGGTGCTGATGCAGGCGGCCTGCTTCTGCAGCAGCGGATCGACGTTGAAGCCCTGCTTGAGAACCGTGACGCCACCCTCGCCGCCCTCGGTCGAGAGGCCGAGCGTGTTCATCCAGCTGAGGAACGGATACTCGTTCCCCGAGAACCAGACGCCAAGCGTCTTGCCGGCGAAATCCGTCTCGGGGTTCTGGATGCCCGTCTCGGCGAGGCAGGTCAGCATCATTCCCGAGGACTTGAAGGGCTGGGCGATGTTGACCAGCGGCAGGCCGCGTTCCCGCGCCGCCAGCGCCGCCGGCATCCATTCGACGATCACGTCCGCGCCGCCACCGGCCAGCACCTGCGTCGGCGCGATGTCCGGCCCGCCGGGCAGGATGGTGACGTCCAGCCCCTCTTCCTCGTAGAAGCCCTGCGCCTGCGCGACGTAGTAGCCGGCGAACTGGGCCTGCGTGACCCATTTCAGCTGCAGCGTCAGCTCGTCCGCGGATGCGCCGCCCGCCAGCAGCGCAAGGCCGGCGGCGGTGATCATCAGTTTCTTCATCTTTCTCTCCTGTTGGTGGGCCCGTGTTGACATAACTTGAGCCCGGGTCAGCCGCGCTGCGACGGGTGCCAGAAGGTCACCTTCTTTTCCGCAAGCGCGACAATGCCATAGAACAAGGTGCCCGCAAGGGCGGCAACCACGATCTCGGCCCAGACCAGCGGCAGGTCCAGCCGCCCCACGGCGGTCGAGATGCGGAACCCCATGCCGCGGGTCGGGCTGCCGAAGAACTCGGCCACGATGGCGCCGATCAGCGCCAGCGTCGTGGTGATCTTCAGCCCGTTGAAGAGGAAGGGCATGGCGGCGGGCAGGCGCAGTTTCCACAGGCTGGCGCCATAGGGCGCAGCCCAGGAGGCCATCAGGTCGCGCTGCAGCGCATCCGTCGCCTTGAGCCCCGCGACCATGTTCACGAGGATCGGGAAGAAGACCATCACCACGACCACGGCGGCCTTGGACTGCCAGTCGAAGCCGAACCACATCACCAGGATCGGCGCGATGCCGACAATGGGCAGGGCGGCGACGAAATTGCCGATGGGCAGCAGGCCGCGCTGCAGGAAGGGGCTGCGGTCGATGGCGATGGCGGTCAGGATCGCGGCGAAGGCGCCGATCACCCAGCCCATCAGCGCGCCGCGCAGGATGGTCTGCACGAAGTCCGTCCAGAGGATGCTGCGGTTCGCCGCGAAGCTGGCGGCGATCTGGCTGGGCGCGGGCAGGATGACCGTTGGGATCTGGTAGATCCGCACCGCCATCTCCCACAGCAGGATCAGCGTCAGGCCGAAGACGGCGGCGATCAGCCCCCGGCTGAGGCGCGTGTTGATCCGCGCCAGCCAGACGTTCAGCGCGATGCCGCCCAGCCAGACGCCCAGGATCGGCAGCGCGCTCATCGCGCCAACCCCATGCGCGAGAGGACCGTGCGCTCGATCAGCCCGATCAGCGCGACCAGCACGGCGGCGAGGATCGCGGCGGCGAAGAGCGCCGACCAGATCTGCACCGTCTGCCCGTAATAGCTGCCCGACAGCAGCCGCGCCCCGAGGCCGGCGGTGGCTCCCGCCGGCAGCTCGCCGACGATGGTGCCGACCAGCGCGGCCGCGATGGCGACCTTCAGCGAGGCGAAGAGATAGGGCAGGGACGAGGGCAGGCGCAGGTTCCAGAAGACGCGGGTCTTCGGCGCGCTCCAGGACCGCATCAGGTCCAGCTGCATCCCGTCCGGCGTCCTGAGCCCCTTCACCATCCCGACCAGCACCGGAAAGAACGAGAGCCACGCCGCGATGATCGCCTTCGGCAGAAGCCCGGTGACGCCGACCGAGGCCAGCACCACGATCACCATCGGCGCGATGGCGAGGATCGGCACGGTCTGGCTGGCCACGGCCCAAGGCATCACCGACAGGTCCATCACCCGGCTGTGCACGATCCCCACCGCCAGCACGATGCCAAGCGCGGTGCCGATCCCGAAGCCCGCCAGCGTCGCCGACAGCGTGACCCAAGCATGCCAGACGAGGCTGCGGCGCGAGGTGACGGCTTGGCCCGCCACCCCCTCCCACAGCCCCTGCGCCACCTGGTGCGGGGCGGGCAGGACTGGGCGATCCTGCGTCAGGGTCCGGCTCACCAGTTCCGAGGTCGTCAGCTGGACGCCCGCGCGGGCCGCCTGATCCCGCTCCCACGCGGCGTTCATGCGGATCGCGCCCAGATACCAGACGGCCACGATCACCAGCAGCACGGTCAGGATCGGCAGCAGATCGCCCGTATGCAGCCGCAGCCGCCGGGCCTGCGGCGCGTTCAGCACCGCGTCAGTCATAGCCATGTCCCTCGCGCAGCCCCTCGCGGACCTCGTGGGCGAGCGCGATGAACTCGGGCGTGTCGCGGATCTCCAGCGGGCGCTCGGGCGGCAGGGGGCTGTCGATGACCTTGGTGATCCGCCCCGGCCGCGGCGACATGACCACGATCTTGGTCGAAAGATACACCGCCTCGGGGATCGAGTGGGTGACGAAGCCGATGGTCTTGCCGGTCTTGCGCCACAGCGCCAGCAGCGCCTCGTTCAGCCGGTCGCGCACGATCTCGTCCAGCGCCCCGAAGGGCTCGTCCATCAACAGGATATCCGCGTCGAAGGCCAAAGCCCGCGCGATGGAGGCGCGCTGTTGCATCCCGCCCGAGAGCTGCCAGGGAAACTTGCCCGCAAAGCCCGTTAGCTCGACCAGATCGAGGACGCGGGCGACCCGCTCAGCCCGCTCGCTGCGCGAAAAGCCCATGATTTCAAGCGGCAGCGAGATATTCCCCGAAATCGTCCGCCACGGATAAAGCCCCGGTGCCTGAAAGACAAAGCCGTAAGCCCGCGCCCGCCGCGCGGCGTCCGGCTCCATCCCGTTGACGCTCAGCCGGCCCGAGGTCGGCGTCTCCAGCGCCGCGACCGAACGCAGGAAGGTCGTCTTCCCGCAGCCCGAGGGGCCGATGAAGCTGACGAACTCGCCCGGCGCGATGGCCAGATCCACGTCCTTCAGCGCATGGACCGGCCCGTCCGCGGTCTGGAAGGTCAGGCTGACGCGCTGCGCCTCGATGACGGCGTCCAACTCAGACCCCGCTCGCCGGAATGCCGCTGCGCTCGACCGGGCGCGGGGCCGTCAGCGCCTTCCACTCGGACAGCGCCCGGTTCACCGTCCCGCGCGGCTCGCGGGCGACGAATTCGCCATGCCCCTCCCGGCTGTCGACCTTGCCCTCGGTCACCGCGACCACGCCGCGCGTCAGCGTGAAGCGCGGCAGGCCCTTCACGCGCTGGCCCTCGAAGACGTTGTAGTCGATGGCCGATTGCTGCATGCCGGCGCTGATCACCTTCTCGGCCTCCGGGTCCCATACCACCAGGTCCGCATCGCTGCCGACCAGCACCGCGCCCTTCCTGGGATACATCCCGAGGATCTTGGCGATATTCGCCGAGGTCGCCGCCACGAACTCGTTCGGCGTCAGCCGCCCCGTGCCGACGCCATGCGTCCAGAGCACCGGCATCCGGTCCTCCAGTCCGCCGGTCCCGTTCGGGATCTTGGTGAAATCGCCCACGCCATAGCGCTTCTGCTCGGTCGTGAAGGCGCAGTGATCCGTCGCCACCACCGACAGGCTGCCCGATTGCAACCCCGCCCAGAGACTGTCCTGATGCAGCTTGTTGCGGAAGGGCGGCGACATCACCCGCCGCGCGGCATGGTCCCAGTCCGCGTTGAAGTATTCGCTCTCGTCCAGCACCAGGTGCTGGATCAGGGGCTCGCCCCACACGCGCTTGCCCTGCGCCCGCGCCCGGCGGATCGCCTCATGCGCGTCCTCGCAGCTGACATGGACGACGTAGAGCGGCACCCCCGCCATGTCCGCGACCATGATCGCCCGGTTCGTCGCCTCGCCCTCGACCTGCGGGGGTCGGGAATAGGCATGGGCCTCGGGCCCGGTGTTTCCCTCGGCCAGCAGCCGCGCCGACAGCTCGGCCACGACATCGCCATTCTCGGCATGGACCATCGCGATCCCGCCCAGATCGCCCACCCGGCGGAAGCTGGCGAACAGCTCGTCGTCATTCACCATCAGGGCGCCCTTGTAGGCCATGAAATGCTTGAAGCTGGTGATCCCGCGATCCACCACGGCCTGCATCTCGTCAAAGACCTGCTCGCCCCACCAGGTCACCGCCATGTGGTAGCTGTAGTCGCAATGCGCGCGGCCCGACTTGTTGTCCCACATCTGCAGCGCGTTCAGCAGCCCCTGGCCGGGCGAGGGCAGGGCGAAGTCCACCACCATCGTGGTCCCGCCCGCCAAGGCCGCGCGGGTCCCGCTCTCGAAGTCGTCGGCCGAGTAGGTGCCCATGAAGGGCATCTCCAGATGCGTGTGCGGGTCGATCCCGCCCGGCATGATGTAGCAGCCCGAGGCGTCCAGCACCTCGTCCCCCACCAGCCCTTCGCCGATGGCCGCGATCCGCCCGCCCTCGATCAGCACATCTGCCTTGTAGCTCAGATCCGCCGTGACGACCGTGCCGCCCCTGATGACCGTGCTCATCCCGCCCTCTTCTTCGTTGTCCAAATACCCTTGGGATCCGGGGGTGAAACCCCCGGCGACCGTGCGTCAGCGCACCACTTCGGCCGCTTCCAGCACCGCGTGCAGCAGCACGTCGCAACCCGCCTTCGCCCAATCCGGCGTGATTTCCTCGGCCTCGTTGTGGCTAAGGCCTCCCACGCAGGGGCACATGATCATCACTGTCGGCGCGACGCGGTTGATCCAGCAGGCGTCGTGACCCGCGCCCGAGACGATGTCCATATGCGTCAGCCCCAGCCCTTCGGCCGCCCGCCGCACGGTGGCGACCAGCCCCGGATCGAAGGTCACGGGATCGAAATGCCCGACCGGCTCTATCTCGATCCCGAGGCCAAGTTCAGCAGCAATCTTAGATGCTTCCAGCTCCAACTTCGAGCGCATCGAGGTGAGCTTGCCCAGGTCCGGCGAGCGGAAGTCGATGGTGAAGACGGCCTTGCCCGGGATCACGTTGCGGCTGTTCGGCCAGACATTCGCCTGGCCGACTGCGCCCACGGCGTTCGGCTGGTGGTCCATCGCGATTCGGTGCACCGCCTCGATGATCCGCGCCATGCCGAGGCCGGCGTTCACCCGCATCCCCATCGGCGTCGAGCCGGTATGCGCGTCCTTGCCGGTCAGCGTGACCTGCAGCCACCAGAGGCCCTGCCCATGCGTCACGACGCCGATCTCGCGCCCCTCGGCCTCGAGAATCGGGCCCTGCTCGATGTGATACTCGAACATCGCGTGGATCTTGCGCGCCCCGGGCGCCTCGTCGCCGCGCCAGCCGATGCGGTCCAGCTCGTCCCCGAAGCGCTTGCCCTCGGCGTCCACGCGGCTGTTGGCGTAATCCTCGTCATGCACGCCCGCGAAGACGCCCGAGGCCAGCATGGCGGGGGCGAAGCGTGCGCCTTCCTCGTTGGTCCAGTTCACCACCACGATGGGCCGGCGCGTGCGGATGCCAAGATCGCGGATCGAGCGCACGACCTCCAGCCCCGCCAGCACGCCGAGAACGCCGTCATACTTCCCGCCGGTCGGCTGCGTGTCGAGATGGCTGCCGATATAGACCGGGTCCAGATCCGGCTCGGCCCCCTCGTGGCGCATGAACATGTTGCCCATCCGGTCGAGGCCCATGCTCATTCCCGCCGCCTCGCACCAGGACCGGAACAGGGCGCGCCCTTCGGCGTCGGCATCGGTCAAGGTCTGGCGGTTGTTGCCGCCGGCGATGCCGGGGCCGATCTTCGCCATCTCCATGAGGCTGTCCCACAGCCGCTGGCCGTCCACCGTCATGTTGGTGGCCGCGTGGCCAGCCGTCATCAGCGCGCTCTCGTCGCTCATTCGTCGTCCTTCCTGTCGGGCCGCCCCGTCTTGGTGCGGGGTGGGCTGGATGGGTGGCGGCGCTTACGCCGCGTTCTTCAGCACGTCGCCGAGCGTGCCGATCAGCTCGTCGATCTGGTCCTTCGAGATGATCAGCGGCGGCGACATCGCGATGATGTCGCCGGTCACGCGGATCAGGATGCCGGCCTCGAAGGCCTTTACGAAGATGTCGAAGGCGCGCTTGCCCGGCTGGCCCTCGATCGGGGCCAGTTCGACCGCGCCGATGAGGCCCATGTTGCGGATGTCGACGACATGGGGGTGATCCGCGAGGCTGTGGATCGCCTCCTGCCAGTGATGCTCCAGCTCGGAGGCGCGGGTCAGCAGGCCCTCCTCGGCATAGGTGTCCAGCGTCGCGATGGCGGCGGCGCAGCTGACCGGGTTGCCGGAATAGGTGTAGCCGTGGAACAGCTCGATGATGTGCTCGGGACCCTGCATGAAGGCGTCGTGGATCGCGGCCGAGGTCAGCACGGCGCCCATCGGGATGACGCCGTTCGTGAGGCCCTTGGCGCAGGTGATCATGTCGGGAACGACGCCGAAATGCTGCGCGGCGAAGGGGCTGCCGAGGCGGCCGAAGCCGGTGATGACCTCGTCGAAGATCAAGAGGATGCCGTGCTTGCGCGTGAGCTCGCGCAGCTTCTGCAGATAGCCCTTGGGCGGCATCAGGACGCCGGTGGAGCCGGCCATCGGCTCGACGATGACGGCCGCGATGGTCTCGGCGCCGTGCAGCGCGACCAGGCGCTCCAGCTCGTCGGCGAGGTGGGCGCCATGCTCGGGCTGGCCGCGGGTCATGCGGTTCTCGGGCAGGTGGGTGTGGGGCAGGTGGTCGACGCCCGCCAGCAGCGTGCCGAAATGACGGCGGTTGTTCACGATCCCGCCGACCGAGATGCCGCCGAAGCCGACGCCGTGATAGCCGCGCTCGCGCCCGATCAGCCGCGTCCGGGCGCTGTCGCCGCGGGCGCGGTGATAGGCGAGCGCGATCTTCAGCGCCGTATCAACGGCTTCCGAGCCGGAGTTGCAGTAGAAGACATGCTCCATCCCCTCGGGCGCGATGTCCACGATGCGGTTCGCCAGCTCGAAGGCCAGCGGGTGCCCCATCTGGAAGGCAGGTGCGTAGTCGAGAACGCCGATCTGCGACTGCACCGCTTCGGTGATCTTCGGGCGGCAGTGGCCGGCGTTGCAGCACCACAGGCCCGCGGTCCCGTCCAGGATCTGGCGCCCGTCGGCCGCGGTGTAGTGCATGTCCTGCGCCTCGGTCAGCATCCGGGGCGCCGACTTGAACTGCCGGTTCGCCGTGAACGGCATCCAGAAGGCGCGCAGGTCGTTGGGGGCGGGCTTGCGGTCGAGCGGCATGAACAGGGAACCTCGCGGAATATTGACCAGATGGTCAGGATCAGGCTAGCACGGGGCCATTGGCAGTCAAGCATTCTGAACCGGGACGGACCCGGCAGGCACCGGAAGCGGCACCAGGTTTGCCTAATTTGCGATCATGCCGAAAGGGCACGCGCGATGACAGAACGAAATTCGGCCCCCAGCCTGTCCCGCATCCAGCAGAAGAACCGCGAGCTGATCCTTGGCGGCGCGCTCGAGGCGTTCTCGGCGGGCGGCTTCCGGGGCGCGACCATCGACCAGATCGCGCGCCATGCCGGGCTTTCAAAGCCGAACGTGCTCTATTACTTCACCTCGAAGGACGAGATCCACAAGGCGCTGCTGACCTCGCTGCTGGAGATGTGGCTGGCGCCCCTGCAGCGCATCGATCCGGCCGGCGAGCCGCTGGCGGAGGTGCTGGCCTACGTGCGCGCGAAGCTGCAGATGTCGCGGGACTTTCCCCGCGAAAGCCGGCTTTTCGCCTACGAGATCCTGGAGGGCGCGCCGCATCTGACCGAGATCCTCGGCGGCGGGCTGCGGCAGATCGTGGACGAGGCGGCCGCCGTCCTGCGGCGCTGGATGGCGGAGGGGCGGCTGGCGCAGGTCGATCCGCATCACCTGATCTTCTCGATCTGGTCGATGACGCAGCATTACGCCGATTTCGACGTGCAGGTCCGCGCGGTGCTAGGTCCGGGCCGCGATCCGCTAAACGAGGCGGCGGCCTTCCTCGACGCGCTTTACCGCAAGCTGCTGTCGCCCTGATCCCCGGCGCGGCCGAGAAGTTCGGCGGCCGTCATGATCAGCGACAGGTTCTCATGCGCGGCGGCAATGAAGTCGCTGCGCTCGCCCGAGACCCAGTCCTTCGTCGCGGCATTGGTGGCGGCGATGATCGCGGCCGCCAGGATCTCGACGAGTCGCGGGTCCGAGCCGGGCATCCGCCGGTGCAGCAGCCCACGCATCTGCGCGCGGCGCGACAGCATGGCGCTGTTGCGCAGCGCCTCGAGCTTGGGGTCGGTCTCGCTGAGCGCAAGCAGGTGGCCGATCATGTCCCGCTCGTCGAGAAAGCGCGCCAGATGCGCCTCGATCAGCGCGGCGAGGTCGTCGATCAGGCGGCCCTTGCCGTTCACGAAGGCCTCGGAGGCCTCGGCCGGGTAGTCCGGGGGCGGGCCCATCAGCGCCGCCTCCTTGTAGGGGTAGTAGTTGAAGAAGGTCCGGGTGCTGATTTCGGCCTGCCGGGCGATCGCCTCAGTCGTGACATTGGCGAGGCCGTCCCGGACCGCCAGTTCCACGGCAACGGCCTGGATCTTCTTGGCCGTGCGGTAGCGCCGATTGACTTGCAGGTTCATCTGGCTCCGATCCGAAGGCTTGCAGCATCCGCGTCACGGCGTGGACCATAGCCCCTCGCCGCCGGGCGCCTGGTCCCGTCATGACAGATCGCGGCGCTTGCCGCAAGGCAGGCACCGCGATGGAAGTCCCTGACGAGGCTGGCGATCAGCTGCCCCAGGTGCGGACCGGGCCGCAATCCATGTGCACGAAGTTCGACCGGCTGTAGCGGCCGACGCCGCCCGCGCGGCAGGCCACCGCCGCCTGATACATCTGCCCGACCGAGCGCGACTTGAGCCGCAGGTCGGCCGCCTTGCCGGTCATGTGCAGCGAGTTCTGCGCGACGCCGCCGGACTGACGGCGCAGCATCGCGTTGGTGCGCGGCGAGCGGTAGCCCGAGAGCATCATGTAGGGCTCGTTCGTCTGCAGCAGGCGCGCCGAGGCGGCGGCCACGTCCACGGTGCGCGGATCGATCCCGATCACCTCGCCGCTGCGCCAGTCGCGCATGAAGACGTTGATCTCGTTCAGGGCCTCGCGGATGTACTTGCCGTCCACCCAGTAGACCGTGTCGATGCTTTCGCCGGTGCGGCCCGAATACATGCGCACGCGGCGGTAGTCGCCCGCGCCGCGCAGAAAACCGAACGCATTTGCCATCACCGGTGCGGCAGCAACGGTGGACGCCGCAAACACACCGAGGAGGCCGCGACGGGAGATAAGGTCCATTGTCATGTCAGATCGCCTGTCCTGCTTCGTTTTTGTGTCCGCGGCATCGCGCGGCAAGCCGGATTTTAGCCCCGGCCTGCTAACAATATGTCAAATCTTGGTGGGCAGCGAAACGGATTCTGGCCGTTGCGCATTGATCGAGGCGCCGTCGGCGAGAATCTGCCGAAACGTGCGGGATGTGGCAGCTTTGCTCGGGGCAGTTGCAAAGCGGCATCATCTGCATCCCGGGGCAGCGGGAACAGGTGCTTGTGACTGGCCGGGGCGCAGCGGCTGTGAGAACGTGAAAATTGCGTCGAGCGAGGGAAGTAATGAGTACGTACAACATCATCAGGTCGCTGACGCTGGCCTTGGTGGCGGCGATACCGGTGCCAGCGGCGGCGCAGCTGGGACAGGGTCATGCCGCTGCCGTGAGCGTGGCTCAGGCGCCACGGTTGAACTTCACGCCGGCCGAAATGGCACTTGCCGAGGCCGTCGCGGGCGACCTGGATCTTGCCAGCTTCTACGGCCGCAACGGCCTGCGCGCGGTGTTCCAAGGCGAATCGGGGGCGCCCTTGCGGGCGGCGTTGCAGGAGGCGATCGCGCAGGCGCCTCGCCACGGCATCCCCGTCATGCGCTACCAGCCAGAGGCGCTGGCCGCGGCCGGGCAGGGCCTGGAGGCCGAGCTGGCCCATGCCCGCGCGCTGGCGCGGCTGCTCTCGGACCTCTCGGGCGGGGTCCTGGTGCCGTCCCGCGTCGATCCCGAGATCAAGCGCGCGCGTCCCGACCGCGCGGTGGCCGAGATGATGGCGCGCGCGGTGGCGGCGCCCGACCCAGTGGCGGTGATCGCTGCGGCCGCGCCGGACCATCCGGCCTACCGGGCGCTGCAGGCCGCGTTGACCGGAGGCGCCGAACTGGCGATCCCGGCGCATCTTCCCGCGGTGCCCGAGGGGCTGTGGCGCGTGGGCAGCCGCGGGAGCGATCTTCCCCTGATGCGCGCGCGCCTCGAGGCGATGGGCTTCGGCGCGCCGACCGCGGACCCGGCGCTTTATGATGCCGCGTTTTCCGAGGCCGTGGCGCGGTTCCAGGACGCCGCCGGCCTGCCCTCGGACGGCATCGCCGGGCCGCAGACGATCCGCCGCCTGAACGGTGAGGGGCCTTCGGGGCGCGACCAGCGCCAGAGGGCGATCATGGTCGCGCTGGAGCGGCTGCGCTGGATGGGCGGCACCGACTTCTCGGCCCGCCATGTCTGGGTGAACATCCCCGACTACACCACCACCATCTCGCAGGACGGGGCCGAGGTCTTCCGCACCCGCAGCGTCGTCGGCAAGGACACCGCCGAGATGCGCACGCCCGAGTTCTCGGACGTGATCTCGCACCTCGTCGTCAACCCCAGCTGGAACGTCCCGCGCTCGATCACGAACCGCGACTACCTGCCGAAGCTGCGGGCTAACGCGAACGCGCTGTCGCACCTCGATGTGGTGGACGGGCGCGGCAACATCGTCCCGCGCGGCCAGGTCAACTTCAACGCCGCCAGCTTCCCCTACCGCCTGCGCCAGAAGCCGAGCGCGGACAATGCCCTGGGCGAGGTGAAGTTCATCTTCCCCAACCAGTGGAACATCTACCTGCACGACACGCCGACGCGGCACCTCTTCGGGCAGAACATGCGCGCCCATTCCAACGGCTGCATCCGCATCGCCGATCCGGTGGACCTGGCCCATGCACTGCTCTCGGTGCAGACTGACGATCCGGCCGCGGTCTATCGCCGCGCGCGGGACAGCGGCCGCGAGACCTGGCTGACGCTGCGGCCCGGCGTGCCGGTGCATCTGGTCTACTTCACCGCCTGGCCGGATTCCTCGGGACAGGTGCGGATGGCGGCCGACATCTACGGCAGGGACGCCCGCATCTGGCAGGCGCTGGAGGCCGAGGGCTTCGGCAGCTGACAGGTCCGCGACGCAGATGTGAGCCGCGGCGTCTGGCCTTGGCCGGGCAAACGCGTTAATCCGCAAGGCGAAAGGGGGCCTCATGGCGATCACCATTGCCGAGCTTGCCCGCGCGCTGGATGCACGTTTCTGGGGCGAGGACAGCCTGACCGTCACCGGCGCCGCCGAGCCGGCCCAGACCCCGCCGGTCGAGGGCGGCAGCGGGCTCATCGCGATGGCCATGTCGCCGCGCTACGCCGCCGCGCTGGCCCCCGGCAGCATGGCCCTTCTGGCCGAGGGCATGGACCCCGAGACCTACGGCCTGCGCGCCGCGATCTTCGCGCCCCGCCCGCGGCTCGTGATGGCCGGGCTGACCCGCGCCTTCGATCCCGGCCCCGACATCGCCCCCGGCATCCACCCGAGCGCCGTCATCGACCCCTCGGCCCGGATCGGCGAGGGCGCGGCCATCGCGCCCTTCGTCGTCATCGGCGCCGGCGTCGAGATCGGTCCCGGCGCGCGCATCGGCGCCCATGTCAGCATCGGCCGTGGCAGCCGCATCGGCGCCGAGGCCGTGATCCATCCCGGCGCGCGCATCGCCCACGGCGTCATCGCGGGCGACCGGCTGATCGTGCAGCCCGGCGCCTCGATCGGCGGCGACGGCTTCTCCTTCGTCACGCCCGAGGAATCGGGCATCGAGGAGATCCGCCGCACGCTCGGCACCCGCGAGGGGATCAAGGCGCAGCACTGGACGCGCATCCATTCTCTCGGCGGGGTCGAGATCGGCGACGATGTCGAGATCGGCGCCAATGCCACGATCGACCGCGGCACGATCCGGGCCACGCGCGTCGGCTCGGGCACCAAGATCGACAACCTCGTGCAGCTGGGCCACAACGTCGTGGTCGGCCGCGACTGCCTGCTCTGCGGCCTCGTGGGGGTCGCGGGCTCGTCCCGGATCGGCGACCGGGTGGTGCTGGCGGGGCAGGTGGGCGTGTCGGACAACATCGAGATCGGCGACGACGTCATCGCGGGCGGGGCGACCAAGATCTTCACCCGCGTGCCCTCGGGCCGCGTGGTGCTGGGCAACCCGGCGGTGAAGATGGAGACGCAGATGGAGATCCAGAAGGCCGTGCGCCGGCTGCCGCGTGTCATGCAGCAGTTGTCGAAGTTTCAGGAAAGCGTGACACGCCTGTTGGAAAAGGGCTGATCAGGAGGCGACATGACAGACGACATCCGAAACCGCATCCGCACCATCATCGCCGAGCAGGCCATGCTGGAGCCCGACCAGGTGACCGACGAGGCGACGCCTGCCGACCTGGGCATCGACAGCCTCGGCCTGGTCGAGTCGATCTTCGCCCTCGAGGAAGAGTTCGACATCTCGATCCCCTTCAACGCCAACGAGCCCGAGAAGTCCGAGTTCGACATCTCGAACATGGGCACCATCATCGCCGCGGTCGAGCGGCTGGTGGCGGAAAAGGGCGCATGAGCCGGAAGAAGTCCGACGGCCCGAAGGGCGCCCGGCCCGCGCCCGCTGCCAGTTCCGAGGCGCTGGCCGATGCCGGCATCAAGGCGCCGCAGGTCGCGGGCACCGGTGGGCTGACCGGCCGCGGGGGGCTGCGCCGCGTGGTCATCACCGGAGCCGGGACGATCAACGCGCTTGGTCATGACGTGCCGACCACGCTGGCCGCCTATCGCGAGGGGCGCTGCGGGATCACCCAACTCGAGTTCCGCGATGTCGAGCGGCTGTCGATCCAGATCGGCGCGCAGGTCCACGACTGGACGCCCGAGACCTACTTCAACCGCCAGCAGATCCTGCTCTACGACAAGTTCACCCAGTTCACGCTTCTGGCCGCCAAGCAGGCCGTCGAGCAGTCGGGCCTGCATTTCGAGGGCGCGCTCGGCTTCCGCTCGGGCGTGGTGCTGGGCACGGCGGGTGGCGGGCTGAACACCTGGGACGAGAATTACCGTGCGGTTTATGAAGAGGGGAAGAACCGCGTCCATCCCTTCGTCGTCCCCAAGCTGATGAACAACGCCGCCGCCTCTCATGTCAGCATGGAGTTCGGCCTGCGCGGTCCCGCCTTCACCGTCGCGACGGCCTGCGCCAGCAGCAACCACGCGATGGGGCTGGCCTTCCAGATGGTCCGCTCGGGCGCGGCAGAGGTCATGCTGTCGGGCGGCTCCGAGGCGATGCTCTGCTTCGGCGGGGTCAAGGCCTGGGAAGGGCTGCGCGTCATGTCCAAGGACGCCTGCCGCCCCTTCAGCGCCAACCGCAACGGCATGGTCCAGGGCGAGGGCGCGGGCGTCTTCGTCTTCGAGGATTACGAGCACGCCCGCGAGCGTGGCGCCGACATCCTGGCCGAGGTGGTGGGCTTCGCCATGTCCTCGGACGCGCAGGACATCGTCATGCCCTCGGCGCAGGGGGCCGAGCGGGCGATCACGGGCGCGATGCTGGACGGCGGGCTGAACCCCGAGGATGTCGGCTACATCAACGCCCACGGCACCGGCACGGCGGCCAATGACAAGACGGAATGCGCCGCCGTGGCCCATGCCTTCGGCCACCATGCGGACCGGCTGATGATCTCGTCCACGAAGTCGATGCACGGCCACCTGATCGGCGGCACCGGCGCGGTCGAGCTGCTCGCTTGCATCATGGCGCTGCGCGACGGGGTCATCGCCCCCACGATCGGCTATCAGGAGCCGGACCCGGAATGCGCGCTCGACGTGGTGCCGAACGAGGCGCGCGACGCGAAGGTGGACGTGGTCCTGTCGAACGCCTTCGCCTTCGGCGGTCTGAACGCGGTGATCGCGCTGCGGCGGGTCTGACCGCCGCAGCGCTGCGGTTCAATCGCTCTGCATCAGGCGCTGCGGATCAGGCGCTGCGGGCCTGCGCCTCGTGCCGCCCTTCAGCAAATTCCTCGACCAGCTTGGCGCAGAAGGCCGGAAGGTCGTCCGGCTTGCGGCTGGTGACGAGGCCGCTGTCGGTCACCACCTCCTGGTCGGTCCATTCGGCGCCGGCGTTCCGCAGATCAGTCGCGAGCGAGGGGTAGGACGTCACCTTGCGGCCCTGAAGCACGTCCGCCTCGGCCAGAAGCCAGGGACCGTGGCAGATCGCCCCGACCGGCTTGCCGGCCGCGAAGAAGGCCTTGACCAGCGCGACGACGTCCTTGTCCGCGCGCAGCTTGTCCGCGCCGACCGTGCCGCCGGGGATCACGAGCCCGTCGAAGTCATCGGCCGAGACATCGCCGGCCGTCCGGTCCACGTCATACTTGGCGCCCGGATCTAGATCGCCATTCACCGTCTCGGCGCTGCCGGTCTCGATCCCGACGACGGTGACCTCGGCCCCGGCCTCCTTCAGCGCGTCGCGCGGCTGCACGAATTCCGGCTCTTCCGTGCCACGCGGCGCGATCAGCAGCGCGATCTTCTTCCCATCCAGTTTCATGTGCCTGTCCTTTCGGCTTTTGCTGCCGGACCGATCCGCCCGGCACAGCCCGCACAACGCGGCGCCGGAGCGAAAAGGTCCGGGGCGTCACGGCGACATGAAAAAGCCGCGCCCAGGGGGGGCGCGGCCTTGATCTGCCGGTCGGCAGGATCACGCGGCAGGATCACTCGGCGGGCGCATCCTCGGCCGGAGCGGCTTCGGCGGGGGCGTCGGCGGCATCCTCCTGCGGCTCGGGCGCGGGCGCGGCGGCATAGGCCGTCAGCGAGTCGAAGGCTGCCGTGAAGCCGGTCAACGAGAAGGACAGGCGCACCGGCTGTTCGGCGTCGCCCCCGAAGGGCACCAGCTGCACGGTGCCGCGGTTGCCGCGCTTCATCGCGGCCAGCTCGGCATCGGTGAAGCCGAGGCGCGAGACGCAGCCGACCGGCGTGCAGACGCTGAACGGGTAGCCGCGCATCTCGCCGTTGTCGACCTGCAGGCCGAGGCCCTCGATCAGGTCCGTCTCGAGCGGGGCGATCAGTGTGGCGCCGGCCGCGACCTGGCCATTCGTCAGCGGGATCAGGGTGAACTCGGCGACGGCGTTTTCATCCTCGTCGCTGAGCAGCTTGTACATCTCGCACGGGTCCTTGCCCTGGCCCGCCCGGATGCAGCGGATCATCCAGTCGCCGTGCTCTTCCATCAGGTAGTAGCTTCCGACGCGCGGCTCACCCTCCTCGGCCGCCGGATCGGCCGGGGCAGCCGCTCCATCGGTGGCCGGAGCGTCGGCCGCGGGCGCATCCCCGGCGCCCGCCTCGGCATCCGCGGCATCCTCTGCGGCCGGTGCGTCGGCATCGGCAGCGGGCGCCCCTGCGGCCGGCGAGTCGGCTTCGGGCGCGGCGACGTCCGTGGCCGGCGCGGCGGGGAGGGGCGATTGCGGGGCGGGCGCGGCCTCGGTCCCGGCGGCGGTGCCCTCGGCGGGGGCGGTCTCCTGCGCCAGTGCGGCGGGCGCCGTCGAAAGGGCCAGCGCGGCCAGAAGCGCGTGCGCGGGTTTCATGAACATGGTTTCTTCCCTTTGCTCAGAGCTTTGGCAGGCGGACTATCACGGCCCGCGGGAATTGTCAGCGCGGATCGGCGGGCTCGGCATCACCTTGCCTTGACCGCCGGGAGAGGCGCGCCCACATCGCTCGTGAACGTGACGGACAGCGCTTAAGACGTCGGCCCTATTGATCTTTAGTCGTGTTGCGACGTTTTGGGCCTGTCTTTTTCCGACCTTGACCTCTATCAATGTCGGGCCGCGCGCGATGGACGATGATCGCACCCAGCCAGTTTGCAAGGGAACGCCCGCAATGAACTACGACGCCGCCTTGGACCAGGCCATCGCCCGACTGCATGAGGAAGGCCGCTACCGGACCTTCATCGACATCGAGCGTGCCAAGGGCCGGTTCCCGCAGGCGGTGTGGAACCGCCCCGACGGCGAGCGGCAGGAGATCACCGTCTGGTGCGGCAACGACTATCTGGGCATGGGCCAGCACCCGGCCGTCCTCTCCGCGATGCACGAGGCGCTGGACGCGACCGGCGCCGGTTCGGGCGGCACGCGCAACATCTCGGGCACGACGGTCTATCACAAGCGGCTTGAGGCCGAGCTGGCGGACCTGCACGGCAAGGAAGCCTCGCTGGTCTTCTCGTCGGCCTACATCGCCAATGACGCGACGTTGTCCACGCTGCCGAAGCTGTTTCCCGGCCTCATCATCTATTCGGACGAGCTGAACCACGCCTCGATGATCGAGGGGATCAAGCGCAACGGTGGCGCCAAGCGCATCTTCCGGCACAACGACGTGGCGCATCTGCGCCAGTTGCTGGAGGCGGACGATCCTGCCGCGCCGAAGCTGATCGCCTTCGAGTCGATCTACTCGATGGACGGGGATTTCGGGCCCATCGCGGCGATCTGCGACCTGGCCGACGAGTTCGGCGCCCTGACCTATCTGGACGAGGTCCACGCGGTCGGCATGTACGGCCCCCGCGGCGGCGGCGTGGCCGAGCGCGACCGCATCGCGCACCGGCTGGACATCATCAACGGCACGCTCGGCAAGGCCTTCGGCGTCTTCGGCGGCTACATCGTAGCCAGCGCAAAGATGTGCGACGCGATCCGCTCCTATGCACCGGGCTTCATCTTCACGACCTCGCTTCCACCTGCGGTTGCAGCGGGGGCGGCCGCGTCCATCGCCTTCCTCAAGACTGCCGAGGGCCAGAAGCTGCGCGACGCGCAGCAGCTGCACGCGCGCATCCTGAAGATGCGGCTCAAGTCGCTCGGCATGCCGATCATCGACCACGGCAGCCACATCGTGCCGGTCCATGTCGGGCATCCCGTTCACTGCAAGGCCTTGTCGGACATGCTGCTGCGCGATCACGGCATCTACGTGCAGCCGATCAACTTCCCCACCGTGCCGCGCGGCACCGAGCGGCTGCGCTTCACGCCCTCGCCGGTGCACGATCCCAAGCAGATCGACCACCTCGTGCGCGCCATGGACAGCCTGTGGTCACACTGTGCCCTGAATCGCGCGGAATTGAGTGCCTGATCGCAATCCCTGGTGAACTGCTCTCGTCTGCGTGATAACGTCCAGATAAACAACCCTGGGTGGGGGCGTGATTCGTCCCTCCTGACAACGGGCGCATGAGGCAACAAAGATGAGCAGGCTGCGGGCACAGCACCCGGCAGAGGAGTTCGCGCAGGTGGAGGGAACGCACGTCTTCCTCGATGATGACACGCGCCTTGGCGATGTCATGCGCGGCGAACGCGCCACCTTGGGCAAGTCGCTGCTGGACGTGCAGCGCGAGTTGCGCATCCGCGCCTCCTACGTGGCTGCCATCGAGAACTGCGACATCTCGGCCTTCGACGCGCCCAGCTTCATCTCGGGCTATGTCCGCTCCTATGCGCGCTATCTCGGGATGGACCCGGACTGGACCTTCCGCCGCTTCTGCACCGAATCGGGCTTCCAGCCGACGCATGGCATGGCCCCCTCGGCCTCGGGGCCGAAGCCGGTGCGCCGCCCATCGGACCCGGCGGAGGCGCTGGCCAATCCGCGCGCGCTCTTCATTCCGCAGCAGCAGGGCTTCTTCTCGGACGTGGAGCCGCGCGCCATCGGCGCCGTGCTGGTGCTGGTCGCGCTGATCGCGGGCCTGGCCTATGGCGGCTTCTCGCTGCTTCAGGAGGTGCAGCGGGTGACGCTGGCGCCGGGTGACGAGCGGCCGGGCCTCGTGACCGAGCTTGACCCGACCCAAGGCGCCGGCCTTGCCGGCCCGCAGATCGAGACCGCCGATCCCGCCGACATCGCGCGCAGCCTGCCGCAGCCCGAGGCGCTGGACCGGCTCTATCGCCCGCAGATCCTCGAGGCGCCGGTGCTGACCGCGCGCGACGGACCGATCGCCTCGATCGATCCGGGCCTTCTGGACGGCGCCCTGACGGTCGAGCAGGTCATCGCCTCGGCCGGCACCATCGCGGCGGTGCCGCAGCCGGTCGCTGGCCCCGACCAGGTGCAGGGTCCGACCCTGCCTGCCGCGCTGGCCGATGCGGCCTCGGTGCCGGTGACCGAGCTTGCGCTTGGCGAGAGCGAGCCGGGCGTCCGCACGCTTGCCCCCGACGCGCCGCAGCTGGAGCTGATGGCGACGCGCCCGGCCTGGGTGCGCGTCACCTCGGCCGACGGGACGGTGCTGCTGGAGAAGACGATGGACGCGGGCGAGCGTTTCGCGCTGCCGAAGCTGGAAGAGCCGCCGCGGCTGCGGACCGGCAACTCGGGCGCCGTCTATTTCGCGGTGAACGGCCAGGCCTACGGCCCTGCCGCGCCCGGCGCGCAGGTCGTCAGCAATGTCGAGCTGTCCCCCGGCAGCCTGACCGAGCGTTTCGCGCTGGCCGATCTCGGCGCCGATCCCGCGCTGGCGCAGATGGTGGCAATGGTGCAGAGCCCGACCCCGGCCGAGGGTCAGGTCGAGTAGGCTTCGGCGGGCGTCAGGCCCGCCAGGTCCGTTCCAGCAGCCCGATCCAGTTTTCAGACGCGATCTTGCGGATCAGCGCCTCGCCATAGCCATGCGCCTCCATCGCCGCGATGAGGCGCGGCAGCGCGGCGGCATCCGGCAGATCGCGCGGCATCAGCGCGCCGTCGAAGTCCGACCCGAGGGCCACGCCCTCCTCGCCGAGGATGTCCAGCAGATGGTCGAGATGGCGCAGCATCACCTCGATCTCCTCCAGCGGCAGGCGCTTGCCGTCGGGGCGCAGGAAGCTCGAGGCGAAGTTGAGGCCGACCAGCCCCCGGCTCTCGGCGATCTGGCGCAGCTGGCGGTCGGTCAGGTTGCGGCTGCTGGGGCAGAGCGCGTGGACGTTGCTGTGGCTGGCGACCAGCGGCGCGTCCGACAGCGCGCCCACGTCGTTGAAGCCCGCCTCGTTCAGATGCGACAGGTCGATGAGGATGCCGAGCGCGTTGCACTCTGCGACAAGCCGCCGCCCCGACTCCGTCAGGCCGCCGCCCTGATCGGGCGAGGCCGGAAAGGCGAAGGGCACCCCTTCGGCATGGCGTGTCGGGCGGGACCAGACCGGCCCGAGCGAGCGAAGCCCCATCCCGTGCCACAGGTGCAGCGCCTCGCTGTCCGCGATCGCCTCGGCGCCCTCCATGTGCAGGATGGCCGCGATGCGCCCGGCCGCGATGCTGGCGCGCAGGCCATCGGCGTCGGTGACGATGTCCAGCGTTCCCGTCCGCTCCAGCATCCGCAACGCGGCCGCTTGGCGGAAGGCATGGGGCAGGGCGGCCTCGGCGGGAATCTCGTCGGGCAGGGGCAGGGCGAAGGGCGGGTTCTCCATCGCGGTGACCGCGGCCAGATCGTCCAGCGCCGCCGGCGTCGGCACCCAGATGGCGAAAAAGCCGCCGACCATGCCGCCCGCGCGCATCCGCGGCAGGTCCAGATGCCCGGTCCCGTCCCCTTCCAGCCACAGCCGCGCGCCCTCCGGCCCGGCGGCGACGACGCGTTGCAGGAAATCGTTGTGGCCGTCGAAGACCGGGATCATGGCAGCATCCTTCCGTCGCAGCGGGTGGTTCTGCGCAACATGCAACGCGCAAGGGGCGTCTGCAATGAGGCTTGCAGGACGGCCCCGCTGCGCTCAGGCTGACGGGACGGACACAGCCAGAGCAAGAGGCCCGCCATGCCCCAGATCAGCCGCGACTTCCAAGGCCAGACCGTCATCACCATCTTCGAGGTGACGCCCGGCAACGCCCATGACGTTCTCGACCTGCTGACCGAGGCGTGGGAGGGGGTCATCCGGCACCAGCCGGGCTGCCTCGGCGGGGCGATCCACCTCAACGACGCGCAGACGCGCATCGCTACCTATTCGCAGTGGCGCGACCGGCGCGATTACCAGGCGATGCTGCGCACGGCCGAGATGCGCCAGCGCAACCGCGACATCCACGCGCTCTGCAAGAGCTTCGAGCCGGTGCTCTACGAGGTGCAGGCCGTCTTCGACGCCTGACGATGCTGCACCCGCAGAAACATCGTGCAAACGCAGCAACGGGCCGCTAACGTGCCTCAGGCTCAGCGGCAGGAGGGGCAAGCATGGCAGGCCGCATCATCACGGTGGCGCAGCAGAAGGGCGGCTCGGGCAAGACGACGCTGGCGGTGAACCTGGCGGTCAGCCTGCACCGGCGCGGTCACTCCGTGGCGCTGATCGACACCGACCCGCAGGGCAGCATGGGCCGCTGGTTCATGGAGCGGGTGCAGGCGCGGGGCGAGGACGAGGCGATGGACTTCTCGACCTCCTCGGCCTGGGGGGCCAGCTACGAATCCGAGAAACTGAAGAAGCGCTTCGACTTCGTCATCATCGACACGCCGCCCAAGATCGACAGCGACCTGCGCCCGGCGCTGCGGGCGGCCGACCTGGTGCTGGTGCCGGTGGCGACGAGCCATGTGGACATATGGGCGACCGAGGGCGTTCTCGATCTGGCGCGGCGCGAGAAGGCCGAGGTGCTGGTCGTGCTGAACCGGACCCGCGCCCACACCCGCCTTGGGGTCGAGGTGGCGGAACGGGCGGCCGAACTGGGCGCGGACGTGGCGGGCACGCATATCGCCAACCGCGTGACCTATGCCGAGACCTTGGGGCAGGGCGAGGGCGTCGCGGATCGCGGCGGGACCGGCCCCGCCGTCACCGAGTTCGACGCCCTGACCGACGAGATCATCGCCCGGCTCTGACGGGCGGTGGCCTCAGCGCTGGCAGAGGCTTTCGGCGCGGCTCGCGAAGGCGCGGTAGCGGCTCCAGAAGGCGCTGTCGGCCTCGCGCTTGGAGGTGCGGACCTCCTGGGCGCGGTGCGGGTCGCTGAAGAACTGCGCCGCCCGGCGCTGGTCGGCGCGCGACAGGGTCTGGTTGGCGACCTGCTGGATGCAGCCGCAGAGCGGCGCGTTCCCACGGGCGCGGTCCGAGCGCACGCAGGCCGTGTCGATCGGTCCGGCCATCGCCAGCGGCGTGGTCAGGACCACCGCCGCGGCCGCGATGATCATGCGGTTCAGCATCTGGCGGCTAGGCAGGGGCGAGCCGTTGCTCTTGGTGTTCGGCATTCTCTGTCTCCTCGGGGTGCCGGGTCGTGCCCGGTCCTGATCCTCATTCAGGCGGCCCGGACCGCGCGGGGCCGGACCGAAAAGCGGCCGGGTTTGCCCCGGTCTCTGCGCTTCTCCTGCAACCTGCATAGCAAATCCGCGGCCTCACCTCAATCGCCGGCAACCGCCGGATTTGACAAAGCCGCGGCGGCGTGATCCTCGGGGCAGACGGGCGTCGGGGGCGGGCGGATGATCGAGGCGATCGGACTGGATGCGGATGACACGCTGTGGGAGAACGAGAGCTTCTTCCGCCTGACCGAGGCCGAGTTCTGCGCGCTGCTGGCCGATCACGGCGCGGCCGAGGACATCATCACCCGGCTCTTCGACGTCGAGCGGGCGAACCTGCGCCGCTACGGCTACGGCATCAAGGGCTTCATGCTGTCCATGGTCGAGACGGCGATCGAGCTGACGGACGGGGCGGTGGACGGTCGCACCATCGGCCGCATCCTCGATCTGGGGCGCGAGATGCTGGCCCATCCGGTCGACCTGCTGCCGGGGGTCGAGGCGGCGCTGGACGCGCTGGAGGGGCGGCGGCTGATCCTGATCACCAAGGGCGATCTGATGGACCAGGAGCGCAAGATCGCGGCCTCGGGCCTGGCCGAGCGTTTCGCGGCGGTCGAGATCCTGGCCGAGAAGTCGCCCGAGGCCTATGGCCGCGTCCTCTGGGCGCAGGGCATCGCGCCCGAGCGATTCCTGATGGCAGGCAATTCGATGAAGAGCGACGTGATCCCGGTGCTGGAGCTGGGGGGATGGGGCGTGTTCGTCCCGCACGAGGTGACTTGGGCGGCCGAACATGCCGACGCGCCCGACCATCCGCGCCTGCGCGAGATCGGCCGGCTGGACGAGCTGCCGGGGCTGGTCGAACGGATCGAAGGCGGCGCCGCATGACCGAGAACACCCGCGCCGCCCTGCTGATGACCGCGGCCATGGCGCTTTTCGCGATGGAGGATGCCTTCGTGAAGACGCTGACCGCCAGCCTGCCCGTGCCGCAGCTGCTGGCGATGACCGGCGCGGCGGGCATGGTCGTCTTCTGGCTGCGGATGAAGCGGCGGCGCCAGCCGCTGTTCTCGGCGGCGCTGCTGCATCCGATGGTCATGGCGCGCAACCTCGGCGAGGTCGTCGGCGCCTTCGGCTTCGTCACCGCGCTGGCCTGGGGCGATCTGGCGGTGGCCTCGGCCATCCTTCAGGTGTTGCCGCTGACCCTCGTCATGGGCGCGGCGCTGTTTCTGGGCGAGGCGGTGGGCTGGCGGCGCTGGCTCTCGGTCGCGGTGGGTTTCGCCGGCGTCCTCTTGATCCTGCGGCCGGGCGCGGCGGGGGTCGAGCCTTCCGCGCTTCTGGCAGTGGTCGGGGTGGCGGGGCTGACGCTGCGCGATCTGGCGACGCGCCGCATCCCGCCCGGCGTCCCCTCGGACCAGCTCTCGGCCTCGGCCTTCGGCGCGATGGTGCCCGCCGGGCTGGCGCTGACGCTGGCCTCCGGCACGGCCATCGTCGTGCCGGGAACGTTCGACACGGCGCTTTTGGCCGGGACGGTCCTCTTCGGCGTGCTGGGCTATGCCGCGCTGGTCGCGGCCTCGAGGCTCGGCGAGGCCTCGGTCGTGGCGCCCTTCCGCTACACGCGGCTGGCCTTCGCGCTGGTGGTCGCCGCCGTCGTCTTCGGCGAGCGGCCGGACGCGCTGACCCTTGCGGGCGCCGCCCTCATCGCCGCGGCCGGCGCCTACGCGATGTGGCGCGAGGCGCGCGTGCGGCGCCCGGCGCAGCCCGTCGACGGGCTCGTGCGCCCCGGCAGCCGCTGACGGCGACCAGCGCGGACCGGAACCGGCGGGCGGGCCGGCCTGTTGTCCGCCATGCGCCGCGTGCGCCATTCCCTTTCCAGCCGGAGACAGTCCATGCCCCAAGCCCTCTTCATCCTGACTTCCCATGACCGGATCGGCGACAGCGACACGCCGACGGGCTTCTACTGGGAGGAACTGGCCGCGCCCTACTGGATCCTGACCGATGCCGGCTGGCAGGTGGAACTGGCCAGCATCAAGGGCGGCCGGCCGCCCGCCGATCCCAGCTCGGCCGAGGGCGACGCGATGACCGAGGAGGTGCGCCGCTTCATGGCGGACGACGCGGCGATGAACCGGCTGGCCCATACCGAGCGGGTCGAGGACGTGGATGTCTCGGGCTGCGACATGATCTTCCTGCCAGGCGGGCACGGCACCATGTGGGACCTGCCCGAGAACGAGGCCCTTGGCGCGCTGCTGGCGCGGGGCTGGGAGAAGGGCGCGGTGATCGGCGCCGTCTGCCACGGGCCGGCCGGGCTCTTGGCCGCGCGCCTGTCCGACGGCCAGCCGCTGGTCGCCGGCCGCCGCGTCGCCGGCTTCACCAACAGCGAGGAGGAGGCCGTCGGCCTGACCGAGGCGGTGCCGTTCCTGCTGGCCGACCGCCTTTCGGCCGCGGGCGCCCGGCACGAGAGCGGGCCGGACTGGCAGAGCTTCGCCATCGCCGACGGGCAGCTGGTGACGGGTCAGAACCCGGCCTCTTCGGCCGAGGTCGCGCGGCTCATGCTTCAGGCCGCGGACCGGCCCGCGGTGCGGTGACGCGACCTGCGCGGGGCCGCGCGATCCCCTCTTTCCGTGCGCCCCGCGCCCCTGTATAGCCCGGCCATGACCGAGCTTGACCTCATCCGCAACTTCTCGATCGTGGCGCATATCGACCACGGGAAATCCACGCTGGCCGACCGGCTGATCCAGCTGACGGGCACCGTCGCCGAGCGCGACATGAAGGCCCAGATGCTGGACAGCATGGATATCGAGCGCGAGCGCGGCATCACCATCAAGGCCAACACCGTCCGCATCAGCTACCCGGCGAAGGACGGCAAGACCTATGTCCTGAACCTCATCGACACGCCGGGCCATGTCGACTTCGCCTACGAGGTCAGCCGTTCGATGCGCGCCGTCGAGGGCTCGCTGCTGGTCGTGGACGCGAGCCAGGGCGTCGAGGCGCAGACGCTGGCCAACGTCTACCAGGCGATAGACGCGGGCCACGAGATCGTGCCGGTCCTGAACAAGATCGACCTTCCCGCCGCCGAGCCCGAGCGCGTGAAGGAAAACATCGAGGAGGTCATCGGCATCGACGCGCAGGACGCGATCCCGATCAGCGCCAAGACCGGCCTCGGCATTCCCGAGGTGCTGGAGGCGATCGTGACGCGCCTTCCCGCGCCCAAGGGCGACGCCACCGCGCCGCTGACGGCCATGCTGGTGGACAGCTGGTATGATGCCTATCTCGGCGTCGTGGTGATGGTCCGCGTCATGGACGGGGTGATCCGCAAGGGAGATCAGGTCAAGATGATGCAGACCGGCGCCACCTATAAGCTGGACCGGCTGGCCGTGCTGACCCCGCTGATGGTCGATATCGGCGAGCTTGGGCCGGGAGAGATCGGCGTTTTCACCGCCTCGATCAAGCAGGTCCGCGACACCCGCGTCGGCGACACCATCACGCATGAGAAAAAGCCCGCCGCCAAGGCGCTGCCGGGCTTCAAGCCGGCGCAGCCCGTGGTCTTCTGCGGCCTCTTCCCGGTGGACGCGAACGATTTCGAGGCCCTGCGCGACGCCATCGAGAAGCTGGCCCTCAATGACGCCTCCTTCAGCTACGAGATGGAGACGTCCGCCGCCCTCGGTTTCGGCTTCCGCTGCGGCTTCCTCGGCCTTCTGCATCTGGAAGTCATCCGCGACCGTCTGGAGCGGGAATACGATCTGGATCTCATCACCACCGCGCCCTCGGTGGTCTTCAAGCTGCACATGCGCGACGGCGAGGTGCGCGACCTGCACAACCCCGCCGACATGCCCGACCTGACCCATGTCGACCATATCGAAGAGCCGCGCATCAAGGCGACGATCATGGTGCCGGACGAATATCTGGGCGACGTGCTGAAGCTGTGTCAGGACCGCCGCGGCATCCAGCTGGACCTGACCTATGCCGGCAACCGCGCGATGGTCGTCTATGACCTGCCGCTGGCCGAGGTGGTCTTCGACTTCTACGACCGCCTCAAGTCGGTCACCAAGGGCTATGCCAGCTTCGACTACCAGATCAGCGAATACCGCGAGGATTTCCTGGTCAAGATGTCGATCCTCGTGAACGACGAGCCGGTGGACGCCCTCTCGATCATGGTCCACCGCGACCGCGCCGAGGCCCGCGGCCGCGTGATGGTGGAAAAGCTGAAAGAGCTGATCCCCCGACACATGTTCAAGATCCCGATCCAAGCCGCCATCGGCGCCCGCGTGATCGCGCGCGAGACTTTGTCGGCGATGCGCAAGGACGTGACCGCCAAGTGCTATGGCGGGGACGCGACGCGCAAGAAGAAGCTGCTGGAAAAGCAGAAGGCCGGCAAGAAGAAGATGCGCCAGTTCGGCAAGGTCGAGATCCCGCAGACGGCGTTCATCCAGGCGCTGAAAATGGACGGCTAGGTCAGGGGCGGTCGCGCCCTGCCTAAACTTCGTCTTATTCTTCCCTCGGCAAATCGGGCGGGGCGCGTCAGGATCGTCCCGACCGCTGCCCGAGGACCCCATGACGCATCACACGCCCGCCCTGCCCATCATCGCCCGCAGCGCCGAGGACCGCGCCGCCATCCAGCACGCCCTCGACACCATCCGCGAGATGCTCGGGATGGAAGTCGCCTATCTCTCCGAATTCGTGGAGGAGCGGGCGGTCTTTCGTGCCGTCAGCGCGCCGGGTCTCGAGGCGCTGATCCAGCCGAGCCAGGCGATGGACCTGCGCGAGGTCTACTGCAAGCACATCATCGACGGGCGGCTGCCGCAGCTGATGACCAACACCAGCGCCCATCCGATCGCGGTCGAGCTGCCGATCACGCAGATGATCCCCATCGGCAGCCATCTGAGCATGCCGGTCCGGCGGGAGGACGGCTCGATCTTCGGCATGTTCTGCTTTCTCAGCCGCCACCCGCGCCCCGATCTCGGCGCGGAGGATCTTGCGCTGGTCCAGGCACGGTCCGCCGATGTCGCCGCGCGGATCGACGGGCTGGCCACGCAGGCGTCCTGATCCGGGCGCGACGCCGCAGCGCGCATCTGGGGCATTTCCCTTGCCCGCCCGGCAGGTTATCTGGAGGGCGACAGGCCGAGGGAGGGCGAGACATGGCATCGACGTCGCACAAGGGCGGACAATTTGACTGGGCGGACCCGTTCCTGCTGGCCGAGCAGCTGACCGAGGACGAGCGCATGATCAGCGAGGCCGCGCGCGGCTTCGCGCAGGACCGCCTGATGCCCCGGATCGAGCAGGCCTACCTGAACGAAGAGACCGATCCGGCGATCTTCCGCGAGATGGGCGAGGCCGGCCTTCTCGGCGTCACCGTGCCCGAGGAATATGGCGGGGCAGGGGCCTCCTATGTGGCCTACGGCCTTGTCGCGCGCGAGGTCGAGCGGGTGGACAGCGGCTATCGCTCGATGATGTCGGTGCAGTCGTCTCTGGTCATGTTCCCCATCCACGCCTACGGCTCGGAGGAGCAGAAACGCAAGTATCTGCCGCGCCTTGCCAGCGGCGAGGCGATCGGCTGTTTCGGCCTGACCGAGCCCGATGCCGGCTCGGACCCCGGCGGCATGAAGACCCGCGCGGTCGCCGTGAATGGCGGTTACCGGATCAGCGGCGCCAAGATGTGGATCTCGAACAGCCCCATCGCCAACGTCTTCGTGATCTGGGCCAAGTCCGAGGCGCATGGCGGCAAGGTCCGCGGCTTCATCCTGGAAAACGGCATGCCCGGCCTGTCCGCGCCCAAGATCGGCGGCAAGCTGTCCCTGCGCGCCTCGATCACCGGCGAGATCGTCATGCAGGATGTCGAGGTCGGCGAGGACGCGCTTCTGCCCGGCATCGAGGGCATGGGCGGCCCGTTCGGCTGCCTCAACCGCGCCCGCTACGGCATCAGCTGGGGCGTGATGGGCGCGGCCGAGGACTGCTTCCACCGCGCCCGCCAGTATGGCCTCGACCGCAAGCAGTTCCAGCGCCCGCTGGCCGCCACGCAGCTTTTCCAGAAGAAGCTCGCCGACATGCAGACCGAGATCGCGCTCGGGCTGCAGGCCAGCCTGCGTGTTGGCCGGCTCTTCGACGAGAGCCGGTTCGCGCCCGAGATGATCAGCCTGATCAAGCGCAACAACTGCGGCAAGGCGCTGGACATCGCGCGCCAGGCCCGCGACATGCATGGCGGCAACGGCATCCAGATCGGCTATCACGTGATGCGCCACGCCCAGAACCTCGAGACGGTGAACACCTACGAGGGCACGCATGACGTCCACGCGCTGATCCTGGGCCGCGCGATCACCGACCTCGCCGCCTTCGGATGAGCGCGCCCCTCGCGGGCCTCAAGGTCGTCGAGCTCGCCCGCATCCTCGCCGGCCCTTGGATCGGGCAGACGCTGGCCGATCTCGGCGCCGAGGTCATCAAGGTCGAGGCGCCCGAGGGCGACGACACCCGCAGCTGGGGCCCGCCCTTCGTGCAGCGCGACGACGGCGCGGGCGGGACCGAGACCGCGGCCGCCTATTTCCACGCCGCCAACCGCGGCAAGACCTCGGTGACCTGCGACTTCAATCGCCCGGAGGATCTGGCGGCGCTAAAGGCGCTGATCGCCGAGGCCGACGTGCTGATCGAGAACTTCAAGGTCGGCGGGCTCGCCCGCTACGGGCTCGACTACGGCAGCCTCGCGGCCCTGAACCCGCGCCTCGTCTATGCGTCGGTGACGGGCTTCGGGCAGACCGGGCCGCGCCAAGGCCAGCCCGGCTACGACTTCATGATCCAGGGCATGTGCGGGATCATGGACCTGACGGGCGATCCGGACGGCGAGCCGCAGAAGGTCGGCGTCGCCTGGATCGACATCTTCACCGGCCTCTACGGCGTCATCGGCATCCAGGCCGCGCTGGCCGAGCGCGAGCGCTCGGGGCTCGGCCAGCAGGTCGATCTGTCGCTTCTGGATGCGGGGGTCGCGGTCCTGGCTAACCAGGCCGCGAACCATCTCCTCGGCGGGCTGGTGCCCCGGCGCCTCGGGAACGCGCATCCGAACATCGTGCCCTACCAGGTCTTCCCGACCGCCGACGGCCATCTCATCATCGCCTGCGGCAACGACCGCCAGTTCCGCGCGCTCTGCAGGGTTCTCGAGCTTGACCCGCTGGCGGACGATCCCGCCTTCGCCACGAACCCGGCGCGCGTGGCGCATCGCGAGGATCTGTGCAGGCGCATCGACGCCCGCACCTCGATCCGGGTCAAGGCGGCGCTGATCGCCGATCTCGGCGCGGCCGGGGTGCCGTGCGGCCCGATCAACACCGTGCCCGAGGCCCTTGGCGACCCGCAGATCGTGGCACGCGCGCTTGTCATCCGGCCCGAGGGCATCGCGGGCCTGCGCACCCCGTTGCGCTTCTCGCGCAGTCCGCTGACGACCGACCGCGCCGCGCCAAGGCTCGGCCCGCGCCTCGGCGCCGGCCCGGTGGCCCCCCGCCCGGACTGACACCCCGCGCAAGTGCCGCCGCGACGGGCAATTTTCCTTTGCCTTTCCCCGGCGCGGGTTTCATCATGCGACAAGTCAAGACAAAGGAAAGGCGCGATGGCCGCACCGACCGAGCCGCTGCTGATCAAGCGCTATGCCAGCCGCAGGCTCTACAACACCGAAACCAGCGACTACGTCACGCTCGAGGACATCGCCCGCTTCATCCGCGAGGGCCGCGAGGTGAAGATCGTCGACCTGAAGTCGGGCGATGATTTGACGCGGCAGTACCTGCTCCAGATCATCGCCGAGCATGAGAGCCGCGGCGAAAGCGTCCTGCCCATCGATGTGCTGACCGACCTCGTGCGCAGCTACACGACCAGCGCGCAATCCGTGGTGCCGCAGTTCCTGGCCGCCAGCTTCGAGATGCTGCGCGAGGGGCAGTCGAAGATGATGGAGAACATGGCGACGATGTCGGGGCCCATGGCCTCGATGCCAGGCTTCGAGGCCCTGCAGCGTCAGCAGCAGATCTTCCTGCGGGCGATGATGGGCGGCTGGCGGGGCGCGGGATCCGGCCCGATCCCGGCCGACATGGATGCAGGCACGCCCGGTGGATCGGCAGGCGCAGGCGGCGTCGACGACGCGCAGGACATGGCCGAGATCCGTCGCCAACTGGCCGAATTGCAAAAGCGCATCTCCCGTCTCTGAACGCGCCGCGGCGCTTGCACCCCGTTCGCCAAGCGGCTACGAAGCCGCAACGGAGCGGTGGCCGAGTGGTCGAAGGCGCACGCCTGGAAAGTGTGTAGGCGGGAAACCGTCTCGAGGGTTCGAATCCCTCTCGCTCCGCCATGACCCTTATTTCGTGAGTTTACAGTTAGTTATGAGGGTACTACCACCTACGCTAACCACCTACATCTGCCATGACACGTGTTAGATAGGTTTAGGACGCCTTCATGCGCCGAACATCTGCCTTAGTTCTCGCACTTTGGCCGCAGGTCGCACTAGCTGCCGAAGCTGACGCGCAAGCTGCGCGGTTCATGTGGATCGCATTCGAGTGCGGGACATATGCTGAGATAAGCGGGGACCAAGACCGTCAAGCTGCGCTATTTGAGCGAGGCATGGCGGCCGGCCGGCAGTTTTTCTCCGCTGTCGAGGCGGGAACTATCACTGTGGAAGAACATCGGAAGCACGTGCCTTACCTCGTGCCGCTTCTAGCCGCTGGCCCTTCTGTAGATTTCGTTCTAGGTCGGATATTCGAGTCAGCAATGAACTCTGCGTATGACAACGTCGTGAAGAAGGACCTTGTTGGTTTGCCGGTCCCGATGGAACAGTGGTTAGCCGACGCAGAAAGTAAGAGGTCGCGAGCGCAGTTGCTGTATGAGCGCGGCAACTGTGACTTGTTCTGACTAGGCTCTTTTTCACATTTTTTCTAGAATCTGGGTTGGTCCCTGAGGTCGTTTCCTCAAGGTGAAGGTTTCCAGCTTGTTTTGTGGATGTGTGGGGCTACCCACCAGTGGGCAAACCTTCCTCGAATTTTCAGGGGGGACCCTAGACGAATCAGAAAGAGGACTCCCGTAAGGGAATCCCCGTTCATCATCCTACAACTCAGTCAAGAGGATTAGTCAGGTCAGGAAGCGATAGACGCTAGAGCGGGCAACACCTAGGCGCTTGGCAATCTCAGCAGGTCCGACACCCTCAGCAGTCAGTTGCTTGATCTTCTCACCATCAATGGAAGGCTTACGACCTTTGTAGACACCTGCCTTCTTGGCTGCTGCAATCCCTTCAAGCTGTCTCTCTTTGCGAAGATTAGTCTCAAACTCTGAGAACACACCTAGCATCTGGAAGAACGCCTTACCGGCAGGGCTTGTAGTGTCTATGGGCTGTTCCGTAGCCCGCAACTCTACTCCCTTTTCCTGTAGCTGCCTTGCGATAGCTGAGAGATCATCCATAGAGCGGGCAAGACGATCTAGCCTAGTGATTACCAGAACGTCGCCAGAGGTCAGGAAGTCCAGAAGGGTAGCCAACTCCCTACGTCCCTCAAGCTTGGTCCCTGTGGCCTTCTCAGAGCGTATGACAGTGCATCCTGCCTTCTTGAGTGCTTCCTGTTGAATGGTCAGGTCTTGGTCTGTGGTAGAGACGCGAGCGTATCCGTAAGTAGCCATGATGAGTGTGTCCGATTAGGGTCTAGATGTTATAGAAGTAGCGTCCGATAAATCATGATTCAACCCTATTGGGACGCATAAAGCGTCCTGATCGGACGTAGCGTTTCGGTTTACCCATAAAGGACACGTAAGGAAGCGAATCGCCATAAGTTCGTCCGAATTTGTTCGGATAAAGAGTCAAGTGAGTTGCTTACAATCTCACGAACACGTCAGAGCGAAAGCCTGACAGCAAGAATAAAAGGGATGCTCAAGAAAAAGAATCAGTTAAAGTCCAGGAACAGGAAAATCAGTTATTCAAGAAGATAATGCTTTAGAACAGAAAAAACACACTACCCTCCTTCCGTGGGAAAGTGAAATTTCTGGATTGTCTCGGAGAGCGGGAAGGTAACACTTCTGTTACACGATAACACATAGCCGTAAAGGCAGCAAAAGCGGAACAGGCTGCTGAAATCTCTGAATAATTGTGGTGTTATATTGCCTCAGAGGAGGCTTGTAAGGTCCCTCAAGATTACAGTCTGGGCGGATTTTCCCCAGAATCGACTCTACAGGGGGTTTAACGTCTTGATTTAATATAGTAATTTTCGTCGGAAAACGCAGTTCTCGTATAATAAACTATGACCAGCAGAGGGTACTATACAAACGTTTCAGAACAGCAGGACAAGAGTTCTAGGACTATGGGTATAACGAGCGCGTCGTCTTTCAGTCTGACCAGCTAACGCTGCTCATCCTGTCTTTTCTACGAAAAGAACAATCCTGGACTCGTGTTGTACTATTTATTTTTGATGAACTACAAATAATATAGATGTTAGAACTATAGTTATAGACTGATTACCCTATCTCTACGACTTTCTTAACGTCCTCTCGCCCTAAGGGGCTTCGGACTAAAAGTCTTGATCTAGGCTGCGGAGCCTTACGTCTCCTAGTCCCTTTCTTTCAGAGAGTGATGTTCATACAGCTAGTCGCCTTATCAGGCTTTGTAGCTTCCTTCATGGATTAGTTGTAGCACTGCCTAACTTCGTTCTTAGAACTACGTGTCGTTGACTAAGAGAACTATAGTCTTAACCGCTCATCTTTGTAGGATAGCAGAGCGTTCTATAACTATAGTTACACAACCTATTCATAATATAAATAACCTACATGATAATAGAATATCTATAGTATCATCGCTATAGTTACGTGGTGGTGATGCTGTAGGTCGTCAAGATGTAGCTGGTAAATAAAGTGAGTAGTGTGTTCCGCCCGCTACCGTTCTTATCTATAGTGCGGAGGCGGATTAAGAGTGGCTGCGTTGTCACTGGATTAGATGTAGGCGGCGAGAGCGGGTCTAGCGGAATAGCGAACAGTCAAGGAAATAATGACGAATACCATTTGATAAATGTTAACTGCTACTTGAAAAAGTGCCTCATCGTGATTATATACATCTCAGAGAAAAGAACAGTCTCAGTAGGTCTGGTTCAGTCTCATTTTTTCCTAAATTGAGAAGCGCGTTTTCCTGTCTTTAGCGCCGGTAGGTCCGTCAGCCTATCAAAAAGTCAGACATTCATGTTCCTGCAAACTAAGCCCTACGACAGCTTCACCCCCGGAGCTAGTTGTAGGGCATTTTTTCGTATTGGTTTGCGGAATTCACAGTCAGAACAATTTAAAAGTAAGCCACTCATTTCAGTGGTGTAGATAACTATTTGCAGGACTTAATTATGAACAACGATATTGAATATGTAGATTCTTTGCCCGGAACAGGTAAGACACACTCCTATTTAGACAACATGAAGAGCAGACCAGATGAGAAGTTCATATATCTGTCTCCCTTATTGGATGAAGTAGAAACTCGTATCCAGGATCACATTCCAGAAGGCAACTTCAAATCACCAGAAGGAAAGAACAAGACTGATGATGTACTAAAACTTCTTGAGGATGGAGAAAACATAGCTTGCACTCATGCGCTGTTTGAGAGGTTTGACGAGCGGCACTGGCGAGCGATTGAGGATCAAGGATATGAATTGGTATGTGACGAGGAAGTATCTGCGATTAAGCGATATAAGTGCAAGAACCGCGATGTAGAGCACCTTGTAGAATACGGCGAAGTTGAAGTTCTTGAGCCTTGCGGGAAGATTTCACTTCTTAAACCACTTAGCCATTTTGTAGGTGGATCGTTCGAGGCTATTGCCCGTGAAGCTGCTAAAGGCACTCTCTATCGTTCTAAATGCAAGGCTGGTCAAATTGGATATCTCGTAACTCAGCTACCTATTGACTTGTTTCTAGCCCCCAAGAAAACAACAATCCTGACCTACAACTTCAAAGGGTCAATGCTTGATAAGTTTCTTGAACTACATAGCATTTCAGCACAACAGAAGTTCATTCCGCTCAGAAAATCTAATGAAGAAGTAATTGCCAATCTCCGCAGCCTTATCAACTTCAAATCCACAAGAGCAATCGAAGCGTTAAGCAAGTATAGCTTGAATTGGAATTGGTATAATGGGGCGCGGCAGGATCAGCTAGGTCAAGTCGGCAGGGCAATCAGGTCAGTCCGGGAACTACTCAAGAATGACGATAGCCGGATGATCGTAACGCTACCAAAAGACAATGCCGGTAGGGGTTCGCGTTGCGTTATTCGAGACCGGGACAGGCCAATACTACACCTAGATAAGAACGGTAATCCTAGGCCGAATAAGATTGATTGTTTCCTAGCTGCAAAGACTAGAGCCACTAACAAATACGCTGACAGGGATGTTGTCGTTCATCTTTATGACAGAAACCCGAATATGGACGTAGAGCGTTATTTTAATTCCTACGGCATGACATTAGACAGAGACCAATTCGCCCTCTCCGAGATGATCCAGTTTATCTTTCGTAGTGCTGTTCGTAATGGCAAGCCTATGGATCTTTATATCGCCTCTACAAGAATGAAACAGCTATTTGAAAATTGGCTTCACCAACAAGAAGAAGAAATTTTAGACTACGCTATTTGAGAAAGAATATTTATGACAGAAACAACTATCTTGGAGTATCAACTAAAGACCTACGACACCCTGCCATCTGACAAGACAGACAAGAAGTCCAAATTTGCTCTATATCTGAAAGGTGAGTTTATCGGCCTTGTAGCTTCCCCGGTTTACGATGGGGCGCGATTGCTGCTTAGTCTGGGTTATTCACCTGACACCCTCATGACTACCAAAGCCAAGGATAGTCAAAACGTCTCTTGGAAGCCTCAGGCACTCACTAAGTGGGCAAAGCTGACAACTGAGGAGCAAGCCAACCGAGAAGTCCGCTCTAGATCTTTCAGAGAGTGGGGACGGGTGGGCATTCCAGTGGGGTCTAGCAGTTTTCCTATCCCTTCCTACCAGAACAACACAAAGGGCGCTGAAATCCCTTCCTGTGGGCTCCTAGAGGTGGTTCTATGAGTCTTGCAACCTTCATCACTGACTACCGCCGGAAGAACAAAGCTCATGACTGGCGAAAGCCCTACAGTCCAAAGTGCATTTGTCCCGGTTGTCACATAAAGCCATACTTTGACGGAAAGACATACTACAGTCTTTGCTCCGGCTGCTTGAAGGAAAAGAACCTGGGACCGTTCATGAACAAAGGGCAAAGAGAGGACTACGCAGCAGTCTTCTGGCTAATTGACTTCGAGAACAGATATGAATTAGGCAAGGAGGAGCGCTTTCTACAAAGGGCGAGTGGTACTACTGACAGAGAATTTCACTGAAGCTCTAACCATACGTCTTCTTCATGAATGTGCATTTTAAAGGTGAAAACTTCCGATACTTCCTCCCGCGAAGGCATTATCAAGTATTTAACCTGAACAATATACAAGGCAAGATCGAAGCTACGGGGCCACTCGGAGGAAGAAAAACTCACCCAAATTGCGCTTGTCTCTTTACCTGGCAGAATGGCTGATTTGGTGAAAGGCACGCCCTTAAACGACAAGAAGGGTTCGCAGCTGAGGCTTTCTTGCTCGTATCCTTCAAAATGGTAGAAGTTCACCATGGCAACTATAGATACATCAAGTGCGGGCGTGTTGCCATAGTTCATCATCTGTAGCCAAATTTGTTCTTCAAGATCCCAGCCAAATTCGTCGCTTACCTCGACATTCCCCTGATACTTGTACTGATGCACATGGAGCCACGCCCTTGTCTGCGCAATGTTTGTCTCAGCCTGCTGCGCTGCCATATCCTTTGTCGCTGTCAAAGTGTCTTGTGTGGCTTTCAAGGTCTGACTAACAAGATAGACTGCGTATACACTCACCAGCGTAGCGAGACCGCTGAACACGCTCTGTAGCCACGGCGGGACTTCCTTAAGTTCTCCTACACGGAATGCATCAGCTAACATCGACAAGATAAAGCCAATCATGCAGCCTGCAAAAAGGCCGACAATCAGCATATTCTGCACGTTAGTCTTGTGGTCCTGAGCCGGAAGCGGATGTTTCATTTAGGATACTGCCAAAGTTGTTTGTCAGGAGGCCGTTGTTTGCTACGAGCATCAATGTGATTGGTATAATAAGGAGGAACGCTATTAATCCTTCTACAGTATTCCGTTTTGGCTTTAGGTCGAAGGTGTACTGGCCTGCCCCCTGAAAAGTGGTCCTCCCTGAAGTAGGCTTTCGAGCCAGATGGAGGACAAGCAATGCCCCAGAAGAAGCACAAGCCCGAAGAGATTGTAGCGAAGCTCCGGCAAGTCGATGTGTTGGTATCGCAGGGTCAGTCTGTGGCCGCGGCGGTTCGCTCAATTGGCGTGACGCAGTTCACCTACTACCGGTGGCGTCAAGAGTATGGCGGGCTGAAGACAAACCAAGTGAAGCGGCTGAAGGAGTTGGAGAAGGAGAACGAGCGGCTCCGGAAGGCCGTGTCGGACCTCACGCTCGAGAAGTTGATCCTTCGGG
>NZ_FMVT01000020.1 GCF_900102505.1 Paracoccus tibetensis | reverse complement strand
TCCTCCGGCCTGTGCTTCTTCTGGGGCATTCCTGCATCCTCCAAATGGCTCGAAAGCCATACCTCAGGGAGGACCACTTTTCAGGGGGCAGGCCAACCGTCTTTCTCTGCCCGTGGATCCGCTTAGAGCTAAAGCCCCAGCTCGTTTTACCTGGGGCTGTTCGCTCGTGATGCAACCACCGCATGCGTTACCCGAGACATCAGGATGAAAGCCCGCCGAAATGCAGCGCCTTGCTTTCTAGGAATTCCTCGATACCTTCCTGCGCGCCCTCACGGCCGAGGCCCGACGCCTTGACCCCGCCGAAGGGTGCCACCTCGTTGCTGAGGATACCCGTGTTCAGGCCCACCATCCCAAATTCCAGCCCCTCGCCGAAGCGGAAGGCGCGGGCCATGTCGCGGGTGTAGAAGTAGGCCGCGAGGCCGAAGGGCGTGCCGTTGGCAAGGGCCAGCGCCTCGTACTCGGTCTCGAAGCGGAAGATCGGCGCGACGGGGCCGAAGGTCTCTTCAGAGGCCAACCGCATCTCGGGGGTAGCGCCGGTTAGGACCACCGGGTCGGCATAGTGATCCGCGAGGCCGCGCGGCTGCGTCGCCCGCCGTGCGCCGTTGGCCAGCGCGTCCGCGACATGGGCCTCGATCTTCTCGATGGCCGCCGGGTTGATCATCGGGCCGATCTCGACCCCCGGATCGGTCCCCGGGCCCACGACCAGCGCGTCGACCCGAGCGGCAAGCGCGGCGACGAAGGCGTCATGGATGCCCGACTGGACCATGATCCGGTTGGCGCAGACGCAGGTCTGCCCGCCGTTGCGGAACTTCGACTGCATCGCCCCTTCGACCGCCGCATCCAGGTCGGCATCGTCGAAGACGATGAAGGGCGCGTTCCCGCCCAGCTCGAGGCTCATGCGCTTCAGGGTTGGCGCGCATTGCGCGGCCAGATAGGCGCCGACGCGCGTCGAGCCGGTGAACGAGAGCTTGCGCACCACCGGGCTTGCGGTCAGCTCGGCGCCGATAGCCTCGGGTTTGCCGGTCAGCACGTTCAGGACGCCCGCCGGAATGCCCGCACGCTCGGCCAGGACGGCGAGGGCGAGTGCCGAGAAGGGCGTGAAGTCGGAGGGCTTGATGACCATCGTGCAGCCCGCCGCAAGGCCCGGCGCGACCTTGCGGGTGATCATGGCGATGGGGAAGTTCCAGGGCGTGATGATCGCGCAGACGCCGACCGGCTCTTTCGTGACCAGGATCTTCTTGCCCTTCTGCGGCGAGGGGATGATCTTGCCGTTGATCCGGCGCGCCTCTTCGGCGAACCAGCGCACGAAGCTGGCGCCATAGCCGACCTCGGCCCGCGCCTCGGACAGGGGCTTGCCCTGCTCGGCCGTAAGGATCTGCGCCAGATCCTCGGCATTGTCATGGATCAGGTGATACCAGCGCATCAGGATGTCGGCGCGTTCGGCATGGGTGCGGGCGGCCCAGTCCTTCATCGCGCGCTCGGCGGCGGCGATGGCGTCTCGCGTCTCGGCGGCGCTGCATTCGGGCAGATGGCCAAGCGCCGTGCCGGTGGCGGGATCGGTGATCTCAAGCTCGGGGCGCTCGATCCAGCGCCCGTCGATCAGGGCGGCGGTGCGGAGCAGGTCAGGGTCCTGCAGCTTCATGCGGTCGTCTCCAGTTCGGCGCGGATGCGCGCGGTGATCGTATCGGTCGAGTCCTGTCCGGGCACGGTGCCGGTGCCCTGCGCGGTGGCAGCCTCGATGGCGGCGATGATGGCGCGTCCGGCCTCGGCCTCGCCCAGGTGGTCCAGCATCATGGCGGCGGACCAGATCGCGGCGATCGGATTGGCAATGTTGCGGCCGGCGATGTCGGGGGCCGAGCCGTGGACCGGCTCGAACATGGAGGGCCCGCTGCCGTCGGGGCAGATATTGGCCGAGGCCGCAAACCCGAGGCCCCCCTGGATCGCGGCGCCGAGATCGGTCAGGATGTCGCCGAAGAGGTTCGAGGCCACGACCACGTCGAGGCTCTCGGGCGCCATGACCATCCGCGCGGTCATCGCGTCGATATGCATGTGCGCCACGGTCACATCGGGATAGTCGGCCGCCACCTCGCGCGTCACCTCGTCCCAGAACACCATCGAGAATTTCTGAGCGTTCGATTTCGTGACCGAGGTCACATGCCGCCGCCGCAGCCGCGCCTGATCGAAGGCGAAGCGCAGGATGCGCTCGACGCCCTCGCGGGTAAATATGGCGGTCTCGACAGCCACCTCGTTGCCGCGGCCCTGATGGACGCGGCCACCAGCGCCGGAATATTCGCCCTCGGTGTTCTCGCGGATGCAGAGGATGTCGAAGGCATCGGCGCGCAGCGGCCCCTCGACCCCGGGCAGCAGGCGGTGCGGACGGATGTTGGCATATTGGTTGAAAGCCTTGCGGATCGGCAGCAAGAGCCCGTGCAGCGACACGCTGTCGGGCACCGTATCCGGCCAGCCGACGGCGCCCAGATAGATCGCGTCGAAGCCGCGCAGGGTCTCGATCCCGTCCGCCGGCATCATCGCGCCGGTGGCGAGGTAATGCCCACAGGACCAGTCGAACCGCTGCGGCGCCAGCGCGAAGCCGTGGCGCGCGGCGGCGGCCGTCAGAATCTGCATTGCGGCATCGGTCACATCGACGCCGATTCCGTCCCCCGGGATCACGGCAAGCTTGTAGGTCTTCATCGTCTTCTCCGTCTCGGCCGTCAGAACTCGGCCACTTCGCCCCATTGGCTGCGCCCGAAGCGCGCCAGCCGGTACTGCCTGATTTCGGTGATCGGCGCACGGCCTAGCACGATATCAGCAACCAGATGGCCGACGCCCGGCCCGATGCCGAAGCCGTGCCCCGAAAGGCCCGCCGCCAGCACGAGGCCGGGAATGCCCACATCGCCGTCGATCACCGGCACGCCGTCGGGGGTGCTGTCGATATAGCCGGCCCACGCCGCCTCGACCTCGACATCGCGCAGCGCCGGCACCAGATCTCGGGCGCGGCGCAGGGTCAGCTCGATCAGCCGCGACGAGGGGCGGGGATCGAGGGTACGCATCCGCTCCATCGGGGTGGGCACATCCAGGGACCAGCGGCGCCGCGTTTCGAAGCCAGCGCGCCAGGCCTGCGCGCCGCCGGGACGCAGGACACGCCAGCGGCGGGCGAACATCGGCAGGAAGTGCCGCATCCCCCGCATGGCCCCCGGCGTCGGGTCAAGGTTCGCCAGCCCCGAGACGGCCAGCGTATGGCCCCCGCTGGCGCGCCGCGTCACCGTGACGGGCGCGGTATGAAGCGCGGGGGGCAGATCAACCGTCCCCCCCCGGACCGACAGGATCGAGCTGCGGACGGCCGCCTGCGGAAAGGCAATGCCCTGCTGGTACATGAAGCTGGACGCCCAGGCCCCGCCCGCGACAACCACAGCGCGGGTGCGGATGGTTCCGTTCTCGGTCACCACACCGGCGACGCGCCCGGCCTCCAGCTCAAGCCCGCGGGCCGCACAGTTCTGCACCACATGGCCGCCATGCTTGATCACGCCCTTGGCGATCAGCGGCGCCGCGCGTACCGGGTCGGCGGTGCCGTCCGTGGGCGACCAGACCCCGCCCAGCCACGAGCGGCCCGTCGGCGCGCCCCGCCGGCTGGCCTCGTCGCCGTCAAGCATCCTTGTGTCGATCCCCTCACCGCGGGCAAAGCGGCCCCATTTGGCCCAGCCCTCGATTTCCTCGGCGCTGTTCGACAGATACAGCAGCCCGCAGCGCGAAAAGCCCAAGCTGTCGCCCAGATCGGCGCCCATCTCCTCCCACAGGGACAGGGTGCGGGTGGACAGGGGCAGCTCGCGGGCGTCGCGGTTCTGCTGGCGGCACCAGCCCCAGTTGCGGCTGGACTGCTCGGCCCCGACGGCGCCCTTTTCCACCAGCACCACCTTTTGCCCCGCCCGTGCCAGCCAGTAGGCGGCCGAGACGCCGACGATCCCGCCCCCGATCACGACGCAATCGGCGTCGGACGGCAGGATATCGGGTGTCGAGATGGCAAGACATGGCGCAGACATGAGGCACTCCGTTCAGGCTCTGCCGACCTTACCGCCGCGCGCGCAGCTTCATCTGTCGCAAAGTGTCCCAAAACGGCATTTCCTGTTGAAACCCGGTGGTAAATGAAGTGCTGTGATCCCGCCATCCTGCGGCGGCATGTCACGCCCTGCCGCGGTAGAGGAGCCAAGATGACGCCTGCCTACAAACTCGACCGGATCGACATCAAGATCCTCGCTGTCCTGCAGCGCAACGGCCGGATCACCAATGTCGAGCTGGCCGACGAGGTCAGCCTGTCACCCTCGCCCTGCCTGATGCGGGTGAAGAAGCTGCAGCAGGCCGGCTACATCACCGGCTATTCCGCGCAGATCGACTTGGCGAGGCTGGGTCCGACCCTGACCATCTTCACCGAGTTCACGCTGAAGAACCACCGCCAGATCGATTTCGCCCGCTTTCAGGAGGCGCTCGGGAACATCGACAGCTGCGTCGAATGCCATCTGGTGTCGGGCGGCTACGATTACCTCGTGAAATTCGTAACGGCGGGAATCGACGACTACCAGTTGATCGTCGAGGGGTTGATCGACCGCGAACTTGGCATCGACAAGTATTTCAGCTTCGTCGTGCTGAAGACGCCGTTCATCAAGCAGCATATCCCCCTGTCGCGGCTGTTCGACGAGCGAGCCTGAGCCTCAGTAGCCCAAGGCCCGATCGACCTGCCCCGGCAGCGGCGCGCCCTCCTGCAGCGCGCGCATGACCGCGATGGCATGCGCCGCGCCCTCGGCCGCATCGGTCTGGGCGGCGACATGGGGGGTGATCACGATGCGCGGGTCGCGCCACATCCAGTGATCCTGCGGCAGAGGCTCGGGATCGGTCACGTCGAGGATCGCGCCCGAAAGTTGCCCGGCATCCAGCGCATCCCGCAGCGCCTCGGGGTCCAGATGTGGGCCGCGCCCGGCATGGACCAGCCCCGCCCCGCGCGGCAGGGCCGCGAAGGTCCGCCGGCCGAGAATGCCGCGCGTCTCTTCGGTCAGCGGCAGCAGGCAGATCAGCAGATCGGTGCGGGCGAGAAATTCGTCAAGCCGGTCCGCCGGAAAGATCGGCACCGCCCGCTTGCGCCCGCTGCGCGACATGCCCGCCACCTCGAAGCCAAGCGCCGTCAGGCTGCTGGCAACAAGCCCGCCGATCCGGCCCATCCCCATGATGCCCACCCGCCGGTCCGAGGCCAGCCGCACCGGCTGGCTCTGCCACAGGCCCCGGCTTGCCTGCTGCAGATAGGTCGGCATGTCGCGATGCAGCATCAGCGTGGCCATCAGGGTCCAGTCCCGCACCATCGCCTCGATCCCCGGCGCCAAGGTGCGCACCAGCGCGACGCCTTCCGGCAGGGGCGGGAAATGATCGACGCCCGCGCCGACGGACAGGACCACGCGCAGGTTGGGATAGCGCGTCAGATCGGCGGGCGGGATCCAGCACGCGATCGCCGTCACCTCGGCCGGGTCGGTCACCGCAGCCTCGCCCGCGATCATGGGGATGCCGGCCTTGTCGAACATCGCCTGCCAGACCGGCAGACGAGCGGCGGTCGAGACGAACAGCAGCGCCATCAGTTCAGCACCGCGCGGATCTCGGGGTCGTCCAGCGTCAGGTCCAGCACCTTGCGCGTCCGCTCGACGATCTGGTCGATCTCGCCTTCCGTGCAGCACAGCGGCGGGGCGTAGCCGAAGACGCCTTGCGGGAAGGCGCGGACGATCAACCCATTGTCCCAGGCCCGGTCGAACAGACGGGTTGCAGCGCCAAGTTCGGCCGGAAGCGGGATCTTGGCGTCCTTGTCGGTGACCAGCTCAACGGCAGCCAACATCCCACGGCCCCGGACGTCCCCGACAAGCGGGTGGTCCGACAGGCCCTGCAGGCCCGCCTGAAGCCGCGCGCCCATCGCGCGCCCGTTCTCCAGAAGGCCGCCCTCATAGAGCGACAGCACCTCCAGCGCGACGGCGGCCGAGACGGGATGGGCGGAATAGGTGAAGCCGTGCCCGACCGCCTTGGCGCCGGCGAAATCCGCGATGGTCTGGTAGACGTGATCCGACATCAACACCGCCCCCATCGGCGCATAGCCCGAGGTCAGGCCCTTCGCCACCGTCATCAGGTCGGGCACGATCCCCTCATCCTCGCAGGCGAACAGCGGGCCGGTGCGTCCGAAGCCGGTGATGACCTCGTCCGCGACGAAGAGGATGCCGAACTCGGCGCAGACCGCGCGCATGGCGGCGATCCAGCCCGGCGGCGGCACCAGCACCCCGCCCGAACCCTGGATCGGCTCGACATAGAAAGCCGCGACGCGGTTCTCGCCGATCTCGGCCACCTTCGCGCGCAGTTCCGCGACCGAGCTTGCGATCACCGACGCGGGGTCCGACCCGTTCGGATTGCGGTAAAGGTCGTGCGAGGCGATCTTGTGCTGGCTGTGATGGGGGGCACCGAAGCCGTCATGGAACAGCGGCAGCGCCGTCAGCCCGGCGCCCATGCTGCTGGACCCGTGATAGCCCGAGGCGACCGATATGAACTGGTCGCGCCCCGGCATCCCGCGCGCATGCCAGTAATAGCGGATGAAGCGGATCGTGCTGTCCACCGCGTCCGAGCCGCCGAGCGTGAAGTAGACATGATCCAGATCGCCCGGCGCGCGTTCGGCCAGGGCGGCGGCCAGGCGGATGGGCGCCTCGGTCCCCAGATCGAAATAGCCGGTCGCATAGGGCAGCTGGCGCATCTGCGCGGCAGCGGCCTCGACGATGCTCTCCTGACCGTAGCCGGCGTTCACGCACCACAGGCCCGCGAAGCCGTCGATCAGCTGCCGCCCTTCGGAATCGGTGACCGTCGCGCCCTCGGCCGAGGTCAACAGGCGCACGCCGCGCGCCTCGTGCCCGCGGAAGGACGAGACGGGATGGACAAGGTGCCGGCGGTCAAGCTCGACCAGCGAATTGGCGGCGGGGGTACGGGTCAGCATGAGAAACTCCTGCGCTCAGCCAAGGGCTTGAGAGATAAGGGCGTGGGTCTGGAAGGGGGACGGATCGCGGGGCCGCGCGGCGCGGACCATGGCGGTGCCCCCGCCCGCCCGCCGCAGGCCAAGCGTTTCGGCGAAGGGGGCAAGGCCATGAGCTTCGGGCAGGTCCATCCGCAGGAAGCTGCCCGCCATCCGGTTGGCGCCCGCCGCCATCAGCGCCCGCGCCGCGGCCGGATCGCGCGCGACCACGGGGCCAAGGACATGGCCCCGGCCGAAGGCGCGCAGCAGGGCAAAGCCGCCATCGGTGACAAGGGTCGTGCCCTGCGCCGCGATGCGGCCCAGCAGCGCGGCCCGGTCCATGCCGCTGGCCTGGAAGTCCATCTGCGCCATAAGGCCCGGATCGCCGGGGCTGGCCGTGAAGGGCTGCTCGGGCGTGGCAGGGGCGGCCACGCCCTGAAGCTGGACGATCTGGCCGGTCTCGACGAAGCCCAGCTTGCGATAGAGCGGCTTGCCCTCTTCGGTCGCGACAAGGCGCATCTCGCGCGCGCCGCCCAGGGCGATGATGCCCTCCATCAGACGCTTGCCGACGCCGCGCCCGCGCAGGGCCGCGTCGACGATGATCATGTTCAGCGTGGCGACCGGCCCGTGCAGCGAACAAAGGGCCGTGCCCATCACGCGCCCCTCCGCGACCGCCACGACCCCTTTCGAGGCGGTCAGGTTCAGCGCCCAGTCCTCGGCCCGGTGCGGCCATCCGACCGCCTGTGACAGGGCCAGCGCGTCGGGCAGATGGACCTCCTCGAAGGGGACCAGGTCGATGGCGACGGGATCGGGTGTGTGAAAGTGGGTCATCGCGGCAATCTCTGTGATGTTTCCCTGATGATAGACAAATGGCAGCGGCATCTTCGGCTCGATCCGGGCGGAGCATCGCAGCTTAGCGTCCCGCCGGCGGGTAGATGCCGCAGAATCTGCCGTCATGCGCAGGCGCGGGTCCCCAAGCGCCCGATCATGGCGCAGGTCTCGGCCAGCTCGCCGCGGGTCAGGTATTCCTCGGGCTTGTGCGCGCGGCCGATATCGCCGGGGCCGCAGATGACGGCGGGAATGCCCGCCTGCTGGTAGAGCCCCGCCTCGGTCCCGAAGCTGACCGCGCCCAGAGGCGCCCGACCTGCAAGATCCTGCGCCAGCGCTGCAAGGGGATGGTCCGGATCCAGCGCCAGCGCAGGGTAATGCGACAGCTCATGCAGCTCGATCCCGGCGGCGCGTGCCACTGCCCGAACCGGCTCCAGCAGGGACAGCGGGTCCACCCCGGCAATGGCACGGGTCTCGATCTCGGCGCACGCCGTGTCCGGGATGATGTTGAGCGCTTGCCCGCCCGCAACCGTGCCGACCTGCAGGCTGGAGAAGGGCGGTGCGAAGCGGGCATCCTGCGGGCCGGTTTCCAGCGCGCTGGCCTGTGCGACCGCCGCCGCCAGCGCCGGGACAAGGGCGTGGATGGCGTTGGCGCCAAGATCGGGGCGCGAGGAATGGCCAGGGACGCCCCGCGCGGTCAGCCGGATCGCCGCCTTGCCCTTGTGCGCCAGCACCGGGGTCAGGTTCGACGGCTCGCCGATGATCGCACCAAGGGGCCGCGCGCAGAGATCCGGCAGCGCCGCCAGCAGATGCGGCACGCCCCGGCAGCCGGCCTCTTCATCATAGGACAGGGCCAGGTGGATCGGCGCGCCGAGATCCATGGCGGCAAGTTCGGGGACCATCGCCAGCATCGCCGCCACGAACCCCTTCATGTCGCAGGCCCCCCGCCCGATCAGCCGCTCACCATCAGGGCGCAGGGTAAAGGGGTCGCCCTGCCATCCCGGCTCGGTCGCCGGCACGACGTCCAGATGCCCCGACAAGACGTAGCCCGGCCGGTCGGCGGGGCCGATCGTCGCGAAAAGGTTCGCCCGGTCGCCCTCGGGTCCCTGCAGCACATGGGCGCGCACGCCATGCCCCGCCAGCCAGTTCTGCACGAAGCCGATGATCGGCGCGTTGGGGCGTCCGACGACGCTGTCAAAGCCGACAAGCCGGGCCAGTAATGTCTCCGCGGTCTGGGTCTGGCTGTCCATGATGCGGCCTCCTTCTGCGATCTCGCCGAAGATGCCGCAGCCGGCGCCGCCCCGGCAGCTGAGTTCACGCGCCAACCGGCAGGGCGTGCCGCCGGCGGCGCAACAAACGCAATATCCTGCCTTGGTCCGGGCGAACGCAGCGAGTCTCGTCGCGAAAACCCTTCGATGATGGGCCATCACCTTGAACCGGAGACGACCATGACCTTCCGCCCCAAATTCGTCAGCTTCGACTGCCACGGCACCATGATCTATTTCGACATGGCCGGGGCCGCGCGCGATCACTATGCCGACCAGCTGTCCCCCGAGGGGATGGAGGCGTTCATCGAGAACTTCTCGGCCTATCGCCTGGACGAGGTGCTGCATGACTTCAAGCCCTATGCCGAGGTCGTCCACAACGCCCTGCAGCGCACCTGCAAGCGCAACAACATCGCCTTCGATCCCGCGGTGGCCGAGGACATCTATAACCGCGTGCCGACCTGGGGGCCGAACCCGGACGTGCCCGCTGGCCTCGCCCGCGTGGCAAAGGAGTTCCCGCTGGTCGCGCTGACCAATTCGATGAACGCGCAGATCCCCCACAACATCGCGAAACTGGGCGCGCCCATCGCGCATGTACTGACGGCCGAAAGCGCGGGCGCCTACAAGCCCCATATGCGGGCCTTCGAATACATGTTCGACACGCTGAACTGCGGCCCCGAGGATTTCCTGCACGTCTCGTCCTCCTTCCGCTATGACCTGATGACGGCGCATGACCTGGGCATCACCAACAAGGTCTGGGTCAATCGCGGGCACGAGCCGGCCAACCCCTATTACGGCTATACCGAGATCGCCGACATCTCGGGCCTGCCGGGCGTGCTGGGTCTTTGACATGAAGACGCTGCCTTACTGGCACGACACCGCCCCCGTCTTCGCCGGCGCCGAGACGGGGCCGGTGCAAGACCGCTTCGACGTGGCGGTGATCGGCGCGGGCTTCACCGGCCTCAATGCCGCGCGCAAGCTGGCGCGGGCGGGGGTCAAGGTCGCCGTCCTCGAGGCGGGCCATGTCGGCGCCGGCGGCTCGGGCCGCAATGGCGGGCATCTGAACAACGGCATCGCCCATGGCTACGCAGATGCGGTGGCCCATCTGGGCGCCGAGCGGGCGCGGGCGCTGTATCACGCCTATGACCGGTCCATCGACATGATCGCCGAGGTGATCGAGGAAGAGGGCATCGCCTGCGACTTCCGCCGGTCGGGCAAGCTGAAGCTGGCCTCCAAGCCCAGCCACGTCGCGGGCCTGCGCGCGGGTCAGGAACTTCTGGCCCGCGAGGTGGACCCCGACACCCGCTGGCTGTCCAAGGGCGAGCTGACGGACGAGATCGGATCGGACGCGTTCCACGGCGCGGTGCTGTACGAGAAATCGGCGATGATGCATATGGGCCGCTACCTGCACGGACTGGTCGAGGCATCGGTGCGTCACGGCGCCCGCATCTGGGAACATGCACCCGTCACCGGGCGCAGCCGGTCGGGCACGGGATGGACGCTGACGACACCGCGCGGGCAGATCCAGGCCGAGCGGGTGATCGCCGCAACCGGCGCCTATACTGCGGAGGTGCCGGGCGCCCCCCTGGGCTATTTCCGCAGGCGGATGATCCCGATGGCCTCGTTCATCATCGCCACGCGGCCGCTGAGTTCGGCCGAGATCGCCGCGACGATGCCCGGCAACCGGACCTGCGTCACCTCGCGCATCATCGGCAACTACTTCCGCCTGTCGCCGGATGGCCGGCTGATCTTCGGCGGGCGGGCGCGGTTCTCGGCCGTCTCGGACCAGCGCTCGGACGCGAAGTCGGGCCGCATCCTGCGCGCGGCAATGGCCGGCATCTTCCCGCATCTGGCCGGGGCCCAGATCGACTATTGCTGGGGCGGGCTGGTCGGCATGACCCGCGACCGCTTCCCGCGCGCGGGACAGGCGGACGGGATGATCTATGGCATGGGCTATTCGGGGCACGGCGCGCAGCTGTCGACGCTGCTGGGGCAGGTGCTGGCCGATCAGGCAATGGGTCGGAACGACACCAACCCGCTGGAGGGGATGGACTGGCCCGCGGTCCCGGCGCTGAACGGCAAGCCGTGGTTCCTGCCTCTCGCAGGGCTGTGGTTCCGGCTGAAGGACCGGCTGGCCTGACGCCGCCCGGCCAGTCGATCCGGACAAGCGTTTACCGCGAATGTCCTAGCCGAGCGAATGCGCGGCCAGTGCAAAGGTCACTATTCCCGCCTCGGCCCGCCGCTGCGGGCCGATCCGCATTTCGGTCACGGTGTCGAACTGAACCATGCCCGCGGCGGTCAGGAAGGCCCGCAGATCCGTCCCCTGGCAGGGCGTGTCCATGCGCACGAACAAGCCGCGCATCCCGCCCAGGGCGCGTGCGGTCAGCGCGATGGCCAGCCGTTCGTCCTCGGCCACCAGCGGGCCGAGGACCTGTCCCTTGCCGAATGCACGCACCAGCGCAAAGCCGCAGGGCCGGCCGGCGCGATATGCGATCAGCCCCCGCCCCGCCTCCATCAGCGCGGCAAGGATCGGCGAACGGTCGGCGCCGAACGCGTGGGCGTCCATCGTCGCGATGGCAGTGTGGTCTTCTGGCGTGATCTCGCGGATCTCGATGCCGGCAAGCGGCTCTGTCGCCGGCACATCGCCGACCATCCCCTGATGCTGCCAGACCTTGCCGACATCAATGAACCCTTCCTCGCGATAGAGCCTGTAGCCCGAGCGCGTCGCATTCAGGCGCAAATCGCGGCCGGCGCAGTCGCGCAGGATCGTTCGCAGCAGGAACCGCCCGCCGCCCCGCGCCTGCAGGCGCGGCGGCGTGACCATCATGCCCAGAAGCGCGAAATCCTCGCCCATCGGGAAATGCATGGCCGAGCCCACCGGGCGGCCGATCTCGTCCAGGGCCACGTACCCCCTGCCCTGCCGGATCAGGAAATCGAGGTCGCTGTGACGATGCGGCCAGAGCACGCTGACCGTCAGCTCGTGCAGGAACGGCCGCGACTGTGCGGTGATCGGCGCCACCTGCACCTCGAAGCTGTCGAGCTGCAGCACCGGCTCGGCGTCAGTGCCGTTTCGGCTTTCAGGATGTCCCGCACCTTCGCTCATCTGCGCCTCCTGTCGATGCGTTTCTCCGGCGGCAGGTTCGCCCAAATCCGCCGCCGGCGCGAGAGTTTATCCATGCAAACGCCCATTATGTCCGCCGCCCTTCGACCAAGGCCAGGGCGCGCCCAAGGCTGTGCAGGAACTGATCGACATGCTCGGGGCCGACGATCAGCGGCGGGCGGACCTTCAGCGTGTCCTCGTTCGCGCCGGTCGTGCTGATCAGCACCCGATCCTCGCGCATGGCATTGACCAGATCCAGCGCGAGCGCGCGCCGCGCCGGGGCGGGCATATCGTCCCGGCCGATGTCGATGCCGAAGAACAGCCCCGCATGGCGCACGGCCCGCAGGCTGGCATGACTGCCCTGCAGCGTCTCCAGCCCCGCGCGCAGCCGCGCGCCCATCGCCCTGGCATTGCCGGGGATGTCGTCGCGCTGAAGGACCCGCAGAACCGCATCGGCCGTGGCGATGCCGACCGCATTGCCGGCAAAGGTGTTGGAATAGCGCGCCGTCGCGCCGAACCCGGCCATGGGGTCCGCGCGGCCGACGACGGCGCCGATGGGAAAGCCGTTGCCCATCGGCTTGCCCAGGGTGGCAAGGTCCGGCACGATGCCGTGGCGCATGAAGCCCCACATGTGATCGCCCGTGCGTCCGAAGCCCGGCTGCACCTCGTCCGAGATCACCAGCCCGCCCGCCGCCCGCACGGCCGCCGCGCCGCCCGCGATGAAGCCCGGCGGGTCCAGCCAGACCCCGTCGCTGGAAAAGATGCTGTCGAAAAGCAGCGCCGCCACCCCGAAGCCCCGGCGCTGCAGGTCCGCGATGGCGGCGCGGACCTGATCCTCGAAATGGCGGGCCGCGCCTTCATCGGGGATGCCGGCCGGGCCGGGCAGCGTGACCATCCGGGTCGCCGGGTCCAGCCGCACCGCCGCGCCCAGATTGGGCGAGACGCCCGCGCAGGCCGCCGAGGTGCCGTGATAGGCGTGCGAGGACACGATCACCCCCTGCGCCCCGCTGACATGGCGCGCGATGCGCAGGGCCAGGTCGTTCGACTCGCTGCCGGTGCAGGTAAAGACCACGCGGTCCATTTCAGCCGGGAAGGTGGCGACCAGCCGCTCGGCGTAATCCACCAGCCCCGGCTCCAGATAGCGGGTGTTGCCGCTGATGCGGCCGGCCTGGGCGGCCATGGCCGCATTCACCTCGGGGTGGCAATGGCCGAGCGACGGGACATTGTTGTAGAAGTCCAGATAGGCGCGGCCCTCGGGGTCATAAAGCCACATCCCTTCGGCCCGCTCGAAATGGACGGGATTGCGGTATTGCAGCCGGTAAGAGGCGCCGAGGACCGCATCGCGGCGGGCGATCAGGTCGGCATCGCGGGGGGAAAGTTCAGCTTCGCCGGGGCGAAAGCGGTTCGGCATCAGATCGGTGGTCATCCTGTCAGCCTGTCGCAAAGGGTGTCGTCATGGGCCGCACGGACCGCCGCCTCGGCCGCCGCCGGCGTCAGCGGGGCAAGGATCTGAAGCCCCCGCACCGCGCGGGCGACGTTCTTGGTGATATAGGCAGCCTCGGCGGGGAATAGCCGCGCGCGCCAGTGGTTGATCAGGATCATCGCGGCCTGTCGCGCGCGGATCAGGCCAACCAGCAGCTGGCATTCCGGGCCTGTCAGGGGCTGGACCCTCGCATAGCCTGCGATCAGATGCTCGGCCCCGCCGAGCGGCAGCGCGGGATCCGAAACGAAGTGGCTGGAGGCGATGGCAAGGTCCTGCAAGCGCGGGCTGTAGCCGCCATCGCCGAAGTCGATGAAGCCGATACCATGCGGCGTCTGCAGCATGTTGTGCGGGCTGGGATCATTATGCGTAATCTGCCATGGCACCTGCGCCAGCAGCGGCAAGGTGCGGTGCAGGTGATCCTCCATCGCCGTATGGACAAGCGGGCGGACCGGGCCATCCGGCAGGTCTTCCGCGAACTGCATCAGCCGGGGCCAGCAGGCGATGTTCCACAGGACGGGCCGCTGCGCGCCGGGGGCCGAGACTTCCGCCAGCGCGCGGGACAGCGCCCCGACGGCCGCCCCGATCTGCCGGCCGCGCGCCGCCGAGGGCGCCAGCTGGTGCAGCGCCTCGCCCGTCAGCCGCGTCTGCAGGTAACCCCGCACGCCGCCATCCTCGAACATCAGATCGCCCTCAAGGGTCGGCAGCACGGCCGGGACATGTATGCCGGGGGCGCCATGAAGCGCGGCGAGGGTCGTGGACTGGAAGGCGAAGCTGTCCGCCGCCCCATCCCAGCTCGAGGTTTTCAGTATCAGCTGCCGCTCGTCCGGCAGCGCGACATCCGCCGTCCGCTCGATTTCCGAGGCAAGCAGCGTGATCTGCCCCTCCAGCCCGTAATGCCGGGCCAGAAGCTTTGCCAATTGCGCAGAATCGACCGCATCGGGCGTGGCAGCCATGATGCCCGCTGCGCGGTCGAACCAGGCGCCCGCCGCGTCGGTCATGTCACGGAACCCGAGGCGCCGAAGACGCGGGCCAGATCGGGAAGGCCCCAGTTGCCGCCGGTCAGGATCGCGCAGACCTTCTCGTCGGGGCGGACGCTGACCGCGCCGCTCAGCAGGGCGCCGATGCCGATCGAGGCGGCGGGCTCGGCAATCAGCTTGGCATCGCTGGCCAGCGCCTTCATGCCGGCAACGATGTCCTCTTCGCCGACCAGCACGATCTCGTCGACATGCCGCTCGATGATGGGCCAGGGATTGCGGCCCGGCACGCTGATCTTCAGCCCGTCCGCGATCGTCTGGTGCAGCGGCAGGGACACGCGCTGCCCGTCCGTGCGGCTGCGGTGGTATTTCGGCGTCAGCGCAGGCTCGCAGGCCACGACGCGGACATCGGGCCGCAGCGCCTTGATCGCCGTCGCCACGCCCGAGATCAGCCCGCCGCCGCCAAGCGGGACCAGCACCGTCTCGACATCGGGCAGATCCTCCAGGATCTCGCAGCCGATGGTGCCCTGCCCTGCCATCACGCGCGGGTCCTCGAAGCCGTGGATGACCTCGTAGCCCTTCTCGGCGGCGATGCGGTAGACCTCGCGCCAGCGCGAGGCGTTGTCGCCGTCGAACAGGATCACCTCGGCCCCGAGGGCCCGGGTGTTGGCGATCTTCAGCTCGGGCGTGCCGACCGGCAGGATCAGGACGACCTTGGTGCCCAGCATCCGCGCGGCATAGGACAGGCCCTGCGCGTGATTGCCCGACGAGGACGAGATGAAGCCCCGCGCGATCTGCTCCGGGTTCAGCTGCAGCGCCGTGTTCAGCGCGCCGCGCAGCTTGAAGGCGCCGGTGATCTGCAACGTCTCGGGCTTGAGATAGACTTGGCATCCCGCCGCAGGCTCGATCTTGTCCGCGCGCAGGATCGGGGTGCGGCGGATATGGGGCGCGATGCGCGCCCGCGCGTCCAGAATATCCTGAAGCGTCGGCGCTTCCGTCAGGTCCTGTTGCATGTCAGCCGTCCTGTCCGAAGAAATTGAACGAAGTCCCGATTCCCTGCGCCCGGGCACGCGTGAGGATCGCGGCAGCGGTGGTCGTGTCCTGAATGGCCATGCCGGTGCTGTCGAAGATGGTGATCTGCGTGTCATTCTGGCGGCCGGGCTTCCGGCCCAGCAGAACCTCGCCCAGTTCGGTCTGTAGGCCGTCGGCCGTGCCGGCACGCAGGGCGTGCTGCAATTCGCCCTTGGCGGCGCATTGGGCCTGGCTGTCCACCACGATGCGCGCATCCCTGAAAAGATCGGGGTCCAGTTCCTGCTTGTCGGCCTGATCGGCGCCGATGGCGATGATGTGCGTGCCGGGACGCACCCAGTCCGCCCGGACCACGACACCGGTCGCCCGCGTGGTGGTGACCAAGATGTCGGCGGCGGCCGCCACCTCTTCAGGACTGCCGGTCACCACGGTCAAGCCGAACTCGCCCTGCATGTCGGCGCAGAAGGCATCCAGCCCCGCAGGGCTGCGGCTGGCGGCGTGGACGGTCTCGATGGTCATGACCTCGCGCAGGGCGCGGATCTGCATCCGCGCCTGCGTGCCCGTGCCGATGACCCCAACCCGGTGTGCATCCCGCCGCGCCAGCGCGCGGGCCGAAACCGCCCCGGCTGCGCCGGTCCGGAAGCCCGTCAGCAGGCTGCCATCCATGACGCAAGCCAGCGCCCCGCTTCGGGCGTCGAACAGCAGGACCGTGCCCATCCCGTTCGGCATCCCGAACCGCGCGGGATTGTCCCGGAACCCGCCCGAGGACGCCTTGAGCGAGACCATTTCGCCCGCGCGGTCCAGCGCGGCCTTGAAATCGATTTCGGCGCCCTTTGGCGCAAGGTGCAGGCCCATATAGTCCGGCTGTTCGACCTGATCCGAGTTGAAGGCGCGGAAGGCCGCCTCCACCGCGTCGATCACGTCGGGCATCCGCAGCAGGGCGCGCACCTGCGCCTTGGTCAGAAGCAGCGTTTCCATGACCGCCCCCTAGCGCTTTGCCCGCGACAGCGCGATGCGGTCCTGGATCGCATAGCCCTTGATGATCGCGGGGATGAACCACGGCTTGCCGTTGAAGAACGGCACCGCGGCAGGTGGGCGCATGTCGAAGGCGCTTGGCTCATCGACACGCTCGCCCAGCAGGCGCTGCGCCGCGCGCCGCCCCAGCCACGGCGCCCAGACCACGCCCGAGCCGCAGAAGCCGCTGGCGTAAAGAACGCCGTGCTTTTCGAACATCCGGGGCAGCATGTCGCGGTTCATCGCCACATTGCCGAACCAGCTATGGGTGAAGCCGACATCGCACAGCTCGGGGAAAAGCTCTGTAAGGCCATCGCGCAGACGCAGGATCGGCTCGACCGGATCGCCTGCGAAACTGCTGTCGCGCCCCCCCAGCAGGATCGAGGCCCCGTCCGGCGTCGGGCGATAGTAAAAGCCCAGCTTCCGGTTCTCGCTCATCATCATGCGGCGCGGCATCAGGCGGTCCATCAGCTCGGCCGGCAGGGGGTCGGTCACGATGATCCGGCTGCGGACCGGCACAAGGCGGCGGCGCAGGAAGGGGACGGCCCCGTCGGTATAGCCGTTGGTGCACACAAGGACCTGCCGCGCGGCGATCTTGCCGGCGCTGGTCGTCACCTCGAACCCGGCACCTTCGCGGGCAATGGCTGTCACCGGCGTATGGGAATGCACCGTCACCCCGGCCGCCAACGTGACGCGCAGCAGACCGGCATGGAACTTGGCCGGGTGCAGCCCGCCGATATCCATGCGCGCGACCCCGCCGCGATAGAAATCCGTGCCGATATAGCCGCGCTGCTCGGCATGGGGGACGGCATAGGTGTCGATCCCAAGCCGCTTGGCCAGCGTGTCGGCGGCGCGGGCCATCACATCGTACTGGTCATGGCCCAAGGCACCGCGAAACGCGCCGGTCAGGCGGAAATCACAGTCGATCCCCTCGTCCTTGAGGAAACCATAGAGGAATTCGCGCGCGCGCTTTCCCTCGGCCTCGATGGCCAATGCGGTCCTTTCACCGAATTTGCGGGTCAGCGTGGCAAAGCCCGGCCGGATGCTGCCCGAAGTGATGCCGCCATTGCGCGAGGATGCCCCCTCGCCGGGGTTCATCGCATCGAAGATTGCGACCGAGCGGCCGGCCCGCGCCAGCGTCAACCCGGCCGACAGCCCGGCATAGCCGGCGCCGAGAACGACGACATCGACCTGCTTCTGCAGCGCCTGCTCGGGCAGCGGGCGGACGGGCGCGGCCTCCCACCAGTAGGGGGTCGATTTCTTGGCGATGCGCGACGGCTCGGTCATGGCTCGGTCCTTCACAAGGTATCTTTGCGCACGTCGAGCGCGTCACGCAGCCCGTCGCCAATGAAATTGAAGCTGGTCACCGCGATGGTGATCGCGACCCCCGGAATGATGGCCAGCCATGGCGCGGTGCCAAGATATTGCTGCGCACCGTTCAGCATGTTGCCCCAGCTGGGCAAGGGCGGCTGGATGCCGAAGCCGAGGAAGCTGACATAGGCCTCCAGCAGGATGGCGCGGGCGACGGTCAGGGTGGCGGCGACGATGATCGGGCCCATGGCGTTCGGCAGGATCTCGCGGAACATGATATGCGCGCGGCCAAGGCCCAGCATCCGGCCGGCCATGACGAATTCGCGTTCCTTGAGGGACCGGACCTCGGCCTCGACGATGCGTGCGACCTCCATCCAGCCGGTCAGGGCGATGATGATGGTGATCATCACCGGGGTCGGTTGCAGCGCAACCGCCAGCGCCAGCAGCAGGAAGATCGTCGGGAAGGACAGGAACCCGTCTACCGTCCGCATCAGGACCGAATTGACCCAGCCTCCGCTGTAGCCCGCGATGACGCCGACCACCGTGCCCAGCAGCGTCGCCAGCAGCATCGCGAAAAAGCCGACCATCAGCGAGATGCGCCCCGCCATCAGCAGACGCGCGGCGATGTCACGGCCCAGGGGGTCGGTGCCCAGGTAGTGCTGCCCGCTGAGCGGGGGCGCGAAGCGTGCCCGCAGGTCGACATAAAGCGAATCGTAGGGCAGCAGCGACGGGCCGAAGATGCAGGCCAGCGTCAGCAGGGTGATCATCGCCAGCCCCAGCAGCGCCAGCCAGTTGCCGGTGAAGCGACGCACGACGCGGCTCTGCCACCAGCGCGCTTGGGGAGGAAGGGATACCGTCATGTCGGTCATGGTGCAGCCTTTCGTCTCCCGGCGCTCAGGCCAGGCGGATGCGGGGATCGACCAATGCCACGGCGACATCGGCAATGAAGTTGGCGACGATCGTCAGGATGGCCGAGAACATCAGCAGCCCCATCACCACCGGATAGTCGCTGTAGCTGAGGCTATCGAGGAACAGCCGTCCCATGCCGGGCCAGCTGAATACGGTTTCGGTCACCAGCGCGCCGGTCAGCAGCGAGGGGACCTGCACCCCGGCCAGGCTGATCATCGGCAGAAGCGCGTTGCCCACGACGTGCTTCATGACGACGCGCCGTTCGGGCACGCCCTTGGCGCGGGCGGTCTTGACGAATTCCTGGCTGATCGCGTCCAGCGTGGCCGAGCGCATGAACCGGCTCCAGATTGCGATATGGACCAGGGCAAGAACGACCGAGGGCATGATCAGGTGGTGCAGCACGTTCAGGACCGAGCCGTCGCCGATCGTGTACATGTTGCCCGAGGGCAGCCAGCCGAGCCGCAGCGAGAAGACGTAGATGCCGATCAGGCCGAACCAGAAGGTCGGGATCGACAGCGCGATCATCGCGCCCACCGTCGCCACATAGTCCGAGGCCGAGTTGCGATGCGTCGCGCCCCGGATGCCGATCCAGGTGCCGACCGCGACCGCGATGACCGTCGACGACCCCATCAGCAGCAGCGTCGCAGGGACATGGCGCGCGATCACCGTCGTGACCGGGTTGCCGTCGCGATAGGACGTGCCCCAGTCCCCCTGCACCATGCGCGAGGCCCATTCCAGGTACTGGACGTAAAGCGGCCGGTCGAGGCCCATCTGCGCGGCGATGCGCAGCCGGTCGGCCTCGGTCATGCCGGGATCGAGGGCGTACTGCGCCAGCGGGCCGCCAGGGATCAGGTTCAGGACCGTGAAGCCGATGATCGACACGATCACCAGCAGCACGATGCTTTGCAAAAGGCGTCTGAGCAGGAAAGCAGCCATGTTCCCCTCCTTGCGGGACTAGCGGGCTGCCCGCGCGATCGCGCGGGCAGCAGCGGTCGTCAGCTCCAGTACCAGCTGGCGGCGTTCCACGTCTCGCTGCGGGTGTTGGTATTCGGCACGAAGCCGTCCAGCCCCGCCTTGCGGCCATAGACCTGCGTGTAGGAGAACAGCGGCAGGAACGGCAGGTCGCTGCGCACGATCTCTTGCACCTCGCGGTAGATGGCCATCCGCGCTTCGGGATCGAAGGTACGCGCACCCTCGTCCAGCAGCGCGTCCACCTCGGGGTTGGAATACTGTCCCGTGTTCGAGCCGTTCCCGCCCTGCGCGGCGATGGCATCGGTGTGCAGCCGGTTCGTGACGTCCGGATCGGCCGCGATCAGGTAGGTGATGCCCACCATGGCGCTGTCGAATTGCGACAGGACCCAGAAATCGCCCCACATGACTGCCGCCGGCATGTTCTCGATGTTCATCCGCACGCCGATCTCGGCGAAGGTCTGCTGGACGAACTGCTGCGTCTGCTCGCGCAGATGCGCGCCCGTCGTGGTCGAGTTGTTGAACTCCAGCCGCACGCCGTCCTTTTCGCGGATGCCGTCCGAGCCGGTGACCCAGCCCGCCTGGTCCAGAATCTCGCGGGCCCGGTCCAGGTTGAACTCCTGCGCGGGCAGGCTGTCATGGTAGTAGGCGGACTGGCGCGGCATGAAGGTCTCGGTCGCCTCGGGCAGACCGTAGTAAAGCACGTCGATGATGGCCGAGCGGTCAAGCGCGTAATAGAGCGCCTGGCGCACCGCCGGATCCTGGAACTGCGGCCGCTCGAGGTTCAGGTAGATCGACTCGACCGAGGGGGCCGGGACCAGATCGACCTGGCGGTCCGGCAGGGCCTTCGCGGCCTCGTAATTGTCCTGGGTGATGTAGGACCGGCCCACCACGTCGATGGCCCCGCTCTGGAACTGCGTGAACAGCACCGTCATGTCGGGGATGTAGCGGAAGATTAGCTCTTCGATATAGGGTCCTTCGCCGTGATAGTCGGGGTTGGCGACCAGGGTCAGGGCATCGCCCGCGGTGCGCTGACCCCATTTGAAGGCGCCGGTGCCGATCGGCTCGCGGTTGAAGGGCGCCTCGTTCGGGTCCTCGGCCGCGGCGAGAATATGCTCGGGGACGATGAAGGTTTCGGTCAGGAAGGACAGGTAGGGCGCGAAGGGCTCTTCCATCCGCCAGGTGATCTCGGTCGGGGACACGACCTCGATGTCGCGCACCAGATCATGGCCGGTCGTCCGCCAGGCCCGGAAATCGGGATTGACGATCAGCTCGAGCGTGAACTTGACGTCGTCGGCCGTGAATGCCTCGCCGTCGTGCCAGGTGACATCGTCGCGCAGCTTGACGCTCCAGCTCAGCCCGTCCTCGGAAATGCCGCCATTTTCAAGCGTCGGCACCTCGGCCGCAAGGTTCGGGACGAACTCGCCATTCTCGTTGATGCGGAAGAGCGCATCGAAGATCGAGAAATGCACGTTGTCGTCCACCTCGATCTTGGGCATCAGCGGGTTGAAGACCGTCGGCTCTTGCGACAGGCCGACGATAACGCGACCGGTCGGGGCATCGGGCGGGGTCTGCGCAAAAGCGGGCTTACCCAGAAGGTTGGGCGTCAGCAGCGCGGCGGCGCCTGCCCCCATCAGCGACAATGCGCTCCGCCGCGAAAGGCCGGTCTTCAGGTCCTTGGTCATCGTTTCGGCTCCCGTGTTGATAAGTGTTTGTTGTTGTCAGTTCAGCGCCATCGCGGGCGCGGCGCGCTGGAAATCCTCGCCCGGAATGGCGGCCACCAGCTCGCGCGTGTAGTCCGAGCGGGGGGTCTGGAAGATCTGCGAGGGCGGCCCGTGCTCCACGATGCGGCCCTTGTGCATGACCGCGATCTCGTCGCAGATCTGGCTGGCGACGCGCAGGTCATGGGTGATGAAGACCATCGACACGCCCGTCTCGCGCTGGATGCGTTCCAGAAGTTCCAGGATCTGCGCCTGGATCGACACGTCCAGCGCCGACACCGCCTCGTCCGCGACCAGAAGGCGCGGGCGGAACATCAGCGCGCGGGCTATGCCGATGCGCTGGCGCTGCCCGCCCGAGAATTCGTGCGGATAGCGCCCGAACGCCCCGGTATCCAGACCGACAAGCTTCAGCAGATCACGGGCCTGCGCGCGTGCCTCGGCAGCCTTCATCCCGTGGGCCATCGGCCCGACGGTCAGGATACCGCCGATCGTCATCCGGGGGTTGAGCGAGGCGAAGGGGTCCTGAAAGATCATCTGGATCTTGGGGCGGAAGCTGCGGAATTCGGCCTCGGGCAGGGCGGCGATGTCCTTGCCGTCGAACAGGATCTGGCCGCTGTCCACATCCATCAGCCGCACCAGAAGCCGGCCGAGCGAGGATTTGCCCGACCCGCTCTCGCCCACGATTCCAAGCGTGCTGCCACGCGCCAGCTGAAACGACACATCCTGCACCGCCGGCACCACCCGGCGCGTGCGCAGAAGCGCGCTGCCGCTGGCATAGGTCTTCACGAGGTTCCTGACCTCAAGCAGGGGCGCCTCGGCGCTGCCGGCAGGCGCGGGGCGATCCTCGCTGCGCAGATGCGGCACGGCGGCGATCAGGCGCTGCGTGTACTCGTGGCGCGGCGACCGCAGGACCTGATCTGCCGGGCCGGTTTCGACGACATGGCCCTTTTCCATCACGACGACGCTGTCGGCGATCTCGGCGACGACGCCGAAATCATGGGTGATGAACATCACGCTCATGCCCTTGCGGCGCTGGATGTCGCGGATCAGCTTCAGGATCTGGGCCTGGGTCGTCACGTCCAGCGCGGTCGTCGGCTCATCCGCGATCAGGATCGTCGGCTCAAGCGCCAGGGCCATCGCGATCATCACCCGCTGGCGCTGACCGCCGGACAGGCGGAACGGATACTGGTGATACATCAGTTTCGGATCGGGCAACCCGACCTCGGCCAGCAGCTCCAGCGTGCGGGTCCGGCGCGTCTCGGCCGTGCCCATCCCGTGAGAGGCCATCGCCTCATCGACCTGCGCGCCGACCGTCATCAGCGGGTTCAGCGCCGAGAGCGGGTCCTGGAAGATCATCGACACGATCCGGCCGCGCAGATCGCGCAGTTCTTCAGCGCCCATGCCGATGACCTCGCGCCCCTCCAGCGTGATCGAGCCGGCAGTGGTCTTCATCACCTTGGGCAGAAGGCCCAGCAGCGTGTTCGCGGTGACCGACTTGCCGGACCCGGATTCGCCCACCACGCACAGGATCTGGCCGCGATGCAGATCGAAGGACACGTCCTCGACGGCGTAGCGACGCTCCATGCTTTTGGGCAGCGCGATGGTCAGGCCGCGGACGGACAGCGCGATTTCGGGCGCAGCTTCGGGGGCGGTTGCGGGGGTGATGACGGGTTGGGCCATCATCGGGTCCGCTCCGGCGGGGTCCCTGCGGGCCGAGGCTGGACGTGTGTGATCTCGTTCATTGGGGTGACACTCCGCTGAAGAGGACTGGGCCGCGCTGTGGGGCTGCCCGCCTCTCATGCTTGTCCCGCCGGGGGCGGACATCCTGTCGAAATCGCCGCCTGTCGCGGGAGGATCGACTGTCCTGCGACGTGGCGAAGGCATATGCTACCGCGCCCGCCGTTCAGTCGTAAACGCAGACATAGACCTTGCGGACGGTCTCGATCGTGCGCCAGACGCCGACGAAGCCGGGCTTCATCACGAAGGTGTCGCCGGGGCCGAAGGACTGCGTGGCTCCGCCCTTCTCCTCGATCTCGATCCGGCCGGACAGGATATGGCAATATTCGAACATCGTGCCCTTGATCGAATGCGTCTCGCCCGGAGTCGCCTCCCACACGCCGGTCAGGACCTTCTCATCGCGCGAGGCATCTTGCGGCCAGGACCTGAAGCTGGGCGTGCCCGAAATCAGGCGCTCGGGCGTGGGCTGCGATTCCTTCGGCGCGAAGGTCGGGTTGGGGTCGATGGCGATCAGGTTCGACATGCGGAACTCCTGCTGGTGGTGGCCGGCGTTTGGCTGCGGCCTTGTTTGTTGTGGTTCGATCCTCGCCCCTTGGCCAAGGCGTTCGCTGCCGAATCCGCCCATCATGCAGCCGATGATGGCGATCTGCGGGCGCGGCGCGGTGCATTCTGCGGTCGGGTCAAGGTGCCGGATAAAACCCGAGGATCGCCTTCACCTCGAGATATTCCAGCATCCCCTCGCGGCCGTATTCGCGGCCGTTGCCCGACTGCTTGTAGCCACCAAAGGGGGCGTGCGGGTCCCAGGCCGGGTAATTCAGGTGCACCTGCCCCGCCCGGATGCGGCAGGCCACGGTCTGCGCCCGCGCAAGGTCGCTGCCCTGCACATGCGCGCCGAGGCCGAAGACGGTGTCATTGGCGATCCGCACCGCCTCGTCCACGTCGTCATAGGGGATCAGGCACAGGACCGGGCCGAAGATTTCCTCTTGCGCGATGCGCATTTCGGTTCGGACGTCCGAGAAGATCGTGGGCCGCACGAACAGGCCCGCAGCAAGCCCGTCAGGCCGCCCGGGGCCGCCCGCGACAAGGCGTGCGCCCTCATCGATGCCGGCAGCGATCATCGTCTGGATGCGGTCGAACTGTGCGCGGTTGGCGATCGCACCATGCGTCGCCTGCGCGTCGAAGGGATCGCCTATCACGATCTGTGTTGCGGCCTCCTGCGCCAGCGCCTCCACCTCAGGCAGGGCAGCGCGCGGCACGATCATCCGCGTCGGCGCGCTGCAGGATTGCCCCAGATTGCGCATCGCCGCCGCCACCCCTGGCGCCACCGCGCGCACCAGATCGGCATCCGGCAGGATGACATTGGGCGACTTGCCCCCAAGTTCCTGCGCCACGCGCTTTATGGTCGGGGCGGCGGCGCGAGCGACCTCGATCCCCGCCCGGGTCGAGCCGGTAATCGAGATCATGTCAACGCCCGGATGCGCGGCCAGCGCGGCGCCCACGCAAGGACCGTCGCCCTGCACCAGGTTGAAGACACCGGGCGGAAAGCCCGCCTCCTCGATCAGCTCGGCCAGAAGCAGCGCGCTGAGCGGCGCCAGCTCGGACGGCTTCAGCACCACGCAGCAGCCGGCGGCCAGTGCCGGTGCGATCTTGGCGGTGATCTGGTAAAGCGGCCAGTTCCACGGCGTGATCAGGGCGCAAATGCCGATCGGCTCGTGCCGGATCGCGGTGGTTCCGCGCGGCGACTGGAAGGTGAACCCCTCCAGAACCTCGCGCGCAGTCCGCACATGGGCCATCGCCAGCGGCACCTGAGCGCTGCGGGCATAGGCACGCGCCGCCCCCATCTCGAGGCTCATGCAATCGGCCAGCACCTCGGCCCGCGCCTCCATCAGCGCCTCGAGCCGCGCCAGCATGGCCGCGCGAGCGGCGGGGGCGCTTTCGCTCCAACCCGTGAAGGCCGCGGTCGCCGCCATTACCGCAAGATCGACATCGGCGGTACTGCCCAGAACGATGTGGCACAGCGCCGCTTCGGTCGCGGGGTTCACGACCTCGCGCGTGAGATGCCCCCGAGGCGCCACCCATTCGCCGCCGATAAGGAAGCTTTCCAGCCTGCCACGCTGTGCCAGCATGTCGATGATCGCGCTCATGTCCGGGTCCTTTCTGTGTCCGTGGGATGTCTTCAGTCCGGCAGATCGACAAGGATCTGGCCGTCCCGCTCGGTCGCCGGATGGATCATCAGCCCGCCGCAACCCTCGGGTGCGTGATGCGGGCTGCCGTCGGTCAGGTCGAACTCGGCGAAATGCAGCGGGCAGATCAGCCGCCCGCCATCCACGAAGCCCTCGCTGAGCGAGGCGACGGCATGGGGGCACCGGTCATCGGTCACATGGACGCGGCCGTTCTGGCGCGTGGCGCACAAGGGCCCGTGCGCCGGATGCGCGATCCGCAGCAGCGCGCCCTCGACCAGATCGGCCGAAGCGCAGAGCCGGTGGCGGCTGCGCTGAACCTGCGCGGCGGGGGCGGGCCTGGCGCTGGCGGCGGGGGCGTCCGAAACCCGGCGGGCGACGCGGTGGATCTGTTCGGGCTGGTCGATCCCGATGGCGAAATCGCCGAAGTCCCAGAAATCCTCGGCCTCGGCCACCAGAGGCGCCGCGGGCGAGGGACGGCCGACGATCTGCAGCCGGCGGCCGAACTGCTCGGACCAGAAGCGGGGCGGCGCGGGCGGCGCAGGGGCCAGGCCCAGGATTTGCCGGGCGACGGCCTCGGCCTGCGCTTCGGCGTTCTGCCAGGATTCGATCCGCCCTGCCGGCGGGCGCGCGACGTCGCCGATGGCAAAGACCGCCGGATCGCGCGTCGCGCCGCCGTCATCCGTGACGATGCCGTCGTCGCAGTCCAGCCCCGCCCGGCGCGCGATCCCGTCATTGGCCCTCATGCCGATGGCGACCAGAAGGTGGTCGGCGACCAGATCCTGCCCGCCGTTGCGGCAGGCGATGTGGTCTGCGTGTTCCTGAAAGCGCGGCTCTGCTTTGACATGCAGCCGCACGCCATGCGCGCAATGCATCCTGGCCAGCGCCTCGGCGACGATGCCGGGCAGCACCCGAGGCGCCAGCCGATCGCCCCTGAGGAACAGGTCGACCTCGGCCCCGGCCATCCGGGCTGCCGCCGCCAGCTCCATCCCGATCCAGCCGCCGCCCTGAATGAAAAGCCGCGCGCCCGGCCGCAGCACCCGCCACAGGCGTTCGGCATCCTCGCGCAGGCGAAGCGAATGCACCCGGCCATGACCGCGGTCAAGGCCAGGAAGCCGCCGCGCCCGCCCGCCGGTCGCCAGGATCAGCCTGTCATAGGGCAGGATCTCGCCCTCGGCCGTCTCGACCTGTCGCGCCCGCAGGTCAAGCGCGGCAGCGGCATTGCCGAGGTCCATCTCGATCCGGGTCCTGGCGGCCTCGTCCGAGCTCAGGATGGGCGCACCTGGCGCGGCGGATTTGGACAGGGGGGGCCGCTCATAGGGCAGATGACGTTCCTCGGCGAGGATCCAGATGGGACCCGCATGGCCAAGCCGCCGCAGCGCCCGCGCGGCCGTGGCCCCCGCCTGCCCGCCGCCGACGATCACGACCCGCGTCGGCTGCGCCTTGACGCGCAGCGTGGCGCCAGGCTCGATCCCGCCCTCGTCAAGGACATCGCAATAGATGCCGAAATTGCGCTCATACTGCCGGACGAGGGCGCGCAGGATGTCCGGATCCTGCGGCAATTCGCCGGCCGGCAGCGTCGTGAAGCCGCAGCGACCGCAGGGTACGGTGCCGCGCAGCCGCAGGCCGCCCAGGGTGAATTCCTGGCCGAGCAGCGCGTATTCCGGGATATCTCCGCCAAGATGCGGCAGATCGACCAGAAGGTTGGGCCTGAAGCGCCGCGCGTCGACCGCGCTGCCCGGCAGGTGCCGGCGCAGGCTGTCCAGTGCCTGCACGCTGAGCAGATGCAGCGGCGCGCGGTTGTAGCGTGGCCGGTCGGCGGCACCATAGGCGCGCAACTGGATCTGCTGTCCAAAGACCTCGGCCAGCAGCCCTGCGACATCGTCTCCCACCGCCCATCCCTGACCGGCTGAAATCTCAAGGCGGCGATCCACGAGACGCGCTGCTGCCAGAGGCGCCGCATTCCAGCGAGCGTCACGGACCGGATAGATGTTTGTTCCGTTGCTTCGGTCAAAAACGCCGTAAGCTCGGTCGCCCTCGACGCCCCCAAAGGTAAGACGGGCCGAGGTTAAGCACTCGCCCGCCAACGAGCTAACCGGATAGCGCCAGATCTGAATAACCTTCCCGATCTCCGCCGAGTCGATACGGACCCTCGCGCCAATTCCATCGCTCTCGCGCATAATTCGCGCCTCCATCATCGTTTGGGCAAAGACCAGACTACGAGAACATGGCGGTGGCATCCTGCCGAAAGCGCCGCCGAATGCAGCGCAGCCTGCGCGGAACGCGCCAGCTTGCAGCAGATTGTGGCACCGCCTCTCTCGATGCAGCCAGACACGGGCACTCCCGGATCGAGAGGGCGGGCCTCCCCGCACGAGGCTCAAATAGCGTTTGAGCGAGCGTTCATACAGCTACACCCTGCGTCCGAGGCCACCACTTCCTGTTCCGCCAATTCTCCACCTGACGGCCCGTGACCTCTGAAGATCGGCTCTGCCTAACTGCTTCATGTCGCTGCCGGGTTCGCCCGCCAGAGGCGGAAGCGGCTGGCGCCGGTGATCTCGCGGATCACGCCCATGGCGGTCATGCGGTTCAACATCCGTTCGGCGGTCATCCGGCTGATGCCGGCGCCAGCCGCGACGTCCTCGGCCGAGACCAGCGGGCGGGCGGCGAGAACGGCGATGACCCGTCCGGCGTTTGGGCCCCGGATGCCCCCCGTGGCCCGCCGCGCCCCCGCCGCCCACGTCTCGAGGCGGCGGATCTCGTCGCGCCCGGCGCGCACGCCGACGCTGATGGCGGCAAGATGGCCGGCCAGGCGATCCTCGACGGCCCCGCCCGCCGTCCAGACCCGGCGGCCGGCGGCACCAAGCGGCGCGAAGAGGAGCCGCTCGCAGCCCTGCGCCATCAGCCGCCCCGCATAAACCGCCGGCTCGATCACCCGGTCCGGCGGCGACAGCCCGGCCTGCCGCCAGAGGAGCCCCGCCAGGCAGCCCCGCACCAGCGGGTGCAGCTCCGCTGCCGCCGCGATCCGCGCCCGGTAATCCGCCGCCCCCTGCGCGAAGTCCGGCCCGCGCAGCCGCCCCCCAGCGCCGGGCTCCGTCCCGGCCGATCGATGCAGGCCCAGGAAGGCCGGCAGGTCGGTCAAGGCGCCCTGCCCTTCCAGCCGCCGCAGCGCCCATCGCGCCAGCCGCATCGCCTCGGGATCGGAGGCCGCCCGCGCGTCCAGGGCGTCGCGGCCGATCTCCTCGCGCGGCAGGACGGTGCCGCCGGCCCAGAGCATGGCCTCGGTCTCGGCCAACGCCAGCCGGGTGACGGCCCCGTGGGCGGCTGCCGGGTCCAGGGTGGCCAGCGTCGCGTCCAGCCGTCCGAGCGCCGCGGCCGCCTCGGCCAAGGGCAGGGCCAGCGCCGCCTGCGCCTCCTGCCAGGCGGCGGGATCGCCCGGATCAGGGCCGTTTTGGGGATCTGTCGCAAACTCTACAGCGTGACGCAGTTGGTCGATGACCGCCTCGGCGTCAGGCGGCGATCTCACAGAACTGCTGGAAAGGACGGAGCTCGGGCCTGAACTGGCCCTTGCGGATCATGTTGACCAGTTCGATCCCGGCAGTGGTCGCCGCCGCTGCCTTGAAGCTCTTGAAGCCCAGCATCGGTCTCACCCGGCGCTTGATGAAGCGGTGGTCCTGCTCGACGAGATTGTTGAGATACTTGATCCGCACCATCTCGATCGGCACCGGGCAGCCGAAGCGCTTCAACATTCGGTTGATGTCCTTGATGCCTTCGGTGTTGGCGGCGCTCTTGTCGATGACAATTTTCCGGGGCAGGCCGTTCACCTCCATTGCGCGGGCGAAGAACTTGATCGCCGCGGGCTTGTTCCGGCGCTCCGAGAGCATGAAGTCCAGCGTCTTTCCGAACTTGTCGACGGCGCGGTAGAGATAGACCCACTGGCCTTTCACCTTGATGTAGGTCTCGTCCATGCGCCAGGATCTGTCAGTAGGCTGCTTGCGCCGACGCGCATCTTCCGCAACCTGACCCGCATAGCGCTCCACCCACCGGTTGAGCGTGGCATGGTCAACTATGACACCTCGCTCGGCCATGATCTCCTCGAGGTCGCGGTACGACACCCCGTAGCGCAGGTAGAAGAAGACCGCGTGCAGGATCACGTCCTTAGGAAAGTGGGCACCTTTGAAGGATACAATCATTGCTCATCCCCACTGATCGGCTGGACTCACGCCATCATATCCTTCCGGCACAGACCTGCCGAGGATTTGCGACAGATCCGTCGGTAAATGCTGTCGAATTGCAGCAACTGTACCAAGCTCTCGGCGGCGAGGACGGGCTGCCCGGAGGATTGGCGTTACTTGCCGCGCGCGGCGCAGAAGGGGCAGAGTACGTCGTGGGCGGTCAAAGCCGGCGAGTCGCGGCGCATCAGGTGCCAGTGATCGACACCACCGGCGCCGGAGACGTCTTTCTAGGTGTCTTTCTGGCAGAATTAGACGGCGCCCATCCGGTCGAGGCGGCTCTGACACTTGCCGCAGCCGCAGCCGGAGCCGCCGTCCAAGTCGGCCGAAAGGGCGCGGTCAGTGCGATCCCGACTCGTACGGAGGTCGAGGCGGCATCAATCGCCAAAAATGAACGGCTCACCAGAGCCCGTCGCAGCCAGCCGTGTGAAAGGCCGGAGCCGGGAAATAGGAACACTCTCCATGCGTGACAGGACTTGCGCCAAATCTCCACAAGGTCTGACCCGTGGCCGAAGTCGTTGGCACCGGCTTGCCACCTATTTCCCCGTGTCAGGTTAGCGCAGTAGAGACGCTGTCAAAAAACCGCGGTAAGTGGCAGCTGCCTGTCGAAATCAGCTTCCTGATCCTTGCTTTCAAATGCTGGACACGCGCATTAACGGCAACGGAAAATTCTCCGGCTCCGGTTGCTGCCAGAGGCCGGAAAATCCAAGATCTCTTTGGAAGGCGCGAGTCACGCCGCGCGAGCAGCGCTGCAGATAATAAGACGATGTGTTTCTCAGGCTGCATGGATCACGGGGTCGCTGAACCGCACAATGGAGCCGACGTGCTATGATTCATTCTGGCGCCGTCTGGCACGATGATTGAGCATTGACTAGGTCCTTGGGCAGCACACGGACAGGAGACATCCATGACACGAACCGCTCTGGTGGTCGGCGCAACCGGTATCCAAGGTCAGGCCATTGCAGAACAGCTGGTCCGCGAGGGCTGGACGGTCCTCGGCCTCAGCCGCACGCCTCAACCGCAGGAAGGGGTGACGCCGGTGGCCGCTGACCTTCTGGACGCCGCATCGGTCGCGAAGGCGCTGGAAGCGCTTGCGCCGTCGCACGTCTTCCTCACAACGTGGCTGCGTCAGCGGACAGAGGCCGAGAACATCCGTGTCAACGCAGTGATGCTGCGGAACCTCTTTGACGGCTTGCGCCCGCTCGAGACGGTTCGCCACGTGGCGCTAGTGACCGGGCTCAAGCACTATCTCGGTCCGTTCGAGGCCTATGGGAAGGGCCGGCTGCCTCAGACCCCGTTCCGAGAAGACCAGGGCCGCTTGGACGTCGAGAACTTCTACTACGCCCAGGAGGACGAGCTGTTTGCCGCGGCCGAGCGCGACGGCTTCACCTGGAGCGTCCACCGCCCCCATACCGTGATCGGCAAGGCGGTTGGCAACGCGATGAACATGGGCACGACCCTGGCTGTCTATGCCTCGATCTGTCGCGAAACCGGCCGCCCGTTCCGCTTTCCGGGGTCTGAAACGCAATGGAACAGCCTGACCGACATGACGGACGCGCGCCAGCTGGCGGCGCAGGTGATCTGGGCCGCGCAGACGCCCGCCGCCCATGATCAAGACTTCAACATCGTGAACGGAGACGTCTTCCGCTGGAGCTGGATGTGGCATCGACTGGCGGAGTGGTTCGGCATCAAGGCCGAGAACTTCGACGGGGTCGAACGGCCGTTGGCCGAGCAGATGGCTGGGGATGCCGACATCTGGACCCGCATCGCTGTGCGGGAGGGACTGGAGGAAAGCGACATCACGCGCCTGGCGTCGCCGTGGCATACCGATGCCGACCTGGGCCGGCCGATCGAAGTCGTGACCGACATGTCGAAGAGCCGAAAGCTCGGGTTTACCGGTTATCAAGCCACGGATGATGCGTTCTTCGATCTCTTCGAGCGGCTGCGCGCTGACCGGATTATCCCCTGAACTAAGAGCACTGGCGCGGCCGCGGCCGCGTCAGCTGTCGAAGGTTCCGGTCATCAGCGCGTGGCTCACGCCGCCTTGCAGATGCTGCTCAAGCACCGCGCGGGCGCCGGCGGCATCGCGACGCAGAGCGCAGTCATGCAGCGCGCGATGCTCGTCCGCCGCGATCCGGCCTCGGTAGGACAGGGCGATCATCTGGTAGCGCAGATACTTGTCAAATATCGCGCCGTGCAGCTGCATCAGCATCTGAGATCCGCAGGCCGATATCAGGGCCTGATGGAACTGCCAGTCATACTGCTTCCACAGCTCCGCCGCGCTGCGGTCGTTCGCGGCCATGCGCTCTTCCAGGGAGACCAGCCGGTGATAGGCGGCGACAAGCTGCGCTTCCCATTCGACATCGCCGGCGGCGAAGGAATCCTCCAGCGCCTGCCCCTCGAGGAGAAGGCGCAGCTGCGCGATCTCGTGCAGGTTTGCGGCCGACACGGGCGCTACCTCGAAGCCCCGCTGCCCCTCGGCGATGACGAGGCCTTCGGAGGTCAGCCGGTTCAGGATCTCGCGCAGGGTGCTGATGCTGACGCCGTAGCTGGCGCGCAGGCTGTCGAGCCGCAGCTTCTGGCGCGGCAGCAGGCGGCCCATCAGGATATCGCCGCGCACCTGTCGCCATCCGCGCTCGCCGACCGACAGGTCTGCGTCGCGCCTAGGTTCGCGCGGGCGCGCGCCTGGCACAGAACTGTCAGGCAGCGCGGCGTCCAGCAGGCCCTGCGCCATGCTGTGCTCGATGCAGCCCTGGATATGACGATGCAGCACCGACTCCGCGTCTTCGATGCGGCGGTCCAGCGCCGCCTGCCGAAGGGCCTCGTGCTCGGCGGCGGCGGCCTCTCCACGGAAGATCACCGCCACGATCTGGTAGCGCTGAAAGCGGTCAAAGATGGCGGCGTGAGCTGCGAGAAGCTCCTGCGAGGCGCAGGCCGAGATCAGCGTGCGGTGGAACTCGCGGTCATATTGCTTCCACTCCGTGCTGCGGCTGCGGTCACCCGAGAGCATCAGCTGCTCCATCCGGTTCAACTTGTGGAAAGACCCGACGACCTGCCCCTCCCATTCCAGCGTTCCCGCTGCAAAGGACTGCCGCATGGCACGGGTTTCGAGCAGCTCGCGCAGCGCGGCCAGTTCCACGAACTCCTGGGTGCTCAGCGGCGCGACCTCGAAGCCGCGTGTCTCTACCACCACCAGCCCTTCGCTGGTCAGCCGGTAGAGCGCCTCGCGCAAGGTGCTGATGCTGGCGGCGTAGTGCGACTTCAGCGTTTCGAGGCGCATGCGGTCACGGGGTGGAAGTCGACCGGACACGATATCCGCTCGAATGGCCCGGTAGGCGCTTTCGCCAGAGGTTTCCTGTGGATCAGCCAGCATCATCAGAGACTTTTCCCTCAGTATCGTCTGCCGCACAACAGTGCTTCCCATACAGCTACACCCGGCGAGCATCATACGAAACGCATAATGTTTGGTGACACGCGATTTAGCTGTTGAACGATGAGGCATCTGATGGCACCGTGTCAGTCGCGGTGCGGAGGAACGGACACCGCAGCATCTCGACATGATCCTGTGGGAGGAAACCTATGGACCACGCTTTTTCGCGCCGCGCCTTGCTTGCCGGCTGCGCCATGCTGCTTGCGGTCGGTCACGCCGGCAACGCATCCGCTCAGGACAAGCCGCTGCTGCGCTTCTCTGCCGTGTTCTCTGATCAGGACATCCGCGCCCAGATGATCCAGCAGTTCGAAGAGGCGATCGCCGAAGACTTCGACATGGAGATCCACTACGGCGGCACGCTGTTCAGCCAAGGAACCGAGCTTGTGGCCCTGCAGCGCGGCAACCTCGAGATGGGCAACATCGCGCCCCAGGACATCGCCAACCAGATCCCGGCCTGGTCGATCCTGACCTCGGCCTACCTGTTCCGCGACGCCGATCATTTGCTGGCCTTCTTCGAGAGCGAGGCAGGCGACGAGATGAAGGCGATGGCGGAAGAGCAGCTGGGCGTCCACATTCTTGGGCCCACCTTCTTCGGCACCCGGCATGTCGGGCTCGTGCCTGACCGCCGGATCGAGACGCCCGAGGACATGTCGGGCATCCGCCTGCGGATGCCGCCGGGCGAGGCCTGGCAGTTCCTCGGCGAGGCGATCGGCGCGAACCCCACCGCGATGGCCTATGCCGAGGTCTATACCGGCCTGCAGACCGGCGCCATCGACGGGCAGGACAACCCGCTGCCCAACGTGCAGAACATGCGCTTCTACGAGGTGATGAGCCAGATCGCCCTGACCTCTCATCTCGTCGCCTTCGACCTGCTGACCGTCTCCTCCTCGGTCTGGAACGAGATGACGCCCGAGCAGCAGGAGGCATTCCAGGCCGCCGCGGATGAGGCCATCGCCTGGAGCACGGCAGAGCATCAGCGCAGCGAGACCGAGCTGGCGACGTTCTTCACCGAGCAGGGGCTCGAAGTATACGAACCCAATATCGACGCGTTCCGCAGCTTCGCGCAGGACCGCTACCTCAATTCGCCCATCTCGGCCGACTGGCCCGAGGGCATGGTCGAGCGCATCAACGGGCTCTGATCGAGATGGGGCCGGCGATCCGGCCCCGTTCTTCGCTAGCGGCGACACTTCCGGAGCGCGACATGCGACATGGCCTTTCTCGGGCGGCGTCCTGGCTCAGGCACGCGGCCGACGCCATCGCGGCGGCAATGCTGGCCACGATGTTCCTGTCCTTCATCATCACCATCCTCTTCCGCTACGTGCTGAACTGGCCCGCAGGTTGGGCCTCCGAGCTGAGCACCGTGATGTGGATCTGGCTGGTGCTGTTCGGCGCCGCCTTTCTGCTGCGCGAGGAGGACGAGATCCGCTTCGACATCGTCTATGGCAGCGTCCGTCCGGGCATCCGGCGATTCATGACGGTGATTGCCGCGCTCGGGCTGGTCGGCCTGTTCCTCATATCGCTGCCCGCGGTCTGGGACTACGTGACCTTCATGCGGGTTCAGCGAACGTCCTACCTGCGCATCCGCTACGACTGGCTCTATTCGATCTACGTCGTCTTCGCCGTGGCGATCATCTGCCGCTACCTGTGGCTGGGTGCGAGGGCGGCCATCGGCCACGACCCGATGGCCGGCAACAGCAACCTTGAGCGCGGCGAGTAAGCATGGACCCCTTCACCATCGCGCTTCTGGTCATCGGCGCCTTCGCCATCCTGGGCATTCCCATCGGGTTGTCGATGATCGGCGGCTCCATCGTCTATCTCTACATGCGCGGGCAGGACATGGGTCTGGTGGCCGAGCGCCTGCTGAACAGCATGTTCACCGGCTATGTCATCCTCGCCGTGCCGCTGTTCATCCTGGCGGCCGAGTTGATGAACATCGGCTCGATGACCGACCGGCTGCTGCGCTTCTGCAACGCGCTGGTCGGCCGGTTCCGCGGCGGGCTGGCCTATGTCAACATCGTCCAGTCCATCGTGTTTTCGGGCATGTCCGGCTCGGCCTTCGCGGATGCGGCAGGGACGGGGCGGATCATCGCCAACATGATGACCCGCGACGGCCGCTACACCCGCAGCTTCGCGGCGGCCCTGACCGCCTCTGCCGCGGTCATCGGACCAATCGTGCCACCGTCCATCCCGATGGTGCTTTACGCGCTCGTCTCGAACGCCTCCATCGGCTTCCTATTCCTGGCGGGCATCCTGCCGGGCCTGCTGATGGGGCTGATGCTGATGGTCGTGGTCTTCCTGACCGCCCGCCACAGGTCCTTCCCGGTCGAGGCGCCGGTGCCGCTGCGCCAGCTTCCCGGCATCACCTTCCATGCCTTCCCTGCGCTGATGATGCCCGTCGTCCTGCTGGGCGGTATCTACAGCGGCGCCATGACCCCGACCGAGGCCGCCGCCGTCGCCGCCGCCTATGCCTTCATCATCTCGGTCGTGCTCTACCGCAGCGTCAGCGTGGCGCAGGTCTACAGCTCGCTGGTGCGCGGGGCGCGCTCGTCGGTCGCCATCGGCATGCTGATCGCGGGCGCGCTGGTCTTCAACTACGTCGTCACCGCCGAAAACATCCCGCAGGCGCTGCGGATCTTTCTGGAGGGCTACGACCTGACGCCGCTGCAGTTCCTGCTGATGGTCAACGTCGCGCTGCTGCTGCTGGGTTGCCTTCTGGAAGGCACGGCGATCATCCTGATCATCGTGCCGGTTTTCATCCCGACGGCCAACGCGCTCGGCATCGACCTGGTGCATTTCGGGGTGATCGCGGTGGTCAACATCATGATCGGCCTCATCACGCCGCCCTACGGCCTTCTGATCTTCATCATGCAGAGCATTACCCGGGCGCCGCTACGCAACATCTTCATCGACCTCGTCCCGTTCATTGCGGCGCTCATCTTTGCGCTAGCCGTCATCACGCTCTTCCCCGACCTCGTCCTGTGGTTGCCGCGCCAGTTCGGCTACCAGGGATGACCCAACGATCTGGCTGACCATGTCGAAACCGATCCACGTCCTCAACGGCCCGAACCTCAACCGTCTCGGCAAGCGCGAGCCCGAGATCTACGGCCACACCACCCTGGCCGAGATCGAGCGCCAGTGCCGCGACGCCGCCGGCGACCGGGCGCTTGTCTTTCGGCAGTCGAACAGCGAGGCGCAGATCATCGATTGGATCCACGAGGCCATCGACGACGCGGCCGCAATCGTCATCAACCCGGCGGGACTGACCTTCACCTCGATCCCGATCCTCGACGCGCTGAAGATGTTTCCCGGCCCGATCATCGAGCTGCATATCTCGAACATCCACCGGCGCGAGGCGATCTACCACAACTCGCTGATGTCGCGCGCGGCAACGGCCGTCATCGCGGGGCTCGGGCCCGCCGGCTATCCCATCGCCGTGCGCGCCGTGCTGGATATGGCGGATGCGCATGCAAACGCCTGACACGATCCTTCTGGGCCTGATCGGCGACAACATTGCCGCCTCTCAGTCGCCGCGGCTGCACCGGCTGGCGGGGGCGCAGAACGGGCGCGCGGTGCGCTATGACAGCCTGATCCCGCGGCAGGAGGGGCTGGATTTCAATGCGCTTTTCGACCGATGCGCCGGCGGGGGCTATCGCGGCATCAATGTGACCTATCCCTACAAGGAGGTCGTCGCCGGGCGCCTGCGCATTGACGATCCGCTGGTGGCGGCCATCGGCGCCTGCAACACGGTGCTTTTCGGGAACGGCCAGCCGCAGGGATTTAACACCGACTATTCGGGCTTTGTCTCCGCCTACCGCCGGGTGCGGGGGAACGCCGCGCCGGGTGTGGTGCTGATGATCGGCGCGGGCGGCGTTGGCCGGGCAGTGGCCTTCGGGCTGATTGCGCTTGGCGTCACCGAAATCCGGCTGGCCGACCGCGACCACGCCAAGGCCGAAGGCTTGGCACAGGCGCTGCGGGCGGCGCGCCCGGAACTGGCGGTCGCGACCGGCACGGAGGCTGCGGCGTTGGCGCCAGGGGCGCAGGGCCTCATCAACTGCACCCCTGTCGGCATGATCGGCTATGAGGGCACGCCGCTGCCAGCGCCGCTGATAGCGGGGGCAACGTGGGCCTTCGACGCCGTCTACACGCCGGTAAACACGCAGTTCCTGATTGAGGCCGCGGTTGAAGGCCTCGACATCATCTCAGGTTACGAGCTGTTTGTGGGGCAGGGCGTCGATGCGTGGTCGATCTTCACCGGCCTTCCGCTGGACGAGGCGCGGCTTCGCGCCGATCTGGCCGCGGGGCGGGACATATGAAGACCTCGATCGCCACCGTCACCGTCTCGGGCACTCTGCCCACCAAGCTGGCCGCCATCGCCGCTGCCGGCTTCGACGGGATCGAGATCTTCGAGCAGGACTTCCTCGCCTCGGACTTCACCCCCGCCGAGGTCGGGCGCATGGTGCGCGATCACGGGCTTCAGATCACGCTCTTCCAGCCCTTCCGCGACTTCGAGGCCCTGCCCGAGCCGCACCGCACCCGTGCCTTCGCGCGGGCCGAGCGCAAGTTCGAGCTGATGACCCAGCTGGGCACCGACCTGATGCTGGTCTGCTCGACCATGCATCCCGCCGCGATGGGCGGCATCGACCGCATGGCGCAGGACTTCCGCGACCTGGGCGATCTGGCCGCCCGCCACGGCGTCCGCGTCGGCTTCGAGGCGCTCTGCTGGGGCCGCCACGTCTTCGACCACCGCGACGCGTGGGAGGTTGTGCGCCGCGCGGACCACCGCCATGTCGGCCTGATCCTCGACAGCTTCCACACGCTGGCCCGCAAGATCGATCCCGACACGATCCGCGCCATCCCCGGCGACCGGATCTTCTTCGTCCAGCTGGCCGACGCGCCGGCGATCGACATGGATCTGCTCTACTGGTCGCGCCATTTCCGCAACATGCCTGGCGAGGGCGATCTGGACGTCACCGGCTTCATGCGCGCGGTCGCGGCGACCGGCTATGACGGCCCGCTCAGCCTCGAGATCTTCAACGACCAGTTCCGAGCTGGCCTGCCGCGGATGGTCGCGCAGGACGGGCACCGCAGCCTGATCGCGCTGATGGACGCGGTGCTCCGGGGGGCCGAGCCCGCTCTCGCGCCCGTCGCTCTGCCGCCCCCGGCTCCGGTCGGCCGCGTCGAGTTCATCGAGTTCGCGACCACGCCCGCCGAGGCCCCCGCGCTGGAGGCGCTGCTGGACAGCGCGGGCTTTGCGCGGGCGGGGGCGCATGTGTCCAAGCCCGTGACGCTCTGGCGGCAGGGCCGCGCGAACGTGCTGGTGAACACCGGCGAGGCGGGCTTCACCCACAGCACCTACCTGACCCACGGCACCACGGTCTCTGAGATCGCGCTGATGGTGCCGGATGCTCAGGCGGCCTTCGCCCGCGCCACGGGCCTTCTGGCCCAGCCCCATGGCGAGGAGCCGGCCGCGGGCGAGCTGCGGATCCCGGCGATCCGCGGCGTCGGCGGCAGCGTGCTGCGGCTTCTGGACGAGGGCGCGGACCTTGCCGGCATCTGGCAGGTGGACTTCGCCGCCTCCCCCGCGGAGCTTGGCGCCGGGATCACCGGCATCGACCATATCGGCCAGACCATGGCCTATGACGAAATGCTCAGCTGGTCGCTCTTCTACACGGCGATCTTCGACGCCCGAAAGGCGCCGATGGTGGACGTGGCCGATCCCGACGGGCTGGTGCGCAGCCAGGCGATCCGCGCGGGTGGCCTGCGGGTCACGCTGAACGGCGCCGAGGCGCGCCACACCCTCGCCGGCCGCTTCATCGA
>NZ_FMVT01000009.1 GCF_900102505.1 Paracoccus tibetensis | reverse complement strand
GCCATCCAGCGGCAGACATTGCCCATGCTGACGATGTAGTTGCCGTGGTTCGTCATCAGGGGCGGCATGGGCCAGTTCGGCACCCGCACCTGCCCCGCCGCGCCGAGGATGTAGAAATTGTCGTCCGTGACCTCGGTCGTCACCGGCGCGCCCCGCTCGCGCCAGTCGGGGATCAGCGCGTCCAGCCCGCAGGGGTCCAGCACCGCCCCCGAGAGGATATGCGCCCCGACCTCCGAGCCCTTCTCCAGCACCACCACCGACAGATCCGCGTCGAGCTGCTTCAGCCGGATCGCCGCCGAAAGACCCGCAGGCCCCGCACCCACGATCACGACATCATACTCCATCGACTCGCGCGCGAATTCGGTATCAACGGTCATCTGCTGGCGTCCTCCCTGGCGTCTGGCTTGCCGCAGAGGTAGCGCGCCAGGCTGCGCGGGGCAATCATGACGCTGTGTGACCGATCGCCCGGGGGCGGCGGCGCAGGCGGCGGGCGCGGCGGCGCCGAAAACCGCGCCAGACCGGCGGCGCAGGCTTGCATTGCGCCCGGATTTGGGGTCACGATGCCGGCGAACAAAGGTTCAGCGCCCCTGCCATTCCGAATGGCGGGGGCGTTGCCTTAGCATCCGCAGGACAACCGCATCCCACGACGGGCCGCACCCCAAGAAGGACAGGGCAGCGATGGACAAGATACCGATGACGCGCAGCGGCTTTCAGACGCTCGAGCGGGAACTGGGCGAGCTGAAGTCGAAGGAACGTCCGGCCATCATCCGCGCCATCGCCGAGGCGCGCGAGCATGGCGATCTGTCCGAGAACGCCGAATACCACGCCGCGCGCGAGAAGCAGGGCTTCATCGAGGGCCGCATCAAGGAGCTGGAATCGGTCCTCTCGCGCGCCGAGGTGATCGAGACCTCGAAGCTGTCCGGCTCGATCAAGTTCGGCGCCATCGTGCACCTGATCGACGAGGACACCGAGGAAGAGCGCACCTACCAGATCGTCGGCGAGGCCGAGGCCGACATCGAGCGCGGCCTGCTGAACATGCGCTCGCCGCTGGCGCGCGCGTTGATCGGCAAGGACGAGGGCGACAGCGTCGAGGTCGTCACGCCCGGCGGGCAGCGCAGCTACGAGATCGTGCGGATCCGGTTCGAGTGACGACCATGTCCCTCGTCGCCCGCGCAAAGAGCCTTGCCAACCGCGATGCGCTGACCCGCGTCGGCCTGGCGCTGACGGCCGCCTGGCTGCTTCTGGTCCTGCTGTTCTGGCTGCTCGGCCCGACCGGCACCACCGAGCCGAGCGGCCTCGGCCGGCTGGTGCGCGTGATGGGGCTGGTGCTGCCGCTGGCGCTGATCTGGGTGGGCGTCTCGCTCGGGCGCTCGATCGAGATCCTGCGCGCCGAGGCCGCCGACCTGCGCCAGCAGCTGGGCCGGCCCTTGGGGCAGGACAGCCACGGCCGGGACGCGGCGCGCGCGCCGATGCCCGCCCCAACCGCGCGCCCCGCCGCCCCGCCTCACGGGCAAGCCCCGGCACCTGCCGCCGCCGCGCCCTCGGCCGTTGCCGCGCGGCCCCGGCCGGGCGATCAGCGCCAGACCGCGATGCGCTTCGAGCCGGGCCAGGCGCAGGCGCCGATCGACGTGACGACGCTGATCCGGGCGCTGAACTTTCCCGACGGGCCGGACGATCACGAGGCCATCGACGCGCTGCGCCAGGCGCTGCGCGATCCCGACCTGTCGCGGGTCCTGCGCTCGGCGCAGGATGTGGTCACGCTGCTGGCCGGCCATGACGTCTATATGGACATGCTGCCGCCGAACCCCGCCCCCGCGGCCGTCTGGCGCCGCTTTGCCGAGGGGCAGCGCGGCAGCGGCGTGGCCGCGCTCGGCGGCATCCACGACCGCGAGGCGCTGGAGACGGTGGCGCAGATGATGCGGCAGGACGAGATCTTCCGCGACACCGCGCATCACTTCCTGCGCCATTTCGACGGGCTGCTGGCGCGGCTCGTGCCCGAGCTGGACGAGCTGCAGATCGCCGTTCTGGCCGACAGCCGGTCGTCCCGCGCGTTCATGCTGCTGGGCCGCGTGGCCGGAAGCTTCGGCTGAGGCCGGCGCTTCAGGTCTGCACCTCAGGTCAGCGCCAGCCGCATCACGACGACGCGGCCCGACCAGGGCCAGCCGTAGCGGCCGCGCGTGACCTCGACGAAGCCGAGGCTGCGCCAGAAGGCCAAGGCCGCCTCGTTCCGCAGCCGCACCTCGGCGCGCAGGCCCGGCCGGCCGCGGCGCCGCGCCTCGGCGCTGGCGCGCTGAACCAGCGCCCGGCCGGCACCGCTGCGGAGCCGGTTCACGGCGACGCCGTCGATGACCAGGTCGGCCGTCTCGGGCGCGGCGCGGTAGAGCCACGGCCAGCCCGCCGCGGCCTCATCGGTGAGAAGCCCGCCCGAGCCGTCGCGCAGGCCCAGCACGCCCGCGACCCGCCCCTCGGCATCCAGCGCCGCGATGCCGTGATCGGGTCGCATCGGCGGGGGCGGACGGCGCGCCCGGCCGAAATGCGCCCACCACAGCCGCGCCGCGGCCGGCAGATGCGCGGCGGGAATGGGCGAGACGATCTGCACGGCCTGCCTTGTCATCGCTTGCGCGTCATGCAAGCAAGTGCCGCAGCACATCTGCGGACAGAAAGCCCCATGTCACCTTCCCCCGAATCCCGCCCCGCCAAGCGCGACGCGGCGCTGGAGGCGGCCGCCGCGCAGGCCCTGGCCCGCAGCCCGCGGCAGGCCTTCTGGCACGGCGCGGTGCAGTCGCTCCCCTTCCTTATCGTCATCATGCCCTTCGCCATCCTCTTCGGCGTGGTCGCGCTGGAGGCCGGGCTGGATCTGGCGCAGGTCATGGGCTTTTCGGTGCTCGTGCTGGCCGGCGCCTCGCAGTTCACGGCGGTCCAGCTTCTGTCGGACAACGCGCCGGTCTGGATTGTGATCCTGTCCTCGCTGGCGGTCAACCTGCGGATGGCGATGTATTCCGCCTCGCTGGTGCCCTGGCTGGGTTCCGCCACGGGCAGGCAGCGGGCGGGGCTGGCCTATGTGCTGATCGACCAGACCTATGCGCTGTCGATCCAGCATTACGAGCAGCATCCGCGCCTCAGCATGGCGCAGCGGCTCGGCTATTTCGGCGGCGCGGCGCTGGTTCTGTGCCTGCCCTGGGCGATCGGCAGCTGGATCGGCGCGACGGTCGGCCAAGCCATCCCCGAGGAGGTCGCGCTGGACTTCGCGCTGCCCATCACCTTCATCGCGATGATCGCGCCGATGCTGCGGACGATCGCGCACATGGCCGCCTGCTTCGTCGCGGTGGTCGCGGCGCTGCTGCTGGCCGGGATGCCGTCGGGCTCGGGCCTGCTGATCGCGGCGCCGCTCGGGATGATCGCGGGCGCCCTGGTGGAAACCCTGACCGAGCGGAGGGCCGCGCCATGACCGGCGGTTACTCCGACGCGACCATCTGGTTCGTGATCCTGGTCCTCGGGGTGGGGACCTACCTGATCCGCTGGTCCTTCCTCGGCGCGCTCGGCGGCAAGGCGATGCCGGGCTGGGTGCTGCGGCTGCTGCGCTACACGCCCGTCGCGGTGCTGCCGGCGCTGGTCGCGCCGCTGGTCGTCTGGCCCGCCGCGACCGAGGGGCAGACCGACCCCGCGCGGCTGGCCGCGGCCATCGCCACGCTGAGCGTCGGCGTGCTGACGAAGAACGTGGTCCTGTCGATCCTGGCGGGGGCGGGGACGCTGTTTGGCCTGATCTACATCGCGGGCTGAGCGCCGGCCTGGCCGGTGAAGCTGCCGTCCTTGCGCTGAATCCTGACGCTGTGGACGAGGCGCGGATCGCCGTCGCGCCATTCCCGCGTCTGAACGCCGGGCTGCGCCAGGAACCAGCGCCGCAGGCGCAGCGGCGACCAGGCAACCGGCGCCGTCTCGAAGCCCGGCACGCCCTGGAGGGCGCGGCTGCTCTCGATGGCGCAGAAGCTCTTGTTGGCGGGGCCCTGCGCCTCGACGCGGCGGATGGCGATGTCGGCCACCTCGCGCGTGACCGGCAGGCGGTCCTCGGCCACCCAGTAGTTCGAGCGGGTGTGGTAGTCGATGTAGAAGTTCTTGATCTCGTCGGTGATCCCGTACCAGACGTCATGCCGCTCGGGCAGCTTGGGGTGCATCCAGCTGCCGGCCGGGTCGTAGATGACGCGCTGGCTGCCGTTGATCAGCAGCGCCGTGTGCCCGCCGTCGCCGCGCGGGATGCCGACGACCGTCAGCAGCGTCACCGAGGGCGGTTCGGGCGAGACGTAGCGCGCCGCGCGGACGCGGTCGTCCGGCGCCCAGTTGTTGTCGGCCCCGCAGGCGGCCAGCAGCGCCGGCACCGAGGCCGCGAGGAACGCGCGTCGTTTCATCGGCCGCGGCTCAGGAGTTCGCGAGGGCGAGGAAGATCAGCACGGCGAGCGACAGACCCGTCACCCACATGGCCCACCGCAGGAAGCCGGCAAAGGTCTTCTTCTGGTGGCTGACATCCATCGTGCCTTGGGTTGCGCCGGGTTTGTTGTCGAGATCGGCCATGTCTGCCCTCCTTAAAGCGTTTGCCCTGCGATAGCGGATCGGGACTGGCCTGTCACGCCCCCCACAGCGCCGCACCCTCGGTTTCACCGACCTGTTGCACGAGGCCCCGGCGGACGAGGTGATTGACATGGGCGACGGCCTCGACCAGCGCGAGGCCGTACTCGCCCGCCCCGATCGGGCGGCGGTAGAGGATGTCGAAGCAGCCCGCCGCGCTGCGCGGTCCCGCGGCCAGGGCGGCCGCCAGCCGCTCCAGCGCGGCATGGTGGTTCTCGATCAGCTGGGACAGGCGCGTGGGCAGGCCGGTGAAGGGCAGCTTGTGGCCCGGCAGGACGCGGTGGCGCGGCTCGGCCAGCGCCAGCATCCGCGTGCAGCTTTCCAGCCACTCGCCCACCGGGTCGGCCTCGGGCTCGGTCGGGTAGACGCCGAGATTGGGCGAGATGCCGGGCAGCAGCTGGTCGCCCCCGATGACCAGGTCGTCGTCCAGCGACCAGAAGGTGGCGTGGCAGGGCGCGTGCCCGTGCCCCATCGCCACGCGCCAGCGGCGGCGGCCGAAGGCGACCTCCTGCCCGTCGGTCAGCCGCGTGAAGCCGAGCGGCAGGGGATGGACCATGTCGGCGAAGTTGAACGGCCGCTCGGCCGCGCGCGCCTCCAGCAGCGCCGGCGGCATCCCGGCGCGGCGCCAGAAGGCCAGCGTCTCGGGCGCCGGCCGCTCCTGCACGTCGAGGGTCAGCATTCGCGCGGTCAGCCAGGCCGTGCGCGACATCATCAGCTCTGCCCCCTCCGCCATAAGCCAGCCGGCGAGGCCGATATGGTCGGGGTGGTGATGCGTGCCGATGACCCGCAGGATCGGCTGGCCGCGCAGCGGGCCGGCCCGCAGCGCCGTCCAGATCGCCCGCCCGCGCTTGCTGTCAAAGCCGGTATCGACGACGGTCCAGCCGCCCGCCTCCTCGAGGGCGTAGACGTTGACATGGTCCAGCGCCATCGGCAGCGGCAGGCGCATCCAGAGGACCCCGGGCGCCAGCTCGGTCGCCGTGCCCTCCTCGGGCGGCAGCTCGATCAGCGCGCGGATCACGCCGCGAAATCGCCCGCGAGCGCGGCGTCATCGACGCCGGCCAGGTCGTCCAGCCCCGCGACCGCCTCGGCCAGGTCACCCGCATTGCGCGGCAGCACCCGCGCCATGAAGACCCGCGCCATCGCCCGGTGCGCCCCGTTGCCGGCCAGCGCGGCGCGCAGGTGGTAATGCCCGCCGAGCACCCTGGCGAAAGCGTTGAGATAGGGCACGGCCCCGGCGAAGCGCTGCGGCAGCTCGCGCTCCAGCAGCGCCAGCGTCGTCTCGCGCAGCGTCTCGGCGGCCTGCCACAGCTGATGCGCCAGCTCGGGATGCTCGCCCTGCGCGGCCTTGGCCCCGTCCAGCACCTCGTCCAGAAGCCGCATCGCCGCGTCCCCGCCATCGGACAGCTTGCGCCCCACCAGGTCCATCGCCTGGATGCCGTTCGTGCCCTCGTAGACCGAGGTGATCCGCACGTCGCGGAGATATTGCGCCGCGCCCGTCTCCTCGACATATCCCATGCCGCCATGGACCTGCACGCCCATGTCCGCCACGCGGATGCCGACATCGGTGCCATAGGCCTTGGCGATGGGCGTGAGGAACGCCGCGCGGGCCGCGTGATCCGCCTCGCCCGTCGCGCGCTCCAAGTCGATGGCGACGGCGCAGGCGAGGGCGATGGCGCGGGCGGCGAAGACCTCGGCCCGCGCGGTCGCCAGCATCCGGCGCACGTCGGGATGCTGGATGATCGGTCCCATCTGGTTGCGGTCGACGGCATAGGCGACGGCCTTCTGCAGCGCCGCCTCGGCCACGCCGACGCCCTGCATCCCGACGCCAAGCCGGGCAACGTTCATCATGGTGAACATCGCGGCCATGCCCTTGTTCTCGGCGCCCACCAGCCAGCCGGTCGCGTCCTCGTAGGACATCACGCAGGTCGGGCTGCCATGGATGCCCAGCTTCTCCTCGAGGCTGACCACCTTCAGGCTGTTGGCCACGCCCGGATTGCCCTGATCGTCCGGCAGGTATTTCGGCACCATGAAGAGGCTGATCCCCCGGGTCCCCTTCGGCGCCCCTGGCAGCCGCGCCAGCACCAGGTGGCAGACATTGCCGACGAAATCCGCGTCGCCCCAGGTGATGTAGATCTTCTGTCCGCTAATCCGGTAGGTCCCGTCCCCCGCAGGTTCGGCCTTTGTGACCAAAGCGCCCACGTCGCTGCCCGCCCCCGGCTCGGTGAGGTTCATCGTCCCCGACCATTCGCCGCTGATGAGCTTCGGCAGGTAAAGCGCCTTTAGCTCATCGCTGGCATGATGCTCCAGCGCCTCGATCTGGCCCTGCGTCAGCAGGGGGTTCAGCTGCAGCGCAAGGCAGGCGCCCGACATCATCTCGGCCACGGCCATGTTCAGCGCCTGCGGCAGGCCCATCCCGCCATGTTCGGGATCGGCCGAGACGCCGACCCAGCCCCCCTCGGCAATGGCCCGGAACCCCTCGGCATAGCCGGGCGAGGCGCGCACGACGCCGTTCTCCAGCACCGCCGGGTGATGGTCGCCCGCCATGTTCAGCGGCACCAGCACGTTGCTGCACAGCTTGCCGGCCTCGTCGAGGATCGCCGAGGTGGTCTCGGCCGTCGCCTCCGCGAAGCGCTCGGTCGCGGCCACCTCCGCGAAGGGCACGACGTGGTTCAGGATGAAGTCGATCTGCGCGACCGGCGCCTTGAAGCTCATCTCATCTCCCCCCCTGCCGCCTTGGCATCGGCCCGCGCGGCGACTATCAGCATCCTCTGGAGGCGATCTTGGAACGCGTCCTTCACCGGCTCAACCGAAACCCCGCGTCACAGATGAGAACCCTGCGCCTTCCCGCCGACCCTGACGGCATCGCCGAAGCCGCGCGCCTGCTGGCGGCGGGCGCGACCGTGGCCATCCCGACCGAGACCGTCTACGGCCTTGCCGCCGACGCCCGGAACGGCGCGGCGGTCGCGCGCATCTATGCCGCCAAGGGCCGGCCCAGCTTCAACCCGCTGATCGTGCATGTCCCGGACCTCGCCAGCGCCCGGACCATCGCCGCCTTCCCGCCCGAGGCCGAGGCGCTGGCTAAGGCCTTCTGGCCCGGCGCCCTCACGCTGGTCCTGCCGCTGCGCCCCGAGGCCGGCATCGCCTCGCTCGTCACCGCGGGCCTTGCCACCATCGCGCTGCGGGTGCCGGCCCATCCGGTCGCGCAGGCCGTGCTGCGCGCCGCCGGTCCCCTTGCCGCGCCCTCGGCCAACGCCTCGGGCCGCATCAGCCCGACCAGTGCGGATCACGTCCTCGACCCGAGCGGCGGCCTCGACGGCCGCATCGCCGCCGTCCTCGATGCCGGGCCCTGCGCGGTCGGCGTCGAATCCACCATTCTCGGCTGGCCCGGCGGCATCCCCACGCTCCTGCGCCCCGGAGGCATCCCTGCCGAGGCGCTCGAGGCCGCGCTCGGCCGCCCCCTCGCCCGGCACGAGGGCGATCCCACAGCCCCGAGCGCGCCCGGCCAGCTGACCAGCCACTACGCCCCGACCGCGCCGCTGCGGCTGAACGTCACGCAGCCCAGCCCGGACGAGACGCATCTCGCCTTCGGCGCCCCCGGCCCCTTCACCCTGTCCGCGACGGGCGATCTGGCCGAGGCCGCGGCCCGCCTCTTCGACCTGCTGCGCCGGGCGGACTCGGCCGGGCGCCCGATCTCGGTCGCTCCCATTCCCGACTACGGCCTCGGCCGCGCAATCAACGACCGCCTGCGCCGCGCCGCCGCCCCCCGCCCCTGATCTCTCCTGTGCGAAAATATCCCAGGGGGAGTCGCCAAAGGCGACGGGGGGCAGCGCCCCCCGCCCCCGCTCAAAGCCCGAGCGAGTTGTAGACGTTCGAGATCCGCCGGATCGCCACGACATAGCCCGCCGTCCGCAGGTCCTCGACCTTCGGATTGCTCATCCAGACCTCCTTCATCTTCTTGAAGGATTCTCGCATCGTGTCGTCGAGGCCCGAACGCACCAGCTCCAACTCGTCCGCGCCGGTCAGGAACGCCTCCTTGAACCCGCGCGCCAATTCGAAATTCGTGCCAGTGTCGGACGAGATCCGCTCCAGCTCCTCGATCAGCAGCCGCGCCCGCGCCTCCTCGTGGCGCCGCTCCAGCCGGCCGAGGCTGATCTGCGACAGGTTCTTGACCCATTCGAAATAGGACACGGTCACGCCGCCGGCATTGGCATACATGTCCGGCACGATCACGATGCCGCGCCGCTTCAGGATCTCGTCGGCATCCGCCGTCACCGGCCCGTTCGCGGCCTCGATGATCAGCTTGGCCTGGATGCGCTCGGCATTGCCCTCGTGGATCACGCTCTCGATCGCCGCCGGGATGAGGATGTCGCACGCCTCCTCCAGCGCGCCGAGGCCGTTCTCGCGATACTCGCCGCCCACGAAGCCCTTGATCCCCCCGGTCGAGCGGATGTGCCCGCGCAGCGCGTCGATGTTGATGCCCTGCGGGTTCAGGATCGCCCCGTCGCGCTCGATCACGCAGGTCACCAGCGCCTTGTCCTCGCAGGACAGGAACTGCGCGGCATGATAGCCCACATTGCCGAGGCCCTGCACGATCACCCGTTTGCCGGCCAGCGCGCCTTCCAGCCCCGCCCGCTTCATCACGTCGTCATGACGGAAGACCTCGCGCAGCGCGTATTGCACGCCCCGGCCCGTCGCCTCGACGCGCCCGTCGATCCCGCCCGCATGGCGCGGCTTGCCGGTGACGCAAGCCTTCGCGTTGATGTCGTCCGGGTGAAGCCGCTTGTAGGCATCCGCCATCCAGGCCATCTCGCGCTCGCCCGTGCCCATGTCCGGCGCCGGCACGTTCTGGCTGGGCGAGATCAGGTTCCGCCGCGACAGCTCATAGGTGAAGCGGCGGGTGATGCGCTCCAGCTCGTCCTCGTTCCAGGCGCGCGGGTCGATGCAGAGCCCGCCCTTCGAGCCGCCGAAGGGCACCTCGACCAGCGCGCATTTGTAGGTCATCAGCGCGGCCAGCGCCTCGACCTCGTCCTGGTTCACGTCCAGCGAATAGCGGATGCCGCCCTTCACGGGCTCCATATGTTCGGAATGGACCGAGCGGTAGCCGGTGAAGGTGTGGATCTGCCCCCGCAGCCGCACCCCGAAGCGGACCGTGTAGGTCGAGTTGCAGACGCGGATCTTCTCCTCCAGCCCCGGCGCCAGGCTCATCAGGCCGGCGGCATGGGTGAACATCCGGTCGACGGAGTCGCGGAACGATGATTGTCTGGCGGCCATGGGCTCTCTCCTCCTCGGTTCGGCAGGTCATGACGCCTCGGACGCTAGGCGAAGCGCGCGGCAGGCGCCACCTCGTGCCCGGAAATTCGGCAAGAATCTTCACGCTTCCCATCGCCGTGACGGGCGGCGACGACCTGTGGCAGCAAAACGATGATAGGAACGTGATGCGGCTCACGGCTTTGCAACTTCCTCGGCCAGGGCATATGGTCCAACCATCAGGACAAGCTCGAAGAACGGGCGCCCGAGGGAGCAGACAGCATGTTGAAAGCCGCGATGGCGCTGACGGCCAGCCTTGCGCTTGCGGGCTGCATGATGCCGGCAAGCCGGATGCCGACGGATGCCGCGATGTCGGCCGGACCGCTGCCGCCCGCCGCGCCGATGGCGCCCGCCTATCCGGCCGCGCCCGGCTATGCGCCGCCAGCCCCCGTCTACGCGCCCGCGGTGCCGGGCTACGCGCCCCTCCCGCCCGTTCCGGCGGCCGCAGGCATGTCCGGCACCACCCCGCCCTTCCCGCAGGCGCCGCTCTATCCGGCCACCGAGCCCGCCCCGGCCGCCGCCACCGGCATCGCCGGCCTGCAGGAGCGCAAGCCCGACCTCTGCAAGGCCGAGACCTACCGCTCGTCCATGGGCCAGCCGGGCAGCACCATCCCGTCCCTCGGCATCACGCGCAGCTACCGCGTCGTCGAATACCGGGGGATCGAGCCGCAGAACTACGATCCCAACCGCATCGTCTTCCGCCTGGACGCTGCGGGCAACATCTCCAACATCGATTGCGGGTGACACCATGACCAAGACCGCCCTTCTCGCCGCCCTGGCCGGCGCCGCGCTGCTCGCCGCCTGCGAGCCCATGCCGACCGAGCCGGCCCCGCCCGCGCCTCCCGCCGACGAATGCGGCGCGGCCGGCTACCAGGGCCTCATCGGCCAGCGCCGCGAGGTGCTGGGGCAGATGACCTTCCCCATGAACACCCGCGTGATCGGCCCCGACGACGCGGTGACCGCCGATTTCCGCCCCGAGCGGCTGAACATCGAATACGGCCGCAACGGCCGGATCGAGAGGGTCAGCTGCTACTGATCTTTTCGCGTTGAACTGCCGCGGCGGGGGTGTCACCATCCTGTCATGCTGAACGCCCCGCCGCCGTTTCATGCCGACCCGGACCGCGTCACCTTCGACCGCAAGGAGCTGGGGCTGATCCTTTCCACCTATGGCCGCTTCGTCGCCGCCGGCGAATGGCGCGACTACGGCATGTCCTTCCTGCGCGACGTGGCCGTCTTCAGCGTCTTTCGCCGCGCGGCCGAGCATCCGCTCTACCGGATCGAGAAGCGCCCGCGCCTGCGTGCCGCCCAAGGCGCCTATGCCGTCATCGCGATGGACGGGCGGGTGCTGAAGCGCGGCCACGATCTCGCCCAGGTGCTGCGCGTCCTCGACGCCAAGCTGATCCGTCCCGTCGACTAAGGACGCCTCAGGTCCCGCGCGGCTTGGCCCGCACCGTCGGATCGGCCGCCGTCGGGTCCTCGGGCCAGGGGTGGCGCGGATAGCGCCCGCGCATGTCCTTCCTGACATCGGCATAGGAGCTGGCCCAGAAGCCCGGCAGGTCCATCGTCACCTGCACGGGCTTGCCGCCCGGCGACAGCAGCGACAGTCGCAACGGCCGGCCGGCGACGACCGGGTGCCGCGTCACCCCGAACAGCTCCTGCAGCCGCAGCTCGATCCCCGGCGCCTCGCCGTCATAATCGATCGGCACCCGCCGCCCCAGAGGGGTCACGAAATGCGCCGGCGCCTCGCGATCCAGCCGCTGCTGCCCCTCCCACCCGATGCGGGCCTTCAGCGGCTCGGCCAGGTCCAGCGCCCGAAGGTCCGAAACCGTCCGCACCTTCCCCAGCCAAGGCAGCAGCCAATCGTCCTCCGCCAGCAGCGCCGCGTCATCCACCGGCCCCAGCTCCGGCAGCAGCGCGATGCGCGCCCTCAGCCGCGCGGCGGCCGGCGTCCAGCGCAGCCCCTCGGCCCGCAACCCCTCAAGCGCCGCGCGCGCGATCTCCTCCGGCCCTGCCCCGTCCCACGGCCGATCCGACAGCACCAGCGCGCCAAGCCGCTCCTGCACCCGCGCCTCCACGCGGCCCTCGCGCCGGGACCACCGCACGAAGCGCGTCTGCTCGATCCGCGCGCCGTGCAGCGCCCGAATCCCGGCCTCGTCCAGCGCCGCCGCCAGCCGCACCCGCGCCTCGCGCCCGTCTCCGTCCAGATCCAGCGCCACGATCATGCGCGCCCGCGCCAGCGCCTCCTCGGCCGGCAGCACCGCCCCCTTTCCGCCCGAGAGCACATAGCGCGGCTCGTCCCCCTTCCGCCGCAGCCCGATCCGGTCGGGATAGGCCAGCGAGGCCATCTCGCCCGCCGTCATCCCTTCTTCGTTGCCCAAATACCCCCCGGGGGGTGCGGGGGGGACGGCGTTCCCCCCGGGGCGGGGGGGTCCGGGGGGGACAGCGTCCCCCCCGGCGCTTCTTACAGACGCGGCCCGGGACGCAACCAGCCGCCTGAGCCGCCGCGCCTCGGCCCGGATCTCCTCCAGCGCCCCCCGGTTCAACTCGCCAGCCACCTGCGCGCGCGGATCGCGGATCACCGCCAGCCGCGGCGCCAGGTCCGCCCCCGCCCCGCGCAACGGATCGCGCCCCGCAAGTAGCGCGGCCAAGTCCGCCGCCTCCGGCCCCGCGAGCGCCAGCATATGCGCCAGCCGCGGATGCAGCGGCAACGCCGCCAGCGCGCGCCCATGCGCGGTGATCCGCCCCGCGCCGTCCAGCGCGGAAAGGTCGCGCAGCAGCGCCCGCGCCTCGGCCAGCGCCCCCTCGGGCGGCGGCGTCAGGAAGGCGAGGTCCGCCGGCTCCGCGCCCCAGTTCGCCAGTTCCAGGGCCAGTCCCGCCAGGTCCGCGACCATGATCTCGGGCGGGGCGAAGGCGGGGAAGCCGCCCTCCTCGGCCCGCGCCCACATGCGGTAGCAGATGCCGGGCGCCACCCGGCCTGCGCGGCCGCGTCGCTGCTCGGCCTCGGCGCGGCTGACGCGCTCGGTCACGAGGCGCGACATGCCGCTGCCCGGATCGAAGCGCGCCCGCCGCGCCCGGCCCGCGTCCACCACCACCCGCACGTCCGGGATGGTCAGCGAGGTCTCGGCGATCGCGGTGGCCAGCACGATCCGCCGCTGCGCGCCCGGTCCGGTGGTCGGCGCCGCCAGCGCCGCCCGCTGCGCCGCCGGCGGCAGCGCGCCGTAAAGCGGCAGCACCTCGCAACCGCTGCCGCTCAGCATCCCGGACACCCGCCGGATCTCGCCCTCGCCCGGCAGGAAGGCCAGGATCGTGCCGCCTTCCGCCTGCGTCTCCGCCTCGGCCTGACGGATCAGCCGCGCCGCTTCGGCCTCGAGCCGCAGGCCGGCCGGCAGCGGCCGGTCCAGCCAGCGCGTCTCGACCGGAAAGGCCCGGCCCTCCGAGACGACCACCGGCGCATCGTCCAGCAGCGCCGCCACCGGCCCCGCCTCCAGCGTCGCCGACATCACCAGCACCGACAGGTCGTCCCGCAGCGCTCCCTTCGCCTCCCAGACCAGCGCGAGGCCCAGATCGGCGTTCAGGCTGCGCTCGTGGAACTCGTCGAAGATGACGCAGCCGACCCCCTCCAGCGCCGGGTCCGACTGGATCATCCTCGTCAGGATGCCCTCGGTCACCACCTCGATGCGGCGGCCCGGCACGCTTTCGCCCCGCATGCGGTAGCCTATGCTGCGGCCCACCGGCTCGCCCAGGGTCGAAGCCAGCCGCTCGGCGGCGGCGCGGGCGGCGAGGCGCCGCGGCTCCAGCATCACGATGCGCCCAGCCACCTGGTCCAGCAGCGCCAGCGGCACCCGCGTCGTCTTGCCCGCCCCCGGCGGGGCGACCAGCACCGCCCGCCCCGCGCGGGCGAGGGCGGCGCGAAGTTCGGGCAGGACGGCATCGATGGGCAGCGGCTCGGACATGTCCCGCTCATAGCCGCGGCGCGCGGCGGGGCGCAATGCACCCGCTCTGGCGGCGGCAGCGGGCCGGACCTATCTTGCCGGCCAAGCGTTAGGCTCGAAAGAAGAAGGCGTGGGGCGAGATGGGCATCGGCAGTGACGTGATTTCGGGCCTCGGGCTCGCCAATCCTGTCGTCAGGCTCGGCGTCACCGGACTCAGCCGCGCCGGCAAGACGGTGTTCATCACCGCCCTCGTCGCCAACATGCTCCAGCGCGGACGCATGGCCGGCCTGCGCGCCGCCTCCGAGGGGCGGATCAAGGCCGCCTGGCTCCAGCCGCAGCCCGACGACACCCTGCCCCGCTTCGACTTCGAGCGCCACCTCGCCGCGCTGACCGGCCCCGAGCCCTTCTGGCCCGACGGCACGCGCCATGTGAGCCAGCTGCGCCTGTCGCTGCGGATCGAGGGCGGCGGGCTTCTTTCCGGGTTCCGCGGCGCGCGGGTGCTGCATCTCGACATCGTCGACTATCCCGGCGAGTGGCTTCTGGACCTGCGCCTGATGGAGCGGGACTTCGGCCAGTGGTCAGCCGAGGTCCTCTCGCGCATCGGCGGGCGTCCGGGCGCCGACCGTTTCCTCGGCGCGCTCGGCGGCGAGACCCCCGGCGCGCCCTTCACCGAGCCGCGCGCCACTGCGCTGGCGCAGCTCTACACCGCGCATCTGAACGCGGCCCGAGCGGCCGGATGGGCCGACTGCACCCCCGGCCGCTTCCTCATCCCCGGCGAGCTGGAGGGCTCGCCCGCCCTCACCTTCGCGCCCCTGCCGCCCGAGCTGCAGGACGGCCATCTGGGGCGCGAGTTCCGCCGCCGCTTCGACGCCTACAAGTCGCGCGTCGTCCGGCCCTTCTTCCGCGACCATTTCGCCCGGATCGACCGGCAGGTGGTGCTGGTCGACGTGCTGGGCGCGATCCACCAGGGACCGCGCGCGGTCGAGGACATGCGCCGCGCCATGTCCGACATCTTGACCGCCTTCCGCCCCGGCCGCGCGGGCTGGCTGGCGCAGCTTCTGGGCCTCAGGCGGGTCGAGCGCATCCTCTTCGCCGCGACCAAGGCCGACCACCTGCACCACACGCAGCACCCCGCCCTCATCGCCATCGCGACGGCCATGCTGCGCGAGGCGCGCGACCGCGCCGACTTCCAGGGCGCGCGGACCGAGGCCATGGCCATCGCCGCCCTGCGGACCACCACCGAGGAGACGATCCGCCAGGGCGACGAGACCTTGCCGGCGGTGCGCGGGCGGCTGGTTGACGGGCGGCAGGCGGCCTTCTATCCGGGCGAGCTGCCGACCGATCCGGGCCTTCTGCTGCACCCCGCGCGGCAGGGCGCGGAGGGCTGGCTGGACGCCGATTACAGCGTCATGAACTTCGCCCCCGCGCGCCTGACCCTGCGTCCCGGCGACGGCCCGCCCCATATCCGGCTGGACCGCGCCGCCCAGTTCCTGATCGGAGACCGGCTGTGAGCGAGACGACCCCCCCGCCGCCCGCCCGCCGCCGCGGCCCGGTCCTGATCGAGATGCCGCAGGCCCCGCGCGGGTCGGGCGCTCCGGCCGGGGCCGCGCCCAGCCCCGCCGACGCGCCGCCGATCGACACGCCCGACCTGCCCCTGCCGCGCCCGCGCACGATGGAGATGGTGACGCGGCTCGTCGGCGCGCGGCCGTCGCGGCTGACGCGGCTGTTCCTCGGCTCGGGGGCGGCGCTGGTCAGCTTCTTCGTCGGGATCGCCGCGCTGGAATTCGTGAACCGGCTGCTGGTCAGCTATCCGCTGCTGGGCTGGATCGCGCTGGTGCTGCTGGCGCTGTTCATCCTCGCCACGCTCGGGATGGCGCTGCGGGAATGGTGGGCCTGGCGGCGGTTCGCCAAGATCGACGCGATCCAGCGCCGCGCGGGCAGCGCCCTGGCCGAGGAGGACCTCGACCGCGCCAAGTCCGTCTCCGCCGAACTGGTCGCGCTCTACGCCAAGCGCCCGGAGATGGAATGGAACCGCCAGCGCCTCGCCGACCGGCGCGGGGAAAGCTTCGACGCGCGGCACCTGCTGGAGCTGACCGAGACCGAGCTGCTGGCCCCGCTGGACCAGCTCGCCCGGCGCGAGATCGAGGCCGCCGCCCGCACCGTCGCCGCCACCACGGCGCTGGTGCCGCTGGCGCTGGCTGATGTCGCGGCGGCCCTGGCCGCGAACCTGCGGATGATCCGCCGCATGGCCGAGATCTATGGCGGCCGCGCCGGGGCCGTCGGCGGCTGGCGGCTGGCGCGCACGGTGATCACGCATCTGATCGCGACGGGCGCGGTCGCGGCCGGCGACGATCTGGTGCAGACCGTGGCGGGTGGCGGGGTTCTGGCGAAGCTGTCGCGCCGCTTCGGCGAGGGGCTGGTGAACGGCGCCCTGACCGCCCGCGTCGGCATCGCCGCGATGGAGGTCTGCCGCCCCCTGCCCTTCCTCGGCCAGCCCCGCCCGAAGGTCGGCAACCTGCTCAGCCGCGGGTTGCGCGGCCTCTTCGGCAGCGAAGAGGCCAAGGACTAGCGGCCAAGGACTAGCGCAGCACCATCTTGTAGCCCAGATGGCTCGCCTCGAAGCCGAGCCGGTCATAGAAGCGGTGCGCGTCGGTGCGCGAGCGGTCGGTGGTCAACTGGACCAGCGCGCAGCCGCGGCGGCGGCATTCCTCGATGGCCCAAGCGATCATCCCGGCGCCGATGCCGCGGCCGCGCAGGTCCGACGCGACACGCACCGCCTCGATCTGCCCGCGCAGCGCCCCGCCGCGCGAGAGGCCGGGGATGAAGGTCAGCTGCAGCGTTGCGACGACCCGGCCCGCCGCGTCTTCGGCCACCGCCAGAAGCTGCCGCGGGTCGGCGTCGATCTGCGCGAAGGCCGCGCGATAGGGTGCCAGGTCGTCCAGGCTGTCCCGCTCCGCGCCGAGCCTGTCGTCGACCAGCAGCGCCAGGATCGCGGCCAGATCGCCTGCCCGCGCACGGCGGAAGATCACGGCTGCGCCGCCCCCTGCCCGCCTTCGGCCGGCATGTCGGGCGCCTCGCCCGCCGCCTCCGGCACCTCCGGCGCGGCGGCATCCGAGGCGGGGTCGGCCTCGACCAGCTGGTTGTCCTGCCAACGGCCCGCGGCGACCTGCCCGCTGGCATAGCGCATCACGCCCTGCCCCTGCCGGCGCCCGGCCTCGAAATGGCCCTCGTAGCGGTCGCCGCTGGCATAGGTCGCGACGCCCTGACCGTCGATCTCGCCGGCGGCCCAACCGCCCTCGTAGATGAAGCCGTCGGGCGTGGTCAGGCGGCCCTGCCCCTCGCGCAGGCCGTTGACGAAGCTGCCGGTATAGACCGTGCCGTCGGGATAGGTCGCCTGCCCCTCGCCGTGGCGCTGGCCGTCCACCCAGGCTCCGGAATAGACGTAGCCGTCCGGGTAGGACATGCGCCCCTGCCCGTGGTTGCGGGCGCTGCGGAAGCTGCCCTCGTAGACCATGCCGTTGGCATAGGTGGCCTTGCCGTCGCCCTCGATCACGCCCTCGGCCCATTGCCCCTCGTAGGTCGAGCCGTCGGGATAGGTGATCCGGCCGGTCCCGTGGGGGCGGTCGGCGCGCATCTGGCCCAGATAGACCGAGCCGTCGGGATAGGTGATCTGCCCGCGTCCCTCCATCCGGCCCTCGGCCCATTCGCCGACATAGACATAGCCGTCCGCGCCGGTGAAGGTCCCCTGCCCGTGGCGGCGATCGCCGCGGAACTCTCCGTCATAGACATCGCCGTTGGCATAGGTGGCCACGCCCTGCCCCTGCCGGCGGCCGGCCTCCAGCATGCCCTCGTAGCGGTCGCCCCCCGGCTGGACCAGGACGCCCGAGCCAGACATCTGCCCCGCGGCCCAGATGCCGTCATAGGTCAGGCCGTCGGCCATCGACAGCTTGCCGCGCCCCGCCCGCTGGCCGGCCAGCATGCCGCCCTCGTAGGTGGCGCCGTCGGGATAGGTGATGCGGCCCTCGCCTTCCTTGACGCCGGCCTTCCAGTCGCCTTCGTAGCGATAGCCGTTCGGCTGCGTCAGAACGCCCGTGCCGTCATGCAGCCCGCTGGCGAAGGTTCCCTCGTAGACCGAGCCGTTGGCGTAGCGCGCGATGCCCTGACCGGTGATTTCGCCCGCAACCCATGCGCCCTCGTACGTGCCGCCATCGGCATAGGTGATCTTGCCCTGCCCCTCGGGCTTGCCGCGCACGAACTGGCCCTCGTAGACCGAGCCGTTCGGGAACTCGGCGCGGCCCTGGCCCATGATCTGGCCCTCGACCCAATCCCCCTGGTAGCGGTAGCCGTTCGGCAGCACGTAGCTGCCCTGGCCGTGCTGGAGGCCGTTCCTGAAGGTGCCCTCGTAGACGCCGCCGTCGTCGTATTGCCGCGTCACGACCTGCGCATCCGCCGCCCCCGCGGCCAGCGCCAGCGCCACCGCGCCCATGATCGTGCCCGCCCGAAGTGCCGCCTTCATCGCATCTGCCCTTGCCGTCTTTTGCGCCAGCTTTACCGCAGCCGGAACAAACACGCAAAGCCCGTCTTTCCACCGGCAGGCCTAGTCGCTACCCATGACCCGACGCAAAGGAGCCCGCCCATGACCGAACGCTTCCGCCTGACCATCGGCCAGCTCAACGCCACCGTGGGCGATCTGCCCGGCAATGCGGCCAAGGCGCGGGACGCCTGGCACGAGGCGCGCGCGGCCGGCGCCGACATGCTGGCCCTGCCCGAGATGTTCATCACGGGCTACCAGACCCAGGACCTCGTGCTGCGCCCCGCCTTCGCCCGCCAGGCCGAGGCCGCGATCATGGACCTGGCGGCCCAGCTGGCGGACGGCCCGGCGATCGGCATCGGCGGGCCGTACCGGGACGAGGCGGACGGCAAGCTCTACAACGCCTACTGGGTGCTGAAGGGCGGCCAGATGGTGGCGCGCGTGCTCAAGCACCGCCTGCCCTACCAGCAGCTCTTCGACGAACTGCGCCTGTTCCATCCCGGCCCGATCAGCGGCCCCTACCCGGTCGGCGCCGCCCGCATCGGCTCGCCCATCTGCGAGGACAGCTGGTCGCCCGACGTCGCCGAGACGCTGGCCGAGACCGGGGCCGAGATCCTCGTGGTGCCGAACGGCAGCCCCTATCACCGCGCGAAGATGGACCTTCGGATGGGCCACATGGTCGGCCGCGTGGTCGAGACGGGCCTGCCGCTGGTCTATGTGAACCTCGTCGGCGGGCAGGACGACCAGCTCTATGACGGCGCCAGCTTCGTGCTGAACCCGGGCGGGCACAAGGTCGTGCAGCTTCCGGCCTTCGCGGAGGCCGTCGCCCATGTCGACTTCACCTGCACCCCCGAGGGCTGGCGCGCCGAGCCGGGCCAGATGGTCCCGCAACCGGACGATTGGGAGCAGGACTACCACGCGATGATGCTGGGGCTCCGGGACTACCTGCGCAAGTCCGGCTTCAGGAAGGTGCTTCTGGGCATGTCCGGCGGCATCGACAGCGCGCTCGTCGCCACCATCGCCTGTGACGCCATCGGCCCCGAGAACGTCCGCTGCGTAATGCTGCCCTCGGAATACACCTCGGCCCACAGCCTCGAGGACGCCGCCGACTGCGCCCACCGCCTCGGGGCGCGGCTAGACGAGGTCCATATCGACGGCGCGCGCGAGGCGGTCACGGGCGCGCTGGCGCATCTGATGGCGGGCACCGAGCCCGACATCACCGAGGAGAACATCCAGTCCCGCCTGCGCGGCCTGATGCTGATGGCGCTCTCGAACAAGTTCGGCGAGATGCTGCTGACGACCGGCAACAAGTCCGAGGTGGCGGTGGGCTACGCCACGATCTACGGCGACATGGCCGGCGGCTACAACCCGATCAAGGACCTCTACAAGACCCGGGTCTTCGAGACCTGCCGCTGGCGCAACGCCAATCACCGGGACTGGATGATGGGCCGCCCCGGCGAGGTCATCACCCCGCGGATCATCTCCAAACCCCCTTCGGCCGAGCTGCGCCCCGACCAGAAGGACGAGGACTCGTTGCCCCCCTACGAGGTGCTGGACGCGATCCTCGAAGGGCTGGTCGAGAAGGACCTCTCGCTCGCGGAACTCACCGCGCAGGGATTCGACGCGGAGACCGTTCGCAAGGTCGAGGGCCTGCTCTATGTGAGCGAGTGGAAGCGCTATCAGGCGGCGCCCGGCCCGCGCATCTCGACCAAGGCCTTCTGGCTGGACCGCCGCTACCCGCTGGTCAACCGCTGGCGCGACCTGCCGTGAGGCAGCAGGGGGGCGCTGCCCCCCGTCCCTGCGGGACTCCCCCCGGGATATTTCGGGACCAAAGCAGGACAGAGAACACCCTGCCTGCCGGGGATCGCTCCAGCGTCAGACAGGGTGCCTGCTTCGGTCACGGTCATCGGCGTCCCCGCCTGTACCGTAGACCTCAAGTAGCACCTGCCCGTTAAGAAAGGCTTAAGCCTGCTTTGGTCGTGAAATATCCTCCGGGGGTCCGGGGGTGGAAAACCCCCGGCTTGCGAGGGTGCCGCCGGCGCTACGCTCAGGGGATCTCCATCTTCCCGATCAGCGGCAGATCGTCCTCGGGCGTGACGTTGTGGCGCTCGATCATGCGGTGGACCAGCGGATCGCCCTCGCCTTTGTGCAGGGCGCGCAGCGCCACCGTCACCTCGGCGTCCGACTTGGTGCGGCGCAGGTTGTGGCGGACATACTCGTCCCAGGTCGCGATGTGGTAGGTCTCGCTCCACTGGTCGGGATGCTCGAGGTCACGCAGCAGCGCCCAGTTGCGGGCGCCGTCGCGGCGGCGGATGTTGCGGCGCAGGCGCATGAGGCGCAGGAACTCGGCCACGTCCTCCTGCTCGATCCGGTAGTCGACCATCACCATGATCGGGCCCGAGCGGCCGCGCAGGTCCAGCCGCAGCGAGGGCTCGCGGAAGCGGTTCACCGGGTCCAGATCGGCGGTCCCGAACTCGGGCGCGCGGAGCCAGAAGCCGAGCGCCGCGCCGACCAGCAGCAGCAGGCCCGCCGTCGTCAGCGCCCGGTCCACCCCCTCGGCGCCTGCGAGCGCCCCCCAAGCCCAGGAACCCGCCGCCATCCCGCCGAACGTCGCCGTCTGGTAGAGCGCCAGCGCCCGCGCCACGACCCAACGCGGCGTCGAGAGCTGCACCGTCACGTTGAAGAGCGACAGCGCCAGCACCCAGGACGCCCCGGCCGGCACCAGCGCCAGCGCGTGCAGCCAGACGGACTGGGTCAGCCCCAGCAGCAGGGCTGCGGCCGCGAAGCCGGCGAAGGCGAGGCGCACTACATGCTCGTTCTCCAGCCGCGCCCGGATGCGGCCGTTCAGCATGGCGCCGATGATCGCGCCGATCCCGTAGCAGCCGAGCAGCCCGCCGAAAAGCAGCGAGCCGCCCTCGGGATGGCTGGTGGCGACAAGCGGCAGCAGCGCCAGCACCGCGATGGCGGCAAAGCCGAAGAGCGCGCCGCGCAGGATCACCCGCATCAGGTTCGGCGACAGGGCGACATAGCGCAGCCCCGCGCCCATGGCCGCGACGAAGGGCTCGGGCGTCGTCACCCGCGGCGCAAGCTTCGGCCGCCAACGGCTCATCGCGCCGAGCAGCGGCAGGTAGCTCACCGCGTTCACCGCGAAGGCCGCGGCGGCGCCGAACCCGGCGACAATAAGCCCTCCGGCGGCCGGGCCGACGCTGCGCATCAGGTTGAAGCCGACCGAGTTGAGACTGACCGCCGCCGGCAGGTCCTCGCGCGCGACCAGATCGCCCATGCTGGCCTGCCAGGGCGGGTTGTAGACCGCCTGGCCCGCCCCCAGCATGAAGGTGAAGCCGAGGAGCAGCCAGGGCGTCAGCCCGCCGCTCCAGGCAACCAGCGCCAAGGCGGCCGAGACGACGGTCATGAAGATGAGCGCCAGCATCAGCAGCGTCTTGCGGTCGAAGATGTCGGCAAGCGCCCCCGAGGCGATGGCCAGCAGCATCACCGGCAGCGTGTTCGAGGCCTGCACCAGCGCGATCAGCGTGGCGCTGTCGGTCAGCTGGGTCATCAGCCAGGCCGCCCCCACCGCCTGCACCAGCCCGCCGAAATTCGACATCAGCGTCGCCCCCCACAGGAGGCGGAAGTCCGGGTAGCGGAACGGCGCCAAGGCGGAGGCCGGGCGGGACGATCTGGACGGGGGCCGGTTCTGGCGCAAGGGCGGGACTTCTCGTGCTTCTGGTCGTGGCCCCGGTGACATGCGCCGGCGGCCTTGTCACCGGCGAACGCGCCCCGGGACGCGGGGCAACTAAACGCGCCGCAGTTGAAACCAAAGGACACGTCAAGTTGTTCCCCTGACGTAGAAAGTTGATTGTGCTGACGCCCTTGCGCCACAGAAGCGGCCAGCCGGGTCCTGCTGACGCCGAGTTGTGCGGCCTTGGACTTGACGTGCACCGGGCTTGCAGGCTCAACGAAGAACGTACGAATCGCGCATGACGGCCTGTTGCGCGCGACGACCCCCAGATGCTGCCCGGACGCGTCCCTGCCGATGCGTTCTTGATGGACAAGGAAAGCGAACGATGCGCCTCGCACCCCTCTTTGCGGCGCTGGCCCTCGGGCTGGCGGCCTGCGGCCCAAGCCAGGAAACCGCCACCGCGCCCGCCCCGACGCGTTCGGCCGAGGTGCCCGCGATTTACCAGGCCCGCCAGGACGCGGGCCCGAGCGGAGAGGTCATCCAGATCCCGGCCGTCCGCGCCGCCTACCTGACCGACCGCAACCGTCGCCAGATGGTCCCCTTCAACGGCAGCGAGGCTCCCGGAAGCATCGTCGTCGATCCCTATGCGCGCGTCCTCTACCACGTGCAGCCCGGCGGGCAGGCGATGCGCTACGGCGTGGCGGTCGGCCGCGCCGGCAAGGGCTTCGAGGGCTCGGCCACCATCGCCCGCAAGGCATCGTGGCCCAGCTGGCGCCCGACCGACAACATGATCCGCACCGAGCCCGAGCTGTACAGCCAGTTCGCGGGCGGCCTGTCGGGCGGGATGCACAACCCGCTCGGCTCGCGGGCGCTCTATCTCTACCAGGGCAACACCGACACCTATTACCGCATCCACGGCACGATGGACCCCTCGTCGATCGGCAAGGCGACCTCGGCCGGCTGCATCCGCCTGTTCAACCAGGACATCATCGACCTCTTCGAGCAGGTGCCGAACGGCACCCGCGTCACCGTCCGCTCGCAGAGCGACAGCCTGCGGATGGAAGGCCCGATGATCGAGACGCCCGAGGGCTACGTGATCCCCGCCTCCGAGATGCAGCAGGCGCAGGCGCAGGGGCAGGCGCCGGCCGCCGCGCTCGCCGCGCCGGCCTATGACCCGATGGCGGCGCAGCCGGCCGATCCCTACGCGCAGATGGCGACCGCGCCGGCCTTCGATCCGATGGCCAGCGGCGCCGTGGCGGTGACCGATCCCTTCGCGCCGAGCGCGCCGGCGGCCCTGCCCGCGGCCACCGCCACCACCTGGGTCTCGCCGGTCGAAAGCGCCGTGCCGGCCTGGTAGGCATCGCCTGCCCCGCGGAACCTGCGACGGACCCCGGCCCCGGCCGGGGTCTTTCCATTTGCATCCGCAGCACAATTTGAGCAAAGTCTTGGCGTGCGCGATGTCCTGCAACCGGGTTTCCAGAGTGGTCTGATGCCGAATTATCTTAAGCTCGAGCAGGACCTTCTGGGTCCCGACCTGCGCGATCTCACCCGGCAGAGCCGGCAGCCCGAGCTTGGCGAGCTTGCCGATGCCGCGCTTCTTGCCCTGCTGGAGGACCTGCGCGCCGCCGAATCCGACGCGCCCGAGGCCGCATCCGAGGCCGCCGCGCCCGGCCCGCGCGACCTTCTGGCCGCCGCGATCCGCCGCGCCGAGGCCGAACGCCGCCGGCGTGGCCTTCCCTCTGCCCGCGCACGCAAGGCAGGAGCGGCCAGCGCGCCCGCGCCTGCCAAGGCGGTCGCGGTGAAGCCCGGCAAGGGCGCCGGCGCCAAGCGCGCGCCCGCCACCGTTCGCCGCACGCCGCCCGGCCGCAAGCCGGCCGAGGCGCGCAAGACCGATCTGCGCACCGAACCGCACCGCCTCCCGCGCCGGAAGGGCGCGGCGGCCGACAACCAGTCACTCACGAGGGACGACAGGATGACCGACAAGGAAGCCGCCAAGGCCGCGAAGAAGGCCGAGAAGCAGGCGGCGAAGGCCTCCGAGAAGGCAGCCGCCGCCGAGGCGCGCAAGGCCGAGAAGGACGCCGCGCGCGACGCGCGCAAGGCCGAGAAGAAGGCCGCCAAGCAGGCCGAGAAGGACGCCGCCAAGGCCGAGCGCAAGTCGGCCCGCAAGGCCGAGAAGAACGCCGCTCGCGCCGAGACCCAGACCGCGGCCAAGCCCGCCAAAGACAAGTCGGCCAAGGACAAGCCGGCCAAGGAGAAGCCCGCCGGCAAGGCCCGCGCCGCCGCTGCCGCTGCCGCCGAGGCGCCGAAACCCGCCCGCGGCAAGACCGCGGCCGCCAAGGCGGAGAAGCCCGTCAAGGCCGAGAAGCCGGCAAAGCCCGCCAAGGCCGATGCCGGCAAGGGCAAGGGCAAGACCCGCCCGGCCAAGGCCGACTGAGGCCGCGCATGACCCATGCCGGCTGATCCTCCGAAGACCCCGGCGCGCCCGGGCTGGCGCGCGCTCGCGACCCGGCTCGCCGCGGTCGCGCTGCTGCTCGCGCCGGCCCCGGCGGGGGCGGCGCCAGCCGTTGACGCGCTTCTGGGGCTTCCGCCGCCGCGCCTGACCGACCAGATCCGCTGCACCGATGACGGCCGCGACTGCATCCGCCAGAGCAGCTATGCCGCCGATGTCTGCCGCCTGATCGAACGCAACGCCGCCGAGCACCGGCTGGACGCGGCCTTCCTCGCGCGTCTCCTCTGGAAGGAAAGCCGGTTCGAGCCGGCGGCGGTCAGCCCGGCCGGCGCGCTCGGGATCGCGCAGTTCATGCCCGGCACGGCCGCGCTCTACCGGCTGGACGACCCGTTCAACCCCGCCCAGGCCATCGCAAAATCGGCCTGGTACCTGCGCCGCCTCACGGACCAGTTCGGCAATATCGGCCTTGCCGCCGTCGCCTATAATGGAGGCGAGGCGCGGGCCGCGCGCTTCAAGGCGCGCGAGACCTCGACCCTGCCCTTCGAGACGCTGGACTATGTCGAGGCGATCACCGGCCACAGCGCCCATCGCTGGCGCGACCAGCCCCCCGCCAGCGGCGATCTGAAGCTGGCGCTGGCCGATGGCATGCCCTTCCGCGCCGCCTGCGAACTGATGGCCGACAGCCGCAAGCTGCGCGAGTTCGACACCCAGCCACGCGTCTTTCCCTGGGGCGTGATCGTCGCAAGCCATCCCAGCCAGTCGGGGGCCGCCCAGCAAGTCGCGCGCCTGAACCGGACGCTGCGCCCGATCCTAGATGACGGCCGCCGCGTCGGCTATGTGCGCAAACGCATGAACGGCATGCCGAGCGCCGTCTACACCGCCCAGGTCGGCTACGAGAGCCGCACCGACGCCATCCGCTTCTGCACCCGCTTCCAGAGCCTCGGCGGCCGCTGCATCGTCCTGCGCAACTGACCCATCTTCTGTGTTGAAATATCCCCGGGGGTGAATTGGCCGCAGGCCAAGAGGGGGCAGGCAGCCCCCTCCTCCGCGCTCAGAGGAAGCTCTGCGGGTCGATGTCCACCGACAGGCGCAGGTTCACCGGCAGCTTGATCGGCGCCAGCCAGTCCGCGATGGCCGCCTGCAACGGTGCCTGGCGCGGCGCGCGGACCAGCATCCGCATCCGGTGCCGCCCCCGCACCCGCGCGATGGGCGCCGGCGCCGGCCCCCACAGCTCTGCCCCCGCCTCGGCCAGCGGCAGGGCGGCATCGGCCAGGTGACGGGCGAAGTCGCTGACCACCGACAGATCCGGATGCGACAGGATGATCCCCGCCAGCCGGCCGAAGGGCGGCATCCCGGCCGCCTGCCGGCCCGCGGCTTCGGCATCCCAGAAGGCCTCGTCGCTGCCTGACAGGATCGCCCGGATCACCGCGTGGTCCGGCTGGTGCGTCTGAAGCAGCGCCACGCCCGGCGCCGCCCCCGACTGACGCCCCGCCCGCCCCGCCACCTGCCGCATCAGCTGGAAGCTGCGCTCGGCCGCGCGCAGGTCGGCCCCCTGCAGGCCCAGGTCGGCGTCGATCACGCCCACCAGCGTCAGCTTCGGAAAATTGTGCCCCTTGGCGACGATCTGCGTGCCGATGATGATGTCCGCGCCGCCTTCCGCGATCCGCGCGATCGTCTCCTTCAGGGCCCGCGCCGAGTGGAAGAGGTCCGAGGACAGCACCTCGGCCTTCGCCTCGGGGAACCGCGCGGCGACCTCCTCGGCGATGCGCTCGACGCCCGGCCCGACCGGCGCCAGCTTCCCCTCGACCCCGCAGGAGGGGCAGGCCAGCGGGATCGGCCGCGTCTCGCCGCATTGGTGGCAGACGAGGCGGTTCTGGAAGCGGTGCTCGACCATGCGGGCATCGCATTGGTGACAGCCCACCTGCTCGCCGCAGGCGCGGCAGACGGTGACGGGCGCGAAGCCCCGGCGGTTCAGGAACAGCAGCGACTGCTCGCCCCGCGCCAGCCGCGCCTCGACCGCGCGGACCAGCGTCGGAGAGATCCAGCGCCCCGCCTCCATCGCCTCGGCCCGCAGGTCGATCGCGGCCATCTCGGGCAGCTCGGCCGCGCCATAGCGCGAGCGCAGGTCCAGCCGCTGATACTTGCCCGTCGCCGCGTTCACCCAGCTCTCCAGGGACGGCGTCGCCGAGGCCAGCACCACCTGCCCCGCGTTGATCGAGGCGCGCAGCACCGCCATGTCCCGCGCGCTGTAATAGACGACATCCTCCTGCTTGTAGCTGCCGTCATGCTCCTCGTCGACGACGACCAGCCCCAGGTCGCGGAAGGGCAGGAACAGGGCCGAGCGCGCGCCGACCACAAGCTGCACCTCGCCGCGCCCGGCCATGTGCCACAGGCGCCGCCGCTCGGAGCGGGTGATGCCGCTGTGCCATTCGCCGGGACGGGCGCCGAAGCGCGCCTCGACCCGGTCGAGGAACTCGGCCGAGAGCGCGATCTCGGGCAGCAGGACCAGCGCCTGCCGGCCCTGCGCGAGGCACGCGGCCACCGCCTCCAGATAGACCTCGGTCTTGCCCGATCCGGTGACACCGCGCAGAAGCGTCGTGCCGTAGCCGCCCGCCTTCAGCTTGGCCCGCAGCGCATCGGCGGCGGCCTGCTGGTCGGCGTCCAGCGGCTTGCCCGGCCGCGCCGGGTCAAGCGCCGGATAGGGCAGATCGCGCGGCGCCTCGATCTCGGCCAGCGCGCCCTGCGTCACCAGCCCCTTGACCACCGACACGCCCACGCCGGCGAGTTGCGCCAGCTCGGAGGCCGCGAAGCTCGCCCCGCCATGATCCGCCATGACCTGCATCACCCGCGCCCGTGCCTCGGTCATTCGGGACGCCTGCCCCGAGCCCGGCACGATCACCCGTCGCGCCGCCGGCGGCTGGTCGAGGTCCGGCGCCCGCGTCGCCATCCGCAGCATCAGGGGCAGCGGCGTCAGCGTGTAGTCGGCCGCCCGTGACAGGAAATCGAGGAAGCGGGCGTCGAAGGGCTCGGCCTCCAGCACCCGCGCCACGGGGCGCAGCTTGGCCAGGTCGAAATCGCCCACCCCCTCACCCCAGACCAGCCCGATCACCCGGCGCGGCCCAAGCGGGACCAGCACCAGCGCGCCCTGCCGCACGCCGCCCTCGGGCGCCAGATAGTCCAGCATCCCCACCGGCTCGCAGGTCAGGACGCCGATCCGGGCGCGGGCGGGAAAGAAGGCGGGCATCTTCATCGGTTGCGATAAAGCCATGCGCGCCACCATATGCAAGGCAGCATCGGCGGGCGCGGCCCTTCTGACTTCCGGGCGCCGACCTTTTGCGCTATCACCCCCCAGAACCGAACCGAGGAGCCTTGGCCCATGAAATTCTTCGTCGATACCGCCGACATCGCCGCCATCCGGGACCTGCACGAACTGGGGATGGTCGATGGCGTGACGACCAACCCCTCGCTCATCGCGAAGTCGGGCCGCAACATCGCCGAAGTGATCCGCGAGATCTGCGAACTGGTCCCCGGTCCCGTCTCGGCCGAGGTGGTCGCTTCGGACGCGGCCGAGATGATCCGCGAGGGCAAGCACCTGGCGCAGATCGCCGGCAACATCACCGTGAAGGTGCCGCTGACGCTGGACGGGCTCAAGGCCTGCCGCGCCCTCTCCGACGACGGGCACATGGTCAACGTCACGCTCTGCTTCAGCCCGGCGCAGGCGATCCTGGCCGCCAAGGCCGGCGCGACCTTCATCAGCCCCTTCATCGGCCGGCTGGACGACATGCACCTGGACGGCGTGGACCTGATCGCCGACATCCGCGAGATCTACGACAATTACGGCTACGAGACCCAGATCCTCGCCGCCTCGATCCGCAACGTGAACCACATCATCGAGGTCGCCAAGATCGGCGCCGACGTGATCACCGCCCCTCCGGCCGTCATCAAGTCCATGGCGAACCACCTCTTGACCGACAAGGGGCTGGAGCAGTTCAATGCGGACTGGGCCAAGACCGGCCAGAAGATCCTCTGAGGGGACGGCGCGCATGAGCACGGGGCTTGAGCCCGAGATCCGGGACCGCATCCTCGCCGATCCCGAGACGATCCTTGGCGACGCCGACGTCATGCGCGCCCTCGTCGGGGCCCGCGACGCCGAGCTTGGCGCCAATGTCGTCGACATCCGCGGCCGGGCCATGCAGGCGCTGGAAGACCGGCTCGGCCGGCTGGAGAGCGCGCATGAGAACGTGATCGCCGCGGCCTTCGACAACCAGTCCGGCACGGCGATCGTCCACCGCGCCGTGATCGGCCTTCTGGAGGCGGTGGATTTCGAGGATCTCATCGGCTGCCTGCAGTCCGAGATCGCGCCTCTCCTGCGGATCGAGACGCTGCGGCTGATCGTGGAAGCCGACCCGCCCTTGCCGAAGCTGCCCGAGGACGTGTTCATCGCCCCGCCGGGCGCGGTGGACCGGATCGTGACGGCCGGCCGGCGGGCGCCGCGGGGCGACGACATCGTGTTGCGTCCCGCCTCGCCCATCACGCAGCCGATCCACGGCCGCGCCGTCGCCTCGGAGGCGCTGCTGCCGCTGGACCTCGGCGCGCGCCGGCCGCGGGCGATGATCGTCATGGGCAGCGCGGATGCGACGCGCTTCATGCCCGCTCACGGCACCGACCTCTTGCGCTTCTTCGCGCAGGTGCTGCGGCTGGTCCTGCTGGCGCGCCTTCGGGGATGAGCGCGGCGGCCGGGCAGCCGATCCTCGCCTTCGCGCCGGCCACGGCCGAGGCGCTGACGCGCTGGCTGGACAGCGAGGCCGCGCTGCGCGACCGCTCGCCGCACACCATCGCCGCCTATCGCGGCGATCTGACCGCCTTCCTGCACTTTCTCGCCGGCTACTGGGGCGAGGCCGTCACCCCGGCCGCGCTCGGCCGGCTGGCGCAGGCCGACATGCGCGCCTTCGCCGCCGCCGAGCGCGGGCGCGGGCTGGGGCCACGTTCGCTGGCGCGGCGCCAGTCGGCCGTCCGCAGCTTCCTGCGCTGGATCGCGGACCGCCAGGGCTTCGATCTGTCGGCCGCGTTGTCCGCGCGCAGCCCGCGCTACGCCCGCTCGCTGCCCCGGCCGCTGACGCCGAGCCAGGCGCAGGACACGCTTGACCTCGTGGCGACCGACCATCCGACGCCCTGGATCGCGGCGCGCGATGCGGCCGTGCTGACGCTGCTCTGGGGCTGCGGGCTGCGCATCTCGGAGGCGCTCGGCCTCGACGGTCGCGACTGGCCCTTCACCGAGGCGCTGCGCGTGCGCGGCAAGGGCAAGCGCGAGCGGCAGGTTCCGGTCCTGCCCGTCGCGAAGGCGGCGGTCGCGGACTACCTCTCCGCCTGCCCCTGGCCGCTGGCACCCGACCAGCCGCTGTTCCGCGGCGCGCGCGGCGGCCGGCTGGATGCCGGGGCCATCGCCGCCAGGATGCGCAGCGCCCGCGCCGCGCTTGGCCTGCCGGCCACGGCGACGCCCCATGCCATGCGCCACAGCTTCGCCACGCATCTTCTGTCGGCGGGGGGCGATCTGCGGACGATCCAGGAACTTCTGGGCCATGCCAGCCTCTCGACGACGCAGGTCTATACCGGGGTCGACGATGCGCGGCTTCTGGATGTCTACCGCGCGGCGCATCCGCGCGGGTGAACCCCGCCGCCGGGCCGGGCGTTCCGGCCTGACGCACATCACGAGGGAAACATGACCGACCACGCCATCTTTCACCGCCCCCTCCGCGCCGAGGTGCCGCAGGGCCACGACCAGGCGATCTTCGGCATGGGCTGCTACTGGGGGGTCGAGCGGCTGTTCTGGCAGCAGCACGGCGTCTGGCTGACCGAGGTGGGCTTTGCCGGCGGCGAGACCGAGAACCCGACCTATGACGAGGTGAAGACCGGCACGACCGGCCATGCCGAGGTGGTGCGGATCGTCTATGACAGCTCGCTGATCAGCTACGACCACCTGCTGAAGCTGTTCTGGGAGAACCACGACCCGACCCAGGGCGACCGGCAGGGCGGCGACATCGGCAGCCAGTACCGCAGCCTGATCATGGCCTGCAACGACAGCCAGGCCGCGGCGGCCGAGGCCTCGAAGATCGACTACAACAACCGCCTCGCGGTGCAGGGCCTGCCCGAGATCACCACCCGGATCATCCCGGCCGGCCCCTTCTGGCCCGCCCACGAGGCGCATCAGCAGTATCTTGAGAAGAACCCCGACGGTTATTGCGGGCTCAAGGGCACCGGGGTAGAGGCCTCCATGCCCAACCCGGACCCGATCTGATGCCCACCTTCACCGCGCTGACCCACCTGAAAGGCCGCGAGGCCGCCGAGGCCCTGTCCGAAGCCTGCGAGGACCTGACCCCCGAGCCCGTGGGCACCGGCATCTTCGAGATCGAGGACGGCAGCGAGCGGTGGGAGGTCGGCGCCTACTTCACCGAAGCGCCGGACGAGATCGGCCTCGCGCTGCTGGCCGCCGCCCATGGCGCCAACCCCTTCGTCATCTCGGAACTGCCCGAGGTGGACTGGGTCGCCCATGTCCGGCGCGAACTGACCCCCGTCCGTGCCGGCCGCTTCTACGTCCATGGCAGCCATGACGCGGACAGCGTGCCCGAGGGTGTCGAGGCGCTGTGCATCGAGGCCGCGATGGCCTTCGGCACCGGCCATCACAACACCACCAAGGGCTGTCTCGAGGCGCTGGACCGGCTGGCGACCGAGGGCTTCCAGGCCGAGCGCGTGGCCGACATCGGCTGCGGCACGGCGGTGCTGGCGATGGGCGCCGCGCGGCTCTGGCACCACACGGTGCTGGCCAGCGACATCGACCCGGTGGCCGTGGACACGGCAGCGGCGAACGTGATCGCCAACGGCCTTGCCGGCCGCGTCGTCTGCCTCGAAGCGGCGGGCTTCCAGCACCCGACGCTGCACGAGGCCGCGCCCTACGACCTGATCCTGGCGAACATCCTCAAGCAGCCCCTGATCGACCTTGCGCCCGACATGGCCGCGCATCTGCGCCCCGGCGGCAAGGCGATCCTGTCGGGCATCCTGGTGACACAGGCAGACGACGTGGCGGCGGCCTACCGGGCCGCCGGCCTTGCGCTGGACCGGCGCGACGATCTGGGCGACTGGACGACGCTGGTGTTGACGCGCGGCTGAGCCGCGCATGAAAAAACCCCCGCGAGCGATCGTGGGGGCTCGTTCATCCGGCCCTTTCGGGCCATGCGGCGGGCGTCAGAGGCCGCGCGCAATCCGCTCGATGTCGCCGCGGGTCAGGCCGATGTCGTCCAGCTCGCGGTCCGAAAGGCGGTTCAGCTCGCGCCGGGTCACGCGCGTGTCGCGCCATGCTTCCAGCATCGAGGTGAAGCGCGCGACGATGCCTCCCTGGCCCAGTGCGGCGCTGTGGTTGGTGTCGATCGTCGTCATTTTATCACCTGTTCATAAACTGCCCGCCTATCGGGCAGCACTCGGACAGAGAGGCACATAAGCCGAGCAGGACGATGCGAGTAGCCGGGAAAGCGGCATGCCCGCCATGCGCCCGGCGCAAGGGAAAAGCGCCTGTTCCGCCGCCGCCGTTCGCAGGATCTTCATCCTTTTGTGCCGCAGCTCGTGCCGCAGCGAGCAGAGGCCGTCAGCCGCCCTGCCAGTCCCCCAGCTGCGCCTGCCACAGGGCAAGCGCCGCGACGGCCGCCGTATCGGCGCGCAGGATGCGCGGCCCGAGGCTGACCGGCGTGACGAAGGGCGTCCGGCCGAGCCGCTGCCGCTCGGCCTCTGAGAACCCGCCCTCGGGGCCGATCAGGATGGCCCAGGGGCCGCGCGGCAAGCCGGCGAGCGTCTCGGCCGGGCCGGCGCGGGCTTCGTCCGCCCAGAGGATGCGGCGCCCCGCGTCCCATCCGTCCAGCAGCCGCGCCAGCGGCACGAGGTCCGCGACCTCGGGCACGAAGGTGCCGCCGCATTGCTCGGCGGCCTCGACGGCATGGGCCTGAAGCCGGTCCTGGCGGATACGCTCGGAATTGGTGAAGTCGGTCTGCACGGGCAGGATGCGCGCCGAGCCCATCTCGGCCGCCTTCTCGACGATGAAATCGGTGCGGGCCTTCTTGATCGGCGCGAAGATGAGCCACAGGTCCGGCGGATCGCGCTGCGGCGCCACCTGCGCCAGAAGCTCGAGACTGCCGCCGCGCTTGCCGGCATCAAGCAGCCGCGCCGACCACGCCCCGTCGCGGCCGTTGAAGACGGTGATCTCGTCCCCCGGCTTCAGCCGCATGACGCCAGACAGGTAATGCGCCTGCGCCCCGTCCAGCGGCGCGGCTTGCCCCTCGGCCAGCGGGTGATCTATGAACAGCCTGATTTTCGCCATGACGGGGCAAGGCTATGCAAGATCAACGGCAAGCGCCAGATGCCGCCCTCCATTCCGTGTCCGACGCACCCGCGGGCAACTGGGTGGACCGCTACGCCCCCGCCTGGTCGCGGCCTTGGCTGCGCCTCAGCCGCGCCGACCGGCCGATCGGCACCTGGCTTTTGCTGCTGCCCTGCTGGTGGGGGATCGGGCTGGCGATGATGGCGGACGCCCCGCGCTGGTTCGACCTGTGGATCGCCCTCGCCTGCCTGATCGGGGCCTTCGTCATGCGCGGGGCGGGCTGCACCTGGAACGACATCACCGACCGCGACATCGACGCGCAGGTCTCGCGCACCCGCTCGCGGCCGCTGCCCTCGGGCGCGGTGACGCTGAAGGGCGCCTATGGCTGGCTGATCGCGCAATGCCTCATCGGCTTCGTGATCCTGCTGACGCTTGGCTGGGCGGCGATCTGGCTAGGCGTCGCTTCGCTGGCGCTGGTCGCGATCTATCCCTTCGCCAAGCGATTCACCTGGTGGCCGCAGGTCTTCCTTGGCCTTGCCTTCAACTGGGGCATCCTTCTGGCCTATGCCGCGCATATGGGGCGGCTGGACCTAGCCCCGGTCGCCGCCTACCTGGGCGCGATCGCCTGGACGATCTTCTACGACACGATCTATGCCCATCAGGACGCCGAGGACGACGCGCTGATCGGCGTCCGCTCCACCGCGCGCCTTTTCGGCGAGGCGAGCCCGCGCATCCTGCCGACCTTCGCCCTTGTCGCGGTCGCGCTGCTGGGGCTGGGGGCGGCGCTGGCCGGTCGCAATCTCTTGATGGCCTTCGCCGGCATCCTGGGCTTCGCGCTGCATCTGGGCTGGCAGCTCTCGAAGTTCCAGCCGGATCATGGCGCTAGCTGCCTTCGCCTGTTCCGCAGCAACCGTGACGCGGGGCTGATCCTCGCAGGGTTCCTGGCGCTGGCAGGGCTGGTCTGATTGCACGGCTGACGCGCGGGGGCTAGATGTGGCCCGCCGATCACAGTCCGGGAGCCTATCCATGACCGCGCGCAGCCGCCTGACGACCTCGCTTGCGACCCTTCTGGTGATGGGTGGCGCCGGCGGGCTGTTCTGGTGGGGCGCGCAGGCGGCGGCCGACTTCATCGAGACGCGCTCGACCGAGGAGGTGCGTGCAGCGCTCGCCGCCGCCGGCCAGGACTGGGTCGAGGTGCGCGCCGACGGGCTCGAGGTCCGCCTGACCGGCACCGCCCCCTCCGAGGTCGAGCGCTTCCGCGCAATGAGCCAGGCCGCGACCGCGGTGGACGCGACGCGGGTGCTGGACCGGATGACCGTCGCCGCGACCGAGGCGATGACGCCACCCGAGTTCAAGGTCGAGCTGCTGCGCAACGATGCCGGCATCTCGGTGATCGGGCTGGTTCCGGCCTCGACCGACCGGGTGGCCCTGATGCGCCAGTTGCGGACCGAGACGGCGGCGCCGCAGATCACCGACCTGATGGAAAGCGCGGATTATCCCGTGCCGGAGGGCTGGACCGAGGCGCTGGATTACGGCGTCGCGGCGGTGCAGGCTTCGGCGCAGTCCAAGATCTCGATCCAGCCCGGCCGGGTCCAGGTGACCGCCCTTGCCGGCAGCGCGGCCGAGAAGGCCCGGCTGGAGACCCGCCTGCAGGAGGCGCGTCCCGAGGGACTGGCGCTGCAGGCCGAGATCTCGGCGCCGCGCCCGGTCGTCTCGCCCTTCCTGCTGCAGGCCGTCATGGACGCGCGCGGAATGCGGATCGAGACCTGCGCCGCCGATGACGAGGACGCGCGCGAGAAGATCCTGGCCGCCGCCGAGGCCGCCGGCGTCGCGGGCAGCCCCGCCTGCACGCTGGCGCTCGGCGCGCCCTCGGGCGATTGGGGCGATGCCGCCAGCCTTGCCATCTCGGCGCTGGCCGAACTGGGCGCGGGTCGGCTGACGATCAGCGATGCCGATGTCGCGCTGCTGGTGCCCGCAACGCTGGACCGCGGGGCACTGAACCGCGTCACCCAGAGCCTCGATGCCGCCCTGCCCCGCGTCTTCGCCCTGACGGCCGAGCAGGAGCAGGCCGAGGACGCGCCGCGCGGCCCGGTCGAGTTCGTGGCGACCCTGTCCGAGACGGGCAGCCTGACCCTGCGCGGCGGGATCGCCGACACCCGCATGCGCGAGGCGGTGGACAGCTTCGCCAACTCGCGCTTCGAGGTGGCGCGCAGCACCCTGCGGCCCAGCCCCGACGTGCCGGGCGGCTGGACGGTGCGGATGATCGCGGGACTGGAAGCCTTGGGCGTGCTGGCATCGGGCAGCGTGCAGGTGACGCCCGAGCTGATCACCCTCAGCGGCACCTCGGGCGATCCCGACGCGCCCCGCACGGCCGCGGCGCTCTTGTCGCAGCGGCTCGAGCCGGGGCTGCCCTTCGAGCTGGCGATCCGCTACGACCGCCTTCTGGACGAGGGGCTGGGCCTGCCGGACGGCGAGGAATGCGTCGCGCGGCTGAACCTCATCATGTCGGAATCCGAGATTGGCTTCGAGCCGAGCCGGTCCTCCATCGCCGGGGATCCGGCGCCGACGCTGCGCGGGCTCGGGACGGCCATGGAGGACTGCGCCGAGTTCCAGATCGAGGCCGGTGGGCATACGGATTCGCAAGGCTCGGAAGGGTTCAACGCGGACCTCTCGCGCAGCCGGGCGCAGGCCATCGTCTCGGCCATGGCCGAGGCGGGGATCGACGTCGGCAACATGACCTCGCGCGGCTATGGCGAGAGCCAGCCGATCGCCACGAACGAGACCGAGGAGGGCCGCGAGGCGAACCGCCGGATCGAGTTCCGCCTGATGTCGCCCCATCGCGTGCGCAGCGCGCCGCTGCCCGAGCCGGTCGTGGTGACCGGCGTCACCGGCGCGGACCCCGCGCCCGAGGCGGAAGCACCGGCCCCGGCCGTGGCCGCAGGCGGGTTCGGCCCCGAGCGCCCGCAGGTGCAGGGGCCGGTCCTGCCGGGCCCGGCGCCGCAGATGCAGGGCCCGGTCCTGCCCGCCGCCCGCGAGCTGTCGCTGGCGCCGCGGACGCTTGGGGCGAGCGAGGAGTTCCAGACGCTGGACGAGCGCGAGGAAAGCATTAGGCTGCCGGTGCTGACGCCGACCCCCGAGACGCCGCGTCCCTCGGCGCGGCCCGCAGGCGTCGGCGCGCAGGACGAGGACCTGACCGCCGAATGAACCGCTCCGAATTCATCGCCGCCACCGCCATCATCCTGTTCGGCGCCTTCCTTCTGGGCTGGTTCGCCTGCTGGCTGCTGCACCGGCTGACGCGGCCGGGCCGCGAGGACATTGCCCAGCACGGCAGGATCGCCCATGCGCTGCACGAGGCCGAGGCGGCGCGGGATGCCGCGCGCGAGACGCTGGCCGAGCGCGAGGCGGTGTTTGCAGAGCGGCAGGCGGGTGCGGCGGCCGAGCTGCGCGCCGCGACCGAAGGCCTGCGCGAGGCGCGGGCCGAGATCGAGGAGCTGCGCGACTTCATCGAGCAGCGGCTGGCCCGGCGGTAAGGAACGGGGGCGCTCGCGCCCCCTCTTGGCCTGCGGCCAATTCACCCCCTGAGGATATTTCGGCACAGAAGATGCGGCGGGTGCCGAAGCCTTCAGATGCCGGCGTCGATGATCGCGCGGGCCAGCACCGGCACCGTGTGCTGGTTGAGGCCCGCGATGTTCAGCCGCGAGTCGCCGACCATGTAGATCGCCGCCTCCGATTTCAGCTGTTGCACCTGCTCGGGCGTGGCGCCGAGGCGCGAGAACATGCCGCGGTGATGGGCGATGAAGTCGAAGCGGTCGCTGCCCGAGAGCTGGCGCAGCTCGGCCGCCAGCTGGTCCCTGAGGCCCAGCATGGTGTTCCTGACCTCCTCCAGCTCGGCGGCCCAATCGGCGCGCAGGGCGTCGTCGGTGAGGATGGTCTGCACGATGCGGGCGCCGTGATCGGGCGGGAAGGAGTAGTTCTGCCGGTTGAGGTAGGCCATCGCGCCTTGCGCCAGGTCGCGGGCCTGCGTGGTCTCGGCCAGCGCAATCAGGATGCCGGTCCGCTCGCGGTAGATGCCGAAGTTCTTCGAGCAGGAGGCGGCGATCAGCACCTCGGGCAGGCTTTGCGCGACGAGACGGGTGGCCTCGGCATCCGCGTCGAGCCCGTCGCCGAAGCCCTGATAGGCGAGATCGATCAGCGGGACGGCGCCTGTCGTCTGCAGGATGTCGATGACCTCGCGCCACTGGTCCAGCGTCAGGTTGGCGCCGGTCGGGTTGTGGCAGCAGCCGTGCAGAAGGACGATGTCGCCCTTCTTGGCGCGGGCGATGTCCTGCTTCATCGCTTCGAAATCGACGCCGCGGGTGGCCACGTCGAAATAGCGATACTCGACGTAGGGCAGGCCCATGAACTTCATGATCGACAGGTGGTTCGGCCAGGTCGGGTCCGAGACATGCACCGTCAGCCCCGGATGGGCCATCCGCGCCAGTTCCAGCGCCTGTCGGATCGCGCCGGTGCCGCCCACGGTCGCGACCGAGGCGAGGCGGTCCGCCGGGACCTCGGCCAGCACCATCTTCGCCATCGCGCTGCGATATTCCGGCTCGCCGGCGAGGCCTGTATAGGCCTTGGTCGTCTGCGTCTCCCAGATGCGCTGCTCGGCCGCCTTCACCGCGCGCATGACCGGAGTCACGCCCTCGGGGTCCTTGTAGACGCCGACGCCCAGGTCGATCTTGCCCTGGCGGGTGTCGGCCTTGAACTCCTCGATCAGCATCAGGATCTTGTCAGGGGCTTGCGGTTGCAGGTTGGACAGCATCAGGCGTCTCCGGTTGCGATATTCAGGTCGGGAAAGCTGCCCCATTCGGTCCAGCTTCCGTCGTAGAGCGCGTTGTCGCGGTGGCCGATCCGCGCCAGCGCCAAGGACAGGACGGCGGCGGTCACGCCGCTGCCGCAGGTGGTGATGACGGGGCGGTCGAGGTCCACGCCGGCGGCCTGGAAGGCGGCGCGCAGCTGGTCAGGGCGCAGCAGGGTGCCGTCCTCGGCGAAGAGCTGGCCGAAGGGGAGGTTCCGCGAGCCGGGGATGTGGCCGCTGCGGAGACCCGAGCGCGGCTCGGGCGCCTCGCCGCGGAAGCGGGCGGCCGCGCGGGCGTCGACGATGCTGGCGGCGCCGAGCTTGGCGGCCTCGGCGACCTGGGTCACGTCGCGCACCAGCGCCGGCTGGCGGGTGGCGGTCAGGTGGCGGTCGCGGATCTGCGGGGCTGCATCGTCCAGCGGGCGACCCTCGGCCCGCCACTTGGCGAGGCCCCCGTCCAGCACGGATGCGCGGCGGATGCCCATCAGGCGAAAGGTCCACCAGGCGCGGGCGGCACTGCGGACGTCGCTGTCGTCGTAGATCACCACCTGCTGGCCGTCCCCGATGCCCAAGGCGCGGACGGCGGCGGTGAAATGCTCGGCCGTCGGGGCCATGTGCGGCAGGGCCGAGCGCGTGTCGCTGATGGCGTCGATGTCGAAGAAGCGGGCGCCGGGGATGTGGGCGGCGCGGTGTTCGGCGCGGGCGTCGCGGCCGGAGGCGGGCATGTGCCAGCTCGCGTCGAGGATGCGCAGGTCGGGGTCGTTCAGACGCGCGGCCAGCCAGTCCGTGCCGACCAGAACCTCGGGATCGTCCGTCATGCTGCCCCCCTCGCTGCGCGCACCGCTCTACAGGGCCGCGCGCAGGGCTGCAACGTCAACCCTGCTTCAGAAGCCGCTGTTTCTGCCGGTTCCAGTCGCGTTTGGCGCTGGTCTCGCGCTTGTCGTGGTTCTTCTTGCCCTTCGCGACGCCGATCTTCAGCTTCACGATGCCGCGGTGGTTGAAGTACATCACCAGCGGGATCAGCGTCATCCCCTCGCGCGCGGTGGCCTGCCAGAGGCGCGACAGCTCGCGCTTGTTGACCAGCAGCTTGCGGCGGCGGCGCTCCTCGTGGCCGAAGACGCCGGCGCGGGCGAGGGCCGCAATGTAGCCGTTGATCAGCCACAATTCGCCCCCTTCGACCGAGGCATAGCTTTCGGCGATGTTGGACTGGCCGGTGCGGAGCGACTTCACCTCGGACCCGGTCAGCATGATGCCGACCTCGAGATCGCTCTCGATGAAATAGTCGAACCGGGCGCGCCGGTTCTCGGCGATCACCTTGTAGTTCTTGCTGTCGTCGTCCTTGGCCATGACGCTTGCAGATAGGGTTGGCCGGCCGCGCTGTAAAGGGCGCGTTGCGCCCGGTGCCCATCCGGGCCAGCATGCCGCGCAAACGGAGGTGCATGATGCGACATGGCGGGCAGATCCTGGTGGATGCCTTGAGGCTGCACGGGGTGCGGCGGGTCTTCTCGGTGCCGGGCGAGAGCTATCTGGCGGTGCTGGACGGGCTGCTGGGCGCCGGCATCCAGAACGTCGTCTGTCGCCACGAAGGGGGCGCCGCGATGATGGCCGAGGCCTCGGGCAAACTGACCGGGATGCCGGGGGTGTGCCTGGTGACGCGCGGACCGGGGGCCACCAACGCCAGTTCGGGGGTGCATGTGGCGCGGCAGGATTCCACGCCGATGATCCTGCTGATCGGCCAGATCGCCCGCGCGGACCGCGACCGCGAGGCGTTCCAGGAGGTCGATTACCGGCAGATGTTCGGCGGGCTGGCGAAATGGGTCGCGCAGATCGAGGACACCGACCGCATCCCCGAATACATGGCCCGCGCCTTCGATCTGGCGCAGTCGGGGCGGCCCGGCCCGGTCGTGCTGGCTTTGCCCGAGGACATGCTGTCGGCCGAGGCGGACGTGCCGGACCTGCCGCCCGCGCCGCGGCCGGTGGCGGGTGTTTCCGAAGCGCAGCTTGCGGCGATCACCGAGGCGCTGGCGGCGGCCGAGCGGCCCATCGTCATTCCCGGCGGCGCGCTGTGGACGCAGGCGGATGCGGACCGGCTGACGGCCTTCGCCGAAAGCTGGGGCCTGCCGGTTGCGGTGCCCTTCCGGCGGCAGGACTACATGGACAACCGGCACCCGAACTATGCGGGCGATCTGGGCGTCGGGATGAACACGCGCATGGGCGAGGCCTTGCGCGAGGCGGATGTGATCCTGTCCCTGGGCTCGCGCCTTTCCGACACTTTGACGGCGGGCTTCACGCTGATGGAGCCGAAGGCGCAGGGGCGGCGGATCGTGCATGTCTACCCGGACCCCGACGAGATCGGGCATCTGTGGCGCGCCGATCCCGGCATCGCCGCCTGCCCCCGCGCGGTGCTGGCGGCGCTGGCCGAAGCCCCTGCCCCGCGCCGGTGGGATGACTGGACCGCGCAGCTCCGGGCGCATTACGAGGAGTGGCAGACGCCCCGCCCCACGCCTGGCACCGTCAGGATGGAGCAGGTGGTCTGCTGGCTGTCCGCGAATCTGCCCGAGGACGCGATCATGACCAACGGCGCGGGCAACTACGCCGCCTTCGTGCACCGCTACTTCCGCTTCAAGCGCGCGAAGACGCAGATCGCGCCGACCTCGGGTTCGATGGGTTACGGGCTGCCGGCGGCCATCGCTGCGAGCCTCGAGCATCCGGGGCGCACGGTCGTCTGCATGGCGGGGGACGGTTGCCTGCAGATGACGCTGAACGAGCTGTCCACCGCCGCCCAGCACGGCGCGACGCCCATCGTGGTGGTCGCGAACAACGGCCGCTACGGCACGATCCGCATGCATCAGGAGAAGCACTATCCCGGCCGCGTCTCGGGCACGGACCTCGCCAACCCGGACTTCGCCGCCCTCGCCCGCGCCTTTGGCGGGCATGGCGAGGTGGTGACGGAGGATGCCGAGTTCGGCCCAGCCTTCGAGCGGGCGCAGGGCAGCGGCAGTTTCGCCGTGATCGAGCTGCGGCTGGACCCCGAGGCGCTGACCACCTTCGCCACGCTCAGCGAGATCCGGGCCAAGGCGCAGGGATGAGGCCGGGGGCGCGCAACCTCATCACCGATGTCGCGGGGCTGCGGGTGGGAAATGCGTCGGACGCAGCGCTGCAGTCGGGGGTGACGGTGCTGGTCGGAGATGCGCCCTTCGCGGCCTCGGTCCATGTGATGGGCGGGGCGCCGGGGACGCGCGAGACGGATCTGCTGGCACCCGATAAGCTGGTGCCGGCGGTCGATGCGCTGGTCCTGTCGGGTGGCTCGGCCTTCGGCCTTGCAGCCTGCGACGGGGTGATGGCGGCGCTGCATGCGGCGGGGCGGGGCTTTGCGGTGGGCGCGGCGCGCGTGCCCATCGTGCCGGGCGCCATCGTCTTCGACCTGCTGAACGGCGGCGACAAGGCGTGGGCGCGGAACCCTTACCCCGCGCTCGGCGAGGCTGCCTTCGCGGCCGCCACCGCGCGCTTCGAGATCGGCAGCCATGGCGCGGGGACCGGGGCGCTGACGGGGAACCTCAAGGGCGGGCTCGGCTCGGCCTCGGCGGTGCTGGAGGGCGGCGCGACGGTGGGCGCGCTGGTCGTGGTCAACGCGCTCGGCCAGGCGACGGTGGGCGAGACGCGCCACTTCTGGGCCGCGCCGTGGGAGCTGGAGGGCGAGTTCGGCGGCCTCGGCCTGCCTGCGGCCTTCCCGGCAGCGCATGAGCCGGCACCGATGAAGCGCATGGGCGAGGCCACGACCATCGCCATCGTCGCCACGGATGCTGCACTGGACAAGGCGCAGCTTCAGCGGATGGCGGTCGCGGCGCATGACGGGATGGCGCGGGCGCTGGTGCCCAGCCACACGCCCCTGGACGGAGACCTGGTCTTCGCCGCATCGACCGGCGCGCGCCCACTGGCCGATCCGCTGGCCGATCCGTTCCTGCTGGGCCATGCGGCGGCGGCGACGCTGGCGCGGGCCATCGCGCGGGCTGTCTACGCGGCCCGGCCCTGCGCGGGCGACCGGCAACCCTGCTGGAGCGGTCTGGCGCATTGAAGAACGGGCGGTGCGACAAGCGCACCGCCCTTCAGAGAGATCGCCAAGAGGGACAGCTCAGCGATAAATGTAAACGATCTGACGGTCGTTCGGGTTCACCAGAACCGTCTGATTGTTGATCTGGGCGTAGCGGTAGTCCGGTTGGTCCGGAATCTCGTAGATCTCGACTGTATCGGGCACGCCCGCGCCGAGCACCACCTCGCCGTCCAGATAGACCGGCTGGACCGTGTTGCTGGTCACATAGGTCGTGACCTCGGTCGTGGGCTCGGGGGTTGCCGCGGCGCCTGCGCCGCCGCCGATGGCCGCGCCCACCACGGCGCCCACGGGGCCCGCGATCAGCGCGCCCATGGCCGCGCCGGTCGTGCCGCCCACGGCCGCATTCTGGCCGGTGTTGGGGCTGTCATCGGCCGGCGCCTCGATGACGGTGACGCCGATCGTCTCGCGGTTCGGGGTCAGGGCCAGCACCTCGTCGCCGGCCGCGACGTTCAGGTATTCGCCATAGGCCCAGCCATTCAGGTCGTTGTAGCTGACCTCGCACCAATTGGCGGCCTCGATGCAGCCGGCGACATTGGCCTCGGCGCCCGAAGGGATTGCGCCGATGACCTCGTGCTGCACGCCGGGGCCGGAGCGGACGTTGAGATCGGTCGCCGCGGTGGCGGTGGTCTGGGCTGCGGCGGCGGTGCCGAGTGCCAGCGTGGCCGCAGCAGTGGTCAGGATCAGGTTACGCATGTTATCCTCGCTTCTTGATGCCCTTGAGATGGGCTGATGATGCGGTGAACCCCCCGCGGCCCGCCGCCGTTCCCGCACGCCTCCTTCACGTTCCGGTGCGTCAGCCTGCCGCACCCCCGGCTTTGACAAGCCCCGGGCCGCGTGGTCATCTTCGCCAAACCCCATGAAGGCGAGGCTGCCATGACCAAGCACTCCACCGATCTGCGCACGCTTCTGCGCGACCCGTCCCTGCTGGAAACCCGCGCCTTCGTCGCCGGCGAATGGGTCGACGCCGATGACGGCGCGACCTTCGACGTGACCAACCCGGCCCGCGGCGACGTGATCGCCAAGGTCGCGGACCTTGGCCGCGCCGAAACCGCGCGCGCCGTTGACGCCGCCGAGGCCGCGATGAAGGACTGGGCCGCCCGCCCCGCCAAGGAGCGCGCGCAGGTGATGCGAAAGTGGTTCGACCTGATGATGGAGGCGCAGGACGACCTCGCCCGCATCCTGACCGCCGAGATGGGCAAGCCCTTCCCCGAGGCCAAGGGCGAGATCGCCTACGGCGCCAGCTTCATCGAGTGGTTCGGCGAAGAGGCCAAGCGCATCTACGGCGAGACGATCCCCGGCCACATGGCCGACAAGCGCATCACGGTGATCCGCCAGCCCATCGGCGTGGTCGGCAGCATCACGCCCTGGAATTTCCCGAACGCCATGATCGCCCGTAAGGCCGCGCCTGCCCTGGCCGTGGGCTGCGGCTTCGTCGCCCGGCCCGCGGCCGAGACGCCCCTTTCGGCGCTGGCGATGGCGGTGCTGGGCGAGCGTGCGGGCCTGCCCAAGGGCATCCTGTCGGTCGTGACCTCGTCCCGCTCGTCCGACATCGGCAAGGAGTTCTGCGAGAACCCCAAGGTCCGCAAGCTGACCTTCACCGGCTCGACCGAGGTCGGGCGCATCCTGCTGCGCCAGGCGGCGGACCAGGTGATGAAATGCTCGATGGAGCTGGGCGGCAACGCGCCCTTCATCGTCTTCGACGACGCCGATCTGGACGCGGCGGTCGAGGGCGCGATGGCCTCGAAGTTCCGCAACAACGGCCAGACCTGCGTCTGCGCGAACCGCATCTATGTCCAGTCGGGGGTCTATGACGCCTTTGCCAAGAAGCTGGCGGCGGCGGTGGACAAGCTGCGCGTCGGCGACGGGCTGGAGGAGGGCGTGACCACCGGGCCGCTGATCAACGAGAAGGCCGTCGAGAAGGTCGAGGAGCATATCCGCGACGTGCTGGACGGCGGCGGCGAGGTCATCAAGGGCGGCAAGCGCAAGGACGGCCTGTTCTTCGAGCCGACCGTGATGACGGGCGTGAAGGACGACATGAAGGTCTCGACCGAGGAGACCTTCGGCCCGCTCGCCCCGCTCTTCCAGTTCGAGACCGAGGGGGAGGTGATAGCCAAGGCCAATGCCACGATCTTCGGCCTCGCGTCCTATTTCTACGCCCAGGGCATCGGCCGCATCACCCGCGTGCAGGAGGCGCTGGAATACGGCATCGTTGGGGTTAACACGGGCATCATCTCGACCGAGGTCGCGCCCTTCGGCGGTGTCAAGCAGTCGGGCCTCGGACGCGAGGGCAGCCGGCACGGGGCCGAGGATTATCTGGAGATGAAGTATATCTGCCTGTCCGTCTGACATTTTCCCATTCGCGGGCGGGAACACATCCGCCCGCTGCGGCATTTAGGCAGCGACAGGTCGCCGCAGGGGCGGCCGCCTTACGCAAGAAAAGGGACATGCCATGGAAGGTTTCGGCTGGATCATGACGATCATCCTTGGTGCGCTGGCCGGCTGGATTGCCGAGCGCATCATGAAGAGCAACATGGGGTTGCTGATGAATATCATCCTGGGGATCGTCGGCGCGCTCCTGGGTAACTGGCTTTTCCGCCTGCTGTTCGACGCCACGCTCGGCGGGATCGTCGGCCAGCTCATCGTCGCGGTGATCGGCGCCTCGCTGCTGATCTGGATCGTCCGGATGATCACCGGCCGCCGCCACACGCGGATGTAACGGCACGCCCTCTGAACGAGAAAGACCGGGCATCTGCCCGGCCTTTTTCATGGCGATCTAGCGGCGGCCGCCCTCGTCCTCGTCATCCTCGTCGTCATGGTCCGGCAGGTTGAAGAAGCTTTCCGCGTCCAGCTCGGGCTCGGGCTTCTTCTCCTCGCGCGTCAGCGAGAAGTTCTCGAGGCCCGCGATCGAGCTGGGCAGGCGCGGCTCGTCGGACATCGACAGCGAGGTCTCGGTGCTGACCAGCTTGCGCCGCTCGTCATCGGTCATCACGCCGCCCTCGGCCGCCTTCTTCTTGGCGGCCTTCTGCACGGCCGCATCCAGCTCGGTCTGGCGGCAGAGGCCAAGCGCGACCGGGTCGATCGGCTGGATGTTCTGGATGTTCCAATGCGTGCGCTCGCGGATCGAGGCGATGGTCGGCTTCGTGGTGCCCACCAGCTTGGCGATCTGCGCGTCCTGCAGCTCGGGGTGGAACTTCACCAGCCACAGGATGGCGGCGGGGCGGTCCTGCCGCTTGGACAGCGGGGTGTAGCGCGGCCCGCGGCGCTTCTCCTCGCCCTCGGCGGCCGGGTTGTGCTTGAGGCGCAGGCGGTAGGCGGGGCTCGCCTCGCCGCGCCTGATCTCTTCGGGGTCCAGCTGGTGCGAGGCGACCGGGTCGTAACCCTTCACGCCCGCGGCGACATCGCCGTCGGCGATGCCCTGCACCTCCAGCTCGTGCAGACCGCAGAAATCGCCGATCTGCTTGAAGCTGAGGGTCGTGTTGTCGACCAGCCAGACGGCGGTGGCCTTGGCCATCAGCGGCTTGCTCATGTCAGTCTCCTTCGCGTCTTGATCCCGAACAATAACGGGCGGGGCCGGGAAAACGGCTTTCGGCGGATGCCATTCCTCGTTTTCGGGGGGAATTGCCGGGTCATATAGCGATTTCAGGGGGCGGGGAAAAGGGGAATCCACAGCCATGTCGGGGATGCGCCCGCCCGGCCTTCCCGCTACTGTCGGCGCATGAGCCTGCTGCGCGCCCTGATCCTCGCCGCCGCCCTTCCCGCCGCTGCCCTGGGGCAGGACATCGCCGGGCGGTTCGACTACTACATCCTGGCGCTCAGCTGGCAGCCCGAATGGTGCCGCCAGACCGGCGCCGCCCGCAGCGCGCCGGAATGCGCCGCCGGCACCGGGCGCGGCTTCACCGTCCACGGGCTCTGGCCGCAGCACGAGAAAGGCTGGCCCGAGTTCTGCGAGACCGCCGAGCGCGACCCGTCGCGGCGGCAGAACGCGGCCATGGGCGACATCATGGGCTCGGCCGGCCTCGCAGCGCATCAATGGCGCAAGCACGGCCGCTGCACGGGCCTCTCGGCCGAGAGCTATTTCGCCGCCACCCGCGCGGCCGCGGACGCGGTCGTCATCCCGCCCGTGCTCGCGGCGCCAGGGGCGCCTTTGCGCCTTCCGCCACAAGAGATCGAGGCGGCATTCCTCGCCGCTAATTCCGCCCTGTCTGCCGACGGCGTGAGCATCCGCTGCCGCGACAAGGCACTGACCGAGGTCCGCATCTGCCTGACCCGTGATCTGGAGCCGCGCGACTGCGCGCCCGATGCGCGCCGCGATTGCCGCGACGGCGCGCTGGAGATCGCGCCCCTGCGCTGATTTGCGTCCCGCGACGGCCGGGGGGCCAGCCCCCCGGACCCCCCGGGATATTTCGGCACAGAAGACGACCTTAGGGACTTCTCAAGACTGTAGCTTCATGATGGAGAGGCGGTACAGGCGGGGACGCCGATGACCGTCACAGGAGATGCCACACCCCGTTGGGACGAGCGCCCGCAGGGCGGTGCGTGCTGTCATCTTCTGTGCGAAAACATCCCCGCCGGAGGCAGCCGGCCTCGCCTCAGGCGCCGTCGCCCGCCACCTTGAGGACGATCTTGCCGATATGCTCGCTGCTCTCCATCCGGCGGTGCGCCTCGGCCGCCTCGGCGAGGACGAACTCGCTGTCGATGGTCACGCCGACCGCCCCCTGCCCGATCATCGGCCAGAGCTGCTTGCGGATCGCGTCGGCCAGCTCGGCCTTGGCGACGTCCGATTGCGGGCGCAGCGTCGATCCGGTGACCGTCAGGCGGTTCACCATGATCTGGGCGAAGTTCAGCTGGACCTTCGGGCCCTCAAGGAAGGCGATCATGACGAGGCGACCGTCCTGCGCCAGCGTCTTGATGTTGCGGGGGATGTAGCTGCCGCCCACCATGTCGAGGATCAGGTCGGCGCCCCCCGCCTCGTGCAGGATGCGGGTGAAGTCCTCGTCGCGATAGTTGATTGCGGTGGCGCCGAGCGCGCGGATCGCCTCGCATTTGGCAGGGCTTCCCGCCGTGGCGAAGACGCGGGCGCCGAGGGCGCGGGCGACCTGGATCGCCATCATCCCGATGCCCGAGCTGCCGCCATGGACGAGGAAGCGCTCGCCCCCGGTCAAGCGGCCGCGCTGGACGACGTTGGACCAGACGGTGAAGGCGGTCTCGGGCAGGCAGGCGGCCTCGCGCAGGCTCAGGCCGTGGGGGATGCGCAGGGCGTGGTCGGCGTGGCAGACGGCGTATTCGGCATAGCCCCCGCCGGGCAGAAGCGCGCAGACCTGCTCGCCCTTCCGCCAGCGGGTGACGCCCGCGCCCATGCCGACGATCTCGCCCGCGGCCTCGAGCCCCGGCAGGTCCGACGCGCCAGGCGGCGGGGCATAGGTGCCGGCGCGTTGCAGCACGTCCGGGCGGTTCACGCCGGCATAGGCCACGCGGATCAGGATCTGGTCATGGCAGGGCACCGGGACCGGCCGCGTGGCCTGCCGCAGCTGGTCGGCCGCGCCGGGGGCCGCGATCTCGACCGCGGTCATCGCATCGGGGATCATGCTCATGCTCAGCGGACCTTGCCCGGCAGGGCGCGGGGCCGGGGTGCACGGATCCAGCCGAAGGCCGCGCGGCCGAGGGCCTCGGCGCCGGGCAGCTTGCGCAGGCGGGCCTTGACGCTTTCGAACTGCATGACGTCCTCGATCCGCCGGGCGAGGAAGGCGCGCGTCTCGCTGCGGCCGGGCGAATCGTCGCCGAGCCAGAAGAGCACCGTGGCCGAGATCACTGCCGCCAGCGTCATGCGCTTCGAGTACCAGTTCACGTCATCCGAGACATCGCCGAGGCCCGTCCAGATCACGTCCGCCGTCTCCCAGACCAGGCGCGCGGCGAGGGCGGCGTTCTGCGGCAGGGCCAGGGTCGCAGCGCCGGCGCGGACCAGTTCGGGATCGACCAGTTCCAGCCGCCGCCAGACGGCCTCGGTCACGCGGAAGCGGAACTTGCCCTCGAGCGGGTGGTCGGCCAGCGACCGGCGCAGCGCCTCGTCCGCGCGGCGATGATAGGCCGCGGCCAGGCCCGCCCCGCCCTGGGGGAAGTGCACCCGCACCAGATCGCGGGACATGCCGATGTCGCGGGCGCCGGCGGCCAGCGCGGCCTCGTTCATCCCCTCGAACGGGACATGGATCAGCGCCGCCTCAAGCAGCGCATCGCGGTCGGTCTGGGTCATCGCTCGCCTCACTGGACACATGCGCCCGTCTCTGCTAGGGGGGCGCTTCCTGCAATCTATCAACTCTAACCTAGGAAGGTGGTGACAACCACATGCAGGTCAATGTTCGCGACAACAACGTCGAACAGGCGCTCCGTGCTCTGAAGAAGAAACTTCAGCGCGAAGGTGTCTTCCGCGAAATGAAGCTTCGGCAGCATTTCGAGAAGCCGTCGGTCAAGAAAGCCCGTGAAAAGGCCGAGGCCGTCCGCCGTGCCCGCAAGCTGGCCCGTAAAAAGGCACAGCGCGAAGGCGCACTGTAAGACAGGCGCGACACGCGTTTCACGTCAGACACCCCGCGGCCCGCGCCGCGGGGTGTTTTCGTTCAGGCCGCCGCGGGGCGGAAAATGTCTGCTCAAACCTTGGAACCTCGTCCGATCCGCCGTAAGCACGCGGGCAATTTGCGCAGGGGAGGTTCCGCATGCTGGCATTCATTGGTCTGGTGACGATCGTCCTGGTGGTGGGCTTCCTGCTTCTGGGCCGCATGTCCCCGATCGTGGCGCTGACGCTGGTGCCGCTTGGCGGCGCGCTGGTCGCGGGCTTCGGCCCCGAGGCGCTGACCGAGTTCTTCAACGACGGCCTCTCGCGCGTGATGCAGGTGGCGACGATGTTCGTCTTCGCCATCACCTTCTTCGGCGTGTTGCAGGACACGGGCCTCTTCCGCCCGCTGATCAACGGCCTCATCCGGATGACGCGCGGCCATGTCGTCGCGGTGACCGCCGGCACCGCCATCGTCGGCGCGCTGGCCCATCTGGACGGCGCCGGCGCCACGACCTTCCTGCTGACGGTGCCCGCGCTGCTGCCGCTCTACGAGCGCCTGAGCATGAGCCGCTACCTGATGCTGATGATGCTGGCGCTCGGCGCGGGGATCGCGAACATGCTGCCCTGGGCCGGCCCGCTCGGTCGGGCGGCGGCGGTCACGGGCATCGACCTGACCGCGCTGTGGCATCCGCTGATCCCCATCCAGCTGATCGGCATGGCGCTGCTGGTGATGCTGGCCATCGGCCTCGGCCTGCGCGAGCAGCGCCGCATCGCGGCAGCCGGAGGCGCGGCGGCGTCTTCCGCGTCGGGCGGCATCGGCGGTGTCGAGGCGACCGAGGACGAACGGGTGCTGGAGCGTCCGCGCCTGCTGGCCGTCAACGGCGCGCTGTTCCTGGCAGTCGTCGCGGCGCTGGTCACGGGCCTCCTGCCCCCGGCGCTGATCTTCATGATCGGCCTGTCGCTGGTCCTGCTGATCAACTACCCGGACGTCGAATCGCAGATGCTGCGCATCCGTGCCCATGCGCCCGCCGCCCTGCTGATGGGCGCGATCATCCTGTCGGCCGGCACGTTCCTGGGGATCATGGACGGCACCGGGATGCTGCGCGCGATGGCCGCCTCGATGGTCGCCGTCCTGCCCGAGGCCGCGATCGGCAGCCTGCACATCATCGTCGGCACGCTCGGCATGCCGCTGGAGCTGGTCCTGTCCACGGACGCCTTCTATTTCGGCATGCTGCCCATCGTGCTGGAGGTGACGCAACCCGCAGGCGTGCCGGCCGAGCAGGTCGTCCATGCGATGGTCATCGGCAACATCATCGGCACTTTCGCCAGCCCTTTCTCGCCCGCGCTGTGGCTGGCGCTCGGCCTCGCGCGCGCCGATATCGGCACGCATATCCGCTATTCCTTCGTCTGGATGTGGGGCTTCTCGCTGGTGGTGCTGGGCGTGGCTTGGGCGCTTGGCCTCTTCTAGGGCGCGACCGGGATCGCCGTCGTGCGGAAGACGGTCCGCAGCGCGAAGGAGGAATGCATCTGTGCCACGCCCGGAAGGCGCGCGAGGTGCTGGCGGTGGATGCGGGCGAAGTCGTCCGTGTCCTCGACCACGATCTTCAGCAGGTAGTCGGCCGTGCCCGCCATCAGGTGACATTCCAGCACGTCGGGGATCTGGCGGACGGCCTTCTCGAAGGCGTCCAGCACCTCGTCCGCCTGGCCCGACAGGGTGATCTCGACGAAGACGGTCGTCTGGCGGCGCAGGGCGCGGGCGTCCAGAAGCGCGACATAGCCCGAGATGACGCCCGCCTCCTCCAGCCGCTGCACGCGGCGGTGGCAGGCCGAGGGCGACAAATGCACCCGCAGCGCCAACTCGGCATTGCTGATTCGCCCCTCTTTCTGAAGAAGGGCGAGGATGCGGCGGTCGATTGCGTCAAGCTGGGTCATGAGCGGCACAATCTTCGAACTTCGGCCGCATTTCCAGAAGCTTCTTCGGCCGCAGGCACCCGAAGCGCCAGCATCCCGCAGCACCTTCCGCGCGTTCCGTGACAGCATGAGCGGCACAGGCAAGGGAGAAACGCCATGAAGATCGGATGCCCCAAGGAGATCAAGCCGCAGGAGTTTCGCGTCGGCCTGACCCCCGCCGCCGCCGCCGAGGCCGTGGCGCGCGGTCACCAGGTGCTGGTGCAGACCGAGGCGGGTGCAGGCGCGGGCTTCACCGACGAGGATTACCGGAAGGCCGGTGCCACCATCGCCCCCGACGCGGCGGCGGTCTTCGGCGAGGCCGAGCTGGTCATCAAGGTGAAGGAGCCGCAGGCTCCTGAACGTGCGATGCTGCGCAAGGGGCAGGTGCTGTTCACCTACCTGCACCTTGCCCCCGACGCGGACCAGACGCGCGAGCTTCTGGCCTCGGGCGTCACCGCCATCGCCTATGAGACGGTGACCGATGCGCGCGGCGGGCTGCCGCTGCTGGCGCCCATGTCCGAGGTTGCGGGGCGGCTTGCGCCCCAGGTCGGCTCATGGGCGCTGCAGAAGGCCAATGGCGGTCGCGGCGTCCTGATGGGCGGTGTGCCGGGCGTACGGCCGGCTAATGTGGTCATCATCGGCGGCGGCGTCGTGGGCGCGGCGGCGGCGCGGGTGGCCGTGGGGATGGGCGCCAATGTGACGGTGATGGACCGCTCGGTCCCGCGCCTGTCCTATCTGGACGACATCTTCATGGGCAAGCTGACCACGCAATTCGCCAGCGGCCCAGCGACGGCCGAGGCGATCACCCGCGCCGACATGGTCATCGGCGCCGTGCTGATCCCGGGCGCCGCCGCGCCGAAGCTGGTCACGCGCGAGCAGCTGTCCACGATGCCGCAGGGGGCGGTGCTGGTGGACGTGGCCATCGACCAAGGCGGCTGCTTCGAGACCTCGCGCGCGACCACGCATCAGGACCCGATCTACGAGGTCGACGGCATCATCCACTACTGCGTGGCGAACATGCCCGGCGCGGTGGCGCGCACCTCGACGCAGGCGCTTGGCAACGTGACGCTGCCGCATCTGTTGGCGCTGGCGGACAAGGGTTGGCGGCAGGCGGTGACCGACGACGCGCATCTGCGCGCCGGCCTCTCGACGCATGAAGGGCAGCTGACCTCGCCCCCGGTGGGCGAGGCGCTGAAGCTGGACGCGGTGACGCCCGAGGCGCTGCTGGACCTCTAGCGCACCGGGTTGGCCCGGTCCGCGAGCAGGTCGCGGATCTGGGCCAGCAGCTCTTCCTGGCTGGGGCCGTCGGGACCGGCGGCCTCCTCGACCTCGCCCTTGCGGACGGCGGCGGCCTGCAGGCGGTTGACCGCCTTGACCAGCAGGAAGACCGCCCATGCGATGATCAGGAAGTTCAGCACCGCCATCAGGAACGAGCCGTAGGCGAAGATCGCCGCGCCGGAGTTCCGCGCGGCCGCCAGGCTGGAGCCGTCGGCCACGGCGCCGGAGAGGACGACGTACTTGTCGGTGAAGTCGATCCCGCCGGTCAAGAGCCCGAGGATCGGGTTGATCAGGTCGGCCACCAGCGAGTTGACGATGGCCGTGAAGGCGGCGCCGATGATGATCCCGACGGCCAGGTCGATGACGTTGCCGCGGGCGATGAAGGTCCGGAATTCCTTGAACATGTGCGCTGTTCCCTGACGCGAGTTCCCTCGCGTCAGACTGGCCGCCAATGCAACAAAAGGCAATGCGGCCCGAAGGCTGCGGCCGGGGCAGCGCGCGCCCCGGCGTCAACCCGCCAGCGGGCGCTCAGTTGGTCGGCGCGGCCTCGGGCTGCACCTCGTCCAGCTTGGCCTGGATGATCTGGCGCATGCTGTCCCAGGGCTGGTTCGCGACCTTCTCGTCGCCGATGATGAAGGTCGGCGTCGCCTCGACCCCGTCGGCGGTGGCGTTCTGCTGGAAGGTCGTGATCAGCTGCTCGACCTTGCCGGTGTCCTCCCAGCAGGCGGTCATCTGCTCGTCCGTCATTCCCGCCTTGAGGCCGATGCGGCGCAGTCCGGCCGCGATCTCGTCGCCCGACGAGCCGGCCAGCCACTTGTCCTGCTCCTCGAACAGCATGTGCGTGACCGGATAGTAGCGGTCGTCCCCGCCGCAGCGCGCCAGCACCCCGGCCCAGAGGCCCGGCTGGTCGAAATAGACGTCGCGCTGGATGAAGCGGACTTGGCCGGTGTCGATGAACTCGGCCTTCAGTTCGGGGAAGACGTTGTTGTGGAAGTTGGCGCAATGCCCGCAGGTGAAGCTGGCATATTCGATCATCGTCAGCGGCGCGTCCTCGGCGCCCATGGCGATGTCGGGCAGCACCTCGGGCTGGGCGTCCTGCGCGATGGCTGGGACGGCAAGGGTCAGCGCAAGCGCGGTCGCGGCAGAGCGGAGGAACATGGAAAATCCTTTCAGGTCTTGCGTGTGTTTCGGCTGGAGACGTTCAGCGCCAGCCGGGCGATCGCCTCGGCCAGCGTCGGATCGGAGAACTGGCCCGCCACTTCGGCCGCGCGGGCCAGTCTGGCGGGATCGGGCGGGGCGGGCGCCTTGGGGGCATGGGCGAACTGCGCCTGCCCCTCGGCAAAGCCCTGCGCGGCGGTCTGGGTCAGCGTGATGCGCTGGATGGCGTTGTACCCGTAGCAGGCGTTCACCCGCTCGCGCAGCTGCGGCAGCTGCATCTCGACCATGGGCGCCATCGGCCCCGAGGTCAGCAGCGTCAGCGTCGCCCCGAAGCTGCCGCGGGCATGGCTGATGCGGACCGGGCGGGTGACGGCGGCAAGGCGCTCGCCCGCGATCTCGGGCCAATGGGTCAGAAGCCGCGCGACCGCGAAGCCCCGCCCCTCGGCCGCCTTCTGCACGCGGTCCGCCAGCAGCGATGCCGCCGGCTGGAAGCCGCGCCCGCGCCGCCGCGCTGTCCCCTTGCTGCTGGCCGGAGCCTGTGCCATCTGCGCCCGTTCTGCTATCTCGTCCCAAGACATAGCCAGACCAGGGGGCGGATGAAAGCGCGCCGCTTGAAAGGAATCACATAAGTGCGTGACAGCAAGGTGATCGCGGAGGCGCTTCTGGACTGGTATGACCGCCACGCTCGCGCCCTGCCCTGGCGCGCCCCGCCCGGCACGCCGGCGATGGACCCCTACCGCGTCTGGCTGTCCGAGGTGATGCTGCAGCAGACCACGGTGGCGGCGGTCAAGGACTACTTCCATCGCTTCACCGCCCGCTGGCCGACGGTTCAGGCGCTGGCGGCCGCCGAGGATGCCGAGGTCATGGCCGAATGGGCGGGCCTCGGCTATTACGCCCGCGCCCGCAACCTCTTGGCCTGCGCCCGCGCGGTGGCGGCGGCGGGCGGCTTTCCGGACACGCGAGAGGGTCTGGCGGCGCTGCCGGGGATCGGGCCCTACACCTCGGCCGCCATCGCCTCGATCGCGTTCGAGCGGCCCGAGACGGTGGTGGACGGCAATGTCGAGCGTGTCGTCTCGCGCCTTTTCGCCGTCGAGGAGCCGCTGCCGCGCTCGAAGCCGCGCCTGACCGCGCTGGCCGCCACGCTGACGCCGCAGCGGCGGCCCGGAGATTTCGCGCAGGCGATGATGGACCTTGGCGCCACGATCTGCACCCCGCGCAGCCCCGCCTGCGCCATCTGCCCGCTGATCACGCCCTGCGACGCCCGCGCCAAGGGCATCGCTGCCGACCTGCCGCGCAAGCTGCCGAAGGCGGCCAAGCCCGAGCGGACCGGCACCGTCTGGATCGGCCGCCGCGGCGGGATGATCCTGACCGAGCGGCGCGCGGAGAAGGGGCTGCTGGGCGGCACGCTCGCCTTCCCCTCGACCGGGTGGGACGGCAGCGACCTGCCGCCGCCCGGCGCCGGTGACTGGCGCGGCATCGGCGAGGTCCGGCATGTCTTCACCCATTTCTCGTTGACGCTTCGGGTGGAGCTTGGCGATCTGGCCGGCAACCCTGCGCGGGGCGCGTTTGTCCCCCTGCGGCAGATCGACCGCGCGGCCCTTCCGGGCCTCATGCGCAAGGTCTGGGATGTGGCGCTGCCGCATCTGGCAACCTAAGATTGCGGCATGAGCGAATCGCGTCCCTCGTCCCTGCCCGCCGCCGCGCCCTTCTGGCTGTCCGTGGTGATGGTGCCGCTGGTCGCCTTGGCCGCTTGGCGGGGTGGCTGGTGGTGGGCGCTGATCCCTGCCTATGCCTGGTACCTGACCACCGCGCTCGACGGCCTTCTGGGCCTCAACGAGGCGAACGCAGATCCCGAGACGGGGGCCGACCAGCTATTCTGGCACCGGGCCGTCACGATCGTCTGGTTCCCGTTGCAGTTCGCGGCGATCTTCGGCGGCATCTGGTACGTGCAGGCGACCGGCCACCTGTCCGGGTGGGAGAAGCTGGGCCTGTTCTTCGGCATCGGTGTCATCTCGGGCAGCATCGGCATCGTCTATGCCCACGAACTGCTGCACCAGAAGACGCCGCTGGAACGCTGGCTCGGCGATCTGCTGCTTGCCTCGGTGCTGTATTCGCATTTTCGCACCGAGCATCTGCTGGTCCACCATTCCTGGGTCTCGACCCCGCGCGACGCGGTCTCGGCGCGCTACAACGAGGGGTTCTACAGCTTCTTCTGGCGGGTCCTGACCCAAGGGCCGCGCAGCGCGTGGCGGGCCGAGACGCGCTTTCTCGCCCGCGCCGGCCGCCGCCCTTGGGACCGGCGCAACCCCTTCTGGCGCTACGCGGCGCTGCAGGGGGCGATGCTGGCGCTGGCCGTGGGGCTGGGCGGCTGGACGGGCCTCGCGCTGTTCCTCTTCCAGGCCTTCATCGCCGTCTGGCAGCTGGAGCTGACGAACTACGTCGAGCATTACGGCCTGTCGCGCAAGCACCTGGGCGGGGGCCGGTACGAGCCTGTCCGCCCGCATCACAGCTGGAACGCCAGCCACACGGCGACGAACTGGCTGCTGATCAACCTTCAGCGCCACTCGGACCACCACACCAAGCCCGACCGGCGCTTTCCGCTGCTGCAGACCTATGCCGAGGACGACGCCCCGCAGCTGCCCCTCGGCTACCCCGCCATGACCTTCGTGGCGATGGTCCCGCCCTTCTGGCGCCGCCGGATGAACCCGCGCGTGCGGGCCTGGCGACGCCGCTTCTACCCCGAGATCGTGGACTGGACCCCCTATAATACGGGCGAGCTGCCTTTGCCGCGGAACGCGCTCTAGGGGAAAATCATCCTCCTCTGTCGTCTAGCAGACACAGGGCGCGCAGAGGCCGGCCTACAACTAAGGTGCCGGCTGGAGGCGCAGGGTGTGTGTTGCGTTGGTACGGTTCCGCGCTTCCGGTCGGACGAGACAATTTCCGAAAAATCAAGTATAAAGCCATTAGCTGCTCCCGAAGGTCGGGACGGCGCGGCAACGGGCTTGAGGAATTGTCGAAGGGTGGCTGCCACAGCGACACCGACGGGGGCACAACGCCCCGGAGCCCGCGCTTCGGCCTGACGGGCGCCGAGTTGACTCGCCTGTTCCACAGCTCTCCGCCCGCCCTTCTGGCCGGGATCACGCTGGCGGGCTTCCTGGCCTTCATGGAACGGTGCCGCACGCACAGGTTCCCCGAGGCCAAGCCCATCCTGCGGCAGGGCGAGGCGACGAGCGCCGCCTACCTGGTGCTGCGCGGGGCGGTCGAGGTCAGCTTCATCGACAATGACGGCAACCGCGTCCTGGCCCATCTCGCCCGCCCCGGAGAGGTCGTCGGCGAGGTCGAGATCCTGTCGGGTCGCCCCTGCGCGGCCACCTGCATTGCTCAGGCGGGCAGCCTGCTGGCCGCCTTCGATCTGGGCATGGTCAGGCGCGCCCTGCCCGCCGAGACGCTGCTGCACAACCTTGCCGGCATTTTCCACGACCGCCTGATCCGCGACAACCGCCAGCACACGGTCGCCATGTTCTTCACCTCGGAAGACCGCATTCGCATGCACCTGCTCAGCCTGACGACGATCGACCAGCCCTGCGCGCAGATCAGCCAAGCCGATCTTGCGACCTTCTGCGGCTGCTCGCGCCAGACGGTGAACCGGACGCTGGCCCATCTTCGGGCGCTCGGGATCGTCGGGCTCAGCCGCGGCTCCATCCTAATCCGCGACCGCGCGGCGCTGGAGGCGGCGCGGCTGTCGGCCGAGGGTATCGGCGCGGGCTCGCGCAGCCGCGCGGCGGCCTCCGGCGCGGATGAAAAGGCCCCGCCATGCTGACATGGCGGGGCAGTGGCCCTGCCACATGACCGGCAGGGCGGCGAAACCTCGTGAGGATCAGTTGGGCCGGGGCGCCTCGCCCTCCATCTCGGCGCGGATCTGCTGGCGCAGGATGTCCAGCGGGATCATCCGGCCCTCGCGACGGAAATGCCAGTAGGTCCAGCCGTTGCAGCTGGGCGCGCCTTCCAGCGCGGCGCCGACCTGGTGGATGGAGCCCTTGACGTCGTTGCCGATCAGGCTGCCATCGGCGCGGACCTTGGCCTTGTGCCGGTTGCCGATCGAGAACAGCTCCTCGCCCGGGCGCAGCATCCCGCGCTCGATCACCTGGCCGAAGGGGACGCGCGGCTCGGCGCGCTTGGCGCGGGTGGTGGCGATGGCCTCGGCGTCGAAGCGGCGCACGCGCGACAGGCGGCGGGCGGCGACCTCGCGATAGGCTTCCTCGCGCTCGATCCCGATGAAGTCGCGGCCCAGCATCTTGGCGACCGCGCCGGTCGTGCCGGTGCCGAAGAACGGGTCCAGCACCACGTCGCCCGGGTTGGTCGTGCCGACGATGACCCGGTGCAGCAGCGATTCGGGCTTCTGGGTCGGATGCGCCTTTTCGCCGGCCGCGTCCTTCAGCCGCTCGCCCCCGTTGCAGATCGGCAGAACCCAGTCCGAGCGCATCTGCACGCCCTCGTTCAGCGACTTCAGCGCCTCGTAGTTGAAGGTGTATTTCGAGCTTTCGGACTTGGCCGCCCAGATCAGCGTCTCATGCGCGTTGGTCAGGCGCTTGCCGCGGAAGTTCGGCATCGGGTTCGTCTTGCGCCAGATCACGTCGTTCATGATCCAAAAGCCCTGGTTCTGAAGCTCGGCGCCGACGCGGAAGATGTTGTGGTAGCTGCCGATCACCCAGATCGCCCCGTTCGGCTTCAGAAGGCGCCGCGCGGCGGCCAGCCAGTCCCTCGTGAAGCTGTCATAGGCCGCGAAGGTCGAGAACTGGTCCCAGTGGTCGTCCACGGCATCGACGCGGCTGTGGTCGGGCCGGTGCAGCTCGCCCTTCAGCTGAAGATTGTAGGGCGGGTCCGCGAAGATCAGGTCGACGCTGCCGGCGGGCAAGCCGTTCATGATCTCGATGCAGTCGCCGGCCAGGATCTGGTTCAGCGGCAATGGCGGCGCGGAACTGGTCCGCGGGGTCTTGGTTTTCGTCATGCTCTGCCTTCGGGGAATGCCGGCTTCCTGCCGGTCTGATCTGCCCCCAAAGATGATTCAGAGCCGATTCGCCGTCAATTTCTTTATTGAATCAAGCACTTGCTAAACCGTCTTTACACAAGATGTTGTGGACGGGCGCGAAGCTGCGTCTATGATGTGGGGTGACCCCAAGATCTAGAAGAGCCTGCAGATGCGCGGGAGTCGGATAGCCGGCATTCGCCTCCCAGCCATAGCCAGGGTGCTGTTGCGCCAAATCCACCATCAGCCGGTCGCGCGCCACCTTCGCCAGGATTGAGGCGGCGGCGATCGACAGGCTCAGCGCGTCGCCCTTGACGATGGTCTCGCCGGGGCAGTCCAGCCCCTCGGGCAGGCGGTTGCCGTCGATCAGCGCAAGGCAGGGGCGCTGGCGCAGGGCTGAAAGGGCGCGGCACATGGCCAGATGGCTGGCGCGCAGGATGTTCAGGCGCTCGATCTCCTCGACGCCCACATGCACGACGGCGCAGTCGCAATGGGCCGCGATCCAGGCGGCCAGAACCTCGCGGCGGGCGGGCGTCAGCTTCTTGGAATCATTCAGCCCGTCAGGCAGCCCCGCCTCCGGCAGGATCACGGCGGCCGCGGTCACGGGACCGGCCAGCGGGCCGCGCCCCACCTCGTCGACGCCCGCGACGAGGCGCGCGCCGCGGGCGCGGGCCGCCGTCTCGAAGCTGAGGTCCGGCCCGCTCACGCGGTGATCCTGACGGGCGCGATGCGGACCTCCTGAAGGTTCGAGCCGTCGCCTTCCCGGTCGATCACCAGGAAGTCCGCCGGCCGGTCGAGCGGCGTCAGCACCCCGTGCCAGGTCCCCGCGCGCAGGTTCACGCCCACCCCGGCCGGCACCAGGAAGGCCCGCGGCGCGCCCGGGCGCCCGTCCTCGTCGGGCGCGACGACGGAGAGCCACGCGTCGGGGCCGAGCGGCATGAAGGCCTGGCTGCCCAAGGGGTGCCGCTCCAGCAGGTCGCAATCGTAGGGCAGGCTCACCGGGACCGAGCGGAAGATCGAGATGATCGCCTCGCCGCCGCCCCGTTCGACGGTGGCCAGCGCGTGATGACGCTCGCAGCGGCCGGCATTGATCATGCGGTCCGCCGCCGCGCGCGGGGCCAGCACCTCGCCGAAGGGGGCGAAGGCCTCGCGGGTCAGCGGCTCGATGCGGATGGTGTGGGTCATGGCGGCCTCCTCCACGCCGTCTAGCGCGCCGCGGCCAGCCCGTCGAGGATCAGCGACATCAGCCGCCGCCGCGCCGCGGGATCGCGCAGATGCGCCGCCTCGTGCCGGGCGCGGCCGGACATGCGCTGGCACTCGTCCGGATGGGCGCGCGCCCAGGCCAGCTTCTCCTCGATGTCGGCAAGGTGGCGGGAGACCGGGATGTAGTGGACCCAAGGCCGGAAGCGGCCCGAGTAGAACACCTCCCACCCGTCCTCCTCGGCCAGGAGGACCGATCGGCTGTCGATGGCCGGGATGAAGTTCGAGCCGTGGTCGTAGCCGGTCAGGCAGAGCTGGTAGCGGAAGCGGTGGAAGAAGGCGCGCGGCTGGCGCGGGGCGCAGAAGGGTGCCAGCCGCGGATGATCGGCGAAGCGGGCGAAGCGAGGGGCCATGACGGCCGCGATGTCGAAGTCGGGATGCGCCCGGTAGCGGGCCAGGAAGGCCATGCGGTTGGTCCGCGCCAGCCCCTCCCATGCCGCCGCGCGTGCGGCATCGTCCTCGGCCGCCTCCAGCCGCTCCAGCCAGACATGGCTGGCCGGGCCGGGCTTGACCCCCGGCCGCATCTCGGAGCCCGAGATCATGCCGCGCCAGACCAGCCGGTCCTCCTTCTCGTGCCATGGCACCTCGTCGGGCGCCGCCGCCGGATCGAAGCCGGGCAGGCCGATCGCGTGCTGGTCGGGCAGCGGCCAGAGGACCGCGTTCACCGCCCCCGCCCGGCGGTTGTGGCAGAGGACCGGGCGGCCGGGCGCGACGCCCTCGGGACTGCCCAGCCAGCGCGAATCCTCCATGTCCATCCAGACCGGATCGCGGCGGCCGAGGCGGAGGATGTCGTTCACCACCCCCTCGGCCCGGACCAGCTTGAAGTGCCGCCCCTCATGCGTGACGGCCACGGGACCGGCGCCGCCCTCCAGCACCGCCATCTGCCGCGCCACGCCCTCGGGGTCGGTGACGGGCGCACCAGCCGCAGAGACCGCCCCGTCCCAGTGGCAGGCGAAGCGCGAGAGGGCGCCGGGCGCGATGTCCGTCCCCGGCCGCAGCGTGCCGAGGCAGAAGCGCGCCAGATCCGCCGCCCAATCCGGCGGCGCGGACGCGGGGCGCGGCGGCGCGCGGCGCTGGCCCGGCTCGAGCTTCCAGCGGCTGATCGGCAGGACCGGCAGGGGGACGAGATCGCCGAGAAGCCGCGCCAGGTCGGCGGGCGTGTCGCGGTCCAGGTCCAGCTCGATCAGCCGCCCGCTGCCGGCGAAATGCGCGCGGACCGCGGCCAGATGTGCGTCCCAGTGCCGGGCCCAGACCTCGGGCAGGTCGTCCTCGCCCAGCCCGAGGTGATGCGCCCAGGCCCGCGCCGCCCGCCCCTCGTCGCGGGCGAGGCGCTGCGCGATCCAGTCCTCACGCCGCCGCGACGTCAGCAGGAAGCGTGCCTGCGGAAACTGCTGGTCGAGGAAGGCGAAGCGCCGCCACGCCTCGAGCGGAGGGCGCCAGTGCGGCGTCCGGCGGTAGAGCCCGGTCAGCAGCCGCGCCTTGCGCCAAGGGCGCAGTGGGGCGAGGCCGCGGCCCTCGGCATAGAGGATGTCGGCGGCCAGGCGCCCGTCCTCGTGCAGCGCGACCTCGTGGCCGTTGGTGCGGAAGATGCGGGCGATCTGCGCCTCGCCGCAGCAGTCGGGGCTGATGTGGAAGATCCGCAAGCCGAGTCAGCCGCCGATCATGCGGCTGCGGCGCGGCAGCAGGATCGTCAGCAGCCCCAGCACCGGCAGCCAGGCGACCAGCGCGAAGACCGCTTGGATGCCCCGCGCATCCGCCAGCACCCCGAGCGCCGCCGCCGAGATGCCACCCATCCCGAAGGAGAAGCCGAAGAACAGCCCCGCGATCATGCCGGTGCGGCCCGGCACCAGCTCCTGCGCGAAGACGACGATGGCCGGGAAGGCCGAGGCGAGGATGAGGCCGATCACAAAGGCGAGGGCCGCGGTCGCATAGAGCCCGACATGGGGCAGCAGCAGCGTGAAGGGCAGCACGCCCAGGATCGAGATCCAGATCACCGCGAGCGGCCCGATCCGGTCGCCGAAGATGCCGCCCAGCATCACGCCCGCCGCCATGCCCGCCAGGAACAGGAACAGCATGATCTGCGCCCCCTGCGCCCCGAGGCCGAAGGTCTCGATCGTGTAGAAGGTGAAGTAGCTGCTCATCGCGGCCGAGTAGATGTTCTTGGTGAAGGTCAGGATCGCGAGGATCGTGATGGCGCGGATCACGGTGACCCGCGGCAGCGTCAGCCGCGTCTCGGCGGGGCGCGCGGCGGCTGCCCTGCGGCGTGTCTCGGCCCAGGTGCCGACATGCCACAGCAGCGCCGCGCCCAAAGCCGCGGCGACGGCGAACCACGCCACCGCCGGGCGGCCGAGCGGGACCACGATGAAGGCCGCCAGCAGCGGGCCGAGCGACTGGCCGAAATTGCCGCCCAGCTGGAACAGCGACTGCGCCGTGCCGAATCGTCCGCCCGAGGCCAGCCGCGCCACGCGCGAGCTTTCCGGGTGGAACACGGCCGAGCCGATCCCGATCAGCATCGCCCCGGCCAGCAGCATCGGATAATGCGTCGCGAAGGCCAGCAGCAGCACCCCTGTGAAAGTCGAGAACATCCCGAAGGGCAGCGAGCGCGGCTGCGGATGGCGGTCCGTCGCCATGCCGATCAGCGGCTGCAGCAGCGAGGCGGTCACCTGGAAGGCCAGCGTCAGCACCCCGATCTGGCTGTAGCTCAGGGCGAACTCGGCCTGCAAAAGCGGGTAGATGGCGGCCAGCATCGACTGCATCACGTCGTTGACCATGTGGCAAAGGCTAATCGCGGTCAGGATGCCCCAGGATGTCAGCGCGGCCGTCGAGGCAAGGGGATCTGGCGTCCGGGCGGCTGCGGGCATGGGCGGTCTCGGGCTGTTGCACATCCTGCAATATACTGAACTTGCAGGCAAAGAAAGGGGCGTAAATAGGACTTTAGGATATGCCCCGATGCACGGCTTTGCCTAACCATACGGATAGGTGCTCCGCGAGGCGCTTTAACTTATGTCTGATGTTGTAAATTTCGCCGCGTAACGAGGAACTAATCACCATGAACGCGCATTTCACCTTTTCGCCTGAAATACAGGCGGCGCGGCGCACCCGCATGAACACCTGGCAGGCCATCCGCGCCGATGTCCTCAACCGCATCCAGTCGGGCGAATGGGCGCCCGGCTCGCTGATCCCGACCGAGCACGAACTGGCCAAGGCGATGGGCTGCGCGCGGGCGACCGTGAACCGCGCCCTGCGCGATCTGGCCGACAGCGGCATCATCCAGCGCCGGCGCAAGGTCGGAACCCGCGTCACCGCCCGCCCCTCGCGCCGCACGCGGCTGGACATGCCGGCGGTCCGCGACGAGATCGAGGCGCTCGGCGCGGCCTATGGCTACCGCCTGACCGAGGCCGTGCTGGAGGCGCCGATGGAAAGCGCGGCGCGCGCCCTGCAGGTCGCCGACGACCGGCCGACGCTGCTGGTCCGCGCGGTCTACCTGGCCGACGACCGCCCGCATTGCTGCGAGATGATCTGGCTGAACCCGCGCGCCCTGCCGGACCTCGACCGCCTCGCCTTCGAGACGCAGTCGCCCCATGAATGGCTGGCGCAGAACGTGCCGGTGACGCAGGCGCAGTTCGCGATCCTGTCGGAAAGCGCCTCGGGCGCGACCGCGTTGCAGCTGGGCCTGGCCCCGGGAACGCCGCTTCTGGTCATCGAGCGCATCAACCTGCGCGACGGCGTGCCGGTCTCGTTCTCGCGCCAGTTCTACCCGCCGCGCTACCGGCTGAGCATCAACGACTGAACCCTGCGCGGCCCGCGCCGCGCGGCGATTGACCGAAACGTGACCCCGGGGGTATCTGGCGCGAACTCGCGCAATACGCGATGTTTCCTCCAGTTCCTTCCGGAGTTCACGATGCCCCACCCCGCCGCCCTCGGACGCCTGTTTCTGGGCCTGGTCCTGTCCAGCGCCTGCCTTGCCCTTGCCGGCCTGCCGGCGCTGGCCCAGGGCGACCGCCCCTTCACCGCCGCCGACATCGAGGCGGCGCAGTATGACGGCGGCGACATCCCGTCCGGACGCTCGGCGCTGACCGCGAAGGTGCAGATCCTGCTGGACCGGTCGGGCACCTCGCCTGGCGTGATCGACGGCTTCAAGGGCGCCATGAGCCAGAGCGCGATCATGGCCTTCGAGCGGCGGGCAGGGCTGCCGATGGACGGCCTTCTCGACGCACATGTGTGGAACCTGCTGCAGGCCTGGGCCGAACGGCCAGCGACGCAGAGCTACACCATCACCGCGGCGGATGCCGAGGGCCTCGTGGACCACATCCCGACGGATTATGCCGAGAAGGCGCAGATGCCGTCGATGGGCTATACCAGCATCGCCGAGCGCCTGGCCGAGCGCTTTCACATGGACGAGAAGTTCATCCAGTTCCTGAACCCCGGCGTCACCCTCGCCCCGGGCGCGACGATCCAGGTCATGGCCCCGAACGCCCGCATCCGCGGCGAGGTCACGCGCATCATCATCGACAAGGACAGCCGCCGCGTCGCCGGCTACAACGCCCGCGGCGAGATGCTGGTGGACTATCCCGCGACCATCGGCTCGTCGGCCACCCCCTCGCCGGCCGGCACGCACAGCGTCCGCACCGTGGCCATCAACCCCAACTACACCTACAACCCCGAGGTCAACTTCCAGCAGGGCGACAACGACCGCAAGCTGGTGATCCCGCCGGGGCCCAACGGGCCGGTCGGCACGGTCTGGATCGGGCTGACGAAGCCGACCTACGGCATCCACGGCACGCCCACGCCCTCGCAGCTCTTCCACAACCAATCGATGGGCTGCGTGCGCCTGACCAACTGGGATGCCGAGGAACTGGCGGGCATGGTGCGCATCGGCGCGACCAGTGTCGAGTTCCTGGCCAGCGGCGTAACCATCGCTGATGTCACCGGCGGCGCCCGTGCCGCCAGCGCCCCGGTGGCCGAGATCGCGCTGCCGGACGCCGCGCCCGCGGCCGCCGCCGTGCCCGCGACCGAGACGCCGCTGGCCCTGCCCGATGCCACCGCGCCAGCCGCTACCGCGCCGGCCGCGGATGTCGTCGAGGACACGACCGAGCCTGAACTGGCCCCCGCCGGCGAGAGCGATCTTCTGGGCGAGGCGCTGTCGGGCGCCCTGCCCGAGGGCTTCGTGGTGCCCCTGCCCGCCGAGACGCAGCCGTGACGAGGCTCGGGCGGCTCTCGCTGACAGCCGCCCTGATCCTGGCGGGCGCAGCGGCTCTTGCACAGGAGGCGCCGCCCACAGAGCGCCCGCCCGCCCGTCCCGAGATGATAGAGGCGGAACCCGAACCGCCCGCGGCCGACGATGCGGCGGATGCCCAAGAGCCGGCGCCGCAGGAGGGCGAACTGATCGGTCCTCCCGCACCGCCGGCCTGGTTTACCATCGCCGGCTCGGACGCCGACCACGCCGCCTGCCTGTCGCTACTGCGCCGGGGCGGCGCAACCTTCACCGAGCCGCCTCCGATCGCCGAGGCTGAGGCATGGGACTGCGGCATTGCCCGGCCGGTGCAGGTGACGCGGCTTTTGCGAGGGGTCGAGCTGCCGGACGCGCCGATCCTGCGCTGCCAGACGGCGCTTGCGCTGGCCGGCTGGACGCGCGACTTCCTTGTGCCGGCCGCCCGCGCCGTCTCGGACGATGCGCCGCTGACCGCGCTGCGGACCGGCCCCGGCTATGTCTGCCGCGACCGCGTCGGCACCGGAGACGCCGATCCGCCGCCGTCGGAACATGCACTCGGCAACGCCATCGACGTCATGTCCTTCGAACTAGAGGGGCGCGAGCCGCTGCCCGTCCGCCCGCGCGCCGAGGACGGCGACGCCGACGCCGCCTTCCAGCGCGCGGCGCAGGCGACCGGCTGCCTGTTCTTCACGACGGTGCTCGGGCCCGGCTCGAACGCGGCGCATGACGATCACCTGCATCTGGACCTCTCGCAGAGATCCAGCGGCTGGCGCGTCTGCGACTAGGCTCAGCGGCTCTTGCGCTCCATGTCCAGATAGGTCGTGTCGAACCGCGCCAGCGCCGACAGGCCGTTCCAGTCGAGGATCGTGACATCGGCCCCGGTCCAGCGGATCAGCCCGCGATCGCGAAGGTCGCGCACGGCCCGGTTCACGTGGATCGGCGAATAGCCAAGGATGTCGGCCAGCTCGCGCTGCAGCAGCGGCAGCGAGAACTGCCAGCCCGAGGCGGCGCCGACAGCGTTCAGCCGCGTGTAGATCTCGCACAGAAGATGCGCCAGATGCGCGCTCGAGCGCAGCGAGGCGGCGGCGACCAGCCATTGCCGGTGGATGGCCGCGTCGATCAGCGTCGCCATCCACAAAAGCCGCGTCAGGTGCGGGAAGTTCTCAGTGATCTCGGTCAGCTCGCTGTGATCGATGAACTCGACCTCGACCGCGCCGACCGCAATGACCGAGTGGTCGAGACCGGCCAGCACGAAGCCGTGCAGGTCGATGAAATCGCCCGGCACATGGAGCGCGGTGATCACCCGCTCCTGCGGCCGGCCGACAAGCTGGTGCGAGCGGGCCGACAGCCCGCGCAGCATCATGCAGCTGGTATGGCCGACCTGTTCGGCGGCGACGATCGTCTCTCCGGCGTTGAAGCTGGCATTGCGTGTGGGCACCGCGCGCAGCCGCGCCAGATCGCGCTCGCTCAGTCTGTCACGTCTTTGCAGATAGCGAACGAAATACTCGGTGATCGCCATCAAGCATCTCCTTCTTCACGGCTGGCGGACACTGGCAAATGATGTTTTTGTCCGCAATGGCCCTGCAGCAGGTTCTAACATTGATTAGCCGCGGAAACGCGTAACGTCCGCAATGGGTTGCACGTCACCGGCCCACCGGTGGACGCAGCGCCGCGGCCAGCGCGGCGAAGCTGTCGGCGATGCCGGCGCAGCGGCGCGCGACGAAGGCGTCGAGCGCCGGATAGAGCCGAACGGCCTCGTCGAGACGGGGATCAGAGCCCGGAGCATAGAGCCCCGCGCGGATCATCAGTTCGGATTCGGCATAGGCCCCGAGCGCGCCTCGCGCCTTCGCGATCAGCGCATTCTCGGCCGCGTCCGCTGCCTCGGGCAGCGAGCGCGAAACCGATCGTACCACATCGACGGCCGGAAAGCGCCCCCGTTCGGCGATGGCGCGGTCCAGCACCACATGCCCGTCCAGCGTGCCGCGCAGCACGTCCGCGATCGGCTCGTCCATGTCCGAGCCGGCGACGAGCACCGTGAAGATGCCGGTGATGTCGCCGCAGCCCTCGGGCCCGGGGCCGGCGCGTTCGGCCAGGCTCATGACGAGGTTCGAGACCGAGGGCGGGAAGCCGCGGAAGCTGGGCGGCTCGCCCGCGGCCAGCGCGATCTCGCGATGCGCCTCGGCGAAGCGGGTGATCGAATCGGCCAGCAGCAGGACGTGCCGGCCCTGGTCGCGGAAATGCTCGGCCACGGCCGTCGCAGCCCATGCGCAGCGGCGGCGGATCAGCGGCGAGCGGTCCGAGGTCGCGGTGACGATGACGGCGCGCGCCATGCCCTCCGGGCCAAGCGTGCGCTCGACGAATTCGCGCAGTTCGCGCCCCCGCTCGCCGATCAGGGCGATGACGACGACATCGGCCTCGACCCCCATCGCCAGCTGCGAGAGCAGCGTCGACTTGCCCACGCCCGAGCCCGCGAAGAGCCCGATCCGCTGCCCGGCCACAAGCGGCAGCAGCGTGTCGAAGACCGCAAGCCCCGTCGCCAGCCGCGGCCCGAGCCGCTTGCGCGAGACGGCGGGCGGCGCCTCGGCCCGAAAGGCGCGCGGCGCCAGCCCCTGCGGCAGCGGCCGCCCGTCCAGCGGCTGGCCGAGCGGGTCGATGATGCGCCCGATCCAGGCGTCGCAGGGCGAGATGCGCGGCGCGTGCAGCAGCTCGACCTCGGCGCCGACGGCCAGCCCCTCGATCCCGCCCTCGGGCAGGACATCGGCGTGGCGCGGCCCGAGGCCCACGATCTCGGCGGCCAGCCGTCCCCCCGGCAGCGCGATCGCCACCCGGTCGCCGACCGACGCGATGTCGTTCAGCCCCGCCACCCGGATCAGCCCCGCGCGCACGGCGCTGACCTGTCCGAAATGCCGCGCCAGCCGCAATTCGGCCATCCGCTGCGCGATCGATTCAATCTTTAGCATTCCCGCTTCCCGTCCCGCCGGCTTTCTGCCGCTGCGAAACGGTTTCTAAACCAATCGGGGTTAAGACCGGGTTTATCGTGAATGAGGAGAAGCCTCATGTTTGAGAGAATCGAAATGATGCGGATGGCCCGCGCCATGGGCCACCACGTGGCGCAGCGGCAGGTCGCCGTGGCGCGCAACATCGCCAATGCCGACACGCCGGGCTATCGCGCGCAGGACCTTGCCCGGTTCGAGGACAGCTATCGCCGCGGCGTCGAGACACCGGCCCTGCGCACCAGCAACGCGCGCCACATCCCCTATGAGGGCCAGCTGCGCCCGGCCGCCCTGACGACCGACGAGGCGCAAGCCTCGCCGAACGGCAACACCGTCTCGCTCGAGACCGAGATGGTCCGCGCCGCCGAGGTCAAGCGCCAGCACGACCTGTCGATCGGGATCTACCGCTCGGCGCTGACGCTCATGCGCGCCAGCATCGGCCGGCGCTGAGGGAGGGGACGATGAGCGAACCGATTTCCGCCCTGCGCCTTGCCGCCTCGGGCATGCGCGCGCAAAGCGAGCGCCTGCGCCACACCGCCGAGAACATGGCGAACGTCGACACGCCCGGCTACCGGCGCAAGCTGGTAACCTTCGAGGAGGCGGTCCGCTTCGGCCGCCCCACCGGCGAGGTCGAGGCCGGCCGGATGCGGCTGGACCAGACGCCGCTGCCGCAGATCTACGACCCGGCCCACCCGATGGCCAATGCCGAGGGCTACTACGCCGGCTCGAATGTCGAGCTGATGATCGAGCTGGCCGACAGCCGCGAGGCCGGTCGCAGCTATGAGGCCAATCTCCGCATGTTCGAGCAGACGCGCCAGATGGGTGCGTCGCTTCTTGAAATCCTCCGCCGCTAAGGGGTCCCGATGCTGAACAATATCGCCGCCGCAAGCAACTACACCACGGCCCGCGCGGCCGTCGCGCCCTCGGGCGATGGCCAGGGCGCCATGCAGCGCCTCGGCAGTGCCGCCGAGGATTTCGCGCGCCAGATGGCGCAGGTCGACGAGGTCTCGACCGGCGCGATGACCGGCCAGGTGCCGACGCACCAGCTGGTCCAGACCCTGGCCGAGGCCGAGCTGGCGATGGACACCGTCGTCGCCATCCGCGACCGCGTGGTCGAGGCCTACCAGGAAATCCTGCGGATGCCGGTCTGAGCCATGACCGAGACCGTCCTCTTCGACATGCTGCGCCAGGCGCTGCTGATCTCGGTGCGCATCTCGGCCCCGCTTCTGGGCGTGGCGCTGGTGGCCGGTGTGATCATCGGCCTCTTCCAGGCGCTGACCTCGGTGCAGGAGATGACGCTGACCTTCGTGCCGAAGGTGGGCCTGATGCTGCTGGTCTTCTGGGTCACCATGAGCTTCATGACCACGGCCCTGTCCGACTTCTACCTCGGGCAGATCATCCCGATGATTGCGGGAAGCTGAGCCATGGACAACGCGATCTATGCCAGCCTCACCCGGCAGTCCGGCCTCATGCGCGAGATGCGCGTGGTGGCCAACAACATCGCCAATGCCAGCACGCCCGGCTACCGGCGCGAGGGCGTCATCTTCGCCGAGCACCTGGCCTCGCTGGATCGTTCGGGCGACACGCTCTCGATGGCCCATGCGCGCGGGCGGCTTCTGGATCTGGGACAGGGCGGGCTGACGCAGACGAACAACCGCTTCGATCTGGCCATCGAGGGCGAGGGGTTCTTCCTCGTGCAGACGCCCGAGGGGAACCGCCTGACCCGCGCCGGCGCCTTCACCCCCTCGGGCGAGGGCGAGCTGATGAACGCGGACGGTCATCGCCTTCTGGACGAGGGCGAGGCGCCGATCATCGTTCCCGCCGGGGCAAGTGCCGTCGCGGTCGCACCGGATGGCACGCTCTCGGCCAACGGCGTGCCCTTCGGCCGCATCGGCATCTTCAACGCCCCCGAGGGCACCACCCCGACCCGCCAGGGCGGCACGCTCTTTGCCTTCGAGGGCGCGCCCGAGCCGGTCGAGCAAGCCAGCATCCGCCAGGGCTTCCTGGAGGATTCGAACGTCGATCCGATCTTCGAGATCACCCGCATGATCGAGGTGCAGCGCGCCTATGAGCTGGGCGCCAGCTTCCTCGACCGCGAGGACCAGCGCATCCGCGGCGCCCTTGCCGCCATGACCCGATAGGACATCCCATGAGAGCCCTGCAGATCGCCGCAACCGGCATGAGCGCCCAGCAGACCCGGGTCGAGGTCATCTCGAACAACCTCGCCAACATGTCGACGACCGGCTACAACGCCCGCCGCGCCGAATTCGCGGATCTCCACTACCAGCAGGCCGCGCGCCCGGGCACGGTGACCGCGGCCGACGGCACCGTGCTGCCCGCCGGCGTGCAGCTGGGTCTCGGCGTGCGGCCGACGGCCGTCAGCGTGAACCTGCAGCAGGGCGCGCTGAGCCAGACCGGCGGCGATCTCGACCTCGCCATCGACGGCGACGGCTATCTCGAGGTGACGCTGCCCTCCGGCCTCTCGGGCTACACCCGCGACGGCGGGCTGAAGCGCTCGGCCGAGGGGATGGTGGTGACCTCGGACGGCTACCCGGTCGTGCCCGAGATCACGATCCCGGACGACGCCCGCTCGATCGCGATCAACGCGGGCGGCGAGGTCTACGCCTATTTCGCCGACCGAGTCGAGCCCGAGCTTCTGGGCCAGTTCACGCTGGCCAGCTTCTCGAACGAGAAGGGGCTCGAGGCCATCGGCTCGAACCTCTACATCGAGACCGCGGCCTCCGGCGCGCCGCAGGTGGCGGGCCCTGGACAGGACGGGCTCGGCACGCTGCGACAGGGCTATCTGGAGGAAAGCTCGGTCGACGCGGTTCGCGAGATCACCGAGCTGATCAAGGCACAGCGCGGCTACGAGCTGAACGCCAAGGTCATCACCGCCGCCGACCAGATGCTCGGCGCGACGACGCAGGTGCGCTGATGCGGGCGCTGCTGGTTTTGGCGCTGGCCCTCTGTCCCGCGCTCGGCGAGGCCGCGGTGCTGGCGGCGGCGCGGACCCTGCCGGCCGGCACGGTCATCACCGCGGGCGATCTGCGCGCGGTCGATGGCGGCCGGGCGGGCCTCTCCGATCCCTCGGCCGCGATCGGCATGCAGACCCGGATCACCATCTACGAGGGCCGCCCGCTGCATGCCTCGATGCTGCAGCCGCCGCGCCTCGTGAACCGCAACCAGATGCTGCGCCTCGTCTTCCAGCACGGGGCGCTGCGGATCGAGACCGAGGGGCGGGCGCTGGACGATGCCGCCGCCGGCGACACGATCCGCGTGATGAACATGGCCTCGCGCACCGCCGTCACCGCCCGCGTCATGTCGGACGGGACCGCGATCGTGGCCCAGTAGGACAAGCCAGGGACCGACATGAAACACGCCCATCTTCTCTGCCTCGCGCTGGCCCTTGCCGGCTGCGCCCGCACGGCGCATCTGGGCCGCCCGCCCGAGCTGACCTCGCCCCGCCAGACCGAGGAATTCCAGGCGATGATCAACCCGCCGCTGGACCTGCCCGTCGATTCGGGACGCCCGGAAGCCTCGGCCTCGCTCTGGGCCGGCACGCAGTCGTCGCTGATCAGCGACCGGCGCGCGGCCATTCGCGGCGACATCCTGACCGTCGCGATCGAGATCGACGACCGCGCCGAAATCAGCAACAGCTCGGGCCGCAGCCGCGCCGCGCGCGAGCGCGCCAGCATCCCCCAGCTGATGGGCATCCCGCAGCGCCTGGCGGGCGAGCTGCCGGACGGCGCCAGCTTCGAGGATCTGGCGGATGCCTCGGCCAGCTCCAGCTACAAGGGCAGCGGCAACATCTCGCGCCGGGACAAGCTGACCCTGCGCGTGGCGGCAACGGTGATCGACCGCCTGCCGAACGGCACGCTGCACATCCAGGGCACGCAGGAGGTGCGCGTGAACAACGAGCTGCGCGAGCTGACCGTCAGCGGCTTCGTGCGCCCGGGCGACATCGACCGCAACAACGAGATCGCCTATGACCGCATCGCCGGCGCCCGCATCTCCTATGGCGGCCGCGGCCAGATCACCGACGTGCAGCAGCCCCGCTACGGGCAGCAGATCGCCGACATTCTCCTGCCCTACTGAGGTAAGCCCATGATCCGCAAGATCCTGCCTCTTCTGCTTCCCGTGCTCGCGCTGATCGGCGGGATCGCTGCCGGCACCGCGATGCAGCCCGCAAAACCCGACGAGGGCGACGCGCATGCCGCTGCGGCGGCCGATGACGGACATGGCGCGCCCGCCAAGGAGGAGGCGGCCGACGATCACGCCGCGGCCAAGGATGACCATGCCGCGCCCGCCAAGGACGACGGGCACGGCGCTGCGGCCAAGGACGACGGTCATGGCAAGGGGGGCAAGGATGACGGGCACGGGGGCGAGAAGACCGGTCCCGGCTGGTTCACCTTCCCCGGCCAGTTCTTCGTCCCGCTGGCGCGCAACGGCGACATGGGCGCGATGATGATCATCACGCTCGTCCTCGAGACCGACGCGGCAAGCCTCAGTGCCTTGGAGGGACAGGAGCACCGGCTGCGGGACGCGCTGCTGCGGCAGCTGCTGATCCACGCCAATACGGGCGGCTTCGACGGCAACTACACGGTCGACCGCAACCTGCAGCGCATCCGGGAAGACCTTCTGCAGGCGGCGCGGGCCAGCACCGACATCACCATCCACGCCGTGCTGATCGAGGACATCGTCCGGCAGGGTGGCTGACCGGGCAGGCTTGCGCCCGGCCCCTCACCGCGCCACAAGCGCCGGCAGACCGGGCGCAGCAGGAACGGATGATGACGTGAAGGACCGCCATGTCGTGATCCTGCTGGCCAGCTACCAAGGCGCGGCGCATATCGGCGCGCAGCTGGACAGCATTGCCGTGCAGACCCACCGCGACTGGTCGCTGATCGTCTCGGACGATGGCTCCACCGATGGCACGCGCGACATCGTGCGCGATTTCGCGGCGCGCTTCCCCTCGGGCCGCGTGGCGCTGGTCGATGGTCCCCGCAAGGGGGCGACGCCGAACTTCCTGTCGCTTCTGGCGCGCGCGCCCGAGGGGGCGGCGCTGGCCTTCAGCGATCAGGACGATCTCTGGCTGCCGGGCAAGCTGTCGCGGGCGCTGGACGTGGTTTCCGGCGCGCAGCCGGCCCACTACGCCGCCCGCACCATCATCACCGATGAGAACCTCTGTCCCCTGACGGGATCACGGCTGTTTCACCGGCCCTTCGGGCTACGAAACGCGCTGGTTCAGGCGCTGATGGCAGGGAACACCTCGGTCTTCAATCCCGCCGCGGCCCGCCTGCTGAAGGAGGGCGCGGCCGCTGCAGAGGCGGCGCAAATTCCGGCCCATGACTGGTGGGCCTATCAGCTGATGGCGGCGGCGGGCGCTCGGCTGGTGCACGACCCGCAGCCCGCGCTGCTCTATCGCCAGCACCCGCGCAGCGAGGTCGGGCGGAACGACACGCTCGGCGCTCTTGCGCTGCGCGCGCGGCGGCTGGCGCAGGGCGAGTTCGGTGACTGGATGGCGTCGAACCTGGATGCGCTTGCCGGGGCGGAGCATCTGCTGACCAAGGAGGGCCGGGACCTGCTTCATGCCGTCCGGCCGCTGATCGACATGTCAGGCGCCGAGGCCGTCAGGCTGATCCTGAAGACGGGGCTCTACCGCCAAACTCGTGCGGGCACGGCGGCGCTGCTTTCGGCCGCCGCAGCGGGCCGCCTGCGCGCGCGGCGCCTGCCGCAGGCGTCGCGGCCGCCCGAGGGCGGCCGCTGAGGAGCCTCGGACCGGATCAGCCGTCCGTTCCGCCACCTTCGCCTTCGCCCTCACCACCTTCGCCTTCGCCCTCACCGCCGTCGCTGCCGCCGTCACCGCCCTCGCCGGCGTCGCCGGCTTCGCTGTCGGCGCCGTCGCTGTCACCTGCGCCGTCCGCCGCATCGCCGTCGGCTGCAGCGCCGTCGGCGTCATCGGCCGAATCGTCGGCCGCGCCGTCGGAGACAGCATCCGAGGCGCCGGTCGAGCCGCGCCCCGGTTCGGAGGCCGCCGCCGCGTCGGAGGGATGGCGGAACTCGACCCCGTCGACGGACATCAGCCGCCCGTTCGCGGTGCTGTAGACCAGCTCGATCGGCACGCCGTCGCGCGTGGCCGTGATGGTCAGGATCGGGCCGGTGCGGTTGATCACGACATTGGTGAAGCCTTGCCCGATCAGCGTCTCGGCAATGACCTGGTCGTTGTCGAAGCTCGTCAGCACCGGATAGTCCGATTCGACGAGCACGCTGCGGCTCTCGGCCTCGAGCGCGGCTTCGGGGATGACGACGACGTTTCCTTCCGGAGTCGGAACAGCGGTCTGCGCCGCCGCCGTCGTTGCCAGAAGCGCGGCCAGTGCCGCGGTCTTGCCGCCGATCAGGACAGCCTTAAGGGGATTCGTCAGCATGATGATCGTCCTTGTATTTGGTTCTATGGGTGGATTGAAAACTGAACGCCCCGCCCGAGCCGCAAGTTCATGTCGGCGCCGCGCGGGTGCGCCATGCTCACCGGCGCTTGTGCGAAGTTGATCCTGCGTGAGGCTGATGCTGCGCGTCCGGCCGGAACTCGCCGACAACGCCGGGGCCAAATCGCCCTGTTCCGGCATGGTCCCGCCGGGAAGCGGCCTGCCGCCAATCTGGACGGGCATCCGCACCGATTGGCCGCTAGCACCCTTCCCAAGCGTCCGAACGGCGCCGCAACTGAACAGGAGACTTCACATGATCCGCAAATTCGCATTCGCCGCTGCCCTGGGCCTCGCCGCACCTGCCGCTTTCGCACAGACCGCCGATGCCCCGGGCGAGACGACCTTGGACGCGGCCGCGACCTATGAGGCCGCGCGCAACCAGCTGGGCATCCTCCAGTTCTGCCAGACCCAGGGCCACACCGGCGCCGAGGCCGTCGAGGCGCAGACCCAGCTGCTGGCGATGATCCCGGCCGGCGACGAGACGGCCGGCGCCAGCGCCGAACAGGCCGGGGCCGAGGGTACCGTGTCGGTGGGCGACACGCAGATCACGCTGGCAGAAGCGGCCGAAGCGCAAGGCACCAGCGTCGAGGCGACGTGCCAGCAGATCGAGGCGGCGGTGAACCAGGTGGCCGGCTCGCTGCAAGCCGGCTGATCCGGCGGCGGCTCGCGCCTGTCCCTTTACTGACTTCTTGGCGCGTCCCCTTCCACGAGGGGGCGCGTCACCGCCTCGGCGGCCGAGTGATCCTCGGCTTCGGCGCCGGTCTCGACGACCTCGCGCGCTTCCTCCTCGTCATCGTCCTCGAGCGCCGGGGGATCCTCGCCCGCGAGGAAGTTGCCGAACCGCTCCCATCCCGGAACGTGATCGGCCAGAACGCGCAGCACGACCAGCACCGGCACCGCGATCACCATCCCGATCACCGACCAAAGATAGGCCCAGAACGCCACGGCCAGGAACACGACGACCGTGTTCATCTGCAGCCGGCGCGAGACGAAATAGGGCGTGACGATCTGCCCCTCCAGCGAGGTGAGGCCCAGATAGGTCAGCGCCACCATCAGCGGCCAGAAAAGGCCCGGCATCACGATCATCGCAACAAGACCCGAGATCGCGACCCCGGTGATGGAGCCAAGATAGGGGATGAAGTTCAAAACGAAGGCGCCCAGCCCGAACAGCAGCGGCGCCGGCATCCCCCAGGCCCACATCGCCAGCCCGATGGCCAGCCCCAGCCCCGCATTGATGATCGTGATCGCGCCGAGATAGTTGCCAAGCGAATCCTCGATCTCTCGCAGGGCGAGATAAGCGGCGCGCTTCTCGCGCATCCGGTCGAAGCTCTGCACGATCTTGAGATAGAGCAGGTCGCCCGAGGCCATCATGAAGAACAGCAGCACCAGCGTGAAGAGAACCTGCGCCAGCAGCAGCGGCGTCAGCTTCATCACGGTCTGGAGAGTCGATTCGCCTTCCTGCTCGACGCGGATGGTCTGCTCGCCGGGCGTCGCGGGCGCCTCCACGCGCTGCGCCTCGTCGATGCGGCGGGCGGCGTCCTGGAAGTCGCGCAGCGATTCTTGCAGGTCGTCGAACTTCTGTTCGAGCTGCGTGGTGATCAGCGGCATGTTGTTCATCGCCCGGCTGATCGGGCCGCTGGCGGCGTAGGCCAGCACCGCGACGCTGAACAGGATGCCAAGTGTGACACCAAGCGCCGTCAGCGCATCGGGCACGCCATAGCGCCGCGCAAAGCGGCGCAGCGGGGTGAAGACGAAGAACAGCAGCAGCGCCATGGTGACGGGCATGAGGAAGTCGCGCGCTGCCGCGATGGCCCCGAACGCCATGAACAGGAAGATGCCGACCACCGCCCAGCTGGCGAGGCGCGGCGAGCGCCCGGACCCCTCGCCGCCGAAGCGAGGGAAATTATGTTGATCAGACCGTGCCATCTGTGCCCCCCGGCACATGCCCCTGAGCGGGGAACATGATGCGGCAGAACGCCAGAAGGCGCCGGTTGTTCCGGCGCCTTCTGCAGAAGCACGTTTGTTTTACAATCAGATGGACCGATCGCCCGACGCGTCGATGACCCGCGTCGGCAGGCCCATCTCGCCCAGCAGCTCGAGGAAGGGCCGCGCGGGCAGGTCCTCGACATTGGCCATCTGCTTCACGTCCCACGGCCCGCGTGCGATCAGGATCGCCGCTGCAACCGGCGGCACGCCCGCCGTGTAGCTGATCCCTTGGCTGCCGACCTCGGTGAAGGCCTCCTTGTGGTCGGCGACGTTGTAGATGAAGACCTCGCACGGGTTGCCGTCGCGGGTGCCCTTCACCAGATCGCCGATGCAGGTCTTGCCCTCGTAGTCCGGCGCAAGGCTGGCCGGGTCCGGCAGCACGGTCTTGACGACCTTCAGCGGCACGACCTTCTGCCCCTCGGCCAGTGTCACGGGCTGCTCGGAGAGCAGGCCCAGCTTCTGCAGGACCGTGAAGACGTTGATGTAATGCTCGCCGAAGCCCATCCAGAAGCGCACGTCGGCGTCCTTGTAGCGGGCCGAGAGGCTGTGCACCTCGTCATGGCCCGACAGATAGGCGGTGCGCTTGCCGACGACGGGCAGGTCCCATTCGCGGCCGACCTCGAACATGCGGTTCTCGCGCCATTCGCCGCCCTGCCAGGAATAGACCGTGCCGGTGAATTCGCGGAAGTTGATCTCGGGGTCGAAGTTGGTGGCGAACCAGCGGCCGTGGCTGCCGGCGTTGATGTCCACGATGTCGATGCTGTCGATCTTGTCGAAATACTCGTCCTCGGCCAGGCGCGCATAGGCGTTGACGACGCCCGGATCGAAGCCTGCGCCCAGAACGGCCGTGATGCCGGCCGCCGCCACGTCCTCGCGGCGCTTCCATTCGTAGTTGCCGTACCAGGGGGGCGTCTCGCAGACCTTTGCCGGGTCCTCATGGATCGCGGTGTCGATATAGGCCGCGCCCGCGCGGATGCAGCCTTCGAGGACGGTCATGTTGATGAAGGCCGTACCCACGTTAATGACGATCTTGGCGTCCACTTGCCGGATCAGCGCCTCGACCGCGCCCGCGTCCATCGCGTCCAGCGCGTGGCTGGTGAAGGGCATCTGGTGGCCCTTCTCGCGCAGGCTCTCCACGATCGCGTCCGCCTTGGACTGCGTGCGGTTCGCGATGTGCAGGTCGCCGAACTCGGCCGCCCATTGCGCGACCTTGTGCGCGACGACCTGCGCCACGCCGCCGGCCCCGATGATGAGCACGTTCTTATTTGCCAATTCCGTCTCCTTTCCCGAGCTTTGGGTGAAAGGGCGCCTCAGGACAGGCTGCCTTTGTATTCCTCGTAGGGGAAGCTGCGGACGGTGCGGATGCTGCCGTCCTCTTCCCGGATCGCGATGGAGGGCATCGCGACGCCGTTGAACCAGTTCTTCTTCACCATCGTGTAGCCGGCGGCGTCGTCGATGCTGACGCGGTCGCCGATCTGCAGCGGTTGCTCGAAGCGCGCCTCGCCGAAGATGTCGCCCGCGAGGCAGGTCTTGCCCGCGATCTGGTATTCATGCTCGCCCCGGCGCGGCAGCTTGGCACTTTCGCGGTAGATCAAGAGGTCCAGCATATGCGCCTCGGTCGAGCTGTCGACGATGGCGACCTGCTTGCCGTTGTCGATGATGTCGAGAACGCTCACCTCCAGCGTGGTGGTCTTGGTGATGCTGGCCTCGCCCGGCTCGAGGAAGGCTTGCACGCCGAAGCGGTCCTGAAACTGCTTCAGGCGGTCGGCCAGCTTCTGCAGCGGGTAGCCCTCGCCCGTGAAGTGGATGCCGCCACCAAGCGAGACCCAATCGAGGCGCTTCAGGATGTCGCCGAACTCGGTTTCGATCCGGGTGAGCTGGCGGTCGAACAGGGCGAAATCGCCGTTCTCGCAATTGTAATGGATCATCACGCCGCTGATCCGGTCCAGCGCCTGTTCCAGCCGCGCCACGTCCCATTCGCCAAGGCGGCTGAACGGGCGCGCGGGGTCGGCCAGATCGAAGCCGCTGGTGGAAAACCGCGGGTTCAGGCGCAGGCCGGCCGCGATTCCCGATGCCTTACCGGCGAAGCGGTCAAGCTGGCCGAGGCTGTTGAAAATGATCTTGTCGGCGTAGCCGACCGCCTCGTCGATCTCGTGATCGGCCCAGGCCACGGAATAGGCATGCGTTTCCTTGCCGAACTCCTCGTGCCCGAGCCGAAGCTCGTAGAGCGAGGACGAGGTCGTGCCGTCCATGAACTCGCGCATGAAGTCGAAGACGGACCAGGTGGCAAAGCATTTCAGCGCCAGCAGCGCCTTCGCCCCCGAGGCCTCGCGCAGCCAGGCGACCTTCTCCATGTTGGCCCGCAGGGCCGCTTTGTCGATGAGGTAGAAGGGCGTCTGCGGCAAGGTCATCGGGCGGAGAATCCTGTGATCGGGCCGTGGCGTCGGCGGAAGCCGCGATATAGGCGCGGGCCCCGCTTTTCGCAAGGAAACATGACGTTCCGGTGACGACCGACGCCTTCAGCCGGCGGGCGAGGCCGCCCCGAGCCGGCGCAGCTCGCGCTTGACCAGCTCCAGCTCGGCCCGCAGCGCGGCGATCTCGGCCAGCAGGTCCTCGTCCAGCGGCCGCCCCGCCAGAAGCGGCAGCCGCGCCAGGTGCAGCCCGTCGGGGCGCGTCGGCTCGTCCGGCGCCCCGTCATCGGCGGTCAGGACCAGCGTCTGCACGCCGTCGCTGATGGTCGAGCCGGGCAGCGCCACTTCCAGCAGCCAGCCGTCGCCGTCGCCTTCAAGCTGCGCCTGCGCGACGATCTCGCCCAGAAGGGTCAGCGCGACGCGGGCCGGGCGGGCACCGCCCTCCACCCGGCCGCGCCAGACGCCGCCCTTGACCCCGTGGCTCTGGAACCGCAGCATCGCCGTCTCCTCAGATCTGGGCGCGGGTGTGGCGCGAGACGACGACGTCCCGCAGCGTCACCGCGTTCATGAAGGGCGCATCGAAGATCACGTCGATCCAGGCCTTCTCGACCGGCCGCGCCGCGAGATTGGCATAGCCGAGATCGAACTCGATCACCCGCGTGCAGGTCTTGGCGCCGATGGGGTCGCCCATCTGGCGCAGCATCTGCTCGGTGTTCGGGCCTTGCTGGAGGTTCAGCCGCGCGTAGACGACGATCGACCGCTCGGCCTGAAGCGAGGCGTCGAGGCGCAGGATGCTCTGGCTTCCAAGGCCTTCCAGCGCCTCGGCCGGCAGGCCGAGTGAGAACGAGAGGTAGCGGCCACCGAAGCCCATCACCTCCAGCGCAAGGGCGTAATCGGCAAGGTCGGTCGCGTGGCGGTTGCGGCACTGGCGCAGGATCAGCGCGCGGTTCGGGCAGTCGTGGAACAGCGCCACCTCGGGCGAGAGCCAGCGCCCGTTCTCGGGCGCGGCCAGGGCCGTGACGTCATTGGCCGCCTGCATCACCCGCGGCCGCCAGCGCCAGTCCGTTCCCGCGGGAAGCTGCATCCGCGCCAGAGAGCCGCGTGCCCCCGCCACCATCCCGTCCGACAGCTGCAGCAGCTGGCCCAGAAGCTGGTGCAGGTCGCGCGCCTGATCGCGCAGCTCGGGGTCCAGCGGGCGGGCATTGCGGCGCATCGCCGCCTGCAGCCGCGCCCACCGGCGGGCGGCACGCTGGCGCAGCACGCGCGACAGCCAGCCTTCGTTCAGCGCGATCATGTGCGGCCCCGCGCGCCCCGCCCGGTCCGGCGGGCGGCACATGGCCGGTCACATCGAATCGTCATCGCGCCCCCATCCGGTCGAACCCTCTTCGGAGCGATAACCTGCACGGCGAGTCCGGGCAAGTCCTGCAACCATGACACTAGCTGCGGCGCAGCATCTGCCTAGGCCATCAGCGCGTCCAGCCGCGCCGCGCAGATGAAGTCGTTCTCGGTCAGCCCGCCCGCCTCGTGCGTGGTGAAAGTCACGGCGCAGTAGCCCCAGCCAAAGGCGATGTCGGGGTGGTGGCCCTGCTTGTTGCCGAGCCAGGCGGCCAGGTTCGCGGTCTCCACGGCCTTCGCGAATCCCTTGAAGGCGAAGCGCCGGGTGATGGCGGTGCCGGTCTCCGAGAGGCTCCAGCCGTCCAGCTGGCCCATCATCCTGCGCGCCTCGTCGAGGCCGAGCGGCGCGATGCCGCCCTGGCAGGGCAGGCAGGTCTTGCTGGCAAGATCAGTGTCGGTGGTCATGGGCGTCTCCTCAGGCAGCGTCCTTGGGCGGATAGGCGGGCGCGTGCAGGCCAAGCGCGCGGGCCTGCCGGATGTCGGCCAGCAGGTCGCGCCTGGCCGCGGCGAACAGCGAGTCCAGATCGTCTATCACGAAATAGAGCGGCTGGTGGATGTCGATGCGGTAGGGCGTCCTGAGGATGTCGATCACATCGAAAGGCCGCCGCTCGGGCCCGCCGCTGTCATGGCCCGAGATCGCCCAGGGTAGCTCGGTCACCGAACTCGCCAGCCCCGAGCCGAGCGCCTTCACCTCGCCGCCCTCGCGCATCAGCCCGAATTCGATCGAGAACCAGTAGAGGCGGATCAGCCAGCTGTAATCGGCCTTGTCACAGCGTGTGCCCGCCTCGCCGATGGCCTGGCTGAAGGCGGCGAAGGCCGGGTCGGTCAGCAGGGGCGTGTGGCCGAAGATCTCGTGGAAGATGTCCGGCTCCTCGATATAGTCGAAATGCTTGCGCTTGCGGATGAAGCTGGCCGCCGGAAAGGCGCGGTCGGCCAGCATCCCGAAGAACTTGCCGAAGCCAATCAGCGCCGGCACCGGCTCGACCCGCCAGCCGGTCAGCGCGCCCAGCTTGGCCGACACGTCGGGACATTGCGGCACGCGGTCCCGCGGCAGGTCCAGAAGATCGAGACCGCGCAGATAAGGCTGCGCCATGTGCCGCTGCACCGCGGGCATCTGCTGCGCCACCAGATCGCGCCAGACGGCGTCCTCTTCGGCGTCATAGGCGATGAAGCCGTCGGCGTCCGGGTGCTTGGCCTCGTACTCCGTCGATTTGGGCATGCGGTCCTCCTGTATCTCCTCCGAATCCATTCTACCTCCATTCCCAGAAAAAACTTGCCGGAAGCGGCCGACACCATCAGCTTGAGGGCATCACATGCCGCTCCTGCCGTTCTTTTGGGAAGATCATGCCGGACCTCGATGACATTGACCGCCGCCTGCTGCGCCTCCTCCAGCGCGACGCCACCCGCTCCACGCAGGAACTGGCCGAGGCGGCGGGCCTCTCGACCTCGCCAGCCTGGCGGCGGGTCCGGCGCCTGATCGAGGAGGGGGTGATCGGCCGGCAGGTCGCGCTGGTCGCCCCGGCCAAGGCCGGGCTGCACGCGATGGCCTATGTCCAGGTTTCGCTGATGGACCATACCGAGCCGACGCTGGCGCGCTTCGACGCCTTCGTGCAGGACCACGACCAGATCATGGAATGCGCGACGATCACCGGCAGCTACGACTACCAGCTGAAGGTCGTCGCCGCCGACCCCGAGGGGCTGGAGCATTTCCTCATGCGCCAGATGCTGCCGCTCGGCATCATCCGCAGCACGGTGACGCATTTCGTCCTGCGCCAGACGAAATACACGACCGCCCTGCCCCTCTGATCACAACAGCGGCGAGGCCAGTGCCAAGAGATTGTTCCGCAGCCGCCGCCAGGTGGACCAGCGCCGCACCTCCTCCAGCGTGACCTCGCGGGCGCGGGCGATGTAGCTGTCCTGCCGGGCGTCCAGCTCTGCGACGGTGCCCGCATCGAAGAGGGCCATGTTCACCTCGTAGTTCAGCTCGAAGCTGCGGCGGTCGAGGTTCGCGCTGCCGATCATCGCCATCTGCCCGTCCACGGTCATGATCTTCGAGTGCAAGAGCCCGCCCTCGAACAGCACCAGCTTCACCCCCGCCGCCAGCAGCCCGTAATAGAACCCCTCGCTGGTCGCGCCCACGATCAGGCTGTCGTTCCTCGAAGGCAGGATCATCGTGACCTCGACCCCGCGCCGCGCCGCCGCCCGCACCGCCGCATCCAGCGCCGCGTCGGGGACGTAGTAGGGCGTCGTCACCACGACCCGCTCGCGCGCCGCATGCAGCATCCCGGCCAGGCAGTCCGAGATGCTGCCGGCCCTCAGGTCCGGTCCCGTCGCCACGACCTGCGCCATCACGCCCGGCGCCTCGACCGGCTCGACCAGCTGCAGCATGTGGCCCAGATCGCGCCCCGTATAGCTCATCCAGTCGCCCAGGAAGATCGCCTGCAGCTGCCGCACCACCGGCCCCTCGACCGAGACCAGGATGTCCACCCAGGGCGCGAAGCGCGGCTTGATGGCAAAGGCCATGTCGGCGCAGTTGCGGCTGCCGGTGAAGGCGATGCGGTTGTCGATCACCATGATCTTGCGGTGATTCCTCAGGTCCAGCCGCTGGAACAGCATGCTGATGAACGGCAGCCCCCAAGGAAACGCGGTGACGCATTCGGCCCCCGCCGCCTGCATCCGGTCCCACAGCTCGGACCGCACCAGCGCGCGCGAGCCGAGCGCGTCCACGATCACCCGACACTCGACCCCTCGCGCCTCGGCCCGGCAGATCGCCTCGGCGATCTTGGTGCCGCTGTGGTCGGGAAGCCAGATGTAGAAGAGGACATGGACATGGTCATGCGCCCGGTCGATGGCGTCCACCATCCGGTCGATGGCCGTGTCGCTTTCGTCCAGCAGGTGCAGGCGGTTGCCGATCACGGCGCCCATGCCGCCCACGGCCGCATTCGCGGCGACGATCGGCGCCGCACGCTCGGGCGGATCCGAGACCAGCGCCGGAGTCGGCAGGCGCAGCCCGGTCAGCCGGTCCCGCGCATCGGCCATCCGCTGCACGTCGGCCTGGTTCATCCGCACCTCGCCGAACAGGAGATAGGCGGCGATCCCGACCAGCGGCACGGCCTCGACCACCATGATCCAGGCCAGCCGCACGGCGGGATCGACCCGCGGGCGCAAAAGCACGCGCGCGACGATCACCAGCGACAGCGAGGTATGGAAGACGAAAAACAGCGTGGGCCACATGATGGGCGCATCATCCGCGCCGGCCCAAGTAATTGCAATTCCCCGCATCACGGCCTATCTGGGGGCCTGCAACAGCCAAGGCCGCCCGCGATGAACTGGATCACCAATTACGTCCGCCCGCGCATCAACTCGCTGTTCTCGCGCCGCGAGGTGCCCGAGAACCTGTGGACGAAATGCCCCGAATGCGGGACCATGCTGTTTCACCGCGAACTGTCGGACAACCTGAACGTCTGCACGAATTGCGACCACCACATGGCGATCACCCCGCGCGACCGCTTCTCCGCGCTGTTCGACGCCGGCGCCTTCGTCGAGGTGAAGGTCCCCGAGCCCATCGCCGATCCGCTGCAGTTCCGCGACCAGAAGCGCTACCCCGACCGCATGAAGGCCGCACAGAAGGCCACCGGCGAGAAGGAGGCGATGCTGGTCGCCGAGGGCGAGATCGGCCGCACCCCCGTCATCGCCGTCGGCCAGGACTTCAGCTTCATGGGCGGCTCGATGGGCATGTATGTCGGCAACGCGATCATCGCGGCCGCTGAACGCGCGATCGAGACCGGCAAGCCCCTCGTCCTCTTCTCCGCCGCCGGCGGTGCCCGCATGCAGGAAGGCATCCTGTCGCTCATGCAGATGCCCCGCACCACCGTCGCGGTCGAGATGCTGAAGGAAGCGCGCATCCCCTATATCGTGGTCCTGACCCACCCGACCACGGGCGGGGTCACCGCCAGCTACGCCATGCTGGGCGACATCCAGATCGCCGAGCCGAACGCCCTCATCTGCTTCGCCGGCCCCCGCGTCATCGAGCAGACCATCCGCGAGAAACTGCCCGAGGGCTTCCAGCGCGCTGAATACCTGCTCGAACACGGCATGCTCGACCGCGTCACGCACAGGAAGCAGCTGCGGGACGAGCTGGTCTCGATCCTGCGCATGCTCGGCCACATGCCGGCCCCGACCCGCGGCGATTTGCCCGCACCCGCGCCGGCGGCGCCCGCACCCGAACCGGCCACCGCCGGCTGACCATCTTCTGTGCAGAAATATCCCGGGGGTCCGGGGGCTGGCCCCCGGCTTTGTGACGCATGAGCCATACCGATCCCAGCCCGTCCGACCAGATCCTGTCCCGCCTCCTCGGCCTGCACCCCAAGGTCATCGACCTGTCGCTGGACCGGATGCACCGCATCCTGGAAGCGCTCGGCCACCCCGAGCGCCGCATCCCGCCGGTCATCCACATCGCCGGCACCAACGGCAAGGGCAGCACCCAGGCCATGATCCGCGCCGGGCTCGAGGACGGCGGTGCGCGCGTGCACGCCTATACCTCGCCGCATCTCGCCCAGTTCCACGAGCGCATCCGCGTCGCCGGCAACCTCATCTCCGAGAAGATGCTGGCGGACACGCTCGAGGAATGCGAGGCCGCCAATGACGGCGCCCCGATCACCTTCTTCGAGATCACGACCGCCGCCGCCTTCCTCGCCTTCTCGCGCGTGCCGGCGGACTACACGCTGCTCGAGGTCGGGCTCGGCGGCCGGCTGGATGCCACCAACGTGATCGACCAGCCGCATCTGACCGTCATTACCCCCGTCAGCATCGACCACACGCAGTATCTGGGCGAGACGCTGCCGCTCATCGCCGCCGAAAAGGCCGGGATCATCAAGCCCCGCGTCCCCGTCATCGTCGGCCCGCAACAGGACGAGGCGCTGCGCGTGATCGAGGCCCGGGCGCAGGGCCTGACCGCCCCCATCATCGCCCATGGCCAGCACTGGATGATCCAGCCCGACCGGGGCGGCATGGTCTATCAGGACGACCATGGCCTCTGGGACCTGCCGCTGCCAAACCTCGCCGGCCCGCACCAGATCCAGAACGCCGGCACCGCGCTGGCCGCCCTTCGCGCCCTCGGAGCCACCGAGGCGCAGGCCATCGCTGCCGTCACCCGCGCCGAATGGCCCGCCCGGATGCAGCGCCTGAAGCGCGGCCCGCTGGTCGATCTGGCCGGCACGGCCGAGCTGTGGCTCGACGGTGGACACAACCCGGCCGGGGGCGAGGCGCTGGCGGCGACGCTGTCGGCCATGCCGCCGCGCCCGACGCATCTGGTCTGCGGGATGCTGAACACCAAGGACATCGCCGGCTACCTGCGCCCGCTGGCCGCTTATGCCGCCAGCCTGACCGCCATCGACATCCCCGGCGAGCCGAACACCCTGCCGGCCGAGGACACACGCGCCGCCGCCGCCACGGTCGGGATGACCGCCCGCACCGCCCCGGATGCGGCCGAAGCGATTGCCCGGATCACGGCCGAGGATCCCGCCGCCCGCATTCTGATCTGCGGCTCACTGTATCTTGCAGGCCGCATCCTGCGCGAGAACGGCTGACGCGGCGCAACCATCACGCGGCCGGGCGGTTGACCTTGCGGCCGCACCGGAGGAGCCGATGACCGAAGAACGCGACAGCCGCACCGCCGTCCTGCGCGGGCTTGCCAATCGCTGCCCCAATTGCGGCGAGGGAAAGCTGCTTGAGGGCTACCTGACCCTGACCGCGGAGTGCGAACATTGCGGCGCCCCGCTCGGCCGCTACCCGGCCGCCGACGGTCCGGCCTTCTTCACCATGACGGCAATGCTTCTGCTGCTGATCCCGGTGATCGGCTTCATCTGGGGCATCTGGCGCCTGTCGCCCGCGATGCTGCTGATCGTGACCAGCGTCATCATGACCGTGCTGACGCTGATCCTGCTGCGCCTCATCAAGGGCGCCTTCATCGGCTGGCTCTGGGCCCAGAACGAGCAGGACCGCGGGTCCTGACCCGCGGCCCCAAGCCCTGCTGCCAGTCCTACTGCCAGTCCCAAGGGCAGGTGAACTGCCCGAGGCGCGATCTCACCTCGGCCTCGTCCGTGCCCGGCCCTCGGGTAAGATAGGCGACCAGTCCGCGCTTCTTGTCCTCGCGCACCGCGCCCACCGTGGCGCCCGTCCCCTCCAGCGCCTCGTTGTAGACGCGGGTGATCGCCAGCTTGCGAAGGTCCGGCTTGAAGATCTTGCCGACGGCGGTCTTCGGCAGCTCGGGCAGGATCTCGATATGCTTGGGGATGGCCGCGCGCTCGTGGATATGGGTCTTCGCATGTTCGGTCAGCTCGCGCACCGAGACCTCGGCCCCGCCGATAAGCTCGACATAGGCGCAGGGCAGCTCTCCGGCGAAGCTGTCGGGCTGGCCGATGGCGCCGACGAAGGCGACGGCGGGGTGGGACAGCAGCCCCTCCTCGATCTCGGCCGGGTCGATGTTGTGCCCGCCCCGGATGATCAGGTCCTTGGCGCGCCCGGTGATCCACAGATAGCCGTCCGCGTCGATCCGCCCCAGATCGCCCGTCCGCAGATAACGGTCCTCGGCGAAGAGCTTATGGTTCTTGTCCGCCTCGGTATAAGTCGAGCCGGGGAAGACGCCGGGATTGGCGACGCAGATCTCGCCCACCTCGTCAACCGCGCATTCATGCACCTGCCCATTGTCCGAGTGGTTGAGGATACGGACATGCGTGTGCGGCAGCGGAATGCCGACCGAGCCGACCTTCTTCAGCCCGTCCACCGGGTTGCAGCTGACGAGGCAGGTCGCCTCGGTCAGCCCGTAGCCCTCGGCGATCTCGACGCCAGTCGCGGCCTTGAAGCGGTTGTACAGCTCGATCGGCAGCGGGGCCGATCCCGAGATCGCGGTCTTGAGGCTGCTGACATCGGCGTTCACCGGCCGCTGCATCAGCGCGGCGATGGCCGTCGGCACGGTGATGAGGAAGGTCGCCTGCCAGCGCTCGATCAGCTTCCAGAAATTGTCGAAGACTCCGTCGCCGCGGTAGCCCGCCGGCGTCGGCATGACCACATGCGCGCCCGAGGCGATGCAGGACATCAGCACCGGATAGGCCGCGAAGACGTGGAACATCGGCAGCGGGCACATCAGCACGTCCGTCTCGTCGAAAAGCAGCGTGCCGCCGAGCCAGCCGTTGTAGATCATCCCCGAATACTTGTGCTGCGCGACCTTCGGCGTTCCCGTGGTGCCGCCGGTGTGGAAATAGGCGGCGACGCGGTCGCGCTTGGGATCGTCGAAGTCCAGCCCGACATGGTTGCAGCCGCTTGCCGCCGCCTCGAAGGCCAGGACCTTGGCCTTGTGCGCCGCCTTCACCTTGGGCCGGATCAGCGGCACGATGAAGCGCTTGAGGCCGCGCAGGTGGCGGTTCAGGTCGATCTCGACCACATGGGTGACGCTCGGCGCCTGCGCCACGGCCTCGGCCGCCTTCTGCGCCACGTCCGTCTTGGGGAAGGCGCGCAGCGTGACCAGCACCTTGGCATTCGTCTCGCGCAGGATGCCGGCGATCTGCGTCGCGTCCAGCAGCGGGTTGATGGGGTTGACGATCCCCGCCGTCGCGCCCGCCAGCAGGATCACGGGCGTCTCGATGCTGTTCGGCAGAAGATAGGCGACCGTGTCGGTCGGCCCGACGCCGAGGCTGCGGAACAGGTTCGCCGTCTCGGTCACGCGCTGGCGCAGCTCGGACCAGGTCAGGGTCGTCGCCGGATCGCGCGGCCCCGACAGAAGCTGGAACGAGATCGCGGGCCGGTCGGGAAAGCGCTCGGCCGTGCGCGACAGGAAGTCGTAGATGGTGACCGGCAGGTCGCGCTGCTCATAGGCGGCCTCGGCCTCGACCCTGTCGCGGTCCGCGTAATTGCTGAACTTTCCCATTGTGTTCTCTCCTCCCCTGCACGTCGCGTGTCATGCGTCCCCTCGGCCGCAGCATGCGCCATGGCGCGAAAACGGGGCAAGACTTGACTCGCAGGCAGGCACCCGGAACGCGGCGTCATCGGGCATTTCCTCGGATTCTATGCATCGGAACAGTTGTTCTCCTTATGGTTGTGCCGATATAGCTGTCGTACCGCTCGGGAGACCTCAGGATGAACAAGCTCGTCCCTGCCCTTTTGATGCTGTCGTCGGCGCTGCTGCTGGCCGCCTGCGGAACGCCGCCGGCCACGAGCGGGGCCGAGGATCCCTATGCCGTGCAGGTCGGCACCGCGGGGACCGCCACCTGCCCCACCACCACCGCACAGGAAAATTCGGTCGGCGCCGCGGCGACGAACCAGGCGCGGCGCCAGGCGGGCCTGCCGCCGGTCCAGCCCAGCCCCCGGCTTGCGCTGGTCGCGGCGCGCCATGCCTGCGACATGGCGCAGCGGGGGCGCATGACCCATATCGGCAGCACGACGACGGGGCCGGCCGCGCGGGTGCGTGCCGCCGGCTACCAGCCGCGGATCACCGCCGAGAACATCGCCGCCGGGCCCTTCAGCCAGACCCGCGTGCTGGGCGAATGGACGGGGTCCCAAGGCCATCTGAAGAACATCCTGCTGCCGCAGGTCAGCGAGTTCGGGATCGGTCAAGCGATCGCCGAAGATGGCCGGACGCGGTACTGGACGGCCATCTACGCCGCGCCGAAATAGACGGCGCCCGCACCTCCACCGCGCCCGCCTGAGGGCGCGAAGGGCGCCGCAGCGGGATGCGTCAGGCCGCGCTGACCGCGGCCTCGCGCGCCCCGTCGGTGAATTGCATCCGGGCCAGCCGGGCGTAGAGCCCACCTTCGGCCACCAGCGCGTCATGCGTACCCTCGGCCACGATACGGCCCTGGTCGAAGACCACGATGCGGTCGGCCTTCTTCACGGTCGCCAGCCGGTGCGCGACAACGACCGTCGTGCGCCCCTGCGCCAGCCGTGCCACGGCCGCCTGCACCAGCGCCTCGGATTCGGCGTCGAGCGCGCTGGTCGCCTCGTCCAGCAGCAGGATCGGCGCGTCGCGCAGGATGGCGCGGGCGATGGCGATGCGCTGGCGCTGGCCGCCTGATAGCATCACCCCCCGTTCACCAAGCGCAGTGTCGTAGCCCTGCGGCAGCGCGGCGATGAAGTCATGGGCATGGGCGGCGCGGGCGGCAACCTCGACCTCGGCCTCGGGCGCGTCGGGGCGGCCGAGGCGGATGTTCTCGCGCGCCGAGGCGGCGAAGATGACCGGGTCCTGCGGCACCAGCGCAATCCGGCGGCGGAACTCGGCGCGGGCCATGTCGCGCAGATCGACCCCGTCCAGCGTCACCCGGCCCTCCTGCGGGTCCCAGAATCGTTGGATCAGCTGGATGACCGTCGTTTTGCCCGCGCCCGAAGGGCCGACCAGCGCCACCGTCTCGCCGGGGCGGATGCGCAGGTCGACGCCTTCCAGCGCGCGGGCATCGGGACGGGTCGGAAAGCGGAAACCCACCCCCTCCAGCGCGATCTCGCCTCGCAGGGGCTGCGGCAGCGGCAGGGGCGCGGGCGGGTCGGTCAGCGCATCCTCGGCCGAGAGCAGCTCGGCCAGCCGCTCGGTCGCGCCGGCGGCGCGCTGCAGCTCGCCCCAGATCTCGGACAGGGCGCCCGAGGCGCTGGCAACGAGCACCGCGTAGATCACGAACTGCACCAACTCGCCCGCGGTCATAACCCCCTCGCGCACGTCCCGCGCGCCGATCCAGAGGACGCCGATCACCCCGGCGAAGATCAGGAAGATCACGATGGCGGTCATCACCGCGCGCGTGCCGATCCGCGTCAGCGCGACGCGGTAGGAGGACTCGGTCACGTCGTCGAAGCGGGCGATGCTGCGCCCCTCGTGGGTGTAGGCCTGCACGGTCTGCGCGGCGAGCAGCGCCTCGGAGGCGGCGCCGGACGAGGCCGCGATCCAGTCCTGGTTCTGGCGCGACAGGCCGCGCAGGCGCCGGCCCAGCAGGATGATCGGGATCAGGATCGCCGGCACGATCAGCAGCACGAGGCCCATCAGCTTCAGCGAGGTCAGCGCCAGCATGGCCAGCCCGCCTCCGAGGATCAGCATGTTGCGGAGCGCGATGGACAGGGACGATCCGACGACCGACTGGATCAGCGTCGTGTCGGTGGTGATGCGCGAGAGGATCTCGCCGGTCATGACCCGCTCGAAGAAGCCGGGCGACAGGGTGATGACGCGGGCGAAGACCGCCTTGCGGATGTCGGCCACGACCCGCTCGCCGAGGCGGGTGACGAAGAAGTAGCGGGCGGCGGTGCCGAGCGCCAGCAGCGCCACGATCAGCAGCGCGGCGCCGAAATACTCGTCCAGAAGCCCCGCGCCGTCGTCGAAATTGTCCACCACGCGGCGCACCGCAAGCGGCAGGATCAGGCTGATCATCGAGGTCAGCGCCAGCGCCACCATCGCCAGCGCCACCTGCGACCGGTAGGGCCGCACGAAGGGCCACAGCGCCGAGAGCGCGCCCACCCGCTTGCTGACGGGACGGTCTTTCAGGTTGCTCGCGCCGCGTGCCATGACTTGCCTTTCGCTGCCCGGCCCCGGTTTATGCCCCGGGCGCGGGCAGAACAAGCGCGCCCGGCAGGGGGCGGCGCTAAAGCCGCAGCTCGCCCGAGGCCAGCGCGGCCTCCAGCGCCGCCACCGCCTCGGCAAGGCGGGCGTCGATCACGTGCAGGTACTGCGTCCAGTCCAGCAGCCCGGTCAGCTCGGCCGTGCCGTCCGAGATGCCGCGCAGCCCGACCAGCGGCAGCCCGAACGCCTGCGCCGCCCGCAGATGGGCGAAGGTCTCCATGTCCACCATGTCCTCGGCGATGGCGTCATAGGCCGTGCCGCTGACGATGTTGGCGCCGGTTGAAAGGCTGGTGACCGGCAGGCCCGGGATGCGGTGCGGCAGCTCCAGCACGGGCGGCAGGTCGAGGAAGGGCGTCACTCCGCGGGGAAAGCCCAGGGGCGAGGCGTCGATGTCGCGCCAGGCGACGCTGCCGGCCTGGTAGACCTGCGCCTGCGACAGCCGCGCCGATCCCGCCGAGCCGAGCGAGACGACCAGCCGCGGCAGCTCCGCCATCGCGGCCAGCGCGGCGGTCAGCTGCACCGCGGCCTCGATCGGGCCGACGCCGGTCATCAGCGGCGTGATCCGGGCGCGCAGGGCGGGGCCGTATTCGGCCTCGGCCGCCATCACGAAGAGGATGGGAATGCCGGCGATCATGTCGGGGACGGGCGGGGTCATCTGCACCTGCGCTGTGGCTTCGTGCCGGGGTCGCACGGGCCGGGCGCGCGGGTCAATGCCCCTTGCGAGCCGCGCGCCGCCTGTGGCACCTCTGCCCGGCAGAAGCGAGGGCGCGGCAGCATGAACGACACCGGCGGCACGATCACCCGGACCTATGGCGCGCGCGTCGCCCAAGGCAAGCTGCGGCGCGATCCGGCGCAGGAGGCCGTGCTGCCCCATCTGGACCGGGTGCTGGCGCAGATGCGGAGCGCCCCTGCCCCGGCCGCGGCGCGTCCGAAATCGGCCTGGCGCGCCTTCCTGGGCGTCGGCAACCCCGAGCCCGCGCCGGCGCCGGGGCCGCTTGGCCTCTATCTCTGGGGCGGGGTCGGGCGGGGCAAGTCGATGCTGATGGACCTGATGGCCGAGATGGCCGCCGAGGCGGGCATCCCCTGCCGCCGCGTCCATTTCCACGCCTTCATGCAGGAGATCCAGGCCGGGCTGGAGGCCGCGCGCAAGCGGGGCGACCAGGACACCGTGCGCCCCGTCGCGATGGAGGTGGCGCGGCAGGTCCGGCTTTTGTGCTTCGACGAGATGCAGATCACCGACATTGCCGATGCGATGATCGTCGGCCGGCTGTTCCAGGTGCTGTTCGATCAGGGCGTCGTGGTCGTCACCACCTCGAACCGGGAGCCCGAGGAGCTGTACAAGCACGGCCTGAACCGCCAGCTGTTCCTGCCCTTCATCGCCCTGATCCGCCAGCGGATGGAGGTCGTCTGCCTCGACAGCCGCACCGACTATCGCCAGAACCGCACGGGCGGCGGGCAGGTCTGGTTCACCCCCGCCGATGCCGCCGCCCGCGCTGCGCTGAACGCCGAGTGGACTGCCCTGACCGGGGATGCCGCCCCCGCGCCCTGCCGGCTCGAGGTGAAGGGCCGCCAGGTCGAGCTGCCGGCCTGCGCCGGGCGCGTGGCGCGCGCCGGGTTCTGGGACCTCTGCGGCCGCCCGCTCGGGCCGGCGGACTACCTCGCGGTGGCGCAGGCGGTGGACGTGCTGCTGCTCGAGGGGGTGCCGCGCCTTTCGGCCGGGAACTACAACGAGGCCAAGCGCTTCGTCACGCTGATCGACGCGCTCTACGAGGCGAAGGTGCGCCTGATCGCCAGCGCCGCCGACCAGCCCGAACAGCTCTATTCCGAGGGCGAGGGCAGCTTCGAGTTCGAGCGCACCGCGAGCCGCCTGCGCGAGATGCAGGACGCGTCCTGGGGCCAGCGGCCCTAGGTGGCGCTAGACGCCGAGCGTCTGCCGCCCCCGCGCGACCAGCGCCTGAAGCTCGGGCAGGGACATCGCGCCGAAGGCGGCCTCGTCCCCGCAGATGAAGGTCGGCGTGCCGGAAAGGCCCATGTGGTCGGCTAGCAGGTGGCTGGTGGTGATGTGCCGCTCGACGCGGTCGGACTCCATGTCCTCGGCCAGCCGCGCGGCGTCCAGCCCCGCCGCCTGCACCGCCCGCGTCACGCTGGCCTGGTCGACGCGGCCGCGCTGGCGCAGCAGGGCCGCGTGAAGCTGCCAGTAGCGCCCCTGCGACAGCGAGGCCAGCGAGGCGCGCGCCGCGTGTTCCGAACCCGCCCCGAAGATCGGCCATTCGCGCAGCACCACCCGCAGCTGCGGGTCCTCGCCGACGATGCGCTGGATGAGGGGCATCATCGTGCGGCAATGCGGGCAATTGTAGTCAAAGAACTCGGTGAGGGTGATGTTGCCCTGCGGATTGCCGAGGACGGGCGCGGTCGGATCGCGCTCCAGCGCGGCGCGCAGCTCCTCGGGCATCGGGTTCGACCGGGGGGTCTGGGCCAGGGCCGGTGCGGCCAGCAGCGAGGCGCCGGCGGCGAGAAGCAGGCTGCGGCGGTCGGGCATGGCTTGTCCTTTCGGGAAGATCGGGCTGGTATGGTCGTTGGGTAACGTGGCGGGGGCGGATGAGGAAAGCGCGACGGGATGAACGGGCCCTCACGATGGCGTCAGAGGCGCCGGCCGGCGATCCCGTCTGCCCGCTCTGCCTGCGCCCGATCCCGCCCGGCGTGCCGCAGAGCCGCCATCACCTGATCCCGAAGCTGAAGGGCGGCAAGCATGGGGAGACGGTGCTCGTGCACCACATCTGCCACAAGACCATTCACAAGACCCTGCGCGAGGGCGAACTTGCGCGCGAATACAACACGGTCGAGGCCTTGCGCGCCCATCCCGAACTGGCGCGTTTCTGGGCATGGGTCGCCCGCCGCCCCCCCGGATTCACCGGTCGGGTGCGCTGAAACGTCGCTTCAGACCAATCGCGCATAGGATGATCACCGATTCGGCTGCATCATCGAGAGGCGAACAGAAAGGAGACCCCATGTCCCGCCTGATGCTTCCGGCCGCCCTGGCCGCCTTCCTCGCTGCCCCTGCGGCCTTCGCGCAAAGCAGCACCGGCCCGGTCATCATCCCCGCGCCGGAAACCGGCAGCGAGATGACCACCAAGCCCGAGCCGGCGACGACCCGCTCTGGTTGCGGCAAGGCACGTCAGGTGATGTCCTGACATCGGCTGATTTCAGCCGAGAAAAGGCCGCAGTTTCCGGCGGTTGATCCTGCCGCACAGGCGCCGTGATCAGCACGGCGCAGGAAGGTGCAGACTATGCAGAGTTTGCACCCCCCGCCATCACGAGGGTTCACAGCTGCGTGGTTGCCGGCTTGCCACGGCCTGGTTAGGCGCGCGTGCTCGTCTCCTTCACTCAGGCGCTTCCGGCTTCTAGGTCAGCCGGACCAACCTGATTGGAGAAAACAGATGAAATTCGTTCCCGTTGCCGCCGTCGCCCTTCTGGCCACCGGTGCCGCTCATGCCGGCGGCTACGTCGCCCCGGTCACCCCGGTCGAGCCCGCTCCGGTCGTCGCCCCGGTGATCGCGCCCGCCTCCGACTGGACCGGCTTCTACGCTGGTCTGCAGTATGGTCAGGGCTCGGGCGATCAGACGGAGGAAGGTTTCGACGACGTCAGCAGCGACCTCGACGCTTACGGTCTGCATGCCGGCTACAACCACGACTTCGGCCGCTTCGTCCTGGGCGGCGAACTGGACTATAACCGCCTCGACATCGACACTGTCGCTGACAAGGGCGATCTGTGGCGCCTGCGCGGCCGCGCTGGCTATGACGCCGGCCGCTTCATGCCCTACGTCACCCTGGGCGCCGCGCGCGTTTCGGCCGACCTCGGCGGCGGGCTGGACCTGTCCGAGACCGGCGTCACCTACGGCATCGGCGCCGACTTCAAGGTGACCGAGCAGATCGTCGTGGGCGCGGAATACACCCGCCAGAACTTCAGGGACGTCGCTGACATCGACGGTCTGGACGTCGATGGCGACATGGTGCAACTGCGCGCCTCGTTCCGCTTCTGAGATCGGCTTGATCGCAAGGGAAAGGCGGCTCCTCGCGGAGCCGCCTTTTTCATGACCAAACCGGGGTGACCGACCTCAGCGGGTGAACTTCTTGTACTTCACGCGTTTCGGGTTGACCGAATCCGGCCCGAGGCGGCGGATCTTGTCCTCCTCGTAGGCCTCGAAGTTGCCCTCAAACCACTCGACATGCGCATCCCCCTCGAAGGCGAGGATGTGGGTGCAGAGCCGGTCGAGGAAGAAGCGGTCGTGGCTGATGATGACCGCGCAGCCGGCAAAATCGTCCAGCGCGGCTTCCAGCGCCTGCAGCGTTTCCACGTCCAGGTCGTTGGTCGGCTCGTCGAGCAGCAGGACGTTGCCGCCGGATTTCAGCAGTTTCGCCATGTGGACGCGGTTGCGCTCGCCGCCCGAGAGCTGGCCGACCTTCTTCTGCTGGTCGCTGCCCTTGAAGTTGAAGGCGCTGCAATAGGCGCGGCTGTTCATTGTCGCGTCGCCCAGCTGGATCAGTTCGGCGCCGCCGGTGATCTCTTCCCAAACGGTCGCATTGGCGTCCAGCGCGTCGCGGGACTGGTCGACGAAGGACAGCTGCACCGTGTCGCCCAAGGTAATCGTGCCCTCGTCGGGCTGCTCGTCCCCGGTCAGCATGCGGAACAGGGTCGACTTGCCGGCGCCGTTGGGGCCGATGACGCCGACGATGCCGCCCGGCGGCAGGGTGAAGTCGAGGTTCTCGATCAGCAGCTTGTCGCCCATCGCCTTTTTCAGGCCGGTGACCTCGATCACCTTGCCGCCGAGGCGCTCGCCGTTCGGGATGATGATCTGGGCGTTGGCGATCCGTTCCTTCTCGGTCTTGTTCGCCATCTCGTTATAGGCGTTGATCCGGGCCTTCTGCTTGGCCTGCCGGGCCTTCGCGCCGGCGCGGATCCATTCGAGTTCCTTCTCCATGACCTTCTGCTTGGACTTCTCCTCGCGCGCCTCCTGCGCGACGCGCTTGGCCTTGGCCTCCAGCCACGAGGAGTAGTTCCCCTCGTGCGGCAGGCCGCGGCCTCGCTCCAGCTCCAGGATCCAGCTGGTGATGTCGTCGAGGAAGTAGCGGTCGTGGGTCACGGTCAGGATCGTGCCCTTGTATTCGATCAGGTGCTTTTGCAGCCAGGCGATGGTTTCCGCGTCCAGGTGGTTGGTCGGCTCGTCCAGCAGCAGCATGTCGGGCGCTTCCAGCAGCAGCTTGCAGAGGGCAACCCGGCGCCGCTCGCCGCCCGAGAGGGTGCTGACATCGGCGTCGTCCGGCGGGCAGCGCAAAGCCTCCATCGCGACATCGACCTGGCTGTCCAGATCCCACAGGTTCTCGGCGTCGATCTGGTCCTGAAGCGCGGACATCTCGTCGGCGGTCTCGTCCGAGTAGTTCATCGCCAGCTCGTTGTAGCGATCCAGCTTGGCCTGCTTCTTCGCCACGCCCAGCATGACGTTGCCGCGCACGTCGAGCGACTCGTCCAGCTGCGGCTCCTGCGGCAGGTAGCCGACGGTCGCGCCCTTGGCGGCCCAGGCCTCGCCCGAGAAGTCCTTGTCCCAGCCCGCCATCACGCGCAGCAGGGTCGACTTGCCGGCGCCGTTGACGCCGACGACGCCGATCTTGACGCCGGGAAGGAAGTTCAGGCGGATGTTCTCGAAGACTTTCTTGCCGCCGGGATAGGTCTTGGACACGCCGTCCATGTGGTAGACGAACTGGTAGGACGCCATGGGAATCTCCTGCAATTTGCCGCTATCTAGGCGATTGCGGGTCCCGATGAAAGGTCAGCGCAGTTCGGCGGCGAATTCTTCCCCCAGGATGGCGCGCACCGCCTCGACCTGTGGGGCCAGCCGCTCGTGCAGCGCCGCCACCGCTTCGGGCGGCGGCTCCAGCCCGGCGGGATTGGCGAAGACCTTCTGGGTGAGGTTGGCATAGAAGCAGGGGCCGATGCCAAGATGCGCCTCGACCGCGTCCATCACCTCGTGCGGCGCGCGGGCGATGCGGCCGAAGGGGATCACCAGCATGTCGGGATAGTGGCCGAGCCAGCGCGGCAGGTAGGTGGCGTAATCGCCCCGCTCGTCCAGGACGGGGTTGCGGACCTCGGCCAGCCAGTCCTCGACCGTCTTCGGCACCCGCTTCTCGCGGCGCAGGTTCATCCTGAGCTGCGAGATGGCGCGGTCGACCGGGTGGCGCAGCAGGTAGATGACGCGGGCCTTGGGCAGGAGGGCCTTGACCGCCGCGACGCCCTCCTCGGGCAGGCCGGAATATTCGGGCGTGAAGTCCATCGGCATCGCATCGGCCGGCGCGGGGGCGAAGACGCGCTTGTACCACTGGTTGTGGAACATTTTTCCGCCTGTGACCGAGGTCAGGTAGGCGTCCAGTTCAGGCTGCATCGGCACGCCGCGCTTCACGTGCCGGTCGCGGATCTCCTGCGGCTTGTTGCGGTAGTGCCAGGCGATCCAGCGGCGGTGTTCGGGGATGTGCAGGTGGTTGAAATACTGCACCTCCTTGAAGGGCGGGATCCAGACCTGCGCGTGCTGGCCCAGCATCTGCGCCAGCCAGCTGGTCCCGGCCTTCTGCGCCCCGATGCAGAGCGCGCCGGGCTTTCTCGGCTGCCCGTCCGGATCGAAGGCAGGGCTGACGGTCAGGGTGGTCAGGATGCGGCCTTCGGCCACCACCTCGTCAGTCGGTTCGTCCCCAGAGATCATACTCGCCCGCCTCGTCAACCTTCACGGTCACAATATCGCCGGGCTTCAACCCGTCAAAGCCCTGATCGATGAAGAGGTTGCCGTCGATCTCGGGCGCATCGGCCTTGGTGCGGCAGGTGGCGCCGCTTTCGTCGACCTCGTCCACGATGACCTCGAGCCGGGTGCCGACCTTTGCGGCCAGCTTGGCCTCGCTGATGGCCTGCGCCTTCTGCATGAAGCGCTCGAAGCGGTCCTGCTTGACCTCGTCCGGGACGTGATCCGGCAGCAGGTTCGCCCGCGCGCCCTTGACGTTCTCGTACTGGAACGCGCCGACGCGGTCCAGCTGCGCCTCGTCCAGCCAGTCGAGCAGGGTCTGGAACTCGGCCTCCGTCTCGCCGGGATAACCGACGATGAAGGTCGACCGCAGGGTGATCTCGGGGCAGATGGCGCGCCAGGCGGCGATCTCGTCCAGGGTCTTCGCAGCCGCTGCGGGCCGGGCCATGCGGCGCAGGACTTCGGGATGGGCGTGCTGGAACGGAATGTCGAGATAAGGCAGCACAAGGCCGTCGGCCATCAGCGGGATCAGGTCGCGCACATGCGGATAGGGATAGACGTAGTGCAGCCGCACCCAGGCTCCGAGACTGCCCAGGTCCCGCGCCAGATCGGTGATGTGGGCGCGGTGGCCGCGCTCCTCGGCATGGCGCAGGTCAAGCCCGTAGGCGCTGGTGTCCTGGCTGATGACCAGCAGCTCCTTGACCCCTGCGGCGACCAGCTTCTCGGCCTCGCGCACGACCGCATGGGCCGGGCGGCTGACCAGCCGGCCGCGCATGTCCGGGATGATGCAGAACTTGCACTTGTGATTGCAGCCTTCCGAGATCTTCAGATAGCTGTAATGCCGCGGCGTCAGGCTGACGCCTGAAGCCGGCAGCAGGTCGATGAACGGATCGGGCCGCGGCGGCACGGCGCCATGGACCGCGTCCAGCACCTGCTCGTATTGATGCGGGCCGGTCACCGCCAGCACCTTGGGATGCGCGCCGGTGATATAGTCCGGCTCGGCCCCGAGGCAGCCCGTCACGATGACCCGGCCATTCTCGCGCAGCGCCTCGCCGATGGCGTCCAGGCTTTCCGCCTTGGCGCTGTCCAGAAAGCCGCAGGTGTTGACGATCACCGCATCGGCGCCTTGGTAGTCGGCGCTGATCGCGTAGCCCTCGGCCCGCAGGCGCGTCAGGATGCGCTCGCTGTCCACCAGCGCCTTGGGACAGCCGAGGCTGACCATGCCGATGGTCGGCTGGCCCTCGCGCCGCGTCTCAGGGACGCGGGCGCGGGCAAGGTCGGGGCGCAGGTCGGGCGGGTTCTGGTGCATCGCGCGCAGATAAGCGATTCGCGCCCCCGCGAAAAGCCCGATCCGCGAAAGTTACCGGCGGCCCATCAGCCGGCGGATGACCTTGAACATGGCGAAAAGCTTGAGAAGTCGGAACATGAAAGCCTCCATTGGTTTCGCCCCCAACGCGCGGGCCGCCCCAGGGTTCGCCGGAACGTGACTTTCCCCCGTCACGAAGCTGCGGGATAAGGCTTCGATGAAACCGCTGCTCGCCCTTGCCCTTTTGGCCGCCCTCGCCGCGCCCGCCGATGCCCAAGAGCGTTCGGGCATCTACCAGCAGGGCGAGTTCATCGACGTCTGGAACCACCGCGGCGGCCATGTCCTGCAGATGGTCCAGACGCGCGAGCAGCTGGCGGCCACGGGGCGCGTCGTGCGCATCCGCGGCTATTGCCGGTCGGCTTGCACGATCCTGACGACGCTGCCGAACGCCTGCCTCGCGCCCAAGGCCCGGATCGGCTTTCACGCTCCGCGCATCCAGGGCACGCAGATCATCGCGCCCTATGTCGACCAGATCATGGGCAGCTTCTACCGCGGCGGCGTCCGCGAGCGCTGGTTCGGCGGCTGGAACCGCTCGCGCGAGATGCAGGTGATCAGCGCGCGCGAATACACGCGGCTCGACCCGCAGGCGCGCTTCTGCCCCAGCCTCAGCTGATCATTCGCGCAGCCGCCAGCCGGTCGCGAAGATCCAGCGGATGATCCCCAGGCACACCACCACCATCAGCGCGACCGCCGTCAGCGAGGTCCCGACCGGCACGTCGGCCAGGCCGAAGAAGGACCAGCGCACGCCCGAGATGAGGTAGAGGACCGGGTTCAGCTTCGCGACCCCCTCCCAGAAGGGCGGCAGCATCGAAGCCGAGTAGAAGGCCCCGCCCAGGAACACCAGCGGCATGATCACCATCATCGGCACGATCTGAAGCTGCTCGAAGCTCTTGGCCCAGAGGCCGATGATGAAGCCCAGCAGGCTGAAGCCAAGCGCCGACAGCGTCAGGAAGGCCAGCATCCAGAACGGGTGCAGGATGTGCACGCCCACGAAGGCGAAGCTGGTCAGCAGGATCACCAGCGCGATCAGGATCGCCTTGACCGCCGCCGCGCCCACGAAGCCGAGCGTCACCTCGATCCAGCCCACGGGAGAGACGAGGTATTCGTAGATCGTGCCCGAGAACTTTGGGAAGTAGATCCCGAAGCTCGCGTTCGAGACCGACTGCTGAAGCACCGTCAGCATCATCAGGCCCGGCACGATGAAGGCGCCGTATTCCACGCCCTCGACCGACTGGATGCGCCCGCCGATAGCGGCGCCGAAGACGACGAAGTAGAGGACGGTGGACAGGACCGGCGATGCCAGCGACTGCCAGATCGTGCGGAAGAAGCGCATCATCTCCACGTGGAAGATCGCGCCCACGCCGCGCCAGTTGATGCCGGTCATGCGGCCTCCTCCGAGACGAGGGACAGGAACACCTCCTCAAGGCTGGACTGCCGGGTCGAGACGTCGCGCACCGAGATCCCCTGCCCCGCCAGATCGCCCAGAAGCCGCGCGATCCCGGTCCGGTCCGCGCGCGTGTCATAGTCGAAGCGCAGCGAGCGGCCGTCGGCGGACAGCTCCAGCCCGCGCCCCATCAGGCTGGCGGGAACGGCGTTCAGCGCCTCGTCCAGATCGATGATCAGCGTCTTGCGGCCGAACTCGCCCATCAGCTCCGCCGTCGGGCGGACCAGCAGCAGCTGGCCGCGGTTGATGACGCCGACGCGGTCGGCCATCTCCTCAGCCTCCTCGAGATAATGCGTCGTCAGGATGATCGTCACGCCCTCGCGGCGCAGATCGCCCACGACCTCCCACATCTCGCGGCGCAGCGCCACGTCGACGCCCGCCGTCGGCTCGTCGAGGAACAGCACCTTCGGCCGGTGCGAAAGCGCCTTGGCGATCAGCACCCGGCGCTTCATGCCGCCCGACAGCTCGCGCGTGGCGGCGTCGCGCTTGTCCCACAGCGCGAGCGCGCGCAGGATCCGCTCCAGATAGGCGTCGTCCGGCGCCATCCCGTAAAGGCCGCGGGTGAAGCGCACGCAATTCATCACCGACTCGAAGGGCGGCAGCGCGATCTCCTGCGGGACCAGCCCGATCAGCTTGCGCGCGGCGCGCCAGTCGCGGCGGATGTCGTGCCCGCCGACCCGGACCGTGCCGCCGGTCGGCACGACCAGCCCGCAGATGACCGAGATGAGCGTCGTCTTGCCCGCGCCGTTCGGCCCCAGCAGCGCGATGATCTCGCCCTCGTCGATCGTCAGGCTGACATCGTCCAGGGCCTTCGTGCCGCTGCCATACTGCTTTGAAAGCCGGTCGATCTCGATGATCGCAGCCATGATGCGCCCTTTTCTCAATACCGCAGCGTCACGTAGGCAGCGCGGCGACGAATTACCAGCGGCCTCATCTTCTGTGCGGAAATATCCTCTGGGGGTGAGCCGTGCCCGAAAAAGGTCCAGTGGACCTTTTTCAGCGGCGAACGCCCGGTGCATAGCACCGGGCAGGGGGCGAAGCGCCCCCGGCTACGACCGCGCCGCCAGAAGGGCGGCTTCCAGCTTGTCCAGCGCCTCGGCGAAAACCTCATCCTGGATGGTCAGCGGGGCGAGGAAGCGGATCACGTTCCCATGCACGCCGCAGGTCAGCAGGATCAGGCCCCGCTCCAGCGCTGCCTCGCGCACGCGGTTGGCGAAGTCGGGCGCCGGGCTGTCTGTGCCGGGCAGGTTGAACTCGACCGCGTTCATGAAGCCCGGGCCGCGGATGTCGACGATCTGCGGCACCTGATCGCGCAGGCTGGCGAGGCGCTGCTTCAACCGCTGCCCAAGACGAACAGCGCGCTCGCACAGCCCCTCGTCCGCGATGACGTCCAGCACCGCATGGGCCGCCGCCACCGCCAGCGGGTTGCCGGCATAGGTCCCGCCCAGCCCGCCCGGATGCGGCGCGTCCATGACCTCGGCCCGGCCGGTGACCGCACTGATCGGCAGCCCGCCGCCAAGGCCCTTGGCCATGGTCACCAGATCCGCCTCGACCCCGTGATGCTCCATTGCGAACAGCTTGCCGGTGCGGGCAAAGCCCGTCTGAACCTCGTCCGCGATCAGCAGCATCCCGTGATGATCGCAAAGCGCGCGCAGCTCGGTCATGAAGGCGGTCGGCACTTCGTAGAAGCCGCCCTCGCCCTGCACCGGCTCGACGATGACGGCGGCGACACGCGCAGGCTCCAGATCGGCCTTGAAGAGTTGCTGCAGCGCCTTCATCGCGTCCTCGGCGCTGACGCCGTGCAGCGGGTTCGGGAAGGGCAGGTGCCAGACATCGGGCATCATCGGCCCGAAACCGGCCTTGTAGGGCTGGACCTTGCCGGTCAACGCCATGCCCATGAAGGTCCGGCCGTGAAAGCCGCCCGCGAAGCTGACGATGCCGGGACGGCGGGTGTGGTAGCGGGCGATCTTGATCGCATTCTCTACCGCCTCGGCGCCGGTGGTGGCGAAGATCGTCTTCTTCGGGAAATCGCCCGGCACCAGCGCGTTCAGCCGCTCGGCCAGGGCGACGTAGTTCTCGTAGGGGACGACCTGGTGGCAGGTATGGGTGAAGCGGTCCAGCTGGGCGCGCACGGCCTCGACGATGCGGGGGTGGCGGTGGCCTGTGTTCACGACCGCGATGCCGGCGGCGAAGTCGATATAGCGGTTGCCGTCCTTGTCCCAGATCTCGGCGTTCTCGGCGCGCTCGGCATAGACCTGCGTGGTCATGCCGACGCCGCGCGAGATCGCGGCGTTCTTGCGGTCGGTCATCGTGGTCATCGCGCCCTCCCCTCGGGTCTGTCGGCGGCAGATTGCGCCGGCCTCGCGCGCCGCGCAAGCGGGCGTGACTTGCAGCCCCCCGCCCGCCGGGCCACAGTCGGCGGACCTGAAGCCGGAGTTCGACTGATGCGCCTGCGCCTATCCCTCGCCGCCCTGCCCCTCGTCCTTCTGGCTGCCTGCGGCGCGCCCGGCGGCGGCAGCCAGTTCCTGGCCCCCGGCGCCAGCTACACAGTCACGCAGATCGACGGCCGCCCCGCCCCCGAGGGCGTCACGCTGGAGGTGACCGAGACCGGCCGCATCGCGGGGCAGGCGCCCTGCAACCGCTACTTCGCCACCCTCGCGCCGACCGCGACCGGCATCGAGATCAGCGCCCCCGGCGTCACCCGCATGGCCTGCCTCGACCGCGAGCGGACGGCGGCCGAGACCGCATTCCTCGCCGCGCTGGAGGGTCCGCGCACGGTGCTGCCCGGCACCGCGCCCGGCCAACTGGCCCTGCGCGAGGGCAACCGCACGCGCCTCCTGCTGGTGCGGGCGCAATAGGCGCATGTTCCCGATCCGCGATCACAACCCGTCGGAAGGCACACCCTTCGTCACCTGGGCGCTGATCGCGGCGAACATCACGATCTACCTGATGACCCTGCCCGGCAGCCCGGGCGAGGAATGGTGGGTGCGCAACGCCCTCTACCCGATCGCCATAATGAACGGCGAGATGCTGACGGGGCTGGTGAGCCACATGTTCCTCCATGCGGGGCTGCTGCATCTGGGCGGGAACATGCTGTTCCTGTGGATCTTCGGCGACAACCTTGAAGAGCAGATGGGCCATGGCGGCTTCCTGGCCTTCTACCTCGCGGCCGGGCTGGCGGCGGCCGGGGCGCAGATGTGGTTCGACCCCTACTCGACCATCCCGATGGTCGGCGCCTCGGGCGCGATTGCGGGGGTGATGGGCGGCTACCTTCTGCTGTTCCCGCGCGCGAAAGTGGACGTGCTGGCGATCTTCATCATCTTCTTCAAGGTCTTCACCCTGCCGGCCTGGGTGATGCTGGGGATCTGGTTCGCCATACAGCTCTTCGGCGGCTTCAGCGTCGCCAGCGACCAGGGCGGCGTCGCCTACTGGGCCCATGCGGGCGGCTTCGCGGCGGGCGTGATCCTGGCCCTGCCGCTGCTGGCCCGCCTCGGGGGCCCAACCTTCTGGGCCCGCACCCACGGCCACCCGCCCCACCCCGAGACGCAATACACGGCCACCCGCATCCCCCGGGTCCGGCGCTAGGACCTTGCCGGGGGCGGTGCCGCGCCCGGCAGGCCCCATCGAGGGGCCGCCCGCGCGCCGGGGCTGCGCCCTGCGCCCACCTCAGCCCATCCGCCCGACGCTCATGTGCCGCTTGTGCCCGAAGCCCGGTAGGCGCCGCACCTCGAACCCCGCCGCTGCCAGTGCCCGCCGCACATGCCCTGCCGCCGTATAGGTCGCGAAGCTGCCGCCCGGTGCCGTGTGCGCGCCGACCGCGGCCATGAGATCGTCGCCCCACATCTCAGGGTTCTTCGCCGGCGAGAAGCCGTCGAGAAACCACGCATCCGCCTGCCCTTCCCAATCCGGCAGCGTCCGGCGCACATCGCCCAGCACCAGATCCAGCGTGACCTGCCCCACGCGGATCTGCGCGCCGCCCCACCCGTCCCGCAGCTGCGCGGCCAGGGGCGCCAGCGCCGGGAAGGCCGTATGCGCCTGCTCCAGCTGCGCCCGGCTCATGGGGAAGGCCTCGAAGCTGGTCATCCGCACCGGAACATCCGCCACCGCCGCCAGCGCAAGGCAGTTAAGCCCCGTCCCGAAGCCCAGCTCGCCGACATGAAAGCCCGGCCGCAGCCGCGCCGGCAGGTCGTTCCCGTCCAGAAACACATGCCGCGTCTCGGCCAGCCCGCCGCCGAGGCTGAAATAGGGATCGTCGAAGCGCATCGAGACCGGCACGCCCTCGCGCCAGTCCAGCGGCACCTCGCCATCGCCCGCCTGATCCTGTATCCCGTCCATCGCCGCAGCTAGGATAGGATCGCCCGCCGTGACAAGCCCCCCAAGCGTCACCGTGATCGGCGCCGGCATCTTCGGCCTCTCCTGCGCCTTCACGCTGGCCCGCCGCGGCGCCCGCGTGACGGTGCTGGAGGCCAAGCGCGTCGCCGCCGGGGCCTCGGGCGGCCATGTCGGCGCCCTCGCCCCCCACGCGCCCGAGAACTGGAACGAGAAGAAGGCGCTGCAGCTTGACAGCCTGCTGATGGCCCCGGCCTTCTGGGCCGAGGTCGAGGCTGCGTCGGGCCTGCCCACCGGCTACGCCCGCACCGGCCGCATCCAACCCGTCCCCGACGCCGCAACGGCCGACCGCCTCGGCCCGCGCATCGAGGCCGCCCGCACCCGATGGCCCTCGGGCCTCGCCATGGCGCTCACCGACAGCCCCGCAGGCGCGCTGGCCCCGCCCAGCCCCACCGGCCTCTGGCTGACCGACAGCCTGACCGCGCGCCTCAACCCGCGCGCCGCCTGCGCCGCCCTCGCCGCCGCCATCTGCGCCCTCGGCGGCCAGATCGCCCTGGGCGAGTGCGCCACCACCGTCACCGGCGCCGCCATTTGGGCCACCGGCGCTCCGGGACTTGAAGCGCTGACGCAAGACCTCGGCCGCCCCATCGGACAGGGCGTCAAGGGCCAGTCCCTCCTCCTCGATTACGCCGCCCCCGACAGCCCCCAGATCTTCGCCGACGGACTGCACATCGTGCCCCATGCCGACGGCACCACCGCCATCGGCTCCACCTCGGAAAACACCTACGCCCACGAAGACCCCGACGAGCAGGCCGAAGCCCTCCTCGCCCGCGCCATCGCCCTCTGCCCCCCGCTCGCCGAAGCGAAGGTCCTCGACATCTGGGCCGGCATCCGCCCCCGCGCCCGCTCGCGCGCCCCGATCCTCGCGCCCCACCCCGGCCGCCCCGGCCAGATCATTGCCAACGGCGGCTTCAAGATCGGCTTCGGCATGGCGCCCCTCATCGCCGCCCGTGCCGCCGACCTCGTCCTCACCGGCCAGGCGGATCTGCCGCCGACCTTCGCCCTTCCCTGACATCTTCTGTGCGAAAATATCCCCGGGGGAGTCCCGCAGGGACGGGGGCAGCGCCCCCTCTTGCGGCGCCTCCCGCCCCGCGCGACACTCGGGGCCAAAGCCGGAGACGCACATGACCTCGCCCCTCGATCAAGCCTTCGCCGCCATCGACGCCGCCAATGCGCAGGACCCGAACCTCGACGACGGCCAGCCGTCGGAACTGCTCTATGGCCAGCGCATGACCGACGAGCAGCGCCGCCTCTTCCCCGATGCCTCGGACGTCCTGCAGATCGCCTGCCGCGGCCAGCATATCGAGCGCTGGACCCTGCCCCGCAGCGCATTTCCCGAAGGCCGCCCCGGCTACCTGCAATGGCGCCAGGAACAAGGTCGCCGCCATGCCGAGCGCGTCGCCGCAATCATGGCCGAGGCCGGCTACCCGGAGGCTGACCAGGCCCAGGCCCGCAAGCTTCTGACCAAGCAGGGCATCAAGCGCGACCCCGAGGTGCAGGCGCTCGAGGATGTCATCTGCTTCACCTTCATCCGCTGGTACCTCGGCGATTTCGCCCCCAAGCAGCCGGATCACAAGCTGCCCCGCATCATCGAGAAGACCGCCCGGAAGATGTCCCCCGAGGCCCGCGCCCGGGCGCTGCGCGAGTTCGACATCCCCGAGGCCTTTGCCGCCTATTTCCGCGACGAGGGCACGGCCGAGGGCCATGACGCCGCCGTCATCGTCTCGCACGGCCAGCCCGGCGATCCCGAGCCCCAGCAGCAGGCCATCGAGGCCCTTGCGGCCGAGGTCGCCCGCCACCTGCCCGGCCTCACCGTCCGCGGCGCCACCCTCGCCATGCCCGGCGCCCTTCAAGCTGCCACCACCTCGCGCAGCCTCGTCTACCCGATGTTCATGGCCGAGGGTTGGTTCACCGGCATCGAGCTGCCCCGCCGCCTGACCGAGGCCGGCGCGCCCGGCGCCCATATCACCCGCCCCTTCGGCGCCGATCCGGGCCTGCCGGACCTCATCATCGCCAAGGCGCACCAGGCGGCCAAGCAGCAGGGATGGGCGCCCGAAGAGGTGACGCTGCTGCTGACCGCGCACGGCTCGCAGCGCAGCCAGGCTAGCTTCACCATCACCGAGGCGCTGGCCGCCACGCTCGCCCCCCATTTCGCCCGCGTCGTCACCGGCTATGTCGAGCAGACGCCCTTCATCAAGGACTCCGCCTTGGGCCTCTCCCGCGCCATCAGCCTGCCCCTTTTCGCCCTGCGCGCCGAGCATGTGCTCGACGACCTGCCCGAGGCGCTGGACGAGGCCGGCTTCGACGGCCCGCGCCTCGACCCTATCGGCCTTGCCCCCGAGGCGCCCGAGATGATCGCCCGCGCCATCCGCAGCGAATGGGACCGCCAGCCATGACCTCGGACGCGCTTCCCGCCTATGACCCCGCCGCCGAGGGCGCGCGCATGTCCTTCGACGGGCGCATGTCCTATGGCGACTATCTCGGCCTCGACGCAATCCTGACGGCCCAGCACCCGCTGTCGCAGGCGCATGACGAGCTGCTCTTCATCATCCAGCACCAGACCAGCGAGCTGTGGATGAAGCTGGCCCTGCACGAGCTGGCCGCCGCCCGCCGCCACATCGCCGCGGGCGATCTGCGCCCGGCCTTCAAGATGCTGGCCCGCGTCGCCCGGATCATGGAGCAGCTCAACTCGGCTTGGGACGTGCTGCGGACGATGACCCCAAGCGAGTACCAGCTCTTCCGCCCCGCGCTGGCCGAAAGCAGCGGCTTCCAGTCCTTCCAGTATCGCATGATCGAGTTCGTCGCCGGCAACCGCAACATGGCGATGCTCGGCCCCCACGCCCACCGCGCCGACCTGGCGGGCCCGCTGAGGGACGAGGCCGCGCGCCCCTCGCTCTACGACGAGGTGCTGGCCCGGCTCGCCACGGCCGGCTTCGACGTCCCGCCCCGCGCCCGCCTCGACGTGCCGCACCAGCCCGACGCCAAGGCCCGCGCGGCCTGGGCCGAGGTCTACCGCGACCCGCAGCAGCACTGGGAGCTGTACGAGCTGGCCGAGAAGCTGGTCGATTTCGAGGACTACTTCCGCCGCTGGCGCTTCAACCACGTCACCACGGTCGAGCGGGTGATCGGCTTCAAGCGCGGCTCCGGCGGCACCTCGGGCGTCAGCTACCTGCGCCGGATGCTCGACGTCGTCTTGTTCCCCGACCTGTGGGACCTGCGCTCGGACCTCTAGGCAGGCCGCGCATAGTAGGCGTAGCTTCCCGCCTCGCGGAAGCCGAGGCGGTCATACAGCGCCAGCGCCCCGGCATTGGCGCGGCTGACCGCCAGCGCCAGCCGGGATGCACCTTGCCCGTCCGCCCATTCCGCCGCCTGCCGCACGATCCAGGCGCCGACGCCCTTGCGGCGGAAGGCCGGCACCACCTCGATGCCATGCAGCATCGCCACTTCGCGCAAGGCCGCGACGAAGCCCGCACCTGCCGCCCGGTCCGCGATCCGCGCGAGGATCGCCGCCTTCGGCAGCGCCACCCGCGCCATCACCGCCTGCCGCGCCGGTGTGATGTTGCCCTCGGCCCAGATCTGCCGCTGGACCGCCAAGGGCGGCCAGACCGCGAAGCAGCGCATCACCGGCAGCGGCGGCTCGGCCAGCGCCCGGGCCTCGGCCTCCAGCACCAGCGTCGGGATCTCGGGCGCATAGCCCCGCGCCGCCAGCACCCGGATCAGCGCCGCATCCGTGTCGCAGACCCGGAACACCGCCCGCTGGCCCCAGCCTTCATGAACCGCCTCGGCCGCGGCGATGTCCGCCTCGGCCCACGCCCCCGCGACGCGCGCCGAGCTGACCCGTCCGCCGGCCCCAAGGCCTCGCCCGACAAGGAACCCGCCCGCGCGCGCCGTCTCGGCCGCCGGCCAGCTGGCCTCGAAGGCCTCGGCCAGGGCCGCGTCGATCACAGCTTCAGCCGCGCCTTCAAGGCATCCATCGCCTCGGCCACGCGCGCCTCGTCGAGGCCCCGCACGACAAGGTTCGTGCCCCACCCGCTCTGGTCGTGGAACGGATAGGAGCCGAGCGACAGGTCGGCATATTCCCCCGCCACCGCCTTCAGATCCTCGGCCACGTCGCTCTCCCCGCGCCGCACCTCGACCGAGAGCGACTGCACCGGCCGCCCCGCCCCGAGCCGCGGCAGCAGCCAGTCCACCATCGCGCGGAACACCTCGGGCACGCCGGCCATCACATGCGTCCGGCCGATGGAAAAGCCCGGCGCGGCCGAGACCGCGTTGTCGATCAGCGTGGCGCCGACCGGGATGCGCGCCATGCGCAGGCGGTTCTCGGTCAGCGGCACGCCCATCCGCGCGCAGCGGGCCTCCAGCAGGGCGCGCGCCTCGGGATGGATCTCGACCGTGGTGCCATGGGCGTCCGCCACCGCGTCGGCGGTGATGTCGTCATGCGTCGGCCCGATCCCGCCCGAGGTGAACAGCAGGTCGTAATCTCCTCCGAGGCTGCCATCCAACGCCCGGATCGCCGCCACGATGCGGTCATGGTCGTCCGACACCACGCGGATCTCGCGCAGGTCGAAGCCGGTCGCGCTGAGGACCTGCGCCAGGTGATGGGCGTTGCCCTCGCGCGTGCGGCCGGACAGGATCTCGTCCCCGATGACCAGGATGGCGGCTGTGGGATTGTCGGACTGCATGGCGGGCCCTCTGGCTGTTGCACGATCCTTCTATGCCCGCGCGCGGGACTGGAACAAGTGCGGCAAGGCGTCTATCTATCCACGATGACGAAAGGACCGGCCATGGACGACATCCGCACCACCCGCGAGGGTATCCGCATCCACCCGAGCGCGGATTTCGACGGCATGCGCCGGGCCGGCCGCGTCGCCGCGCAGATCCTGGACGAGGTCGGCGCGCTGGTCGAGCCGGGCGTCACCACCGGCGCGCTGGACGACTTCATCCGCAGCCGGATCGAGGAGCTGGGCGTCACCTCGGCCACCATCGGCTATCGCGGCTACCAGCATGCCAGCTGCATCAGCGTGAACCACGTCGTCTGCCACGGCATTCCGGGCGACAAGCTGCTGGCCAATGGCGACATCCTGAACATCGACGTGACGGTGATCGTGGAAGGCTGGTTCGGCGACACCAGCCGCATGTATGTCGCCGGCCGCGCCCCCATCAAGGCGCAGCGCCTCCTCCAGGTCACCCATGACGCGCTGATGAAGGGGATCGAGGCGGTCCGCCCCGGCGCCACCTTCGGCGACATCGGCCACGCGATCCAGACCCATGCGGAAAACCACCGCATGTCGATCGTCCGCGACTTCTGCGGCCACGGCATCGGAAAACAGTTCCACGCGCCGCCGAACGTCCTGCATTTCGGCCGTCCTGGCAAAGGCCCTGTGCTGGAAGAAGGCATGTTCTTCACCATTGAGCCGATGGTGAATCTCGGCCGCCCCGAGACGAAGGTGCTCGCCGACGACTGGACCGCCGTCACGCGCGACAAGTCCCTCTCCGCCCAGTTCGAGCACTCGATCGGTGTCACCGCCGACGGCTGCGAGATCTTCACCCCGTCGGACAGGTTCTTCCCCGACCTCGGCTGATCACCTCATCTTCTGTGCAGAGATATCCCGCGGGGGGTCCGGGGGGCGCGAAGCCCCCCGGACCCCCCGCGGGACGCAACTCAGGCGCGGCCGGCGGCGGCAGACAGCATCGAGGGGTTGATGCCCTGCGCGCGCAGGGCGCGGCCCCACTTGTCCTCGTGCGAGGCGTCGAAGATCAGTTCCTCGGCGCCCTCGCCCGTCAGCCAGCCATTCGCCAGCATCTCGGTCTCCAGCTGGCCCGGTCCCCATCCCGCGTAACCAAGCGCCAGCACCGCCGATTCCGGCCCCTCGCCATGGGCCAGGTCCTCCAGGATGTCGCGGGTGGTCGTCATCGCCAGCGCCCGGCCGATCCGCAGCCGACCCTCGGGGTCGTCGCCATGCTCGGGCACCTTGTGCAGCACGAAGCCGCGCCCCGGCTCGACCGGGCCGCCAAAGCGGACCTCGATCCGGCGGGCGCTGTCATCGGCCTCGATGCCCAGCTGCTCCAGAAGGTCGGCAAAGCCGATCTCGGGCAGGGGTCGGTTGATCACCAGTCCCATCGCACCATCCTCGGAATGGGCGCAGATAAGCAGCACCGAGCGATCGAAGCGCGGATCGGCCATGCCGGGCATCGCGATCAGGATCTTTCCGGTGAGGTTGCCCGCATCGGGCGCTGCGTGATCTTGGGTCATGATCTCTCCTTCGATCCTCAACATCGGAACCCCCGGCACGGGTTGCAAGCGTTGCGCGGATTTGTGACTCCCGCCACCGCCGCTGGCGCGCTATGTCTCGGCGATGACCCGATTTCTTGCAGTTCTGATCGCGCTGACGCCAGTCGCCGCTCCCGCCGCCGAACCCGAGCCGCTGCCGCTTGGGCTGCAATCGGCGCGGCTGCTGCCCGGCTGGACGGCCGAGGACGGCAGCCGCATCGCCGCGCTGGAGCTGGTGCTGGAGCCCGGCTGGAAGACCTATTGGCGCAGCCCCGGCGACAGCGGCCTGCCGCCCAGCTTCGCGTGGGAGGGCTCGCGCAACCTCGGCGAGGTGACCTTCCACTGGCCCGCGCCCGAGGCGATCCAGTCGGGGGGCGTGGCCGAGCTGGGCTATCACGACCGGCTGGTCCTGCCCTTCACCGCCCTGCCTGCGGACCCCGGCAAGCCCATCGCGCTGTCCATGCAGGCCGATCTCGGCCTGTGCGAGAACATTTGCGTGCCCGCCCATCTGGACCTGACCGCGCCGGGCGCGACGGCGACGCGGGACGCGCGCATCCTCAACGCGCTGGCCGCTGCGCCCGAGCCGCTGGCCGACCAGCCCGCCTGCCGGATCGAGGAGATCGCGGACGGGCTGCGCATCACGGTCGCCCTGCCCAGGCCGGCCGAGCTGGCCGCGCTGGAGGTGACCAGCCGGGACGATCTGTGGATCTCGGGCGCGCAGATCGCCGGGGCAGAGGCCAGCGCCGAGCTGGTCGGCCCCGAGGCCGCGCCCTTCCCGCTGGACCCCGGCCACCTGCGCCTGACCGCCATCGGCGCGGGCGGCGCGGTCGAGACGACCGGCTGCCGCCTCTAGGCGCGGGCCGCTCCGCCGCGCCGGGTCAGCACCAGCCCCGCCGCCACCGCGATCCCCAGCAGCGCCAGGACATAGGCGCCCAAGGCGCCGCTGATGCTGCTCAGCGGCCACCAGCCGGGCAGCGCCACGCCAAGCGCGGGCAGAACCGTGACCGGCAGCAGCGTCACCGCGAAGGCCAGCGCCGCCGCGATCGAGGCCGCGCGCACCCCGCCGCCGATCCGCCGCGCGCCGAGGCCGCGGCGGAAGCCCTGCCGCGCCCGGCCGATATCGGCGCCGATTGCCAGCACCGCAGGCACCACCAGCAGAACGACGATCATCCCGAAGGCAAGGCCATAGGCCAGCGTCACCACCGTCGGCTTGAGGAACAGCGCCTGCGAGGACCGCTCGTAGAGCAGCGGCGCGAGGCCCAGGACCGTCGTTGCCGTGGTCAGCAGCACCGGGCGGAACCGGTCGGCGACCGCGTCCATGATGGCGGGGCGCAGCCCCCGGTCCTTGGCGTATTCGTCGATGGTCGAGATCAGCACGATCGAGTCGTTGATGATGATCCCCGACATGCCGATCAGCCCGACGATCGAGAACATGGTCATCGGCAACTGCCAGACATGGTGCCCCCAGACCGCGCCGATGAGGCCGAAGGGAATGACCGACATCACCACCAGGGGCCGCGTCCAGCTGGCGAAGATCCAGGCCAGCACCATGTAGATCCCGACCAGCGCCAGCGCGAAACCGGACAGCGCGTCGCCCAGGAACTCTTGCTCCTGCTCGGCGAGGCCGGTCACGTCGTAGTTGATGCCGAACTCGGCCGCGATCTGCGGCATCAGCTCGGCCTGCAGGATCTGCGTGATCTCGGCCGCGCGGGCCGGATCGTCGTCGGCGATGTCCCCGGTGACCGAGATCATCCGCTCGCCATTCTCGCGCCGCACGACGGAGAAGCCTGCCGCAGTGTCCACCGTCACGATGTCGGCCAGCGGCACCCACTGCCCCGAGGCCGTCCGCATCACCATCCGGTCCAGGAAATCGCCGCGCCGCTCGTCCTCGGGCAGCTCGACCGTGATCGCGCCGGTGCGGGTGCCGACAGGGAAGGTCGCCGCCTCGATCCCGCCGAGCCGCTGGCGCAGCTCGCGCGCGAGGCCCTGCGTGGTGAAGCCGAGCGCCTCGCCCTGCGCGGTCAGGTTCAGCGCCAGCTCGTCCTTGTCGTAGTCCATGCTGTCTTCCAGCGCCGAGACTTCGGGGAAGGCGGCCAGCCGCAGCTTCAGCGCCTCGGCCGCCTCCTTCAGCGTCGCCGCATCCGCGCCGGTCATGCGGACCGAGATCGCGTCGCCCCCCGGCCCCGAGCGGAAGCCGCGGAAGCTGATCGTCTCGAGCCGCGGGTCGGTCGGCATGGCGTCCTGGAGCGCGGCGACCAGCTCGAAGCTGGAATAGGGGCGGTAGTCGGGGTCGATCAGCTCGATCTGCACTGCGCCCAGGAGGTCCGGCTCCTTCGTCTCGGCGCCCGGCAGGGGGCGGCCGGAATTGCCGCCGAGGATGGTCATGGAATGCACGATCGGGTTGATGCCGTATTCCGCCTCGTATTCCGCGGCGACGCGGTCCACGGCCGCCTGCACGCCGTTCATGACGCGCAGCGTGTCCTCGCGACTCGCGCCCGGCAGCATCGCGAAGTTGCCGGTCACGCTGCCCTGCTCGGGCGCGTCGAAGAAGCGCCAGGGCACGGTGCCCGTCGCCAGAGTCGCCACCGACCACGACAGGCCCACCACCGTCAGCGCGATGGCAGGGTAGCGGAAGGCCAGCAGCGCCCGCGTCACCGGCCGGATCACGTGCAGCACGAAGCGGTCGAGCCAGTGGTTCACGAATTGCGAGGGGCGGTCATACCAGCGAACCTTGGCCGAGTTCGCCAGCGCATGGGCCATGTGGTTCGGCAGCACGAGGAAACACTCGACCAGCGAGGCGGCCAGCACCAGGATCACCGTCCAGGGGATGTCGCCCACCATCGTGCCGAAGCGCCCGCCGATCATCACGAGGCCGGCAAAGGCGATGACCGTCGTCAGCGTGGACGAGATGACCGGCGCGCTCATCCGCTGCGCCGCCCGCTCGGCCGCGACCTTGGGCGGCTCGCCCAGCTTGCGGTGGCGGTAGTCGGCATGCTCGCCCACGACGATCGCATCGTCCACGATGATCCCGAGCGTCAGGATCAGCGCGAACAGCGAGATCATGTTGATCGTCATGCCGAAGGCATACATTAGCGCGACGGCGGCCAGCAGCGCCGCCGGGATGCCCGCCGCGACCCAGATCGCGGTGCGGGCATTGAGGAACAGGAACAGCAGCCCCAGCACCAGCCCGAGGCCCAGAAGCGCGTTGTCCAGAAGCAGCGTCAGCCGGGCCGAGATCTGCTCGGCCCGGGCGCGGACCAGTTCCATCTCGACGCCGGCGGGCAGCGCGGAGGCCATCTCGGCCACCACCGCCTCGACGTCGCGCTGCATGCCGATCGCGTCGCCCGAGGCGCTGCGCTCGACCCCCACCATGACGGCGGGGTTGCCGGCGACGAAATAGGCCGTCTCGCGGTCGATGCCCGAGCCGCGGACCTCGGCCACGTCGCCGACGGTCAGCTGCGAGCCGTCCGGCAGCGCCTTCAGCACCAGCGCGGCGACGGCCGCGGGGCTGCGCGTCTCGGCGCCCGTGCGCACCCGCGCCGCGCCCGAGGCGACATCGCCCGCAGGGGTGGCGGCGGCGGCCGCGGCGATGACGCTGGCCACCTCCTCCATCGTGACGTCGTGGCGGACGAGATCGGTCATGCGCAGCTCGACCAGCGTCTCGGGCGCGGTCAGTCCCGTCACGGTCAGCCGCGTCACCCCGCGGGCATAGAGTCGGTTCGACAGATCGTCCGCGATCCGGCCCAGCTGGTCCAGCCCGACCGGGCCGGCGATCACCACGTCCGCGACCCGGTCGCGCCAGGCGCGGCGGCTGATCTGCGGGTCTTCGGTCCCCTCGGGCAGGTCGCCGGCGCCGGCGATGGCGGCCTCGACCTCGGACATGGCGCGGGACATGTCCCAGCCCGGCTCGAACTCCATCCGCACGCGGGCCGAGCCCTGCGTCGCCTGCGAGGTGGTCAGCGCGACGCCCTCGACCCCCATCAGCGCCGGCTCCAGCACCGCCACGACGGACTGGTCCACGTCATCGGCGCCCGCCCCGTCCCACCGGACGTTGACGTCGATTTCCTGCACGACGCTGTCGGGGAAGAACTGCGCGCGCAGCTTCGGCGCGGCATAGAGCCCCGCCACCACCATCACCAGCAGGACAAGGTTCGCCAGCGTCCGGTGGCGCACGAACAGCGACAGGATGCCCCGGCCCGGCGCCGGACCCTCAGCCACGACCGGCCTCGCGCTGCGCCTGCTGCGCCGCCGGTGCGGGCCCCGCCGCCCCGTCCGAGGCTGTCCCCCCGCGCCGGGCCGAGGCGTCGGTGCCGGGCGGCCCGCTGGGTGCGGCGCCGGCGGCAGGTTCGCCCTCGGCCGCGTCCCGCACGCGGATGCCGGTGCCCAGTTGCGGCGCCCGCTCGGCCACGATGCGCGCCCCGGCGAGCGCCGCGGGAACCGCGATCACCACGTCGTCGCCCTGCCGCCGCAGCACCTCGACCGGCTGCGCGAGAAGGCGGTCATCCTCGTCCACGACCAGCACCGCGCCATCGCCGCCGACCGCGGCCGAGGGGATCAGCGCGGCATCGGCCAGCACCGGCTCGGCGATCTCGGCGCGCACGAAGTCGCCCGGGCGCAGCGCCTCAGGCCCCTCGGTCACGCGGGCGAAGACGATGCGGCCGCTGCCGCCCTCGGCGACCGAGGCGGCGGCGCGGTCCAGCACCGCCTCGGCCGAGAGCCGGCCGGAGGTGCCGTCCAGCACCACCGTCACCGGCGTGCCCTGGATCTGCCGGCCGCCGGCAACGAGCCGGGCGAACTGGTCCAGCGACAGCGGGATCTGCACCTCAAGCGCCGTCGGATCGATGATGCTGGCGAGCTGCTCGTTCAGGCTGACCAGCCCGCCCTCGACGGCCGAGACCGCGGTCACCCGGCCGTCGAAGCCGGCGCGGATCTCGGTATCGGCCAGCGCCCGGCGCGCCTCGGCCAAGGCAATGTCGGCGCGGCGCAGCGCGTTTTCGGCGGCGGTGATGGCGCTTTCGGCATCGGCCAAAGCCGCACGCCGCGAGATGACGGCCTGCTCGGCTGTCGAGGCGGCCAGTTCCGTCGCCTCGCGCTCGGTGCTGGTGCCTAGGCCGCGGCCGCTGAGGTCCCTCTGGCGCGTGGCGGCGGCCTCGCGCAGCTCGAACTGACGCTCGGCGGCGGCCAGGTCAGCGGCGGCGATGGTGACGCTGCGCCGGGCGTCGGCCAGCGTGCCCTCGGCATCGGCCCGCTCGGCCTCGCGGCTTTCCAGCGCCGCCTGCGCGGCCGAGGGGTCGATCCGCACCAGCACCTGGCCCGCCGAGACCGTGCCGCCCTCGAACATCGCCTCGTCGAGATAGACGATCTGCCCCGCCGCCCCGGCCCGCAGCTCGAGCTGGCGACGCGACTGGATCGTGCCGAAGACGCGCATCAGGGGCTGCACCTCGCCGGGCTCGACAGTCAGCAGGCGCGCCGAATAGACCTGCTCGGCCGGGGCACGGGCCGGACCCCCGCCCGCGCGCCGCTGCTCGACCGCCTGCCACAGCTGGAAGACGGCCAGAAACAGCAGGCCGAAGGTCAGGAATGTCAGGAACAGCCCGGCGAGGCTGCGGGTGAGAAAGCGCATGGAGGCAGGTCCACCTGTCCGTTGTTCCGGTCTGGCGCATGATGCGGAACCGAAGGCTAAACGGAAAGCGCTTCCAGCCGTTCCGCCAGCGACAACAGGTCGCCCCATGCCTCGCGCTTGGCGGGCGGGTTCGCCAGCAGGTAGCTCGGGGGCATCATCGGCAGCGCCGGGCGCCCGAAGGCCTGCACCCACTGGCCGCGCAGGCGCATGATGCCCTGCTGGCCGATGCCCGCCTGGCAGGCGGCATTGCCCATCAGCACGATCAGATCGGGGCCGGCAAGCTCGATCTGGCGGCGCAGGAAGGGCAGGCTCACGGCAATTTCATCGGCCGAGGGGTCGCGATTGCCGGGCGGACGCCAGCAAAGCGTGTTCGTGATGTAGAGCGCGCGCTCGGCATCAACCGAATCGCGCGCAAGGCCGATCGCGGCAAACATCTTGTCCAGCATCTGCCCGGCGCGCCCGACGAAGGGACGGCCCTGGCTGTCCTCGTCATCGCCCGGCGCGTCGCCGAGGATCAGCACGCGGGCGCCGGGCCGGCCGTCGGCGCAGCAGAAGCGGCGGGCGCCCTTCTTCAGCTCGATCCCGTCGAAAGCCTCCTGCGCCGCGGCCAGCGCCTCGAGGCTGCCTGCGGCCGCGGCAAGGGCCTCGGCTTCGGCGATACGAGCGGACAGATCATCCGCGGCGGCGGGCATGGCAGCGGCGGCGGCCACGGGCGCCGCCATCGGCGCGGGCGCGGCCGCCGGCGCCGGCGGATCGAGCCGGGCGGGCAGCTCGAACCGGTCCAACGGCGCGTCGAGCACGGGCACGTCGACGCCCATCTCGAGCTGCCATTCCAGCAGGGCCAGCGCGACCTCGGCGTCCAGCTCGTCTTCGCGATATGTGGGCGATCCGTCCATGCGGGCAGAGGCTAGGCCGCGGCCCGCCCCTAGTCCACCACCAGCATGTAGCCGGTGCCGCGGACGGTCTGCAGGAAGCGCGGCTCGCGCGGGTCCGCCTCGATTTTGCGGCGCAGGCGCGTGATCTGCACGTCGATGGCGCGCTCGCTGTTCTCGGCCTCCTCGCCCTGCCCGCCGCGACCCAGGTCGTCGATCAGCTCGGCGCGGCTGACCGCGTGGCCCCGGCTGGCGGCCAGGCGCCGCAGCAGAGCCTGCTCGGTGCCGGTCAGGCGCAGGGGGGCGTCGCCGTTCCACAGCTCGCCCTTTTCGGTGTCATAGCGCAGCGCGCCGAGCGTCAGGAACTTCGGCTGCGCGACTTCCAGCGCCGGCACGCGGCGCAGGATCGCGGCGATGCGCAGCAGCAGCTCGCGCGGCTCGAAGGGCTTGGGCAGATAGTCGTCCGCGCCGCTTTCGAGCCCGCTGATCCGGTCCTCGATCTCGCCCTTGGCCGTCAGCAGCAGGATCGGCGTGTCCAGCCGCTTGCGCAGGTCCCGCGTCAGCGACAGCCCGTCCTCGCCCGGCATCATCACGTCCAGCACGATCAGGTCGAACTCTAGCCCCGCCAACAACCGCCGGGCCTGCGCGGCGTCGCGCGCCATGCTGACCATGTAGCCGCTCTTGCGCAGGAAGCGCCCCAGCAGGGACCGGATGCGTTCGTCGTCATCGACGATCAGGATATGGGCGTCCGGCGTGGTCATGGGGTCTCAGCGATCCTCGGGCAGTTCCTTCATGGCCTGATACTGCGCCCGCGTCTCGGGGTCCATCATCGCCTCCAGCACCTGGCGGAAGCCGCTGACCGCCTGCGGCCCTGCCTTGCGATAGGCGGCTCGCATCCGCGCCCGCTGCGCCTCGGACAGGCGCCGCTCCAGCGCGGTGCCCTGCTGCGTCAGGTGCAGCTGCCGCTCGCGCCGGTCGCGCCGGCCGATGCGGCTTTCCACCAGCCCGTCCTCGATCAGCGTCCGCAGCACGCGGTTCAGAGACTGCTTCGTGACGCCCAGCACCGCCAGCAGCGCCGTGACAGTCAGCCCCGGCTCGCGGTTGATGAAATGCAGCGCGCGGTGATGGGCGCGGCCATAGTCCATCTCGCCCAGGATCATGTCGGGATCGGCGGTGAAGGCGCGGTAGGCGAAGAACATCGCCTCGATCCCGCGCCGCAGCTGGTCGTCCGTCAGGAACAGCAGATCCTCGCCCACCATCGTCTGGATCCGCGCCTTTTCCTGCATTTCCAGCCCTTTCGCGTCATATGGCAGCGTTGTTGACTTTCTACGCTTCGATTGCTAGCCGTCAAGAGCTTGCGTAACAAATTGCCAATCCTGCCTCGCAGAACGCAAGAATCGCAAAAGGGGCGGCGGACGGAGAACAAGATGACGGCGGCTTACGACGATCGCGACGGCAAGATCTGGATGGACGGCGAACTGGTCGAGTGGCGCGACGCGAAGGTGCATGTGCTGAGCCACGCGCTGCATTACGCCAGCTCGGTCTTCGAGGGCGAGCGCTGCTATGACGGCAAGATCTTCAAGAGCCACGAGCATTCGCTGCGCCTGATCGAGTCGGGCCGCCTCCTGGACATGCCGATCCCCTATTCTGCCGAAGAGATCGACGCCGCCAAGGAAGAGGTCCTAAAGGCCAACGGCTTCGAGAACGCCTATGTCCGCGTGGTCGCCTGGCGCGGCTCGGGACCGGACATGGGCGTGTCGGCCTCGCGGAACCCGGTGCGGATGGCCGTCTGTGCCTGGGAATGGGGCAGCTATTACGGCGATGCCAAGTGGCAGGGCGCGAAGCTGGACGTCGCCAAGTGGAAGCGCCCCTCGCCCGAGACCATCCCGACTGCCGCCAAGGCCGCCGGCCTCTACATGATCTGCACCATGTCCAAGCACGCGGCCGAGGCCAAGGGCTGCTCGGACGCGCTGTTCATGGACTGGGAGGGCTACGTCGCCGAGGCCACCGGCGCCAATATCTTCTTCGTCAAGGACGGGGAAATCCACACGCCGCTGGCCGACCGCTTCCTGAACGGCATCACCCGCCAGACCGTGATCGAGATGCTCAAGGACAAGGGCTTCACCGTCCACGAGCGCCGCATCCTGCCCGACGAGTTGGAGGGTTTCAGCGAGTGCTGGCTGACCGGCACCGCCGCCGAGGTGACGCCCGTGGGCCAGATCGGCGACTGGCACTTCCAGGTCGGCCAAATCACGCGGCAGGTCGCCGCCGACTACGAGGCGCTGGTGCGCGCCTGATCCACCTGCGCCGCCGCCGCTCTCATCCGCGGCGGCGCTTGCGGGCAGCACATGCAGTCCGAGTGAAGACGTTTGGCAGCAGGCACGTGTCTCTGCGATGATCAGGCCGCTGCTCGTCGCCTCAAGAGCTGCCGTGGAACGGCTCGAAAGAGCCTATCGCCCCCGGCCGCAGCGATGTCGGCCTCACCACTTACGGAGGCAACGCTTCTACCGAAGGCTCGGGGGCTCGAGACCTTCCTCAAAGCGGCTGACCCCTAACCATTCGCGGCCTCCGATCTGCAACACGTAACGTTAACCTCAACGCCGTCGCATCCGCTGGATACGACAGCCCGACCGTTCGAACAGGCTGAAGCTTCCCCACCTCTGGACGATCGCAGTCTAAGCCGGGTGCCAATCCTGCGGCACCCAGTCCAGCCCCGTCATTCGATTACAAGATCCGCGTGCAGCGCGCCGGCGGCATGAATCGATTTCAAGATGCTGATCATGTCGCGCGGCCGCACCCCGAGCGCATTCAGTCCGCCCACCAGGTCGCTCAGGCTCGTCTGCCCTCCGACCTCCGCAAAGCCGATCCCTGGCTCCTCGCGCAGTTCGACGGCCGTGCGCGGCACGGTCACTGTCTCGCCCGCCGCGAAGGGGTTCGGCTGCGAGACCATCGGAGCCTCGCTGACCCGCAGTGTCAGGCTCCCTTGCGACACGGCAACGCGCGAGATCCTCACCCGCTCGCCGACAACGATCGTCCCCGACTTGTGGTCGATCACGACCTTCGCTCGATCCTCGGGCTCGATCAGAAGGTTCTCGATCCGTCCGACGACGCGCGCCGGATTGACACTGCCGAGATTGCGGAAGCTGACCATGACGGTTCCGCTGTCCATGGTGACCGCAAGCTGGCGGCCGAAGTCGCTGTTGATCGCGTCCTCGACACGTGCCGCCGTGGTGAAATCGGGGTTACGCAGCGCGATCCTGATGTTGTCGATGCTCGAGAAGTCAAACTCCACCTCTCGCTCCACCCGGGCACCTCCCGGAATCGTACCCGTTGTCGGAACCCCGTCCACCGCGCGCGCCGCGTCTCCGCTGACAGATGCACCGCCTGCCAGGATCGAGCCTTGCGCGACTGCATAGATGTTGCCATCCGCCGCCTTCAACGGTGTCATGACCAGCGTCCCGCCGAGCAGGCTCTTGGCGTCGCCAATGGCCGAGACTCCGACTGAGATCCGGCTTCCCGAGCGGGCGAAGGGCGGCAACGTCGCGGTCACGATGACCGCTGCGACGTTCTTGGACCGCAGCGCTTCATCGGTCACGTTGACGCCAAGGCGTTCCAGAAGCCCCGCAAGCATCTCCTCGGTGAATGGCGCGTTCCGAAAGCCGTCGCCAGTTCCGTCCAGACCAACGACGAGCCCATAGCCGACAAGATCGTTCCCGCGCACCCCATCGAACTCTGCCAGGTCTTTGATCCTGACAGGCGAGCCGTGTGCCGTCGTCACCACAAGGCACAATGTGACGATCCAAGCGAGGAACCGGCTCATCGCAGGTAGTCCACGAGCTTCAGCTTCGAAAGTCGCGCAGTAACGGCATATAGCGTCTCCAGCTGACCATCGACTTCCTTCAGTGCCGCTGCAGTTTCGAAGGCGTCGACGCTGCGGATCTCGGCTCGCGACAGCTCAAGCGTTGACATGGCGGCAGCGCTCGTGCTCCTCGCCCTGTCGACAACCTGCTCCGTCAGGCCGATGCGCCCCTTCTCCCCGATGAGGCCGTGCTCGGCCGCGAGCAGGCTGCGGCCAGCCATCCCCAGCAGCGCGCCGCGCTGATCCTGCTGCCCCGGCAGAACCCCTCGGTCAAGGATTGCGGCCATCGCCAGCCCCTTCAGGACATCACGAACAGCAGGCGATGCGGCCGATGTTCCGATGGCCACGGACATGTCCTCCGCCACCTTGATCTGCTGGCTTTGTCCGAGTGTCCCCGCGTACGCATTGTCCAAGAAGCCGTTGCCGCCCGGTGGAGCATCGAACCATGCCGTGATGGCGCTGGCGATCTCGCCTGCGTCCGTCATTCCAGAGGTCACCGTCGCCAAGCGGTCAAGCATCTGTGCCGCCGATGCCAGCGGCGGGCGATCGGATGCCAGTCCGGACAACAGGAAACGCCCGCCCACGGCACCATTCAGGCGCTGAACCGCCCCGTCGAAAATCATCGTGGCGTGGTTGGCGCGTATCGCGAGCGCGTCGTTCGCATCGCGGAACGGATCGGTGGCAAGTTCGACCCCCAGATGCGCCGCGTCCTGACGGACGGCCTCGAGCACGTCCTGAAGGCCCCGCGTCAGCATGGCAGCGTCCGATGCGTTCCGCTGATACTGCGCCATCGACGCAAGGCGCGCCTCGATGCTGCTCAGCGTCAGCGTGTTGCCGTTCAATCGCTTGCCAACATCGGCAGTCTCGCCGCTCGCCATTTCACTGCTCAAGGTGGTCATGGTCGACTTCAGGCGGCCGGTGGCCATCTGCAGTGCGTAGGCACGGGCTTGATCGCCAACATTGTAGATCGACATTTTACATCCTCAGCAGGTAGTTGAGCATCTCGTCGATGGCCTGGATCACGCGGGCATTGGCGGCGTAGGCTTGTTCGTACTGGAGAAGCCGCTGCATCTCCGCGTCACTGTCGACACCGTCTGCCATCTGCCGCGATTGAAGCAGCGAATAGCGCACGCTGGTGACGGCGAGGCCGCCTTCGCCTTCGACGCGCGCTGAGACGGTCCTTGCTCCGACGGTTGCGAAGCGAGCGGCGAGCGACGCGGTACCGGTAAAGGTACTGCCGGGTCGAGGGGGCTCGGGAGCATTGAGCGCCTCCAAAAGCCCGAAGAGGACCGAGGATTTCGAGGCAGGCTCAGGACCGCTGGCCGTGATGCCGGCTCGAAGACGCCAAGGCTCTCCGCCAGCCGAAGGATCGACGGAGCCGTTGATGGCAAGGCGAGATGCAAGACCCAATGGCACAACCGGCCCCGCTGGCTGTGCGCGGTCGATGAAAATGCCTGACTGGCCGGGTGCCAGACTGGGATCGACCTGCGGATCGGACAGTCGCGTATGGAGATCGACCGCGAGCGCATCGAGGTCGTTCTGCAGTCTTGGCGCAAGACGGTCGCGGATATCAAAATGGGCGCCGAGGGATCCGCCGGCGAAGAGACGAAGCTGATCCGGTGCGATCTCCTGTCCGTTGAAGACGAGGCTCGCGAGGCCGATACCGAGCGATTGTTCCGGTTGCACCTGGCCCACCGGGCTGAAGCCGAGGCGGGAGGGCGATGTTCCATCCAGAAGAACGGCACCTTCGCGGGTGAAGAGGGCGACAGCACTACCCTCTCGCAGGACCTGCTGGATCGGAAGGATCGTCGCGATGCGATCGACGACGACCTGCCGCTCGTCCTGGAGCGAGGATGAATCGTGCCCCTCGGCCTGCGTGGCCGCGATCCGCCGGTTCAGGTAGACGACCCGGTCCAGGGACGAGTTGATGAGCGCCACCTCGCTTGAGATCGCCTGTTCCGCCTCCGTCCGGGCAGCCTGAACCGCGTTGGACGCGGCATTGAGACGTCCTGCTAGGGCCACCGCGCCATGAGCCACTTCTGCCAAGCGCAGCTCGTCGTCAGGTCGTGCGGCAGCCGAAGAGAGCGCAGCCTGAAATCGCGACAGCGCCGTCTCAAGGCCATGTGCCTCGCCTGGAAGCCCGATCACCTGCTCCATCTGACGCAGATGTGCCACCCGCGTCGACGCATCCGATCGGGAGGCGGCAGCGCCCCGCGCCTCTGCCAGAAGACCGGCATTCACGTGGCGGATGATGCCGTCGACGCGGACGCCTCCGAAGTTCCCGCCAAGGCTCTGGGGGCTGAGGGCAACCTCGCGGCGCGCATAGCCCGGGGTCATGACGTTGGCGAGGTTCGCGGCGACCGTCTCGGTCCCCCGTGAGGTGGCCGAAAGCCCGGTCAAGGCATTGGAGAGGGCGCGGGCGATACTCATCATTAAACTCCGGAGCGCGGGCCTTGGGCCCTACCGCTTGATGTTGGTGGTTTCCTGCAGCATCTCGTCGACCGTCTGGATGATCTTGGCGTTCGACGAATAGGCGCGCTGCGTGGTGATGAGCTCGGTCAGCTCCTGCGCCACGTCGGTCGTGGAAGCCTCGCGTGCATAGCCGAGGATATTGCCGGTCGGGCCGTCGCCTGCGTCCCAGAGAAAGAAGCTTCCCGAGATGGGCGAGATCTTGAAGGACTGGCCGTCGGTCGTGATGAGCCCGTTGGGGTTAGGCACGTCGACCAGCGGGATCTGGTAGAGGCGCTTGATGAACCCGGTGTCGTAGCTGGCGCGAATGAAGCCGTCCTGATCGATCTCGACCGAGACGAGGTTGCCGACCGGCGAGCCGTTCTTCACGATGTTGGTCGGGGAGAAACTAGCCGAGAGCTGCTTGAGCCCGGCACCGCCGCCGGGCACGCCCACGAACATCGAGATCCCCCCGCCACCGACGTTGAGCTGAACGGTCCCGTTCGCCCTATCGTACTCTGCGCCGTCGAGCGCGATCACGTCGACGATGCTGCCGCCGAGCGCCTGCGTGTCATTGAAGATCACCCTATAGGAGGCGATCGGGTTGGCGGCCGGATCCGTCGCCGAGTCGCTGATGGTCATGGTCCAGGTGTTCGACATTCCGACGCCCGTGGCGAGGGTTGGCTCGAACTTGACGTCGAGATATTCTGCAGTGCCGAGGTTCCCGTAGTACTCGACGCGCAGAGGCAGCTCGGCGCCCGACGAGCCCGCTCGCGTTTCGGTGGCCGGGAGGTTCACGCCAAGCGAGATGCGGTTCGTCGGATCGCCCGAGGCCTGGTTCGTCTGGATCCGGACGGGTTCCAGTGTGCCGACCGTGTCGCGCGAAGCCAGAGGCACGTTGCCGTTCGAATCGACCGCCCATCCCAGCAGAACCAGGCCGCCATCGGTGCGCAGGATGCCGTTTTGATCGGCCCGGAAGGAGCCGGTGCGCGTCATCATGAACGGCATCTGGCTCATGCCGTTGTCGAGGTCGGCGGCACTGGTGACCGGCAGGAAGCCACGGCCAGAAATCGCGAGGTCGAGCGGGTTGGTCGTCGTTGTAAGAGCCCCATCCTCGTCGATGATGCGCGAGGTGGTGACGCGGACGCCGCCGGCCGAGTAGAGGCCGGCGACACGCGTCTGGTTCAGCACGATGGAGTGGAATTCGGATTCGACGCGCTTGTAGCCGAAGGTGCCCGAGTTCGCGATGTTGTCGGAGATCGTCCCGAGGCGGGAGGAGTTGGCCGCGAGGCCGGAAACCCCGGCATTCATGGCGGAGGACAGAGACATGAAGCGACCCTTTCTAATGCGTCTTTCGGCGATCCTTGCGCAGACAGCTTAAGATTCGGCTAAGGCGCGTCCTCGGCGCCGGCCTATCTCAATAAAATGACCTCGATCCGGTTGTTCTGCGGGTCCATCGGGTTGCCGCTGCGGTTGCGGCGGTCGCCGAAGGCGCTGACGCGCTGGATGCGGCGCTGCGGAAAATCCGCCTGCTCCAGCAGGTTGCGCACCGTGTGGGCGCGGGCGTCGGACAGCGCCCAGACCGGCGAGGAGACCAGCGTCTCGGGATAGGCGCGCACATGGCCGGAGATGGCGATCTGGTTACGGGTGTGGCCAAGGGCACTTGCCACGATGCGCATCAGCGAGGTCAGCGCGGGCTGCGGCTGGCCGGTATCCTCGACGAAGAGCGGCGCCTCGGTCAGGTCGGACAGCTCGATCACCAGCCCCTCGTCCGTCATGCGGGTGACGACGTGCTTGAGGAGATTGGTCATCTGCATCGATTCGGCGCCGCTGCCGGTCAGGATGTTCTGGACCTCGCGGGCCACCTCTTCGAAATCGGCGGCGGCCTCGCTGTCGCGGAGCGGCTGCTGGATAGAGTGGCGCACCGCATCCTCGGTCCCGTCACCCGACGAGCCGGGGGTCTTCATCACGGTGGGCGAGAAATAGTCGGCAAGTCCGGTGCGTTGCGCCTCGGTCGTGGCGTTCAGCAGCCACATGAGAAGGAAGAAGGCCATCATCGCGGTCACGAAGTCCGCATAGGCCACCTTCCAGGCGCCGCCATGATGGCCGGCCTCGCCGCCGCCTTCGACCCGCTTGATGATAATGGTCGGGCCCGCCGAGCCCTTGCCGCCAGCCATGATGTCACCCCGAACCGAATGCTGCAGTGGGCATCTTGCCCCACCGGCACCCGTCCGCCTAGGCGACCGCTCAAATGCTGGACATCTAGCGCTCAGTCATAGCTGCGGCGGTCCTCGATGACCTTGCCATCGTTGGGCAGGCTGCCGGGAGGCACGATCTGGATACGGCCCTTCAGCTTCAGCGTGTCGATCACCGAGGGCTCGAAGCGCTCGGCGCCGTCCTGGGCCGTTTCCAGCTGCACGGTCATCACGTCCATCTCGCCCTGCCGCTCGGCGATGACGCGGGCCCGGGCGACGTCGGGATGGCGCGAGACGAGAGCCGCGACCTGTTCGGGGCGCACGAACATGCCCTTGATCTTGGTCGTCTGGTCGGCCCGGCCCATCCAGCCCTTGACGCGCATGTTGGTCCGGCCGCAAGGGCTGGTGCCCGCCAGCACCGCGGACAGGTCCCCGGTCGCGAAGCGGATCAGCGGGTAGTCGGGGTTCAGCGTCGTGACCAGCACCTCGCCCACCTCGCCCTCGGGGACCGGATCGCCCGTGCCGGGGCGCACGATCTCGACGATCACGCCCTCGTCCACGATCATCCCCTCAAGCGCCTCGGTCTCGTAGGCGATGTTGCCGAGATCGGCGGTGGCGTAGCATTGCCGCGTGACGATGCCCCGGTCGGCGTAGAGCTGGCGCAGCGAAGGAAACAGCGCGCCGCCTCCGACCACGGCCTTGCGGATCGCCAGCACCTCGCCCGTCTCGTCGGCGCGGTCGAGGATCACCTTCAGGAAATCCGGCGTGCCGGCATAGCAGGTCGTGCCGATGTCCACGGCGGCCCGGACCTGAAGGTCGGTCTGTCCGGTGCCGGCGGGCAGGACCGTCGCGCCCACGGCCCGCGCACCGGATTCGAACATCATTCCGGCCGGCGTCAGGTGGTAGCCGAAGCAGTTCTGCACGATGTCGCCGCGCCCTACGCCCGAGGCATGAAGGAAGCGGCCAAGACGCCACCAGTCGCCGTTCACGCGGCCGGGTTCATAAATCGGGCCGGGGCTCTGGAAGACGTGGTCGAATTCGGTCAGCGCGCGGGTCGCGTAGCCGCCGAGCGGGGGCAGCGCCTTCTGCGCGGCCGAGAGGCCCGCCTTGCGGATCACCGGCAGGCGCGCCAGCGCGGCGCGGTCCGTGACGGCCGCCGGGTCCACCTCGCGCAGCAGCTCGGCCAGCGCGGGCGCGGCCTTGGCGCGGGCGATGGCGGCGGGAAGGGCGGATGCCAGCGCCTTCTCCCGTGCCTCGGAGTCACGGGTTTCCAGTTCGTCGTAATGTGCCATCTTCAGGCTCCTCAGGCCAGCCAGCGCTTGCGGCGGCGGTAGCTGCGCACGTCGCGGAAGGACTTGCGCCCCTCGTCCGACATGCCCAGGTAGAATTCCTTCACGTCCGGGTTCTCGCGCAGCTGCGCCGCCGGTCCGTCCATCACGATGCGCCCGTTCTCCATGATGTAGCCGTAATGGGCGAAGCGCAGGGCGACGTTGGTGTTCTGCTCGGCCAGAAGGAAGGTCACGCCCTCGCCCTCGTTCACGGCCTTCACGATCTGGAAGATCTGCTCGACCAGCTGCGGGGCAAGGCCCATCGACGGCTCGTCCAGCAGGATCATCTCGGGGCGGGACATCAGCGCGCGGCCCATCGCGGTCATCTGCTGCTCGCCGCCCGAGGTGTAGCCGGCCTGGCTTTTCCGACGCTCGCGCAGGCGCGGGAAATAGTCATAGACCATCTCGAGATCGCGCTTGATGGCAGCGCTGCCGTCCTTGCGGGTATAGGCGCCGGTCAAGAGGTTCTCCTCGACCGTCAGGTGCTCGAAGCAGTGGCGGCCCTCCATCACTTGGATGATGCCGCGCTGGACCAACGCGGCCGGGTTCTGCCGGGTCAGCGATTCGCCCTGATACGTGATCGTCCCCTTGGTCACCTCGCCCCGCTCGGAGGCGAGAAGGTTCGAGATCGCCTTCAGCGTCGTCGTCTTGCCGGCGCCGTTGCCGCCCAGAAGCGCGGTGATGCTACCCTTCGGGACCGACAGGCTGACGCCCTTCAGCACCAGGATGACGTGGTTGTAGATCACCTCGATGTTGTTCACGTCCAGCAGCGACTCGCGGTGTTCGGCGTCCAGCATGGCCTCTCCTTTCCGTGGCGGATGGCCGGCGGCGGGGATGCCGCCGGCCGCAGGGGTCAGCCGCAGCGCGGCGTGATGTTGCTCTCGGCGGCGAAGGCGGCGCTGTCTTCCTCGATCAGCGGGTCCAGCACCTCGGCATCCGGCTCGATGAAGTCGGTGATGAGGCTCCACTGACCGTCGCCTGCGCTCCATTGCTGAAGCCGGGCAAGGCCGTCGCCGCCGTGGTTCTCGCAGGACAGCGCGATCGGCTGGCCGAAGTCCGGCAGGCCCAGCTCCTCCATCCGCTCGGCGGTGATCTCCAGCGCCTCAAAGCCGTCGCGCAGCTGGGCGGCGTTGATCTCGGCCTCGCCGGACAGCTCCTGTCCCTTGCGGATCGCCTCGGCGATGACCATCGCCGCATAGACGCCGCGGGAATAGAGCACCGTGCCCGCCTGATCGCCCGCACCCGAGGCGCGGCCCGCGTCATAGACGTATTGCTGCAGCTCGTCATAGATCGGGTAGTCGCGGCCGACGCCGTGGAAGGTCAGCGCCTTGTAGCCGTCCGCCCCCGCACCCGCGGCGCGCACGTCGTTCTCCGAACCCGACCACCAGATGCCGATGAAGCGGTCCATCGGGAAGCGGATGTTCACGGCCTCCTGGATGGCGGCCTGGTTCATGACGCCCCAGGCATACATGATGACGAAGTCCGGCCGGTCGCGGCGGATCTGAAGCCATTGCGACTTCTGCTCCTGCCCCGGCGCGTCGACCGGCAGCAGCACCAGCTCGAAGCCGTGCTTCTCGGCCAGCTCTTCCAGCGTGCGGACCGGCTCGCGGCCATAGGCCGAGTTGTGATAGACCAGCGCGATCTTCTTGCCGTTCAGATCGCCGCCCTCGACCTCGAGCGCGTGCTTGACCGCGACTGAGGCGCCATCCCAGTAGTTCGCCGGAGCGTTGAACACCCATTCGAAGACCGAGCCGTTCTTGGCCGAGGTCCGCCCGTAGCCCGGCGTGTAGATGACGATGCCGTCATTCGAGGCGCGCGGGATGATCTGGTAGGTGATCCCGGTGGAAAGCGGGTTCAGCACCAGCGGGTTCGAGGGGCGCAGCGATTCGTAGCACTCGACCCCGCGCTCGGTGTTGTAGGCCGTCTCGCATTCCGGCACCGCGACGCGCACGCCGCCGATGCCGCCGTCCCGTTCGTTCAGCAGGCTGAAGTAGTCGTTGAAGCCGTCGGCATAGGGGATGCCGTTCGCGGCATAGGGGCCGGTCCGGTAGGACATGTTCGGCACCACCAGATCGGCGAGGGCCGGGCCTGCCGCCATGAAGGCGGCGGCGGCCAGGGCGAGGGTCAGTTTCATGCGGGGTCTCCTCCCAGAGATGTAGCCGGTTGCCCGGTTCTTGCGATGAAAGCGGATGTCAGTGCGGGCCCATCAATGCGGGAACGGCCAGAGGCGCAGCTTCTCCTTGGCGAGGCTCCAGAGGCGGGCGAGGCCGTGCGGCTCGACGATCAGGAAGACCATGATCAGCAGGCCGACGATCATCAGCTCGATATGGGCAGCAAGGTCCGTGGGCCAGCCCATGCCGCCGACGAAGACGTTCTTCAGCAGGACCGGCAGGACCACCAGGAAGGCTGCGCCCGCAAAGCTGCCGAAGATGCTGCCGAGCCCGCCGATGATGATCATGAACAGGACGAGGAAGCTCTTGTTGATCCCGAAGGCCTCGCCAACCTCGGCCGCGCCCAGATAGACCGCAAAGAGAAGCGCGCCGGCGATGCCGATGAAGAAGCTGCTGACCGCGAAGGCCGACAGTTTGGCCCGCAGCGGATCGACGCCGATGATCTCGGCAGCGATGTCCATGTCCCGGATCGCCATCCATTTGCGTCCGAGCGAGCCGCGCGTGAGGTTGCGGGCCAGCCAGGCGAGGGCGAAGGCGAAGACCAGGCAGACGAGATACTTGGCCGGCGCGCTGGCCGTGGGGCCGGTCACCGCGATGTCCATCACCGTCCGCGTCGGGGCGTTGATCTGGCCCGAGGCCGAGTAGTTGTAGAACCACGGCACCTTGTTGAAGAGCCAGACGAGGAAGAACTGCGCCGCGAGCGTCGCGACCGCGAGGTAGAAGCCCTTGATCCGAAGGCTCGGCAGGCCGAAGAGGACGCCGACCGCCGCCGTGATCCCGCCCGCGAGCAGGATGTGGATCAGGATGCTGACCTCGGGGAAGGAGGTCATCAGCTTGTAGACGGCGTAGGCGCCCACCGCCATGAAGCCGCCGGTCCCGAGGCTGACCTGCCCCGCGTAGCCGGTCAGGATGTTCAGCCCGAGCGCGGCGATGGCGTAGATCAGGAACGGGACCAGCACGGCGTTGGCCCAGTAGTTGTTGATGACGAAGGGGATGATCCCGAAGGCCACGGCCAGCGCGGCGTAATAGCCCCACCGGTCCAGCCGGATCGGGAAGGTCTGGCCGTCGGCGCGGTAGCCCGTCTTGAAGTCGCCTGCCTCGCGATAGATCATGGCTTGTCTCCTGCCTGGGCCGCCGCAGCGGGGGCCAGCCCCCGCACCCCCGGGGTATTTGCACAACGAAGAAGAGGGGTCCGCATCGTCACACCCGCTCGATGATCCGCTCGCCGAAAAGGCCCTGCGGTCGGAAGACGAGGAAGATCAGCGCGAGGACATAGGCAAACCAGGTCTCGGTCGCGCCGCCGATGAGGGGGCCGGCGAAGAACTCGAAGAGCTTCTCGCCGACGCCGATGATGAGGCCGCCGACGATGGCGCCGGGAATCGAGGTGAAGCCGCCCAGCATCAGGACCGGCAGCGCCTTCAGCGCGATCAGCGACAGGCTGAACTGCACGCCCGACTTGGTGCCCCACATGATCCCGGCGACGAGGGCGACGAAGCCCGCGATGGACCAGACCATCACCCAGATGAAGCGCAGCGAGATGCCGACCGAGAGCGCTGCCTGGTGATCGTCGGCCACCGCGCGCATCGCGCGCCCCTGCTTGGTGTATTGCGCGAAGAGCACCAGCGCGGTGACCAGCAGCGCCGCGATCACGGTCGCCCAGATGTCCAGCCGGTCGATGAAGAAGCCGTAGCCCAGCCAGTTCAGCGTCAGCTCGTCCACCGTGTCCGAGATGCCCTGCGGCAGGCCGACATCCAGCGCCTTGATCTCGGCGCCCCACATCACGTCGCCGAAGCCCTCGAGGAAATAGGCAAGCCCGATCGTGGCCATGAAGAGGATGATCGGCTCCTGCCCGACGAGGTGCTGAAGGACCAGCTTCTCGATCAGGAAGGCCAGCAGGACCATGACGCAGGCGGTCAGCAGGATCGCCAGCAGCGAGGGCACGGTCCAGCCGAAATTGTGCAGATGCGTGCCGAAGACCGCGTTGATCAGGTGGGCGAAGGGGATCTGCCCCTGCTGGATGCCGACCAGCGTCATCGCGGCGAAGAGCGCCATGACCCCTTGCGCGAAGTTGAAGACGCCCGAGGCCTTGAAGATCAGCACGAAGCCGAGCGCCACCAGCGCGTACATGACCCCGGTCATCAGACCGTTCACCATGACCTCGGCGGCGAAATAAAGCTGGTCCATCAGCGTGCTCCCTTGATGAGGTCAGTCATGGGCCACCCCCAGATAGGCGTCGATCACCTCCTGGTTGGCGCGCACCTCGGACGGGGTGCCGTCGCCGATCTTCTTGCCGTAATCCATCACGACCACCCGGTCGCTGAGATCCATCACGACGCCCATGTCATGCTCGATCAGGCAGATCGTGGTGCCGAACTCGTCGTTCACGTCCAGGATGAAGCGGGACATGTCCTCCTTCTCCTCGACATTCATGCCGGCCATCGGCTCGTCCAGAAGCAGAAGCTGCGGCTCGGCGGCCAAGGCGCGCGCCAGTTCGACCCGCTTCTTCAGGCCATAGGGCAGCCGGCCCACGGGCGTCTTGCGGATGTTCTGGATCTCGAGGAAGTCGATCACCTTCTCGACCGCCTCGCGGTTGGCGATCTCCTCGCGCTCGGCCGCGCCCCACCAGAGGGCCTGCGACAGGAAACCCGCCTTCATCTTGTTCAGCCGGCCGGTCATGATGTTGTCCAGGACCGACATCCCGTCGAAGAGCGCGATGTTCTGGAAGGTCCGCGCGATGCCGAGCCGGGCGACCTGGAAGGGCTTCATCGGCCCGCGGCGCTCGCCCTTGAACCAGACCTCGCCCTCCTGCGGGACGTAAAAGCCCGAGATGATGTTCAGCATCGAGGATTTGCCGGCACCATTGGGCCCGATGATCGCGCGGATCTCGCCCTGGCGGATGTCGAAGCTGATGTCCTTGATCGCGACCACGCCGCCGAAGCGCAGGGTGATGTTCTTCAGCTCCATCAGGGTGCCGCCGATCTGGCGGCCGTCGGCGGTGACATAGCCGCCCGTGCTCATGTCGTTCATTCTGCCGCCACCTTTCTCTGGGGCGCGTCGCCGAAGACGGGCACGTCCTCGATCCGCAGCGTCGCCTTGATGTGGCCCTTGCGGCCGTCCTCGTAGGTCACCTCCGTCTCGGTGTAGACGCTGGACGAGCCGTCATAGAGCGCGCCCACGAGGTCCGCGAACTTCTCGGAGATGACCGAGCGGCGCACCTTGCGCGTCCGCGTCATCTCGCCATCGTCCGGGTCCAGTTCCTTGTGCAGCACGAGGAAGCGGTGGATCTGGCAGCCCGATAGCATCGGGTCCGCCGCGACTGAGCGGTTCACCTCTTCCACATGACCGCGGATCATCGCGTAGACCTGCGGATGGGCGGCCAGTTCTTGGTACGAGCCGTAGGCGATGTTGTTGCGCTCGGCCCAGTTGCCGACCGCGCCGAGGTCGATGTTGATCATCGCGGTGCAGAAGTCGCGGCCGTTGCCGATCACCACGGCCTCAAGGACGTTCGGATAGAACTTCAGCTTGTTTTCGACGTACTTGGGCGCGAACATCCGCCCGTCGGCCATCTTGCCCACGTCCTTGGCCCGGTCGATGATCCGCAGATGCCCGCTGGCCTCGTCGATGAAGCCGGCATCGCCCGTCGCCACCCAGCCCTCGGGGTCCTTGGTCGAGGCGGTGCTTTCGGCGTTCTTGAAGTAGGCGACGAAGGTGCCGGGGCCGCGATAGAAGACCTCGCCGTTCTCGGCAATCCGCAGCTCGACCCCCGGCGAGGCGACGCCCACCGTGTCCGAACGCACCTGCCCGTCCGGCTGCTGGGTGATGAAGACCGAGGCCTCGGTCTGGCCGTAGAGCTGCTTCAGGTTGATCCCGAGGCTGCGGTAGAAATCGAAGATCTCGGGCCCGATCGCCTCGCCCGCCGTATAGCCGACGCGGATGCGGGAATAGCCGAGCGTGTTCTTCAGCGGCCCGTAGACCAAGAGGTTGCCGAGCGCATAGGACAGCCGGTCCCCGGCGCTGACCGTCTTGCCGTCCAGCAGCGCCGGGCCGACCCGGCGGGCCACGCCCATGAAGTGGTTGAAGAGCCCGCGCTTGATCCGTCCGGCATCCTCCATGCGGATCATGACGTTGGTCAGCTGGCCCTCGAAGACGCGGGGCGGGGCGAAGAAATAGGTTGGCCCGATCTCGCGCAGGTCGGTCATCATCGTATGCGCGCTTTCGGGGCAGTTCACGGTGAAGCCCGCCCACATCGCCTGCCCCATCGAGAAGATAAAGTCCCCGACCCAAGCCATCGGCAGGTAGGCCACGATCTCCTCGCGCTCGGAGAGCTTGTCGAACTCGGCGCTGTTCTTGGCCGTCTCGATGATGTTGCGGTTCGACAGCACCACGCCCTTGGGCTTGCCGGTCGTGCCTGACGTGTAAAGCATCACGCAGGTGGAATCGTAATCTAGCGCCGCAATGCGCCGGTCCAGCTCAGGGGACAGGCGCTGCGCCGCCGCGCGCCCCTCGGCCTGCACATCCGCCAAGGCGTTCATGCGCGAGTGGTCGTATTTCCGCATCCCGCGCTTGTCGGTGTAGACGATCTGCTCGATCCCCGAGACGCTGCGGGCGACCTCCAGCACCTTGTCGACCTGCTCCTGATCGCCGCAAAGGACGAAGCGCGCGCCGCAATGGCCCAGCACATAGGCCATCTCCTCGGCCACCGCGTCCTGATAAAGCGGCACGGGCACCGCGCCGCACATCTGCGCCGCGATCATGCCCCAGTAATGCGCCGGGCGGTTGCGCCCGATGATCGCCACATGCTCGCCCGGTTTCAGCCCCAGCCCCAGCAGACCCAGGGCCAGCGCGCGGATTTCCTCGGCCGCCTCGGCCCAAGTCCAGCTTTGCCAGATGCCGAATTCCTTTTCGCGATAGGCGGGACGGGCCCCGAAGCGCGCCACGTTCCGCGCCAGAAGCGCGGGCACAGAATGCAATTCGCCCGAAGGCGCCTGCCGGTCCGTCATGAATCCTCCCTCGGGCGCTGTGAACGCCGGCCGCTGCGGGAACCTCCTCCGCCCCCGCGGGCCTCCTGAACCATCCCGTTCAATCTTTGCCGCAGTTTTACGCAAATCCAACGAAATGTTACGCAGCTTCCGCCACGCTCCCGCGGATGCTAACGGTGCGGCCGGGGATGGAGGGCTGGATGGACCGGGACGTGCTGGACACGCCGCTGACGCAGGCGGAACGCGATGCGGCGCTGATCGCGTCGGGGCTGAACCTGATCGGGCAGGCGCTGTCGATCTTCGACGCAGACCTCTGCCTGCGCGTCGCGAACCGCCAGTATCAGGCCATGTTCGACCTGCCGGACGCGCTGACCCGCCCCGGCACGCGCTTCGAGGACACCATCCGCTTCCTTGTCCAGCGCGGCGAATACGGCCCCCAGGACGACCCCGAGGCCGCCGTCGCCTTCCGCGTCGAGCAGGCCCGCGCCTTCCGCCCCCACTATTTCGAGCGCGAGCGCGCGGACGGCCGGTGGGTCGCCGTCGAGGGCGCGCCCCTGTCGCAAGGCGGGTGGGTGACCGTCTACACCGACATCACCGACATCAAGCGGCAGGAATCGCTGCTCCGCGCCCGCTCCGAGGAACTCAGCGAGCAGCTCCTCATCCACGCCGAGGGCCTGGCCGCCGCGAACCGCAAGCTCGCCGCCACCAACACGGCCCTTTCCGAGGCGCAGGCGGTCCTCACCCGTTCCGAGGCACGGACGCGGCAGGTGACCGAGATGGTCCCCGCCCATATCGCGCATATGGACACGCAGTACCGCTACACCTTCTCGAATCGCCGCCTGCCCGCGATCTTCCCCGGCGCGGCGGGCGAGATCGTCGGCCTGACGGTCGAGGCCGCGCTCGGCCCCGCCACCTTCCGCACGCTGAGGCCCTACATGGACCGCGCGCTGGCCGGCGATCCGCAGGTCTTCGAGATCACGCACCCGACCTCGGGCCGCCGCATCCGCATCGCGCTGACGCCAGACCGGACCGGCAGCGGGGTCTATATCCTTTCGACCGATGTCTCGGCCGAGGTGCAGGCTCGCGAGGCGCTGGCCCATGCCGCCCGCCGCAGCCTCGCGGCGCAGCTCACCTCTGGCGTGGCGCATGATTTCGGCAATCTCCTGACCATCATCCTCGGCCTTCAATCGCGCCTTGCCGCCCAGGACCTGCCCCCCGGCGCGAGCGCCGAAGTGCAGGCGACCCTCGCCGCCGCCCGCCGCGGCGCCGCCCTGCTGGAGCGCCTCTCCCGCATCAGCGGCACCCGCGATCTCGCGCCCGAGCCGGTGAACGCGGCCCGCCTTCTGACCGACCTCGCCACCCTCGCCCGCCCCAGCCTGCGCGAGGGTACCGCGCTGGCGCTGGACCTCGACCTGCCCCCGGGCCCCCTGCTCATGGACCCCGGCGCGGTGCAGGACTCCCTCCTGAACCTGATCCTGAACGCCAACACGGCCATGACCGCCCCCGGCCGCATCACCCTGACCGCCCGCCGCAGCGGCGACTGGCTGGAGCTGGCGGTGCTTGACACCGGCCCCGGCTTCTCGCCCGAGGCGCTGGAGCGCGCGACCCAGCCCTTCTTCACCACCCGCAAAGGGAGCGGCTCGGGCCTCGGCCTGTCGATGGTCTACGACCAGACCAAACTCGCCGGCGGCACCCTGCGGCTGGAGAACCAGGCGCAGGGCGGCGCCCGCGTCACCCTGCGCCTGCCCTGGCGCCCCGTCGCCCCGCAGATGGTGCTGCTGGTCGAGGATGACGACGCCGTCCGCGCCGCCATCCGCGCCCAGCTGACCGGCCTCGGCCATGCGGTGATCGAGGCGGGCTCGCTGGCCGAGGCCCGCGCCCTCACGGACCTCCCCGGCCTGACGCTGATCCTGTCGGACATCCAGCTCGGCGACGGCCTCGGCCTCGATCTGACCGCGCCCGTGCCGACCGTCCTGATGACCTCGCTGCCGCCCGGCGATCCGCTGCGCGCCCGCGCGCGCGGCCCGGTCCTGACCAAGCCCTTCACCCCGGGCCGCCTCGCCGCCGCCATGTCCGAAGCCGGGAGACCCGCCCCATGACCGACCCGACCGCCCCGCTGATCGCGATCCTCGACGACGAGCCCGAGATCCGCCGCATCCTCGCGGCCGCCCTCGAGGATGCCGGCTTCCGCACCACCAGCTTCGGCCGCGCCACCGAGTTCGAGGCGGCGCTGCGCCGCATCACCCCGGACGCCTGCCTCATCGACCTCGGCCTGCCAGACCGCGACGGGCTCGCGCTGGTCCACCGGCTGGCCAGCGACTCGGGCGCGGCGATCATCATCATCTCGGGCCGCGCGCAGGTCCAGGATCGGGTGACGGGGCTGGAACTCGGCGCGGACGACTACATCATCAAGCCCTTCGAGCCGGCCGAGGTCGTCGCCCGCATCCGCGCCCGCCTGCGCCGCCCCGCGGCCGCCGCCTCCACACGCCCGCGCACGCTGCGCTTCGCCGGCTGGACCGCGGACTTCGACCGCTACAGCCTCACGGATCCCGAGGGCACGGAGACCCCCCTCTCCCACGCCGAGGCCGAACTCCTCCGCATCTTCACCGACAACCCGCGCCGCCTGATCACCCGCGCCCAGATGCTCGAGGCGCTCGGCGGCGCCGCCGGCGACAGCTTCGACCGCGCCATGGACGTGCGCATCTCGCGCCTCAGGACGAAACTCGGCGAAGACCCCAAAAACCCCCGCCTCATCAAGACCATCTACGGCGCCGGCTACATCTTCCTGGCCGAGATCGGCTGATTTGCGTCCCGCGACAGCAGCAAAGCAGGGGGCCATCGAGGCCCCCTCCTCCGCGCGCGGCCTCCGGTCCCGCCGCGCAGTCCCCATGCAGCGCCGGGTCAAGCGCCCACCCTGCTTTGGTCCTGAAATATCCCGCGGGGGGTCCGGGGGGCGCGGAGCCCCCCGGCTACCGCCTGCCCGCGAGGGCAGGCAGCCTCAGACCTCCCGGTCCCAGCCCGAGATCGCCTTGCTGTCCATGAACTCCTCCAGCCCCATGACGCCGCCCTCCCGCGCGCGCCCGGACATCTTCACCCCGCCGAAGGCCGAGCCTGCCCCGCGCGAGACCCCGTTCATCTCGACCATCCCTGCGCGCAGCTGCCGCGCGAGGCGATTGCGCCGCGCCCCGTCCTGCGACTGCACGTAATTCGTCAGCCCATAGGGCGTGTCATTGGCGATCCGCACCGCCTCGTCCTCATCGTCGAAGGGGATGATCGACAGGACCGGCCCGAAGATCTCCTGCCGCGCGATGACCATGTCGTTCGTCACGTCCGCGAAGACCGTCGGCCGCACGAAATATCCGCGGTTGACGCCCTCGGGCAGGCCCGGCCCGCCAGCGACCAGCCGCGCGCCCTCGTCGATGCCCGTCTGGATAAGGTCCTGGATCTTCTGCCATTGCTGCTTGCTGACAACCGGCCCGAGATGCGGCCCCGGCTGATGCGCGCTGGCCACCGCGGTCTCCTCGGCCACGCGCGCCGCCTCCTCGACCGCTCGCTCATAGACCGAGCGCTCGACCAGCATCCGCGTCGGCGCGTTGCAGGACTGCCCGCTGTTGTAGAAGCAATGCCGTGCCCCGCGCCGCACGGCCTTCTCGTCCGCATCGGCGAAGACCAAGTGCGCGCCCTTGCCGCCCAGTTCCAGCACCACCTTCTTCAGGCTGTCCGCCGCCGCCTTGGAGATCGCGATCCCCGCCCGGGTCGAGCCGGTGAAGCTGATCATCTCCACGTCCGGATGCACCGACAGCTGGCTGCCGACTCCGGCCCCGTCCCCGTTCACCAGGTTGAACACCCCCGCCGGCACCCCGGCCTCATGAAGGATCTCGGCGAACAGCATTGAACTCAGCGGCGCGATCTCCGAGGGCTTCAGCACCGCGGTGTTTCCCGCCATCAGCGCCGGGATGACCTTCAGCGTCACCTGGTTCATCGGCCAGTTCCACGGCGTGATGAGGCCCACGACGCCCACCGGCTCCCACGCGACCATGCTGGTCGGCGCGTGATCCCCGAGCGGGCGGATGAACTCGAACCCCTCGAAGGCGCGGATGAAATTCCGAATATGCGAGGACCCCGAGCCCGCCTGATCCTCGACCGCCATGTCGATGGGCGCCCCCATCTCGAGGCTGATGGCCTTGCCCATCTCGCCCGCGCGCTTCTCGTAGACCTCCAGGACGCGGCGCATCAGCGCCAGCCGCTCCTCCTTGCTCGTCGCAGACCAGGCCGGAAAGGCGCGCGTCGCCGCCGCCACCGCGCGGTCCGTATCCGCCTGCCCCCCGAGCGAGATCACCGCCACCGCTTCTTCCGTCGAGGGGTCGATCACCTCCAGCTCCTGCCCCGCCAGCGCCCCCACCCAGGCTCCGTCCACATAGAATTTTCGCTTGTCCATCAGCTCGGCCATGCCGCCCTCCTGTGCCTTTGCCCAAGCCTGTCACCGCCCCGCCGCCTCTGCAAGCCGGGGCACGCCCACTGGCATTTCCCAGCGAAGCGCCCCATCTTGCGCCCAAGGCAACCCCAAGGAGGCTCCATGTCCCTGCGCATCAACGACACCGCCCCGGACTTCACCGCCAACTCGACGGAAGGGCAGATTCGCTTCCACGACTGGATCGGCGACAGCTACGCCATCGTCTTCAGCCACCCGCGCGACTTTACCCCCGTCTGCACGACCGAGTTCGGCGCCGTCGCCCAGCTGGCCCCCGAGTTCGAGAAGCGGAACACCAAGGTTCTCGGCGTCTCGGTCGACAGCGTGGACGACCATCAGAAATGGAAGAGCGACATCGCGCAGGTCGCCGGCGTTCCCGCGAACTTCGCGATGATCGACGACACCGACCTGGCGGTGGCGAAGGCCTACGACATGCTGCCCGCGGACTACTACCTGCCCACCGAAGGCCGCACCCCCGCCCATTCGGCCACCGTCCGCACGGTCTTCATCATCGGCCCGGACAAGAAGGTCCGCCTGACGATGACCTACCCGATGTCAGTGGGCCGCAACTTCGCCGAGATCATCCGCGCCCTCGACGCCGTGCAGAAGACCGACGGCAAACCGTTGGCGACCCCGGCCAACTGGGTGCCGGGCCAGGACGTGATCGTGGCCCTCGCCCTCGACAACGAGAAGGCCGAGGCGCAGTACGGCCCCCTTGACATCAAGCTGCCCTACCTCCGCTACGCCAAGGACCCGGCCTGAGGTTCACCTGCGGGGCTCATGCGGCCCCGCAGCGACGCCCCGCGTGTGGCGATCGCTATATAGTCTGCCTCGATGCGGCGCATGGCTTGGATGACCTGGTCGCGGTTGCGATACTTGTGGCGCCGCATTGTCCGTCCCATGACCAGCTTGCGGTCGCGGTTCCACAACGAGAGACGTCGGCGCAGGGTCAGCTTCTTCCGTGGCGGCATGAGGTCCGCGATCTGCGCGGCGTGGAAATTCCAGATGTCAGCCAGCGGGATCGGGATGTTCCACGGCTTGTTGTTCACGACGTAATGCAGGACCACCGGTGGGTGAGGAAAGTCCTCCACACGATCATAGGAGGAAGGGTCGCTGTAGGTGTTGTAGGCAAGGTCGAGATGCAGGATGCGCCCGCGGGCCAAGATGTTGACGGCCGACTGGTCCTCGCTCAGCAGCGGCCTGCTGGGGTCCGTCAACAGCGCGATGCAACGTTCCGCAAGTTTCTCCTCGCGCCACAGCGGCAGGTTCATCACGAGGAGACCGGCATTGACGTAGGTGCCGGTGTCATGCCCGCATGCCGCAACCTCGACCGGGTCGGGGCTCGGGCATGGGACCGCGCCCACGAAGCTGTCGCCAAGATCGACCCTGTCCAGCGGCGACAGGTCACCCATGACGACCATGTCGCAATCCATGTAGATTACGCGCTCTTCGTCCGGGAACATGTCGGGGATCAGGAGACGCAGATACGTGCTGCGCGACAGGTGGGCGCGCTTGATGGTCAGGTGATCGAAGCAGCCGTCCGAAACCTCGTGCCGGCGGATCTCGATGCCGAGCCTCCTTGCCAGCCGGTCGATGCGGGCGCGGTTTTCGGCCTTGATCCCCATGTCCAGCACCGCAAAACGTGCTTGAGGATTGTGGAACGCTGCCGAAGCGATCAGGACCAGAACGCCCGGGACGTAATTGTCATCCGAGCCAGTGATGATGAGCATGGGAGAAACCAGATCAAGACGCGTCGGGCGGTCCGCCGACTGCATGGGCGCGGCGAAGCCAGTCAATATTGCCGATGCGGCGATACCATCGCCCGCCACGTCCAGCAAGCACATCCTCCATCTTCGGCTGCCCGGCGAAGAGCACGATCTTGGCATCGTCCGGGCAAGAGGGATCTTGCATCCAGCTGCGAAGGCCGCGCCCCACGCAGTCATTCTTGAAGCTGACGCACCAGCCGCGCGGCCAGTAGCTCATCCGGCCCTGCCGGTGGAGAATGTCGCTGACCATCTGCTGCTCGTGCTCATAGGCGGCGGCAGCGGCGGCGGGATCGGCGAGATAGGTGTCAAGAACCTCTGGATGAGCGCCGATGCGAAATCGGAAGACCGAGGTGTTGCCGACCATGTGCATGAAGCGGTCGCGCGCCCGATTCAGGCGCCGAAGGGGCTTCGGGCGGAACAGGTCGTCATCGCGCAGGATCAAGAATGAGCCTTCCGCCTCGAAGAACGGCTCCATGCCGCCGACCACGACAAGGTCCAGATCCAGGAAAAGCGCTGTGCCCGACAGATCCCCGAGACGCCGCTGAAACAGGGCGAGCTTGCGCCAGCGCGTGTCCGCACTGCCCTCCGGCAAGCCCAGCTCGGGCAACGGCATGGCCTCGACACCCGGCTCCAGTCCCGCGGCATCGTCGGTGAAGCAGATGAAGCGGTGGGGCCGCGGCAGATGTCGCCGCACCTGCGCCGCCAGCCGGTTCACATCGGCCGCGCGATAGAGCGTGCCCCACTTCATCGTCAGGATCAGCACCGGGTCGGTCATGCCCGCCCTTCTCCTCTCGTCACGGAAAAGGGGCCCGCAATGCGCGAGCCCCCTCTGGGTGTCAGCAGAACCCGATCACTCGGCGTTCTCTTCCTTCTTCTCGACGATCTCCTCGCCGGTCTCCTGGTCGACCATCTTCATGCCGAGGCGCACCTTGCCGCGGTCGTCGAAGCCCAGCAGCTTGACCTTCACCTCCTGGCCCTCCTTGAGGATCTCGTTCGGGTGGGTCAGGCGGCGGTTCGCGATCTGGCTGACATGGACCAGCCCGTCGCGCTTGCCGAAGAAGTTCACGAAGGCGCCGAAATCGACCAGCTTCACGACCTTGCCGGTGTAGACGTGACCCTCCTCGGGCTCGGCCACGATCGAGTAGATCATGTCATAGGCCTTCTTGATCGACTCGCCGTTGGCCGAGGCGATCTTGATCGTCCCGTCGTCGTTGATGTCGACCTTGGCGCCCGAGACTTCCACGATCTCGCGGATGACCTTGCCGCCCGAGCCGATCACTTCACGGATCTTGTCGGTCGGGATCTGCATCGTCTCGATGCGCGGGGCGTGGGCGCTGAACTCGCGGCGACCCTCGGTCAGCGCGTTCGCCATTTCGGACAGGATGTGCATCCGGCCGTCCTTGGCCTGCGCCAGCGCCTGCTCCATGATCGCGGGCGTGATGCCCTGGACCTTGATGTCCATCTGCAGCGAGGTGATCCCGTTCTCGGTCCCCGCCACCTTGAAGTCCATGTCGCCCAGGTGATCCTCGTCGCCCAGGATGTCCGTCAGCACCGCGAAGCGGCCGTCGTCTTCCAGGATCAGGCCCATGGCGACGCCGGCGACCGGCGCCTTCAGCGGAACGCCCGCATCCATCATCGACAGCGAACCGCCGCAGACCGACGCCATCGAGGACGAGCCGTTCGATTCGGTGATCTCCGACACGACGCGGATCGTGTAGGGGAAATCCGTCGGCGCCGGCAGCACCGCCTGCAGCGCGCGCCAGGCGAGCTTCCCGTGGCCGATCTCGCGGCGACCGGGCGAGCCCACGCGGCCAACCTCGCCGACCGAATAGGGCGGGAAGTTGTAATGCAGCAGGAAGTTGCTGCGGAAGTTGCCGTGCAGCGCGTCGATGATCTGCTCATCGTCGCCCGTGCCGAGCGTGGTCACGACCAGCGCCTGCGTCTCGCCACGAGTGAACAGCGAGCTGCCATGCGTGCGCGGCAGGATGCCGACTTCGCTGACGATCGGGCGGACGGTCTTGGTGTCGCGACCGTCGATGCGGGCGCCGCCGCTGATGATGTCGCCGCGCAGGATGCCCGATTCCAGCTTCTTGAGCGCCGAGCCGAGGTTCGGGTTCGCCAGCTCGTCCTCGGTCAGGCCTTCCTTGACCTTGGCCTTGGCGGCCGCGATCGCGTTCTGCCGCTCGGACTTGTCGCGGATCGCATAGGCGGCACGCATGTCGGCCTCGCCGGCGGCCTTCACCTTGGCGTAAAGTTCGGAGTAGTCCGGCGACTGGAAGTCGAACGGCTCTTTCGCGGCGGCCTCGGCCAGCTCGATGATCAGGTCCAGCACGGGCTGCATCGCCTCGTGGCCGAACTTCACCGCGCCCAGCATCTCTTCCTCGGTCAGCTCGTAGGCCTCCGATTCGACCATCATGACGGCGTCCTTGGTGCCCGCGACGACCAGGTCCAGACGCTGCTCGGGGTTGTTGCGCAGCTGGTCCATGTCCTGAACTTCGGGGTTCAGCACATACTGACCGTTCGAGAAGCCGACGCGGGCCGCGCCGATCGGGCCCATGAACGGCACGCCCGAGATGGTCAGCGCGGCCGAGGCGGCGATCATCGCCACGATGTCCGGGTCGTTGACCAGGTCGTGCGACAGCACGGTGCACATGACCAGCACTTCATGCTTGAAGCCGGGCGCAAAGAGCGGGCGGATCGGACGGTCGATCAGGCGCGCGGTCAGCGTCTCCTTCTCGGTCGGACGCGCCTCGCGCTTGAAGAAGCCGCCGGGCACCTTGCCGGCCGCGTAGTATTTTTCCTGGTAGTGAACCGTCAGCGGGAAGAAATCCTGCCCGGGTTTCGGTTCCTTCGCGAAGGTGACGTTGGCCATGACGCTGGTCTCGCCCAGGGTGGCGATGACGCTGCCGTCGGCCTGACGGGCAACCTTGCCCGTTTCCAGAGTGAGCGTTTCCTGGCCCCACTGGATCGATTTCTTCACTTCGTCAAACATCTGATGTCCTCTGGGGAAGCACCGGCCCTCCGGCGATCCCTTGTCTGATGGCGGCCCCATTGCCGCCGACCCCAATCCTCTCGCGTCCGCCGGGGTCAGAGCGTCACGTCACAGATGCCGGGCGACATACAGGAAAAAGCGGGGCTTGGGAAGTCCGCCGCGCTCAGCCCCGCCGCGCCGCAAGGCTCGGCAGACCCAGCCACAGAAGCAGCCCCGCAAGGGGCAGCGAGAACAGCATCCCGGCCAGCCGATACCCGACCGCGCCCAGCACGCCGCCCAGCAGGAATGCCCCAACCAGCCGCAGCAGGATGGCCAGCGCGCGGCGGTCACCGCCCCGCCGCAGCGCGCCGCGGCCCAGCTCGATGCCGATGTCGGTGATCATGCCGGTTGCATGGGTCGTGCGGATGCGCGCGCCCGAGATGCGGGTGATCGTCGCGTTCTGCATCCCCATGATGAAGCACAAAAGCGCCAGGCCTGCCGGCCGCCCCGGCGCCCCCACCAGCGCCCCGCCGATCCCGAACACCGCCAACAGCACGCCCTGCACCACAAGCGGCCAGGCATATTGCCGCCGCCCGCGCGTCCGCTCGATCAGCGCCGCGCTGGCCGCCGCGCCCGCCACGAAACAGCCGATGGCGGCCAGGCTCGCCAGCACGACCGCAAGCCCGCCCAGCGCCAGGTGGTCCGCCGCCCGCGCCAGGTATCCCGTCATGTGCGAGGTATAGTCGCCCAGCGCGAAGAAGCCGCCGGCATTGGCCGCGCCCGCGATGCCGGCCAGTAGGCTCGCCAGCGCCAGATCGCTGCGTCCGGTGCGCCGTGGCGCCACCATCACCCGCGCTGCCCGCGCCGCTCCCAGCCGCCGCCCCGCCCGCATCCGCGTCCCCGCTCTTCTGCCCCGTCAGTCATGACCGTCCCCCGCCCCTCGGGCAAGGCGAACCCCCATCCTCCTCAAGGAATTTTCCCCAGCCGCGGGGGCCGCCCCCTCGCCCGCAGGGAACGGGACCGGCCTTCCACCCCTTGTCTTGCGAAGCACCCAGTCCCAGCCGCCCGAGGAGCCCCATGCCAGACGCGCCCGACCCGACCCTGCCCGAGCCGCCCGCCCTGACCGAGACCGTCTTCTCTGCGCTCGAGGACAAGGCCGCGCTCAAGACCGGCCCGCGCATTACCCTCGGGCTTCTCGCCGGCGTCTATATCGGTCTTGGCGGCCTCTTCGCGCTCATCGCGCTGGCCGGGGCCGAGGCGATGCCCTACGGGGTCGCGCAGATCCTCGCCGGCCTCGTCTTCGCGCTCGGGCTTGCGCTGGTGATGGTCGGCGGGGCCGAACTGTTCACCGGCAACACGCTGATGATCGGCCCCGTGGCCCATGGCCGCATCCCTGCCTCCACGGCCGCAGTCGCCCTCGCCGTCGTCTATCTGGCGAACTTCGCCGGCTCGGGGCTGCTCGCCCTCCTCGTCCTCGCCTCCGGCCTGCACGAGGCGGGCGAGGGCGCCGTCGGCCGCGCCGCCCTTGATCTCGGCGCCACCAAGACCGAGAAGGGCGCCGGCCAGCTCCTCGCCAGCGGCATCCTCGCCAACATGCTGGTCTGCCTCGCGGTCTGGCTGGCCTATGGCGGCAAGACGGTGACCCAGAAGCTCGTCGCCCTCACCCTGCCCATCGCAGCCTTCGTCGCCGCGGGCTTCGAGCATTCGGTCGCCAACATGTTCCTGCTGCCCTACGCCGCCCTCGTCGGCGCCGCGACCGATACCGCCCCCACCGTCACCGCCGCCGGCATGGCCACCAATCTCGCCATGTCGACCATCGGCAACCTCATCGGCGGCGGCATCATCGCCCTCGCCTACGGTCGGGCTTACATGTCCCGGTAGTCTCGTCCGCCTTCAACCAGAAATCCCGGCTAAACCTGCGGAAGCGCTGGAGATAGAACTTCCGGTTGCGAGGTTCAGGCAGGCGGCACAACTGTTGCGAGAAGAAGCTCAGCCGAGTAGATCATTCCAGACATGTCCCGTTGTCGCCTTTTCTCACTTCATCCATGAGCTTTGACAATTCCCATGACCGATCTTTCATCAGCGCCGCTTCTGGCGCAGGCAGAAGCCGAAGCCCTAAACGTACCGCCAGAGAACCTCTTCGCGCGGCAATTCACGATCAGCCGCAGCCCTCGCACGCCGCTTAAGTACGTCACGAAGGCCGTGGGATCGCACTTCGTCCACCACTGCGAGCGCCTTGACTGCCACGAGATCGGGCGGCCGGATGGCAGCATCGGCGGGCTGCTCCTCGGGATCGCGCTCGACAACGCCGGCCAACCGCTTCACGGTGTGATCACGATCATGCCCCGCGCAGGCCAGAGCTGGCGTGAAGCAGTCATCGAGAACGTCATGGGTTGGACCGGGCGCTTCGTCGTTCTCTGCTCTGACGCGGACGGGACTCTCCTGCTGACAGACACGGTGGGCGAGTTGGGGGTGGTTTATGATCCCGAAACGGGCCTTGTCGGCAGCACGCTGCCGATGGTCCTCCACCGGCCAATCCATCCCGACCCGAACTTCGATCACGACAAGGTCGCCGAGAGCAGGGGGCACTATACCCTCGGCTTCACCAAGGACGTGACCTGCCGGCGCGTTATCCCCAATCACGCGCTCGATCTTGAGACGATGCGAATGACGCGGGTCTGGCCGCTCAGCGACGCGCCTTGGCAGAGTGCCGCGAACATGCGTTTTGATGATGCCGTGGACCGGCTCATCGCCATTCTCCGGCGAAACACCCTTGGCTTCATGATTGCGACACAGCCGAGTTGATCGCCTCTCGGCTGAATCTGCCCTATCTGCGCATAACAGCGCCCAAGCCGAAGCAGTGGGAGATCAGACAGTTTCACGCTCGCGTGGGCTATTGCGTGAATGCAGGTGGCACCAACACGATCCGCCACGCCAAGACGCTGGAAATCGGAGACATCATCATTCGGGGAAATGTCTTCGGCCTCACCCGCGCGAATGACTGGGGCACCGCTGACGCACTACGCCGGTGGGACGACATCAGGTTCGGCATCAACAAACTGAAGACAGGACAAGCCGTGCCACCGGAGAAGGTGCAGAGCTTTCTCTACCCCCATTATCTTGCCTGGCGCGATGCGCTGCCCCTGTTCATCCGTGAGCGCTGCCACGACTTTGGCTTCTGGGAGCATTACCTTCCGAACTCCCTCGGCGCGCGGAACTATGCCGGCGCCCGCGCTCAGTTGGTGAACCCTTTCGCGAATCGAGAGGCGATGATGCTCGTGATCGCGATGGATCCCGCGCTGCGCAGGTCCGGCGCTTTGAATCGCGCCATACTTGACCGCGTGGCATCCGACCTCGACGACATTCCCTTCGTTTAGACAGCCGCTCGACCATGACGCCGTTGGTACGTCGCTCATGACGGCTTCATCAGTCACTCGCCGCTGACGCGCCCATCTGCATTCGCTGGCCAAAGCCTGTTCCGCAGCCCCTCCGGCGCAACAGGCGCCGCGCGCAACGCAAGACGCCCGCAACGGCTGTTGCGGGCGTCCGAAGATCAGTCCAGCGGCCGGCGAGGGATCAGCGGCGCAGGCCCAGCTTGGCGATGAGGGCGGTGTAGCGCGCCTCTTCCTTGGCCTTGAGATAGTCCAGCAGCTTGCGGCGCTGCGCGACCATCATCAGAAGGCCACGGCGGCTGTGGTTGTCCTTCTTGTGCGTCTTGAAATGCTCGGTCAGCGTCGCGATGCGCGAGCTGAGGATCGCGACCTGCACCTCGGGGCTGCCGGTGTCGCCTTCCTTGGTGCCGAATTCCTTGATGACGCGGGCTTTTTCTTCAACAGTGATCGACATCGCTCACTCCTTTCGGATCAGGGGTCAAGGCGCAGGCCGGGATGTCGTCCAGCACAGGCCATCTAGAAACCGCGCGGGCAATGCCCTTGCGGATGCGCGCCTATAGATGAAAGTCGCGGCCAAGGGAAGCCCCTCAGGCACGGATCGGGATGATCCGCACGTCCTGAAGCTGCAAGCCGCCCGGTTGCAGCAGCCGGCTGACCGTCTGGCCGTTCACCTCCAGCAGCCAGGTGCCGTCATCGTCCTGCCGCAGGTCGAGCTGCGCGTCATGCGCGATCTCCTCGGGCAGATGCAGGCGGATCTCATCCTCGGCCGCGTCGAAGTCCGAGATGGTCGGAAAGCCCGCCGCCACCGGACGCAGGATGAAGGCGTCGGCCCCCGGCCCGCCAGTCGCGAAGTCGTGGGCGCCCGGCATCAGCGTGTCGTCGCCCTCGCCGCCGTTCATCCACACCGTCTCGGGCCCGTCATGGCCGATGAGCACGTCGTTGCCGCGCCCGCCGTCCAGGTCGTCCGAGCCTTCTGTCGAGACCAGCACGTCGTCGCCGTCATGGCCCGAGAGCCAGTCGTTGCCCGACCCGCCGAAGAGCGTGTCGTTCCCCTCGCCGCCCAGCAGCGTGTCGTCGCCCTCGCCGCCATGGATGAGGTCGTTGCCGCCCTGCCCGCAAAGCAGGTCGTTGCCCGCCTCGCCGTAGATGACGTCGTCGCCACCAGCCCCATAGGCGCCGTCGCCCTGGACCCAGTCATCCCCCGCGCCGGCATGGATCGTGTCGTCGCCCAGACCGCCGCGCAGATCGTCATGCCCGTCGCTGCCGCGGATCTCGTCGTCGCCCGGCGTGCCCATGACGATCTCGCCCGACTCGCCCTGCACGACCTCGATGCAGTCGCCCCCCTCGTCCGGCGCGGCGCCGACGGCGCCTTCAGCGCCGAGGCTCTCGGGATCGGGCATGTCGCGGGGCAGATCGAGCTCGCCCTCCTCGGGCAGGGCCTCGCCGTCGCCGGGCTCGGGCTCCATGTCGTCGGACGTGGCGAAGGCGTCCAGCGCAAGGCAGGTCATCAGCAGCCCCAGCACCCCCCCGATCACCAGCATTGCGATCCCCGATTCCCTAGCAGCCGGCCCTGCGCCGACGCGGCCACCATAGCCCGAAATCCACTCAACCGCAGGGTAATATTAAGAGAAGCTTAACGACCGCGTCCGGGCATGAAAAAACCCGCCTCGCGGGCGGGTTTTCCTGTCGTGCAAGACGGGTCCGTCTCAGCCCTGGCGGGCTTTGAAGCGGCGGTTGGTCTTGTTGATCACATAGATACGGCCCTTGCGGCGCACGACCTGGCAGTCGCGGTGCCGGCTCTTGAGCGAGCGGAGCGAGTTGCGAACCTTCATCGGTCTTCTCCATCATCGCGGCGCATCGCAGCCGCCAGGAAAACGAAATGCCCCCGACGATGGCCGGGGGCGGCGAAAGAATGGTGGGCGGTACTGGGATCGAACCAGTGGCCACTACGATGTCAACGTAGTGCTCTACCGCTGAGCTAACCGCCCGTTCCTCGGTGCCTATTCCCTGCCTTGCAGGCAGTCCTTCAGCGCCTCGGTCCGCGTGTCTATACAGACGCCCTCCGGGGGTTTCAAGGCCTATCGGCAGGATGTTTTTCCGGTCTATAAGGTTTTCATGCCTGTCCGCCGGGGTCTGCCCTTGTCCCAGAACGACCTGCCCTATTCGGTGATCCGCCCCGCGGCCTGGCACGCGGGGGTGATCTTCGCATCCCCCCATTCCGGCCGCTGCTATCCCGACTGGTTCCTGCGGACCACGCGCCTGCCGATGGAGGTGCTGCGCTCGTCCGAGGACGCCTTCGTGGACCAGATGATCGCGGCGGCCCCGGATTTCGGCGCGGTCGCGCTGAGCGCCCATGTGCCGCGCTGCATCGTCGACCTGAACCGCGGCGCGGACGAGATCGACCCGATGGTCGTGCGCGGCACGCCGCGTCATCCGCTGAACCAGCGCACGCTGGCCGGCCTCGGGGTCATCCCGCGCGTCGTCTCGCAAGGCCGCGTCATCCACGAGCGCATGATCGAACGCGCCGAGGCCGAGCACCGGATCGAGACCTGCTGGCGGCCCTACCACCAGGCGCTGGCGGCGCTGATCGCCGAGGCGCGGGCCCGATTCGGCCGCGCGGTGCTGATAGACATGCACTCGATGCCGCATGACGCGCTGTCCCATCTGCAGGGGCCGCGCCCGGACATGGTGCTGGGCAACCGCCACGGCCTGTCCGCCGCGGCCTGGCTGTCGGATGCCGTCACCGAGGCTGTCGAGGACGAAGGCTGGCGCATCCGCCGCAACTCGCCCTTCTCGGGCGCCTATATCTGCTCGGCCTATGGCCGGCCGGGACAAAATGTCCATGTCGTGCAACTCGAGATCGACCGTTCGCTTTACATGGACGAGCGCAGCATAACGCCGCGCCCCGATTTCGACATCTTCGCCGCCCGCCTGTCTCGGGTGATCGGCAAGCTGGCGGTGCTGGACCAGGGCAAGGCCGACCGGATCGCCGCCGAATAGGGACTGCAACAGGAGAACGCGATGGACCCGGCCCTGACAGACTTCACGGACCTGATCGGCAGCAATATCGCCCTGATCATCCTTGCGGTCGTGATCTTCCTGGCGGTCAGCTCTGCCGTCCGGATCGTCCCGCAATCCGAGAAATACGTGGTCGAGCGCTTCGGCCGCCTGCATTCGGTTCTGGGGCCGGGGATCAACTTCATCGTGCCCTTCCTCGACCGCGTGGCGCACCGCATCTCGATCCTCGAGCGGCAGCTGCCCACCTCCAGCCAGGACGCGATCACCGCCGACAACGTGCTGGTGCAGGTCGAGACCAGCGTCTTCTACCGCATCATCGAGCCGGAGAAGACCGTCTACCGCATCCGGGACATCGACGCGGCCATCGCCACCACCGTCGCCGGCATCGTCCGCTCCGAGATCGGCTCGCTGGAGCTGGACCAGGTCCAGTCGAACCGCGCCCCGCTGATCGAGCGAGTGAAGGAATCGCTGGCCAACATCGTGGATGACTGGGGCATCGAGGTGACGCGGGCCGAGATCCTCGACGTGAACCTGGACGCCGCCACGCGCGCCGCCATGCTGCAGCAGCTGAATGCCGAACGGGCGCGCCGGGCGCTGGTGACCGAGGCCGAGGGCAAGCGGCGCGCGGTCGAGCTGGCCGCCGACGGCGAGCTGTACGCGGCCGAGCAGAACGCCAAGGCCAAGCGCGTCATGGCCGAGGCCGAGGCCTTCGCCACCGAGGCCATCGCCCGCGCCATCGAGAAGGGCGGGCTGGAGGCGGCCCAGTACCAGCTGGCGCTGCGCCAGGTCGAGGCGCTGTCGCAGGTAGCCTCGGGCGCGGGCAAGCAGACGGTGATCCTGCCCGCCTCGGCGCTGGAAGCCTTCAGCGACGCCTTCGGCATGCTGAAGGGCCGCGCGACCGGGAGGGGCGCGTGAGCGCGCTGAACGGCTGGCTGTGGCTGGTCGCCGCGCTGGTCATCGCCACGATCGAGCTGCTGCTGCCGGGCTGGATCTTCATGGGCCTGGCCGGAGCCGTGGGCATCATGGCGGTGCTGCTGATCACCGGCGTCTGGACGGCCTCGCTGCCGGTCACGCTGGTCGTGACGGCGGTCATGTCGGCGGTGATCTGGTTCGCGCTGCGCCGCATCGCCGGCCCGCGCAGCGCGGGCGAGAAGAAGATCTGGACGCGTGACATCAACGACTAGGCCGCGCGGCGGCAGCGCCGATGGGTATTTGGGCAACGGAGAAGCGGCATTTGGCGGCGCGAAGCTCCTGCTGCGGCACGAGGGGCGGCTGCTGACCTATCTGCGCGACGGTTTTGCCTGGCTGCCCTTTCCGGCGCATTGGGACTTGCCCGGCGGCGGGCGCGAGGGCACCGAAGCGCCGGTGGACTGCGCCCGGCGCGAGCTGGCCGAGGAGTTCGGGCTGGACCTGCCGGCGGCGCGTCTTGCGGGGCGGCCCTTCCCCTCGGGGGCGGCGCCGGGGCGGGTGTCCTGGCTCTTCAGCGGCGCGCTGACGGCGGCCGAGATCGCCGCCATCCGCTTCGGCAGCGAGGGGCAGGACTGGCGCATGATGCCCGTGGACGCGTATCTCGCCCATCCGCGCGCCATCCCGCATTTCCAGCGCTGGATCGCTGCGGTGATCTAGCCCGCCAGCTCGGAAAGGACCGCCTGCGCGGCCGCGCGTGGATCGGCGGCCTGCCAGATCGGCCGGCCGACCACGATGTGATCGGCCCCGGCGGCAATGGCCGCGGCTGGCGTCTCGACCCGCTTCTGATCGCCAAGCGCCGCGCCCGCGGGCCGCACCCCCGGCGTCACGATCAGCCCCGCCCCCGGCAGCGCGCGGATCGCGGCCGCCTCGCGCGGCGAGCAGATGATGCCGTCGGCCCCGGCCTCGAAGGCACGGGCGGCGCGCTCGACCGTGATCTCGTGCAGATCGCCGGGCCGGATCATCCCGGCATCGAGGTCCGCGCGCTCGAGCGAGGTCAGGATCGTCACGCCGAGGATCTTGAGGCTGCTGCCCGCCGCGCCCTCCCTGGCGGCACGGATCACATGCGGATCGCCATGGACGGTCAGGAAGTCGAGGTCGAACTGCGCCAGGCCCCGCACCGCCGCCTCGACCGTGGCACCGATGTCGAAGAGCTTCATGTCCAGGAAGATGCGCTTGCCATGCTCGTCCTTCAGCTCGCGCGCCAGGGCCAGCCCGCCGCCGGTCAGCATCCCGAGGCCGATCTTGTAGAAACCCGCCGCGTCGCCGATGCGGCCCGCCAGATCTAGCCCCGCCACGGCATTCGGCACGTCCAGCGCCACGATCAGCCTCTCGTCCATCACGCACCCCATGCCGCGGAAATCGCGGTCTTATGGCATGGTCGGACGCCGCTTGAAAGGCGCCTGCCGCTCCCTATTTCATCAGGGAAGACCCGGACCGGGGCGTGCCGCATCAGGGCGCCGGCGACACGGGGGCTAACCAAAGGAGATGACCGATGAACATGGAAAAGTTCACGGAACGGTCGCGCGGCTTCATCCAGGCTGCCCAGACCATCGCGATCCGCGAGAACCAGCAGCGCGTGGTGCCCGAGCACCTTCTGAAGGCGCTGATGGATGACGACCAGGGCCTTGCCTCGAACCTCATCACCCGCGCGGGCGGCGATGCCCGGCGCGTGAAGGAGGCTGCAGACGCCGCCGTGGCGAAGCTGCCGAAGGTCACCGGCGGGGGCGGGCAGGTCTATGTGGACCCCTCGCTCGTGCGCGTCCTGGACGAGGCCGAGCAGGTTGCGAAGAAGGCCGGCGACAGCTTCGTGCCGGCCGAGCGGATGCTGATGGCGCTGGCGATGGTCAACACCAACGCCCGTGACGCGCTGACGGCGGGCAAGGTCAACGCGCAGGCGCTGAACGCCGCGATCAACGACATCCGCAAGGGCCGCACCGCCGACAGCGCCAGCGCCGAGGACAGCTACGAGGCGCTGGAGAAGTACGCCCGCGACCTGACGCAGGCGGCGCGGGAGGGCAAGATCGACCCGATCATCGGCCGCGACGAAGAGATCCGCCGCGCGATGCAGGTCCTGTCGCGCCGCACCAAGAACAACCCCGTGCTGATCGGCGAGCCCGGCGTCGGCAAGACCGCCATCGCCGAGGGCCTCGCGCTGCGCATCGTGGACGGCGACGTGCCCGAATCGCTGCGCGACAAGCGGCTGATGGCACTGGACATGGGCGCGCTGATCGCCGGCGCGAAGTACCGCGGCGAGTTCGAGGAGCGGCTGAAGGCCATCCTGAAGGAGATCGAGACCGCCGCCGGCGAGATCGTCCTCTTCATCGACGAGCTGCACACGCTGGTCGGCGCGGGCAAGTCCGAGGGCGCGATGGATGCGGCAAACCTGATCAAGCCGGCCCTCGCGCGGGGCGAGCTGCATTGCGTCGGCGCGACCACGCTGGACGAGTACCGCAAGTATATCGAGAAGGACGCGGCCCTCGCCCGCCGCTTCCAGCCGGTGATGGTGACCGAGCCCACGGTCGAGGACACGATCAGCATCCTTCGCGGCATCAAGGAGAAGTATGAACTCCACCACGGCGTCCGAATCAGCGACGCCGCGCTGGTCGCCGCCGCGCAGCTGAGCCATCGCTACATCACCGACCGCTTCCTGCCCGACAAGGCGATCGACCTGATGGACGAGGCCGCCAGCCGGTTGCGGATGGAAGTGGACAGCAAACCCGAGGAGCTGGACCAGCTGGACCGGCAGATCCTGCAGCTTCAGATCGAGGCCGAGGCGCTGAAGAAGGAAGACGACGCCGCCAGCCGCGACCGGCTGGAGCGGCTGGAGAAGGACCTTGGGGACCTTCAGCAGCGCAGCGCCGAGATGACCGCCCGCTGGCAGGCCGAACGTGACCGGCTGGAAGGCTCGCGCCACCTCAAGGAGCAGCTGGACCGCGCCCGGGCCGAGCTGGACCAGGCCAAGCGTGAGGGCAACCTCGCCCGTGCCGGCGAGCTGTCCTACGGCATCATCCCGCAGCTGGAAAAGCAGCTGGCCGAGGCCGACAGCGCCGACGGGCTGATGGTCGAGGAGGCCGTGCGCCCCGAGCAGATCGCCGAGGTGGTCGAGCGCTGGACAGGCATCCCGACCGCCAAGATGCTCGAGGGCGAGCGCGACAAGCTGCTGAAGATGGAAGAGCAGATCGGCAGGCGCGTCATCGGCCAGGTGGAGGCGGTCACCGCCGTCTCGAACGCGGTGCGCCGCGCGCGGGCGGGGCTGAACGACGAGAACCGGCCGCTCGGCAGCTTCCTGTTCCTCGGGCCCACCGGCGTCGGCAAGACCGAGCTGACCAAGGCGCTGGCCGAATACATGTTCGACGATGACAGCGCGATGGTCCGCATCGACATGTCCGAGTTCATGGAGAAGCACTCGGTCGCCCGCCTGATCGGCGCGCCTCCGGGCTATGTCGGCTATGACGAGGGGGGCGTTCTGACCGAGGCCGTGCGGCGGCGTCCCTACCAGGTGATCCTTTTCGACGAGGTGGAAAAGGCGCACCCGGACGTCTTCAACGTGCTCTTGCAGGTGCTGGACGACGGGGTGCTGACGGACGGCCAGGGCCGGACGGTGGACTTCAAGCAGACGCTGATCATCCTGACCTCGAACCTTGGAAGCCAGGCGCTGTCGCACCTGCCCGAAGAGGCCGATGCCTCGGATGCGCGCCATCAGGTGATGGAGGCGGTGCGGTCCCATTTCCGCCCCGAGTTCCTGAACCGGCTGGACGAGATCATCATCTTCCGCCGCCTGAGCCGCGTGAACATGGACGCCATCGTCGGCATCCAGCTGCAGCGCCTGCAAAAACGCCTCGCCGGGCGCAAGATCACGCTGGAGCTTGACGACGCCGCCCGCAAGTGGCTGGCCGACCAGGGCTATGACCCGGTCTTCGGGGCGCGTCCGCTGAAGCGAGTGATCCAGCGCGCCCTTCAGGACCCGCTGGCCGAGCTGCTGCTGTCGGGCGACGTGCTGGAGGGCACGACGGTCCATGCCAGCGCGGGGCCGGACGGGCTGATCGTCGGCAACCGCGTGGGCCGCGCTGGTCCGAAGCTGGGCGCCATCGGCGAGGGGCCGCGCCCCGACATGCCGATCCACTGACATCAGGAAGGCCCCGGAGCGACCCGGGGCCTTCGTCTTGCCGCCCTAGCGCGCCAGGAAGTCCAGCAGCGCGCGGTTGAACTCGGCCGCGTGGCTGACATTGACGCCATGCGGGCCACCCGGGATCACCACCATCTCGCTGCCCGGCACCATCCGGTGGGTCCGCGCGCCCGAGCCCTCGAGCGGCACGATCCCGTCGGCATCGCCGTGAATGACCAGCGTCGGAACGGTGATCTTCTGCAGATCGTCGCGGAAATCGGTGGTGCCGAAGGCCGCCATGCACTCCAGCAGCGCCGTCTGGTCGGACTGGCGGCAGAGCGCGATCGCCTTCTGCCGCTCGTCCTCCGAAACCTTCAGCTCGCCGTTGGCGCTGAAGAAGTCACGGGTGAACTGCTTGAAGAAGGCGTCGCGGTCCGCCTTGACCGCGGCCTCCATCTCGTCCGCCTTGTCCTTGGTCAGCGGCCCGTCGGGGTTGCCTGGACCCTGCATCATGAAGGGCGGCACGGCCGAGGCGAAGACGACCGAGCGCAGCCGCTCCTGGCCGTGATTGCCGACATAGCGCGCGACCTCGCCCCCGCCCATCGAGAAGCCGACCAGCGTCACGTCCCGCAGGTCGTGATGCTCGATCAGCTGGTTGAGATCGGCGGCAAGCCGGTCGTAGTCATAGCCCGTGTCAGGCTTGTCCGAGCGCCCGAAGCCGCGCCGGTCATAGGCGATCGCCCGGTGGCCGGATGCCGCAATGGCGCCGAACTGGTGCTGCCAGGCCTCGGCCGAGAGCGGCCAGCCGTGGATCAGGATGACCGGCCGGCCCGAGCCGCCGGAATCTTCGACAAACAGATTAACGTCCGTGCTCATGAAACTACCTTTCGCGCCAAGATATGGCGACAGAACGTATCGCGCATGGTGGCGTTCCGCTTCCGCCGCGTCACGATTGCGAGGGCGGAGGGCGGATTTCATACTGCCGCCAGCCAAGGGAGGAACCTCATGCTGCCACCAATCCTGCAGGGCCTGCGCATCCCCGTCGTCGCCTCGCCGATGTTCATCGTCTCGGGGCCCGAGCTGGTCATCGCGCAGTGCAAGGCCGGAATCGTCGGCAGCTTCCCCGCCCTGAACGCGCGCGAGAAGCCGGGCGAGCCGCCCCTTCTGGAGGCCTGGCTGACCCGCATCACCGAGGAGCTGGACCGCCACAACCAGGCGAACCCCGACCGGCCTGCCGCGCCCTTCGCGGTCAACCAGATCGTCCATCGCAGCAACGCCCGGCTCGAGCGGGACATCGAGATCTGCCACCGCCACAAGGTGCCGATCTGGATCACCTCGCTCGGCGCGCGGGTCGAGGTGAACGAGGCCGCCCATGACTGCGGCGGCATCGCGCTGCACGACGTCATCAACAACGTCTTTGCCCGCAAGGCCATCGAGAAGGGCGCGGACGGGCTGATCGCGGTCGCCGCCGGCGCGGGCGGCCATGCCGGGCCGCAATCGCCCTTCGCCCTGGTCCAGGAAATCCGCGAGTGGTGGGATGGCCCGCTGCTGCTGTCGGGCAGCATCGCGACCGGCCGCGCGGTGCTGGCGGCGCAGGTGATGGGGGCGGATCTCGCCTATATCGGCAGCCCCTTCATCGCGACCGAGGAGGCCAACGCGCAGGCCGAGTACAAGCAGATGATCTGCGATGCCGGCGCGATGGACATCGTCACCTCGTCCCTGTTTACCGGCGTCTCGGGGAATTACCTCGCCCCTTCGATCCGCCGCGCGGGGCTCGATCCCGACAGGCTGGGCGCGGCCGATGCCGAGACGATGAACTTCGCCGAGGATGCCTCGAAGGCGAAGGCCTGGAGCCAGATCTGGGGCGCCGGGCAGGGGATCGGCGCGGTCCATGACGTCGTGCCCGCCGCCACGCGCGTCGAGCGGCTCGCCGCCGAATATGTGTCTGCAAAAGCCGAGATGGCGCGGCTCTGACCTTGGCAGATGCGGGGGCGGCTTCCCATATGGGGGGCTGACGTGACCTTCGCCTTGGGAGGATGGCTTGGCCTATCAGAAGACTCAGGACGCGGTGGACCGGCTGACGCCGGAGCAGTACCGCGTGACGCAGGAGAACGGCACCGAGAGGGCCTTCACCGGTGAATACGACCACCATTTCGAGCCGGGCATCTATGTGGACGTCGTCTCGGGCGAGCCGCTTTTTGCCTCGAGCGCGAAATACAACAGCGGCTGCGGCTGGCCGGCCTTCACCAAGCCCATCGAGGGCAACGTGACCGAGCATCGGGACGTCAGCTACGGCATGGTCCGGGTCGAGGTGCGCAGCAAGCACGGCGACAGCCATCTGGGCCATGTCTTCCCGGACGGCCCGCGCGAGGCGGGCGGGCTGCGCTATTGCATCAACTCGGCCTCGCTGCGTTTCGTGCCCAAGGACCGGATGGAGGCCGAGGGCTATGGCGCATACCTCGCGCAGGTCGAGGAGGCGCATCATGGCTGAGCGCGCGGTTCTGGCGGGCGGCTGCTTCTGGGGCATGCAGGACCTGATCCGGCGGCTGCCGGGGGTCATCTCGACCCGTGTCGGCTATACCGGCGGCGACATCCCCAACGCGACCTATCGCAACCACGGCGATCATGCCGAGGGCATCGAGATCGTCTTCGACCCCGAGATGATCACCTATCGCCGGCTGCTGGAGTTCTTCTTCCAGATCCACGATCCCAGCACGCGCAACCGGCAGGGCAACGACATCGGCCGCAGCTATCGCTCGGCGATCTACTATGTCGACGCGGCGCAGAAGGCGGTGGCCGAGGAGACGATCGCGGACGTGAACGCCTCGGGCATCTGGCCGGGGCGCGTGGTCACCGAACTGGAGCCGGTGGGCGAGTTCTGGGAGGCCGAGCCGGAGCACCAGGATTACCTGGAGCGCTTCCCGAACGGCTATACCTGCCACTTCCCGCGCCCGGACTGGGTGCTGCCGCGGCGGGCGGCGGCGGAGTGATTGCGTCCCGCGACCGCCGGGGGGCTTCGCGCCCCCCGGACCCCCCGCGGGATATTTGCAGACCAAAGCAGGCGGCGGTGGCTCAGGTCACCGCCGCTTTTTCGTGGAAATGCGGCCGGTCCCAGCTGCCGGTCTGCAGGATCCGGGCAAGGATCTGCACGGCCTGGTCGACATCCTCGGCGCTGTTGTAGAGGGGGGCGAAGCCGAAGCGCAGGACGTCGGGGGCGCGGAAGTCGCCGATGACGCCCTGCGCGATGAGGGCCTGCATGACCGCGTAGGCCTGGGGGTGGCGGAACCCGACCTGCGATCCGCGTTGCGCGGGATCGCGGGGGGAGTTGAGGATGAGGCCGGGGCAAGACGCCTCGACGCCGGCGATGAACCGCTGGCTGAGGGCGATGGAGGCGGCGCGGAGGTCTGCCATCTCGACACCGTCCCAGACATCCAGCGCGGCCTCGAGCGCGGCGAGGGCGATGACGGGCGGGGTGCCGACGCGCATCCGCTCGATTCCGCCGGCGGGGCGGTAGGCGGGCTCGAAGGCGAAGGGGGCGTCGTGGCCCATCCAGCCCTGCAGGATCGGCGCGGCGGCCTTGGCATGGCGGGGGTGGGTCCAGATGAAGGCGGGGGCGCCCGGGCCGCCGTTCAGGTACTTGTAGGTGCAGCCGACCGCGAAATCGGCATCGGCGGCGTGGAGGTCCACGTCCACAGCGCCGGCGGAATGGGCGAGGTCCCAGACCGTCAGCGCTCCGGCCGCATGGGCGCGGGCGGTCAGCGCGGCCATGTCGTGGCGGCGGCCGGTGCGGTAGTCGACCTCGGTCAGCATGAGCACGGCGAGGCTGTCGTCGATGGCGGCCTCGACCTCGTCGGGCGTGACGACGCGGAGGGTGGCGCCGGTGGCCTGCGCCAGCCCCTCGGCCGTGTAGAGGTCCGAGGGGAAGTTGCCGCTGTCCGACAGGATCACGCGCCGGCCGGGGTTGAGGCGCAGGGCCGCGCTGATGGCCTGGAAGACCTTGATGGTCAGCGTGTCGCCCATCACGACCTCGCCCTGCCGCGCGCCGATCAGGCGGGCGAGGCGGTCGCCCACGCGGCGGGGCTGCTGATACCATCCGGCCTTGTTCCAGCCGGTGATCAGCATCTGGGCCCATTCGTCCCGCATCATCGCCGCCACCTTCTCGGCCGCTGCCACCGGCATCGGGCCGAGCGAGTTGCCGTCAAGGTAGATGATCCCCTCGGGCAGGTGGAAGGCTTTGCGGGTGCTGGTGAAATCGGTCATGGCGGGCTCCTCTTGACGGGACGCTAGCACCCGGCTTTCGTGGCCGAAAGGGGAGGAACGCGATGCTCTACCAGGTCACGGACTGGGACGACGCCTATGTGAACGGCGCCTATATCCCGAATGCCGACAGCTACCCGCCGCGTTGGGCCGAGGCGGCCGCCGCCTTTCGCGCGACGCATCCGTCCGAGCGGACGGGCCACGGGGACCGGCAGGGGCATCTGTTCCGGCCCGAGGGGACGGCGAAGGGGCTGATGGTCTTCATCCACGGCGGCTATTGGCTGCGCTTTCACCCGGACGACTGGTCGCATCTGGCGGCAGGGGCGCTGGCGGCGGGCTGGGCCTGCCTGATGCCCGGCTATCGCCTCGCTCCCGAGGCGCGGATCGCCGAGATGGTGCAGGAGGTGGCGGCGCAGATCGACGCGGCGGCGGGACGCATAAACGGTCCGATCGCCATCTGCGGGCATTCGGCCGGCGGGCATCTGGCGGCGCGCATGATCTGCACGGGCGGGCCGCTGCCCGAGGAGGTCGCGGCGCGGGTGAGCGCCTGCCTGCCGATCTCGCCGCTGACCGACCTGCGCGCGCTGATGCGGACCAAGATGAACGAGACGCTGCGGATCGACCCGGCCGAGGCGGCGGCCGAGAGCCCGGCGCTGCTCGAGCCGCGGCCGGGCATCCCGGTGACGGCCTGGGTCGGCGGCGCCGAGCGACCCGAGTTCCTGCGCCATGCGCGGCTTCTGGCGGATGCCTGGGCGGGGCTGGGCGCGCCGACGCGGCTGGTGGTCGATCCGGGGCGGCACCATTTCGACGTGATCGACCCGCTGGCACGGCCCGGCAGCGCGATGCTGCGCTGCCTTCTGGAGGGCGTCAGCCCGTGAACGCCCCCGGAATTGCTCCGGTGATCTGAAGCAGGCGCTGCGACGGGATCGGAAAGATGTGACGCGGCGTGCCGGCGGCGGCCCAGATCAGCTCGAACTCGGACAGGCGCGGGTCCCAGAAGGCGCGGGGCGGGGTCAGGTGGCCGAGCGGGGCGACCCCGCCGATGGCGAAGCCGGTCTCGGCCCGCACCAGCGCGGCATCGGCGGCGCCAAGCGGCTCGCCCGCGACGGAAGCGGCCTTCACCGGGTCGACGCGGTTGCCGCCGGCGGTCAGGAACAGGAGGACACGGCCGCTGCCCTCGCCGCGGAAGATGATCGACTTCGCGATCTGGTCCAGCGTGCATTCGGCCGCTGCCGCCGCCTCGGCCGCGGTGCGCGTGCTGGACGGCATCTCCACGATCTCGGCCGCCGCGCCGGCGGCCTGCAGCGCGGCGCGGACGCGCGCGAGGCTCTTGCTCATCTTCCTCTTCCCATCCGGGAACCCCTCGCCCTTCCGCAGGTTGTCACCCGCCCCTGAGGAGGTGCCATGGACCCGCAGGTCATCCCGCTCGACCTTCACCGCATGTTTCTGGGCGAGCAACCCCCGCTGTTCTATGTCGAGATCGCGCTGCGGACGATCATCATCTACGGCTACACGCTGATGATGATCCGCTGGATCGGCGGACGCGGCGTCGCGCAGCTGTCGATGGTCGAGTTCGTGCTGGTCATCGCCCTCGGCTCGGCGGTGGGCGACGCGATGTTCTATCCCGAGGTGCCGCTGCTGGCCGCCATGATGGTCATCACCCTGGTGGTGACGACGAACAAGATTCTGGACCGGATCATCGTCCGCTCGGACGGAGCCAAGCGCATCATCGACGGCAGCACGGTCGAGCTGGTGCGGGACGGGCGCATCCTGCCGCAGGGCGCGCAGCAACGCGACCTCGGCATGGCCGAGATCAAGACCATGCTGCGGATCGCGGGCGTGGTGAACCTGGGCCAGGTCGGCCATGCCTTCCTGGAATCGGGCGGCGGCCTGTCGCTGTTCCGGCTGAAGGAGCCGCAGCCGGGCCTGTCGCTCCTGCCGCCCGACAACCTCGCACAGCCCGGGTCGGAGAGCGCCCCCCTTGCAGAGGACGGGCAGACATGCTGTGCCGCATGCGGCGCTATGTCGGCGGCCCGTGCCGCCGCGCAATGCATGCATTGCGGCTGCGGGTCCTGGCGCAAGGCCGAGATGGCGGACCCGCGGATCGAGGCGCAGCCGAGCGGGCAGCAGGCATGAGAGAAGGAGAGGGACGATGAAGGTCTACACGCTCGTGGTCCAGCTTGGCCGCAGCACCGGGGACGGGCTTCCCGAGGATGCAACCGGGGCGGGTCTTGTCTGCTACGCCTCCGGCAATGACGAGGCCGAGGCCGTGCGCGAGACGGTCGCCATCCTCAAGCAGGCCGACATGGCCCCGCTGGACGTCACCGGCTACGGCACGCTGGAGGAACGGCTGGCCGAGGGGCACGAGATCGACGACGAGGAACGCGCCCTGATGCAGCGGGCGCTCGATGAGAATTCGGTTATCATCGCCCAGATGCAGCCTTGGTTCGGGGACGAGCCGACGGACGATCTGCTGCATTGATGCGCCCCCGCGGGCTATCCAAGGCGCTATCCATTCGCTAGTCTGGCTGCAATCATAATCAAGAGCAGTCACGAACAGGCGATCCACATGACCATGACCCGCATCTTTCTGTCCACCGCGCTGATCGGCGCCCTGGCCTCTTGCGCGACGCCGGTCTCGCGCATGCCCGCCGCCGGCCCCTCGGCGCCAGCCGCGGTGACGCCCTCTCCGATCCCGGCCGCCGCGCCGGGCGACGAGGCCGGCCTGCAGCGCTTCGTCCAGAACTTCCGCAGCCGCGCCCTGTCCTCGGGCATCTCCGCCGGGACCTATGACCGCGCAATGCGGCTCGCGCGCTACAACCCCGAGGTGATCCGCCTCGACCGCCGCCAGGCCGAGTTCTCGCGCCCGGTCTGGCTCTATCTCGACAGCGCGGTCTCCGACAGCCGCATCCAGACCGGCCGCCAGAAGAACGCCGAACTGGCCCGCACCCTGGCCGCCGTCGAGGCGCGCTACGGCGTGCCGCGCGAGATCGTGCTGGCGGTCTGGGGGATGGAATCGAACTTCGGCGCCAATCGCGGCCGGATGCAGATCATCCCCTCGCTCGCGACGCTGGCCTATGACGGGCGGCGGGGCGAGATGTTCCAGAACCAGCTGATCGCGGCGCTGCGGATCCTGCAGGCGGGCGACACCGCGCCCGAGAACATGCTGGGCAGCTGGGCCGGCGCGATGGGCCACACGCAGTTCATGCCGACCTCCTATCTGGAATATGCGGTCGACTTCACCGGCGACGGCCGGCGCGACATCTGGGCGGACGATCCGACGGACTCGCTGGCCTCGACCGCGAACTACCTGCGCCGGAACGGCTGGCAGCCGGGCCAGGCCTGGGGCGCCGAGGTGCAGCTGCCGTCCGGCTTCAACATGGGCCTGATCGGCAAGGGCACGCGGCGCAGCGACTGGAACGCGCTCGGCGTGCGGCGCATGGGCGGCGGCGCGGTGCCGGCCGGCAACGGCTCGATCATCATGCCGGCGGGGGCGCGCGGCCCGGCCTTCTTCATCGGCGACAACTTCCGCGCCATCCTGCGCTACAACAACTCGGACAACTACGCCCTCGGCGTGGCCTTTTTGGGCGAGCGGATCGCGGGGCGCTCCGGCATCCAGGGCAGCTGGCCGCGCAGCGACCGCCCCCTGTCCACCGCCGAGCGCGAAGAGATCCAACGCCGCCTCGCGCAGCGCGGCTTCTACCAGGGCGAGATCGACGGCCTCTTCGGCTCGGCCACGATGGAGTCGGTCTCGGCCTTCCAGCGCTCGATCGGCGTGACCCCGGACGGCTACCCGACCTCGGTGTTGCTGGACCAGCTGCGTCGCTAGACGCAGCCGTACAAGGCGCAAAAGGCGGCCCTCGGGCCGCCTTTTTCATTTCGGTTGATGGCGCTCAGGCGAGGTGCGGGCGGAACGTGCCCAGCACCTCCTCGTAGACCGCGCGCTTGAAGGGCACGATGCTGTCCAGCAGCGCCGCCGCGGTCATCCACTGCCAGCGGTCGAATTCCGGATGATCCGTGTCGATCCGCACCTCGGCGTCCTCGCCGAGGAAGCGCAGCAGCAGCCATTTCTGCTTCTGCCCGCAGAAGCGACCGCCCCAGGCCTGGCCCAGCAGTTCGGGCGGCAGGTCATAGGTGACCCAATCCGGCGTCTCGGCCAGAACCTCGACCGAGGCGGCCGGCACGCCCGTCTCCTCGACCAGCTCGCGCAGCGCGGCCTCGCGCGGGCTCTCGCCCGCGTCGATCCCGCCCTGCGGCATCTGCCAGGCCCCCGGCCGGTCGAGCCGCTGGCCCGCCCAGATCAGCCCTGCGCGGTTGATCAGCACCACGCCCGCGCAGGGCCGATAGGGCAGGCCGAGCGGGCCGGTTTCGCGCAGATCCGCGCCGTCAGCCATTCTGCCCCGCCGCAGCCCCGCCCGAGCCTTCGCCCGTGACCGCGGGCGTCGCCGCGGCCGGCACCTGCTCGGCGCGGAAGTTCACGGCGGCCAGGCCCTTCAGGATGTCGACCGCGTAGGCCAGCTGGTAGTCGTCGTCGCGCAGGGCCGAGGTCGCCTCCAGCTCGGCGGCCTCCTCCTCCATCTGCTGGCGCTCCTCGTCGCTGACATCGTTGCCGAGCGCGCCGCGCAGGTCCGCTTCCGAGCGGCTGAAGCTGCTCTGGCTGCGGGCTTCCTCCTCCTCGGTCGCGGCGGGGCGGCGGGGCTGCTGGACCAGGATGTCCGGCTGGATGCCGAGCGCCTGGATCGAGCGGCCCGAGGGCGTGTAGTAGCGCGCGGTCGTCAGCCGGATCGCGCTTTCCGAGGTCACCGGCATGACCGTCTGGACCGAGCCCTTGCCGAAGCTCTTCTCGCCCACGACGATGGCGCGGCGGTGGTCCTGCAGCGCGCCCGTCACGATCTCGGAGGCGCTGGCCGAGCCGCCGTTGATCAGCACGACCATCGGCTTGCCCTGCGCCAGATCGCCCATCTCGGCATTCCAGCGCTCGCTCTCCTCGGCGGCGCGGCCGCGGGTGCTGACGATCTCGCCGGCGTCGAGGAAGGCGTCGGACACGGCGATGGCCTGGTTCAGCAGGCCGCCCGGGTTGTTGCGCAGATCCAGGACGAAGCCGGTCACCCGCTCGATCCCGCCGGCCTCGGCCACCGACTTCTCCAGCTCGGCGCGCAGCGCGTCATAGGTCTCGTCGTTGAAGGTCGAGACGCGCAGGATTACCGCATGCCCCTCGACCCGGCTGCGGACGGCTGTCAGCTTGATCGTGTCGCGCGTCATGGTCAGGTCGAACGGCTCGCTCTCGCCCTGGCGCAGCAGCGTGATGGTGATCTCCGAGCCGACCGGCCCGCGCATCATGTCCACCGCCTGGTCCAGCGTCAGGCCCAGCAGCGATTCGCCGTTCACATGGGTGATGAAGTCGCCCGACTGCACCCCGGCCTCGGCCGCGGGCGTGTCGTCGATGGGCGAGACGACCTTCACCATCCCCTCCTCCTGGCTGACCTCGATCCCGAGGCCGCCGAAGCTGCCGCGGGTCTGGGTCTGCATGTCGGAATAGGCGTCGGCCGACAGGAAGCTGGAATGGGGGTCCAGCGAGGTCAGCATCCCGTTGATGGCGGCCTCGATCAGCGCCTTGTCGTCGGGCGCCTCGACATAGTCGCTGCGGATGCGCTCGAACACGTTGCCGAACAGCTCGAGCTGCTCGTAGATCGAGGCGTTGCGCCCCGCCTCCTGCGCGACGAGCGGGCCGGCCAGCTGCGTCGTGACCAGCGCCCCTGCCAGCACGCCGCCCAGTCCTGCGATCAGATAATGTCTCATGGCGGTTTTTCCTGCCTCAGTCCTGTTGGGGCTCGACGAAGGGATTCAGCACGAACCAGTCAGCCGGGTCCAGCGTTTCATTGCCTCGGCGCAGTTCCAGATAAAGCGACTCGGTCCGCCCGGCGGCACCGCCGCGCACCGCGTCCGAGACGAACTGCGCCCCGAATTCCTGCGCGGGCGCCTCGGCCCCTCCCATCAGCCCGACGGGATCGCCTGCCTGCAGCACGTCTCCCACCTCGCCGAAGACCTGCGCCATGCCCGCGAAGATCATAAGATAGCCGCGCGACGGCTCGACGATCATCACATTGCCGTAATCGAGGAAGGGTCCGCGGTAGCGGATTGTCGCAGGCCAGGGCGTCTGGACCAGCGCGGCCGGCGCGGTGGCGATGACCCAGCCCGGTCGAGGCACGCCGGCGGCGTCCGGCTCGTTGTAGGGACGCAGGATCGTGCCGACGGCCGGCAGGCGCAGGCTGCCCTGCGCGCCTTCGAAATCCTCCATCGGCGCGCCGACGTCCTTCTCCATCCGCGCGATGCCGCTGGCGAAGGCGTCCAGGCTGTCGGCGGCCTCGCGCAGGCTCTGCAATTCCTCGGGCTCGCCCTCGTAGCGCGTCACCATCGAGCTGCGGTCCCCGGCGGCGCTGGCCAGAAGCCGCCGCGCCTCCTGCACCGAGGCAAGGCCCGAGCCCAGCATCGCCGCCGCGCTGGCCTGCAGCTCGCGCACCGTCGCGATCTCGTCCAGATCGCCCTGCAGCGCCTCGGCCTGCGCGCGCAGGCCCGGCGTCACGTCGGACAGGATCATCGCCGAGCGGGCATTGGCGACCGCGCCGGCCGGATGCAGCAGCATCGTGCTTTCCGGGCTCTGCTGAAGCGCCGTCATCGCGCCCAGCACCTGCGCCAGCTGCGAGCGCTGCGCCTCGAAGCGCCCGCGCAGCTCCAGCTCGCGCGCATGGGCCTGGCGCAGCCCCTCGCGCAGGGCCGAGAGGCCCAGCTCGTAGCCGCGGATCACTTCGGTCAGGGCGACGACCTGGTCATCGGCGCTGACGGCCTCGGCCAGCTGCGACAGCGCGGCGCGCAGCAGCGCGGCCGCCGCCTCGGCATCGGCCACGGCGCGGGTGGCGGGGCTGTCCTCGGCCATCGGCTCGGTCAGGTCGTCCACGGTGACAAGCGCGTCGGTGTCGACCTCCTCGACCTCGGGGACGGCCTGCCCCAAGGCGGGCAGCGCCAGCAAGAGGGCGCAGGCGACGACAGGCAGGATCGAACGCGTGTTCATGAGCGGATCAGGCTCCGGCCGGTCATCTCGGCGGGGGGTTCCAGGCCCATCAGCGCCAGCACCGTCGGCGCGAGGTCCGCCAGGCGGCCGTCGCGCAGGTCCGCGCCCGCCGGCCCGCCGAACAGGATCACCGGCACCGGGTTCAGCGTGTGGGCGGTGTGCGGCCCGCCCGTCTCGGGGTCGATCATCTGCTCGCAATTGCCGTGATCGGCGCAGATCAGCGCCGCCCCGCCCGCCTGCCGAAGGGCCGCGATCATGCGCGACAGTCCCTCGTCCACCGCCTCGCAGGCGGCGGCGGCCGCCATGAGGCTGCCGGTATGGCCGACCATGTCGGGATTTGCGAAGTTCACGACGATCAGATCGTAGCCCGCGGCGATGGCCTCGACCAGCTTGTCGGCCACCTCGTCGGCCGCCATCCGCGGCGCGAGGTCATAGGTCGCGACCTTGGGGCTGGGGGCCATGTAGCGGTCCTCGCCCGGCTCGGCGGCCTCGCGGCCGCCGTTCAGGAAGAAGGTCACGTGCGGGTATTTCTCGGTCTCGGCCAGGCGCAGCTGGCGCAGCCCCTGCGCCGCGACGAAGGCGCCGAGCGTGTTCTGCACCTGCTGCTTGGGAAAGACCGCCCGCATGAAGAGATCGTGCTGCGCGCTGTAGTCGACAAGGCCCAGAAGCGCCGACCATTCGGGCCGGTCCGGGACGTCGAAGGCCGCGAAGGCCGGATCGCCGATGGCCGACAGGATCTCGCGCGCGCGGTCCGCCCGGAAATTGAGGCAGAAGAAGCCGTCGCCGTCCTGCGCGCCGTTGTAGCCGTCGATGACGAAGGGGGGGATGAACTCGTCCGTCTCGCCGCGCGCCCAGGCCGCCGTGACGGCGGCTGCGGCATCCGGCGCGTCCTCGCCCTGCCCCAGCACCATCGCGCCATAGGCGCGCCGCACCCGCTCCCACCGGTTGTCGCGGTCCATCGCGTAGTAGCGGCCGATCACGGTGCCGATGCGGGCGCCAGGCGGCAGGCCGGCCTGAAGCTGCGCGATGAAGCCGTCCGCCGATCGCGGCGGCACGTCGCGCCCGTCGGTGATCGCGTGGATGACGACGGGCACGCCCGCGTCCGAGACCGCCCGCGCGGCAGCCAGAAGATGCACCAGATGCCCATGCACCCCGCCATCCGAGACGACGCCCATCAGATGCGCCGTGCCGCCCGAGGCCCGCACCCGCGCCGCGAAGTCGACGAGCGCGGCGTTCCGCGCGAAGCTGCCGTCCTCGATCGCAAGGTCGATCTGCCCCAGGTCCATCGCCACCACCCGGCCCGCGCCGATATTGGTGTGCCCGACCTCGGAGTTGCCCATCTGCCCGCGCGGCAGGCCGACATCGGGGCCGTAGGTGATCAGCGTCGCGTTCGGGCAGTCGCGCATCAGCCCGTCGAAACAGGGGGTGCGGGCCTGGTCCGGTGCGCTCTGCTCGGGCCGGTCCGAGATGCCCCAGCCATCGAGGATGCACAGGACGACGGGTTTGCTCATGTCTGCCTCGCGGTTTTTCCCTCCTTACGCCTGCGGCGGGCGGGCGGCAACCAAGGCCGCAAGCGCCGGCAAGCGTCAGGCGCGGTGATAGGGCGAGCCGGCGAGGATCGTCGCCGCGCGATAAAGCTGCTCGGCCAGCATCACCCGCACCAGCATGTGCGGCCAGACCATGCGGCCGAAGCTGATCTGCCAGTCGGCCCGGGCGCGCAATGCAGGGTCCAGCCCGTCCGCACCGCCGATGAGAAAGCAGATGTCGCGGGCCTCGTCCCGGTGGCGGGCCAGGCGCGCGGCGAAATCCGGCGAGGTCGGCTGCTCGCCCCGCTCGTCCAGCATCACCAGAAGCGCGCCGGGCGGGGCGGCGCGGCCCAGCAGCTCGGCCTCGGCCGCCATGCCGCCGCCCTTGCGGTCGTCCAGCTCGGTCAGCTGGACGGGCGGCAGGCCGAGGGCGCGGCCGGTCTTGGCGAAGCGGTCGAGATAGTCGGCGACAAGCGCCGCCTCGGGCGACGTCTTCATCCGCCCCATGGCGGCGATGTCGATCCGCATCCGCCTAGGGCTGCGGCTGCGCGATGTCCGGGCGGGCCGTCTCGCGCAGGCGGGTCAGCGCGTCCGCGGGCATCCACATCTTCTCGAGCTGGTAGAACTCGCGCACTTCGGGGCGGAAGACGTGCACGATCACGTCATCGGTGTCGATCAGGACCCAGTCCCCGGCATCCTTCCCCTCGATCCGCGGCGTGCGGCCGGTCGCCTGCTTGACCCGCTCGGCCAGCTTCTCGGCGATGGCGCCGACCTGGCGGGCGCTGCGGCCCGAGGCGATGACCATGTGATCGGCGATGGCCGTGCGGCCGCGCAGGTCGATGCTGACGACGTCCTCGGCCTTGTCGTCATCGAGCGAGTTGAGCACCAGGGTCAGCATGGGATCGGCCGCGGCAGCGGCACCTTCGGGGGTCATGGCCGGCCCACCGGCCGACGAGACGTCTTGTGACAGGGTATTATCCTCCGGTCGTCGCGCCGATCTCCCCGGCGCAGGGATGATCCAAAGATAGACATGTTTTCCCTCCATCTCAATCACCGGGCGCGGATTTCCCCGGCCTGCCCGGCCGCGGCCCTTGCCAGAAGGCCCGTGCTGGCGTAGCGTCCGGGCCATGATGCGCTATTTCGACATCCACGACCGCGCGCGCCTGCCGCAGCGCTTCTACGGCGAGACGCTCTGCGTGACGGCAAGGGGCTGAGCGTCCGGGTCGTTCCGGCCCCGCCTCGCCATGCCCGCCTCACAGCCGAAAGACATCAGCCATGACACAGCACGCCGGCGCGCCGCGCACGCTCTACGACAAGATCTGGGACGCCCATGTGGTCGATCGCCAGGATGACGGCACCTGCCTTCTCTACATCGACCGCCACCTCGTCCACGAGGTGACCAGCCCGCAGGCCTTCGAGGGGCTGCGCATGACCGGCCGCAAGGTCCGCGCCCCCGAGCGGACCATCGCCGTGCCCGACCACAACGTGCCCACCACCTGGGACCGCGAGACCGGAATCGACAACGAGGAAAGCCGCATCCAGGTCGACGCGCTGGACCGCAACGCGCGCGAGTTCGGGGTGCATTACTACCCGGTCAACGACATCCGGCAGGGAATCGTGCACATCGTCGGGCCCGAGCAGGGCTGGACCCTGCCCGGCATGACCGTGGTCTGCGGCGACAGCCACACCGCGACGCACGGCGCCTTCGGCGCGCTGGCCCACGGCATCGGCACCTCCGAGGTCGAGCATGTGCTGGCCACGCAGACGCTGATCCAGAAGAAGTCGAAGAACATGAAGGTTGAGATCACCGGCCGCCTCGCCCCCGGCGTCACCGCCAAGGACGTGGTGCTGGCGATCATCGCCAAGACCGGCACCGCGGGCGGGACCGGCCATGTCATCGAGTATTGCGGCGAGGTGATCCGCAACCTCTCGATGGAAGGGCGGATGACCATCTGCAACATGGCGATCGAGGGCGGCGCCCGCGCGGGCCTCATCGCGCCGGACGAGGTGACCTTCACCTACGTCAAGGGCCGCCCCCACGCGCCGAAGGGCGCGCAGTGGGAGGCCGCGGTGGCCTGGTGGAAGACCCTCTTCTCGGACGAGGGCGCGCAGTTCGACAAGGTCGTGACCCTGCGCGGCGAGGACATCGCGCCGACCGTGACCTGGGGCACCTCGCCCGAGGACGCGCTGCCGATCACCGCCCGCATCCCCGCCCCCGAGGATTTCACCGGCGGCAAGGTTGACGCAGCGCGCCGCTCGCTCGACTACATGGGGCTGACCGCCGGCACGCCGCTGACGGACGTGACCATTGACGCGGTCTTCATCGGCTCGTGCACCAACGGCCGGATCGAGGACCTGCGCGCCGCCGCCGACGTGCTGCGCGGCCGCAAGCTGGCCAGCGGCGTGCGCGGCATGGTCGTGCCCGGCTCGGGCCTGGTTCGCGCGATGGCCGAGGAGGAAGGTCTGGACGTGATCTTCAAGGAAGCGGGCTTCGAGTGGCGCCTGGCCGGCTGCTCGATGTGCCTCGGCATGAACCCCGACCAGCTGGCGCCGGGCGAACGCTGCGCCGCGACCTCGAATCGCAACTTCGAGGGGCGGCAGGGCTACAAGGGCCGCACCCACCTGATGAGCCCCGCGATGGCGGCGGCGGCGGGCGTCGCCGGCCACCTGGTCGATATCCGCGAATTTGCGGCACAGCCGGCCTGAAACCATGAAGGTCCTCGGCCTCGACGGCTGCAAGGGAGGCTGGATTGGCATCGTCACCGACCCGGCCTTCGCAGCGCCGGCCGTGATCGGCGGCAGCGACCTCGGCACCCTGATCGCTGCCAGCGGGGCCGAGGTCGCGGTCATCGACATCCCTTTGGGACTGAGCGCCAGCGAGCCCGCCCGCGCCTGCGACATCGCCGCCCGCGCGGCGATGCGCGGCAAGGCCGCGTCGGTCTTCAACACCCCGGTCCGGGACGCGCTTGCGGCGGATGACTATGCGGCCGCGCTGGCGGTGAACCGGCGCCTCTCGGGCAAGGGCTTTGCCAAGCAGGCCTGGGGCATCGTGCCGAAGATCCGCGAGGCCGATGTCGTCGCCCGCCGCTGCGCCATCCCGCTGCGCGAGGGGCATCCCGAGCTGTCCTTCACCCTCGCCAATGGCGGCACGCCGATCCTCGCGCCGAAATCATCGGCGGCCGGGCTGTTCCTGCGGCTGCAGGTTCTGGCACGGCTCGGCCTTCGGCTCGAGCGGCTGGACCTTGCGGGGATGCCACCCGGCGCCGCGGCCGACGACCTGGCCGATGCCGCCATCATGGCCTGGTCCGCAAGCCGCCTGGCCGGCGGGCGGGCCGCGCTCTATCCACCCACATCCACATGCGACGCCTTCGGCCTGCCCATGCAGATGGTCGCCTGAGCCTCGCCGCACCAAGGAGCACCCATGGACAAGTTCACCACCCTGACCGGCATCGCGGCGCCCATGCCGCTGGTCAACATCGACACCGACATGATCATCCCCAAGCAGTTCCTGAAGACGATCAAGCGCTCGGGCCTCGGCGTGAGCCTCTTCGACGAGATGCGCTATGACCGGGACGGGAACGAGATCCCCGACTTCGTGCTGAACAAGCCGGCCTATCGCGACGCGCAGATCCTGGTCGCGGGCGACAATTTCGGCTGCGGCTCCTCGCGCGAGCACGCGCCCTGGGCGCTTCTGGATTTCGGCATCCGCTGCGTCATCTCGACCAGCTTCGCGGACATCTTCTTCAACAACTGCTTCAAGAACGGCATCCTGCCCGTCGTCCTGCCGCAAGAGGCCGTGGACGCGCTGATGCGCGATGCCGAGAACGGGGCGAATGCCCGCCTGACCGTCGATCTCGAGACGCAGACGGTCACCGGTGCGGACGACACGGCCTACCGGTTCGAGATCGACCCCTTCCGCAAGCATTGCCTGCTGAACGGGCTCGACGACATCGGCCTGACGATGGAGCGGGCGCCGGCCATCGACAGCTTCGAGACGCAGATGGCGCAGGCGCGTCCTTGGATCTGAAGCCGCTCGCGCTGGCCCTTCTTCTGGCCGCGCCCGCCGCGGCCGATCCGCTACGCCTTGCCACGTGGAACCCCGGCCTCTCGCGCGAGGGGCCGGGGCTCTTGCTGCGCGACATCGAGGCGCGCGATCCGCAGGTCATGGCCGCCGCCCAGATCATCGCGGTCACCGCGCCCGATGCGATCCTGCTGACGGCCTTCGATTGGGATCTCGACGGCCGCGCGCTCTCGGCCTTCGCCGCGCTTCTGGCCGAGGCGGGCCACCCCATGCCGCACCTGCTGGCGCCGCGGCCGAACAGCGGGATGCCGACCGGCCTCGACCTCGACGGCGACGGCCGGCGGGGGCAGCCGCGCGATGCGCAGGGCTACGGGCGCTTCACCGGGCATGGCGGGATGGCGCTGCTGTCGCGCCTGCCGCTGGAGGCGGTGACCGACCACAGCGGCTTTCTGTGGCGCGACCTGCCGGGCCACCGCATGCCGGCCCTGCCGCCCGAGGCCGCGCCGCTGCAACGCCTCTCAAGCACCGGGCATTGGGACGTGACGCTGCGCACGCCGGGCGCCCCGCTGCACCTCCTGGCCTTCGCGGCCACGCCCCCGGCCTTCGAACCGCGCAACATCGCGCGCAACCACGACGAAACCGCCTTCTGGCTGGGCCACCTGCCCTCGGAGCCGTTCGCGGTGATCGGCAACCTCAACCTCGACCCGGCCGACGGTGCCGGCGACCCGGCCGCCTTCGACAGGCTGCTGGCCCATGTGCAGGACCCGCTGCCCCGCAGCACCCGCAGCCCGCAGCCGGACGGCGCCGATGCCGGCCAGTCCGGCGATCCGCAACTGGACACGGCCGAGTATCCCGCCCCGACCGGCAACCTCAGGCTGGACTACATCCTGCCGTCGCTGGACGTCACGGTCAGCGGAAGCGGCGTCCTCTGGCCGGACCCGCCGGACCCGCTGGCAGAGCTTGCGGCAAAGGCCTCGCACCGGAAACTGGTCTGGATCGACCTCGAGCTTCCCGCGCCTGCAGAGGCGGCGCGCAACTGACGGTCGCTGCAACCCTTGCCGCCATGCGAGTGCCCCTTCTACGGCTGCCCGATAGCGCCCGGCCTCGCAGAGACTGCCGCAGCCATGGTACGCAGGGTTTGCGTCCATCTTTGTGGTGACCTGATCCTCCAGTCCGGCTTCGCACCCGCTTCGGGCACTCAGCTTGGCGATCTTGTCGCCGAGCGCGCCAGCCTGCTCACTCCGCTGCCTTTCGCGCCGCGCGAACGGCCCGCTGGTGCAGGTCCGCAAGCGCCTCGGCCCGGCCGAACTCCCGCGCGGCCTGCTTCTGCATCTGCCGGAACCGCGGCTCGATCTGGCGCAGCTCGCGATCGGCACGCGTCAGCTCGCGGGCTGCGCGTGCGGCCTGCGCATTGGCCATCCGCGCCTCGGCAACGCTCAGTGGCGCCTCGGCGGCATAGCTCTGCGCCATGGCGGCGCGCGAGGCATCCACCCGGCCCTGTGCCGCATCCACATGGGCCTTGAAGGCGGCAAGCTTCTTCAGCTCCAGCTCGGCGCGAAGTCGCGCCGGGCGCTCGAGCGCGGCAAGCGCATCGGGTTTCATGCCAATGCCCCTACCATCCAGCCTTCGCCTTCTGACGCATCTTCTCGGCGAAGCGGATGGCCGTCGCGACCGCGGCGAAATGCTCGCGCCGGATTTCCTGGCCGATCTTCACCTCGGCGTGGATTGCGCGCGCGCAGGGCGGGTCGGACCAGATCGGCACGCCATTCTCGCGCGCCTTGGCGCGAATGCGGGCGGCCACCTCGTCGGTTCCCTTGGCCACGCAGACCGGCGCCTTGCCGGAGCCCCGCTTCCATTGCAGCGCCACCGCGTAATGCGTCGGGTTGACGACAACCACATCCGCCGAGGCGACATCGGTCAGCATCTGCTTCATCGCCAGGTCGACCGCCCGCTGCCGCCGCGCCGCCTTCAGATGCGGATCACCCTCCGAGTCCTTGAACTCGTCCTGCATTTCCTTCCGGCTCATGCGGTTCTTGCGGCGGTGGTCGAACCATTTCCACAGCATGTCCGGCGCCGTGAACACCACCGAGACCGCCAGCGCCAGAAACAGCACCTGCCGCAGCACCGTGCCAAGGGCCGTGATCCATGCCTCGCCCGAAAGGGCGGAGGAGACGATCCGGTCCAGCAGCATCGAGAACAGGAACCATCCGCCCGCGCAGACGAGGCCTACCTTCCCCAGGCTGATGACGAACTGCACCATCCCGTCGCCGCCGAACTTCTGCCGCGCGTTCTTGATCGGGTTGATCCGCTTGATGTCGAATGCCAGCTTCTCGGGCGAGAAGATCAACGCGCGCTGCGCGACAAGCCCGACCAGGATCAGCACGGCCGGCACGACGGCCAACAGCGTGATCGCCGCGCCGGCATATGCGGCGACGGACCGGCCTAGCGCGAAGACGCCCCCCAACGGCCATCCATCGGCGCCCATCGCCCGGCTCGCCATCGAGAGCCACTGACGGATGGCGAAGATCGCCGCGAAGCCGAAGGCCACGCAGGCGCCAAGATACATCGCCGCGGCGTTCAGCTCGGTCGAGCGGGGAATGTCGCCCTTCTCGCGGGCGCGCTGCAGCTTCTGCTCGGTCGGATCGAACTGCTTGTCGTCTTGCTCTTCGCTCATCACGGCACCGGCAGCACGAAGGACAGGACGCGATCCGCCCAGATCGCGACCAGCAGCGGCGCCAGCACCGCAAGCGCCGCAAGCGCCAGCATGATCGAGGCCGGCGCGCCGATGAAGATCACGGGAAGCGCGGGCATGACGCGGTTCACCACGCCGGACAGGGCCTGGAAGAGGAAGCCGCCGATGGTGAATGGCGCGGCCAGCATCATCGCCAGCAGGAAGCTGTCGCGCACCATCCGCAAGCTGTTGTCGGCGAAGTATTCGGCATCCGGCAGCGCCGCCGGCGGCCAGAGCTGGAGGCTGTCCGCGATCAGCTGGACCACCATGACCGGGTAGCCCATCACCATCAGCAGCGCGATCCCGCCGAGATGCAGGAGGTTGCCGATGGGATGCGGCGCGGCCTCGTTCTGCACGCCCATGATCTGAGAGAGGGAGGCAGTGGCGGCGATGGCCGTCGTCGCCACGTCCAGCGCCAGCGCCAGGAGCCGAAGCAGCATCCCGGCCATCAGCCCCAGCACCAGCTGCACCGCAACCTGACCGGCAAGGGCCGGAACGGTGTCAGGCATCGTCATGGCCGCGTCAGGTTCGGTCAGCAGCGGGGTCAACACGACCGCCAAGCCGACCTTGAGGCGCGCGGGAAGCACCCGCTCGCCCAGGCCCGGCAAGACCAGGATGAAGGCCTGCACCCGCAGGTAGACAAGAACCATCGGCCAAGGCAGGGGTGGAACGGCTGCCAGCAGCTGCTCCATCATGCCGCCTCGATCGTGCCGAGAAGACGCAGCTCGGCGGCCGGATCTACCTCCTCGAGCCCAAGCACGGGCGCTGAGATACCGTTCGCGCCCATGAGGGCGCGGACCATCCGCCGCCGGTGGTCTGGCACCACGATCACGCTGCGCGCCAAGGGATCCGTCTGCGCCATCGCCTTCCGCGTGGCCTCGAGAAGCCGCCCCGACAGGGCCGGCGTCATCGCGCCGCCACCGGCGCGTCCGGTCTCGGCATCGGCGCGGACGAACTCGGCCTCCCATCCGGGATGCAGCTGCAGCGCAGAGATCGCGCCCTGATCGTCCGAGAACTGCTGCGTGATCTGGCCCCGCAGCCGCTTGCGGACGAGCTCGTACACCGTCTCGGCGGACTCGACGCTGCGGAACTCGCAGACCGCGTCGATGATCAGCGGCAGGGCGCGGATCGACACCTTCTCGTCCAGCAGCGCCCGGAGGACCGCAAGCAGCAATTCGGGCGTCACCTTCTCGGGGATCATGCTGTCGAGGTACTTGCGGTAACGCTCGGCCCGCGTCGTGTCCGAAAGATTCTTCAGCTCGTCCAGCTGGCGCTGCATGGCAGCCAAGGTCATCAGCGAGGAAAGGTTGGCCTTGACCACCTCCATCAGATGCGTCGATAGGACCTCCATCGGGGTGACGACGGTTGCGCCCAATGTGGCCGCCTCGTCCTGCTCATCCGGCGTGATCCAGCGGGCAGGGCTGGAATAGACGGGTTCGCGCACGGCGGTCCCGCCGATCTGGGCAAGAAGCTGGTCCGGACCCAAGGCAAGCACCTGCCCCGCAATCAGCCGGCCGCGGCCCCGGACGACGCCCTGGACGCGGATCTGGTAGTCCGAGGGCATCAGGTCGTCCGTGTCCGTGATGCGGACGTCGGGCAGGATCAGGCCGTAGCTTCGCGCGATATGGATGCGCAGGTTGGTGATGCGGCTTCCAAGGCCGCGCCCCTGATCAAGGGCCATCAGGACGAGGTCCGCGCCGATCTCGACGCTGATCTCGTCGGTGTCGAGGACATCGCCGATGCGCGCGGCGGGCCGGGCATCTTCGTCCGACACGGGCAAGTCTGCGGCCAGATCCTCCACAGTGGCACGGCGCCGCGCGAGCCTGAAGGCCAGCCCGCCCATCAGGAGGGCGAGCGAGAAGAACACAAGGCGCGGCATGCCAGGGACCAGCCCGATCACCACCATCGCGGCGGCCACCATGGCGGCCGGCTGCCAAGTGCGAGTGAATTCGGTCGAGAGGAGCTGCGCCGTGGTATCCGTCGCCCCTCCGCGCGAGAGGAGAAGCGCGGCGGCCATCGAGGTGATCAGGGCCGGGATCTGGCTGACGAGCCCGTCGCCGATCGTCAGGTGGGAATAGGTCGCGGCGGCCTCGCCGATGGCCATGCCGTGCACGGTCACGCCGACGGTCAGGCCGATGATCAGGTTGATCAGCGTGATCACGATCCCGGCCACCGCGTCGCCCTTGACGAATTTCGACGCGCCGTCGAGCGAGCCGAAGAAGCTGATCTCGCGCTGCTCCTGGATCCGTCGCCGCTTGGCCTCCTGATGATCGATGGCGCCGGCGTTCAGGTCGCCATCGATGGCAAGCTGCTTGCCCGGCAGCGAGTCCAGGGCGAAGCGGGCCGCAACCTCGGCCATCCGGCCGGAGCCCTTCGTGATCACCATGAAGTTTACGACCGAAATTACCGCGAAGACGGTGATGCCGACAAGGATCGAGCCCCCGGCGACGAAGTCGGCAAATCCGTTGATGACCTGACCCGCTGCCTGCTTCCCGTTCTGCCCCTCGGTCAGGATGAGACGGGTCGAGGACACGTTGAGCGAGAGGCGGATGACCAGGCTGACCAGCAGCAGGACAGGGAACGCCTGGAAGTCGGTCGGCTTGTCCACCAGCGACGCCATCACCAGGACCAGTGTCGCCGTCGCAATCGAAAGGGCGATGCCGACATCCAGGACGCCGGCCGGCAAGGGCACCACCAGCGAGATGACGACCAGGACCAGCCCGCCCGTCACCAGCAGCGGTGCGTCGAGCAGCTTGCCCGGCTTTCGGGACAGCGGCTGGACGGGCGTCATTCCGAAACCTCCTCGGCATTCGGCGCGAGCAGCAGGTCGGCGGCAGGCCATGGGGCGCCTGTCATCAGCCCGATGCGCCTCAGGTACGCAATGACGCGAATGCGGTCAGCCGGCTCCAGCGCCAGCAACTCGAGGCGCGTGTCGCGGGGCAGGCTGCGCCCCTCGAGCAGAATCCGCGTCGCGTCCTCCATCAGCCGCTCGGCCGCGCCGGGCGTCGGCGCGGTCGTCGCATCGGTCGCAAGGACCGTCAGGAGCACCAGGCTGGCCAGGGTCATCATGCCGCTTTCTTGAGGTCCCTGAGCGCCGTCTCCAGCGTGTCGAAGGTGGGACGGACATGTTCCGGCACGGCCTGCCGCCCCACCTCGACGCAGAGGTTCGTGGCGTGCTGGTGCAGTCCGGCGACGAGAACCGATTTCACGACGTCGTAAAAGCCCATGTCCTGCTTGACGACGCTGCCGAGGCGATTGGCGAGCGGCGCGACGAAGCCGTAGGAGAGAAAGACGCCGAGGAAGGTGCCGACCAAGGCGCCGCCGATCATCTTGCCCAGGACTGAAGGCGGCTGGTCGATCGAACTCATCGTCTTGATGACGCCCAGAACCGCCGCGACGATCCCGAGTGCCGGCAGCGCGTCCGCCATCGTCTGGAGGGCATGGGGGACGTGCATCTCCTCCTCGCGCAAGACCGCGATGCGGCGCGACAGCATGTCCTCGACCTGGTAGGGATCATCGTAGTTGAGGCTGGCCGATCGCAGCGTGTCCGCGATCAGCGACACAACGTCGTGGTCCTTCTGGATCTTCGGATAGAGGCTGAAGATCGTCGATTCCGACGGGTTCTCGATGTGCTGCTCGAGGCCGACCGGGTTCTCCCGGGCGATCTTGAGAAGCTGGAACAGCAGGCACAGAACGTCCTGGTGGTCCTGCGCTGTCCAGCGCGGACCCTTGAAGGCGCGAATGATGCCGCCGACCGTCGCCTTGAGGACGTGGGTGTCGTTGCCGAGCAGGTAGGCGCCGATGGCGGCGCCCATGATCATCATCATCTCGAAGGGCAAGGCGTGCAGGATCACGCCCATCTTGCCGCCGGCCAGCAGGTATCCCCCGAAGACCATGGCAATCGTGAAGACGATACCGATTATCCCGAACATGAGCCTCTTCCTATCGTGTGCGGACGCTGCGCGCGCCCATCTGTGCGGTCAGCAGGGCGGCCTGGCGGGGCTCGACGGCCGCGATGATCTTCGCGCCTGTCTGCGGCTGCACCCGCATCAGGATCTCGGCTGCGAAATCTGCGGGCAGGTTGCTGAGGATCGCCGCGGCCTCGGCCGGCTTCATCTGGTCATAGACGGCGATCAGGCGGTCGATATCGGTCCGCACCGCGCTGGTGTCCGCTTCACGTTGGTTGCGGCTGCCGTCCTTCTGCGCCTTCAGCTCGGCCAGGCGCTGGCGCAGCGTGGCCTCGGCCTCGGCAATCTCGGTCTTCCGGACCTCGAGGGCGGCCATGTACCGCTCGATTCTCAGCGCCCGGTCCCGCAGTTCCTCGGCCAGGACGACGGCCTCGGGAACGTCGGTGCAGCCTTTCAGCAGGTCCTCCTCGGCCGCGACGGCAGCGAAGAGACGCGATGTGTCAATGTCGAGCATCGCGAGCGCGCTGGCAGGAAGCAGGAAGGCCGCTGCGAGGTACCGTGGCAGCCGCCTACGCATCCGCCATCTCCTGGCGCTTGCGCAGCCTGCGGGCGGCAGGGGCCGGTGCGACGGGGCTGGCCGGCGCCGGAGCGGGGCTCAGCGCGGCGTCGGCGATCTTCTGGCGCAGGTCCCAGAGCGCGCGTTCGTGCCGCGCGGCCTTGATCTCCTCCGAGAGGGCGCAGCTGGCTTCGGTCGCCTCTGCCCGGGCGCTGCGGATGGCCTGTTCCAGCCGGTCCACCTCGGCCGCCATGACGGCGATCGCGCCGCCCAGACCTGATTCCAGGTCGTTCAGCCGCCGCAGCCGGCGCGCGAGCATGATGCAGAAGATGGCCAATCCGACGGAAGCCATCAGCAACGCCACCTGGAGAAGATGCTCGTAGGTCATTTGAAACGGAACTCCGTGATCAGGATGTCCTTGACGGGCGCCTCGCCCAGCACCATCCGCGCCCGCGTCACCAGTTCGGCGCGGATCACCTCGAGCACACCGCGCTTGTCGTAGGCTGCGGGATCGATCCCCGCGAGAAAGGTCGTGAAGCTGTCGGACACGCGCGGCATCAGGTGGCTGATGGTCGCTTGGCCTGCCTGGTCCGTCTCGATGCTGGCCGCGAGGATCAGGCTGCGGCTGCGCCCGCCCGGCACCAGCACCTCGATGACCGGGACGTTCACAAAGACGACGGCGGGCAGCGGATGCTCGGGCGGCGGCGCCTCTTTGCTGCTGCCGAGGAAGTCCTTGGGCGACCAGACGCGGAAATAGACCGACCCGAAGCCGGCCCCGCCAAGCACGAGGGACAACACCAGCGGCACCAGCAGGCCACGGCGTCGGGGCGGGTTTTCATCGGGCGCAACGGCGGCCTCGGTCATGGTGATTCTCCGTCCTGATGGGAACGGAATAGCACCCCCCTCCTAACCAATTCTTAAGTCGCGCCATGGCAGATGGGGTGACGGATGATTGAGCTGATTCGAAAGGACGGGTTTTGCAAAAATTGCAGGACTACTGGAACGAGCGAAGCTCGCAGCAGAAAGCGCTTCTGGGGGCCGCGTTCCTGGCCACCTTCCTTGTCATCTCGGGCCTTGCCTGGCTGGCGAACCGGCCGGGCATGGCGCTGATCTATGGCGGGCTTGATGCGGCGCAGGCGGGGGACGTCATCGCCGGGATCGAACGGGCGGGCGTCGTCTACGAGGTTCGGGGAGATGCGATCTATGTCGATCAGGCGCATCGTGATCGCCTGAGGATGGATCTGGCCGCGCAGGGCCTGCCCGCGCCCAGCAGCACCGGCTACGAGCTTCTGGACGGGCTGTCGGGCTTCGGCACGACCTCGCAGATGTTCGATGCCGCCTACTGGCGCGCGAAGGAGGGCGAGCTTGCGCGGACGATCCTGTCGCACCCGAACGTGAAGACCGCGCGCGTCCACCTGGCGATCGAGACGGGGCGCGGCTACCGGCGCGACCAGGGCGGCAGCGCCTCAGTGACGCTGACGACGGGCGGAGCCGCGGTCACGCGCGAGCAGGCGGCGGCCCTGAAGTACCTGGTTTCGTCAGGCGTGCCGGGCCTTACCCCTGATCGGGTCACCGTCATCGACACGCAGCGCGGCATCGTGGCTGCGACCGAGGCGCAGACCGGCTCGGATCGGGCAGCCGAGATGAAGCGCAACGTCGAGCGAATCCTCGAGCCGCATGTGGGTCTCGGCAACGCCATTGTCGAGCTGAACCTCGACATCGTCACGGACGCCGAACTGGTAACCGAGCAACGCTTCGATCCCGAGCAACGGGCGATGATCTCGCAGGTGATCGAGGAAACCTCGGATCAGAGCAACTCGACCGGGGCAGGCCCGGTCACGGCGGCCTCCAACCTGCCCGACGCGCAGGAGCAGCCCGGCGACAGCTCGCAGAGCAACCGCTCGGAAAACCGCCAGCAGGCCAACTACGAGGTGAGCCGCGTGACCCGCGAGGTGACGCGGCAGCCCGGCGCGACGCGCAGGTTGACCGTTGCGGTCCTTGTGAACGGCGTGCCGCAGACCGACGCGCAGGGCGCGGTGACGCTGGTCCCCCGAACCGAGGCGGAACTGGCGACGCTGCGCGAGCTCGTCGCCTCGGCCGTGGGTTTCGACGAGGCGCGCGGCGATCAGCTCACCGTGAAGTCCCTGCCCTTCGCCGCTCTTGGCGCCGAGGGGACCTCGGCCGCACCCGGCCTGCTGGACCGGCTCGACATCGGCAGCCTTCTGCGGGTGCTTCTGGTCGGCCTCTTCGCGCTGGCCTTCGTGCTTCTGGTTCTGCGGCCGATGATGCGCGGAAGGTCCGAACCTGCCGCGGCCGACGCGGCAGCCCCGCAAATGCCGCAACTCGACACCAGCCTGCCGCCGCTGCCCGCGCTGGACGGAATGATCGACATGGGCGAGCCCAGTCTTGGGCCGGAGCCCTTCTTCTTCCAGCCCGAGCCGATGGGGGGCGACCCGCTGGCGCTGCCCTCGGCCGATCCGGTCTCGCGCCTGCGCAGCATGATGCGAGAGCGCCATGAGGAAAGCGTCAAGATCCTCTCGGGATGGATCGCCAACAAGGAGAACGCAAATTGACCGCCGCCATCCTGAAACTCGAATCCTTCGACCGACCGCCGGTCGCGCAGCCGACGCCCGAACAGGCCTTCGACCGTGACGATCTGGACCAGGCCTTTGCCGATGGCTTCGCCGCAGGCAAGGCCGAGGCTGACGAGGCGCAGATGTCGCGCCTCGAGACTTGCGTCGCGCAACTGTCGGAGCTGCTGCGCGAGGACGAGGCCCGTCGCGATGCCCTACGCGGCGAGGCCGTGGCCGCGCTGAGCCCGATCCTCACGCACATCCTGGATCTGATGGCGCCCGCCAGCCAGTCCCGCCGCCTCGAGGAGACGCTGCTTGCCGAACTGGTGCGCATCGCCGGTCGCTCAAGCCCGCTCAAGGCACGCATAACCTGCGCGCCGCCTCTGCTGGGCATGGTGCAGCGCTGCCTGGAACAAGTGACGGACACGCCGATCGAGATCGATTGCCGCGAGGATGCCGAGCTGTCGATCCGCCTCGAAGGCGGGCGCATCGACATCTGCCCGGACCGCGCGGGGCGCGAGATCGCCGCGCTCATCGCCGAGATCAACGAGGAGAACCAAGAATGGACGCATTGAGCAGCCTTATCAACACCGACAGCATCGAGGTCGAGGTCACCATCCGCCTCGGCCGCACCCGGCAGACGGTGGCCCAGCTCAGCATGATGAAGCCCGAGGATGTGCTGGTCCTGGACCAGCCGATTGCGGACGGAGTCGAGATCTGTGTCGGAGAGAAGGTCATCGCCCGCGGCGAGCTGACACATGACGCCAGTGGCGAGGATCGGCTCTGCGTCCGCGTCCTGGGTGCGGTGGGCCTGTCGTGAAGCCTCTGCTTGCAGCCGCGGGTATGTGGCTGCTGATGGCGGGCGGAGCATTCGCGCAAGGCCTCCCCGGAACTGAGGCCCTGGCCGAGGGGCTGGGCCAGAACGCCATCCTGCTGATGGTCGGGCTGACCCTCCTCTCGCTCGCTCCGGGCATCGCGGTGACGATCACGGCCTTCCCCTTCATCGTCACAGTCCTGTCGATCCTGCGACAGGCGATCGGCTTGCAGCAGTCGCCGCCCAACATGCTGATCGTCAGCCTCTCGGTCTTCCTGACCTGGTTCATCATGGACCCGGTGCTGCGCGAGGCGTGGCAGGTCGCGGCGGTACCGCTGCAGGAAGGGCGCATCGGGATCGCCGAGGCTCTGGAGGCAGGGGTCGCCCCGTTCCAGCGGTTCATGCTGGCCCGCGCCGACACCAGCACCCTGCAGGCGCTGGCCGAGATCGCGCCGGGTGGACCTGCGGCGGCCGCGGATCGGCTTTCGGTCCTGGTCCCCGCCTTCATGCTGTCCGAAATCCAGCGCGCCTTCGAGATCGGGTTCCTGGTGGCGCTTCCCTTCCTCATCATCGATCTCGTGGTGTCGGCGGTGCTGATGTCGATGGGGATGATGATGGTTCCTCCGGTCGTCGTCTCGCTGCCCTTCAAGCTCGCCTTCTTCGTGGCAGTCGATGGCTGGGGGATGATCGCGGGCGCGCTGGTGCGAAGTTATCAGTGAACCATGCGAACCCTAGGAGCCGATCGAACTAAGACCCTTTATCTGTCGCGTCGGCGTGCCGTACCTCCGACACGGTGCTGACTGAGAGCTGCAACGGGCGGCGCTTCACGCGCAGTCTTGATGATGGCGCGCTCCGTCCGCGGCGTCGCAATCCCGCTAATCACCTTCACAAATGCCCGACTGGCTGCGTGCGCTAGGCGGTCCCGAGGCGCGGGGTGCCTCGTTTGCGTTGAACAACTACCTGGTGTCGCTGCGGGCGGCGGAGGATCATATCGGGGCGGTGCTGGGTTG
>NZ_FMVT01000014.1 GCF_900102505.1 Paracoccus tibetensis | reverse complement strand
GCGCGGTCTGGGAACAGCGTGATCCCCCACAGCAGAAGCGTGCCCGACGAGATGATGTAGCCTGCTCCGAACAGTCCCATGGCGAAATAGGGCAGGATGGCAGCCGCACCGCCCGCCGCAAGGCAGATCACCGCGACCGCCATTAGCGCCAGCGATAGCCGGTGGACATGGGCGAGGCCAAGACGGTCAGTCGCGACACCTGTCACCAGCCCCGCCAGGCCGGCCGCGCCGAGAACGATCCAGGCCAGCGCGATGCGGTTGCCGGCAAACCCCAGCTCTTCCCGCAGGATGTCAGCGCCGAAGGTCCAGATGGCCGTGCTGGCACCTCCCATCGCCAGCGCGGCGAGACCGAGCGGAACCAGCCCATGCCGGCGCAGCTGAAGTCTACTCGGGGCCCCGCCCTCATCAACCTGGGCCGGAATCGCTCGCCACAGCCACAGGGTGACCGCCGCGCCGATGCCGGCGAAGCCGAAGTAGAGCTCGCGCCAGGCCGCGGCGAAGGCTAGTGCGGCGACGCCGGAAAGGATGATCCCGGCCGCTGTGCCAGCGTTGATGGCGCCGTTCGCGAGCGGCCGACCCGCGTCAGTGACATTGCGGCTCACCGCAGCGGCCAGCGGCGGCGAGGCGAGGCCCGTGCTGATGTCTGCCAGCGCGATGGCAGCGCCAAGGGCCAGCGCCGAGCCTGCAAGCCCAGCCAGCCCCAGCCCGGCCGTCGCGCAGAGCCCTGCCGTGGCGGCAACGACGCGCGACCCCCATTGCGGCACGGCCAGGAAGGCAAAGAGGATGCCCATGCAGTAGGTGGCGAAAGCCGCGCTGCCGATCCAACCTGCGGCCACCGTGCTCAACGACAGCTCGGCCCTGATCTGCGGCAGAAGCAGGCCATAGGCGAAGCGTGCAAGGCCGTAGACCAAGGCGGTCAGGGCAAAGCCCGCCGCAACCAGCCCGGCCGTGCTGCGGCGGCTCACTTGCGCCTCGCATCGGCCAGAAGCGCCTCGGCGGCCTCACCTGCAGCCTGCACGACATCAATGCCAGCGACACTGGCGGCGGCGGTCGCGCCCTCGAAGAGCAGCCAGATCTGAAGAGCATGGATGACGACAAGAAAGCGGCAACGGAGCGACAGGTCCCGGCGGTATCGAGGGCGCTTGCCATCCTGCGGCTGCTCAGCCGCTCGGCGGAACCTGTCGGTGTGAATGCAATTGCGCGTGCCCTTGACCTGATCCCAAGCACCTGCCTGCACATCCTGCGCGTCCTTCAAGACGAGGGACTTGTTGAATTCGACCCCGTCACGAAGCGCTACTCTATCGGCATCGGCATCTTGCCATTGGCCCGGGCGGCACTTCACCGGAACAGCTTTTCGGCGATGATTCAGCCTGGCTTGTCCCGGCTGTCATCGGAGCATGGAGTGACGGCCATTGCGACGCAGCTTGCCGAGCCGGGCCAGATGGTCGTGGTTGCCCTGTCGCAGTCCAACATTCCGTTTCGCCTGCAAGTCGATCTGGGCAGTCGCTTTCCGCTGCTGATCAGCGCGACGGGGCGGCTGTTCGCCGCGTTCAACACCAACCAAACCTACCCGCTGGCGCGCGAGTTCGCGAAGCTGCATTGGGACCATCCCCCCACATTCGAGGAGTGGCACGCCGAGGTCGATCAGGCACGTGAGCGGGGCTATGCCATCGACAGCGGCACCTACATCTCGGGCGTAACGGTCCTTGCCGTGCCGGTCTTCGGCGCGAGCGGAAAGATGATCCGGTCGATCGTGGCACTCGGGATCTCGGAGCGCCTCCAGAGCGAGACGATCCCGCAGCTTATCAGGGAAATGAAGGCGATCCGCGACGGGGTGAGTGAGTTGCAGATCGAGCCGGCCAGCTGAGGGGGATGGAGACGAATGATGGATACTGATGCATGGAAACCCGTGGCTGCACCCGGTTTCATGGAGGTGGTCGGCCCCCTCCTGAAGTCCAGGCAGCCCAACGAAAGCAACACCTACGGCCTTCTGACGGATCAGCGCCACGCAAATGCCATAGGCATCGTCCATGGCGGCGTGATCACGACGCTTCTCGATCAGGCCATCGCCATCGTCGCCTGGAATGCCGCTGACCGACAACCGACCGTAACTGTGCAGATGGATGCCAGCTTCCTTGGCGCTGCGAAGGTCGGTGATTTTCTCACAGTCAGAGCCCAGGTGCGCCACGCGACACGCTCACTGATGTTTCTCGATGCGGAGGTGTTCAGCGGGGACGCTGCGATCGCCCGCGCAACAGCAATAATGAAGGTCGCAAAGATGACGGGAACCTCAGCATGACGGACTTTGCGCCAACCCCTTCGGCGGCACCTCTTGCCAGCGTCAAGGTTCTAGACTTCTCGCGCATCCTCTCCGGGCCCTATGCCAGCATGGTTCTTGCCGATTTAGGCGCCGACGTCATCAAGGTTGAACCTCTGAAAGCAGGCGACGAAACGCGAGGCTTTCCTCCGTTTCAGAATGGCATGAGCCACTACTATGCTGCGCTCAATCGCAACAAGCGCAGCATCGCAGTAGACCTTAAAACTCCAGAGGGCAAGAAGATCGCCCATGACCTCGCCAGTCGCAGCGACATTCTTCTGGAGAACTTCCGGCCAGGCGTCATGGATCGACTCGGGCTCGGCTACAGCGCGTTGTCCGAGGCGAACCCGCGTCTCATCTACGGCTCGATCTCCGGTTTTGGACCGGACAGTCCTCTTTCCGAAAAGCCCGCGTTCGATATCGTTGCCCAAGCCCTCTCCGGCGTGATGAGTGTCAACCGTGAACCCGGTCAGGCGCCGAACAAGCTTGGACTGCCTATGGGCGACATGGCTGGCAGCATCTTTTCCATCTTTGGTCTCTTGGCGGCTTTGCATGAGCGCAATTCGACTGGCCAAGGGCGACATGTCGAGGTGGCAATGCTCGACAGCATGATCGCCATGCAAGGCTACCTGTCGCAGATCTACTTCCTGACGGGTAGAAGCCCAGAGCCTGTGGGAACCCAGCACCCCAGCATCGTGCCCTACGGCTCGTTCCCGACCGCGGACGGCTATGTGATCGTTGCCTGTCTGACCGAGCGGTTCTGGCACAACTTTGCCCGGTGCCTCGGCCACCCTGAGCTGATCGATGACCCGCGGTTTGCAATCTACCAGCAGCGCCTGGCCCATCGCAGCCAGCTTGAGCCGATCATCAACGCGCGGATGACCAGCGACACTAGCACGTATTGGCTGGCGCGGCTGGCAGAGTACGACGTGCCGAGCGCGCCGATCCTGTCGATTGGCGAGGCGCTGGAACAGGATCATGTTGCTGCGCGTCAGCTCATCGAGACGGTGCAGCATCCGGTCGTCGGGGACATGAGGATGGTCCGCTCTCCGATCCGCTTCGACGGAGAAGGGCCCGCGCCGTGCGTTGCGCCGTCCCTCCTGGGTGAGGGCACCGTCAGCATCCTACGCGACGAACTGAACGTGCCGGAGAGCGAAATCCGCTGCCTGACCGCCCGTGGGATCATCAAGACTTGCGCGAACTAGCCCAAAAGGCCGCACCGCACCAACGTCCGGCGCAGTCTCTTGCTCGACGGTTCATTTAGCGTTTTTCCCAGTAGGCAACGGCCGCCTCCGCGACGGCCTGGTCTTGAGCGGGGGTGCCGGACGAGATGCCGATGCCGCCGACAACATCAGCATCGAAGATGACCGGCAGGCCACCGCCCACAACCATCAGCCGGCCCCCGATGGCCGAGTTGATGCCATAGACAGGTGCGCCCGGTTGGCTGGCGTGGCCGTATTCGTGCGTGGCTTTCTTGGCCGCAGCAGCGGTAAAGGCCTTGTCGATGGCGATCGTCGTCGAGGTAACCTTGCCTCCTTCCATCCGTTCGAACGCAATCAGCTGGCCGGCTTCGTCGGTGACGGCAATGCACATCGGCACTCCGATCTCCTCGGCATGGGTCGAGGCGCCAGCGATCAGGCGGCGGGCGTCGTCCAGGTCAAGTCTGCGGATCGTCTTCATTCTGCCGGTTCCTTTGTCGACAGCGGTGCGTTGTTCATACTGTGCGGCCGGGGCCGCCGGTAGCGCAGTCCAGAAGTCCGGCCGTATGCACGACCGGAACTCGGTCCCCGAGCCGATCTGCATCATGCAGCCGATGTTGCCGGTGCTGATGACGTCAGGGCGGCTACCTCGAGCGTGCCGACCTTGCGGGCCTTCAATTCGGCCGAGATCTCCGGCTGCATCAGGTTGTAGGTACCGGCCAAAAACGCGATTCAATCAAAACCGGATCAACAAGTTTCCCGTGGGCGCCCTACTTCTAGGAATCTGATTTTATGGGAATTTTTGCGGAGAGCTCTCCCCAGAAAAGTGCTGCAATCAAAACCCAGTCAAAACCTGACCGCACTCACGCCCAGAAGGGGATGTAGCCGGCGCGAGGATGCTCCGGATCCGCTGGCCTAATGAGCCCTGCCTGTAGCGCGTGGCGGATGACCACGGAAGCTTGAGAAGCATTTTTAGCGTCTACCCCAAGGCGCTCCCGCAGGGTCGCGTTGGTCATTCGCTGGCCGCTTTCATGCTTCAGCGCGGCATGTTGATAGCATGCCCGGAGGCGTTCTTCCGGTGTCATGTCCGCGAAGCGCCGCGGCGCGAAGAACACGACCCTGACAGCCTCACCTTCCGTTCTGAAGTCTGGTGGCGGCAGCTGATGAAGCTCCACCGCAGTCAGCACCTTATCAATACCAGTCCCCTGCTCCTCGCAGAGCCGCATCCTCCGCATGAGCGAAGCCAACGCTTCATTGCGCGAGCGCGGCGGTGCATCCAGGAACCTGTCCGGACTCACCAGCGGGGCTCCGGGATTGGTGATCTCCATCCGGTCGCTGAAAAGCTCTATCAGAGGACCGGCGCCGGTGATGGTCATGTCCTGATGTATCAGAGCGTTCGCGACCAACTCTCGAAGAGCGATGGCTGGATAAAGCGGACGCTCTTCCCGAAAAGCCGATCCAATATGCTCGTTTCGGGGCAGCAAGTTATCGATGAAGTCCACCAGGCCCTGAAACCCTGCCGCATAGCCGCGCTGTCCATCTTGCCGGTGCGTGACCGTGTCAGCGCGGCCAGGCCCGTCATAGGCGACGAACCGGACGGCCTTGCGCTCAACGGAGGGACCGAAATCCGACAGCCGCTTGGCAAACAGGATGGCGCCGAGGTTGGTGATGTTCCAATGTGATCCAACATCCCGCTGGATCAGCCGGTCCGCCTCGAGACGCTCGAAGATGCCTTGGCGGTTGTCAGGCAGGCGCTGGCCAGTCAGGTCAAAGTAGTTTGCATAGTCAAGCTGGGCGAGCACCTCGTCGCCGGGAACGAACTGAGCGGCCAGTCCAGTTTCCCACACATATGGCTGCAGCCTTGACCACAATGCCCTCAGCCGCTCGGGATGATCCGAGAGCCGTGGCGTTGCACTGCCGATCCGCAGGTAGCCGCTTCGGTCGAACTCGACGGGAGCGGTCGCCGCCGCAGGGATTGTCAGAAGAACGAGCCGCTGGCCATGATAATCAACTTCCTCGAACCGGAACTCTAGGCTTGGTTGAAGCCGGCTCGCCAGCCAAAGCTCGAACGGCTGTCCCTGTTCGCGCTTCACGCCAGGCTGGAAGCTTGTGCCGACGGCCTCATGATCTCCGTCGCGTACGCCCCAGACCAGGTAAGCAAAGTGCTGGTCCGCAAGCCGCGCTGCATTCGACAGCGCGGCGATCAGCTTCCCGACGAGGTGACCGTCAGAGTTGTTCTCCTTGAACTCGACCCAAGACGTTTCCGCCGGCAGCGCGCGCAAATCATCGATTAGCCGACGTGTTCGTTCGAGGGTCTGGATCGCTGTAAGGCTCATTCTGAGTCCGGCATTAGAAGCGGTCATCATTAACCGGGCGAGCAATACCCCAGATTGCCCGGCGGGCACAGCTGCCACCGCGAGAAAATGACATGCGCAGTGCGGCCGACGCCTTTCTGATCCTGCTCAGGGGAGGGGCCGCTTCGCGCTTAGTCTCCCGCGCCGCAGGCAACTGTTCCGTCGGCTGCCTCCTTCGGCATCACGATTGGAACGCCGGCCAGGATGATGAAGACGATTGCCGCCGGGAGAATGGCCGTTGCCTCCAGCCCGAGCCCGGCAATTACGCCGATCGCAGCCGTCGCCCAGATGCTCGGGCCGTCGTCAGGTCCTCCATTTCACGCTGTTTGACGCGAACCATGATCGCCCCGGCGCCGAGGAAGCCGATCCCTTGCACCACCCCCTGCAGAACGCGGGACATGTCCTCTATCGGCATCCCGCTCTGGCGAGGCCTAACCACGAACAGTGCTGCACCGATGGCCACGAGCATGTGGGTTCGAACGCCGCCGGTTCTCGCTGGAGGTCGCAAAATCAGTCTTGAGCTTCGAGTTCCAGAAGGTCGTTGCGACGGGCCGTAGGCTTTCCTGGTCTTTCTCCTCGTCCAAAGCAGCAGCGCCGCTCCTGCTGGCGGCTGCCGATGCCACCCGACCGATCACCTCCCTGCTGGGTTCGCCCGCCAGAGCCGGAAGCGGGCGGCGCCGGTGATCTCGCGGATCACGCCCATGGCCGTCATCCGGTTCAACATCCGCTCGGCGGTCATCCGGCTGATGCCGGCGCCAGCCGCCACGTCCTCGGCCGAGACCAGCGGGCGGGCGGCGAGAACGGCGATGACCCGCCCGGCATTCCCTCCCCGAATGCCCGCGGTGGCCTGCCGCGCCTCGGCTGCCCAGCTCGCCAGGCGACGGATCTCGTCGCGGGCCGCCCGGGCGCCGGCGCTGATGGCGGCAAGATGGCCGGCCAGCCGCGCGTCGACGGTTCCGCTCGCGGTCCAGACGCGGCGCCCGGCAGAGCCGAGGGGCGCGAAACGCAGGCGCTCGCAGCCCTCGGCCATCAGCCGGCCGGCATAAACGGCCGGCTCGATCACCCGGTCCGGCGGCGAGAGCTCGGCCTGCCGCCAGAGGAGCCCCGCCAGGCAGCCTTGCACCAGCGGATGCAGCTCGGCTGCCGCCCCGAGCCGCGCGAGGTAATCCGCCGCCCCGCGCGCAAAATCCGGCCCGCGCAGCCGCGCTGCACCGCCCTCGATCTCCGCTCCGGCCCCGCGGTGCAGCCCGAGGAAGGCCGGCAGGTCGGTCAAGGCCCCCTGCCCCCCGAGCCGGCGCAGCGCCCACCGGGCCAGCCGCATCGCCTCGGGATCGGAGGCCGCCCGAGCGTCCAGTGCGTCTCGGCCGATCTCCTCGCGCGGCAGGACGAGGCCGCCGGCCCAAAGCATGGCCTCCGTTTCGGCCAAAGCGAGCCGGGTGACGGCCCCATGGGCGGCTGCCGGGTCCAGCGCGGCCAGCGTCGCGTCCAGCCGTCCGAGCGCCGCGGCCGCCTCGGCCAGAGGCACGGCCAGCGCCGCCTGCGCCGCCTGCCAGGCGGTGGGATCGGCCGAATCCGCGGTGTCTTGGGGATGTGCGACGGTACGAGGCATCCTCACGAACTTGTGGATCTTCCGATACGAGTGGCAGCATATCCACAGTTACAAGGCTGGCTGTGGATCACAAGACCGTTTTAGCTGGTTGCAAATTACGTCCGATAAGTCCCCCTTATCGGCATGATTGACTTTGGCCCGTTTCGGCGCATCATTTTGCCATGATCCTGCCCGTCAGCCCTGCCCCGCTTTCCCCTGCCGACGAGGCCGCGCTCGCCGAGTTGTATCGCCGCGGCACGCCTCCCAACACGATCCGGGCCTGGGAGCGGGACCTCGCCTTTATCTCCGCCTGGAAGCGCGCGGCCTTTGGCGCGCCGCTTGCCTGGCCGGAAGCGGAAGGCGTGGCACTGCGCTTCATTCTCGATCACTCGGTCGATCTGACGAATAAGCCGGGACCGGCGCAGGCGGCCGCGCAGGCGCTGATCGCGGCGGGGCTGCGGCGGTCGCTGGCCTGCCCTGCCCCGGCGACGCTGGATCGGCGCATTGCCTCCTGGCGCGCCTTCCACCGCATGAAGAACCTTCCCTCGCCCTTCGAGGCGCCCCTGATCGCCGAAGCGCGCGGCAGGGCTCGCCGGGCGGCGGCCCGGCCCCCTGCCCCGAAATCAGCTCAGCCCATCACCCGCGAGGTGCTGGAGGCCATGCTCGCCACCTGCGACGGCTCCCATCGCGGGCTCAGGGACCGGGCCGCGCTGATGCTGGGCTGGGCGTCGGGCGGGCGGCGGCGGTCCGAGATCGTGGCGCTGAATCGGGACGATCTGGACCTGGGCGAGTGGGCCGAGAAGGGTCTCCTGCGGCTGAGGCTCCTGAGCACCAAGACCACCGGTCCAAGTCAAGCCCCCCGGCTGCCGCTGAAAGGGCGTGCGGCGCGAGCCCTGCTCGACTGGCTACGCCTCGCGCGGATCGAGGACGGTCCCCTCTTCCGTCCAGTCAGCCTGTCGGGCCGTGTCCTGCGCCGCCGACTGACGCCCGAAGGTTTGCGCGGCATTGTCCGCCACCGGCTGGACCTGGCGGGATATCCGCCCGGCTTTGCCAGCGCCCACGGGCTCCGTGCCGGCTTCCTGACCCAGGCAGCCCTTGACGGCGCGCCGCTGCAGGCCGCCATGCAGCTCTCGCTGCACCGATCGGCCGCGCAGGCGCAGCGCTACTATGCGGATGTGGAGATCGCAGACAATCCTGCCGCGGACCTGCTGGGATAGATTGAAGTGTTGAGCGCTGTCTTCGCAAGACGCCAAACGATGCTTAGTCATACCGGCCCGTTGTTGCCAAGTCCTGACCGGGATCCTGCATTACTTGCCAGATGCTCCTAACATGATGCTCTGCCATTAGCTATCACTCGGCCAGTTCGGAGCTTGACGAAGGCTCATCTCAGTCAGCCCATCTTAATCGGCCGGCGTAGTTCACAGCTGTGAACATCATGCCACATCTCGTCGCGCGATAAGAGCCATTACCATTGGTCCACAGGAAAACTCCCCCGCAGCAGCCTTTGTCGTCAATGCCCGTAAATACCCTCCAGGCGATCGGATACTATCGAAACGCTGCAAGATTGCAGCAAGAACAATAGATGCCTGTTCCGGACCCATAAAACGTTGTGCTTCCTCCCAGGCAGAGACGCTGATGCCCATCGCGGGGCGAACGTGGCAAGCCGCATCGTGGAGCTGGTGCCAGTGCCTAATTTCGCCGGGATAGAACGTCTTGAGTTCAGAGCAAGCACTGATGACCAGATGAAGGGGGATCTTGGGCGGCGGGGGCGTTACCAGGTCACTATGCTCTGCCACGAGTACTCCGTCGACGCCTTCAGGCTCAACGCCTGCCGCTCCGCCTTGTTCTAAGGCAGGTTCAAGAACAACAGTATCTGCATTTGAATTATGATAGTGCTGCTCGGACCGGGCGCCACTGGTGATCATTTCCTCTGTAGTAGTACCGTCGATGATGTTCCGAGCTTGATCAAGCAGGCGCTCAAGATTGCGGCGTATGTTGGCCAACTCGTCATAAGGCAGTTTGCGCCGAAGCGAACTGGTCGTCAGAGCTGCCGTGTCACGAAGCTGATCCCAGAGACTGTGGCCTGGATGGATCTCTTTGCCGAACGCAGCCAAGGCCGCCATGTCACGGCGCATCAGGCTAATGGTCTCACGGAGGCGCCGGATCTGCTCATCGCCCTCACGAACAGACTCAGCAGCCCGCGCGATCTCTTCTGCGCGGCAATGAAGGGGCGAGAGATCAAAGCCAAAGGTTACGCGCTCTGCGCCGTGCCTGCGACTGTAGCGCTTGCCATTGGGGCTGTCGCGCCGCATCAGCAAACCACCGGTAACCAGCCGCGCAAGATGCCGGCGCATTGTCGAGCAAGCCATCCCGTTCAGCCGCTCGCAGATCGCCTTGTTTGACGGAAAGACAACCATCTCCGCATCGCCGCCAAGGGTGTCTTCGGGGAAGAAGCTCAAAAGCCCCTGCAGTACCGTCAGATCCCGATCACTGATCCCAAACGCGGCCTGAGCCTTGGAGAGATCACGTAGAAGTTCCCACTTACTCACAGGCTTCGCCGAATGGGTTGCCTCAGGCCGCTCGACCACACGTAGATGAGCGTGAGAGATCCGCCGCATAAACGGCGAAATGGGTGTGTACTCCATGATGTCATTCACGAAAGCAAAGAAAGATCGTGCCGCAAATCATATCTGACTTGCGGTTTGTGCGCCCGACCACTACTTTGAAAGTGCAAAGATCAAAGTGTGGGTCTCGTGGAGCGCAAGCTTTGCGAGACCTTTTCTTTAGCCTGTACCGTGCCTCCTTATTGTTGCTGCTCTATTCTTCTTCACGATCGGCCTCTCCACCGTTCGTGAAGTTCCTGAAGGACGTCCTGCGCGCTGGCCTCTAGCCACTCTGCGAAGGCATCATCAACGTCCGTAAGGTCAAGCCTGACAGCCCGGCGCGAGCGCCGGACCGCTCCTGCGGGCGAGCCATTGAGCGAAAGAGGTTTCGATTGCGTCTTCGTCTTTTTGTCTTTCGACGGTGCGGCCTTCTTCTTGAGGTGCCGCATCACAGCTTCAAATGCCGCCACCGAAGGATCGCCGCTACGGTCGTCATCGGGCGCTATGTCGGCAGTCGACCTCGAGCGCGCGTCAACAGCGACCTGACAAAGCTGATCCGGATCGACGCCTGTATCCGATAGCATCTGCGCCATGGCATCCCACCGGGGGCGGCCGATACCATGAGCCGGGCCGATTGCGTTCGCTAGCGAGCTTCCGATGGCCCGCGCAACCGAGATCGACATTGAAATCGAAGAGCGAGTGACATTTAGCACTTCGGCAACCTGTGCCTGCGATCCGAAACCATTATCAAGCAGTTCTCGCGCGAATAGCGCCCGCTCAATGTAACTGAGATCACGCCGAGCCGTGTTTTCGGATACCTGAGCACGAAGCGCAGCCGTATCATCCAAGTTGGCGATCAGTGCGCGAATCTTGCTTACTTTATCCGAGCCTCGAATGGCTTGGAGGCGGCGACGTCCGTAAACTAGAAGGTAGCGGCTGGCGATGTCTGGGTGGCGCCGAACTAGAATTGGAACCGCCTGCCCGTTCTGCTCAATTGACGTTCGAAGATCCTGAACGTCTTGCGGATCAAGGCGATCAGCAATTCGCTCATCTTCAATCTCGGCAGGATCGAGTTCCCATACGTGATGCGCATCGACCGCATCGCGCGCAGATCTCAGCGCTCGATTGCTCGACATCATGCTGCCAGCCTCTTGTGCTGTGCCTGCGGCAGCAAGACTATCTAGCATGGACATCCGCTTCTTTTTGCCGTCGGTCACATGCGCCCCCAGGTTTTCTGAATAAGCTGGGAAATCTCGTCATTGACCGCGTTTAAGCTCTCGATCGCACGATCATAGGTCGTGCGCGTAAAGGCGCTTCGGTCGACCTCGTAGAGGGTTTGCTTAGTCAATCCCGCGTCGGAGATCGCGGTTGATTTCAGCATCGGCGCATTCAGAACCTTGTCGCCATACATGGTGCGCAGAAAGGCCACGATCCGGTTCTGTGGCGCGTCGGTTGGCTCGTAGCGGGTCAGCAGATACCGCATCCAATCATGCGACATGTCAGCACCGCTATCAGCAATGACGTCCATCAGATCCGCAGTCATCCTCAGGAACTGGCTCATCGACATCACGTCAAGCATCTCGGGATGGATCGTCACCAATACGCCTGTCGCCGCCGAGAGGGCTGACATGGTCAGAAAGCCCAGCTGCGGCGGACAGTCGATCACCACAACATCGTACTGCTCATCGACCTGCGCCAGCGCCTCCTTGACCCGAAAGAAGAACAGCCCGGCATTACCGTTGGACAGCGCCCGCGGCGTCTCATGCTCGAACTCCGTGAGCTCAAGATTGCCGGGAATCAAATCCAAGTTTGGGATGTAGGTCTTGCGGATGATCTTCGTGATCGACTCGGGGTTATCATAGCGAATGGCATCGTAAAGCGTGCCGCCATCCATGAGATCGAATTCTGGTTGAACCCCATGGAGAGCGGTCAGCGAGGCTTGGGGATCGAGGTCGATAGCGAGTACGCGATAACCCTTAAGGGCTAAACGCTGCGCGAGATGCGCCGCAGAGGTTGTCTTGCCAGAGCCGCCCTTGAAATTCATCACGCCGATGATTTGCAGATGATCACCCTCGCGACGACCCGGGAGGTAATCACCTGGTCTCCGAGCCGTTTTCTCCAGTAATACCCTAAGACTTTGAATATCTTCCGCCGAATAAAGCCGACGGTTTCCGGACGAGATCGCGGGAGAAGGGCCTTTTCCGTCTAGATGCAACTTCCTAAGGTAGGAATCGTTAACACCCAGCACCGCCGCCGCTTCTCCAGAGGTGAACTTTCTCATCGACTTGGAGGCGTCTGGCGGGAAGAGGCTTTCGCGCTGTGAGTGCAACTGCGTGGCCAGCAACTCTGAGTGCTGCCGGATCACGGCATTCAGGTCTTCCTGTGTCTCAAACTTGCTCATCGGCCCTCATCCGCGTCGTGTTCACGCATTACGGCGTTTGGTCGCCATTTTCCGTGAATATCGCCGATAGCTTGGATTCGCACAAGGCCATTTCTCAACGTGGCCGCACGCCTTTTAGCAACATCACGCCGAGTAGTACCTTCCAGACGATCCCCCGCCGCGCCGCCTGCCGAAGGGATAGCCAGGCAGGCAACGCTAGAGCCCCTTTGAGGAAATCCTCTGTGGGTGCATAGGCGGTGAACCACAACCATCAGTATCGCACCAGCTCGACGCTATGATTGCCCTGATGGTCGCTTGTCCGGATCGCGACAGCCCGAACGCTGCTCGGAGGCGTGAAAGAGTGGCCGACTGTCTCATAGCGGAGGCAGTATTCGTCATCACGTCCCATGCGCTGCGTCTCAACACACCGGCGGATCGGCATCCGCTGGCCGCCCAGAGCTTCGGCCAGCCACTCAGGAGCACTTGCCAGGCTGGCGGGCACCCAGCTGAACCGGCCCATCTCGTCGTAGTCGCCGCGCTGCGTGTTGTCGGTAATCTCTTCACCGCCGCTGCTTTGGTGACGGGAGTATCTGACGTGATAAAGGGATATAGCGTCCCGGTATCGGCGAGTGTCGGGCGTCAGACCGTCTGATCCGACCTGTGGCATCGACATGCGTGGCTGACCCGTCGCGGCCAAGAGCGCGTTGATCTCGTTGAAGCGGCTACCGCTCATGCCCATTGGGCAGCGCCACAGCTGCAACGGAGGCTCGATCGGCCAGGGGGTGATGCGGCGGATCAGCTCAAATTTTGCAGCTGAACACTCGGCAGAGGCAGGGAACCCCCCGGCCAGGCAAAGGAGTATCGCACAGTCGATAGGATAAGACTGGGCCACCACGCGTGACGGCAAGGCCAGCCCGACGGACACGACCGCCAGGATACCCAACCCCGTATGTCTTACATATCGACGCATAGGAACCTCCCAAAGCAGACAAGACTATAGGGGTAATTGCAACCCTATAAGGTTGTATAAGCTCATCGGGGGTGGCTTGGCAACGCCTCGGAGTAGCCACGTCTGCCGTCTATCTTGCCAGTAGCCGCAGCGTGCCGAGACCAGCGCGCAGGATGTAGGGTGGAAGCGAAAACGAGTAGTGTCCGCAGTTCAGTTCCAGAACATCAGGCTTGGCACTAGCTTGCCTCAGCTTAGTTATCAGCGACTTTGCCAAATCAGGGGGCACTACCGTGTCTCTTTGTGCCACCACTATCTGAAGCTCCAAATCCGCTCGCGCGAATTGCCGAGCGTAGTTCTCCAAATTAAGCGAGAGCCAAGCTTCGTTGAGTTGCGCCACGTTGATACGTCCCGCCAGACTAGAACGAATATGAGCCGTTGCCCGGCCCGTCCAAACCATGTCCGCAAGACTTCCGGCGGTGAGATAAAGAGAAGCGGTCCTAACTGCGGGATCATTTGCGGCAACTAAACCAGCAACCCAAGATCCAAGGCTAATGCCCAAGACCGAGATCCTTTTATAGCCACTAGCTTCCAGCACTCGAATGAGCTTACGCCCATCCAATACTGCCTGCCGGACGGACTGGATAGTCCTGCCGAGACTTGGACTGAGCATGTAGTCCGCGTAGGCGGAATCTGGACGGCTTCGCTCAAAGTGATAAGGCATTGCCATTTGGAACACATCCACACCACGCTGTGAGATCAGCTTCGCGGGTCGCCCATATCTCTTTCTTGCATTCCAATGATGGAAAACTATGAGCGCATGATCCGTGCTTTTGCCCGTAGTCGCTAAAGACTTGACTATGTTATTTTCACTTACCTCGGTTGTAACACTAGATGGAAACTCAATCCAATCCTGCTCCCACTTAAAATTCAGATTATCCTCCGCAGGGATTTCAAAAAATGCTGAATCAGCCGCCGCCGAAACAGAATGTCTACAAAAAGTTTCTATCCCAAGAACGTCTGTTCTGCAGTCCTGAAAAGCAAAATGAGCATCCAAAACAAAGGCCGTCTGCTCCTTTACCTCATTCCCACGTTCAGCCCGCCGCTCATCATATCTATCTAGCCATCTACCGAACATAAATGCCTCCCTTACCCGATCCGGTCCTAACCCCTAGCCTTGGGTCAACTAGCCCGTAAATGGCGAGAAAGGCCGCACATGCAAGAAGCAGGGAGAATCCATTAAATGCTCCTATCGAAAGATAACACGCGACCAAAAAGGATATGGCTGCCGCCATTCTGTTTCGAGTTGCGCGATGACTATCTGGAGCGACTTGAGCAAGCGTGTAGATAAAGGTAAAGCAACTGACCAGAACAATAATTAGGCTAGTATATTGCGTAGGGGAAACGACGTTTTCCCACTCAACTCCTGCATTAATGCCCTTTGCGAGCGCCAAGAAATCGCCTGCGATCCAGTCAATGATACTTATGCTAGTGGTGGCGAGATAAATAGCCTGTAACTTCATGCAAACTGCTATCAATATGCCCAATATTCCACATCTGAAAGCCGCTCGCATGATTACACCACCAACATCGACACATCGGGCCTGGTATTCTTCAAAAATACCCCTGGGGACCGCACTTAAATCTCTATAGTCACTGGCAATAGTGTAAAATATAATGTTGGCCACAAGGAAGACATAAAAGCTCCCTGCCATGTAAGAATATGCCAATGCTGTAAATATCGCTTCGGAGAAATTAGAAACAACATCAGGCCGAACAAGGCTAATAGTGCCCCAATCGATAGCATAATTTCCGCCGCCATGAATCAAAGGCTTTAAGCGCACGCTAACCCATTGGAAAATTCCCGCAAAGAACACGCAAATGAAAAGAACCGCCCAGTATGTGAGTGAAGAAGACTCGACCTTTCTTTCCCATTCTTCATCTCCTGCTGCACTGTCATCTCGTGCGGCAAGTCGCCTTCGACCCGCGGCCTTCCAGTAGGACAACGCTCCGCTGGAAAAAGCGATGAATAGCGGCATGAACACCATAAACAATAGGGTCCAATTTGGCGCGAACAGGAAACCAACCTGTTTCGGCATACCTTGGGCATTGGCATAGGTGACACTATGTATCCCCAAAAATAACGACGAAAATCCAAGGGCGACCGCACCCGCGAAGATCAGTGAAGGCAGGTCGAGAACTGACTGCCTGCCTATCATCGCTTCAGATTTTTGGGCGAGGCTAAAGCTGCGAGCGGGCTCTGGTTCCTCCGTGTTTTCGTCTCTGGCATCAACGCCAACCTGGTCATCGATGGGTGCTTCGTCGTCAACATCTTCATCAGATGGGTCATTTCCACTTTGCGCGTCACGACGCCGGAGCCGCCTTTCGGCAATCAATCGCGCATGTGAGGCACTCAGCTCTGCCTGCCATGAGCTTGAGGCCTCTGGGTCATTGCATCCGAAAACCCGTGCGAGCCATCGGATGTTGTCTGAGCTGATGCCTTTGTCGTTGTCTTGGAACCACAGCTGGACCGTGCGCAGTTCGACCCCGGCACGATTGGCGTCGATCTGAGAGATCGCATCCGTAAGTAAGTCGGGTGTCCACGGACCTTCTGGGAAACCGTTCGCGTCTACAGGTCTGCCAGCGCCGGCTGCCGCAAGACGCTTGAACAGCGCCTTGAAGTTTTCGCCAGTATCGGCGGGAGGAACGAAAAATCTTCCGTTTTTCACCAGATGGTTAGCAGGCTGCATTTCGTTCTGTTTCGTTTCTTTTCAGGTCATATCGTGATCGGGTTAACCTAGCTAGTCCATTAAGCCTTCATCAACAAATTGCCTGTCGTGCAACGCGGCGCGTGCGCGAGAGTCCCGCAGACTGGAGAGAAGATATGGGCATCGACTGTGGCAACATCGTGTCTGCCGACGATGACATGACGGGTTACTTGAGAGAGGCGCACCCTATCCAGCGAGTTCTCGATCAATCGTCTCGTGAGGTGGTGGGCTGGCTCTACAGGTGGAATACCGGACAGGTCGCTGTGATGTGGAAGGGCGAGCGTTGCGAAAATGTCGTCTACGAATAGACGTCGCTAGAGCCGCCGTCTCATAATTCAGCATTGTCTTCTGGTTTGGCTGAAAGCGGTCCGCTTAGAGCTGCCGAAGCCACAAACCATTGATGCCGCATAGCTTAGTAGCCCAACGGGCTCTGTGGGGTTGTTCCTGCCCCGCCCCCTCCAAGCAACCGCTTAGGTGGCCTGGAAGGGGGCGGTTTGTGATGCAAGTGGCCGCAAGCCCTCGGTCCGCGGCCGTGAGACCGCGCCTAGCACCTCATGCAGTCAAGCACCCGCCAAAAAAGCTTCATTTTCACGGTTTCGCGTCATACTGATGACCGCGCTGAGAAAATAACGCGGCCAGCAACTCTATAGGCTTGCCGTCAACATTATACTGTTGTAGAACTTGGGCACCCGAGAAGGGTGCCGGGTCCTACCTGTTGGAGGGGCCACAGGCGTGGGGACTGAACTAGAAAAAGAAACGCCGAATGTGGTTACAGAACTTACATTCAGACAGCTTGTCGCCAGCGGCTACCTTGCCGAAGTTGTCTGCCAAGCTGAGGCTTACCGCAAAGCATCAGTCTGGTATGGCGAGTGGATCGTTCGGGTCGTCAATACAGATCGAACGTTTGAGAAACTCCTTGTTACGACACCACGCCGTGTCGGAGAGATCGACGAAATCAAAGTCAGGGTCTTCAAGACTATTAACGGCCTTACATCTTTCATGCACGAGGTCGGCTTCGCGCATGTGGACACGCCGCTCTTCAGCGGGAACCGCACCCTCCATTCCATTGCAAAGAACTCAAGCGAGGAAAGCGGCGCCAGCGGCAGTGGCTTGCCTACTGGCGGGGCTGACGCTTAACCCTACTAAAATTTACGGCAACGGCATGGTTCTCGTGCCGGGTTCCGACGGAGCTTTCCAGTTTAGAGAACAAAGCAGCGGATTTGCCCGCCATTTTGGGTCTGGCGGGCAACCAATAATTTCGAGAACAACACCCTCGGCTTCGCTCCCCGAAAATACGATGTCGCTGCTTGCGACACCCGATTCTGGATTTCGCGCTCCAAGAGCCGTTCGGGGCAGTGAAGAAGTTCTCAATGCCATCGATCAAGCCGCAGTCCGCTACGGCGGTCATGTTGCCTTGCGCAAGGCTGGAATGTCGCTGATGGAATGGCGCAACTTCTATCGCGCCAATATCGAAATTGAGAGTGCTTATAATCCCCGGGCGCGCAGCCATGTAGGCGCTATCGGCTTGGGCCAACTCATGCCTGCGACCGCCGCCAAATTAGGCGTAGACCCCCACGACATGCACCAAAACCTTGATGGATCGGCACGTTATTTGCTGATGCTTCTCAATCGGTTTGGATCAAAGGAACTTGCGCTCGCAGGCTATAACGCTGGCCCCGGAGCAGTCGAGCAACACGGGGGGATCCCTCCGTATCGGGAAACACAGGGCCACGTCCGGAAGGTCATGGCGGTGTTCCATAGACTGACTATAGCAACCGCTGAATAGGAGTTAATTCTATGTCCTTTCTCATGCAGGCCTCGGGGCCCGCACGATCCCGTATGTCTTACGCCCAGGTTATGAACACGGCTCCCCGCCAAATTGATACGTGGACCAAGGTGGGGCTAGTGATGCTGGCAGCCTTTGTCTTCTCCATTATGTGGAGTGAACCGGCGGCGGCACAGTCAATCAACCTCAATCCCATCCAGACCTTCCTGCAGAGCATCGTGACGGCGCTGACGGGAACCTTGGGCAAGACCATCGCAACTCTTGCACTCGTCTGCGTCTGCATCGGCTGGTTCATGGGCTACATCGAGATGCGGTTGGCGATCTACATTCTGGTCGCGATCGTAATTGTCGGCTCGGCCGCCACCATAGTGAACTCCCTCTGGAGCACCTGATAGGCGAGGAATGACGGTGGAAAAGGATACTGTCTATAGGGGCCTTCTTCGTCCCGCAAAACTCTTCGGACTTCCTCTGACTTCTGCCGTCATTCTTTTTGCGACGGTCATGCTCGGGTTCATGTGGGCCGAAAGCTTTTGGGCATTGGCAACAATCGTCGTTTTCTACCCAGCCCTTTACGGGCTGGCAAAATGGGACCCGAATTTCTTCAACGTTATTACTAAAACGCTGAAGAACTTCGGCCCCTCAAAAAACCGCAAAGTTTGGGGTGGAGACTCGTATGAGCCGTAACCAGAAGAAAGCGATGCCCGCAGGCTTCAAGCGGCTTTTCAGCTCACAGCACGGTAAAACGGTATTCCCGCGTGCTATGAAGGACGAGCTACAATTTGAGGCGTTCCTGCCATTCGTGTCATTGCAGGCTGACGATAAGACAGTCCTGACGCGTGGCGGCGAGCTGATCCAGTGCATCAGGGTCGATGGCCTCAACTCCATGACGTCCAGCGACCGCGATGTTATTCTACTCAAAGATGCTGTGGCTGAAATCCTTGCGCAGCAGGGCGAGCGGTATTCGGTTTATATCCACAAGATCAGCCGCCCCTTCAAAGTCTCACTAACGGACATTGAAGCTGAAGGCTTTGCACAGGAGGTCGATGCAGCCTGGAAAGCTGTAGTTGCGGGTCGGGTGCTGCGCGACAAGACGCTGACCATCAGCATCATTAATCGTCCGGCAGGACTGCTTGGAAGTCTGTCGGCAGGCGACAAGCTGAAAGAGCTGTTCTCCCGCTCGCGCAAGAAAGACGCGCTGGAGGCGTTCATCGCTAATAGGGCTGAACGGCTGACTGACCTCGATGAAACGGTAGGTGTCGTTCTCGCCACTTTAGGTCATCTGAATGCGCGCGTCCTAACAGGAGCATCGGGCGAGCTAGTGGGCTTCCTTGAAGGCATTGGGACGGGCGTTGAACTGCCCGCCTTCCCCAGCAACGAACTAGGAATTCTGGCTCGGAGCATCTGCAACTACCGGCCTACCTTCCGGGGGACGCGGGTGCATGTGAGCGGGGGTGTGGTGTCAAACCGCGTTGGCCACGTGTTCACGATCAAGAACTATCCGACCGGCACCTTTCCGGGAATGTTCGATGAACTGAACCTGCCGATCGACATGGTGATAACCAATTCCTTCGTTCCAATCAGCGACGATAGAGCCAGCGAATTGATCCGGCGCAACCTTGAGCAGCGGCGCGGCTCTGGGGATGCGGCGGAAACGGACCAAGACAAGCTGCGCGAGGGTCGCAACAGAGTGGCCTCTGGTTTGGAAACCCTTGGCTATCATCACATGACTGTCGCCATTTATGCTGAGGACGAAAAGACCTTGGCACGCGCAGCCGCCGATGTGCGCCAGATCGCGCAGGAAAACGGCACCAAGATCATTACTGAAGCCTTCGCCGGGCAGGGACACTACTTCGCTCAATGGCCGGGGAACGCGACATATCGGGCGCGGACCGGCCTGGTGAGCAACCACGTCTTTGCTGGTATGGCCGCACTCCATCGCACTCCCACCGGCCTGACCGGCGAGGTGCTGCCTTGGGCCACGCCTCTGACCGTGTTTCCGACGCCTGAAAAGAGCGGCTACCTGTTTTCTTTTCATCCGGCCGGAGAAGCGGACAAGGAGCCACCTGCAGGTCACACCGTCATCTTCGGCCCCTCCAGCGGCGGCAAGTCCGTGCTGATTTCCTTTCTGATGACGCAAGCGCAGCGGGTGGGCGCACGGGTCTTCGCCTTCGACTACCTGCGCGGCTTGGAGGTTCAGATCGAGGCTCTGGGTGGAAGCTACACGACGATTTCACCGCACAAGCCCACGGGCCTCAATCCGCTTTATGCGGAAAGGGACACTGCCGGACAGGCATGGCTCAGCGAGTGGCTGACTGCGCTCCTCAATCGTCCTGAACGGCCCCTGTCACCGGTCCAGACACAGCAGCTTCATAATGCTGTAGTGGAAACAGCGCGGGCTCCGGATCATCTTCGCAACTTCAACGGCTTTCCGTCTCTGTTCAGCCACCTCGATGACAGCGGCGATCTTGAACAGCGGGTGAAGGAATGGGCGCCTTCAGGCCGGTATGGGTGGGTGTTCGGCAACAACGAGGTAGACAACTTCGCCCTCGATAAGAACGTCATGGGCTTCGACATGACGGCCGTTCTCGACTCCGATAACGAGAAGGAGCGCACGGCGATCCTCGGTTATATCTTCCAGCGCCTAGAGCGGAAGCTACAGGACCGTCATCCAACGATCACAGTCATTGATGAAGCGTGGAATGCGCTCGGCACCGAATACTTCGCCGACAAGCTGGAAAAGTGGCTGGTCACGGCGCGGAAGCTCAATGCCGTAGTAGTGATGGTTACGCAATTCCCCTCGCAGCTCGAGAAGAGCAAGGCAGGCGCGGCAATTCTGCAAGGTGTCCAAACACAGATCCTGATCCCCAACCGTCGGGCATCGCCAGACAACTATGCTGCGCTTCATCTGAATGACCGGGAAATGGGGATGGTTCTCGGCGCACCCACCGGATCGCGCCTGGCCCTTATCCGCAACTCCTCCGCGTCAGTCGTAGTGGACGTGAACCTCGGCGCGCTCGGGGAAACACTGAACATCCTTGGTGGCAGCAAGACGGGCCGTGCGGCTCTCGATGCTTACCAAGCACGCACCCAGAAGAAGGAAGAAATCGCATGAAGTACGTCATCATGATCTGTGTTCTGGCCTTCACGGTGTCGGCCTGTGCAAGCACCAGTCCCGCTCGTTCGTCCTGCTTCGTGAACGGCAAGCCCGTCTGCAAATTTACGCCCATTCATGAGCTTTGGGCTGAAGGATGATGCACCGAGCGACATTTGCTAAGGCGCTTGCGGTAGTAGGGCTGTGCGCTAGCACGGTCCCTGCTGCAGCACAGGGCGTTCCCATTATTGATGGAAACCTGCTCAAGCAGAACTTAGCGATCCTGGCCGAACAGGAACGCGATCTCACGCGGCAGCAACGTAAGCTGTCTCGGGCCGAAGCACAGTTGCAGCTTGACGCGGAAATCATCGCGGAACTCGACAAGCTGATCGAGGCTGGCTCCCTGCCAGTTGGCCCGACTGGCGACATGATCCAGACCCTTGAGGCTGGCGCAGGCCAGTCTGCGGCATCGGCCCAAACCCTTTATAACCCGACAGACACTAACGCGGCAGCGAGCAAGACTTTTGGTGATGCCGCCCTGACTGTGGAAGAAGTCATCATTGCTGGCACCAAGGCAACCTACAGCCATGCTGGCGTTTCCAAGGCGGGGCTGTCGCAGGCGCAGTGGCGGGCGTTGCTTCAGGCGATGATCTGGCAGGAAAGCAGGTTCAATCCCTTCGTCGGCTCTCATGCCGGCGCGTGGGGTCTAACGCAGCTCATGCCGGGAACGGCCAAGGAAGTCGGAGTTGCGGGCGACTACCGAACCAACCCTTATTCGCAGGTTCTTGGTGGGGCCACCTATCTCGCAAGGATGCTGTCGATGTTCGACGGCAACATCGTTCTCGCCCTCGCCGCATATAATGCGGGGCCAGGAAACGTGCAGAAATATGGCGGCGTGCCTCCCTTCGCGGAAACACGGCACTACGTCCAAGTGATCCCCGCCAAGTATAACGAGTATTTGGCCGCAATCGGCGGAGTGGACGCCCTTGGGACCATAGCCCCTGTTGATGCCGCTGGCGCCAACCTCGCCATGATGGGCGACGGAGCATCTGCCTATGGCGGCAACATGGTGCAGGAAATTGCAGCCATCGCACATCGACTGAAGGCGATTATCAGCCAGATGGAGCAGAACCAAAATCCGTCACAGGCTTGGGCGCTGAACACCTATGCGCGTGCCGAGATGGGCCGGATCATGGCCCTCCGGGTCCGTGTCCTCGCAGCGCAGAACAAGACGGTCAGTGCCGAGGCTTTGCAGCAAGCCACGGCTCATGCCGAAGAACGCAAATTCATGAAATTCTCGAACGACTGAGGTTCCACAATGCTTTTCAAGCGTATGGGTCAAATTGCAAGAACCGGCGTTGTGGTGGCGGTTCTCGCGATCACGGGCCTGACCACTGCAGAAACGGTCCGTCCTTCGGCTGCATGGGCGCAAGGCGTTCCGACCATCGACGGCCAGAATACCTTACAGACCATCAAGCAGCTTGAGGCCATGCTGCGCGATGCGGGCGTGCAGGCGGATCTTCTGTCCAATGCCGTCAAGCAGGTCGAGCAGTTGCAAGCGCAACTCACGCAGTTGCAGGACATTTACGGCCAGTTTTCCGGCACGCGGAACATTGTGGACATGGCAATGGGCCAAAACCTGGACGGCATTCTCAACGGCAATATGACCAATGTGCTGGGGACCATTCAGGCCGGAATGAGCGGCGACTGGTCCGGCTTCAACTCCGGCAAGTCGGATAAGTTGACACAGGCCGTAAACACCGCCTTGTCCACCGCTGGATTGTCGCAAGAAACTGTCACGGGGATGGCATCTTCTGGTGTTCCCGCTGCAGAGCGGGTGGCCGCTCAGGCATCCAGCGGCGCGGTTCTGGCGGCGACGGCAGAACAAACCTATGCCGAAACTGCGTCCTCTCTCGAACGCGTCAACACGCTGGTCGAAATGACGCAGAGCAGCGTGGACATAAAAGAGTCCATCGACCTCAACACGCGGATGCTGGCGGAACTGTCGGTGCAGCTCGCCAAGTCTCTCGAACTGCAATCCATCGAGGCCGTCTACAACGGTCAGGCTGGCGTCTTGTCGGCCGCGACTATTGCCGAGGAACGCGCCTACATGACCTTCTCGAACGAGTAATTTCCATGAGCAACATCAAAGACGTTTTCGAGGAAGAGCTGATCTACGGCGCGCGCGATGAAGCCGCGATGTGGAAACGTATCGCCTTTATCGCCAGCGGTTTTGGCATAACCGGCTGTCTCGCCGCAGCACTTGTGGCCCTTTACATCGACAAGCCGGCTCCTGCCTTGATCCCGTTCGATCCGTCCACTGGCACAGCCTTGCCGATGGCAAATGTCGGCACGATCAGTTTGGCCGAGCGGGAAGCTGTGATGCAATCGCTTGTCTATGCTTATGTCCGCGACAGAGAAACCTACAACCAGCTTGATAATGATCTTCGGATCGAGGGTGTATTTACCCGCTCTACCGGACAAGCGGCACGTTCCTTGCAGCAGGTATGGAACGAGCAAAATCCGGAATATCCACCGAAAATCTACGGCGAAAACTCCCGCATTGACGTGGCCGTGTCCTCGATCTCGGACATAGGGAACAACCGCGCGCAAGCCCGCCTCACTAAGCGCCTGACGACGAGCGACGGCATCACGGAAGGCACCTTCGTCGTCACTCTGGCCTATGATTATGACCCTTCCACTCTCCGCAGCTTGGACGGAGTTTGGGCCAACCCTTTCGGCTTCACTGTCAGCGAATACACCGTAGCAGCCGAACGCTTCCGGGGTGAAGGAGACATTCAATGAGAGAATGGTTGATCGGCGCTGCGCTCTGCGCAGCCACTTTGGCAAGCCCTGCACTGGCTGAAGTAACGCCTGCGGCTGGACGGCACGACTCCCGAGTTCGGAACGCTGTATATCAGGATGGGCAGGTCTATCGCGTGAATGTCGGCATGATGCGCGTAACCTCCGTCGAGTTTGGTCCCGGCGAAGAGATTACCAGTATCGTGGCGGGCGATACTGAGGGGTTCAACTTTGACGGCGTTCCAGGCGGGCGGGCGCTCGTGGTCAAGCCGACCGTTCCCGGCGGCTCGACCAACATGACCGTGTATACCAATCGTCGTGCCTATTACCTGCATCTGCAGGAAGCAGGGCAAAGGGCGGATTATGTTGTGCGTTTCGATGGTGGCGTTGTCGCGCAGGCGCCGCGGACTGCCGCCGCCGAGCCGCAGAACAAGCAACTCAACCCGACAAGAGAGTGGCACGGCTACGCAGCTAGCGAAAGAAATGCGGCCCTGCCGTCGCATGTTTGGGATGACGGGGATTTCACCTATTTCCGCTTTCCGCGCAGCGCGCAGCTTCCGGCGATCTTCAAGACCTCGAATGGACCTGAAAGGACTGTTAACAGCACCACGCTCCCGGACGGCACTATTCGGGTGAGTGGCCTGAGCCCCTATTGGGTGCTGCGAATTTCCGCCACGGAAACTGTCATCAAGCGTCTGGACCCACGTTCATGAGCGAGCAAAACGAACTTGAGTCCGATGCCGCACGCCTTGCGGCCGAAGTGCAAGAGTCGCGGGCGAACAACCGCCGCGGCGGTTCTGGCGGTCAGAACAACATGCTCGTCGGCACCGCTCTTGCGGCTGTCTGCGGCGGCATAATCGCTTTCATGTTCTGGCCGGAGACCAACACAGCGGCGCAGCTGTCCTTGCCGACTGGTCAGCCCGAACAGTTCCAGACCTCTAGCGAAGCTCCCTTCCCTCGTATGCCTCTGCCGATGCGGCGTGAACCGGAGCAGCCCCAACCTGACCCCGCTCTGCTAGAGCAGATTGCAGCACTGCAAGCGGAAATCGAGCGGCTGCGCGAGCAGCCGCAGACTGAGATTTTCGTGGAGGAAGATGCGCCGATCACAGCGAATGACCCTCAGATCGACGCATTGCTTGACCAGGTTGCGGAACTGCAAGCCACGATGAACCGAATGCAGAGCGAGAGCGCGCGTGATCTTGCCGAACGTGAACGGCAGCTTGCGCAGCTTCAAGCACAACTTGATGCAGCTCGCATTACTGGCGGAAACTACGATCTAGGCTCCAACAGTGGCGAACTGAACCGAGACCTTGAAGCAGAAGAATTCTACCGCGCACGGGTGTCATCACCCTTGATCGCCTTTGGCGGCGGCGGTCCCGGTGGCGGCGCAGCCGGCGCAGGCGCCTATCCGGAAACGGCGGGAATAGACCCTAACCTACGGCGGCAAAGCCAGAACGAGCGGTTCGCTCGCCAGCAGGCATCTCGTGCATCAATGGAACAGGCCAAGATCATCGCCAATCCGGCTAACACCGTCATGCAAGGGACGATGATTCAAGCAGTGCTGGAGACTGCTATCAACACGGACCTTCCCGGCGCGATCCGTGCGCTGGTATCTGAGGATGTGCATTCCTTCGACGGTTCGCGCATCCTCATCCCCAGAGGATCGCGTGTCATCGGGGCCTATAACGACAACACGGACCTCGGCCAGCGCCGGGCGATGATCGTCTGGAACAGGATCATCATGCCTGACAATCAGGCTGTGGACATTGGTGCTTATGGAGGTGACTTCATCGGCCGTTCGGGCATGGAAGGCGTAGTAAGAACGCATTTCGGGGCACGCTTCGGCTCTGCCGCTCTTATCAGTCTGGTTGGCATAGGGCCTGCCCTTGCTCTGACAAATGAGGACAACGACAGCAACGCCTCGGACATTGCCAATGCTTTGTCGCAGAACATGACGGGGGCCTTGCAAGGCACCTTGAGCGACTACCTGAACCGCAAGCCGACAATTGCAGTCAAGCAGGGCTCGTTGGTCACGATCATGGTTGACCGAGACCTGGAGATCTTCTGATGGGTTGGCTGTCTCACAAGCTCGACCGCTTCAAGCCGTGGCTGGATGATCCAGCCACGGTGGAAATCTCAGTCAATCCGGACCGCAGCATCTGGGTCTTGAAGCGCGGCGACGTGCATATGAGAGATACAGGCGAGAAAGTGGACGCTGGCTTTGGTCACTCGCTCTCAAACCAAATTGCCGGGGAGAACCAGGCGCAAACCGGCCGCGACAAGCTGCTAGTCTCAGCGACCGTTTCCCATGCTGACCGGCCGATCCGGGCGCAGGGGGTCTTGGCTCCGGCCACACCGCAGGAGGCGGCATTGTCGTTCCGACTGTTCGCCGCCTTGCCTATTGATGAAATCGAGCTGAAGTTTCTGCACGACAAGCCCGTAGATTTGAATGCGGAACGCAAGAAGCGCAACGCTCGTCTTGCCGAACTAGTAGCTGGTGGAGACCTGAAGGCGGCGTTGCAATTCTGCGTGGAGAACAAGCTGAACATTCTGATCTCAGGCGGAACCGATACTGGGAAATCCGTGGTGCTTCGGAAGATCATTTCCATGATCCAGCGCAACGAACGGATCATCACTATTGAGGATGCCCGCGAACTGTTCCCGTCGCAGCCCAACACAGTATCCTTGATCGCCGAACGGGGCGGGACCACCCGAACCACGGATATGCTTCTTGAAGCCACCCTTCGGTTGCGGCCGGATCGCCTTATTGTTGGCGAGGTGCGGGGCCGCGAAGCGATGACGTTCCTAGAAGCCGTCAACACCGGCCACGGCGGCTCAATGACAACTATCCATGCGGAAACCCCAGAATTGGCGCTCGATCGACTGGCGATTGCAGCAGGCCGCTCAGACGTTCGGATGAGCTACGCAGATCTTCGCAACTACATCTTGCGCACCATTGACGTGATTATCCAGACAGGCCGCATTGGAGAAGATCGCGGCATCGCGCAGATTTACATTCCATCGTTAGGAGAAGCGGCATGAAGTGGATGATTGCTGGCATTTTTGGGTTTTCGGCCCTAGCAGCCTCGGCCGGTAGCTTCATGACGTTCTCGAATGAGGACGATGTGTCCCAAGTGGAAACCTACAAGACACCAGGAGGATGCACAGCTCCGCGCCCTCCCGAGGTCGAAGATCGCCGGGTGCAGGGCGTAGGTGCTTTGCGCTTTATGGAAAGCTCCTACATCCATCAAGTCGCAGCTAGCATTGAAGCCGCCAACGGCGAATGCACCTGCGAACTCCGCTTTCCATCTTGGGATGCAGCTCTGGAAGATGTGGAAGAGCGCTTCATCACCCTACCGGATAATGCAAGCAGCGAGTGGGTAAGAGACTATTCGCGATCCGCGCGAAGCCGCCTTACCCGAGAAGTCAATCAGCTCTGCAAAGCGCAGGGGATATACTGATGGGCGTGATTGAAGACTTCGTTGGTCGGGCCCAGGGGCAGCTTGATGATGTGGCGCAGTCGAGCTTTGGGGCCGTTCTGGATGGTATGGGCAACCTTACTGCCGTGATGGCGACCCTTGCTGTGGTCATGCTCGGCGTGAACATGGTCTTACAATACCGGCCCATGACGGCAAGCGCGATCATCGTCACCTTCATAAAGCTGATTGCCATAGGCAGCATTGGCTTGGTGTGGGGCCAGTTCAACATGATCTCAAGTGCCGTCGAAAGCGGCATCAACAGCATTTCAGCCAATCTACTGGGCCAGTTCGGAGGCTCAGAGGTTCCCTCTAACAACTTGGCGGCTGCGATGGACACCTTCATTGCCGACTTTGCTGACAAGGCAAATCAAGTCATGGAGCCTATGGGCTGGATGGCCGGGGCGATCATGAGCGTGGTCGTGTTCATCAGCATGGGAAGTCTCGCTGCCCTAGCCGCTCTCCTGCTGATCTTCGGTAAGGTGATGGTCACGATCTATCTTGGGATCGCACCCATTTTTATTGCCTTGAGCATGTTCGAGGTCACGAAAGACTATTTCAACAGGTGGCTGCAAGGCGCTGTCAGCTACATGCTGTATCCGCTTGTCACTGCCGTCATGCTTGGGGGGCTGATCCGCATTGTTATGGGTTACATGGACACGCTGAACACCACGATGACCGAAAGCATTTCAGACTTTATCCCGTTCATTGCCTGCATGGTTATCATGACCGTTTGCACCCTCTGCATCCCCATGATCGTCAGCTCTTTGAGCGGCATGATTATGGCCGTGACGCCGACACAAGCGGCCTTGGCGACGGCAGGCGTAGGTGGCGCCGCAGCACTTGCAGGACGAAAACTTGCCACAAGCGCCGCAGCACGCGCTGCCACAGCCGGGGCCAAGAAGGTAGCAAGCGGAGCGCAAAACTACGGGGATCTTGCGGCGGCTGGCTCCCGAGATTTAGCTACACGAATAGCCGCGCGAAGCGCGAAATACTAAAGAGAAAGGCCGGCGCTAGCGCCGGCCTTTTTGGTGGTAGTCGAGGCAACTTAGACAGCGCGAGCCTTGGCCTCTGCAATTTTCAAAGCCATGCCGTCTATCGACAAGCGTGCCGCTGCCGCGTCCTCGACGGAGACCTGCACTGGTGATCCGCTGACCTCGGGCAACGGCAAGGCGCCTTGACGCTCCTTGCCCCGGCGGCGCAAGCGTGCCGCTTTCTTCTGAAGATCGGAAGGCGGAGCCAGGGGCGCAGGCGGATTGCCCTTGATAGCGCCAGTGTTTGGCAGGTCGAAAGTCTGTTGTCCGTTCGCATCCTCAATCGCGCTGGCAGCCTTCTTCTGAAGATCAGACGCAGCAGCCAACGGTGCGGCTGGCTCAGCCTCGGCAGATGGTGGGTCTTGCGGGGCAGAAGCCTCTTCATGGTCCGCATGCTCGGCCGCAGGCGCGTCCTTCTCAGAAAGAGCCCCCTGCCCTCCCTCGCCGTCTGCCACGTCCCGCTTCTCGGCCGCGCGAGCCTGAGCATCAGCCTTTGCCTTTTCCGCTTCGTCCCGTTGTGCAGCCAGATCTTCGGCTGTCTCTATATACTTGTAGTCGGCTTCCGTGATCGCGTGCGGCGGGATTGGTAGCGGTGCATCGAAATTCTGGCTCTCGTAGAGTTCCTGATAAGCTGTGTCGTCGTAATACATTAGCCGCTTCGCACGGATGGGCATATCGGCGTCCACTACGATGATAACGTCATCATCGGGAAGGCGGCGTGCCTGGTCGCGTGTCAGCAGCGGGTGTTCTTCGGTCCGTTCGGAAATGTTATTTGAGAAGAGACCATCCTTGATGTTCTTCGATTTGCTCACGACGCGCTTAGTCGTCATCCCTACGGCTTCGGATAGCTCGGCAATGGTGTCCGGCTCACTCGGGGTCAGGTAGAGCTTGATCCCTGCCCCGCCCTGCAAGGTTTTTCGCACTTGCTCTCCATAGACCACATCGAGGTCGGGGATGGTCTGCGTGATCAAAGCAAGGTTGCCACCATAGCTGCGCAGAAGCGAAATGCTCTCGGCTACGATGGGCATTCGCCCAATGCGCTGAAACTCGTCCATCAGGATCAGAACTGGAAAGGGCTCGTCCTTGCGTGGCTCGTGATCCTGCAAGGCTGCAATGAGGTCCGCGAAGAACAGCCGGATCAGCGGTGCGATAGTCGGAATGTCATTGAACGGGGTGGTGAGATAGACGGTCTGCGGCTTCTTGCGGAACGTAGAGAAATCAAAGTCGCTGGCATCCGTGACCGCGCAGGTATGAGGGTTTGCCCAAGCTGACATGCCCGCCGATGACAACACTGAGATATAAGCTGAAAGCGTCTTTTCGGTCGTTCCCGCAAGCTGCTCAAAGATGATCTTGGCGCTTCGATCTTTGACGGTCTGCGCATAGGCTTTGAACTTGGCGTTGTAGTCTCCACCACCGAAAGCCAGCTTGTGAATCCGGCCCAAGGTCAAGTCGCCCTGTTCATAGGCAAGGATACCGCAGGCCACGAAGATTGATCGGCTGTTGGGCAGGAAGCTTGCGGCGGAACTGTCGTCGGCCTGCAGGAACAGGGTCGCGACCTTTTCCAGCTCGGCCATGCGCTTCGCAGGATTAGAGTAGGTCGTGATCCGCGCCAATGGGTTGTAGCGGAAAGACGGCTCATCGAAATCACGCGGGCTGAACCGATAGACGGTCTGCCCCATTTTCTCACGGAAGCGCGCCGTGGCCTCGTAGTTTTCTCCTTTGACATCGAGGACCACGGCGCTCCCCTTGTAGGAAAGCAGGTTTGGGATGACGAAGCCGACGCCCTTGCCTCGTCCTGTTGGCGCCACCAGAAGGCAATGCGGAAACTTGCCCGACACGATGTATTTGCCCTTCTTCTTCGGCCCTGTCGTCTTGGCGAGGACAAATCCTGTCCGGGCGTCGCCGAAGAAGTTTTTCCGCTTCATCTCGCGAGCCGTCATCCAGTGGGTCGTGCCGAAGCGCGTCAACTGCTCCTGGACAATACGGCTAGAGGCAAGCAATCCCGCACAGAAGAACCCGGCGATGATGGTGTTGACGATAACCCACCGCTGCGGCTGCTGCTCCTGAAGCGCAGCATAGTTGCGAACCAGCCAAAGGAAGTCGGGCTCTGCGTGGCCGAACCAGAATTGAACCACACCTGTTGCCACGACATATCCAATAGCGGCGGCGGTGGCAGAAATCAGCGAAACGCCGCCAGCCAACCGCATCCGTATTGTCAGTTTCTCGGTTGCCATCCCCTGCCCCTTAAAGTTCGTGTCCGTCATCGCGGCCACGCTCGCGCCGCACTTCCGCTTCGCGTGCGGTCTCCCGCTCGATGGTTTCTTGATGCTCGGCCTTACGGTTGATCTCCATGAGATCGCGATCCGCCCTGACGGCAGTGATAGCATCCGAACGGTCCACGCCTCTGCTCTGCTCGGCCTCAAGATACTTCTCGGCCATGACCAGACGTTCGGCCTTGTCCGGCACGATCTCTGACAAAGTGTCGCTGTTGCCCGCGCGAAGCTCATGCACGGCATCCTTGCCCGCAACTTGCTCCACAATCTCAGTCAGACGCTCTTGCTGCTCGGGAGACAAATGATCCCGACCCGCAAGTTCGCGCGCTTCCGCAATCAACGCTTGGCGATCCTCGACGCTCGAAACCAAATCGCGGTCGTCAGGTAGATCGGGCACGGCGCGCTCGGTCAAAACGCTGCGCTCCGAAATGGCCCGGTAGGTTGCAGCAAGATCCTCGTAAGCCTGCCGCGAGCCCTCTTCCGTTGCCATGTCATATCCGCGTGCTGCAGCTAGGTTCTGCGCGTCGACGGCAACCCAATGCGCCTCAAGGGCGGCAGAGCGTGCCTCGATGTTGGCGCGGGCCGCGACCTCAGCCGCATCGATGCCCGTTCCTTCAAGCACCTCGGAAAGCTGGCTACGATCCATCGCGGCAATCGCTTCGCGGTGGCCGTCCGCGTAAATCGTCCCCTGCGCCGGATCGGAATATTCGGCACGGTCAAGGCCAGTCGAAAGACGCTCCACATCGCGAACGGCTGCGAAATACTGCGCCTCGACCTCTGGCCGGTCGGCCGGGGCAAGCTGTGGGATGGTGTCACGCACCTCAGCCAGCTTGTCGCGAGCTTCTTCGATAACCGTAAGGGCTTTGGCTGTGTCTGCCGTCAGTTCGTCCTGATGCGGCATTCCGAAGTTGGTCCTGGCGCCATCCTCAATCGTCATGTTGCGCTCTGAAATGTCACCCTCATTCAAATGGCGTGCTTCCGGCATGGTATTCCTCCTTGCTCTCTCAATAATTTCCGGGGTCAATGACAGCCCGCGTTCCAGCAGATCGGCGGCGGCGGCAAAACCGCGCGACAGTGCCGTAAAGCCGTCCGCAAAGGTGGCGGAAAGCGAGCGATACTCGGCTGCATGGGCCAAGACTTGTTCGCGCTTCCACTCCATGCTGCGCTGCTCGTGGAGGTTGGGCGCGGGTTCTTCGTGGCTGCCAGTTGCAATGCCGCGTTCGGGCAGTTCGACAGCCCATTTATTTCGGTGTGTCTCGATGGTGCGCCCGTCGCGCGTTTTGACCTGGACGGGATGCTTGCCTTCGTGGGTGATGCGGATGGCATCACCCTTTTCGGCTTCGCTTGCAGCCACGACCGAACCAAGTTCCTTGCCCCAAAGCGTTTTGACGCCTTGGGGAGAATCCACAGTCACGAAGTAGCTGGGCCGCTCTTTGGGATCGTTCTGATAAGGGGCCTCTCCGTGGTCCAGAAGAGTTCCGGCTAGGCCGCGGACGGCAGGCGCGCGGTTCTTGCCCTGCTCATTCTCGCCGGTGAGGCCCCGCGACAGCTTGCTGCTGTTGACCATTTCGATACCGTGAGCGGCAGCGTGGGCAACAATGGTGTCCTTCACCCGGTCATAGGTAAATTCCCCGTCCCGCGCGAAATAGAACCATTCACCTTCAGCGTTTTTGCGGTCCACGACGATATGGACGTGCGGGAGGCCGTTGTCTGTGTGAAGCGCGGCGATGTAGTTGAACCGACTGCGGCCCTGATCGAATGTGTCGTAGCAGGTGGCGCGCATGATCTCGGCCACCTTCTCGGGATCGGTGCCGCGCGGGAAGCTTGCGACCATGTGCATCGAATGGCCGGCTTTAACTCTTCGATCCCACCCTTCGGCCCACTCGTCGGCAATCGCATCAGTGAAATGCTCCGGCAGGTGATCCAGCCGGTCATATTCCTTATTGGGGTCGATGATGTGCTCGGCCTTACCAAGCACATAGTTAAGCTGCGCGGACAGGCCCATTGCCCCCTTGCACCCGCCATTCGGGACCACTTTGAACATGACTTGGGGAAGCCCACGGACATTCCCCATTGCCCGGCCCGCGCGACTTGACCGGACGCTAAATGTGTCGCGCCCTCCCCCGCCTCCCCGGTTCTTGGCCCAGTCAAAGCGACCAATGACGAACGCAGCCTGGCTCATGCGTCACCACCACGGCGCAAAATCGTCTCAACGCGCGCCTTACGGCGCTTCGCGGCATGAACAAAGAGCCGGTCAACTTCCTTTGCCAAGGCTTTCAAAGCGCGCTCCGATGCTTCGATTTGCGCTTGCTGATCCCTGTTAGGAGAGGCGCGACCTTGCAGCCGGGCCTCGCGATTTAGGTGTGCTGCGATCTGGTTGAGGTTCCCGCCCACGGCTTTGATCTGCCGCGAAAGGTCCGTCATGGCCTCGACCAGCTCCGGGTCAGGCTCCAAAAATCCTGCAGCAAGGCGCAGGACGCGGCGACCAAGAGCCGCGCGCGACAGGCCCATCCGCCCGGACAGCACGTCCAAAGCGGTCCGCTCTTCTGGCGTGAGACGGATCGTGACGCGGGCCGAGTCCTCTGAAGGTTGGCCCGGCCGGCCATTCTTCTCGAGGGCTCGATACACGGTCGGCCGCGAAACCCCGTATCGCTTGGCAAGCGATGTAACGCTCTCGCCACGCTGGTAGGCGGCGAAAATCGCGCTGCTTTCACTTGTCGAAAGCCGCCGCCCAGTAGGCTTTCGGGAGTGTAACGCTGCCAAATTACATTTCCTGCTACAGTCCACCCAAGGTAGAGTTTTTGAGCGCCGCTGACAAGCAAGCTGGCGTGCGAAAAAGCTCTTACTTGGGAGTCCGCTGCGGTGAGCATAGCGAAGGCTGAGGGTGCGAAGCTCCATCAGCCCCGAACGCCCGTGGGCGTGAGCCGCTGGTCGATTTGGCCCCTCTAATCGATCCTACCGACGGCAACCCCAGAGCGCAGCCAGTGAAAGTCATAGCGCACACGACGCCAGGGCCCCGCAGAGCGCCGTATGGGTGGGTTTGGGGGGAGCGGCGCTACTCCCCCACCCGGCCAAGGGCTAAAGCCACGCTACGGGCCCCTGGGCGGCTCCCTGCGGATTTGAGCCTCGGGCAGCTTTAGCCCCCCATCCGTCGCGGCAGCAGGACCATATGTCCATAAGGAAATGCGTCCACATGGCTAAATGTCAACTCGCCCACAGGCCCCGAGGGCACAGCGTCCGCAAGCTATCACGTCAAAAGGGCATCAAGGCGAAAGGTCACTACGTCACTATGTCAATATGGAGTGACGGCTTACTGTAAGTAGGTCATTGCGTCCCAAAGGCTACAGGTCATTAGGTCAGCACGTCCGAAAGGCTAAAAGTCAGCCCGGCAAGGTGGCAATACGTCCATTAGTCTTGATGGCAAAACGTAAACGGGGCATTATGTCCAGAGGGCAAAGCGGGGCATAAGCATAGCGTCACAAGGTCATCATGGCAAAGCGTCATCGCGCCTTTACGGCAACGCGTCACTAGGGCAAGAGGGGCATATGTCATCATGTCCTTGACTGACGGATCCACAGCAACGCACATGCGAGGCAGACACATATGCACATACAGGCGAAACCATGCTGACGATTTCTCTGGTGGGTCAAAAAGGCGGCGGCGGGAAAAGCACGATCTGCTGGATTCTTGCACAAGCGATCTTGGCTCGCGCGGATGAACCAAAGGTTCTGCTTGTCGAGACGGACAAGCAAGGATCGACCGAAGGCTTCGTCACAGCGGCACTAGAGGCCTATCCGGCACTATCGGAACGTCTGTTCAGCGCCAAGGCATCGAATGGCGAAGAGCTTTATGATCTTCTTGTTCAGGCAGAGGAAACCAACGTAGCCTTTGTTCTTGTTGATACGGAAGGACGGCACAGCGATTTTCCTCGCGACGTAATGTCTATGTCTGACCGGATCATCATTCCTGTTAAGCCCGTCATCCACGAATATCGCAGCCAGCTTGCGACAGTTGCGACTTATGAAGCACTGCGGGACACGTTCGAAGCTGACGGGGAAGAAGTCGCCCCCTGCGGCCTTCTGCTCAACAACTACAAGCCGTCTCAGCGCCTCACGGTCGAACAAGCAGAAGCATTGGAGGAGATTACCAACCATCCGATGATCCTGCCTTTCTTCATGCCGCACAGAAGCAACTTTGAAACACTCGGCCGTGGTCGCATTTTAGCTATGGAGAAGCAGGAATTGACCGGGGCAGGGCAGGGGCTGGCGCGCAAACATCTGGACACAGACATAAACGAGGCGAACACCATCCTCGCCGCTATCGAAGGGATGAAGTGATGGCTGAACTTGGCAACTTCAAAGACAGGAACGCCGAGCGGCTCAAGAAGGCCGAACGCTTAAAACGCGCGCAGACGGTCAAATTGCCCGACCCGATGGTGGGCTATGGGAAGTCAGACAAGGCACCGGCGGCGTCGCCCAAAGCTGAAGAAGGACCCGCACAGCCCGTCACTGAGCAAGTGGATGCCGGGACGGCAAACCCGTCCGGACCCTCCAAACATGATGCCACGGGTGTGACCTTACCTGCTCAGGCGACGGTGCCAGTGCAGGAGTTGGTGACAGAGCCTGACCAAAAGCCGGAGCCAGTGCAGGAGCCAGAACCGGAACCAGAGGACACGCCAGCGCCGGTCGAGGAACCGGAGCCGGCCGAGAAGCCCGCAAAGAAAAGCAAGGCAGCCGCAGAAGAAGCTGCATCAGAGGCTCAGACCGTGGTGACGAAGCTGACATTTCAGTTCTCAGAAGCAATGCTTCCGCGTGCTGAAGCAGCGGCAAAGACGCTTGGGGTGAAGCCGCAGGCCATACTTATGAAGGTAGCAAAGGGGCTGAAGCTAACTCCCGAGGATTTCACGGTTGCGGAGGATAGGCGGCGTGCCGGACCTGTGTTCCGTCATGCAATCGGCATCCCAGAGGACAGGGCAAAGGCGTGGATCAAGGCACAAGATCCGCTCAACCTAGCCGCTCGACCTGGCTCAGTGCTGCGCAAGGTAGCACTCAATGCCTTTGATCGTGCGGCCGATGATCTGCTGAAGCAGCTCGAAGGCGAAAAAGCGTAACGCTATTCAGTGCAGCGCGCTCGCGCGCCTCGACTCTTTTGCCGGTGAAGGAGATTAGGATGAAGGATTTTGCAACTTCTATACTCGCGCTAGCCGCGTCGGCGCTGCCAATAAGTGCGGCGCAATGGCAGTCTGAGGAAGTTAAAGGGATATTTTCACATACCGTCCAAGACGGCACCGCACGTCTTGAGGTGGTGTGCGATCCCGAAGGGCTTTGGACGCCACCAGAGTTTCATGTTGTTGCCACCGACAGCGGGGAATTCATGGAAGGCGATACCGTAGAAGTTCGAACGGAAACCGAAACGCTAACCTATCCTCTATCCGGAGGCTCGATCCTGGGCGAGGCGGCTGAAGAATGGAATGAGCTTATTGCCGCTATTGAAACCCCTGGAACGATCACGTTCACCGCAAGCGGCAAGGAAGTCATCCTTACCATAGAGGGTTCACTGCCTGCGAATTGTGTCAGGTAGCAGTGCCAGGACGAACAGGGACGGTGCGCAAAGCCTGTTTCGGACCGGGCATGGCTGTGGGCGCTGTGCTAATGGTGGCGATCCTCGGCGGGCTGGCAGACGAATGGGACGATGAAGCACAGGAAGTTTTCACGCCGCTTTCTAAAGGCGATCACCAGATCATTTCCGGGCAGGCGCGTGTCATCGACGGTGATACGCTCGATATAGAAGGGGCGCGCGTTCGCCTTTTCGGCATCGACGCAGTGGAAAAGGACCAGTTATGCCAGGACGCGGCGGGCTATGACTGGAACTGTGGCCACCGTGCGGCTGATGAGCTGGCACGAAGGCTAGAAGGGCGAAACGTCCAATGCGTCGTGAAAGATACCGATGCTTACGGCCGGGCTGTGGCCGACTGTGAAGCAGGGGGCCTGAGCCTGAATTACTGGCTCGTAAGAGCGGGTTGGGCCGTCGCCTACACTCGCTACAGTCGGGCTTACGAAGCGGCCGAAGCCGCAGCTCGGGCAGATGCAAGCGGGATTTTCGCAGGGGCCTTCATGGAACCGCAGGAATGGCGAGCGAAGCATAGATAAGCAGAAGGCCCCGTGCAGCCTGGGGCCTTCTGCTTAACTGTCGCTCTTGTCAGGAAGGGTGCCTTTTCTTCAAGCTAGAGGGGGAAAAGGCGGGCCGGAAGGCCCGCCCGGCGCTCAGGGGCGCGGCTTGTGATAGACACAATATCCGGTCGGGACGTTCGTGCCGGAACTGGCGAAGCTGCCTACAGGAAGATCATTCCACCGGCCAAGGATGGAGCCGTGGTCATAGTAGGCGGTCGCGGGCAGGATGCAGACCAGGACGCCGCCCGGCTTCAAGAACTTCTCCGCGTGATCGAGGTGGAGCTTGTAGTGTTTGCCGTAGAAGGGGGGGTTCATCACGACACGATCAAAGCGCGCGTAAGGTGCGACCTGTAGGAAATTCGCGGTCATGACGTGATGCCCCTTTGCGCGGGCCCGCTCGGCGCGACCAGCGTCATACTCGATGCCGGTCACGGTCACAGGATCTCGGCCGCGACGATCTTCGCGGCTGTCATTCCATGCCGCCAGCTCGTCCATGATCCGGCCATCGCCGCATGACGGCTCAAGAACGTGTTCGCCGCCCGACAGGTGCAGCGCGCCGATGATCTCTTGCGCGACGTGCCGGGGCGTCGGGTAGAATTGCAGGTCACGGGCAACCTCGATGCTTGGCCGCTTGGCCTCGGCCTCGGTGGGCGCGTCGGGAAGAACCTCGCCGTAGAACTCGGCCAGCGCCCGGTTAATGTCGCGCCGCCCTTGCTCGTTGAAAATCAGGTGGGCGTTGCCGTTCTTGAAGGCGCGAACGGAGCCAGCGCAGCAATCGGCCTCGCCGTGCCGCTCGGCTTCCTTCATCATGTCGGCAAACTCGCGATAGTCATAGCGCGGCTGGCCGCGATAGACGCGCAGGGCGTTCAGCGTGTCTTTCAGCCGCTCTTGGCCCCAACTGTTCCATCCGGTCGCGCTGCCGATGATGATGCGCTTGGGCAGACCCTCGACACCGATCTTGACTTTGGAATGGCTCTTATAGGCCGGGTCCAGGTCGCAGAAGCACTCGGCCAGCCCTTTCAGGACGTGAAAGCGGGGGTCCAACAGGTAATCGCCAAAGACTTCTCTGAGGTTCGCCATTGTAAAGGGCAGGGGGTTCGTCAGCTTCAAGTCGAGCTGCTTGCGGTCCTTGGCGCTGGCGATCCGCTCGATGTTCAAGCCCTCATAGACGTGCTTCCAAGCTGAGCGCAGAAGGGCAAGCCTCACGTCGCGTTCATAGAGGCTCGGGCTACGCGAAAAGACTTGGCCTCCATAGGCTCCGCCGATGCAGGCCGCGACACTGATTGCCGTCTCGGCTTGGCTAAACGCGGCCATCGCTTCGGGGATGGCGGCTTCCTTCTCATCATACTCGGCCACGATCTCGGCCAGGCTGCGGCGCAAGACGGGCGCGGCGTGTTCCTGCGTCTCTCCGATCTTCGGAAACTCTGCGTTGTGAAATGTCATGTTGTCACCGTCAGCCTTGGCCCAGAAACCGCTCGCGGGCGGTCCGGCCGTTGTCCACAATTTCCCAAACCTCGTGCCCGTGGCGGCGCGCGTAGCGCCACGCCAGGTCCTCGGACTCATGGGGAAGGGGAAGGGCGCACGGATGCGCCCTTGTCTCGAAGTTGTGCCAGCTCATGCCGCAGTCTCGCGGCTGGCGGTTAAGGCATCGAGCATCAGATAGAGCGTTTCCATCGTCGGCCCGTCGCCATAGACGACGCCCCGCCCGATCAACTCCGGGTCGGCTTCGCACTTGGCCCGGACGCGCAAGTCGTGGTCGAGATAGGCGTTTACCTTGAAGCGATAGTCTCCGGCGCCGCTGTCGTAGAAATAGACGTGCCACTTGGTTAGCTGGTCGGGGTTGTCGTCAGCCTCGGCCATCAGCTCGTCGGCCGCGATCTTCTGAACCTCGAAGGACCGGGCGCAATCTCGGATGAAGCCGTTGCTCTTGGGTCCGAAAAACTCCGCTTTGTCGCGGATGCCGAACACGTTGCCGGGGCAACGCTCGCCCACAAGGCGGGCGAGGATTTGGGCGCTGCGGGCGCTGCCGGTCGCGGCAACGTAGGGGGCCGGGTGCATGTCGATCTGCACAACGGAAAAGTGAGTCATTTCCGCCCCCCTCACTGGCTGAGCGCGGCATAGGTGCCGCTATCTTCATAGCGAATGATGGGTTCGCCCGCGTCAGAGCGGCCGCCCCAGCAAGGGCCGACAAAGCCGGAAAGGATGGGCTGGCCCTGCAACTCCGGGCGAAGGCGGGTGCGGGTTTCCGTCCCGGTAATCTCGGTGCCCATATCCTCGGCCCACGCCGTCAAATCATCAGTATGAACGCGGCTCATGCCGTGGTCGTCGGTCATCGTGACAATCTCGAAAATAGCCATGTTCGGCCTTCCTTGTGGTGATGCCCGTTCCGGTCTTGGTGCCGATAATCGGTGGCAGTGGTCAGATAGTCCTGCCTCCAATGGGCAGAAAAATTCAGTGAAAGCAGTGGGTCCTATCCCCAATGACAGGGCGGGCTTGCCTTTCCTGTCACAAAGGTCTGCCTCTGATGGGCCGCAGCCCAATCTCCAGCGCGTATGCTGATTAAGCCTGACATGTCGTGGCGCTCCTTCCTGCTTCCGCCAGTGGCGAAGCCATCGCTGCTTTTCACTTTGGATGACTTCATGTCATCCGAAGGGCAAAGCAGGGTGGGCGCAGCCCGACCTGCGGCCGGACGGCGATCAGACACACGGGGCCGGAGCAGTGAAATTGGGAGGGACCCGCGCCTTGGCGTGGGAGGAACCGGATTTCTCTGTGGAGGCTGACGCGCAGCGGCACCAGAGCCCGTGTTCGGATCGCCGGCCGGATGGCAGGCGGAAAAAGAAATGAAAGATCGTCAGCTGTGCCAGAGCGAAGCGGAGGCGCGGCTGTCCGTTGGATCAGCGATCGCGGTGCCCGCGATCACCATATCTCTGAAGAGCAGCCTCTCGACGGCTTGGTCGCATCAACGCGAAGAGCCCACAGCCGCCATTCGCGCCCGCGGCAGCGAGTGCAGCTGCAGAAACCCCCTTTCGCCTGAAAGTCGTTGGCCAGGCCTGTGTCCTTGCTGCGGTGCAGCTTTTCCATAGCCGACAATCGTGAAATCCCGCAGAGCTACAGGTGTAGGTGATGGGCTGCTCAAAAACGCTTGGTCACGTTCGACCACTTGCTGAGGCGCAGCTGCACCAAGCAGATGCCCGCAATGAGGAAAGGAATGATCTGTTCTGATCGATAACGTTCTTTGCATTTGCCAGCACGTGATCCGGGTGCTAGCGATTGCGGCAACGACAGGCTCTTTCGAGAAACGCACGCTCAGATGCTGGATCATCCTTCCACCATCCTGCCCGGCAGCCACCTGCCAACCTGGATTGTGCGTATCGCTGTGGTCTTCCTGCTGGTCCTGCTTGGGTCTGCCGCCTTTCCCTCGACGTCCCACGCCCATGGTTTGCACGCACTGCAACCGGACCTGGCACAACAGCTGACGGGCGAGCCGCAGAAGGACGTTTTCGACCAAGCCGCAGCGGCTGAGGAAGAAGCAGACTGCACCTTAGGGTGCTGCCTCGTCGGGTCCTGCCTGACCGTCGTCAGCACCGCTGCCAGTCGTGACGTTTCACGGCGACTCTATGCTGCAGCTCATCGCCCCGGCCTAGAGTGGTGGGAGATCTTCGATACCGGAGCCGGCACAAGGCGCCCTCCGAAGGCTTGACCCGAAACGTTGTAGCCAGCCGCATCCTGCGGTTTTTCCGGCACTGCCACTTTCGGGCTTCCCATGACGTTGATCCGTCCTGTCGTTCCGGCCGCACTGTGCGGCTTGCTGCTCATCACCCCGGCTCGCGGCCACGAAGGCCATGACCATGGCGATGCACTTCCCGTCCTGACTGTGCAGACGGCGCCGCGTGCGTCGGCCAGTGCGCCGCCATTTGAACTCGTCGCGGTTGCAAACGGGAACATGCTGACGATTTACCTCGACCAGTTCGAGACAAATACGCCGATCATCGGCGCGACCATCGACGTGGAGACGCCGGCGGGGTCCATGCAGGCGCAGCCCTCGGGCGAGATCTATCGGCTGGAGGCTGACTGGATCGCCGCACCGGGCACCCATGAGCTGCTCTTTACCGTTGCCGATGACAGCAGCATCGATTTTCTCACGACAAGCCTGACGATCCCGGCGCCCGCCGCTCCGGCCGCAGCCCTTGCGGCGAGCGGAGCATTCGCCAGTCTGCCAGGAATGGTCGCTGCCGCGCAGCAGGGTCTGCGCGATCTTGCCCGGCGCGCTGAAACGGCTCCAGCCGCTCCTGCTGCGGTCGCGGCGCTTCTGGCTGCCTTTCTGGCTGGCGCGCTGCTGATGGCGCTGCTTCGGCGACGGATTGCGGTCATCACAATCGGGGGCGCGGTTCTGATCCTCGGGCTCAGTGCCTCCTTGGCCGTGGCCGAAGCCGCCCCGCCGGACACAGTGATCCGCGATGTTGCACAGCGACTGCCTGACGGATCGGTCTTCGCGCCCAAGCCCGCACAGCGCATCCTTGCCATTCGCACGATCCAGGCTGCGCAGGGGCAGCACCGCAGTGCAATCTCGATGCCGGGCCGCATCATCCCCGACCCCAGTGCCTCGGGTCTTGTGCAGTCGGCGACAGGCGGGCGTCTTTCGGCCCCCGAAGGCGGCTTCCTCTCCATCGGGTCCGAAGTGGAGGCCGGGCAGGTGCTGGGATATGTGCTGCCCGTCGTCGGCGCTGCTGATCAGACGTCGCAGCGCCAGTCCCGCTTGGAACTTGAGCGTCAGCTGGCCCTGCAGCAGCGCCAGACCGAACGTCTGCGCACCCTCGCCCTGAATGGCACGGTTTCGCGCACGCAGCTGGAAGAAGCCGAGCTGACGCTGACGGGCCTGCGGGACCAGCTCGCGGGCCTCGAAGACCCCAACCAGAACGCGGAAGAACTGCGGGCGCCAATCGCCGGGATCATCTCGAAGGCGAATGCCCTGCCGGGGCTAATCGTCGACTCGAGCAGCGAGATCTTTCACATCATCGACCCGACCCGTCTTCGGGTGGAGGCGATGCATTTCGGCGATCAGCCGATCGCAGAGTCAGCATCGATCCTCGGGCGAGACGGCAGCAAAGTTAGCCTGACACTGCTGGGTGCGGGCCTGCCCGAGAATGGCCGCGCGCAGCCGATCCATTTCACCGTTGAGCGTGCCGAAGACGTGCCCGGTCCCGGAAGCGTCGTCACGGTTTTCGCGGAAACCTCCAGCGAGGCCGAGGGCGTCGCGGTGCCGCGAGAGGCGGTGGTGCGGGGCACCAACGGCCAGGACATGGTCTACGTGCATGTGGCGCCCGAGGTCTTCGAGCCGCGGCTGGTCCGGGTCGCCCCGCTCGATGCGGCGTCGGTGCTGATTGCCGCCGGGGTCGAGAGCGGGGAGCGCCTCGTGACGCAGGGGGCAGAGCTCCTCAACCAGTTCCGCTGAGGGGCCGCCATCATGTTCACCTTTCTCGTCACGCAGTCGCTGCGTAACCGCCTGCTGGTGCTGGCCATCGCGGCTTTGCTGATGGTGTGGGGCGCCTTCACCGCCCTGCGCCTGCCCGTCGATGTCTTCCCGGACCTCAACCGGCCGACCGTCACCATCATGACCGAGGCCGATGGCCTGGCACCGCCCGAGGTCGAGCAACTGGTCAGCTATCCGATCGAGACGCAGATGAACGGCCTGCCGGGGGTCGAGCGTGTCCGCTCCGTCTCCGGGATCGGGTTGTCGATCGTCTATGTCGAGTTCGGCTGGAACACCGACATCTACCGCAACCGCCAGCAGATCGCCGAGCGTCTGGCTCTGGTCGCACCGCAACTGCCCGAAGGGGTTGCGCCGCAGATGGGCCCGGTCAGCTCGATCATGGGTCAGATCATGCTGGTTGCCGTCACCGCGCCGGACGGGGTCACGCCAATGCAGCTCCGCGACGCCGCTGACTTCGTGGTCCGTCCGCGCCTTCTGGCGATACCGGGCATCGCCCAGGTCATCCCGATCGGCGGGGAAGTGCGCCAGATCCACATCGCGCCGAACATGGCGGCAATGCAGGCACTCGGCGTAAGCCTGGAGCAGGTGGAAGGCGCGCTGGCGGACTTCGGCGGCAACACCGGAGGCGGCTATACCGACCAATACGCCCGCGAATACTTAGTCCGCAACATCGGCAGCACGCTGAGCATTGACGACCTGAAGAGGGTCGTGGTCACCAGCGACGGGGGTCAACCCGTCCTGCTGCAGCACGTGGCGGACGTGACCTATGGCGCGCGCACCAAGCGCGGCGATGCGGGCTACATGGGCGCACCTTCGGTGGTGATCTCCGTCGAGAAGCAGCCGGACATCGACACGGTTCAGCTGACGCGTGAGGTCGAGGCCGCGCTGGCACAACTGTCTGGAGCACTGCCGGACGGCATTCAGGCCGACAACATCCTCTTCCGTCAGGCCGACTTCATCGAGACTTCGGTCAAGAACGTCCAGACCGTCCTAATAGAAGCCATTATCGTCGTTGCGATCGTGCTGTTCGCCTTTCTTCTCAACACGCGGACGACCTTCATCTCGCTGACCGCGATTCCCGTCTCGATCCTGGTGACTGCCATCGTCTTCGACGTCCTGGGCCTGTCGATCAACACCATGACCCTGGGGGGACTGGCCATCGCAATCGGCGAGCTGGTCGATGATGCCGTCGTCGATGTCGAGAACATCTTCCGCCGCTTGCGCGAGAACCGCGAAGCAGGCAACCCGCGCCCGGTTTTCGAGGTGGTGGTTTCGGCCTCGCAGGAGGTGCGCTCGGGCATCGTCTATGCCACCATGATCATTGTGCTGGTTTTCGTGCCGCTCTTCGCCTTGACCGGCATCGAGGGGCGCCTCTTCGCGCCGCTTGGTCAAGCCTACATCATCTCGATCCTTGTCAGCCTGATCGTCTCGATCACCCTGACGCCGGTTATGGCCTACTACCTGCTGCCTGGCCTGAAGACGCTGAACGAGCACGAGGGCTGGCTTGTCAGGACGCTGAAGCGCGGCAATAGGGCCGCCCTGAAGGTGGCGTTCCGCCGGCAGAAGACGATCATGACAGCTGCGGCCATAGGTGTGACCGTTGCGGCGCTCTCGGCCAGCACCTTGCCCCGCGCCTTCCTGCCGCCTTTCAACGAGGGCACCTTCACCATCTCGATGCTGTTCAACCCCGGCATCTCGCTCGCGGAGTCGCAACGGGTGGGGCTAATTGCCGAAAACCTTATCCTTGACGTGCCGGAGGTCCGCGCGGTCGGACGCCGAACGGGTCGGGCAGAGCTGGATGAACATGCCGAGGGGGTTCATTCCTCCGAGATCGAGGTCGATCTCGACGGGTCGGGGCGGTCCAAGAACGAGATCCTCGCGGATATTCGCGGGCGTCTGTCGATCCTGCCGGTCGTCGTCAACATCGGCCAGCCGATCTCGCACCGGCTGGACCACATGCTGTCGGGGGTGCGGGCGCAGCTGGCGCTCAAGGTGTTCGGACCTGATCTGGACACGATGCGGCGACTTGCCGAGGACATGCGGAGCCGCATGGAGACGATCCCGGGCCTTGTCGATCTTCAGGTCGAGAAACAGGTCCGCATCCCGCAGCTAGAGATCCAGCTGGATTATGACCGGGCTGCGCTGCACGGTGTGCCGCCAGCAAAAGTGACCGAGGCGTTGGAGCGGCTGTCCAACGGTCAGCTGGTCTCGCGCCTGGTGGACGGCAACCGGAGCATCGACGTGATGCTGCGCCTGCCCGACGAAGGCCGGACGACCCAGGCTCTGGGAGATCTGCTGATCGAGACGCCTGCAGGATGGGTGCCGGTGCGTGAGCTTGCAGACGTTCGTGAGGCCGACGGTCCGAACCAGATCCTGCGCGAGAACGGGGCACGGCGCGTGGTCGTGCTGGGCAATACCGATGGCCGCACCGACATGGCGGCGGTCGTGGCGCAAATCGAACAGGTGATGGCGGAGACGGTCATGCCCCCGGGCTACTCGCTGGCTCTGGAGGGGACATTCCGTGCCCAGGAAGAGGCCAGCCGCACGCTCGCCCTTCTGTCGCTCGTGTCGCTGACCTTGGTCTTCGCGATCCTCTACAGCCGCTATCGTTCGGTGGCTTGCGCGCTGATCGTCATGGGCTCAGTGCCGCTGGCGCTGATCGGATCGGTCGCGGCGCTGTGGATCGCGGGACAGCCCCTCTCCGTGGCGTCTATGATCGGCTTCATCACCTTGACCGGGATCGCAGCTCGGAACGGCATCCTGAAGATCAGCCACTACATCAACCTCGCAATCCATGAGGGGCTGCCCTTCGGGCCCGACTTGATCATCCGTGGTTCACTCGAGCGTCTGACCCCCGTGCTCATGACCGCCCTGTCTGCCGGGGTGGCGCTGGTGCCGCTGATGATCGACGCGGAAGCGCCGGGAAAGGAGATCCTGCATCCTGTGGCGGTGACCATCTTCGGCGGGCTCGTCTCCTCCACGCTGCTGGACACGTTCCTGACGCCGATCCTCTTTCTGCGATACGGCCGAAAGCCGCTGGAAAGGCTCGTTGATGCCGCCCGTCACGCTCAGGGCGATGCCAAGCAAACCACAGCCCCTGTTGCCACCACATTCTGAACCGAAAGGATAACAAACATGATGAAGATCACCGCTCTTGCTCTGCTATTGGCAACGCCGCTCGCGGCACACGAACCCGGGATCGGGCCCAATGGCGGCATGCAGGTCGACGCCGGCCCCTACCGCGTCGAGGTCACGACCGCAGGCACCCTCGTCAACGTCTTCGTCACGATGGATGACGAGAGCGAGCTGGACACGTCGACCCTGTCCGGAACAGCCATGCTGCTGGTTGACGGGAAGCCGCTGCGCGCCACGTTGGCACCTTCGGAGCCCGGCGTCCTCTCCGCCGATACCGACACGGAACTGCCGCAGGAAGTTTCGGGCGCCGTCCAGATCACCGGTGCCGATGGAGTTTCGGCGCAGGCCAAGTTCTGAGCGCGCCGTATGACGACCGTATCCGCGATACGGAACGCCGGCAGAGACCATGGGTTGGTCTGGCCACTGATCTCAACAGCAAGGAGAACCTGAAATGAACTTCGCAAAGACGAGCTTCGCAGCAGCCATTGCGGCAACCACCTTCGCCGGACCTGCGCTCGCCCAGGACGCCGAGTTCCGCCTGCCGGAGCAATGCACGGCGGCCGCTGCCTCGGGAGCGATGGACCACGCCAGCATGGGTCATGGCGGCGCGCATGCCGATCATGGCGGCGCGATGGACTCCGGCATGATGGAGATGATGGGCATGGGCGGCATGAACCTCGACACCATGCCGGAACATGTCCAGGAGAACATGCGCCGAATGATGACCACGATGCCGGCGATGCACGAGGGCATGATGAACGAGGACCCCGACGTCGCCTTTGCCTGCGGCATGATCGCCCACCACCAGGGCGCCATCGACATGGCCGAGGTGCTGTTGGCCCATGGCGAGGACGAAGAGATGCGCGCCCTGGCGCAGGAGATCATCGACGCGCAGGAGGCCGAGATCGAGCAGATGACGACCTGGCTGGCCGAGAACGCCAACTGATCCATCCTCGAGCCGCGCGGCATCGGCCCGCGCGGCTTCGGCCGCATCAGCCGGAGGGACGTTCGTCCGGCATCAACGAAAATCCTGACGCCGCCCTTGACCTTCCCATGGTGGGAAGCCCCATATCGGCTCCACAAGCGTGATGGAGCTGGTCCATGAATATCGGAGACGCCTCGGCCCGCTCGGGCGTGTCGGCCAAGATGATCCGCTATTACGAGCAGATCGGCCTGATCCCGCAGGCCAGGCGCACCGCCTCCGGGTATCGCGACTATGCCGAGGCCGACATTCACATGCTCCGGTTCATCGCCCGGGCGCGGGACCTGGGCTTTCCGGTCGCGGAGATCACGGATCTTCTGGATCTGTGGCGCGACACCGGCCGGCGCAGCGCGGATGTGAAGGCGCTGGCGCAGGCGCGGGTGCGCGAGCTTCGCCAGAAGATCGCGCACCTCCAGGAGATGGCGACGACGCTGGAGGATCTGGCCCGGTCCTGCGCCGGAAACGACCGACCCGACTGCCCCATCCTGCGCAGCTTGGAGGCGCCGCCACGCGGGGGCCTGAGCAAAACCGAGGATCAGGCGCAAAGCCCCACCCAGTTCAACGGAAGGATCGCATCATGATCGACAGGCGCATGTTCATGACCGCGCTGGCAGCGGCTCTGGCCCCGGCACCGGCCGCCCTGGGCGCCACCTCCGCCGCGGACAGTCCTCTCGTGAAGGTCGTGCGCTCGCCCGACTGCGGCTGCTGCGGCGCCTGGATTGACCATCTGCGTGAGGCGGGCTTCGTTGTGGACGTCACCATGTCCGACGACGTCGCGGCCTTCAAGGAGCAGCACGGCGTTCCTCAGGCCCTGTGGTCCTGCCACACCGCCCTCGTCGAGGGCTACCTGATCGAGGGCCATGTTCCCGCCGAAGCCATCCGCGCCCTGCTGGACCAGCGGCCCGAGGCGGCGGGTTTGGCCGTTCCCGGCATGCCCATCGGCTCGCCAGGGATGGAGATGGGCGATCAAACCGAACCCTACGACGTCATTGCCTGGAGCGCGTCCGGCACCAGCGTCTTCGCACAATATTAAGGCTTTCCCATGACAACCCTCGCACCCAAGACCGCAAGCCTGCACCGGATGGTGATGACCAAGCACATGTGCCCCTACGGGCTCAAGTCGCTCGATCTCCTGAGGCGCCAGGGCTACAGCGTCGAGGATCATCACCTGACGACCCGCGCCGAGGTCGATGCGTTCAAGCAGCAGCACGGCGTCCAGACCACGCCGCAGACCTTCATCGACGGCCAGCGCATCGGCGGCTATGATGATCTGAGGCGGCACTTTGGCAAGACCGTCCCTGACAAGAGCGTGCCCACCTACCGGCCGGTAATCGCGCTTTTCGGAATGGCTGCCGCCATGGCGCTGGCGACCAGCTGGGCGGCCCTCGGGCAGCTCTTCACGGTCGCTGCGGCAGAATGGTTCGTGGCCTTCGCGATGTGTCTTCTGGCCCTCCAGAAGATGAAGGACGTGGAGAGCTTCGCGACCATGTTCCTGAACTACGACCTTCTGGCGCAGCGATGGGTGCGCTACGGCTATGTCTATCCCTTCGCCGAAGGGCTCGCGGGCGTCCTGATGGTTGCGGGCGCGCTCATGTGGCTGTCGATCCCTGTCGCCCTATTCATCGGCACGATCGGCGCGGTGTCGGTCTACAAGGCCGTCTACATCGACAAGCGCGAGTTGAAATGCGCCTGCGTCGGCGGCGACAGCAACGTGCCCCTGGGCTTCGTATCCCTGACCGAAAACCTGATGATGATCGCCATGGCCCTCTGGATGCTGACGAAGGTCACGCTGCTGGGGCACTGACCGAATGACGCGGGCTTTGTCTAGTTGAGCGCACCTGATGCGAAGTCGGGAAGACCTGTCGAGCAATGTCCGCTTTTCACGATACAGGGTGAATTCACGCTGCATCGCCATCTGGCGGCTTTGTCCGTGCTACGAGCGATCCTGACTCAAGCCAGGACGAAAAGGCTGCGAGTGCAGCGAATGGTAGCTACGTCCCGCAAAGCAGACGGAGCAGGGCGGCGGCCGAGGGGCCGCTATGCGGGACCTTCCGGTCGTTCGCTGCAAGTGCATCATTGAGGATGCCGGAGGACCTACGGGATGCAGAAACCTTCTTAAGATTGCTGCTTCGCTATTGCAGCATGAATTAGGAAAGCGGCCGTTCGGTCTTTCAGCAGTATCCTGAAATCAGCGATGTTTCTTGCTCACGCCGACGCCGCCAGCACTTGCTCTTTCGCGGCGAGGATCTTCGCTGCAATCGGTGACGTGATCATCTGGATCACGGCGAAAAAGGCGGCCGGCACGGCGATCTCGGAGGGCAGGCCGGAGGCGGCAACGAATGCGGCAGCGATGCTGAACTCCTTCTTGCTGCAGGTGAACAGGTAGGCGATCAGCTCTCCTCGGTCCTGCGTGAAGATCCTGGCCGTCATGCTGACGCCGTAGCCGATCAGGTTCAGGGCAAGGGCCGCCAGCGCGATCACGAGCGCATACCAGCCGTAGCCCAGGATGGTTTCGGCGTTCGGACCGACGACCGCCAGCAGAAGCACCAGGTAAAGCACCGAGCCGAGCGCAGGCCATGCAAAGTCAAACTGGGATACCGATGACAAGAAGCGTGTCCGCAACCAGACACCGATCACGGTCGGCACCACCACGATCAGAACCAGCTCCGTCACCACAGTCAGAACCGGCACGTTCAACTCGATCCCGGTCATCCACAGGAATAGAAACGGGATGATGAAGGGCGAAAGCGCGGTGTTCACCGCGTTCAGCACTGCCGCGAGAGCCACATTGCCACGGGCAAGCAGAACCAGTAGCGGCGCGGACACATCGGTCGGCAGCATCCCAACCAGCGTCTGGCCCGCTGCCAGAGGACCGCTGCCGAAGAAGGCGCGGCCGGTCAGCCAGCCTGCCAGCGACATCGGGCCGTAGACGAGGCCGATCGCCCAGAGCTGCCGGCCGGGTTTGCGGAACACGATCTGCACGGCCTTGGCATCGAAGATCAGGCTGATGACCAGCATCAGAAGGGCGAGAAGCGGGCTGATGCCGGTCTCCAGCGCGATGCCGACGGACGGCACCAGCAAGCCGAGAGCGGCCGCGAGAACTGCCAGAAGCAGTAGGTTGTTTTCGATGAAGCCAAGGATCTTCCGCATGTCAGCCGTCGTGCCCCGGATTCGCGGAGTGACAGCCTTCGCCATGGTGCGCATGGAGGCAGTTCTCGTGGTTGCTCAGGACCTCGATGACCTTGCAGCTTGAGATCGTGCCTTGGGCGCATTGTGCCAGCATGCGCTCCAGTTCCTGCTGCAAGGCCTGGAGCCGCGCGATGCGGTCCTTGACGGCTGCGAGCTGACGGCTGGCGATGACATCGGCTGCCGCGCAGGACATGTCGGGTCGGTCCGACAGGCTGAGCAGCTCCCTGATGTCATCGAGCGGAAAGCCCAGCTCGCGGCTATGGCGGACGAAGGCGAGCCTTTCCTGGTGTTCCTTCCTGTAAAGCCGCTGGTTGCCCGCACTGCGCTCCGCCTCCGGCAGCAGGCCGATCTCTTCGTAGTAGCGGATGGTCGGCACCTTCACGCCGGTGGCCGCGCTCAGTTTTCCGATGCTCAGCATGAGAAACCTCTTGAACCTCTAGTTGCTAGAGATCCTATCTTCCGGGCTCGATGAAGGAAAGAGCTTGGGCGGGATGCAAAATGGCAGCGGAAACAGCAGAGCGGCGAGAGTGGACGGTGACCGGCATGGACTGCGCGGCCTGCACGACGAAGGTGGTGCGGGCCGTCGAGCGGCTTCCGGGTGTCAGCAACGTCAAGGTGGCGCTGATGACGGAACGGCTGTCGCTGAATTTGGTGCCGGGCAGCACTGAACCCGAGGCCATTGAAGGCACTGTCCGCAAGCTGGGCTTCGGGATCGCTCCGAAAGGGCAGCAGGCTCCGCGTAAGAAGGCCTTCGTGCTGCCGGATGCCGGCCCGGCCCCTCGGGCAGAGGATGGCGCGGCCGATGATCCTGACTTGGTTGCCCCCGTCCACGATGCGGCACCGGCTCTGCAGGACAAGGTCTGGCATCAGACAGCGAAGGGGCGGCTTGTCATCCTAACGGGCGCGTTGCTCGCGATCGCATGGCTGATCGAACTGATGACCTCTGCCGAGGCCGGATATTGGGCCTTTGTCGCAGCGTGCCTGATCGGCGTCGCGCCGGTGGCGAGGCGCGCCTTCGAAGCATTGCGTATGGGCCAGCCCTTCACCATCGAGGGTCTGATGACCATCGCTGCCGGAGGCGCGCTGCTGATCGGTGCGGCCGAGGAAGCGGCGCTGGTCGTCTTTCTGTTCGCTGTGGGCGAGGTGCTTGAGGGTGTAGCGGCCGGAAAGGCCCGGCAGGGCATCCGGGCACTGGCAGATATCGTGCCGAAGACTGCGCTGCTGGAAGTGGCTGGTCAGACACGGGCCATTCCCGCAGATAGCCTGCAGATTGGGCAGAACGTGCTTGTCCGCCCCGGCGACCGTATTCCTGCGGATGGCGAGATCATCGACGGCACCAGCGGGGTCGATGAAAGCCCGGTGACCGGCGAAAGCATGCCGGCGACCCGGACCGTAGGCGATCCGGTCTTCGCCGGCTCGATCAACACCGAGGCCGTCTTGCGCGTCCGCGTCACCCGCGAGCCGAGCGACAACACCATCGCCCGCATCATCCGCCTGGTCGAGGAGGCCGAGGAGGCCCGCGCGCCCACGGAACGGTTCATCGACCGCTTCTCGCGCATTTACATGCCGGCCATCGTCGCGCTGTCGGCTTTGGTGATCGTGGTGCCGCCGCTCGCCCTCGGGCATGACTGGACCACCTGGATCTATCGCGGCCTGGCGCTGCTGCTGATCGGTTGCCCCTGCGCGCTGGTGATCTCGGTTCCGGCCTCCATCGCCTCGGCACTGTCGGCGGGCTCGAAGCGCGGGCTCTTGATGAAGGGTGGTGCCGTCATCGAGGCGGCTGCGAAGGTCAGGCATGTCGCCTTTGACAAGACCGGCACCCTGACGCGCGGCGCACCGGTGGTCACCGACCTGCTTCCTGCTCCGGGCGTGAACGAGGCTGAGCTGCTGGCCGTCGCCGCCGGCGTGGAAGCTGGCTCAAGCCACCCGCTGGCGCTGGCGATCCTTCGGCGCGCGGAGGCCGCAGCCGTGCAGGTGCCGGCGGCGCGCGATGCCCGTGCGCTGGCAGGGCGCGGTGTCGAAGCTGTCGTGGACGGGGCACTAGCCTGGGTTGCCTCCCCCTTACATGCCGCAGAGGACGGCGGGATCATTGAGGCGGCCCTGCCTCGGGCAGCGGCGCTGGAGAACGAGGGCAAGACGGTCGTCGCCGTTTATCGCAAGCGCCGGCCCCTGGGGCTGATCGCCTTGCGGGACGAGCCGCGGGGCGATGCGGCCGAGGCCATCCGGCAACTGGACGCCTTGGGCATCAGTGCGACCATGCTGACCGGCGACAACGCCCGCACCGCGGCCGCCATCGCCGGAGGTCTCGGACTTGGCTTCCGGGCGGGGATGATGCCCGAGGACAAGCTGGTGGCGATCCGCGAGTTGAACGGCAAGGGCAGCGTGATGATGATCGGCGACGGCATCAACGACGCCCCTGCGCTGAAAGAGGCGCATATCGGCATCGCCATGGGATCGGGCACGGACGTGGCACTCGAGACTGCCGACGGGGCGATCCTGCGTGACCGGGTGAGCGATGTTCCGGCTCTGATCCGGCTGGCACGGGCGACGATGCGCAACATCACGCAGAACGTGGCGCTGGCGCTCGGACTGAAGGCGGTGTTCCTCGTGACGACGATCCTTGGCATCACCGGCCTCTGGATCGCCATTCTGGCCGATACCGGCGCGACCGTCCTGGTCACGCTGAACGCCCTGCGGCTGCTGGCCTTCAACCCTGCCCGGGAGGCTTGAGATGCTCGGACAGGGTGGATGGATAGGCCTTGGTGTCGTGGCGATGTATCTGACGGCCTTTGCCTGGGGAACGGCCGAGGCCGCACGTGCCGCCGGGCGGCCAGTCTGGCTGTTTGGACGAGCGCGGGGGCTCGAGCGCCTTGCCGCATTCGGTTTTCGCCTTGCGTTTGCGCTGGCGCTTCTTGGGCCGCTGCTATGGCTGGCCTTTCCGGCGCTGCACAAGCTGGACCCGCTTTGGACTGAAGGCCGGTATCAGCTGGTGGGGGCCGCAGGTGCTGTTCTTGCAGCAGCCGGCGCAATGCTTGCTTTTGCCGCACAGATGTCCATGGGCTCATCGTGGCGTGTCGGTGTGGCCGAGGGTGCAACAGGGGCTCTGGTTTCGGGCGGGCTTTACCGCTTCAGCCGCAATCCGACCTTTCTGGGACAGTTCATTCTGTTGACGGGAGTTACTCTTGCGATCCCGGCTGTTCCGACACTTCTTGCGCCGCTGCTTTTCCTCTGGTCTGCGGCCACGCAGATCCGCTCAGAGGAACGTGAGTTGAAGCAGGCGCTTGGCGCAGACTACAGCCGTTATCTGGCGACCGTGCCGCGCTGGATCGGCTTTCACAGGAGAACCTCAAGTTGAAGGCTGCTCTGACCATTTTCGGAATCGCAGCCACGGCGCTGGTAGATCAGGCCACGAAGGCCGTGGTGCTGTCACTAATCTCTCCAGGTCAGGTCCTGCCGGTTCTACCGGGCCTCGATCTTGCGCTCAGCTTTAACGAAGGCGCCAGCTTCGGCATGATGTCGAACCTCATGGAGGGCAGGCCCTTGCTCATGGCGGCGCTGACGAGCGCACTTGCCCTGATCTTTGCCGTTATGGCGTTTCGCAGCGACAATCGCTTTGAGCGCACCGGCCTTGCCCTGATCGTGGGCGGCGCCCTTGGCAACATCATCGACCGGTTGCGGCAGGGTGCCGTGACTGACTTCCTGAGCCTCTACTGGCGTGACTGGCATTGGCCCACCTTCAATGGGGCCGATATCGCGATCACGCTCGGCGCGCTGATCATTCTCATCGCCATGTTTACCACAGGCCGCAAGGAGCCGCTTCTTGACCGCAACTAAGACAAGCCGTGTGACCCGGGACGAGCTTACCCTGCTGGCGGCTTTCCTGATCGCCCTGACCGCGACCCTTGGCGCCTTGTTTATCGGCGAAGTCCTAGGCCAGATGCCCTGCGTCCTGTGCTGGTATCAGCGCATCGCCATGTTCCCGCTGACAGTCATTTTGGCTGTGGCCCTGTGGCGGAGCGATGTCGCGGCGCGTGCCTACGCCCTGCCGCTTGTCATTGTCGGGCTTGCTCTCGCGGTCTGGCACTCCGGCCTCTACATGGGCCTGATCCCCGAGACTATTACCCCCTGCACTCAGACTGGCCCGTCCTGTTCCGACAAGGCGCAGATGACGATCCTCGGTCTGCCAATCCCCTACCTCTCGGTTGCGGCTTTTTCTCTGATCGGCCTCTGCCTTCTGAACGTGAAAGGATCTCGCCCATGAACCGCCGTGCTGTGTTGCTGGGAACGTCTGCCGCCGCTCTTGCCGTGTTTGGTGGTGGTGCTTGGTATCTGCGTCAGCAGGAAGAAGCAGCCGCCGCGGCTGCCGTGACGCAGAACCCGGAGGCGCTGGTCCGCCCAAATTCGCCCATTCTGGGGCCTGCGGAGGCGCCGGTGACGCTGGTGGAGTTCTTCGACCCTTCCTGCGAGGCCTGCCGTGCTTTCCACCCGGTGATCGAGGATCTGCGCCAGCAGTATCCGACGCAGTTGCGGATCGTGCTGCGCTACACGCCCTTCCACGAAGGCTCGGACGAGGCAGTGCGTATTCTTGAGGCCGCTCGTCGGCAGGACAAGTTCGAGCCGGTCCTGGATGCCTTGTTCGAGAAGCAGCCGGAGTGGGCCATCCATGGGGCGCCCGACCTCGACCGCGCCTGGCGCATCGCCGGCGCGGTGGGCCTGGATCTGGAGAGGGCACAGTCGGACCGACTTCATCCCGATACGACCGCCATCCTGAACCAGGATGTGGCTGATCTCCAGGAACTTGGCGTGCGCGCCACCCCGACATTCTTTCTGAATGGCCGCCCGCTCACCAACCTCAACTTTGATGCCTTACGGGCTGCGGTCGGACACGCCGTAGCCGAGACCAGCTGAACTGACAAAGCCGTGAGGTCGCCTGAAGCTGCTTGAACCTCATGTTGCTAGAGGTGCTAGGGCGCCCGCAAAGGTGGGTGATCGATATGCTGAAGAACATCAGGATTGCGTTGTGGGTCGCCGTTGCAGTGGCACTCGTTGGTGTGGGCGCGCTGCTTTGGCATGCGGATCGGCAGGAGCAAGCCGCCGCGTTCAAGCCGGAGTTTTCCTTGCCGGATGAGGCGGGGACGATCTATACAGCCGCGGACTTCCGGGGCAAGCATGTTCTGGTCTTCTTCGGCTTCACCAACTGCCCGGACATCTGTCCGACCACGATGGCCGAAGTCGCCCAGGTCATGGATGACCTTGGGCCGGAGGCGGCGGAGGTGCAGCCGGTCTTCATCTCGGTCGATCCGGTACGAGACCGGGAAAGCGGCCTTGGCGAATACTTGGAAGCATTTCATCCCAGTATTCTGGGGCTGGCCGGAGACGAGGCAGCCACGCAGGCTGCCGTCGGCAGCTTCAAGGTTTTTGGCGAAAGACATGAGGATGCCTCGGCGCCGGGGGGCTACACCATGTCGCACAGCTCCAGCCTTTACCTGCTTGGTCCGCGCGGGGATTGGTTGCGCCAGTTCGAGTATGGCACGCCGGCCGACGACATCACCGCTGATCTGAAGGAACGCCTCTGACATGCTGAAATCCACTGCCGCAGCACTGGTGCTTGCCACCATCCTGCCTGCTAGCGCCTTCGCCGAATGTGTCGAAGTTACTCAAGGCAACATTACGGTCAGCGCCGCCTGGTCGCGCGCCACGATCGGGACGGAACGGCCCGCCGTGTTCTACGTCACCATCCGGAACGACGGCGGCTCTGATGAGCGTCTCGTGGGCATCGAAACGCCTGTTGCGGACATGCCCATGCTCCATGAATCAGTGATGGAGAACGGGGCGGCCCGCATGTCGCATGTCGATCAGATCGTGATTGCCCCTATCGACGCGGTAAGCCTTGAGCCCGGCGGCTATCACGGGATGCTCATGGATCTGCAAACCGAGCTCGTGGAGGGAACTACCTTTCCTGTCACGCTACTTTTCGAGAAGTCTGGTCCGGTCACGATCGACACTGCGGTTCTGCCTCTGCGCGCGCGGGAGGCTGCATGCGAAGAGGCGCTCTGATCCGCGGCGGCGCCGGAATGGTCGCGGCGGTCGGCTTCATGCTGGCTGTCGGCGCTTGGCGCAGTGGGGATCTGCCTTGGCAACAGCAGGTTACCGAGACCGTTGGCACCCGCGGGGCCGATCTAGAGTCCATGTCCTGGCAGCTCACCAGCCACGAAGGTGAGCGGGTCAGCCCGCAAAGCTGGATCGGGCAGACCAGCCTTGTCTTCTTTGGCTTCACCTGGTGTCCCGATGTCTGCCCGATGACCTTGCTGAACATCAGCGATTGGCTGGAGGAACTTGGCCCAGATGCGGACGGGCTGGCCGTTCACCTTGTCTCCGTCGATCCCGAACGCGACACGCCCGAGGTGCTGGCCGACTACCTGTCGAACTTCGATCCTCGCATTAGCGGCTTGACCGGATCTCCTGACGAAGTTGCCCGGGCGGCCGATGATTTCAACGCCACCTATCGCCGCGTTCCTCGGGACGATGGCGATTACACGGTGGATCACACCGCTGGCGTCATGGTGTTTGACCCGGACGGGCGCTTGTCGAGTATCATAGACCTGCACGACGACCCGAAATTCGCGGTGCCGAAAATCCGGCGCGCGATGGAACGAGAGGTATAGGCCGTAGCCTTGTTGTCCCGACGGACCCTTCTATGTGCTGCCGCCGCGGCCAGTGCTTTGCCGCATCTGGCCATCTCGGGCAGCCCCGCCCTGATCCACGTGGTCGAGGGCACCGGCTGCGAGTGCTGCAAGCAATGGACTCGCTACCTGCAAGAGAACGGTTTCGAGGTCACGCATGAAGAACGTTTTGGCGTCCTTCTCATGCAACATAAGCTGGACCTTGGGGTGCCCGTCGAGGTCTCCTCCTGTCATACCGGCTCCATCGACGGCTATTTCCTTGAGGGCCATGTTCCTGCTGCCGATATCCGCAAGCTGCTGCGTGAGCGGCCTGATGCACGAGGCCTTGCCGTGCCGGGCATGCCCTATGGCAGCCCAGGCATGGGGCCGGAAAGCAACCGTGAGGCCTATGACGTCCTGCTGATCCGCAGGGACGGCAGTGGCGAAGTCTTCACCCATTATCCTGCAGCATAGTTTTCCTTCACCGTCTCCTTGCTGGACCTTCCCCTGATGCCTAGTCTGAACCGCCGCCACGTCTCGTTAGGTTTGCTCGCTGCTCTTGCCGCTTGTGGGAGGTCAGGGCCGTCCAGCTCACCACTGCCGTCGCGGGCAGGGGACGTCCCACAGTTCAAGCGCTATTTCGGCCCTCCCGTGACGCAGGTGGTGGTCCAGAAGCGGCAGCGCCGAATGCACCTCCTGAACGGGCAGATGGTGCTGAAGTCGTATGACTTCGGGTTGGGAAACCAGCCAATAGGTCATAAGCAGTTCGAAGGCGACGGAAAGACACCAGAGGGCCTCTATTTCGTGGACCGCTTCAACCCGCGCAGCCGCTACCACCTGTCGGTCGGCATTTCCTACCCCAACGAGCGGGACAAGGCTTATGCCGCGCAGTTTGGCCGCGATGCCGGCGGCGACATCATGTTTCATGGCCGAGGCCCTGAAGGGCGTGTCCTGGCTCCCAGAAACAGGGACTGGACGGCTGGCTGCATCGCGATCACCGACAATGAGATCGAAGACGTCTACGCCATGCTGCAACCTCGCACGCCGGTGATGATCTACGCCTAGTATCCGGCGTCAGACACTGCCGCGTCATTGGGGTAATCACCCTGAGGCTGTCTGGATGCCGATGGTGGCGGCAGGCCTTACAGCTTCAGCGCGCTGATTGGCCGCACCAGCTGTTGCAGATTATCCCAAGCTAGCCAGCATGGTCTTGCACTGCTTGGACACGATCTGCAGCGCCGGTTATTCTCTGCTCAACTATAAGACGAGCACGAGGCAGCAGTATGTCCACCCATCGTTTCGATGACCGGAGAAGTTTTTTGCGCGGCCTTGCCGCAACAGGAGCGCTGCTGCCGGCAGTAGCCTATGGTCAGGCGGCCACTGACATGGGGCCCGAGCGCAACCAGTCCTCGTTCCGGACCCGGCACTGGCGCGACTTCTACCCGACGCTTGGCAAGGGCGTCCTGCTGGCAGACGTCACCTCGCGCGCGGTCCATTACTGGTCGGGCGATGAGAGCGTCCACTTCGTCTTCCCCTGCGCCATCCCAATGACCGAGGACCTGACCCGCCGCGGGCAAACCGAGATCGTGCGCAAAATGCCGAATCCGCCCTGGACTCCCACGCCCAGCATGCGCGAAAAAGATCCCACTCTCCCTCAGAGGGTCGAAGGCGGGGCGCCCGAGAACCCACTCGGCAAGTTCGGCCTCTATCTCGCCTGGCCTGCTTATTTGGTCCATGGCACCCACGACACTCGCAAGATCGGACGGCGCTCCTCATCGGGGTGCTATGGGCTTTATAACGAGCATGTCGAACAGCTTTATGCGGTCGCCGAGATCGGTACACAGGTGACTGTTTTCTGATCGCCTTATTCAGGCACTGGTTCGGCCAGCCGCTCTGCGGCAGGACCGTGCCAGCCAGACAAAAGTAGTTTGGCCGAAGGCGAAAAGCTCGAGCTTCACATACATGCTGCACACAGCCTGAGCGGCCGCTTTCGGGCATACGTATCTTGCAAGAGACCGCAGATTGAACGGCAGAGGCAGGTCGGCTAGCCATGCTGCGCCTGCATCGCTGCGGCATCGCGACCGACGGCTATGGGCTCTTCGCGTCGATGCTGCGCGGACTGCTGACCGCCCGCTTTCATCAAGCTGGCAAGCCAGAGAGGCAGACTGCCTGACAAAAAAGGCAGAACTATGTGCCGCACAACAATCGGGCGGGGTTTCTGGCGAGGACCGCGAAGCGGCCCTCTCCTGAAACCCTGCCTTCGCGGCGAGCGACGGGGGGAACCGCCGCAATGGGAAAATCAAACGGACAAGGGGGTGGTGCGGCCCGCAGCGCGAAGCGCGAGGACACGGCCCCGCAGGACGTGCAGTATTTTCCTGTTGCGGTGGGGGTGCCGGGCACCCCTGACGGACAGGCGCGCAGCGCCTGGCCCACCAAGGGCAGGGGGCGTTTGGCTTGCCCAAATCCCCCCTGCGTCTCGATCACCGCGCCCGCGCGGGGATCTCGCTATTCTCTTCCGGCCAGAGCTATCCAGCCTGCCGCCCTGGCGGCTGGCCCTGCATGGCGGCGAGCTGAACGCGCCCCCAAAGAGCGAAGGAAGGCGAGCCGCCTTGTGGAAAGGTCTGGCCGGAACGGATCACGCAATCCCCGCCAATGTCGATTGCGTCTGCGCTGGCATCATCGACGTCGCTGGTGAGGGCTCGACCGCTTCATAACTCTCGTGCTGTGACAACCGGCGCGGGATGCCTTAAAACCGCGCAGTGTGTGCAATCGAGGATGCAGATTTTCGTGTTGAAAACTCCCTACGAACAACTCATTCCGCGCCTCGAACGTGAGGTTTTTGAGAAGGCGCTCGACATGGAGAGCGGCTATGTCCTCGATTTTAGCGACCGGACGTTTAACGACTTCTTCTTTGAGACCGTCCAGATCGACCCTTCCACCAACGTCGGGCTGTTTATCGGGCGCGGCACGTCGAAGGCGAAGAGGTTGAGATGCTTCATCGAGAAGGCGCAGCCGCATCTCGTAGCGAAGGTCTTGCGTGAACTTTGGGAGTATCGGGACGCGCGCACATATGTCTCGGACGCCGCTGCGGAAGAGAAGATCCGCAAGACGTATTTCAACGTAATCGCGCGGTTTGAGGGGCGTGCCGATGAGATCGACACTACCGGCATCGAGGCTTTTGAGCCGTCGGTGACGCTGGAAGAGCTTGTCGCCGCGATCCGGCGGGACCTGGACGCGAAGAAGCCCCAAGCCGCACTGGACCGGCTGCACACCTACTGCATGAAAAGGTTCGCGTCCCTCGTCCGCAAGCACGGCGGCGGGGAGTGCGGGAGAAATGACCCGCTTCACTCGCGCGTAGCGAAATACGTGAATCTAATGAAGAGGCAGCACTCGCTTACGCCGATGTCGGAGCAGATCCTGAACGGCGCAATCGAGAACTTCAAAAAGATGAACCCGATCAGAAATGACCAGTCACTCGCGCACGATAATGAGACGCTCGTGAGCATGGAAGAGGCCAGATTTATCTTCGATAGCGTTACGGCGTTCTTGCGTTTTTCTAAAGCAATCGACGGTCGCCTCTTTAAAGACTGACGCCACCGTTCCAGAGGGAAAGCCGCCGTGTGCAACCTATACAACGTGACGACCACCCAAGAGGCAATGATCCGTCTGGTCGCTGGCCTGACCGACAGGGCAGTCAACCTTCAATCCGGACGCATCTACCCGGACCAGTTGGCGCCGATCATCCGCAATGGCGAAAGCGGCCCGGAGCTGGTGAAGGCGAGATGGGGGATGCCGTCGCCGCGCAGCGTCCTCAAGACCGAGCGCGATCCCGGCGTGACCAACATCAGAAACCTGTCGTCTCCACATTGGCGGCGATGGCTTGGGCGCGAGCATCGCTGCCTGGTGCCGCTGACCAGTTTCTCCGAGCCGCGCGGAAAGGGGCAGGGTTTCCAGTGGTTCGCGCCTGCGGATGGCGGCCCGATTTTCTTCGCCGGGATTGAGACGCGGGGCTGGACGTCGGTTCGCAAGGTCAAGGACGGAGAGACGACGGACGACCTGTTTGGCTTTCTCACCAGCGCACCCAATGCCGAGGTCGGCACGATCCACCCCAAGGCCATGCCGGTCATCCTGACAACCGCAGACGAATGGAACGCCTGGTTGGGCGGTATTGCCGCCGCCGAGCTGCAGCGGCCTCTACCCGATGGCACACTGCGACTGATCGAAGATCCAATCTAAAGCGGCCGCATCTTGGCCTAGGGCGCGGGTTCGATCTCGGTCCTCACACCCAACTCGTGCGCCAGGGCCTCAAGGGCATTGATGCTTGCATCATAGGCTGTGCCGGACTTCGGAAAATCGGCCCGCATCTTCCTGTAGAAAGCGAGCTGGCGCGGCAGCGCCTCGAGTGGATAGGTGCCCGTCCAGTGGAGGCCGGTCATAGTGAAGCTGGTGTCTGTGTGCGTGATCTTCATGCGCAAATCCTGCCTGACGGCGGGGGCAGGGATCAAGGTAGCCACCGCCGCACCAAGCCCCCGCCCGGTTGCCCACAGGCTGACGCTCGATCCCTGTGGTCTCGCTTACAGCCTGCTTCGGCCGCGGGCCTTGACTCCCAAGGTCGTTCCGTCCCCCGGCTGGACAACCGGGCTCCCGCGCAAGCGATCGTCACCCGCAGGGCCGAGACTGGACCCCTGAACCGACTATTGCGGCCCTGCGCGGGCAGGCTCGGAACGAGACAAGCGAGCAGGATCAGGCGCAAAGGAGGGGCAGGGGGGCAGGCTGGGGGCGTAGGCCGGCGCCAGACGGCCTGAGCCTAGAGCGTGGCCCCGGCCAAAAGACGGGATGCGGCCAAGCAATACCTGTTCTTGAAGTGGTATATAAATTGCTGTATATACGATGCATACGCTTGGAGGAATACCGATGGCGATGCTTATCAAGGGTAATGAGATCGACGCGCTTGTGTCCCGATACTGCGCGATGACCGGCCAGACGAACAAAAGCGAGGCGGTGAGACAGGCGCTTGCAGCGCAGATCGCAGCTCTCTCCGCAAAGGAAAGTCTGGCTGATCGAGTAGCCAAAGTCCAGGATCGGGCTGCCGCCGAGGGCTTTGTCTCCGCAGGCGATGATAAGGCATTCATGGATGAAATGTGGGGTGAGGACTGATGTTCCTCGACGCGAGCGCCATCGCCGCCGTCCTTCTGCGAGAAGAAGATGCGGGCTCGATGCTTAAAGCGATGGAGGCCGCACGGGGCAAGCTGCGGTTCTCGCCTGTGGTTCGGATTGAGGCGGTGCTGGCCCTCGTCCGTGGCCGCGTGCAGGCCCGCGGGAAAGGGCCAGCAACGGCCAAGGACTTTGACACGGCAACTTCGCTGGTCGATGAACTACTGACAGAACTTGAAGCACATGAGGTCCACATCACTACCGGCATGGGCCGCGAAGCGATCAAAGCACTTTCGATCTACGGCAAGGTTGTCGGGCATCCGGCGCAGCTCAATATGGGCGACGCCTTGGCCTACGCCTGTGCCAAAGCATATGGCGTGCCGTTGCTATACAAGGGCGATGACTTCAAGAATACTGACTTAAAATAATTTCAACCAATAGATTGTGAGGATTAAGCATGACGGATGAACAGGTGATCTTAACCGCCCGGCTAAACGAAATCCTAGCTGATACTCCAGAACTCGCGGATGTTGAAAGGCGAGATAGAATAGTCTCTGATTTGGTTATCGGGGATGATGACGCCAAAGCCTCTGCGACTGATGAGGTCTATGAGCTTTGGCTGGAAGTTATGTATGTTATGGCAGAAAAGTCGCTGCGTTTATCGGACGAACATTCAGAGGACAGTATGCTCTCGCTTATCGCAGAACGCCTGCTAGAGTCAGGACCCATAAATCTGCTTGAGCGTGGGCTAGCGGCGTGATTCAAACTCCCAACTGTGGGAGGGATCATGAGCGATCTTTACTGGCTTACGGATGGACAGATGGATCGGCTTCGGCCTTTTTTTCCGAAGTCTCGCGGCAAGCCGAGGGTTGATGACCGGCGGGTGCTGAGTGGAATAATCTTCATTCAGCGCAATGGGTTGATGTGGAAGCACGCGCCCTGCGCGTATGGCCCGCCGAAGACGCTATATAACCGCTGGAAGCGGTGGAGCCGAATGGGCGTATTCGCCACGATCATGACCGAGCTGGCGGCACAGGCTCAGAGCACTGAGATCGTGATGATCGATGCGACCCACGCGAAGGCCCACCGGACCGCATCGAGCCTCGCGGTTCAAAAAGGGGGCGCGGGCGCCTGATCGGGCGGACCAAGGGTGGGCTCAACTCCAAACTGCACGTCTTGGCCGACGCGAAGGGCCGCCCGATCGGCATGTTCCTCTCGGCGGGCCAGACCTCGGACTACATCGGAGCACGGGCGCTCCTGTCGTCCATCCCGCAGGCCGGGGCGCTGCTCGGCGACCGGGGCTACGATGCGGACTGGTTTCGCAACGCCCTGATCGGGATGGGGATTTCGCCGTGCATCCCCTCGCGCCGTGGCCGGAAGGTCCAGATCGCGCACGACGCCAACCTCTACCGCCTGCGCCACAGGATCGAGAACATGTTCGCACGCCTGAAGGACTGGCGCCGCATCGCAACCCGCTACGACCGCTGCCCGATCCTGTTCCTGTCCGCCTGCGCCCTCGCAGCAACCGTCATCTATTGGTTGTGAGTCCTGACCCTAAACGCCTTGCGCCTTTTGAACTTTACTTATCAAAACCTAGACTTGGATATACCTAGTTTCCGAGGACTCCTGTTCACTGGCGACCCTAAGTCAGCACGCAAAGCCATTCGTCATATAATGACTATTATTAAAATAGCCGTTGAAAGATTGCGGCGGATAAGAATGGAACGCTATGCGTCTCCGGAGCCATAATAGATGTAGGTTGAAATTAGGCTGCGCCGCGAAGCGGCTCCCGCGCGGATAGCGCACGGCCAGGCGAGGCGGGGGCCGGCTTGCCGGTTCCCGCCTCGCCTGGTCAACTAGAGTGTTAAAAGCGCCCCCGCCAGTGCGAGGGCAGGGGCTAGAACGCGCAGATACATCGTTCTCCGCGCGTCGGGTGGATCTCATAGACAAGAACCTCGATCCCAAGGCGGGCGGCGCGGCGTCTGGCCCGTCGCTCGGCCTCTGCCAAGCTGGCGCAAAGAATGGGCAGATCGTCCGGGTCATCTCGGATTTCGTAGGTGGTCACAGCTCGATCCCCGGCTTTAGGTTTCCGGCCATGTCCAGCCAGCCACGCGCGGTCGCGCAGTCCATGCAGATGCAGGTTCCGACTCTATCCATCACGACAGGGGCAAGATAGACCCAAGGGTTAGTCCTGCCGCATTTGCGGCAGGACAGGTTTGGCAAGGGGTGGGGGCCGCTCATGCTGCCGCCCTTTCGTCCTCGACCTGCTGGCCCTTCATCAGCCATTCAGCCGCCTTCTGCGCCTCGCTGGCGGCCTTGAAAATCAGGCGCCGGTCGTCCTGCAGGGCGCGCAGCCAGCTTTGAACATAAGCGCCGGATTGGCTGAAATCCGGGGTCAGGCCGAGGCGGGCGCAGGTCATGCAGTTGCCAATCTCTGCAATCAGTTCCTCGAACGCATAAGCCTTGCGGTCGGTGAAGCGGGAAAAGCGGTCGAGGCGGCTCTTGTGGCCGGTCCAGTGGCAAGCCTCATGCGCAAGCGTCCCATAGTAGCCTGCGGCGTCGTGGAACGTGGCAATCGGCGGCATGTGGATATGATCTGCGGCCGGGTCGTAGTAGGCGCGCGGGTCGTCGCTGGTGCGAATGTCTGCGCCCGTTGCCGCAAAGAAAGCGTCAAGGGTGGGGTCGGCCTCGGTGCCGAGGTCGCGCGCAGGTTCGGCCGGGGCGCCGTAGTATTCGGCGGGGAGGCCGTCGATCTGCTCCGCGTTGAAAACCCGATAGGCTTTCAGGTAGGGCAGGCGGCGTTCTTCGCCGGTGTCCTTGTCCTCGCGGTCAAAGGTGCCGTATTTCACGACAGTTGCGGATTTCTCGCCCTTGCGGACCTGCCCGCCTGCGTCCTGCGCTTGGCGATAGGTGAACCAGCGCGGCGCGCGATAGCCTTTGGCGTCTGCGGCAAGCCACAGCATCAGAACATTGATGCCGGAATAGGGTTCGCCGTTGCTCCGCAGCGGGAAAGGTGCGCCGCCCTTGTCGCCGGTCCACGGCTTGCGCCATGCCGGGGTGCCCGCCTCGATGCTGGCAATAATGCTGTCAGTGACGTGGGCATAGAGGTCAAACTTCTCAGCCATGTTCGGCCTTCCTTGTGGTGATGCCCGTTCCGGTTTTGGTGCCGATAATCGGGCGGGGTTTCTGGCGAGGACCGCGAAGCGGCCCTCTCCTGAAACCCTGCCTTCGCGGCGAGCGACGGGGGGAACCGCCGCAATGGGAAAATCAAACGGACAAGGGGGTGGTGCGGCCCGCAGCGCGAAGCGCGAGGACACGGCCCCGCAGGACGTGCAGTATATTCCTGTTGCGGTGGGGGTGCCGGGCACCCCTGACGGACAGGCGCGCAGCGCCTGGCCCACCAAGGGCAGGGGGCGTTTGGCTTGCCCAAATCCCCCCTGCGTCTCGATCACCGCGCCCCGCGCGGGGATCTCGCTATTCTCTTCCGGCCAGAGCTATCCAGCCTGCCGCCCTGGCGGCTGGCCCTGCATGGCGGCGAGCTGAACGCGCCCCCAAAGAGCGAAGGAAGGCGAGCCGCCTTGTGGAAAGGTCTGGCCGGAACCTGATCGCGCAATCCCCGCCCGGTTGCCCACAGGCTGACGCTCGATCCCTGTGGTCTCGCTTACAGCCTGCTTCGGCCCCACGCCTGCGGCGCGCGGCTGGACAACCAGGCTCCCGCGCAAGCGATCGTTCCTTGACAACGGTTCGCCCTGTCAACCTTAAACGGCAGGTATTGCGAACTTCCGATTAGGTCGAGGAGCGGGACGAAGCTGCCGTTCGCGATCGCAGCAAGCCCCTCTCAATCGTGATGTGCGTTGATGCGGGATCAAAACAAAGCAGACGGAACTTCCGCGTCGCCATGAGCCAACTCGGCATCCTGAATCATGGTCGTGCCAAGGTCTCCCGGGCCCGACCGATCAAGGCCCGCATGTCGTCCAAGCTGTACTCGCCGAAAGCTCCCTCGTCGCCGGCGATGAAGCTGGGCGTGCCCATCAGCCCCATGTGATCCCCCAAAAGAAAGCTGTTCGTGATGTGTCGCTCCACCTGTTCGGCCTGCATGTCCTGCTGGAGACGTGCCAGATCAAGGCCTGCCTCTTTGGCGGCCTGCATTGCGGTATCGGCACCAGCCCGGCCGCGGATGCCGAACATGGCACGGTGCATCTGCCAATACCGTCCCTGCTGCAGCGAGGCGAGCGACACACGCGCCGCCGCCTCGGAGTCCGCTCCGAACACCGGCCATTCGTGGAACACGACACGCAGGTTTGGATCAGACAGGATCAGGCGATGGATCGGATCGACCATCTTGCGGCAGAAGGGGCAGTTGTAGTCGAAGAACTCGGTCAGCGTCACATCGCCATTGGGGTTTCCGAGAACCGGGGCGGTCGGGTCGTGCTCCAGAACCTGTCTCAGTTCCTCAGGCATGGGATTGTCCCGTGCCGCGAGGGCGACGGTGGGCAGGACCAGCAAGCCGGTGCTGGCGATCAGGAAGTTTCGACGGTGCATTCTTCATCCTCAGACAGTTCGACGCGCTCTCGCGCAGGGTCGTCGGAGGCTGGCCGCCCAAGCTTAAGGGCGGCTTAAGGGATGTGGGGGGTCAAATGGATGACAGTGGCAGAGCGATTGTCACCTCCTGACCGCCACTACCGCTGCCCAGTTCCATCCGTCCGTCCATGCGCTGGACGGCTGCCGCAACGATCGCTAGGCCCAACCCGCTGCCATGGACTTCCCGGCCGGGACCACGCCAGAAGCGGTCCGTGACCCGGTCGCGGTCCTGAGGCCGGATGCCTGGACCTTCGTCGCGGACGCTCAACACCACGAATGCTCCATCACAGGATGCAATCAGCCTGACCGTCCCGCCCGGAGGGGAATGTTGGATCGCGTTCTCGACGAGGTTGCGCAGAGCGCTGTGGACCAGGATGCGCGGCGCAACGAGTGGCGGGATGCCCTTGGCCTGCACGTCCAGGCGCACCTCTCGGAGACGTGCCTGATCCTCGGCTTGCTGGGCAATTTTGGAAAGCAGGGCAGCCACGTCCAGTCGTTCGACCGAAGCCGCGTCCTGATCAATGGCTGTCAGGTTCAGGAGCTGGCGCACCATCCGGTCGGTGCGGTCAACGGAGGTCGTGATGGTGGCCAGGGCCCGCTCGCGCACTGCTGGATCGGAGGTCATCCGGGCGATCTGCGCGTGGGTCCGCAGCCCGGCCAGGGGCGTCTTCAACTCGTGGGCCGCAAAAGCCGTGAAGTCCCTCTCGGTCCTGCGAACATCGTCAAGACGCTGGAACAGGCTGTTGAGCGCCCGGCGCACCGGCCGGATCTCACGTGGGTCGCCAACTCCCACCAGCGGGCTCAGGTCGTCCGGCTTGCGGTTGCGCAGAGTGCTTTCCAGATGCGCCAGTGGCGCAAGTCCGCGGCCGACGCTGACCCAGATCAGCAGCGCGAGCGCAGGGAAGACCACCACCAGCGGCCAGAGAAGCCCCTGCACCACATCCCCCACCAAGCGGTCGCGCACCTGGATCCGGTCGCCGACCATGACCCGCACTCCCATGTTGGAATTAACCACGGTGAAGACCCGCCAAGGCTCGCCATCGATCAGGGTCGTGGCAAAGCCTTCATCCTCGGACAGCTTTTCCGCAGGTGCTCCGGAAGAGGCCCCGAGCAGATTTCCTCGGAGCGACCAGATCTGGCAGGACAACTGGCGCGAATACTCTCCCGCCCCCGGCAGCGCGATGGTGGCCTGCGCCGCGGTCTCATCCAGTGCGATGCGCCGGTCTGCCATGAGAGAGCTGACCATGTTCGCAGCCTCCGCGAGCCGGGCATCGAGCACCTGCTCGACCTGCGCACGTGTGGAGACGTTGATCCACAATGCCGCCGACAGCCATATCGCGCTGGTGGCAAGTGTCAGAATGAGAATGAGGCGCAGGCGGATCGACATCAGTCGGCCCCTCCTTTGCTGGCCGGAACGCAATAGCCGAGGCCGCGCACGGTCTGGATCAGGTCGCGACCCAGTTTGGAGCGCAGGTGATGGACATGCACCTCGACCGTGTTGCTCTCAACATCCTCCTGCCATCCGTAGAGACGCTCTTCCAGCTGCGCCCGCGACAGGATGCGGCCGGGATGTTCGACCAGCGCGTGCAGGATGGCGAACTCGCGCCGCGACAGGTGTAGGCGGCAGCCGTCCCGGCTGGCGGTCATCGCGGCCGGGTCCAGTTCCAACCCGCTCCAGCGCAGGACAGGGGTTGCCCGGCCACCCTGCCGGCGCAGCATGGCCCGAATCCGGGCTGCCAACTCGTCAAGATCGAAGGGCTTGCCAACATAGTCGTCTGCACCGCCGTCGAGGCCAGCAACCCGGTCCCGCACCTGGTCTCGCGCCGTCAGCAGCAGCACTGGCAGCGTGTTACCCTTCGCCCGCATCTCCGCCAGGAGATCGGTGCCCATTCCATCCGGCAGCATGATGTCCAGGACGATGCCGGCGAACTCGCTGTGCTCGAGTGCGGCGCGCGCATCTGCCAGGGAACCCACTATATCGGCTGTAAATCCTGACAAGCCCAGCCCGACGGACAGCCCTTCCGAAAGTACCGGATCATCTTCAACGATCAGCAACCGCATCACGGGGCCCTTCCTGCGTTCTTGTCTGGCGGTGTGACGCGCCAAGCTTAAGCCTCGCTTAAGCTGGCCTCCTTAGCCGCAGCACCATGATGATGCGAATCCTATGGGCGGCGCTGGCCGCGTTGACATTCTGGAGCGGTATGGCGCTTGCGCAGCCTGCTCCGCCACTCGATCCCTCTGACGCGTTCGTGCTGAGCGTGACGCCCGACCCGGCGGGTGGCCTGCAGATCGTGTGGGACGTGCAGCCGGGGTATTACCTCTATCGCAGCAAGATCGAAGCCTTCGATGCTGACGGAACAGCCATTCCCCTCATCTTGCCCGAGGGTGAGGTCTATGACGACCCCTGGATGGGGCGCGACGAGATCTACCGCACGCCGATTGCGACGACGATCCCCGATCCTCGGGAAGCTGTCACCCTGCACTGGCAAGGCTGCCAGCAGGACGGCATCTGTTATGCGCCCCAACAGGTGGTGCTGGAGACGGACGGGACGGTCCGTGCCGAACAGGTTGCTGAAGCCGAAGCTTTCGGATCCTGGCGCGCGGACAGCAACGCCCCGCAACCCGGCGCGCCTGACAGCGCGACCTCCGAGGGGCAGGACGGGCTGAAGCTCGCCCAAGAGGAGGGCCTCGTGGCCGACTTGGCTGGCCGGGGCGGCGTTGCGCTCGTTCTGCTGGGCTTTCTCGGCTTCGGGCTGCTGTTGTCTCTGACGCCATGTGTGTTGCCAATGGTCCCCATCGTCGCCGGAATGCTGACCCGCCAGGGCAGCGGGATGACGGCGGGGCGAGGGCTGGCACTCACCGGTGCCTATGTCGTCGCGATGGCTTCAGCCTTCGGGCTGCTTGGGGTCGGGGCGGCCTGGTCTGGAGCCAACCTGCAAGCCACGCTGCAATCGCCATGGGCCATCGGCGTCATAGCGGCGATTTTCGTGATGCTGGCGCTCTCGATGTTCGGCCTGTTCGAGCTGCAGATGCCAGCAAGCTGGCAGGCCCGTCTGACACGGCGTCCGAGCTCTGCCGGATCGTTGGGCGCCGCGGCGGTTCTTGGGTTCGGCTCGGCGCTCATTGTCGGCCCTTGCGTGACGGCACCGCTGGCGGGGGCACTGATTTACATCGCGCAGACTGGTGACGTGGCCTTGGGTGCCGCGGCCCTCTTCGCCCTCGGGCTTGGACAGGGGGTGCCTCTGCTGGCGGTGGGGGCTTTCGGCCCGCATATCCTGCCCCGCCGGGGGGCCTGGATGGAGCGAGTTAAGCTGGCCTTTGGCGCGGTTTTCCTGGGAATGGCGATCTGGCTGGCCGGGCGCATCCTGCCGGGACCTGCTGTTCTGGCGCTATGGGCTGCACTGCTGACAAGCTGCGGGGTCGCGCTCGGCGCTTTGGACCGCCTGGCACCGGGTACCACGCGCGGCCCGCGCATGGTATCGGCCGCAGGCCTGCTGCTGATCTTTGCAGGTCTGGTGCAGGGCCTTGGGGCGGCCCTTGGTGCCGATGATCCAATGCGGCCCCTGGCACCGTTGGCTAAGCGAGCGGCGCAGGTATCGCCGGATCAGCCGTCGTTCCAGACCGTGACCACGCAAACCGGACTCGATGCCGCACTGCAGGGATCACAGCCCGCCCTGATCTATGTCACCGCCGACTGGTGCGTGACCTGCCGCGCCATTGAGCGGGGACCGATGTCCGATCCGCAGGTCAAGGACGCCCTGAACGACCTGGTGCGCATCAAGGTGGACGTGACTGATTTCACAATCGAAGCGCAGGCCCTGATGGCAAGTCTTGCCGCCGCAGGTCCGCCGACGATGATCTTCGTGGATGCGGCACGGTCCGAGCCACAGAGCAGCCGTCTTGTCGGCGGCGTGGAGACACCGGATCTTCTCGCCTCTATCGCCAAGGTCGTCGAATGAACGCGATCTCCATCGGTCCCTTCGCCTTTGACGCATCCCGTCTGGCAGCAGTCGCCTCGATCCTGCTGTTCCTCGTGATAACGGAGTTGGGAGCCCGGTACGGCCGCCAGCAACAGCGGATCCTTGGGGCTTGGGCCGGTTGGCTCGTTCTGGCCTGGATCCTGGGAGCACGAGCCGGCTTTGTGATATCCCACTGGGGCGACTTCGCTGCATCATCGCTGGACGCGTTCAAGCTCTGGCAGGGTGGTTTTTCTGCATGGGCGGGGTGGCTGGCAGCAGGCGCCGTCCTGTTTTGGGCCCTTCTGCGAGGGCACAGCGCAGTCCTGCGTCCGGTCCTGATCGCTGTCGCAGGGACGGTCGTCGCGCATCAGGCGATCACGGCGGCGCTGCCCCGTCCGCAGATGCGCCTGCCGCCGATGGAGCTTCTTGCTCTGGACGGCACGCCCGCCCAGCTGGCCGGAGGGGGCCAGGTGACGGTGTTGAACCTCTGGGCCACGTGGTGTCCACCATGTCGCCGAGAGATGCCAATGATGACCGAACTGGCGGCCGAGTTGCCGGAGGTCAGGTTCATCTTCGCCAATCAGGGCGAAGGCCCGGATCAGATCTTTGCTTTTCTTGCGGCCGAGAGCCTGCCGCTGAGCGGGATGCTGCGCGATCCGCAAGGGCACCTGATGAGCCGGCTGCGCGCCGTGGGGCTTCCCAGCACCTTGGTCTTCGACGAGCAGGACATGCTGGTCGCAGCCCATACCGGCGAGATCTCCCGCCCCGCACTCCGCTCCCTGATCAAGACTGCAAAGGAATGACATGACACAGCTTCTGAGGGTATTTCTGGCCGGAACAGCTTTGCTGGCGGTGGCTGCCTGCGAGACTGCCTCGCATGTAACTGAGCCACCGCCCGCCGCCCCTGCGCCCCCTCCGGTCCGGCCCGAAACCGCGGCCATGTATGACGCACAGAACGATGGCGACCTGACCGTTCCCGCCATTCCCAAGAGCCTGCTGACCGAGGACAAGGCCCGGCAGGTGGTGGACTATTGGACTGAAGAACCTGTCGGCACCATCATTGTCGATCCTCATGCCAGGCGGCTTTATCATGTGCAGCCGGATAACAAGGCCATGCGCTACACGGTGGGTGTCGGAGCCGCAGGATACGGCTTCACCGGCGAGGCGCATACTCCCTATCAGCGGGATTGGCCCCGCTGGACCCCCACCGACAGTATGCTGGCCGAGAACCCCGAGCAGTACGGACCCTCGGCGGCCGGCGTCGAGGGTGGGCTCTCGAACCCCATGGGCGCGCGAGCGCTCTATATCCACAACAGCGGCGGCGACACCTTCTACCGCATCCACGGCACACCAGACCCGCAGTCGATCGGCACCGCCAGTTCGGCCGGATGCATCCGCCTGTTCAACCAGGACATCATCCACCTGGCCGAGAATACCCGCAGCATGAGCAAGGTCGTGGTTCTGACGCAAGCGCAGTCGGGACGGGGAACAACGCCGCCCGCCGCCGAGATGCCGACCGCCACCGGAGGACCGACATGACCCTTGACCGCAGAACGTTTCTCGCCGCCGGTGCTGGCGCCGGTGTCGTGGCGCTTGGTGGCGGAGCATGGACACTGCTGCGTCAGTCCGGCCGTGCAGGCGAGCCGAGCGTCGACGACGTGCTTCATGATCCCGATCAGCCTGTCCTGGGCAACCCGGAGGGCGATCTCACCATTGCCGAGTTCTTCGATTACCAGTGCCCGTTCTGCAAGCGCGGCCACCCGGATCTCATGGACGAGGTCGAAGCCGATGGAAACATCCGCCTGCTGATGAAGGACTGGCCGATCTTCGGAAGCGCTTCGGTTCTTGCTGCGCAAATGGTGCTGGGGGCAGCAGATCCGGCACGCTATGCGGCGGCGCAAGCCGCGCTGATGGCAACGCCTGCACGCCTGACTGAGGAAGACGTGCGGACGATCTTGGCCGCAGCCGGCCATGATCCTGACAGGATGCTGGAAAGCTATCAACAGGATCGGCAACGGTGGGACGGGCTGATGGGCCGCAATGCCCGGCAGGCGGCCGCCCTTGGTCTGCAGGGTACCCCGGCCTTCATTATCGGCCGCACAATTCACGCTGGTGCGCTGGACCGGGGCCGCCTGCGAGCGGCCATCGCCGCAGCGCGCACCGGCGCCTGAACCCGATTTCTCACAACTAAGAAGGAGCAGAAGATGAGTAAGGTTTCACGCCGTCGACTGATGGGACTGATCGCAGTTGGCGGCCTGGCCGCACCGGTCGTGGCGCGGGCGCAATCCGGGCCGGATAGAAACATCAGCAGTTTCACCATGCAGCGTTGGCAGGATCATTTCGACGAACTGGGGCTCGGTGCCATTGTCGCCGATACCGGTTCACGGGCATTGCATTTCTGGTCGGGGGATGGAGAGATCTACCGGACCTATCCCACCTCAGTGCCCATTTCGGATGAACTGACAAAGCGCGGCTATACCGAAATCGTGCGCAAGAAAAAGGGTCCCAGCTGGACGCCCACCGCCTCGATGATGGAGCGCTTCCCGCATTACCGCCCGATGGGCCCCGGGCCGGACAATCCCCTGGGCACCCATGCGATGTATCTGTCCTGGCCAGCCTACTTGATCCACGGCACCCATGACACGCGGAAGATCGGGCGGCTGTCGTCCGATGGCTGCATCGGACTATACAACGAGAAGATCGAGGAGCTGTTCGGGATGTGTCCCGTCGGCACACAGGTCCGGATCATCTGAATGGCGGACAGGCAAAACGGGACACGCCGCCGCGTCAGATGTCCTTGCAGAAGGCCTCGTAAAGGGCTGCCATCAGCACCTCGAGATCCGGATCGCTGATCCGATAGTGGATCGTCTGGCTTTCGCGGCGCGTGTCCACCATGCCCGCCTCGCGCAGCTTGGCCAGATGTTGGCTCAGGGCCGACTGGCTCAAGCCCACCGCCTGCTGGAGCGCGCCGACCGAGCGCTCACCCTTGGCCAGTTCACACAGGATCAAGAGGCGCTTGGCATTGGCGACCAGTGCCAGCCGTCCGGCAACGTAGTCCGCCCGCTCTTGCAGAACCTGCGAAGCCTGATCGTCCAGTTCCATTATATTAGCCTTGACTGATTTAGTATCAGTTAATATATAGCGCTGCAAGGGCGGCGAGGCAAGTGTCGCCAACAGGATGGAGAGCCGCAATGGAGATGGAAATCGAGACCACATTCACGCCATTGGCTTCCCTTGGCGGCGGCGTGTTGATCGGGTTGAGCGCCGTGATGGTCATGGGGCTCTTCGGCCGCATCGCCGGGATCGCGGGCATCACGCAGGGCGCTGTGGGCGGGGTCGTGCCGATCAGTGCCGCTCCCCGGGATAGGGACTGGCGGTGGGCGTTCCTGCTGGGACTGCTGGCGGCACCATTGGTCATCATGGCGGTGGGCGGAGCCGTCACGCAGACGGTCCCGCAGAACCTGTTCGCTATGGCCATTGCCGGGCTTCTGGTCGGCACGGGCACTGCTCTCGGCTCTGGCTGCACCTCGGGCCACGGTGTCTGCGGCCTGGCGCGCCTGTCAGGGCGCTCACTGGTCGCCGTCGCGACCTTCATGACGGCGGGCTTTGTTACCGTCTTCCTTATTCGCCACGTCCTGGGAGGATTGTGATGCGCATTCTGTGGGGTTTTCTCAGCGGGCTCGTCTTTGGGCTGGGGCTGGTGATCTCGGGCATGGCCAACCCGGCCAAGGTGCTGAACTTCCTCGATCTGGCAGGCAGCTGGGACCCGAGCCTGGCCTTCGTGATGGGCGGGGCCACCGTCACGGCGTTCATCGGCTATAGCCTCGTCTGGCGGCGTCAGGCGCCGGTCCTTGACCAGACCTTCGACATTCCCAAGAGCCGCAGCATTGACAGGCCGCTGGTCACCGGGGCTGCGCTTTTCGGGATTGGCTGGGGGATCGGCGGCTTCTGCCCCGGCCCGGCTTGGACCGCACTTCCCCTGATGGCGCCCGGGACGTTGATCTTTCTGCCGGCCATGCTGGTTGGCCTGTGGGCCGGCGCCAGGATCAAGGGCTTGGGACTTCTTCAAGCAAAAGGAGCAGCAACATGAGCAACTCAAAACTCCAGCAGCCGGTCGTGCGCCACTCGCCGTCGCGGGGGCCAAGCAGCCCCGATGTCTGGGGCATCTACGAGCCAGATACCGGATCGATCCAGTATATCTGCGCGGACCCGGCCACGAAGAAGGCGGCGCTGATCGATGTTGTCTGGAACCTGGACCCGAAGAACTATCGTTTCTCGACGGGCAGCATGGAGCAGGTCCTGAACCTGGTGCAGCAGAACGGCTTGAGCGTCGAATGGATTCTGGACACGCATCCCCACGCCGATCACGTCATGGCTTCTGCGCTTCTGAAGGAGCGCATCGGCGCGCCCACCGCCATTGGTGAGAAGGCCCCGGATATCGCAAGCATTTGGGCGGGTCTTTACAACCTTCCTGATGCCTTCGATCCGGCTCGCGACTTCGATCGGCTCTTTGCCGACGGCGAGACCTTCCGGATCGGCGATCTGGACGTCCGGGTGATGCTATCGCCGGGGCACACGCTCGGCTCGATCACCTATGTCTGCGGTGACGCCGCCTTCACCCACGACACGCTGATGCAGCCCGATGTCGGCACCTCGCGCGCCGATTTCCCCGGCGGCACCACCGAGGAGCTGTGGGACTCGATCCAGGAGATCCTGACTCTGCCAGGCGAGACACGCCTCTTTGTGGGCCACGACTACGGCACCGACGAGCGTGACGAGCCGGAATGGGAAGCCACTGTGGCCGAGCATCGTGCCGAAAACCGTCACGTCAAGGACGGCACCCGGCGCGAAGACTGGATTAAGCTGCGCAACGAGCGGGACGCGACCTTGGCGCTGCCCGACCGGATCCTGGCCGCGTTGCAGATCAATCTGCGCGGCGGGCACCTGCCTGCGGCCGAAGAAGATGGCAACAACTACCTGAAGATCCCAGTCAACCGCTTCTGAGGAGACTGAGCATGACCATGACCATGAAACAGCTTGTCGAGGACGCCCGCAGCCGCGTGACGGCGGTCTCGCCCGCTGATGCCGCACGGGCAGCCGAAGAGGGCGATCTTGTTCTCGACGTGCGCGAATCGGCGGAACTGGAAACGGACGGGCACGTGCCGGGCGCGCTGCATGTGCCGCGCGGCATTCTGGAAACACGCGCCGATGCTACTGCCGCGACCGCAGTGGCGCAATTGATCGGTATGCGCGGCACGGGACGGGTGCATGTCCTTTGCGCCTCTGGCGGCCGTGCGGCGCTGGCCGCAGATACGCTGCGCGTCATGGGGTATGAGGCCGACCTCATCGAAGGTGGGTTGTCCGCCTGGAAGGCAAACGGCCTTCCCGTCGAGGGCTGAGGCATGGCAAGGCTGAGGCGTTACCTGCCCATCCTGGACTGGGGGCGTGCCTATGATCGGCACGCCTTCCTCAGCGACGGGATGGCAGCGGTGATTGTCACGATCATGCTGATCCCTCAGTCCTTGGCCTATGCCATGATCGCCGGGCTACCGCCGGTCATCGGGCTTTATGCCTCGATCCTGCCGCTCGTCGTTTACGCCCTTTTCGGCAGCAGCCGCACCCTGTCGGTGGGTCCTGTGGCGGTCGTCTCGCTTCTGACCGCCGCGGCCGCCAGCAGCGTCGCTTCACCCGGCAGCCCGGAATATATCGCGGCCGCGCTGGCGCTGGCGCTTCTGTCGGGACTGATCCTGCTGGCGATGGGGATCTTCCGCCTCGGCTTTGTCGCGAACCTGCTGTCTCACCCCGTCATCTCCGGTTTCATCACCGCATCCAGCCTGCTGATCGCGACTGGTCAGCTGAAGCACATTCTTGGCACGCAGGCCCACGGGCATACCATGTTCGAGATGATACCCTCCCTGATCGAGAACCTGGCTGACATGCATCTGCCGACGCTGGCGATCGGGACAACAGCGACCGCGTTCCTCTTCTGGTCGCGCAAGTCTCTCAAGCCAACGCTCTTGGCCCTGAATGTCCCGGACGGGATCGCGGTCCTTCTGTCCCGAACAGGTCCGGTGATGGTCGTCATCGCCTCGATCCTGGTCGTCGTGGGGCTGGGTCTCGACGCAAAGGGCGTGGCCGTGGTTGGGGACGTACCCCGGGGCTTGCCCCCCCTGTCACTGCCGGCTCTAGACCTGTCGCTCTGGACCACCCTTTTACCGGCCGCCATGCTGATCGCCCTGATCGGCTTTGTGGAGTCGGTGTCGGTGGCGCAGACCCTGGCCGCGAAGCGACGCCAGTCCATCAGCCCGGATCAGGAACTGATCGGTCTCGGCATGGCCAGCCTCGCCGCGGCCTTCTCTTCCGGCTATCCGGTCACGGGCGGCTTTGCGCGATCAGTCGTCAATTTCGACGCCGGTGCCCAGACCCCGGCGGCGGGCGCCTTCACGGCCATCGGCATTGCCTTGGCCTCGCTGTTCCTGACGCCGCTGCTGTTTCACCTGCCGATCGCGGTTCTGGCGGCCACCATAATCGTAGCGGTCCTGAGCCTGGCGGACTTCGGTGCCTTGTCCCGGACCTGGAGATATTCGCGTGCAGATTTTGCAGCCCTGGCCACCACGCTGCTGGTGACTCTGGGCGGCGGCGTCGAGACGGGGATCGTTGCCGGGGTCGCCGTCTCAGTCCTGCTGCACCTCTGGGCGACGTCGAGCCCGCATGTCGCGGTGATCGGACAGGTGCCCGGTACGCAGCATTTCCGCAATGTCCTGCGACACGATGTGGTCTGCACGCCGGAGATCCTCGGGCTGCGCATCGACGAAAGCCTGTTTTTCGCCAATGCCCGCGCCACCGAGAATGTCATCCAGCAGGAGGTCGCAGCCCGTCCTGCACTGCACCACGTCGTGCTGAACTGCGCGGCCGTCAACAGCATCGACGCGAGTGCGCTCGAAAGTCTGGAACTGGTCATGCATCGTCTGGAGGACGCGGGTATTCGCCTGCACCTGTCCGAGGTCAAGGGTCCCGTCATGGACCGCTTGAAGCGCAGCGACTTCCTGCATCACCTTACGGGTGAGGTGTTCTTGTCACACTATCAAGCTCTGGAGACGCTTGCTCCTGCGGTGGCGCATACATCATATGCTACCAGTCTGGCAGCCCCGGCTGAACCATCACTCCAGTCTCGAAGCGGCAGATCATCTAGTCTTTCCGAATGACCGCTATAGGCGCCGGTGCATGATGCTGCATAAGCACTGCGGCGTGTAGTTGGAAGGCGGCTATGGGCTCAAATTACCCAAATGCGCGTATCTGACCGGCCCACGCATCGCTGCGTAAGATGCTGCAGAATGATCACCGCCGGACACATGGTTCCTTACGAGGTCGGCAACTGCCGCCGCAGAATGGGCTTCGGTAGGGAGCCGCCTCATTGTCACTCCGCGTGATCGGGTCACAACGATCGCTACGAGGTTGGCGTCCCAACGTCCCGGCAGGGACTATCCGCCGAGGCGGATGATGCGGGGCCAGAAGGGAAGGGGCTAGGTCATGCCGCCTTTCCCTGCTGGCCGTATTCGAATTCCGTGCCGCCAACCCAGATGGCGTGCATGATGATCGCGAGCTTCCTTGCGACCGCGACCGCCGCGCGCTTGAACCCGCTGCGCTTGTAGAGGCGCATGCCCCACGCCTTCAGCGCCGACCAGCTGGCGGTCTTGGTCAGAACCACGGTCGCCGCCTGATACAAATAGGATCGCATCATCCGGTCCGGGGCATGTCCTATGCCTGCCGACCAGCTGGCCTCCCCGGATTGCCGCACCCTTGGGGACAGTCCGAGATAGGGCCCAAGCTTGTTGGATGAGGAAAACCGCGTCGGATCATCCACGGCCGTCATGAAGGTCAGGGCGACGAGATAGCCGATGCCTGGAACGGTCATAATGCGTTTGGCATCCGGATCGCAGGCGGCGATATTCTTCAGCTCGTCCTCATATGCCTCAATCTGGGCGGCCAGAGCGTCATGCACCGCCAGAAGGGGCGTCAGCAGGGGACCGAACTGCGGGTTGTCTTGTATGATCTCGCGCACGATGGCTGGAAACCTGCGGGTCGCAGTGCTGCCCGTGAAGAGGCCGAAGGACTTCACGACACCCCGCATCTGGTTGAGCATGTCCTTGCGGGACAGGCGCAGCTGATAACGGGCGGACAATAGTGACCGGACATATTGCGTCTGCGGGCTACGGACATTGGCTTCCTTGAACCAGCCGATCCGCATGAGCTCGGCTAGACCCTGCGCGTCATTCTTGTCGGTCTTGTTCTTGCGCATAGACAGCGCGCGCTTTGCGTGCCGCGCGTCCATGCAGATCACCGGCAATCCACGTGCGCGGAGCGCGCGCCACAGCCATGGGGTCGTCGCACCGGTTTCCATACCGATCCGCGCGCAGTCCGGGGCTTTCTCATGGATGATGCTGGTTAACGCATCGGGATCAGATGGAACAGCACCTTGGAAAAGGCGCTTTCCATCCTGATCCACGATGCAGACATGCGTCTCCGCCAGTGAGATATCGAGGCCGACATAGGTTGTAACAGGCGTCTGCTGGTCCATTCTGCCCTCCATTGCGACAGGTCCATATGCACCGTCCTATGAAGGCTGGGCGAAGAACCGTTGTCACCCCATGTCACCCGCAGGGCCGAGACTGGCCCCCTGAACCGACTATTGCGGCCCTGCGCGGGCAGGCTCGGAACGAGACAAGCGGGCAGGATCAGGCGCAAAGGAGGGGCAGGGGGACAGGCTCGGGGCGTAGGTCGGCGCCAGCCGGCCGGAGCCTAGAGCGCGGTCCCGGCCAAAGGACGGGATGCCGCAGAGTCAGTTCTGAAACGGCCTAGGTGTTCAGTCCCGGCATCTGGTGGATCGGGTTTAGGATGAATCTGTCTGGCTCGGATGTCCAGATTTTGCAGATGTATTCGTAGGGCGTGAGGCCCCCGAGGGTCTTGAGCCTGCGTGCGAAGTTGTAGGCCGCCATGAAGTCCGCCAGGTGGGTGCGGAGCTGGTTGTGGTCATCGTAATGGAAGCGCTTGACCGTCGCGTCCTTGATCGTGCGGTTCATTCGCTCGACTTGGCCATTCGTCCAAGGGTGGTTGGGTTTCGTAAGGCGATGTTCAATGCCGTTGGCCTCGCAGATCATGTCGAAACGCATGGGCCGGGAATAGGCGGTGTTCCGGTTCCGTGGCTGCTCGGCGAACTGAATGCCGTTGTCTGTGAGAATGGTGTGAACCTGATACGGCACGACCTCGAGCATGTGCTGCAGGAACTCCCAAGCTGTCTTCCTGTCCGCCTTGTCGACGAGTTGGGTCACGGCAAACTTGCTCGTGCGGTCGATGCCGACGAACAGGTAAAGCTTGCCTTCAGCAGTCTGCACCTCGGCGATGTCGATGTGGAAGAAGCCGATGGGGTAGCGCTTGAACTTCGACCGCTTCGGCTTGTCGCCTTCCACGTCAGGTAGTCGGGAGATGC